>NZ_JACHNC010000001.1:9063273-10370198 GCF_014205215.1 Actinoplanes lobatus
CGCCGGATGATCTCCTTCGAGGATTGGTCCTGCCCGGTGCCGCTGCGCGACACCCCCAACGTGGTCGCCGGGCACGGCGGCGGGGGCGCCATGTCCGCCGACCTGGTCCGGCATCTGCTCATCCCCGGGTACGGGGACGCCGGCGGCACCGCCGACCGGGACTGCGCGGTCGTCGAGGCGGGCGGGGCGCGGCTGGCGTTCACCACCGACGCGTACGTGGTCCAGCCGATGTTCTTCCCCGGCGGCTCGATCGGCGACCTGGCCGTCAACGGCACCGTCAACGACCTGGCGATGGCCGGCGCCACCCCGCTCTACCTGTCGGCCGCGTTCATCCTGGAGGAGGGCACACCGCTCGCCGACCTCGGCCGGATCTCGGCGGCCATGGGCGCGGCGGCCACCGCAGCCGGGGTACGGCTGGTCACCGGCGACACCAAGGTGGTCGGCCACGGCAACGGCGACGGGGTGTACCTGACCACCAGCGGGGTGGGTGTCGTGGCGGACGGCGTGGAGATCGAGCCCCGCCGGGCCGCGGTCGGCGACGCCGTGCTGATCAGCGGCGATCTCGGCCGGCACGGGGTGGCGGTGCTCAGCTGCCGGGAGAACCTGGAGTTCGGGACCACGGTGGCCAGCGACACCGCGCCGCTGCACGGGCTGGTCGCCGCCATGCTCGCCACCGGCGCCGACCTGCACGTGCTGCGCGATCCGACCCGGGGCGGGCTGGCCGCGGCTCTCAACGAGATCGCGGCGGCGGCGCGGGTCGGGGTGGAGCTGACCGAACGGGACCTGCCGGTGCCCGACGGGGTGGCCGACGCCTGCCACCTGCTCGGCCTCGACCCGTTGCAGGTCGCCAACGAGGGACGGCTGGTGGCTTTCGTCCGCCCGGATCACGCCGAGGACGTGCTGGCGGCGATGCGCGCCCACCCGTACGGGACGGGCGCGCGCCGGATCGGGACGTGCGTGGCCGGGCATCCCGGGATGGTGGTGGCCCGGACCGCGCTGGGCGGCACCCGGGTGATCTCGATGCCGATCGGCGAACAGCTGCCCCGGATCTGCTGACCCCGCATGAGCGAGCTTGCGAGCGAATCATTCAGCTCAGTCTTGAACTCATGGCGGCGCCGGAGCGCAGCGGAGGTGACGGCATGAGCGAGCTTGCGAGCGAATCATTCGGCTCAGTCTTGAACTCATGGCGGCGCCGGAGCGCAGCGGAGGTGACGGCATGAGCGACGCCGGGGCCACCCTGTTCGCGCGCTACGCGTTCCCACCGAACGAGCTGGGCTACTGCGGGCCGGACGGGGTGGCGCCCGCCGAGCTGGGACGGCGGGCCCGCGACTTCGAGGGCGCGTGGGCGTACCTCTGCTTCATCGCCTCGTCGGCGGGCATCGCCGATCCGCTCGACGAACGGGTGGTGGCGGCCTACTGGCTGGGCGGGACGCTGCTGGACCTGGTCGACGGCGACGCGCTGGCCGACGTGCTCCGGTCCCGGTTCGCCGGGCAGTACCGCGGGTCGCGGGCCATGGCCCACCACAGCTTCCACGTCTTCGAGGTGTACCCGTGGCTGTCGCTGCTGCGCCGTACCGGCAGCTCGCACGCGGTGTCGGTGCTGGACCGCTGCCGGATCCGCACCGGAATGGTTTCCTCGATACACGGCTTGCACGCGGTCGTCCGCTCGCCCGCCCTGGCGTGGCGCGACGGGACCCTCGCCGTCGGGGACCTCCACAGCGAACAGGTGCGATGGGAGCGGTCGCTGCTGCCGGAGCTGGCCGTCGGCGACCGGGTCACCCTGCACTGGGACTGGGTCTGCGACGTGGTCACGCAGGCGGACGACACCCGCCTGCGTGACCAGCTCCGCGGCTGGCTCTGAGCGCTCTTACGCGCGCCGCGATCTTGGTTCTCCTACGCGCGCGCCGCGATCTTGGCGACCGGCAGGCCCGGGTCGAGCGCGCCGTATTCCAGCGAGCGGTCCGGGCCCAGCCGCGACGCCACGAAAGCGTCCGCGATCTCCGCCGGGGCCTCCCGGATCAGCACCGCGCCCTGCAACCCCAGTGCCAGGGCCTCCACCACACGGCGCGCTGACGCCGGATCTCCCGCGGCCTTCGCGACCAGCTTCCGGGTCGCCGCCACATGACGATCAAATTCCGGGTGTACGCCCAGAGCGCTCGCGAGCTCACGATCCACCGCCCCGACCGACTCCGGCTCCCGGGCCATCGCACGCAGCACGTCCAGCGCGATCACGTTGCCGGAGCCCTCCCACACGGCCATGACAGGCTGTTCCCGGTAGCGCCGGGCCAGCGGGAACGCCTCGGTGTAGCCGTTGCCGCCGAGACATTCGAGCGCCTCGTAGGCGTGGTTCGGCCCGCGCTTGCAGACCCAGTACTTGCCGACCGCGGTGGCCAGCCGCCGGAACGCCACCGACTCGTCGTCGTCACTGTCGTACGCGGACGCCAGCCGCATCGCCGTCCACGTCGCCGCCTCCGCCTCCAGCTGGAGGTCGGCGATCACCGCGGTCATCGCCGGCTGGTCGATGAGCACCGCCCCGAACGCACTGCGGTTCCGGACGTGCCAGGCCGCCTCGGCGACCGACTGCCGCATCCCGGCCGCGCTGCCCAGCACACAGTCCAACCTGGTCTGCGCGACCATCTCGATGATGGTGCGGACCCCGCGGCCCTCCTCACCGAGCAGCCACCCGACGGTGCCGTCCAGCTCGATCTCCGACGACGCGTTCGACTTGTTGCCGAGCTTGTCCTTGAGCCGCTGGATCCGGAAGACGTTGCGGTCGCCGCCGGGCAGCACCCGCGGCACCAGGAAGCAGGACAGGCCGCCGGGCGCCTGGGCGAGCACCAGGAAGGCGTCCGACTGCGGGGCCGAGCAGAACCACTTGTGCCCGGTCAGCCGCCACGTCCCGTCGCCCGCGCCGACGGCCCGGGTGCTGTTCGCCCGTACGTCCGAACCGCCCTGCTTCTCGGTCATCGCCATGCCGAAGATCGCCGACGTCTTGCCGGCGCGCAGCTCCGGGTCGTAGTCGCGGGAGAAGACCCGGGGCAGCCACTCGCCGGCCAGCTCGGGCGTGAACCGCAGCGACGGCACCACCGCGTGGGTCATGCTCACCGGGCAGGCGTGCCCCGGCTCGATCTGCGCGAACAGCATGAACGTGGCGGCCCGGGCGACGTGCCCGCCGGGCCGCGGCTCGGCCCAGCAGCTGGTGTGCGCGCCGTTCTCGATCGCGGCGCCGATGATCCGGTGGTAGCCCGGGTGGAAGTCGACCGCGTCCACCCGGTGCCCCCACCGGTCGTGGCTCGAGAACACCGGCGGATGCGTGTTCGCCAGCTCCGCGTCCCGCTGGAAGTCACCCCGCCCCACCAGCGCGCCGACCCCGGTCAGGTGGCCGGTGGCCCAGCCCGCGCCGTAGCGGCCGACCGCCTCGGTGAGCGCCGGATGGGTCAGGTACTCGTTCACGTCCACCCGCGGCGGGGCCTGGTTCACGACGTCGTGGGTCACGGCTTCTCCTCCAGCAGGAAGGCGAGGTGTTCGCGGGCGGCGTCGGCGGCCGCGGTCCGGGCCGCGCGCAGCGCCACCTGGTCGCGTTCCAGCCGGCCGGGCAGCGGGTCATTGAGCCGCGGGGTCAGCGCGATCGTGCTCAACCCGTGCGACCACCCGTCCCGGACCTGCTGCAACGTCTCCCGGTAGCGGTGCGGGCGGCCCCGGTAGGCGGCGGCCAGCTCCGGGTTGAGCCGCCGCAGGTAGCGCTCGACCACCACGTCGGCGGCGCCGTAGCCGGGCTGGGTGCCGGGCGGCCGGGTGGCCAGGACGATCGCGTGGGTGGCGCCCCGGGCGGCCGCGCTGACCACCGGCACCGCCTCGACGATGCCGCCGTCCAGCCAGCGCCGGCCCCGCCACTGGACCGGGTCACCGGCGAGCAGCGGCAGCAGCCCGGACGCGTGCAGGCTGTTGACCAGGTCGTCCCGGTCGGCGAAGTCGGACAGCGCCTCGGCGCGGCCGGTGTCCACATCGGTGGCGACCATGGCGAGGCGGCCCGCCCAGTCGGTGCCGGACGCCGAGCCGATGTCCAGCAGGTCGTCGACGTGGGAGACGATGCGCAGGCCGTCGATCACGGGGCGGCCCCGGGCGATCCGGCGGACGTCGATGAACTCGGGCGAGGCGAAGACCTCGGCGTACGACTCGGCCATCGCGTTGGCGGCGCCGACGGCCAGGGCGGCGGCGTTCACCGCGCCGGCCGAGGTGCCGACGATCATGTCGATGTGTTCGAGGACGCCCTCCTGCTCGATGACGGCGGCCATCGCGGCGGAGACGATGCCGCGCATGCCGCCACCCTCGATGACCAGGGCCACCGTGGCGCCGTCGTCGGTGTCGCCGGTGCGGCGCCGCTCCTTGAGCACCTCCTGGATCGTGGGGGTGCCGATGCGGCCCAGCCGTACGCTCGCCCTGTCGGTGGCCTTTGCCGCCCGCTCCTCCTGCGCGACCGTCCCCTCGGTCCGCTCCGGCTTCCGCTCCGGGGCCACGATCGTCCCCTGCGCGACCGCGACCAGGGTCTCGGTGCCGTCGTCGGCGATCGCGACCAGCTCGCAGCGGCAGGCGGCGCGGCGGCCCTCGGCGCGCATCACCATGCCGTTGGCGCGCAGCGTGCGGCCGCGCGCCGGGGCGATGTAGTCGACCGTCAGGCCGGAGGTGACCACGTCCGGGCCGAGGGCCGCGCCGCCGGCGAAGGCCAGCGCGCAGTCCGCGGCGTACGCCACGATCCCGCCGTGCACGGCGCCGTGATGGTTGGTGATCTCCGGGCGGATGTCGAGCTCGACGACGGCGCCCTTCTCGCTGAAGGAGATCAGCCGGGTGCCGAGCATCCGGGTGACGGATTGATCGGCCAGCACCCGCTGGGCGGTCCTCAGTGCGGTGGTCGTGCTCATCGCATTCCTCCAGACATCATCGGTACGCCGAGCGCGCGGAAGCAGAACGAGCGGATCCCGTCGACGACCGCGGTCTGGGTCTCCTCGGACGGCTCCGGGCTGTCCGGGCGGATCCAGCCGACCAGGGCCTCGGAGATCGCGCCCATCACCGCCGAGGAGGCGAGCCGCGGGTCCTGCGGGACGAACTCGCCACCGGCCAGACCGTCGGAGATGATCTGCTCGCCGATGTCGGCGTAGGACCGCCGGTAGACCAGCCGCTCCGCCTCGACCACCGGGCTGACCGGCTCGAACAGCAGGGCCCAGGCCATCCGACGGCCGTGCAGGGCGCGGGTCGAGAAGATCCGGATCAGCTCGTCGATCCGCTCCGAGGCCCGCTGCCCGGCGTCCGAGACGGCGAGGCGGACCAGGTCGATCTCGTGGGTGGCGGCGCTGCGGAACACCTCGGCGAGCAGCCGGTCGCGGCCGTCGAAGTACGAGTACACCGATCCGACGCTGGCCTGACAGCGGGCGGCGATCGCGGCGACGGTGGCGGCCTTGAAGCCGTCCGCCGCGACGAGCGCCCGCGCGGCGCGCAGGAACCCGTCCCGCTTGTCCTCAGCGTTCTTCCTGGTCAATGCGGTTTGCCGGTATGGCATCCGGAGGCCCCCAAGCTATGAATCCGGATTCAATGCAAGGCAAGAAGTGAACCACGATTCAAAAGAAGGCCGCAAGCGGCCCCGGTCACGCCGACCGGGACTGGTAGGTGAGGACCAGCAGCAGCTCGAAGCGGGCGCGCGGGTCGTCCAGGTCGTCGCCGAGCAGCTCGCGGAGGCGGTTGAGGCGGTAGCTGACGGTCTGCGGGTGCACGAACAGCTCGGCCGCGACCGCCGAACGCGAACCCCAGTGCCGCAGCCAGCTCTCCAGGGTGACCAGGAACGCCTCCCGCTGGCCGGCCCGCAGCCCGGCCAGCGGTGCGAGCCGCCGGGCGGTCAGCACCGGCAGCGCGGCCGGCTCCCCGCGCAGCGCCAGGACCGCGAAGTGGTCGTCGGCGAAGACCGGCTCGGCGCCGGGCGTGACCAGTTCGGCGGTCCGCTCGGCGAGCCGCACCGCCTGCGGCGCCTCGGTCCAGTGCAGGGCCGGGCCGACCACCGCCTCCCGGCCGTACAGCGCCTCGGTGAGCGCCGCCCGCTCGGCCCGTGGCCCGCCGCGCAGCAGCAGCACCGCATCCCGGCCGCGCTCGGCGACCACCCCGTCCGCGCCGAACCGGAACCGGGCGTCGCGGGCCTGGTCCGGCGGCAGCAGCACCGGGACCACGGTGTCCACGCCGGGCCAGCCGATCCCGGCGGCGGCCTCCCGGACCACCTCGGGCGAGCTGCCGCCGGTGAGCAGCAGGTCGGCCACCTGGCGGCGGCGCCGGTCCCCCTCGCCGGCCTGTTCGCGCAGCTGGCGGGCCAGACCGTCGGTGCAGGCGGTGGCCAGCTCGTCGATGAACGCGCTGGTGGCGTCGGACAGGTCGATCACCTCGGCGACGCTGACCGGCCGCAACTCGCCGAGCGCCTCGGTGGCGGTACGCAGCAGCAGGCGGGAGGCGATCCGCAGGGAGGCGAGCAGGGTCTCCGGCCCGCGGTTCTCCCGGGCCTCGGCCGCGCCCAGGGCCACGAAGACCTCGCGGATCCGGGGCGGCAGCGCGGGCTCCCGGGTGCCGGCCAGGTCGAGGAACCGGTCCAGGGCCACCTTCACGGCGGTACGCACGTCGCGTTCGAACTTCTCCCCGGCCCCGGCGCCGGGGCTCTCCCGGACCGCCGTGGCGATGTCGCGGACGGCGGCGGGCAGGCGCGGGCGCATGGCGACGGCCAGATCGGTGGGCAGGTTCTGCCAGGGGGTGTTCATCGTCCCCGATTTTGTCACCCGGTGATAAACCGACGATGGATTCTTGCTGGTTCGCCGATGATGCTTCGTCCGGGGCTCGGGACGACGATGGACCCGTAACTCCCCCGCACGGATCGGAACCCCGCCTGTGAAACACCGTCTGTCCCGCCAGCACGTGGTCGACATGTGCCGGACGATGCTCGACCGCGGCTATCTCAAGGCGACCGAGGGCAACGTCTCGGTCCGGATCCCGGGTCACCAGCTCTATGCCGTGACGCCGAGCAACTACGACTACGACCGGATGCGGGTGGAGGACATCTGCATCGTCGACTTCGACGGCAAGCACGTGCCCGACCCCGGCGGCGCCGGCGGCCTGGTCCCGTCGATCGAGTGCGGCATGCACGCCAACGTCTACCGCGACCGGCCGGACGTGAACGCGATCGTCCACACCCACCAGCCGTATGCGTCGGCCCTCGCCTTCCTGCGCAAGCCGATCCCGGCGCTCACCGACGAGCAGGTCCGCTTCCTCGGCAAAGAGGTGGCGATCATCGACTACGCGCCGTCCGGCACCGGCTTCCTGGCGAAGAACGTGCGGAAGAAGGTGGCGAGCGGCGACAACGCGTTCATCATCGCCAACCACGGCGTGGTGGCGCTGGGCACCGACCCGGATCGCGCGGTGTTCAACATGGCGCTGCTGGAGAAGGTGTCGATCGCCTACCTGATGGCGCTCACCTCGGAGGCCGGCAAGGTCTACACGATTCCGGACACGATCCGCGAGATCGCCTTCAGCAAGCTGAAGAAGGACGAGAAGCGGATCGCCGCGCAGATCACCGAGGCGGTCGAGCCGGTCCGGGTGCCGGAGGACGAGGAGCTGCCGTCCGCCGAGACCGAGGCCCCGCAGCAGTACGAGACGTCCGCGGACCTCGGCTACTCGATCAGCGAATACCTCGACGTCGACGACACCCTGCGCCGGCTGAAGGCTCTCGTGGCCCAGCCGATGCGCGGGCTGCGCCACGACGCCCTGCTCGACACGCTGAACTACTTCGAGACCAAGTGCACCGCCAGCAAGGAGATCACCGAGCGGGCCAAGAAGCGGATCCCCGGCGGCGTCCAGCACAACCTGGCGTTCAACTACCCGTTCCCGCTGGCGATCGACAAGGCCGAGGGCGCCTACCTGACCGACCGCGACGGCAACGTCTACATCGACTTCCTCCAGGCCGGCGGCCCGACCATCCTGGGCAGCAACTACGCCCCGGTCAACGAGCGGGTGGCCGAGGTGATCCGCGAGTCCGGGCCGGTCACCGGCCTCTTCCACGAGTACGAGCTGAAGCTCGCCGACATCATCCACCAGTACATGCCGCACATCGAGATGTACCGGTCGCTGGGCTCCGGCACCGAGGCGGTCATGGCGGCGGTGCGCGCGGCCCGGGCGTACACCAAGAAGAGGATGGTCATCAAGGTCGGCGGCGCCTACCACGGCTGGTCCGACACCATGGTCTACGGCCTGCGCGTCCCCGGCTCGTTCCGGATGAACGCCAAGGGCATCCCGTGGGGCGCCACCGGCCGCACCCGGGAGGCGTTCCCGCACGACCTGGGCCTGCTCAAGCGCAAGCTGATCGAGAACAGGCTGCGCGGCGGCACCGCCGCGGTCGTGGTGGAGCCGCTCGGCCCGGAGTCCGGCACCCGCCCGGTCCCGAAGGGCTACAACGCCGCCGTCCGCAAGCTGTGCGACGAGTTCGGCGCACTGCTGATCTTCGACGAGGTGGTGACCGGCTTCCGGACCGGCCTGGGCGGCGCCGCCGGCTACTTCGGCGTGACGCCCGACCTGACCGTCCTCGGCAAGGCCGTCTCCGGCGGCTACCCGATGGCCGGCGGGGTCGGCGGGCGAGCCGACGTCATGGCGGTCTTCGGCTCCGGGCTGGACGGCAAGCACGGCGCCCACATCCAGGTCGGCGGCACCCTGTCGGCGAACCCGCTGTCCTGCGCGGCCGGCTACTTCGCCATTCAGGAGATGGCCCGCACCAACGCGCCGGTGATCGCCGGCAAGGCCGGTGACCGGCTGACCCGCGGCCTCCAGCGCCTGATCGACAAGTACGGTCTGCCGTACGTGGCCTACAACCAGGGTTCGATCGTGCACCTGCAGTCCAGCGGCGTGCTGATGCTCGACATGCGCAACCCGGTCAAGCTGTTCAAGGAGAACAAGGGCCGCAAGCAGGTGATGGAGCAGATGGGCGCGGCCTACGCCGCCCACGGCATCATCACGCTGGCCGGCTCGCGGATGTACACGTCGATGGCCGACACCGACGAGGTCATCGACGACGCCCTCGCCCGGTTCGACCAGGTCTTCGCGCTGGTCGAGGGAGTGTAAGTGGCCATTCCGCCGCAGATCCTGGCGATCGACCTGGGGACCTCGGGGATGAAGGCCGCGCTCGTCGCGGCCGACGGGACGGTGACCGGCTGGGCCGAACGGCCGGTCCCGCTGGTCGTCCTGCCCGGCGGCGGCGCCGAACAGGACCCGGTCGCCTGGTGGGACGCCCTCGCCGAGGTGGTCGCCGACCTGGGCCGCGACTTCCCGGATCATCTGCGCGCGGTGACCACCATCTGCTCGTCGACGCAGGGCGAGGGCACCATCGCGGTGGACGCGGCCGGCGAGCCGCTCACCCGGTGCATCAGCTGGCTCGACATGCGTGGGGCCACCCACCTGCGGCGGCAGTTCGGCGGGTTCCCGGCGGTCGACGGCATCTCGGTGCGCCGGATCGCCAACTGGCTGCGGCTCACCGGCGGCATGCCGTCGGTGACCGGCAAGGACCCGGCCGCCCACATGCTGCTGATCCGCGACGACATGCCGGACGTCTACGCGAGGACGAAGACGTTCCTCAACGTCCTCGACTGGATCAACCTGAAACTCACCGGCCGCACGGTGGCGACCGTCGACTCGATCCTCACCTCATGGGTCACCGACAACCGGAAGGCCCCCGCCATCCGGTACGCCCCCGCGCTGGTCGCCGCCAGCGGGATCGACGCGGACAAGTTCCCGCCGATCGTGGCATGCACCGAGGTGATCGGCACGCTATCCCCCCTGGCTGCCGATCACCTCGGCCTCCCCCGATCGGTGCAGGTCGTGGCGGGCGCCATCGACAACACGGCCGCCGCCATCGGGGCGGGCACCACCCGGGACAACGAGCCCCACCTCTACCTGGGCACGTCGTCCTGGATCGCCGCGCACGTACCGCGAAAGAAGACCGACGTGCTCACCGGCATCGCGTCGATCCCGTGCGCCATCCCGGACCGCTACCTGATGACCGCGCTCCAGGCGACCGCCGGCGCCAACCTCACCTGGCTTCGCGACAAGATCGTGGAGTACGACGACCCGATCGTCAGCGCCGGCCACGTGAGCCGCGACGAGGGCACCATCTTCGACGCCTTCGACAAGATCATCCCGACGGTCCCGGCCGGCGCGAACGGCGTCCTCTACACCCCCTGGCTGTACGGCGAACGCGCACCGGTCGACGACCCGAACCTGCGCGCCGCGTTCCTCAACATCTCCCTCGACACCACCCGCTCCGACCTGCTGCGGGCCGTCTTCGAGGGCGTCGCGCTGAACACCCGGTGGCTGGCCAAGGCGGTCGACCGGTTCCTCGGCGCGCCGGTGGAGTCGATGGTCATCACCGGCGGCGCGGCCCGCTCCGACTCGTGGTGCCAGATCTTCGCCGACGTGCTCGGCCACGAGATCCGCCGGGACGCCAACCCGGTGACCGTGAACGCCCGGGGCGCCGGCTGGATCGGCGCGGTCGGCGCCGGGATGATCGCGTTCGACGACATCCCGGCGCTGAGCCGCAACGATCACGTCTTCACTCCCGGGCCGGATCACGCCCGCTACGGCGAGATCTACGACATCTACCAGGATCTGCACAAACGCCTCGCGCCGGTCTATCGGCGGCTCAACCGCCCGGCCGGCTGACCTCCGGAGTGACGGCCCGCCGCCACGGGCCGTCACTCCGGTCAACAACGCCAGGGTCAGCGCCGGGTCACGGGTAGGAGGTGGGCGGCGGGCCACTGGGCGGCGGGCCACCATACGGCGGGCCACTGGGCGGGCCACCATACGGCGGGCCACTGGGCGGGCCACCATACGGCGGGTTACTGGGCGGGCCACCATACGGCGGGTTACTGGGCGGCGGGCCACCGGGCGACGGGGCCTGCGGGCCGGGCGGGTTGATCGCCGCGTCCAGGCCGTCCAGGATCTCCTCGATCTGCGGCCGCAGGACCCGCCAGTCACGGCCCGAGGCGAGCGCCTCGTTCTCCGCGTCGACGGCCGCCGTGAGGTCGCGCAGCAGCACCGTGATCCCGGTGGCCCGGGCCTGGCGGGCGGCGTCCGAGGGCTGGGTGGACAGCCGGCCCCAGCCGGCGATCAGCGCGGCCAGGTCGGCGCGGACCCGCGGCCAGGTGTTGGCCCGCTGAACCGGGTCGGCGGAGGCCAGCACGGGCGTCAGCCGCGCCTCGGTGACCATGCGGGTCTCGGCGGACAGGGTGCCCGCATCGGCGTCCCAGGTCGCCGTGCGCCGGGAACGGCTGATCAGCAGCACGGCGGCGAGTCCGGCGAACAGCAGGAACAGCAGGACCCAGCCCCAGACGCCACCGGAGTCGTCCTCGGCGGCGATCGGCACCACCTCGGCCGACGACGAGGTGGCCGCCGGTGTCGGTGTGGTCTCCTCCGGCGTCGGCGTGGTGGTCTTGGGCGGCACCACGGTCACCGTCACCTCCACCTTGGTGGTGGACGGCTTGTCCGGTGTCTTCTCGGTCTCCTGCGGCTGCTGGCCGGTCCTGGTCGGTTCCGGTTCGCCGGTCGGTTCCGGCTTCTCGGTCGTCTTGGTCGGTTCCGGCTTCTCGGTACGGGTCCGTGTCGGTTCCGCCGTATCAGCGGGCTCCTCGTCGGCGGTGCGCTCGATCGACGGCAGGGTGGACGGCAACGTCCGGTTCTCCCCCTCGCCGCTGCACGCCGCCGTCGCCAGCAGGCAGAGAAGCGCGGCCGCCACGGCGGCCGGCCGGTGTGCCCGTTGCATCATGTGTCCACTCCCCATATCGAACAGCCGGTCAGGCGACGATCCGCATCTCGCGGCTGGTGTTGTTGAAGCGGCGGCCACCGCTCTCGGTGACCGTGACGATGTCCTCGATCCGTACGCCGAATCGGCGGGGCAGGTAGATCCCCGGTTCGATGGAGAAGCACATTCCGGGTACGAGCGGGCGCGTCTCACCCTCGACCAGGTACGGCGGCTCGTGGGTGGTCAGGCCGATGCCGTGGCCGGTGCGGTGGATGAAGTACGGCCCGTACCCGGCGTCCTCGATGACCGCGCGGGCCACCCGGTCGATGTCCTCGCAGGTCGCGCCGGGCCGGACGGCCTCGAAGGCGGTCTGCTGGGCGTGCCGCACCACGTCGTGGATCTCGCGTTCCACACCGGTCGGCTCGCCGACGTGCACGGTACGGGTGGTGTCCGAGCCGTACCCGTCCTTGAGCCCGCCGAAGTCCAGGACCACCATGTCGCCCTCGAGGATCACCCGGTCGCCCATCTCGTGGTGCGGGTCGGCGCCGTTCGGGCCGGACCCGACGACGGTGAAGTCGACCTGGCTGTGGCCGTGTTCGCGGAGCAGCCCGGCCAGTTCGGTGCCGACCGCGTGCTCGGTCCGGCCGGCGAACCGGGCCGAGACGATCTCCTCGTACGCGGCGTCGGCGGCCGCCCCGGCGCCGGCCAGCCGTTCGATCTCGTCGGCGTCCTTGACGGCCCGCAGCATCGGCAGGGTTCCGGTCATCGACGTGAACCAGGACGCCGGCACCTCGCGTTGCAGGGCCAGCAGGTGCAGGGCCCAGGCCGAGTCGGAGATGGCGTAGCGGCCGTCGGCGGCGAGCAGCCGGGCGGTGGCCGCGTACGGGTCGGCGCCGTCACGCCAGTCGCTGATCGTGACCGCGCTCGCGCCGGGCGCCGCCTCGGCGTCCGAACGTTCCAGGGTGGGGACGATCAGGCGCGGCTCGTGGTCCCGGTCGAGCACCAGCATGGTGATCCGCTCGGTGATGGCGGTGGGCCGGTAGCCGGTGAAGTACACGAGATCCGGGCCCGGCGTGACCAGCAGACCGGTGAGCCCGGCGCCGACGGCCTGGGCGACCGCCCGTTCCATCCGGGCGGTGAAGTCCTTCGTGGTGAACGGTCGTGGCGTCATGCCGGGGCACCTCCGGTGGTCGCGACCGGGCGGGTCGGGATCGTGTGGCTGGTCGCGGCCGCCGCGGCGGCCAGGTGCACGGCGCCCGCCGGGTCACCGCGGTGCCGGCCCATCAGGACGGCCAGCGCGACGCCGGCCGCCGACAGCAGCGCCAGCAGCAGCGCCGCACCGGCGAGGCCGGCGGCCAGGGCGTCACCGGCGGATTCCCCGGCGGTGGCGTGCGAGTCGGTGACCGCGGTGAAGACCGTGGAGGCGGCCGCCACCGCGAGCGAGCCGCCGACGTACCGGGCCATGTTGGAGATGCCGGAGGCCTGACCGACCTCGTCGGGCGAGACCGCCGAGGTGGAGGCCGACGAGGCCGGCCCGTTGGCGAAGCCGAGGCCGACCGACAGGACCATCAGCGGGATCACGAACGTGGCGTAGCTCCAGCCGGCGGTCACCAGGATCATCACGCCGGCGCCGGCCGTCGCCAGGGCGAAGCCGAGGGCGACCGCCTGCCGCGAGCCGATCTTCACGGCCAGCGGGGTGATCAACGGCGTCACCGCGATCATCGCGGCCGCCGCGGGCAGGGTGGCCAGGCCCGCTTCCAGGGCCGTCATCCCGAATGCGGCCGGGTCCTGGAAGTAGAGGCTGAGCAGGTACATCAGCGCGTTGATGATGCCGGCCACGAGCAGGATGGCGAAGGTGGACCCGACCAGCACCCGGTTGCGGAGCAGCCGCAGGTCGACGAGCGGGGCGGTGGCCCGGCGCTCGGCGGCGACGAAGCCCGCCCCGCCGAGGACCGACAGCACCAGGCAGCCGATCGTGGGAGCGGACACCCAGCCCCAGTCGCCGCCCTCGCTGAGCGCCAGCACCAGCGGCACCAGCGCGACCGCGACCAGTACGGTGCCGAGCACGTCGATCGAGCGGGGCCGGTCCGGGTCGCGTGATTCGGCGACCCCGGCCAGGGTGACCGGGATGCAGACCGCGGCGATCGCCGCGTCGATCCAGAACAGTCCCTGCCAGCCGGTCGTGCCGACCAGGACCCCGCCGACGAGTGGGCCGACGGCCGCGCCGATGGCCGACGCCGCGCCCCACAGGGTGATGGCCTTCATCTGCCCGGTTCCGGACGATCCGACCGACAGCAGGCTCATCCCGCAGGCCAGGATGGTGGAGCCGGCGGCGCCCTGGATCATCCGGCCGCCGATCACCCCGGCCGCTCCGCTGGACAGCGCGATCAGGGCGCAGGACAGCACGAACAGGACCAGGCCGCCGAGGAAGATCCGGCGGCGGCCGAAGACGTCGCCGAGCGCGCCGGAGGTGACGATGACCGCGGCGCCGACCAGCATGTAGCCGGTGACGGCCCACTGGAGCACGTCGATCGGGGCGCCGACGTCCTCGCTGATCGCCGGCAGCAGGATCGTGACGGCGGAGGTGTTCGCGTTCACCACCAGCGCCGAGACGCACGCGGCGAACAGCACCCCGCGCCCCGCCGCCTTGCCGGCGTCGGTTCTCGGGGCTTCGTGACCTGTCGGGGGCATCGTGGTCCCTTCGCATCGGCGCCACGTCTGCCGCCAATCTCCCGTCCGGGCGGGGCCGCGGACATCGCTCGTGCCGGATGAATCTCATCCCGCAGCGGTGAGGCGACCGCGGCGGCCCCGCACCTAACTTCGGGCGACATGAGTGACTCGTCGATCTCCGACCGGGAGCTGCAACAGTTCCTGCTGTTCCTGGGCAGCGCGCTCACCGCGGCCGGCGAGGCGGTCAACCAGATCGAGGAGCATCTGCTGCGGGTGGCCCGGGCGTACGGCGCGGCGCACGCCCGGTTCAGCGTGCTGCCGACGTACGTCGTCATGTCCCTGGAGCCGGGCCGCCCGGCGACGCTGGAGCCGACCCGCGCGCTGCGTGGCGGGCTCCGCCTGGATCAGACCGCGGCCCTCTACGAGGTGCTGCGCGAGGCCGAGCAGGGCCTGACCTCGCCGGTCGAGGGCAGTCGCCGGATCCAGGAGATCGTGACGATGCGGCCCCGGTTCCGGCCGGCGTTGCAGATTCTCGGGTACGCCGTGCTGACCGCCGGGATCTGCCTGATCCTCCAGCCGACGTGGGTGGACCTGCTGCTGTCCGTCCTCTTCGGCGTGCTGGTGGGCGGCTTCAAGCTGATCGGCGCCCGCTGGGCCAGCCTACAGATGATCATGCCGGTGGCGGCCGCGTTCGTGGTGGCGGCGCTGACTTTCATGATCGCCGGAGGCACCTGGCTGGACGCCGATCTGCGCGCGATGGTGGCCCCGCTGGCCACCTTCCTGCCCGGCGCCATGCTGACGATGGCGGTCGTCGAGGTGTCGGCGGCCGAGATGGTGACCGGGGCGAGCCGTCTGGTGGCCGGCCTCCTCCAGTTGCTGCTGCTCGCGTTCGGGATCATCGGCGCCGCCCAGCTGGTCGGGCTGCCCCGCGCCGAGCACCTGGTCAGCGCGCCGCAGAACTCGATCGGCGCGTGGGCGCCGTGGCTGGGCGCGCTGGTCGTCGGGATCGGCAACTACCTGGTGCTGTCCGGCCCACCCCGGACGCTCGGCTGGCTCTGCCTGGTCCTCTACTCCGGATGGATCGCCCAGTACCTCGGCGGGCAGGCGTTCGGCGGCTACCTGAGCGGCTTCCTCGGGGCGGTGGTGCTGACCGTCGTGGCGTACCTGGTGGAACGGGTCCCGTCCGGGCCGCCCGCCCTGGTCTCGTTCCTGCCCGGCTTCTGGCTGCTGGTGCCGGGCGCACTGAGCCTGATCGGGATCACCGAGTACCTGAGCCAGGACGCGGTACGCGGCGCCGAGGACCTGATCGGCGCGCTCGGCTCGATGCTGGCCGTCGCCCTCGGGGTGCTCTGCGGCCATCCGATCTATCGCGGTCTCGCCCGGGCGCTGGGCGCCTGGAACCTCCGCGAGGAACGCATGTGACCGCGAACCGTTCCCCAGGGGTGAGGCGGCGACCATCCATTCGGGCCGATGATCCGCGGAAAACCCCTCGATCGGAGGCAGCGTTGAGCGCGATGGACGTGCCCGCCACAGAACCGGTGGGCGACAAGGGTGCGAAGCCGAAGACGGCCCGCAACATTCAATACATCTCCTGGGTTGCTCTGGCGCTGATGACCACGAGCTCGGTGGCCAGCCTGCGTCCGTCGCCCACGATGGCCGTCTACGGACTGGCCAGCATCTTCCTCTACATCGTCCCGGCGATCGTCTTCCTGCTGCCGACCGCTCTGGTCTCGGCGGAGCTGGCCTCCGGCTGGGAGGGCGGCGTCTACAAGTGGGTCAGCGAGGGCATCAACAAGCCGGCCGGGTTCCTGGCGGTGTGGTGCCAGTTCGCCATGACGATCTTCTACTACCCGAGCCTGCTCGGGTTCGTGGCGAGCACGCTGGCGTACGTCATCAATCCGGACCTGGCCTCCAGCGGCGTCTGGACCGCGATCGTCATCATGGTCTGCTACTGGTCCGGCGTGTGGGTCTCGTCCCGCGGCACCAGCGGCGTGGCCGGCCTGGCCAGCGGCGGCCTGATCATCGGCACCCTGATCCCCGGGGCGCTGCTGGTGATCCTCGGCATCGCGTTCCTCGGCCAGGGCAACGAGTCGGCCGCGCCGATGACCGCCGACAACCTGATCCCGGCCTGGGCCGGCCTGTCCAGCCTGGTGCTGATCGTGAACAACTTCCTGTCGTACTCCGGCATGGAGATGAACGCGGTGCACGTCGGGTCGCTGAAGCAGCCGGGTAAGGAGTTCCCGAAGGCCATGTTCCTGGCCATGGGCCTGGTCCTGCTGATCTTCATCCTGCCCGCGCTGGCGATCAGCTGGATCGTGCCGGCCGAGCAGCTGTCGCTGACCGCCGGCGTGATGCAGGCGTTCGACGCGGTGTTCGCCGCGTTCGACTCGCAGTGGCTCACCCCGATCCTCGGCGTCATGCTGGTCGCCGCCTCCCTCGGCGGCATGCTCACCTGGCTGGCCGGCCCGTCCAGGGGCCTGCTGCTGATCTCCAAGCAGGAGGGCTACCTGCCGCCGTTCCTGCAGAAGCTGAACAAGCACGGCGTGCAGCAGAACATCCTGGTCACCCAGGGTCTGGTCACCACGCTCATCGCGCTGGCCTACGCGTTCATCCCGGACGTCTCCAGCGCGTACTGGATCTTCTCGGTGATCACCACGCAGGTCTACCTGATCATGTACCTGCTGATGTTCGTGGCCGCCGTCCGCCTGCGCCGCAGCCACCCGGACCACCCCCGCGGCTACCGCGCCCCGATGCTCACCGGCCTCTGCGGCGTCGGCTTCGCCGCCTCGCTGGCCGCCCTGCTCATCGGTTTCGTCCCGCCGTCGCAGTTCGGCTCCGGCAGCGTCGGCGTCTACCTGGCCGTCGTCGCCGGCGGCGCACTCGGTCTCGGTCTGCTCGTCCCGTTCCTCTTCTACAAGCTGCGCAAACCCTCCTGGAAGGAAGCCTCCGCATGATCAAGGAACACAAGGCGCTGACCGTCTCCGTCGTGGCGCTCGTCGCCCTGGCCGGGTTCGGGCTGATCAACCGCTACCGGCGTAAGGGGTTCCTCGGATGATGCAGGACAGCAAAGTGCTCGCCTGGATCTCCGGCGGGGTGCTCGTGCTGATGGCCGGCATCGGCCTGTTCACCTACCGCGGCGTCAAACAGAGCGTCGAGGCCGAGGCGAAGGCGGACCAGCTGGTCGCCGAGCTCACCGCGGCCGGGCTGCGCGTGCCGACCACCGAGCAGATCGTCCACGTGCTCGGCGACGACGGCGGCGCGGTCTGCCTCGACCCGGGTGACGCGCTGCGCCGCGGGATCCTCTACGGCCAGCTCACCAACGGCGCGGGCGGCCCGGGACAGCGGCCGGTGATCGCCGGCAACAACGTCGTCAAGGGCCAGCTCATCATCATGAAGGTCTACTGCCCCGACCACCTGGAGGAGTTCCAGGAGGTCGTCGACGATCTCAAGCTCGCGGAGGTCGACGCGTGAGGGAGAAGATCGATTCCTTGATGGGGCGGGCCCGTACCGATCTCGGGGAGCTGGTCGCCATCCCGTCGGTGGCCGACCCACGCCAGTACCCGCCCCAGGAGTGCCTGCGCGCGGCCAACTGGGTGGTCGACCGCTTCGCCGAGGCCGGCTTCACCGGCCTCGGCCTGCACGAGACCAGCGACGGCAGCAAGGCGGTCTTCGGGGTACGCCCGGCCGCCGACCCGAACGCGCCCACGGTCCTGCTGTACGCCCACTACGACGTGCAGCCCCCGCTGGACGAGGCGGCCTGGCACACCCCGCCGTTCGAGCTGACCGAGTCCGGCGGCCGCTGGTACGGCCGGGGCGCCGCCGACTGCAAGGGCAACATCGTCATGCACCTGACCGCGCTGCGGGCGCTCGGCGACGACATCGGGGTCAACCTGAAACTGATCGTCGAGGGTTCCGAGGAGCAGGGCACCGGCGGCCTGGAGGACTTCGTGCTCCGCAATCCGGAGCTGCTGCGCGCCGACGCCATCCTGGTCTGCGACACCGGCAACGCGGCGGTCGGGGTGCCGGCCGCCACGGTGACGCTGCGCGGCCTGGCGAACGTGGTGGTGAACGTGGAGGCGCTGGCCGGGGAGGTGCACTCGGGCATGTTCGGCGGCCCCGCCCCGGACGCGCTCGCGGCGCTCATCCACATCCTGGCCACGTTGCGCGACGCCGACGGCAACACCACGGTCACCGGGCTGGACAACGGCCAGACGTGGAGCGGGGCGCCGTACCCGGCGGAGCAGTTCCGCTCGGACGCGGGGCTGGTCGAGGGCGCGTCGCTGCTCGGCGACGGCACGGTCTCGGACATGGTCTGGGCCCGGCCGGCGGTCACCGTGCTCGGCATCGACTGCCCGCCCGTGGTGGGCTCGGCGGCGGCCATCCAGCCGCACGCCCGGGCCCGGCTCAACCTGCGGGTGCCGCCCGGCACGGACGCCGTCAAGGCGCAGGACGCGCTGGTCGCGCACCTGCAGGCGGCCGCGCCGTGGGGCGTTCGGGTGACGGTCGAGCGGGAGGCGCTCGGCCAGCCGTTCGAGGCCCGGTCCGGCGGTCCGGCCTACCAGGCGCTGGCCGCGGCGATGCGCCAGGCGTACGGCCGGGAGATGGCGTACCTGGGGCAGGGCGGGTCGATCCCGCTGTGCAACGTGTTCGCCGAGACCTATCCGGAGGCCGAGATCGTCCTGATGGGGGTGGAGGAGCCGCTCGCGCTGATCCACGCCCCGAACGAGAGCGTCGACCCGGGTGAGATCGCCCGGCTGGCCCACGCCGAGGCGCTGTTCCTGAGCAGTTATCGCAAGTAGACGGGAACACACCGGGGGCCGGGTGCGATGCGCACCCGGCCCCCGTCCGTCTTGTCAGGCGGCGGCCCGCGATCGCAGCCCCGCGATCGCGCCGACGACCAGGCAGATGCCGGCGAAGACCAGGGTGGTCGCGCCGATCAGCAGGAAGGTGGCCAGACCCAGGCCGGGCCAGACCAGGATGGCGATCGCGGCGAGCAGCACGAACACGCCGAGCGCGATCCGCCAGCCGACGCCCGGCTCGTGCCGGCCGAACGCCACCACGATCTCGCCGAGGCCGTCCAGGATCCAGCCGATCGCGACGATCAGCAGCAGCAGGCTCAGCGAGTCGGTGGGGTTCTGCACGCAGAGCACACCGACCAGGGTGACCAGCACGCCGAAGGCGCCGGCCAGGACCCGCTGCAACACCGGCGTCTCCCGGGCGATGATCGCCAGGACCGTCCGGGACACCCCCATCACCAGCAGGTTCAGCCCGAACAGGAAGGCGACCACCCGCAGGGTGGCTTCCGGCCAGGCGAACGCGACCACACCGATCACCGCCACCACGATGCCGGCGATCAGCCGCAGCCAATAGCTCATCACGGTTCTCCTCACTCGTCTCGCTCACGGCTGTCGTCGCCGCTGTCCCAGTTGCGGGGCCGCCAGTTCTCGACCACCTTGGCTACCGCGGTGACCAGGAACAGCGAGCCGGTCAGCGCCTCCACGACGGCGATCGTGCGGGCCGGATCGGCCGCCGGGACCAGGTCGCCGTATCCGGTGGTGGTCATGGTCACGAAGCTGAAGAACAGCGCATCGGAGATGACCGGGTCGCCCTTGTCGCCGAACAACGGCCCCGGCTGGATCACCCCCAGGCACTGGTACGCGAACCCGAACGCCATTCCGATCAGCAGATAGGCGGCCAGCGCCCCCAACAGGGTCTGCTGGTCGACACCGTGCTGGGTGCTCAGATGCCGCACGATGGCGAACGGGGCCAGCAGATAGAGGACGCTGGCGGCCAGGAACGTCCAGCCGAGCAACGGCGAGTTACGGCTGAGCACGATATTGAGCAGCGCCGCGACCAGGGCCAGCAGGAACAACCCGGCCGCGGCGTACCGCATACCGCTGCGGGCCCTGGAGACCCGCAGCGCCTGCCACACCGTGATGGTCTGCACCAGCAGGAGCACGGCCAGCTCCCAGCGGTCCCGGACCAGCAGCGCCAGCACGTACGTCCCGATGATCAGGAGCAACACCAGCCCGTAGCCTGTCCGCGGCCGGGACCCGATCATATTGGCCGTTCCGGCTCCTCGGACGCCGGCAACCGCCGCACCTCGATCAGACGCAGCCCGAGGCCGTGGATCCGGGAGATCAGCCCCACCACGGCGGACTGATCCGGCAGCGAACCGTGCAGGACCGTCTCGGGCGGTTCCACGCTCACCGTCAGATCCTGCAGCTCTGTAAGAAGTTCATCGGGAATCACCCCGGAAACCCTGACCTGATAAGTCGGCTCAGGCATCGTCCCTCCTTTTCCATCCCCTCCGGACCAGCCTGTCGGTGCGCTCGGCCGGGCGCGTCATTCCTCACGGATGACGGTCACGGTCAAGCGGCGGTCTCCGACTCGGATCCGCGCACCCGGGCATGGAAAAGTCCGAGCTTGAACAACCGCTCGAGCCGCCGCACCGTGAACGGGTGCGACATCGGCAGTTGGGCCAGCTCGACCCAGAAACCGCGCAGTGACTGACCCTGGCGGACCAGCTCGTCCAGGTCGGTGGTGTGCTCGGTGTGCCGGCCGGAGGCGAGCAGCACCAGTCCGGACGCGCCGGACGGACACAGGTGGGCGCCGTGCCGGTCGGACGAGTACTCCCGCAGCCGCGACAGCGTCGGCCCGAGCAACGGGATGCGTTCCGAGTAGGCGACCGACAGCTGGTACCAGAGGCCGACGTGGTGCAGCCGGATGTGGCCCAGCTCGTGGCCGAGGATGAACCGCAGCCCGTCCCGGTTGTTCTCGTACAGGTTCACGAACAGCTCGTTGGCGAGCACCACGTAGTCGTGGCCGGTGGCCTGGGCGGCGAAGGCGTTCAGGGTGCCGTTGCCGTTGGCCAGGAACAGCTGCGGCCGGCGACGCAATCCGAGCTTTCGGGCGAAATCGTCCATCGTCTCGTAGAGGCTGCCGTATTGTTTGGGCGAGAGCTGGACCGCGGTACCCCGGATCGACGCCCGCTGCGTCTCACGGATCACGATGAGCGCCGGGACGAAGAGCAACAGTCCGATGAAGGCGGATCGGACGGTCACCGCCCAGCCGCTGTCCTGGAGTCGTTCGGGTAGAAGCGGCAGCGTGATCGCCGCCTGCACGATGGCCCAGATGATGATGATGTTCAGCACCACCATGAAGACGTAGAACGGCAGCTCGGCGGGATGCCGAAGCCTGGGGGGTACGGCTCCCTGCCGTGATGACGTCGACACTGAGGTCCTCCTGTCCTGTGTCCTGCTGTTCATCCCGGATGTCCGGTGACGATCCACCGCGCTGACACGCCCCGCCTCATCCCGCCGGAATGAGGACCGGCGACCGCGCCCCGGCGACGCTTCGGAACAGACCTGTACGCGAAGGGAGTTCCGCCATGTCATCGACCCGGCGCAATCTCGCTCGGCTCGCTTTCTGCGCCGCCGCGGCGGCCGTGGTGCTGGTGCTCGCCGTCGCCGGCGTACGCGCCGGCCTCGCCCTGATCCTGGCCGCCCTCCTCGGCAGCGCCGCCGGCCTGGGCGCGGCCTGGTGGTTCCTCACCCATCGCGGCGTGCAGCGGTGGCTGGCCGGCGTGGTGGTGGTGCTGGCCCCGCTCACCGTCACCGTCTTCTACGCCCAGCAGCGGCTGCTCTGGGTGGTGATCCTGTTCGGTGTGCTGTGGGCGGCGGCGGTCGCGGCCGGGCGGCGGGCGCTGGCCGAGCCGGGTGACGGTCCGCAGGAGTTCGAGACGCCGGCGCCGCGTCACCCGTACCTGATCATGAATCCCCGCTCGGGTGGCGGGAAGGTGGAACGTTTCCGCCTGGCCGAACGTGCCCGCGAGCTCGGCGCGCGAGTGCATGTCATCGATGAACCGGACGTGGATGTCGCGGAACTGGCCCGGCAGGCGCTGCGCGACGGCGCGGATCTGCTCGGCGTCGCCGGCGGCGACGGCACCCAGGCGCTGGTCGCCGGGATCGCGGCCGAGCACGGCGTGCCGTTCCTGGTGATCTCGGCGGGCACCCGCAACCACTTCGCGCTGGATCTGGGCCTGGACCGGGACGACCCGTCGACCTGCCTGGACGCGCTCACCGACGGGGTGGAGGTGCACATCGACCTGGGCCTCATCGGCGACCGGACGTTCGTCAACAACGCCTCGTTCGGGGCCTACGCCACCGTGGTGCAGAGTCCCGCCTACCGCGACGACAAGGTCGGCACCACCCTGGACCTGCTGCCGGAGACGCTGGCCGGGCAGAACGGCCCGCAGCTGGAGCTGCACGTCGACGGGGTGACCGTCACCGGGCCGCAGGCGGTGCTGGTCAGCAACAACCCGTACGCCACCGCCGACATCGCCGGGCTGGGCCAGCGCCCCCGGCTCGACCAGGGCGCCCTCGGGGTCCTCGCGGTCACCGTGCACGGCACGGCCGACGCGGCCCGGCTGGTCGGCGGCCGCGGCCGGTCCCGGTCGGTGCTGATCCGCACGAGCACCACGGCGGTGGTGGAGGCGACCACGCCCGAGGTTCCGGTCGGCGTCGACGGCGAGTCGATCCTGATGCCCTCGCCGGTGACCTGTGCGATCCGGCCGGCCGCGCTGCGCGTGCGGGTGCCCCGCCGCCGGCCCGGGGTCCCGCCGATGCTGCCCGAGATGGACTGGACACGACTGCGGCGGCTGGCCTGGGCCAGCCGCCGCGATTAGAGCCGGCGGGTCACCGCCGCCGGGCCGTCCGGCGGGTCACCCGGCGCGCGGTGCGCCGGGCGGTCGGCCGGGCCACTCTCCTGGTTGCGAACATCTCCACCACTCCCCTAGTTGTAGTTCGCGGCCGCGGCCGTCTCGAGGTCGTGCAGGACCTTGGCCTCCTCGGCGGCCAGCAGGCCGATCCCGACCAGGTCCAGCGGGCTGATGAACCCGTCGGACAGCCGGAAGCCGCCGGCCCGGGCGATGGCGTCGCGCAGCGGCACCGCCCAGTGGTGTTCGATCAGCAGCAGAGCCGCGGCGCTGTCGTTCGGGATGTCGCCGAGCACGTCCCACGCCCGCGGGTCGTCGAGGACCGCCACGCCGTCGATCGCCGCCTCGGCGCCCCGCTCGGCGCCGGCGATCAGGCCCTCCTCGCCGTCGATGCCCAGACCGATCAGGGCGCCGACCTTGCTGCCCAGTTCGACCGCCTCCTCCTGGGTGAGGTTGCTCAGGTGCTCCACCTCCACCTCGCCGTCGGCGTCCTTGTAGACCGCGAGCGCGTCGATCACGCGTACGGTGTCGCTCTGCCGGAGTCGTTCCAGCTCAGCGATGATCTCGCCGTGGAAGTTCGGGTGATTGAAGCCCAGCACGATCAGCTGGACAGGTCCGATGGACATCGTTCTTCCGCTCCTCCACTCGACCGTTCAGGCGTGGTCACGCCCGATTCCGATACTCCGGCCGGTCGGTCCGGGGCCGCCTCATCCGGTACGGGTGAGGACGCGACCGGCCCTCACCGGGTCCACTGGGGCCAGACCTGAGCATCGAGGAAGGGAAACAACGACATGGCAACCCTCGTCGCCATCGGCTACGACGATGAGACCACCGCGACCGCCGCGTCGCTGGAGGCACACCGCCTGGCCAAGGACCTGATCATCCAGCCTGACGCGATCGCCGCGATCATCCGCGACAAGGAGGGCAAGTTCCACGTCACGACCAGCCATCACGAGGTGGCGGCCGGCACCACCTGGGGCATGTTCTGGGGATTCTTCTTCGGGCTGCTGTTCTTCATCCCGGTGCTCGGTATGGCCGTCGGCGCCGGCCTGGGCGCGCTGACCGGCAAGCTCGGCAAGAACGCGATCAACAAGGAGTTCCAGACCCAGGTCCGGGACCTTCTCCAGCCGGGCACCTCGGCGCTGTTCCTGGTCGTCGAGAAGGTCACCCCGGACAAGGCGATCCAGGCGCTGTCCCAGTTCGGCGGCACCGTGCTCAAGTCGTCGCTGTCCAAGGAGGCCGAGGCCGAGCTCCAGGACGCCCTGCACGGCACCGAGCAGTCCGCCTGACATGCACAGAACCCCGGGGCTCGTCACGTTCGCGACGGCCCTGTGTGTCCTCGCCGCCGGCGCTGGTTGCGCCGGCGGCGGGGCCACGGGCGCCTCGGCCGAACCGGCGGTCTGCGAGAGCTTCGCGGCCGTCCAGAACACCGTCACCCACATCAAGGACGCCAACGTCTCGGAGAACGGGCTGACCGCGCTGCGCCCGTACGTCTCCGAGCTCATCGAACAGCTCACCCAGCTCGCCGCCGACGCGAAGGCGCAGTTCGGCCAGCAGGCCGACCAGCTGCGGGCATCCGTCGACGTCCTGTCGACCAGCGTGGACACGGCGCGCGACAACCCCGACCTGACGAACCTCGGCGCCGTCCGCCAGGCGGTCGACGGGGTCCGGGACACCGCCCGGGCGCTCGCCGACTCGCTGAAGAACACCTGCTGACGTGCTCCTGCGCCGCCTCGACGACCTCCAGCGGCGCCGGCCCGTCCTCGGGTTCACTCACGCGGTGATCTGCAAGTACCTGGACGACTTCGGTCTCCGGGAGGCCGCGCTCATCACGTACTACGGCTTCCTCAGCCTCTTCCCCATCCTGCTGCTGGGGGTCGCCGTGGTGTCGCGGGTGCTGGCCTCCCGGCCCGAGCTGCGCCAGGAGCTGGTGGCGGAGATCGTGCCGCCGGGACTGCAGCCGGGCATCGAGACGTCGATGGCGGACCTGTCGGCGTCGCGTACCGCCCTGATCGCCGGTGTGGTCGGTCTGGTGTTCTCCGGGCTCGGGGTGGTGCTCTCCGCGTACGAGACGCTGAACCACCTGGCGGCCGTCCCGATCCGGCGGCGCGCCGGCGTCGTCTCCCGCTACCTGCGCGCGGTGGCCGGCCTGATCGTCATCCTGATCGGCGCGGTGGCCGCCGGCGCCCTGAACGTCGCCTCGGCCGGCGCCGTGCCCGAGCTTCTCGGCGAGGTCGCCGTCGTCTTCCTCACCCTGATCGTGCTGACCCGGCTGCTGCTGATGCGCCGGGCGCCGCTGCGTTCGGTGTGGCCGGCCGCGGTGATCGGCGCGGTGGCGGTGACCACCGCGCTGGCCGTCGCGGCCGCGGTGCTGCCCGGCCTGGTCCAGCGGGCCGGCCGGGTCTACGGCGCGTTCGCCGGCGCGGCCGGCGTCTTCACCGTGCTCTACCTGCTCAGCAACGTGCTGGTGATCGCCGCCGAGGTGGCCGCGGTCCGGCACGCCCGCCTCTGGCCGCGGGCCCTGGACCCGGCCCGGCCGACCGAGGCGGACGCCCGGGCCATGACCCTGCTGGCCCGCGAGCAGGAGCGGCTGCCGGCCACCCGGATCGACTACGAGCTCGGCTGAGTCCTGGGCAGGAAGAACGCCGCCACCAGGCCGATCACCCCGGCGCCGGCGACCGCGGTCATCGCCAGCAGGTACGCCCGCCCCGGCGCCGAGCCGTCCACCCCGGCCACCAGGATGGTGCCGGTCAGTGCCGCGCCCAGCGACGAACCCAGGTTGGAGACGCTGCGCGACAGCCCGGAGATCTCCCCCTGGAGGTCCTCGCCGAAGCTCGACTGGACCACGTTGACCGACGGGGTGAGCATCCCGCCCAGGCCGAGACCGATCACGAACAGGCCGGGCACCATGGTCCACACCGAGCCGGAGCCGGAAGTGCGGCCCAGCGTGAGCAGCAGGACGATGCCGGCGATGGTGACCACGAAACCCGCCATGATCAGGGTGCGCTGCGGGCGGCGCTTGGCCATCGGCTCGGCCCCCAGCGAGGAGATCAGCACACCGGCCGTGGTGGCGGTGAACACCCCGCCGGTCTCGATGGCGTTGTAGCCGCGGACCACCTGGAGGTAGGTCGACACCACGAACGACGTGCCCATCACCATGAGCCACTGGGTGTTCTGGGTGATCAGGCCGAGGTTGGAGGCACGGTTGCGGAACAGGCGCAGGCTCAGCAGCGGTTCCCGGCCGGACCGCTCGCGGCGTCGGCAGGCGACGAAGAACCAGGTCAGCACCAGCGCACCGGCGGCGATCAGGACGATGCACAGCCGGATGTCGTTGTCGGTGGCGAGGATGCCGAGCACGATCAGGATCAGGCCGGCCGCGGAGAGCACCGCGCCGCCCACGTCGAAGGGCCGGGACCGGTCGGCGGGCAGCGGGTCCTCGACGGCCCGGCGGCTGAGCATGACGATCACCAGGACGATCGCGGCCTGCGCCACGAACGCGGCGCGCCAGTTCACGGCGGACGCGATGAAACCGCCGATGAGCGGGCCGGCGACGGCGCCGACACCACCCATCGCGCTGATCGCGCCGAACGCGCGGGCCCGCGCGCTGACGCCCTGGAAGAGCAGGGTGGTGAGGATGTAGACGGGTGGGATCAGCAGCGCCGTGCCGACGCCCTCGAACACCGAGTAGCCGATGATCAGTACCGGCAGGCTGGGGGCGACCGAGCTGATCAGCGCTCCGGAGCCGAACATCAGCAGCCCCAGGATGAGACACCATTTGCGGCCGAAGACGTCGGTGAGCTTGCCGCCGGGGATCATCAGAGCGGCCATCACCAGCAGGAACAGGGTGATGGCCAGCTGCACGCCCTGGACGTCGGTGTGCAGGTCGCGGCTGATGTCGCTGATCATCACGTTCATGTTGGAGCCGGCGAAGGAGCAGATGAACTGCGCCAGCGCGAAGGCGATCAGCGCCTTTCGCAACCCGGCCGGGAACCGCGCGGCCCTGGACTTCTCTTGGGTCATGGGACCGAGCCTGCTGGGCCGCGCCCGAACAGGCATCCTCCCGAACGCATGAGGTGACTAGGAACGAAGGTCGCGGCTCCAGCGCGGGCCGACCTCGAGCCACTCCTGCTGCCACGCCTTGGCCCGGTGCCGGTCCAGCAGGATCAGGCCGATCTTGCGCGTCCCGTTCAGCGCCGCCGCGGCCAGGGCGATCATCACCACCGCGACCAGGCCGGCCTTGGCGACCGGATGGTGGTCGGACGGCGCCTCACGCTGCTGACCACTTCGGGTCACCCAGATCGTCATCCGCTCACCGGCCCGCTGGGTGGGCGCCACCCCGACCTCGCCGGCGCGGCGGGTGCCGTCCGGCGCGATCCACTTCGCCTGGGCCGTGCCGGGGGTGGGCGCCGCCGTTCCGCCGGCCGCCTCCCCGGTCAGCGACGGTGGCACGCTGGTCAGCTCGGCCGACACCTGGAAGGCGTTGCGCCGGTCGCGCATCGCCTCGGCGGTCGCGGAGTCGTAGGCGCCACCGGCCGCCCACCAGGCCAGCACCGGTCCACCCAGCAGGAACAGCACGAAAAGGCCCAGCAGCATGCCGGCCTCGACACGGTCCGAGGCCCGCCACAAGGGGTTGTTCTTCCGGACGAACATCTGTCACCCTCCCTGCCACTCCGGCCGATCATCCGTTGCCACCCGGCCGAAACGGTTCACCCGCACCGGATGAGGATGGGCACACCCCGGTTCGGCGACGCTTTGGTACATGAGCCGTCCGATCTGGGTACGTCTGGTCCACGAGAACGAGGAGGCCACCGCCTCCGGCATCTACGGCTTGATCGTCGGCGCCGCGGTGCTGGTCGCCGCGCACCCCACCACCGCCACCCGGGCGGTGGTCGCCGTACTGGTCACCCTCACCATCTACTGGCTGGCCGAACGCTATGCCCGGCTCGTGGCCGAGCGCATCCACGCGGGGCACCGGCCCCGTTGGGAAACGGTACGCCGCCAGCTCACCAGCGGCTGGGAGATCGTGACCGCGAGCGGCCTGCCGCTGCTCGCGCTGATCTCGGCCCGCCTGGGCGGGGCGACGATGGATACCGCGGTGCTCTCCGCCCTGATGTGCACCACCCTGCTGCTCTGCTTCTCCGGCTGGCTGATCGGCGTCAACGGCCGGCTGCAGCCCAAGGAGCGGCTGGTGTCCACGCTGGTCTCCGGCGGGTTCGGCGCCGCGCTCATCGTCCTGAAGACAACCCTGCACTGACCCGCACGTGCACCACCCGGCCGAGGTGCCAGCCGTCCGGGCCGAGATTGCGCTCCCGGACCTCGATCTCGCCGCGGTCCACGCTGATCACGCTCCACGAGCAGGCCGAGCCGCGGACCCGGTGGCTGGTCGTGGTGCCGGCCACCACGAAGACCTGGTGGCCGAGCACCCGGACGTCCGGGACGTGGGTGTGGCCGGCGAGCACCAGGTCGACACGGGCCGCGCGGACCGCGGCCAGCAGATGCCGCCGGCCGAGCAGCGCGGCGGTCCCGGTGGCCAGCGGCGGGTGGTGCAGCGCGAGCACCCGCACGTCGCCCGGGGGCGCCGCGCCCAGGACGCGGACCACCTCGCCGGCCTGGCGGGAGGTGATCCGCCCGTTCTTCCACCGCCATCGCGGCATCGACTGCAAGCCCAGGGCGGTGATTCCCGGGACCTTCCGGACCGGTTCCAGGTCCGCGTCGATCCAGCTCTTCCAGCGATCGTACGGCTGGAGCGCGCGACGCCAGTCGGCCAGCGGCACGTCGTGATTGCCGGTGACCGCCAGCACCGGTCCGGGCAGCCGGTCGAGCAGCTCACGGACGTGCCGGAACTCCCGCTCCCGGGCCCGCATGGTGAGGTCCCCGGTGACCACCGTGAGGTTCGGCCGGACCGCCGCCACGTCGGCCGCGATGCTCTCCAGAGCGGCCCGGTCGTGGGCGCCGAGGTGCAGGTCGGACAGATGCGCGATGATCACCGGGGGCCTCATCGGACGGCGTCCCGTTCGATCGGGCAGGCCAGGCAGCGGGGCCCGGACCGGCCCCGGCCGAGTTCGCCGCCGGCCACGGTGATCACTTCGATCCCCTGGCGGCGCAGGTAGGTGTTGGTGGTGACGTTGCGCTCGTAGCCGACGATCACCCCGGGTTCGAGGACCAGGAAGTCGCTGCC
Source organism: Actinoplanes lobatus (assembly GCF_014205215.1). Classification (NCBI taxonomy): domain Bacteria; kingdom Bacillati; phylum Actinomycetota; class Actinomycetes; order Micromonosporales; family Micromonosporaceae; genus Actinoplanes; species Actinoplanes lobatus. The sequence continues at coordinate 9,092,644 of NZ_JACHNC010000001.1, forward strand.
GTCGTCCCACTGTTCACGCTGGGCGGCCCGAAGCTCCCCGCCGGTCTCCAGCACGTACGGCTTGGCGATGTCGAGGGTCTCGGCGAGGGTGGTGAACAGGTCGGTGTTGCGGTCCACCCGCAGCCCGTCCGGTCCCTCGCCGGGCTCCACCGTCCACGACCGCGGCGGCCCGTCCAGGTAGGGGTACATCACGAAGGTGTCCCGGTTGACCATCGTCATGAGCGTGTCGAGGTGCTCGACGCCGGACGAGCGCGGCAGCTCGACGGCGATCACCCTGGTCGCCGTTCCACCGGCGAACAGGGCCCGGGCCAGGTTCTCCACGCCCATCGCGGTGGACCGCTCGCCCACCCCGGCCATCACGGCGCCGCCGCCGAGCACGTGGATGTCGCCGCCCTCCAGGGTGGCCGGCTGGTGCGGGCGGTCGTCGCCGCCGTACCAGACGGTGATGTCGGCGAGGGCGAACATCGGGTGGAAACGGTAGACGGCGGCGCAGTGCACGGTCTCGCGCATCCGGGCCGGCGAGGCCATCGGGTTGATGCTGACCCCGTCGTGGATCCAGGCGGAGTTGTCCCGCTGGAACAGGTGGCCGGGCAGCGGGTCGAGCACGAAGTCGTCGGCGTTCATCAGCTCCCAGCGGAGGCTGTTCACGGTGAACCCGGCCAGCTCGCTCTTGAGCACCCCGCCGATCAGGTAGTCGGCCAGGCGGTCGCTGTCGGCCTGCTCGGCCAGCCGCCGCAGCGGACCGGCCAGCGCCGGCCCGGCGGTGTCGCCGGTGATGACACGGTCGAGGATCCAGGAGCGCGCCCGGGGAATGGCCAGCACGTCGGTGAGCAGGCTGCCGAGATAGTGCACCCGGACACCGTGACTCCGCAGTGTCGCGGCGAAGGCGTCGTGCTCCTCCCGCGCCCGCCGGGCCCACCGGATGTCCCCGCGCAGCAGGTCGGTGTCGCCGGGGCGCAGACGGCCGAGTTCGACACCGGGGCGGTGGAGGATCACCTGCCGTAATCGGCCGATCTCGGAGCCGACGTGGAAGGACATGCGCTACCCCCGGGAACTACGGTTCGGACAGCCGTGCCGGAAGCCTCTGGCAAACCGGCTGGTCTGGGCATCACTCCGGCCGGATGAACATCGACTGTACGCCTCGCGCGTCACGGTCCAGCGGGCTCGAAACGTCCCAGTTCGTCCTGGCCCTTCTGGATGATGCCGTAGCTGGACTCGGGCACCGGCTGCCAGGCGCCCGACATCTCACCGAGCGGCTCGGAGACGATCAACCGGGTCTCCTCGGACAGCGCGCGCAGGCTCGCGAGCTCCGGGTGCAGCGCCCGCAGCGCGGTCATGTCGGTGCTGTAGTAGAGCGAACGGCTTTGGCCCACGCTGGAGTACCGGAAGGTCCAGATCCGGTCGCCGTCGGTGGTGCCGACCGTCATCTGGAGCGGGTCGGGCACCCCGTGCCGGCGGGCCACCGACTCGATCAGGCCGGCCATCCGCTCCACGGCGGCGACCGGGCGGTCCCGCAGCCCGTACGTGATGGCCAGGTGGAACATCACCTCGGAGTCGGTGGAGCCGGCCATCGACGGGTACAGCTCGGGGTCCACGGCGAGCACCAGGTCCCGTTTGAGCCGGGCGAACTCCCGGATCGAGCCGTTGTGCACCCACAGCCAGTTCTGGAACCGGAACGGGTGGCAGTTGCTCTGCTGCACCGGGGTTCCGGTGCTGGCCCGGATGTGCGCCAGGAACAGCGGCGAACTGGTGGCGTGGGCGAGTTCCCGCAGGTTGACGTCGCTCCACGCCGGGCCTACCGCGCGGAACAGCGCCGGCTCGCCGACGGCGTCGACCGGGTACCAGCCGACGCCCACGCCGTCGCCGTTGGTGGTCTCCACCCCCTCGCGCGAGTGCTGGCTCTGGTCGATCAGCGAGTAGCGGGGGCGGTAGAGCAGGTCTTCGAGTCGGATGGGCGTACCGGAGTAGGCCAGCCAACGGCACATGACAGGATCCTCCAGGGTCGGTGTCGGCCATCCTGGCCGTACCGCCCGGGTGCGGGGCTCACCCCTCGCGGATGAGGTCCGCCGACTTGCGGCAGCCGACCCGCTCCAGCCAGCCGACCAGCACCCGGTGCACGGCGTCGGCGCCGATCAGCTCGGCCGGGACGGTCAGGGTCCGCGGGTGGATGAGCATCGGCCGGCTCTGCGCCCCGCCCATCCCGCCGTGACAGCCGATCAGCTCCTCGAACGCGGCGACCTCCTGCGACACCGGGTCGAACAGGCTGTTGATCAGCAGGTCGCCGGTGTTCGCGAGGCCGTCGTGGCGGCGCAGGTCGTCGGCGGCCCGCGGGCCGAACCCGAGCAGCGGGTCCAGCCCCTCGACGTGGTCGTCGGAGAGCCGCCGCCGGCCGCCCCGGCCCAGCACGATCGGCCCGTCGGCCCGGGAGCGGACCATCACCCAGCCGATCCCGGGATGCCCGGTCAGCCCGGCCAGCAGCGCGGGATAGCGTTCCTCGATCTCCTCGAGCGGCACCCGGCCGGGCACCCGGGCGAAGTAGACCAGCGCCAGGTTGCCGCCGGCCGCGACCACGATCTCCTCGCCGGCCGGCCGCCCGGGAACCTCGTCGTACCGCGGGGTGTCGCGGCTCAGCCCGGCCCGCAGCACCTTGGCCCGGCCCTTCTGCTCGTTCTCCTCCGGGACGGCCACCCCGCCGGCCGCGGTCAGCCGCCGGATCAGCTCGTCCAGGCGGACGCCGTAGCGCTGCTCGAAGGTGGCGCCCTGGCTCTGCCCGTGATCGGAGAGCACCACCAGGTGGTACGGCCGTGGCGCGGCCGCCGCCACCTCCTCCAGGGTGGCCAGCACCCCGTCGATGCCCTCCAGCGCGGCCAGCGACTCCGGGCGGGCCGGGCCGGCGTGGTGCGCGATCTCGTCGTAGTCGACGAAGTCGCAGAACACCACCGGGGCGCCGCGCATCATCTGCTCGGCGAGGACGGCCAGGTTCAGGTGCCGCAGCAGCACGTTGGTGGCGCCGCGCAGCAGCACGTACCGCCAGTCCCGGTGCATCCGCGGGATCACCTGGCGCAGCCGCTGCCGCCGGGCCTGGTACAGCTCCTTGACGATCTCACCGACGGTCAGCACCAGCGACCGGGTCAGGCCGAACGGGTCGAGCAGGTACGCGCTCAGGTAACGGGCCGGGCCGTTCTGCTTGGCCGGGACCGTGCTCATGGTGAGCAGCGAGGTCGGGGCGTCGCCGGAGAAGACGTTGCTCACGCTGACCCCGCCCTCGGCCAGCAGCCCGCGACCGTCCGAGCAGCGGGACTCGACCAGGGCGCTGTCGGCCGGCTGGTTGGTCACCACGAGACGGCCGGTGCTCTTCTCGTACCAGCGGAAAGCCGGAACCTGATCGCTCGCGCCGTGCAGCAGCCCCGCCTGGCTGGCCGGCGTGGTCGCCGGCAGCTGGGCGTGCCATTCGGTCAGCGTGTGGCTGCCGGTGCTCAGCCACCGGCCCAGCGTGGGCAGGTTCCCGGCGTGGATCGCCCACCGGGCCAGCGGCGCGGACAACCCGTCGACCTGGATGAACAGGACGCCCGGGATGTCGGTCGGCGGCACGCTGCGCCGGAAGTGCCGGTTCACCCGCAGCAGGTGCCGGGTGGCCACCCCCGGCTGGCCGGCGGTGATCACCCAGAGGCCGATGCTCATCAGGACCGCGCCGAGCCAGGACGCCCAGAAGGCGGGCCAGAACCCGGCCACGTGCACGCCCGGGGTGAGCCACAGCGCCAGGTAGACCAGCAGCGACTGGGCGACGAGCCAGCCGAGCACCACGCCCGGCCACCCGATCGCGGACAGCACGCGGACCAGCGCCGGGCGCAGGGCCGCGCCGAGCAGCCCGACCAGGATCGCGACGGTCAGGACGGCCCAGCCGTCGTCGGCCGTGATCCCCGGCAGGACCCCGATCACGACACCGACCACCGCCGTGCCGAGCAGCACGGTCACCAACACGCGCACCATGGGTGTCAGTGTCGGCGTGGCTCATGGGGGACGGCCCCATCCGTACCGGATGAGGCTGACCGGCCGCCCGCGCCCCGACCATGAGCGGGTGACAGAGCCCGACCGCGCCTTCACTCCTGGACGGATCCTCGCCGCCGTGCCGGACCGGCTGCGGCCCCGCGCGGCGCTGCTGCTCGGCCATCAGACCGGCCTCGTGCTGCTGCGCACCGCCGGCGAACTGGTCCGGGTGCAGATCTTCGACCGGTCGATGACGCTGGCCGCGCAGGCCTTCACGTCGATCTTCCCGCTGCTGATCATGATAGGCGCGCTGGCCGGCGGGCAGGCCCGGGATCACCTCGACAGCCTGGTACGACTGCCGGAATCCAGCACCCGCCTGCTCGACGAGGCGCTCGCCGGCAGCCGCAGCAACGCGTTCGGGGTGTTCGGCAGCCTCATCGTGATCCTGTCGGCGACCGGGCTGGCCCGGGCGCTGGTTCGCGCGTACCGGGCGATCTGGGCGGTGCCCGGCCGCCGGGTCGGCGCGAAGGCCACCGCCTGGCAGATCGGCAGCGTGCTGATCCTGGTCGGCTTCCTGCTCGTGGTACGCCTGCTCGGCGGCCTGGCCGGGCGGGCCCTGACCCCGGTGATCGCGGGCACGCTGCTGGCCCTGCTCGCCGACGTGGCGCTGGCCGCCATGCTGCCGCGCATCCTGCTCGGCCCGGCGGTGGGCCGGCTCCGGCTGCTGCTGACCGGCGCCGTCTTCGGCGCGATCATGCTCGCCGTCCGGCCCGCCGGGCACGTCTACCTGCCCCGGGCCCTGGAGTCCAGTTCCCAGCGGTACGGCACGATCGGCCTGGCGTTCACCTACATCGGCTGGCTGTATGTGCTGTCGTTCTGCCTGCTGCTGTCCGCGGTGGCCGGCGGGATCCTCGCCGACCTCGGGGCGGAGCGCCTCACCCGGGTGACCGGCCGGGCCGGCCGCTGGTCAGGACGATTTACGCAGGTAGAGGGCCAGTCCGACCTCGGCCAGACCGGTCAGCAGGCTGCCGGCGCCGGTCAGCAGGACCAGGGTGCCGAGCGACAGCGACGGCGTGAGCACGAAGACGATTCCGATGATCATGGACAGCGCCCCGACGATGATCAGGGCGGCCCGCATCGGACCGCGCGCGGCGACCGCGCCGAGCAGCAGGGCCAGGCCGCTGAGGATCCAGGTGGTCGCGAAGATGACCGCGAGGACGGCCAGGCCGGTCACCAGGTTCCGCAGGCAGAGTAGGCCGCCGATCATCACGATCACGCCGACGATCCCGGACAGCAGGTGCCGGCCCACACCGGCGCCGGTCGGCAGGAAGGCGCCGATGATCCGGGCCAGGCCGCCGAAGAACAGCCAGATGCCGGTGAGCGCGGCCATGATCCGCAGGGAGATGTCCGGCCAGATGAGTACGGTGAGGCCGAGCGCGATCGCGAGCAGGCCGGTGATCAGCAGCGTCCACCAGGGGAACGGCTGCCGGCGTACCTCGACGATGGGGTCGGGCCAGGTTTGTTCCACGTCGGTCATGGGGTGAGCGTGGGAGACGGCCGCCGCCACGGCATCACCCGACGCGGATGAGGGTTCAGAGCAATCCGGCCTGGCGGGCCAGCACCACCGCCTCACGGCGACGGCCGGCGCCCAGCTTGCGGTAGATGGACCGCATGTGTGCCTTCACCGTGTTGACCGAGATGCTCAGGTGGACGGCGATCTCCCCGGCCGTGAGCACGGTCGGCAGGTACTGCAGGACGTCGAGCTCACGCTCGCTGAGCGGCCCGGACGCCTGTCCCGTGCCGATCATCGGGATCTCACCGGTGATCTCGCCGAGGACGCCGTCGCCGGCCGGGCCGCGCAGCTCGGTCAGCCACTGCTGACGCTCGGCCAGCACCAGCACCCGGTGCGCGTCGTAGTGACGGAACGGCCGGCGGATCCGCTCCGGTTCGGCGGCGGCCAGCGCGCGGGCCAGCGCCTCGCTGGCCACGGCGCTGCGGCCCTGGGTGTCGGCGGCGAGGGCGGACAGCAGCCAGGCGCCGACCGCGGCGATCCGGTCCGCCCCGCCCCGGACGCGGGCGAGCAGCGGTTCGGCGGCGGTCGGGTTCCCGGTGGCGAGGTAGGCGCGGGCCAGGCAGACCTGTTCGGCGGCGGTCAGGTCGGCCTGGCCGGCGTACCGGATCAGGACGCCGGCGGCGTCGCCGAGCGCGAGCCGGATCTCCGCCCCGGCCAGGGCGATCAGCCGGTCCGCGAAGGGCGCCACCATCGGCGGCCCGGCCTCGGCGCGGATCTGTGCGAGCAGGGTACGGGCGCCGGCCGCCTCGCCCCGGTCCAGTGTGAGCCGGACCCGGACCAGGCCGGCCAGCACCGACATGGTGACCTCCGGGACCTCGCCGAGGGCGTGCAGTCCCTGCCGCAGCGCCTCCTCGGCCTCCGGCTCGCGGCCCCGCTCCGTCTCGATCAGCGCCCGGGCCAGGTAGGCCGGCGCGGCCGTGGTCCGGTGCTCCGCGTCGATGCGGCCGGCCAGGGCGATCGCCGTCTGGGCGTGTTCCTCGGCCTCGCCGGGCGAGCCCTGCAAAAACGCCAGGCAGGCCAGCATCGCGAACGCGTTGACCTCGATGTACGGCGTGCCGGCGGTCCGGGCCGCGGTGGCCGCCGCCCACAGGTACCGGTCGGCGTGGTCGAGGCGGCCGGTCCACAGCCAGGCCACGCCCTTGTTGTTCAGCGCCGCGGCCCGGTACTGCAACAGCGACGGCGCCTCGTCCCAGGTCAGCCGGGACAGCTGGGCGAGCAGGGCGGTGGAGGCGCCGGCCAGGTGCGGCATGTCGCCGTGCCATCGGATGACGGCGCCGGTCTCCAGCACGGCGAGCGCTGTCTCGGTCTCCGCCCGCAGCGGCGACGCCGGCCGCTGGGCGGCCAGTGCGCGGGCGTGCGCCATCCGGCGGGGCACGGCCGCCAGCTCGCCCCGGGCAAAGGAGAGGATGACCGCGCAGACCGCCATCTCCGGGCTGGTCGGCAGCAGGACCGGCGGGATGCGGCCGAGCAGTTCGAGGAACTGGGGACGGTCCGCCGAGGTGTAGAGCGGAACGCCGCGCTCGACGACCAGGGCGGCCAGCAGGTTCCAGTCCTCGGCGGCCGCCGCGTGGGTGAGCGAGGTCAGCGCGTCGCCCTGGCCGGCGTGCCAGCGGGCCGCGGCGCGGTGCAGCCGGGCGGGCGCGTCCGGCCACAGCTCGCCGAGCCGGTGGCGCAGCGCGGCACGGACCATCGGGTGGTACCGGAACCAGCGGCCGCCGGCCGGTTCCAGGAACAGCTTCTCCCGGACCAGTCGCTCCAGCATCCGGTGGCCGCCGACACCCCCGGTCAGGGCGTCCGCCAGCTCGCCGCAGATCCGGTCCGGCAGGCTGGTCCGCAGCAGGAAGGTCCGGACCTCGGCGGGCTGGGCCTCCAGCACCTCCCGGGTCAGGTACTCCGCCACCGCGTCCTCGCCGCCGTTCGCGGTGTCGGCGGCCAGCCGCAGGCCGGCGCCCCAGCCCTCGGCGCGGCGGACCAGCGCCGCGAGCCGCTCCGGCGGCAGCGCCCAGCCACGCTGGGCCAGCAGCTCGGCGGCCTCCTCCAGGCTGAAACCGAGGTCGGCGGCGCGGATCTCGGTGAGGTCGCCGCTCATCCGCAGCCGGTGCAGGCGCAGATCCGGCTCGCGACGGCTGAGCAACACGAAGCGCAACCGCTTGGGGGTTGCACCGAGTAGTCCGGCCAGGCCGGTGAGCACCCGCGGGTCGGCGACCTCGTGCAGGTCGTCGAGCACCACCACGACCGGCCCCTCGGCCGCGGCCACCGCCTCGGCGAAGGCCCGGCGCGGGTCGGCCTCGGAGCCGTCGGTGACGGTCACCCCGGCGGCGCTCAGCGACCGGTTCAGATCGGCCCAGAAGGCGTACGGGTCGTCGTGCCGCTCGCTGAGGGTGAGCCAGGCGACCGGCCCGGAGAGCGAACGGGCGGTCGCCCAGGTGGCGGTGAGCACGGTCTTGCCCCAGCCCGGTCCGGCGCAGATCAGGGTGACGGCCCGGCGGACCCCCACATCCAGGGCCTCGACGAGACGACCCCGCCAGACCAGGCCGGTGGGCAGGCGGGGCGGGAGGTTGTGGTCCACGGCTATCGGAACGGTCGTACGGGTGGTGACCTGATCTCGCATATCGCCCCCAGTCGTTCGCAGCGCACGGTGGACCGGACCGCCCGCGAAGCGGTCATCCCCCCGTGCTGGCACAGCCATCGGATTCCAGCCGATCGAGCGTGGCCCCAAACGCGCTCAGTGGACGGGAACGAATCAGGGCCTACCGAAACACACGGCGTACGCATGGGGCAACCATGCGTATTCGCACCAGGGGCGGAAGAATGTCGTTTCCGCAGCGTGCAAGTTGCATGTGCGCTGCGGATCTCATCCGCCGCGTGCGAGGCGGGAGACCGTCCCCGGCCAGCACTCTGAGCTTCCGGAACACAAATCCGGATTCACAGGAGGGACTCGACGATGACACTTGATCACCGCGGCGATCCGGTACGGCGTGCGGCGCCCACCCGGGAATCGCCCGCTCCTGAAGCCGACACCTGGATCGGGCTGGTGGTGTTCGCCGGGATCATGCTGCTCTCGCTGGGCGTCTTCCAGGTCATGGAGGGCTTCACGGCGCTGCTGCACGGCCAGGCGTACCTGGTGACCCCGGAGGGCATGCTGATCGAGCCGAACCCGGAGATGTGGGGCTGGATGCATCTGTTCTTCGGTCTGATCAGTGGGGCGGCCGGGGTCGGCGTCCTACTCGGGCAGACGTGGGCGCGCGCCGTCGGCGTGATCTTCACCGCCGTCGGCGCGGTGGTCCACTTCCTCTTCCTGGCCGCCGCACCGTTCTGGTCCGGCATTCTGATCTGCCTTCAGGTGGTGGTCATCTACGCCCTCTGCGCGCATGGCGGCGAAGTCCGCCGCGGCCGCCACGAGTAGACCGCTCAGATCAACCGCAGGGCGCGTGCCCGGCGTACCGCTTCATTGCGCCGGGACGCGGACAGTTTTCGCAGGATGCTGCGGACGTGGGTCTTCACCGTGTTGACCGAGACGTACATCGAGGCGGCGATCTCCTCGGTCGGCAGCATCTCGGCCATACCGCGCAGCACGTCCAGCTCCCGCTTGCTGAGCTGCTCCACCACGACCGGGTCGGTGACCGGGCCGTCGGTGGTGGCCGCGCCCGGGGTCAGCGCCCGGTACTGCACGATCAGCCGGTCGTCGTCGCGCAGCAGCCGCCGCAGTTCGCTCCACACCTGGTGCACCGGCCGCCGGTACGACTCCGGCCCGGCCACCCGCAGCGCCCGCCGCAACGCCTCGCGCGCTCCCGCGGTGTCGTCCTGGCCGTCCGCCAGCATGGCCAGCAGCAGCCACGCGTCCAGCGCGACCGGCGCGGGAACCCCGGCGGCGTCCGCGACCGTCCGGGCCACCTGGTGCGCCGCCCCCGCCTGTCCCTGGGCCAGCAGCAGCGCGGCCCGGGCCACCGCCACGTCCGCGGCGGGCGAGTCGGCGTAGCCGTCGAGCAGGCCACTCGCCTCGTTCGCCCGGCCGCCCGTGATCAGCAGGCGGGACAGGTTCATGGTGATCTCCCGGCTCAGCCAGCGCGGCGTACCGGAGACGCCCTCGCGGGCCGCGGCCAGCACGTTGGACGCCTGCCGCAGCTCTCCACGGGTCTGCAGCCGGCGGGCCCGGACCAGGGCGTACGCGGCCGGGCCGGCCCCCGTCGTGCCGTTGGCGCAGAGGTGCTGCGCGGCCCGCAGCCGGCGGTCGGCGGTCTCGATGTCGTAGCGCTCCAGCGCCACCCAGGCCAGCGCCACCTCGGCGGCGGCCGGCCAGCGGTCCTTGCCGAGCCCGCGCCGGGTGGCCAGCTCGATCGCCTGGCGGGCGCTCGCCTCGGCCCGGGCCAGCCGGCCACGGTGCGCCTCGAGCAGCGCCAGGTTCTCCAGGGAGGAGATCCGCACCGGCTCGGCGCCGGCCGCGGTGACGGCGGCCGCCTCGGCCAGCACCGTGGCCGCCTCGTCGACGTCGCCGCTGCCGCTGCGGGCCATACCCTCGGCGGCGAGCATCAGCATCCGCAGCTCGGGGTGCCGGGCCAGCCGCTCGGCGGGCGCCACCGACAGGAGGGTACGGGCGACCGGCGCGAGATGGGCGACCTGCTCCGGGTCGGCCCCGTCGGCGAGCAGCAGCAGCCGCATCAGGAAGCAGGAGGCGGTCAGGCCGTCGCCGTCGTCGGCGCCCCGCACGCTGAGCAGCTTGCTCGCGTGGGTGAACTGCTCGGCGGCCCGCGCGTGGTCGCCGTCGCCGTAGGCCATGGCGGCCCGGATCAGCACCGTCTCGGGCTCCTCGAGGTGTGCCGGCATGCCCGCGAACAGCGCGCCCAGCCGGCCGCCACCGCCTTCGATGACCAGCGCGCCGAGGGCGAGGTCCTCGATCACCATGGTGGCCGCGCCGGCCCAGTCCCCGGCCTGGACGGCGTGCCCCACGGCCTCGGCCAGCTGCCCGTGCGCGACCAGCCAGGCGGCGGCCCGCTGGTGCAGCACCGCCACCTCCTCCGGCTCGGTCCAGGCCAGCTGGGCGCGCAGCAGCTCGGCGAAGAGGCGGTGGTAGCGGTACACCTCGGCACCCTCGCCGACCGGCTGGATGAAAGCGTTCTCCCGGGTGAGCGTGGCCAGCAGCCGGGCGGCGTCGGGCCGCTCGGTGACCGCGCCGGCCAGGTCCGGGGTGAAGGCGTCCAGCACGCTGCTCTCCAGCAGGAAGCGCCGCACCTGCGGGGGCTGGATCCGCAGCACCTCGCCGATGAAGTACTCGGCGATCGTGGACTCGTCGCCCGAGATGGTCTGCACGAGCCGGCCCGGGTCGGTGGTGCCCTGCATGGCGCAGGCGCAGAGCCGGATCCCGGCGGCCCAGCCCTCGGTGTGCTCGAGCAGCACCGCCGTGTCGTCCGCGCCCAGGTCGACGCCGTGCAGCCGGAGCAGGGTGGTGGCCTCGGCCGGGGTGAAGGCGAGATCGGCGGTACGCAGCTCGTGCAGCTCACCGGCGAGGCGGTACCGGTAGAGCGGCAGCGGCGGGTCCCATCGTCCGGTGAGGACGACCCGCAGGTTGTCCACGTGGCTCAGCAGGAACTCCAGCCCGGACGCCCACTCCGGCCCGGGCAGCTGGGAGGCGCCGTCCAGGATCAGGACGATGTCGGTGGGGTGGTCCGCGACGGCCGCGGCCAGGCGGCCCAGCACGGCGCGGGTGACGGCGCCGTCGGCGATCGAGGGCACCTGCACCCCGGCCCGGCGCAGCCCCTCGGCGACGTACGTCCAGAAGGTCGACGCCTGCTCGTCACCCTCTTCAAGGGTGATCCAGGCGACCGGCCGGTCACCGGCCCGGGTGCGCGCCCAGGCGGCCAGCAGCTGCGTCTTTCCGCTGCCGGCCACGCCGGTGACCAGGGTGACCGGGCCCGTGACCCCCTCGGTGACCCGGTCGAGGAGCCCCGGCCGGGCCACCATGAACGGTGGCGCGGCCGGGACCACGAACTTGGAGGCGAGCAACGCGCTGGCCTGGTCCGATCCATATGTCCTGGGTGGATCCACGATCAGTTCTATCGACACGTGCTACCTCCAAGAGCCACCCCGTTTGATCTCTCGTTCAGACTTTCTCGCTCACCCGCTCAGCACATCGTTCGGATCGGATAATCCGGTGACCCTCGGTGTCGCCTTCGTTAACGGAACGTAAGCAGATGAAAGTCCCACGGGGAAAGGTCCACATATAGCCCGGACTCGGCCAGTTCGTCGCCGTCCCTGGTGAACACCCGGCCGTCGAGGAGGTCGGCCAGCTCCCAGGAGCGTCCGGCGAGGTCCGGCCACGGCGCCTCCACCCGCGCCTGGGCCGGCCGGTCCCCGAAATTGATCACGACGAGGTGCCGCCGCTCCTCGTCGTGCCATGACCAGGCCAGCAGGTCATGGTGGGACTGGTTGTCCGGCCAGCCCCGGGTGTCCACGGTGTGCCACTCGCCCCCGCGGACCGTGGCGGCGGCCGTCAGCAGCCGCCGGTGGAAGTCGCGCGACTCCGGGTCGTCCGGCTCGTCCGGGAACCGGGCCAGGAAGACCGGCAGCCGGGTACGCCGTCCGTCGAACTGGCCGTCGTGCCAGAGCGTGGCGCCCGGCAGCGTGGCGATCGCCACCGCCGCGGCCCGGCCCCGCGGGCGGGGCAGCGTCGCGGCGGCCCGCGGCTCGTCGTGGTTCTCCAGGAACCGCACCAGGCCGTCCTGGAAGTCGCGGCCCGCCGCCAGATGCTTGCGCAGCGACCCGGCGTCCTCGTGGACCAGCCGGTCGTAGAGCCGCTTGTCGTAACAGAAGTCGAAACCCTGCTGCTGCAGGGTCCACTCCATGTCCCAGTACGCCTCGGCGATCAGCGCGAGGCCCGGGTGCCGGGCACGGACCCGGGCGAAGACCTGCGGCCAGAACTCCTCCTCCGGCGCCGGCCCCACCCACCGCCCCCAGGTACGGGCGAACACCTCGTTGGTGAACAGCATCGCCATGTCGCAGCGGATCCCGTCGCACTGGTCGCCGATGTCGCCCAGCACCCGCGCCGTGGCGTCGCGCAGCCCCGGGGCGAACGCGTTGAGCTGGGCCACGTCCGGCCACGGCGGGAAGAACGGGTCCCGGCCGTGCGCCACCACGTGCTCACCCGCGCCGAACCAGCCCCGCGGGTCGGCGGCCAGATCCTCGGCCGAGCCCCGGACGAACCACTCCGGGTTCAGCGAGACCGCCGGATGGTCGGGCGCCACGTGGTTGGGCACGTAGTCGAGGATCAGCCGGACGCCCCGCCCCCGCAGTGCCGCGCGGGCGGCCGCGAGCCCGGACGGCCCGCCCAGCCGCTCGTCGGCCCGGTAGCGGCGCACGCAGTACGGCGAGCCGACCACGTCCTCCGGCGCCAGGTCGGGCAGCGCCTCCCGGAACGACCGTTGCAGGTCCTCGTTGTGCTGGGCCAGGGCCAGCCCGGCGGGACTGCGCTCCCAGACGCCCATCAGCCAGACCGCGTCGATCCCGGGCACGGCGATCTCGTCCCACACCTCGCCGGGCACGTCGGCGAGTGTGACCGGGCGGCCGAAGCGCCGGCTCAACCCGGTCAGCCACGGCCAGGTGCCGATCTCGTAGATCACCGGCGTGTCCGGCCACTCGCTCAACGGTCCTCCTCCTCGACCTGTGCCCGCCGCAGCACCCCGGTCATGCCCTCGAGGAGCAGGTCCGGGCCGGACAGGCCGGCGAAGATGTTCGGGAACACGGCCACCAGCCCGGTCCAGCCGGTCTGATGGGTGGCGCCCAGGCCGGCCCCGTTGTCGCCGTGGAAGTACTCAGCGAAGGTGATCAGGTTCTTCCAGTGCTCCGTGGTGAAGACCTCCTGGCCACCGTAGCAGGGCCGACGGCCGTCCGGGCCGGGCAGGAAAATCCTGGTCAACCGGCCGGAGATCTCCCGCGCCACCTCGAACAACGTCATCTTCACCCCGGAGCCGGTCGGGCACTCGACGGTGAGCTCGTCGCCGTAGGCGACGTACAGGTTCAGCAGGGACCGGACCATCAGGATGTTGGCCGGGAACCAGATCGGCCCACGCCAGTTGGAGTTGCCGCCGAACATCCCGCTGTCCGACTCCGCCGGCTGGTACGACACCCCGAACGTCTGGTCACCGACCCGGACCTCGAACGGGTGCTCGGCGTGGTGCTTCGACAGCGACCGGATCCCGTACGGGCTGAGGAACTCGTTCTCGTCGAGCAGCCGGGTCAGGATCCGCCGCAGCCGCTCCTCGTCGAAGAGCGCCAGCAGCCGCTCACCGTGCCGGCCCTGCATCCGGCCCCGGGTCAGCACCGAGTTGACACTGGGGTGCCGGTCCAGGAAGTCCTGGACACCCTCGATGAGCTGCGGGTACCGGGCGGTGGTGCCGCTGTCGTACACGGTCGCGGCGGCCAGTGGGAGCAGGCCGACCAGCGAGCGCACCCGCAGCCGCTGGGCGCCGCCGTCGGGCAGCCGCAGCAGGTCGTAGAAGAAGCCGTCCTCCTCGTCCCACATGGCCGCGCTGCCGTGCTCGTGGTTGACCGCCACCGCGATCCAGGCGAAGTGCTCGAAGTACTGCTGCGCCTGCTCCAGGTAGACCGGGTCGCGCTGGGACAGCTCCAGCGCGATCGACAGCATGCTCTGGCAGTAGAGGGCCATCCACGCGGTGCCGTCGGCCTGGTCCAGGTAACCGCCGGTGGGCAGCGGGGCGCTGCGGTCGAACACGCCGATGTTGTCCAGCCCGAGGAAGCCGCCCTGGAAGACGTTGTTGCCGTCGTGGTCCTTCTGGTTCACCCACCAGGTGAAGTTCCGCGCCAGCTTGTGGAAGATCGCCTCCAGCCAGTCGTGGTCGCCCCGGCCGCTGCGGGCCTTGTCCAGCTCGTAGACCAGATAGGTGGCCCAGGCGTGCACCGGTGGGTTCACGTCGCTGAAGTTCCACTCGTACGCCGGGATCTGGCCGTTGGGATGCAGGTAGCGGCGGCTGAGCAGCAGATCGAGCTGGTCCTTGGCGAAGGCCCGGTCGACCACCGCCAGCGAGATCGACTGGAACGCCAGGTCCCACGCCGCGAACCAGGGGTACTCCCACTTGTCCGGCATCGAGATGACGTCGTGGCAGATCATGTGGAACCATTCGCCGTTGCGGATCCCCTTGGCGTCCAGCGGGTCCCGGCCGTGTTCGGAGAGCCAGCGCTCCACGTCGTAGCCGAAGTACTGCTTGCTCCACAGCATGCCGGCCAGCGCCTGCCGGGTCACCCGCCGCTCGTCCTCGCCGAGCCGCGGGTCGAGCAGCACGTCGTAGAACTCGTCGGCCTCGGCCCGCCGCCGGTCCACCAGCTCGTCGAAGGCCGTCGCGTCACCGGCGGACGGCTGGTCGGAGAGCCGGAACCGGACGGTGACCGAACCGCCGGCCGGCACCTCGACGGCCACGTCGGCGGCCACCTTCGTGCCGGTGCCGTCCGGGTTCACCGCGCCGGTGTCGCCGTCCACCACGTACCGGTGGAAGGCGTCCTTGCCGTAGCGGCCGGTGCCGGTGGTCTCGTTCTCGGTGAACAGCAGCGGGTGGTCACCGAACACCTCGAACCGGCGGGTGCCGAGCCGGTGGTGGACCGCCTCGACGCCGCCGTCGACGGCCCGCAGCGCCGGCTTCGGCTCCGGGCGGTCCCACGACCAGGTGTTGCGGAACCACAGGGTGGGCAGCAGGCGCAGCGGCGCGGGCTCCGGGCCCCGGTTGTGCACGGTGATCCGGCCGAGGATGTCCTCCGGGCCGTCCTTGGCGTACTCCACGACGACGTCGAAGTACCGGTCCTGGGCGAAGATCCCGGTGTCCAGCAGCTCGTACTCGAAGTCGTTGCGGCCGCGGTTGCGGTTGGAGACGATCAGATCCTCGTACGGGAACGGCGCCTGCGGGTACTTGTAGACCATCCGCTGGTAGGAGTGGGTGGGGGTGGCGTCGACGTAGAACCAGTACTCCTTGACGTCCTCGCCGTGGTTGCCCTCGGAGTTGGTCAGACCGAAAAACCGCTCCTTGAGGATCGGGTCCCGGCCGTTCCACAGCGCGACGGCCAGGCAGACCGCCTGCTCCTCGTCGCAGAACCCGGCGATGCCGTCCTCGCCCCACCGGTACGCCCGGGATCGCGCGGCATCGTGACTGAGATGTCCCCAGGCGTCGCCGCCCGGGCTGTAGTCCTCGCGGACCGTGCCCCACTGCCGTTCGCTGAGGTACGGTCCCCACTTCCGCCACGGCACGGCGTTGGTGTCGGCGTCGTGGAGGCGCCGCTGCTCGGCACCCGTCTCGTTGATGGCCATACCGCCAGGCTCGGCCCCCAGGGGCCTCGGTCACTTCCCCCGCCGCGAGTGAAAGGCGGCCACCGCGTCCTCGATCGTCGGGTAGAAGTGTTCCGGATCGATGGTGCGGGTCAGCTTGTACCGGTCGATCTTGGCACGCACCGGGTCCTTCATCTCCGCGAACACCAGCGAGATCCCGTTCGCGTTGAGCTCCTCGTCGAGGTCCTCCAGCATGTCGGCCGCGGTGGTGTCGATGTCGGTGATCGGCTCGGCTGCCACCACGATCCACTGCGGCGCCGGATCGGCATGCGCCAGGTGCCGGATCTCCTCACGGAACGTGCGGGCGTTCGCGAAGATCAGCGGCGCGTCGAAACGGAACAGCACCAGCCCGGGGAACCGCACGCCGTCCGGGTAGGAGCGCACGTCATGGTATCCGGCCACCCCGTCCGGGCGGCCCAGTTCGGTCGAGTACGGCCACCACAGCCGCCGGAAGACGTTGAGCACCGACAGCGCGACCGCGACCGCGATGCCGGGCAGCACGCCCAGCAGCGCCACGCCCAGGAACGCGGCCAGCGCCAGGCTGAACTCCACCCGCCGCTGCCGCCACAGCCGCCGCATGCCGGACATGTCGGCCAGCGACAGCGAGGCGGCGATCACCACGGCCGCCAGCATCGCTTGCGGCAGGTTCCGCAGCAGCCCGGGCGCGAGGACCAGCAGCAGCGTGATGGCCGCCGCGCCGACCACCCCGGTCAACTGGGTACGGGCGCCGGACTGGAAGGCCACCGCGGTCCGCGATCCGCTGGTGCTGACCGGGAAGCCCTGGAACAGCCCGGCCGCCAGGTTGGCCGCCCCGATGCCGGCCATCTCCTGGTTGCCGCGCACCTCCTGCCCGGTACGGGCGGCGAAGGCGGACGCCGTGGAGATGGTGTCGGTGACCGACACCAGGGTGATGCCGAGCGCGCCGGCCGCCAGGATGCCCAGGTCCGACCAGTCGATGTGCGGGATGGTCAGCGGCGGGAAGCCCCGCGGCAGCGGCCCGACCACGTCGACGCCCTGGTCGGCCAGCCCGAACACCGACGTCACCACGGTGGCGCCGAGGACCGCGACCAGGATGCCGGGGACCTTCGGCAGAAAGCGTTGCAGCAGCAGGATGACGGCCAGGCCGCCGGCGCCGATGATGAGCGCCACCGGCAGCGTCTCCCCGGCCGCGACACCGCGCACGAAGCCCACCGCCTCGCCGATCAGGCCGTCGGCGTCGACCGAGAAGCCGAACAGCTTCGGCAGCTGCCCGATCAGGATGGTCAGGGCCAGGCCGTTGATGTACCCGATCTGGGTGGGATGCGACAGCAGGTCGGCCACGAATCCGAGTTTCGCGACCGCGGCCACCGTCATCATCACCCCGACCAGCAGGGCCAGCACCGAGGCCAGCGCCACCGCCCGGGCCGGGTCGCCGTCCGCGACGATCAACGGCAGGACCACCGCGGCGATCATCGGGCCGAGCGACGAGTCCGGGCCGAGGACCAGGATCTTCGACGGCCCGAAGACGGCGTACGCGAGCAGGCACAGGATCGAGGTGTACAACCCGGTGATCGGTGGCAGGCCGGCCAGCTCGGCGTACGCCATGCCCTGCGGCACGAGCAGGGTGGTCAGCACGATCCCGGCCACCAGGTCCTTCGGCAGCCAGGCCGGCTTGTACCCGGCGGCGACCCTCAGTCCCGGCGCCCAGTCGCCGATCGCCATCTCTGGTCCTCCCCGTCCTCTCACCCTCATATACGACGGACGCCACCCGATCTCGGGCGGCGTCCGGGTCCGGAAACGTTACTGCTGTTCGCCACCGTGCAGGGCGTCCTGCAGCTCGGCCTCGGCCTCCTTCGACAGCGACGACTTGAGCACCGTGCCACCGAACTTGCTGAGCGCCTCCACCGCCTTGTCCGGGGTGACCGCCTCGACCACCAGGAACAGCGCCGACGTGCCCGGCTGGAGCTCCTCGCGGATGCGCTCCTGGAACTCCTTGTTGATGGCGCCCTTGGTCAGCTTGCCGGTGAGGGCGCCGAGGCCGGCGCCGACCGCCATGCCGAGCACCGGGATGAAGAACAGCATCCCGAAGAGCAGACCCCAGAACATGCCCCACGTGGTGCCGCCCGCCACGGCGTGGTGGTTCGTGGTGACGTGGAACTTGCCCTCCTTGTCGCGGATGATCGTCGCGATCGCGTCCGGCTGGATGATCAGATCCTTGGCCAGCCGATTCGCCTCCAGCGACGCCGCCGTCGCCGTGGTCTCGTCGGAATAACCGATGGCTACCAGAATCGCCATGGCTCTCTCCTTCCGTACCCGTGTGGTGTCACTGTCGTGCCGCCGCAAACGGGGCACTGCGGCGTCCCGATCAGTCAGCCACGGACACGGTCGGCATTCCTCATTCCGAGCGGATGAAGTCATCCGGGGTCACGTCGTGAAAGGTGGCTGCTACAGACAGTCACCGGTGGAGGGGGCGCAGTCATGCAGGAGCGGTACGAGATCCGGGTCCGGGGGTTCCTCGGTCCCCTGCTACGCATGGCGCTGGGCGATCTGCGCTGGCGCACCCTCCCGCGGCAGAGCACGATCCGCGGCAAGCTCTCGGACGCCGACCTGGAGAAGCTGCTCACCCGTCTGGACCGGTCCGGCGTGGAGGTCGTCTGTCTCCGCCGCCTGACCGGGGTTTCATCCGCCACGGATGGCGTGGCGGTCACCGGTCCCGCCACATGATCGGACCATCACCGGAGAACCCCGTTGACGAGGGAGAATAACCATGACCAACACAGAGCCGCTACAGGCGGAGAACTACGCGCCCGCCGGGCGGCGCCAGCCGACCGGTTGGGTGGGGATGGTGGTCTTCGCCGGCGTCATGATGCTGATGCTCGGCTCGTTCCAGGCGATCGAGGGGATCGTCGCCCTGTTTCGCGAGGACTTCTTTCTGACCACCTCCAACGGCCTTGTCGTGCCGGTGAACTTCAGCACCTACGGCTGGACGCACATCGTGATCGGCCTGATCGCGGTGGGCACAGGGCTCGGCCTCCTCGCGGGCCAGATGTGGGCTCGCGTGGTCGGCGTCATCATCGCCGGGCTCAGCGCGCTGGCCAACCTGGCGTTCCTGCCGGCCTACCCGGTGTGGTGCAGCATCGTGATCGCCCTCGACGTTCTGGTGATCTACGCCCTGACCGTGCACGGCCGTGAGGTCAAGTACTGACGGCCGCCCGGCCGGGACCGAACGAGGAGGCGGTCCCGGCCGGAGCGGACCATGACCCGCCTGGTCGCCCGGCAGCCGCGGCTCTTGCCGCGGCTCGCCGCGCGTAACCACCAGAACGGCCAAGGCGGCCAGGCGGGCCTGCCACGCGGGGTGATCGTTCTGCTCGGCACCGCCTGCCTCGTGGTGGTGGTGGCCGGCCTGCGCGGGGTGTCGGATCTCGTCGGACCGGTCTTCCTGGGACTCATGCTCGCGGTGACGGTCAGCCCGCTCACCGAGTGGATGCGCCGCCACGGCGCACCGTCCTGGGTGGCCATGACCGTCACCACGCTGGTCGTCTACCTGGGACTGTTCGCGCTCGGCGGGGCGCTGCTGGTCTCGGTGTCCCAGCTGATCGACCTGCTGCCGCAGTACCAGGCCCAGTTCGCGGGCATCCGCGAGGACCTGGTCCAGGGCCTCAGCTCGCTCGGCATCCAGGTCGAGCAGGTGCGGACCGCGGTCGCCGGCGCCGACGCCGGAACCGTGCTGGACCTGGTCGGCTCCCTCTTCGGCGGCCTGGCCTCGGTCCTGTCCAACTCGATCTTCCTGCTGGCCGTGCTGCTGTTCATGTGCATCGACGCGGTGGACTTCCCGGCCCGGTTGCAGGGAACCGTCGCGGAACGCCCGCAGGTGGTCGAGGCGCTGCGCTCGTTCGCCCACGGCACCCGGCGCTACCTGCTGGTGTGCACGGTGTTCGGGCTGATCGTGGCGGTGTTCGACGTGGCGCTGCTGTGGTGGCTCGGCATCCCGCTGCCGCTGCTGTGGGGCCTGCTGTCGTTCATCACCAACTACATCCCGAACATCGGTTTCATCATCGGGGTGGTGCCACCGGCCCTGCTCGGCCTGCTCCAGGGCGGCCCCGAGCTGATGCTGGCCGTGATCGCGCTCTACTGCGTGGTCAACTTCATCATCCAGTCGATCATCCAGCCCAAGATCGTGGGCGACGCGGTCGGCCTCTCCGCCACCGTCTCGTTCCTGTCGCTGATCTTCTGGGCCTGGGTGCTGGGCGCGCTCGGCGCACTGCTGGCCATCCCGCTGACCCTGCTCGCCAAGGGCCTGCTGGTGGACATCGACCCGTCGACCCGCTGGATCAACGACCTGCTCTCCGGTGGACCCCCCGCCGAGAAGCGGACCCATTCGGGACGGCCCCGTCCCTGACCCCCGAGGAGGAAGAACCCCCATGACCACGTTCACGGTATGGAAGTTCGACGACCCGCAGCGCGCGGAACAGGCCGCCGGCATCCTCCGGCACGCCCGCGACGAGGGCCTCGTCAAGATCATTGACTACGCGGTGGTCAGCTGGCCGCAGGGCGCGGCCGCCCCGGAGACCCACCACGAGCACGAGAGCGGCCACCGGTACACCGGCTGGGGCGCCTTCTGGGGCATCGTGATCGGCGGCCTCTTCCTCGTCCCGGTCGCCGGCGCGGCCGTCGGCGCGGGCATCGGCGCCCTGGTCAAGGCCACCGAGGGCACCGGCATCGACCGGCAGCAGCTGGAGACCATCCGGGCCGAGATCACCGAGGGCACCTCGGCGCTGTTCCTGGTCACCGACCAGGGCAACCTGGACCGGCTCGGCGAACGGTTCCACGGCCTGCACAAGCAGCTGATCGCCACCAACCTGACCGAGGGCGAACGGGACATCCTCCTGGAGGCGTTCGGTGGCGCGACGCCCTGACCCGGCGTCGCGCGCACAGACCGGGCGGGAGGCGCGCAAGCGCGTCCCGCCCGCCGCGCACGCCGCATACGAACCGGCCGCCGGCCGGGAGGACCCGGTCGGCGTGCTCACCGCCGAGGAGGGCGACCGGCTTCCGGAGCTGCTGCCGATCCGGCACGGGCGGATGATGGCGTCCCCGCTGGCCTTCTACCGCGGCACCGCGCTGCTGATGGCCCGGGACCTGGCCACCGCACCCTCGACCGAGCTGGACACCCACCTCTGCGGGGACGCGCACATCTTCAACTTCGGCCTCTACGCCTCCCCGGAACGGCGTCTCGTCTTCGACCTCAACGACTTCGACGAGACGCACCCCGGCCCGTTCGAATGGGACGTCAAACGCCTGGCCACCAGCCTGGCGCTGGCCGGCCGGGAGAACGGGTTCAAACGCCGGGACCGCGCCGCGATCGTGGCGTCGTCGGTGCGCGCCTACCGGGAGGCGATGACCCGCTTCGCGGCCATGCGAACGCTGGACCTCTGGTACGCCCGCGCCGACCTCGACGAGTTGCGCGAGCAGCTCGGCGACAAGCTCACCCGGACCCGCCAGGAACGGCTGGCCCGGGTCGGGGCGAAGGCGCGCACCCGCACCAGCCTCCAGGCGTACCGGAAACTGACCGCCGAGGTGGACGGGCGCCGGCGCATCGTCGCCGACCCGCCGCTGCTGGTGCCGGTCGAGGACCTGGTGCCGGACGTGACCCGCAAGCAGCTCGAGGCACAGATCATCGACCTGATGGCCGGGTACCGCGACAGCCTCGCCGACGACCGGCGGCGGCTGTTCGACGCCTTCCAGTTCGTCGACATGGCCCGCAAGGTGGTCGGTGTCGGCAGTGTCGGCACCCGCTGCTGGATCGTGCTGCTGACCGGCCGGGACCCGGACGACCCGCTGCTGTTGCAGGTCAAGGAGGCCGGGCCGTCGGTGCTGCGGGGGCTGGTGCCGCGGCCCGGCGGGACGGAGATCGACAACGAGGGCCGCCGGGTGGTGGCCGGTCAGCGGATCATGCAGGCGGCCAGCGACATCTTCCTGGGCTGGCACCGGGTCGAGGGGTTCGACGGGAAGACCCGCGACTTCTACGTACGCCAGCTGCGCGACTGGAAGGGCGGCGCCACGGTCCAGGAGATGGACGCCGGGGCGCTGACGGCGTACGGGAGCCTGTGCGCCTGGACCCTGGCCCGGGCCCACGCGTGCGGCGGGGACCGGATCGCGATCGCCGCGTACCTGGGTTCCCGCGACCGGTTCGACAAGGCGCTGGCGGAGTTCGCCGAGTCGTACGCCGACCAGGTCGAGGCCGACCACGCGGCCTTCACGGCAGCGGTCCGTGACGGCCGGTTGGAGGCCGTCACGGACGTATGAGCCGAACTTCCCGCCGCCCGTCCTCAGCCGAGGGCGGGCGGCGGCGTCCGTACCGCCTCGGCCTGCCGGCGCGCGATCAGCGTGACCGCCACCTCGTACGCCGCCAGCAGCACCACGATCACCAGCAGCGACGTCCACGAGGACAGCACCAGGGCCAGCAGGATCGCCACGACGAGCCCGCCCACCCGTACCGGATCGAGATGCGCGGCGATGAAGCCGGGTCCCCGGGCCACGACCACCGCCGAACCGGCCCGGACCTGCCGCCAGCCGGCCGCCGTGCCCCGCGCCGTCGAGCGGCGCAGCCACACCGGGAACCGGCCCGGCCCCGCCAGGTACGCCAGCAGCGCGATCGCCGAGCCGATCAGGATGAGCTGGACCGCCCGCTCCCGGAGCAGGCTGAACACCGTGGTCATGGCCGCGTCCACCCCGTCGTGGTAGACCCCGGCCGGCACCGTCTCGAGGATCTCCCGGCGCACCGCGCGCAGCACCGCGGTGACCGTCACGGCCGCCGCCACCAGCCAGAGCCCGAACTGCACCGCGGTCCGGCGGCGCTGCGGCGACACCACGAACGCGGCCAGCAGCAGCAGGATCGTCCCGGCCACGAACAGCGCCAGATACCGTTTCGCCGAGTCGACGGCCTGCTGGACCTCCCACAGCTGCCCGGAGTCGTAGACGGTGAACGTGGCGAAGTTGGCCGGCAACGTCACCCCGAGCGCCTCCTCGACCCGCAGCCGCAGGTTCTCCGGGATGGCGCCGCTGCTCAGGTCGGGCAGCGTGACCTGTTTGCCGAAGAGGGTCGGCAGTTGGTCGCTGAGCTGCCGCAGCACCTGGTTGATCAGGGGCAGCAGGTCGATCTGGACACTGTCCTCGCTCGCCGTGACGACACTGCTCTCCCCCTCGATGACGGCGACCATCCGCTGGTGCAACTGCCGGTTCAGCTCCACCCAGATCACCTGGAAGCGGTCGCTGCCCAGCACGTTCTGCACCGTCTTGCGGACCTGCTCGCGGATCTGCCCGGTGAGCGGCCCGGCCACGAACGCGGCCTGCTCCGGCAGCACGGCACGCAGCCGCTGTTCCACGTCGAGCACCCGGAAGACCTCGGTGGTGGCGTACTCGGCGACCGCCGCGTTCACCTTCGGGTCCTGCGGCAACGGCGCGACGGTGGCCACCCACCGGTCGGTGTTCAGCGTGGTCCTCGCCGCCCACAGCCCGACCACGCTGGTCACCAGCGCGAAGGCGGCGACGGCGGCGAGCACGGCGGCCACGCCCCGGCGGATCGCGACACCGCGCGGCCGCCTTCGGCGCCCCTGGCCTTCGAGCTGGGCACGCAGAGCGGTCACCTCCGCCCGGAGCCGCTCGATCTCCTCGGAGTCCGGTACGCCGACCCGCGCCGAATCCTCCACCCGCTCGTCCTCCGGGCCGGTACCGTCCGGGGAACCGGCCGGTGGTGATTCGCTCGCCGGAATGTTCATGGTCTGCTCCTCGCCAGCGGAGAAAATCGACGGCCGGCGTTCTACCGGCCCCTGCCGACGGTTCCTCGCGCGCCCCTGAAGGCACCTCATCCGGCGTGGATGAACCCCGTCCCACGGCGTACCGGCGGTCCCGGCGCCCTCCGGAGTTCACCCTCGGCGGATGACGTGGCCCGGCCCGCGGCCCAGCACGCTGAACACGTTGACATCGGGCGCGTACGAGCTTGGGAGAGCGATGAGCGGGAGGCTGAGATGAGCGAGGTGGAACTGGGCGAAATGGGCCCGGTCGACTACCTGTGTGTCGAGTTCCCCGAGGGGAGCCTGAACGGGACGGCGCTGCCGCTGCTGATGGACCTGGTGGACCGGGGGATCATCCGCGTGCTGGACATCCTCTTCGTCCGCAAGGAGCACGGCGGCGGGGTGACCGCCTTCGAGCACAAGGAGCTCGACCTGAGCGGCTTCGGCGCCTTCCAGGGCGCCGCGTCGGGCATCCTCGGCGGCGACGACCTGCACGACATCGCCGGCATTCTGGAGGAGGGAGCGGCCGCGATCATCCTGGTGTACGAGAACCTGTGGGCGGCACCGCTGGCCACCGCACTGCGCCGCAACGGGGCGCATCTGGTGGCGGGCGGGCGAATCCCGGTCCAGGCACTGCTGCAGGCCCTCGACGAGACCGAGGAGGCCGTGGCGGCCTCCCTCCAGGGAAGGTGATCGCGATGCCCGGACTGTTGCGTGGCATGGCACGGACCGCGGTGGTCGCCGGCACGGCGACCGCGGTGTCCAACCGGGTCTCCCGGAGGCAGGCCGGCCGGTGGGCCCAACAGGCTCCTCCCCCGCAGCAGCAGTACTACGAGTCGGCGCCGCCGCCTCCTCCCCCGCCGCCGCCGCCGGTGGACGACACCTCGGCCCAGCTCGAACAGCTCCAGCGGCTGGGTGAGCTGAAGGCTCAGGGGGTGCTCACCGAGCAGGAGTTCCAGGAGCAGAAGGCCCGCATCCTGGGTCGCTGACCAGCGACCCGGACCGGCCCGCGCCGGTCACCGTCAGGCTTCGAGCCACGGTGGCCGGCGCGTTCCATGTTCACTGTGTCGTCGATGCCGGGGTCGCCCGCACCACCGAGGTGCGGGCGACCTTGTCGTGCAGGCCCTGCCGCCGCCGGTCGATCAGCAGCCACAGCGCCCCGATCGGGAAGTACGCCAGCATCAGGCCACGCAGGAACGAGGCGAACCAGCCCGGCGTACGCCCGTCGGCACGCACCACACGCAGGCCGAGGAACGCCATCCCGGGGGTCCGGCCGGCCAGCATCCAGAAAACCGCGCAGTAGAGCGCCAGCACCGCGGGCAGCAGCGCCAGATAGGACGACACGACCAGCCGGGCCAGCTCCCACGCCCCGGAACCGACGATGGCGGCGATGACCCCGAAGACCAGCGCCGCCCCGCCCGTGAACACGGCCACCACGACCGCGTCCACCGTGTACGCCAGGAACCGGCTCACCAGCCCGGCGTACTCGTTCATGTTGAGGGATCGATGAG
The DNA here is from genome assembly GCF_014205215.1 of Actinoplanes lobatus. Lineage (NCBI taxonomy): Bacteria > Bacillati > Actinomycetota > Actinomycetes > Micromonosporales > Micromonosporaceae > Actinoplanes > Actinoplanes lobatus. The sequence goes on from NZ_JACHNC010000001.1 coordinate 9,117,808, forward strand.
CTGGCCGCGACCGGTCATCCGCAGGGTGATCCGGTCCACGGCGGCGTCACCGGCCGCCGCGCCCGCCCGCACCCGGCCCACCACGTCGCCGACCATGCTGTCGCGCTGTCCCCGGACCAGGGCCCGGATCCGGTCCGGCTCGCGTTCCAGCAGTTCCAGCACCCGGGCCAACTGGATCTCCACGACCCGGTCGACGATCCGCGAGTGGGCCAGCGCGGTGATGGCGTTCTCGATCACCCGGTTGCGTTCGGAGGCGCCCAGCTCGGCGAGCTCGTTGAGATCGTCGAGCCGGACCTCCTTGATCCGCGCCCGGGCCTCGTCCCGGAGCCGGGTCAGTGTCTCGCCGGCCCGCTCCCCGGCGCGGATGGCCGCGCCGATCGCCACGTCGCCCAGTTGCAGCAGCCCCGGCGTGCCCATCACGCCACCGCGGCGGTCTGTCTCGCGGCCCGCCGCCGGAAGACCGCCTTACGGATCTCGGTCGGCAGGATCACGATCGAGCCGGCCACCAGGCAGATCAGCCACTGACCCAGGTCCAGGCTGGTGGTGTTCAGGATCCTCTGGAACAGACCCAGCTCGGTGCCCAGCACGATGGCGGCCGCCGACATCCCGGTGGTGATCAGGAACCGCCGGTCGTCGAAGGTCTCCAGGCTGAACACCGACCGCAGTTCACTGCGCGCGGTGAGCGAGAAGGTCAGGTTGGCGATCGAGAAGGCGGTCAGGCCCATGGTGCGGCCCGGGTCCAGGCCGTACCTGTCGTCGGCCCACCAGATCACCGCGAGGGTGACCACGCCCATCACCAGGCCGACGAAGCTCAGCCAGCCCAGCGAGCTGCGGCTCAGCAGCGGCTCGTCGGACTTGCGCGGCTTGCGCTGCATGATGTCGGCCTCGGCCTTGCCGTAGCCGAGCCCCACGGCCTGGAACACCTGCGTGGTGAAGTTGAGCCACAGGGTCTGGAGGGGCACGAACGGCACGCCGGAGGCGATGTTGAAGATGCTCGACGCGAGGAACGTGACGACCATGCCGATCAGTACGCCGATCTGGAAGAAGATGTACTTCTTCAGGTTGGCGTAGAGGGCCCGGCCCAGCTCGACGGCCTTCACGATGGTGGCGAAGTCGTCGTCGGTGAGGATCATGGCGGCGGCCTCTTTGCTGACCTCGGTGCCGGTGATCCCCATCGCGATGCCGATGTCCGCCTTCTTCAGCGCCGGCGCGTCGTTCACGCCGTCGCCGGTCATCGCGACGATGTGGCCCTTGCGCTTGAGCACCTCGACGAGGCGTACCTTGTGCTCCGGGGTGACCCGGGCGATCACGCCGATCCCGTCGATCTCCCGGTCCACCTCCTCGTCGCTCATCGCGCCGAACTCGGCGCCGGTGATCGCCCGGCCGCGGATGCCCAGCTTGCCGGCGATGGCCGCGGCGGTGACCGCGTGGTCGCCGGTGATCATGCGGACCTCGATGCCGGCCGCGTGCGCCTGGGTGATCGCGGCCTGGGCCTGCGGGCGGGGCGGGTCGACGATGCCGATCAGCGCCAGCGGGGTCAGGTCGTCGAGCAGGGTGAGCAGGTCGGCGGCCGGGTCGAAGGTCGCCGGGTCGAAGTCGCGGCGGGCGGTGGCCAGCACCCGCAGCCCCTGCCGGGCCAGGCGGGTGTTCTCGGCCAGATATTTCACGCCCATCTCGTCGGTCACCGTCGAGCGGGCCAGCACCTGGTCCGGCGCGCCCTTGACGAAGCAGCGGATCACCTCGGCTCCGTCCGGGCCGGTCATCCGGTGGAAGGTCGCCATCATCTTGTACGCCGCGTCGAACGGCAGCTCGGCCACCCGCGGGTACCGTTCCCGGGTGGTCACCGAGTCGATGCCGCCCTTCTCGGCGAGCACCACCAGCGCGCCCTCGGTCGGGTCGCCGATCAGGTTGCCGTCGTTGACCACCGCGTCCGAGGCCAGCACCATCGGCAGCAGGTATTCCTCGAGGTCGACCTCTCCCTCGCCGGCCACCCGCTTGATCACGCCGTCGATCGAGTAGCCGCCGCCGGAGATGGTGTAGCGGTGCCCCGGGATGGCCATCTCGATCGCGGTCATCTGGTTGAGCGTCAGCGTGCCGGTCTTGTCGGAGTTGATCGCCGAGGTGGAGCCGAGCGTCTCGGTCGAGCGCAACCGCTTCACGATCGCGTTGGACTTGGCCAGCATCTGCGTGCCGAGCGACAGGATCGTGGTGACCACGGCGGGCAGACCGGTCGGGATGGCCGACACGGCGAACGCCACCGCCGCGGTGAACACCACGGTGAACGCATTGCCCCGGGCCAGGTTGATGATCACCGAGGCCACCAGGGCGAAACCGGCGATCACCAGGATCTGGTTGGTGAGCTTGCTGAGCTGCCGGGTGAGCGGCGTGTCCGCGTCCTTCTCGGTCTGGAGCATGCCGGAGATCCGGCCGACCTCGGTGGTCATGCCGGTCGCGGTGACCAGCAGCTCGCCCGTGCCGCGGGTGACGTTGGTGTTCATGTAGGCCATGTCGGACCGGTCGCCCAGCGCGGTGTCGGCCGACTGGACCGGGTCCACGTCCTTGGCCACCGGCAGGCTCTCACCGGTCAGCGCCGACTCGTCGATCTCCAGGGTGGCCGCGCGCAGCAGGCGCCCGTCGGCCGGCACCACGTCGCCGGCCTCCATCACCACCACGTCCCCGGGGACCAGCTCCTCGGCGGGCACCTCGGCCAGCGCGCCGTCCCGGCGTACCTTGGCCTTGATGATCATCATCTTCTGGAGGGCGTCGATGGCGGCCGCCGCCTTGCCCTCCTGCTGCAGGCCCAGCGCCGCGTTCAGCAGCGTCAGGGCGATCAGCATGATGCCGGTGCCCCACTGCTTGAGCGGGTAGAGGCTACCGATACCGGCGGCCAGCAGGACCAGCTGCATCGGGTCCGCGTACTGCCGGAGGAAGGCGCGCCACCACGGCTCCTTCTTCGCCTCGGCGAAACGGTTCGGGCCGTACCTCTCGCGCCGGATTACCACCTCCTCGGCGCTCAGGCCGCGCTGCCCGTCGACCTTCTCGGCCGCGAGGGCCTCAGGAACCGACAGCACATGGAACGCGGGCTCCTCACCCGCGTCCGGTGGAGACGTCATGGTCGCCATATCATCCCTCCGGGGTGAAGATCCTCAGCGGTACGGACGGGGGTAGGGCCGGGGCGCCGGATGGACGGCCACCGGCACGATCGCGGTCTTGGCGGTTCCGGCGACCAGCGAGCCGATCGCGACGCCGAGAATGAAGTTGAGCCCGGCCGTGAAGATCCGGGAGCCGAGCGACTCGTCGGTGACGAACGGCGCGAGCATCGCCACCACGGTGGCCAGGGCCATGACCCAGCCGAAGAACCGCATCGGCCGGGGCGTGGTGATGATCAGCACATGGATCAGGCCGGTCGCGGCGAGCGCGGCCAGCGCGGCGCCCAGGGCGTACCAGCCGGTGGAGGCGTCACCCCAGGCGCCCTGGCCTTTCGGGGCGAGCACGTCGACGTTGAACAGGCCGCGGCCGAGCAGGACGCCGGCGATCGCGATGAGGGCGGCCACAGCCGCGGTGGCCGCGCCACCGGCCCACAGTTTTCCAGCGTTCACGGTGGGACTCGGCCGGGGGTCAGTCGGCGCGTTATAGCCGGTCATGTAGTCCTCCTCAAGGACGCGGGCTACCGTCCCGAGCGTCGCCACGGCGGCTTCCCGGCACCTCATCCGGCATGGATGAACGTCCCGTCAAGATCAACTGATCGGCCGAATTCATCACATGGTTACCGGCTGGTCATCGACGTAACGTTGCTGGTCAGAACCCCGCCGCCCCCGGTACGAGGAGTCCGATGTTCCACCGCACCACCGCCGACCCGTCCCTGCGCCGCGGCATCACCCAGCAACGCCTCGGCCGTCGCGACGCGCTCCGGATCGGTGGCCTGTCCGCGCTCGGCGCGGCACTGGCCGCGTGCGGTGTCCCCGGCCAGGTCCAGCCGGAGGCGAACCCGGGCTCCACGCTCGAGACCTTCTGGGAGGGCCGGAAGCAGAACGGCACGGTCGACTTCGCCAACTGGCCCCTCTACATGGACCCGTCGAAGCCGGAGCTCGCGAAGTTCACCAGGCGGACCGGCATCACGGTGAACTACGAAGAGGTCATCCAGGAGATGGGCCCCTGGTTCGCCAAGGTGCAGCCGCAGCTCTCGGCCGGCAAGCCGATCGGCTACGACCTGATGGTAATCACCAACGGCATCCAGTTCGGCCGTTTCCTCTCAGCCGGCTTCCTGGCGCCGCTCGACCACACCCGCCTGCCGAACTTCGCCGAGAACGCCGCCGCGAAGTACACCGAGGAGTCGTTCGACCCGGCCAACGTGTTCAGCGTGCCGTGGGCCTCCGGGATCACCGGCATCGCCTACGACCCGGACAAGGTCGACGGCCCCGTCACCAGCCTCGCCGACCTGTGGAACCCGCGGTACAAGGGCAAGGTCGGCATGATGTCCGACGTCACCGAGCTGGCCAACTTCGGCATGCTGGCGGCCGGCATCACCCCCGGGCGGTCCACCGAGGCCGACTGGCGCCAGGCCGCCGCCAAGCTGCGCCAGCAGAAGGACGCCGGCATCGTCCGCAACTACTACGAACAGGACTACCTCGACGCCCTCGGCAAGGGCGAGATCTGGATCTCGCAGGCCTGGTCCGGGGACATCTTCCAGAAGAACATCTCCGACGGTACGAACTTGAAGTTCGTCATCCCGGACGAGGGCGGAACCATCTGGACCGACAACCTCGCGATCCCGGTGACCGCCGCCAACCCGGTCGACGCCCTCATGCTGATCGACTTCTTCTACGAGGTGGAGAACGCGGCGTCCCTGGCCGGGTACATCAACTACGTCTGCCCGGTCCCGGCCGCCCAGGAACAGCTGCGCAAGGACGCCGCCACCCAGTCCGGCGACGACCGCACCTACCTGGAGGCGGTCGCGAACAGCTCCCTGGTCTTCCCGAGCGACGCCGACTACGACCGCCTGCACTACTACGCCAGCTTCAACACGGCCGAGGAGCAGCAGACCTTCGCCAAGATCTTCGACCCCATCGTCCTGAGCTGATCCCGCCAGGTCCGCCTTCCGGCTCCATTTTCCGGTACGCGTGTCCCCGTGCCCGTCTCATCAGGACCGTTCCGTCCGGTCGGCGCGCGCTCACTGCCCACTCCGGCCCGTGCCGCGCCCGCCGGGCGTAGATCGGTCGGCCACCCCCACGGGTGCCGCCACTCGCGCCGGGCGGGTGGTTGCGCTTCGTGCATGCCAGGCAACCTGGGCGTTGCTCCCAGCCGTCACGCCGCTCGCGCCAGCCGGGTAGTTGCGGTGGTGCTCGCCAGGCAACCGTGCCGCCGCTCCCGGCCATCACGCCAGTCGCTCCGGGCGCGCGGTTGCGGTCACGCTTCCCAGGCAACCGTGCCGCCGCTCCCGGCCATCACGCCAGTCGCTCCGGGCGCGCGGTTGCGGTCACGCTTCCCAGGCAACCGTGCCGCCGCTCCCGGCCATCACGCCAGTCGCTCCGGGCGCGCGGTTGCGGTCACGCTTCCCAGGCAACCGTGCCGCCGCTCCCGGCCATCACGCCAGTCGCTCCGGGCGCGCGGTTGCGGTCATGCTTCCCAGGCATCGGGGCTGCCTGCTCGCGGCCGTCACGCCGGGCACCCTGAGTGGGTGGTCGCAGTTTTGCTTCCCAGGCAACCGTGCCGCTGCTCCCGGCCGTCACGCCGCTCGCGCCACGCGGGTGGTGGCGCTTGATACCGGTCGCGCCACGGAAACCCGCCGAACGTCACCAACCGTGACCGCGATCTTGGGCGCATGAGGGTGCCTGGTACATCCGTGCTGTTCTGGAGCCTGTTTCTCGGTTGTGGGTGGCCGCGATGTCGAGTCACGCAGTCGGATGGCTGCGGCGTCATCCCGACTCGCCGGCGATCTTGGGCGATGGCGGCTGTCGGGCCGATCTTGATTCCTGGCTGTTGTCCGGCGGCCAATCATCGCCCATGATCTATTTCTGCTGGAAGACCTTGGGGTATCGGATACATCCGGGAGTCTTCTTCTTGGCTGCCTACGGCCGAATCCGCAATCCCTCGCAGCAGGACGCGCCACCCGGAGCGATCTTGAACGATTTACCACCCGGGGCGGTGGTAAATCGTTCAAGATCGCACAACAGCGGCACGCAAAGCGGGCGAAACGGGCGACTGTCTCCAGTGAAAGCCCCATTTCCGCCCAGCGCGGCGGACGGCGCCCCCATTTGGCGGTTCGCCCGACCGGGCGCTTGACGGAGAACCGCGAACGCCCAAGAAGGAGACTCCCGGATGGCCACAATGGCGCAAGATCCCGCGCTCGGTGACGATCACCCAAGATCTACATCGATGCCTGCGGATGACTCGCGCGGCCGACGGTGACCGGCCTAACCTCGCGGCGAAGACGGGAAACACGCAAACAGGCGACTTGACATCCACCCCCGGCAACAACCGGGAAAGAGACCCTCTGGCCACCTCGATCTTCCACAAGAGCCGGTGAACCGGGTCCCTCGCTCACGCGGAGTTCCAGCCGGCCGGGCTTTCGGCGGTGAGCGCACACGAAAGCCGCCACGTGGGCGGCCATCGCCCCGATAGGCCACGTAGGCGACCACGACACCACCACCATGCGCGCCCACCCTCACGCAAGCGCGACCACCCACCCCGGGCGACCGACGCCACGGCCGGGAGCGGGCAGCCCTCGTGTCTGGGAAGCAAGACCGCGACCACCCACCCCGGGCGACCGACGCCACGGCCGGGAGCGGGCAGCCCCGTGCCTGGGAAGCAAGACCGCGACCACCCGCCCAGGGCGGCCGGCGCTACGGCTGGGAGCGGGCAGCCCCGATGCCTGGCCAGCAAACCGCGACCACCCGCACCGGGCGAGCGGCGCTACGGCCGGGAGCGATCCGGGAGCACGGCCGGCAACACCGCGACCGGCCGCCCGGCGTGACCGGAAGCAGGGCCGTGACCGGCGGCAGATCAGGAAGTGGCGGTCGGCCCGGCCTGCCCGGGCACCGATCTCAGCCCGGCGGGCGCGGCACAGGCCGGAGCAGGCGGTAGGCGCGCGCCGACCGGAGGGGACGGCCCTGATGAAGGCGGGACGAGGACACGCGTACCGGGAAAGATCTTCAGGGGTTGAGGAGGCGGTGGGCCTCGGTGGCGACGGCGGGTGAGGTGACCGGCTCCCAGGCGGCGAAGAGGTCGGCGAAGTAGGCGCGGTTGGCGGTGAGCAGTGCCGGGTCCTGTTCCATGACGTCCAGCTCGTTGACGATGGTGAGGTCCACGAACGGGGTGACCTGGTCCTCGTTGAGGCGGGTGACCTCGCCGGTGAAGCGGTCCGCGACCGTCCGGTTGGTGGCCAGGTCAGGCCACGTCCGGTCGCGGTCGCACGACCCGTACAGATAGACGAGCTCTTCGGCGGCGGGGCCGATCAGGTCGCGCAGTGCCTCGCGTTCGCCCCAGAAGAGCAGGGCCAGGTCGAAGCCGTCGGTGCCGTACACCGCGTGGGTCAGGCCGGCGGACTGCGTGGCCGTCGTGTGCCCGAGGGCGCCGAGCCGTTCCTGGACCCGGCAAAGGTGGGCGTACAGTGTGCCGCCCGGATGCCGCACGGTCTCCGTCCCGTGTGAGCGCAGCCATGCCCGTACCTCTGCTTCGGTCTGCATGGAGAAGCACCCTAGTAAGGATGATCCTCAATGCGCCATGAGCACGAAGTAAGCCGATAATCACACTATGGGGGCGTTGGACGCGGTAGCGGCACGGGTGGCGCAGGGGCAGGCGGCCGAGTTCCGGCCGCGCGGGAACTCGATGGTGCCGCTGGTCGGCAGCGGTGATCCGGTTCGGGTCGAGCCGGTGCGGCCGGAGACCGTGGAGGTCGGTGACATCGTGCTGGCCCGGGTCGCCGGCACCACGTACCTGCATCTGGTCTCCGCTGTGGACCACGCCCGCAAGCGGGTGCAGATCAGCAACAACCGTGGCCGGGTGAACGGCTGGACGAGCCACGCCCGGGTGTACGGCATCTGCGTGCGCGTCGCCGGTGTGCCACGCCCGAGAATTGCCGGGAAACAGCGGGCCGGGTGATGGACAGGTACCGGATGTGAGGACATTGAAACCGGACCGGGAGTCGCGCTTCCGTGCGCTCTACGCCGACACCTATGCCGATGTGCTGCGGTTCGCCCAGCGCCGCGTGCATCCCAGCCACGCCGAGGACGTCGTGGCCGACACCTTCCTGGCCGCCTGGCGCCGGATGGACGTGGCGCCCCGCCGGCACGGCGACGCGCGGGCGTGGCTGTTCGGGATCGCCCGCAACTGTCTGCTCAACACCCGGCGTGGGCTGGGCCGGCAGGATGCCCTGGCGGTGCGGCTGGCCGAGGTGCGCCCGGTCGCCGGGGGCGCCGAGGACGCGGCGATCACCTGGCGCCTGGATCTGGCCACGGCGTGGCGCGGGCTGAGCGCCGCCGAGCAGGAGACCCTGGCGCTGACCGTGTTCGACGGGCTGGACTCGAAGCAGGCGGCGCGGGTGCTGGGCATCACCGCCACGTCGTACCGGCTGCGGTTGCTGCGGGCCCGCCGGGCTCTGCGCCGTGGCCTCGGACCCGATCCCGCCGAGGAGTCGCTGACCATCCTCGGACTCGACCCACGGATGGAGACCCGGCCGTGAACAGCATCGACGAGACACTGCGCACCATGGACGCCGCCGAGCCGGTCACCGGCGAGCAGCACCTCCGGGCCGCGGACACCCTGGAGCGGATCCTGGCCGCGGAGCCGGAGCCGGACCGTCCCCGCAGGAGCAGGGCGCGGCTCATCCTGGTGACCGCCGCGGTCGCGGTCCTGGCGGGCGGGCTGACACAGCTGCCGGACGGCGATCGGGCGTACGCCTCCTGGACCCCGGCCCCGACGGCCCTGACCGACGCGGAGATCACCGTGATCGGCCCGGAGTGCCAGGAGGCGCTGCGGGACATGGACGAGGCGCGGCTGGTGCTGGCCGAGCGGCGCGGCGACTTCGCGATGCTGCTCTACCGCACCGAGAACCCGGACATGTCCGGCTCCTGCCTGGTGCGCAACGTTCCCGGCAGCGACGACGTGGACGATGTGATCGCGGGGAAGGCCGGTGGCAGCGGCCCGGCGCAGGTGGTGTCCGGGAGCGACTTCACCCAGGGGGCGATCGCCGATTTCCGGGGCGCGTCGATCACCGACGGCGCGGTCGGCTCGGACGTGACCGGTGTCACCGTTCACGCTGGAAAGCTCACCGCTCAGGCCACCGTACGTGACGGCCGCTATGTCGTCTGGTGGCCCGGACCGGCCTTCATCAGCGATGATGAGGGCGACCCGACACTGATGATCACCTACGATCTGACCCTGCGTAACGGCACGATCGTCGCCGACGCCCAGCCGGCGCGCCCGCGCTGACCCCGGCCGTCACAGATCCGGGAGTCCTGGTGTCTGGAGGTCGTCCCAACGCGACGGCGAAGGAGCCGACAATGGAAGCTCGTCTGGATCTGCTCAGCAACCCGGTGGCCGGCCGGATCATCAAGCACTTCACTGCGGCCGGCCTGGCGGTCAAGGACGCGGGCCTGCCGGCCGCGACCCGGGAGCTGGTACTGCTCCGGGTCAGCCAGATCAACGGCTGCGCGTTCTGCGTCGACATGCACAGCAAGGACGCCGCGCACGCCGGGGAGACCGCGCAGCGCCTGCACCTGGTGGCGGCCTGGCGGGAGGCGACGGTGTTCACCGACGCCGAGCGGGCCGCGCTGGAGCTGGCCGAGGAGGCCACCCGGATCGCGGACGCGGCCGGCGGGGTCTCCGACGAGGTGTGGGAGAACGCCCGCAAGCACTACGACGAGGACCAGTTGGTGGCGCTGATCGCGACGATCGCGACGATCAACGCGTTCAACCGGTTCAACGTCATCGTGCAGCAGCCGGCCGGCTGGTACCAGGTCGGCATGCACTCGTGAACGCCGCGGGGGCTGTTTGAAGCCCTTTCAGACAGCCCCCGCGGGCTGGAGGCGCGGTCAGTGAGCGTACCGATCGGAAGCGGTCATCGAAGCTGGCCCTTCAGGAAGTGGTGGACGCGGGTGTCGATCTCGGCGGCCGTACGGGTGAAGGCCGCGTAGTCGTCCCCCGGGTCGGGCAGGCTCCAGTGCCGCGCGCGGCCTCCGAAGTCGGGGCAGTTCTCCCGGGCCCGGTCGCAGAGGGTGACGACGTGGTCGAAGCGGCGCCCGGTGAGCGTGTTGAGGTGCCGGGTCTCCGGCGGCGCGTCCTCGATGCCGAAGCCGTCCCGCAGCACCCGGGCGGTGTGCGGATGGACCCGCGGTTTCGGCCGGACGCCGGCGCTCAGGACGGTCACCGCGCCGGCCGTGCGGTGGCGCAGCAGGGCCTCGGCGATCGGTGACCGCGCGCTGTTTCCGGTGCACACGAAGAGCACCGAGGCGGGCCCGGCGACCGGCGGGGAGCCGGCCGTGGTCAGCGCCGGGTGCAGGGCGGACGCCGTGGCGGTGAGTTCGGTGGCGCAGCGGGCCAGGTCCAGGTGGTAGTAGGTGTCCCGGGCGTCGTGGGCGCTGCGGGTGGCGGTGACCAGCCCGCCGTCGCGCAGCAGCCGCAGGTGGTAGGAGACCAGGTTCTGCGGTTGGCCGACCCGGGCGACCAGTTCACGGACCCGCAGGTCGCCGCCGGCCAGCTCGGTGAGCAGCCGCCAGCGCAGCGGGTGCCCGGCGAGGCGCGGGAACGGGGGTACGTCCATGACCGCACGTTACATCAAGACGATTTGACCTATCGACCGAAACCTGGCGTTCACATTCGTCTATGTCTTAATATCCCGAGAAAGTTTCGCGTCCCTGGCGTACCCCGAAGGGAACCCCCATGCGCCGACGCCTCACCCCCGTCCTCGCCGCCCTCCTCATCGCCTCCGCGGCGGTGGCCGTCGTGACCGGCCCACCGCCGGCCACGGCCGCTTTCGCCACCGACGACTACTGCCTCGGTGAGTGCTCCGACATCCTGCCGCCCGGGCAGAACGGGGACGCCGACCTCGCCACGATCCTGGCCCACCAGGCGTTCGGCACCATGCCGGCGAACGCCTCGAACCAGCTCGCCCCCTACGCCAACCTCACCTACGGCTACACCGGCCTGACCCCGCAGCAGATCGGCACGTTCTTCAACGACGCCTCGTACGGCGTACCGGCCGCCCAGGTGGCCAGCACGGTCACGCCGCGCTCGGACGTCACGATCGTCCGCGACAAGGCCCTCGGCATCCCGCACGTCACCGGCACCACCCGCGCCGGGACGATGTTCGGCGCCGGTTACGCCGGCGCACAGGACCGCCTGTTCCTGATGGACCTGATGCGCCACGTGGCACGGGGCAGCCTGACCGGCTTCGCCGGCGGCGCCGCCGGGAACCGCGATCTGGAGCAGAGCGTCTGGCGCAACTCCCCCTACACCGAGGCCGACCTCCAGGCGCAACTCACCGCGCTGCGCGACTCCGGCACGCGCGGGGCCCAACTGTACGACGACGTCGGGCAGTACCTGGCCGGCGTCAACAAGTACATCGACGACTGCATGGCGGCCCGGGACTGCCCCGGCGAGTACGTGCTCACCGGCCACCTCGACTCGGTCACCAACGCCGGCGGTCCCGAGGACTTCGTGATGACCGACCTGATCGCGGTCGCCGGGGTGATCGGCGGGCTGTTCGGCGGGGGCGGCGGCACCGAGATGCAGTCCGCGCTGGTCCGGGTCGCGGCCCGGGCGAAGTACGGCAACACCGTCGGCGACCAGGTGTGGCAGCAGTTCCGGTCGCAGAACGACCCGGAGGCGGTGCTCACGCTGCACGCGGGACAGTCGTTCCCGTACTCCTCGGGCGACCCGAACGCGGCCGGGGTGGCCATGCCGGACGCCGGCGCCACCCCGGAACCGCTGATCTACGACCGCACCGGATCCGCCGCCACCGGCGTGACCGGGGAGAGCGCGATCGCCGGGTCGCTGAGCACGCTCACCATCGACAGCGCCCACCGTGGCATGTCGAACGCCGCCGTGGTCAGCGCCGCGAACTCGGCCACCGGGCATCCGGTCGCCGTCTTCGGCCCGCAGACCGGCTACTTCGCCCCGCAGCTGCTCATGTTGCAGGAGCTGAAGGGGCCGGGGATCAGCAGCCGGGGTGTCGCGTTCAGCGGCCTCAACCTCTACACGCTGCTGGGCCGCGGCCCGGACTACGCCTGGTCGGCCACGTCGTCGGTGCAGGACATCACCGACACGTACGCGATCCGGCTGTGCAACCCGGACGGCAGCGCGCCCACCACGGCGTCGTCGAACTACCTCTACCACGGCACCTGCACCGCCATGGAGACGCTGAGCCGGACGAACTCGTGGGCGCCGACGACCGCCGACTCCACCCCGGCCGGGTCGTACCGGCTGACCATGCTGCGCACGAAGTACGGCCTGGTCACCTGGCGCGGCACGGTCGGCGGGACACCGGTGGCGTTCACCAGTCTGCGGTCCACCTACGGGCACGAGGCGGACTCGGCGATCGGCTTCCAGATGTTCAACGAGCCGGCCCAGATGGGTACGCCGGCCGCGTTCACGAACGCGGCGTCGACCATCGCCTTCGCGTTCAACTGGTTCTACGTGAACTCGGCGGACACCGCGATGTTCACCTCCGGCAGCGAGCCGGTCCGCCCCGCCACGGCCGACCCGAACCTGCCCACCTGGGGTGACGCCGCGAACGAGTGGACCGGGTTCCGGCCGGCGAGCGCCCACGTCCAGGCGGTCAACCAGGACTACTTCGTCAGCTGGAACAACAAGCAGGCGGCCGGCTACTCGGCGGCCGACGGGAACTTCAGCTTCGGCGCGGTGCACCGCGGCGACCTGCTCGACGCGCCACTCAAGGCGGGCGTCGCGGCCGGGACGAAGTACGACCGGGCGTCCCTGCTCAAAGTGGTGGAGAAGGCCGGGCTCACCGATCTGCGCGGCTCCTCGGTCCTGCCCGACATCCTGCGGGTGATCGACACGGCCACCGTCACCGACAGCACCCAGGCGGCCGCGATCGCCAAGCTGCGCACCTGGCTGACCAACGGCGCGCTGCGCAAGGAGACCGCCTCCGGCAGCAAGGCCTACACCGACGCGGACGCCATCCGGATCTTCGACGCCTGGTGGCCGAAGCTGGTCCAGGCGCAGTTCTCCAGCGGTCTGGGCACCGGGCTCTCCGACGCGCTGGTCGACACGCTCCAGATCAACGAGTCGCCGTCCGGTGGCCAGACCGGGCCGGTCTCCGACCTGCCGCATTCGGCCAACGCGGCCCAGGGCCACAAGGGCAGTTCCTTCCAGTACGGCTGGTGGGGCTGGGTCGACAAGGACCTGCGCGCCGTCCTCGGTGACAGCGTGCCCAACTGGTCCACGAAGTACTGCGGCGGCGGCACCGTCAGCGCCTGCCGTACCGCCCTGCTGACCAGCCTCTCCGCGGCCATCGCCGAGCCGGCCGCCACCACCTACCCGGCCGACGAGCACTGCGCGGCCGGCAACCAGTGGTGCGCGGACGCGATCGTGCAGTCCCCGCTCGGTGGCATCACCCACAACCTGATCGCCTGGCAGAACCGGCCCACCTACCAGCAGGTCGTCTCGTTCCCGGCCAAACGCGGTGACGTCATCACCAACCGGGCGGCCGGGAAGGCGGTCACCGCGTCGAGCGTCCAGTCCGGCAACGCGGCGGCCAACGCGGTCGACGGCAGCTTATCGACCCGATGGGCCAGTTCCTGGTCCGACAACCAATGGATCAGGGTCGATCTGGGTGCGTCGGTTCCGGTGGGGCGCGTGCAGATCTTCTGGGAGTCGGCGTACGCGTCCGCGTACCGCATAGAGACATCGACCGACGGCAGCACCTGGACCCAGATCGGTGCCGTGGCCGGAGGCAACGGCGGCGTCGACAACGTCGCATTGACTCCGGCCACCGCCCGCTACGTCCGCCTGACCGGGATCACGCGGGCAACCCAGTACGGACTGTCGATCTATGAGCTGGAGGTCTACTCATATTGACGCTACACATTGACGCCTTACGTTGACGCTGCATGCTGACGCCTTACGTTGACGCTGCATGCTGACGCCTTACGTTGACGCTGCATGCTGACGTCTCACGTTGACGCTGCAAGCTGACGTCTCACGTTGACGCTGCAAGCTGACGCCTTACGTTGACGCTGCATGTTGACGCCTCACGTTGACGCCTCACGTTGACGCTTCACATTGACGCCGAGATGCAGAACGGGTGGCCGGCCGGGTCGAGCAGCACCCGCCAGCGGTCCGGCTGCGGCTGGAAGTCCGGCTTGGTGGCGCCCAGTTCGAGGATCGCCGCCTCGCCGGACTCCAGGTCGTCGACGCCCAGCTCCAGGTGCGACTGCTTCGGCACGTCCCCGTGCGGCCAGGTCGGTGGCACGTACTTGTCGACCTTGACGAAGCCGAGTCCGTTGCCGGGCTCGCCCAGGTAGACGAACTCGTCGGAGGAGAAGGCGACCTCCATGCCGAGCAGGGTGCTGTAGAAGCCGGCCAGGGCGGCGGGGTCGTCGCAGTCCAGGGAGAAGCCGACGTATTTGGCGAGGGCCATGATGGTGCTCCTTTCGTCGGCTCCGACCCTGCCAGCCATGACTGACATCCTGTGTCAGTCTTCTGTGGCAGGCTTCCGGCATGCGTGCCAGCCGGTTGCTCTCCCTCGTCCTGCTGCTCCAGGACCGCGGGCGGCTCACCGCGCAGCAGCTCGCCGACGAGCTGGACGTGTCGGTGCGGACCGTCTACCGCGACATCGAAGCGCTCGGCGCCGCCGGAGTGCCGGTCTACGCCGAACTCGGCGCCAACGGCGGCTACCAGCTCGTCGACGGCTACCGGACCCGGCTCACCGGGCTCACCCCGCAGGAGGCCGGCGCCATCCTGCTGGCCGGGGTGCCGGAGGCGGCCGCCGAACTCGGCCTGGGCGCGGTCCTGACCACCGCCGAACTGAAACTGCGGGCGGCGCTGCCGGCCCGGCTCGCCCGGCACGTCGACGAGATCCGCGACCGGTTCCACCTCGACGCGGCCGGCTGGTTCCGGGAGACCGAGACCCACCCGTACCTCGCGGCGCTGGCCGACGCGGTGTGGAATCGGCGGCGGGCCCGGATGCGCTACCGCCGCCATCGTGCCCCGCACGAGGTGGACCGGCTGATCGACCCGCTCGGCATCGTGCTCAAGGCGGGAGTCTGGTATTTCGTGGCCCGGGTGGACGGGTCGGCGCGCACGTACCGGGTGGCCACGATCCTGGACCTGACCGTCCTGGACGAGACGTTCGAGCGGCCCGAGGGCTTCGACCTCGCCTCGACGTGGGCGGAGTGGGCGATCGACTTCGAGCGCCGCCTGCACCGCGGCGTCGCCACGGTCCGCTTCTCCCCCGCCGGCCTGGAACGCATCCCGTATCTGATGACCCGTGCCATGGCCCGCAACGTGTCGTCCGGGCTGGGCTCGCCCGACCCGGACGGCTGGACCACGATCACCCTGCCCGTCGAGTCGGTACGGCACGCCCACGCCGAGTTCCTGCGTCTGGGCGCCGACGTCGAGGTCCTCGAACCGGCCGAGCTGCGCGAGATGATGCGGGCCAGCGCCGCCGCCATGACCCGCCTCTACGACTGATCGCCGCGCCGGGCTCGGTTCTCGCCACGGATGGCCTCTACGGCCGATCGCCGCATCGCAGCTCGGCGATCCACACGATTGCCTCTACGGCTGATCGGTGCGCCGCAACTCGGCGATCCACACGATTGCCTCTACGGCTGATCGGTGCGCCGCAACTCGGCGAGGCTCGCGGCTGCATCCTCGTCGCCCGCGTCCGCCAGCGGGCGCAGGTATCGGATCGCCTGATCCACATCGCCGCGACGGGCCAACAGACCGGCGAGCCGCCGGGCGACGCTGAGATCGCCGCGGTCCGCTCGCGGGCGGAGAAGACCGATCGCCTCCTCGACGTCGCCCCGCTCGGCCAGCAGGTCGGCCAGCCGTCCAGCGGGCTCCGCGTCAAGGCCGGATGCCCAGGGCCGTAGCAGGTCGATCGCCTCCCCGGCCCGCCCCCGCTCCGCCAGCAGACCCGCAAGCCTCAGGGCGGCCTGCACATCGCCGAGCGCCGACCTCGCCCGCAGCTCGTCCTCCCGGCCCTGCCGGGCCAGCAGTTCGGCCAGCCATCTGGCCGCTCCCACCTCGTCCGCGTCGGCCCGCTCACGCAGCTCGTCCAGGCGTCCCTGCTCACAGAGCACCTTCGCCAGCCACGGCCCAACGTGCAGGTCACCCGCGTCCACCAACGCCCGCAACTCGTCGACGCGCTGCTGCTTCGCGAGAATGGGCGCCCACTGCAACGTGGCGATCACATCGCCAGCGCCGTCGAGCAGGGGCAGCAACAACTCCAGCGCCTCCTCCTCCGCACCCCTGTCGGTCAGCAGGCCGGCCGCCAGCCGGGCGGCATGCCGGTCGTTCGGGGCGAGGTCCCGCAGGATGCGGATGGCCTCGTCCACCTCGCCACCACGAGCCAGGGCATCGGCCAGGTGCCGGCTCGCCACCCGGTCGCCACCGTCCGAGCGGGCCCGCAACGCGCCGAGATCGCCCTGCTCCACCAGGAACAGGGCAAGAGCCACGGCGGCGTCCCGGTCACCGGCGTCGGCGCGCGCCCGCACCTCGTCCACACCACCCCCCTGCCGGAGCAGCACCACTAGCAGCCAGTGGTCGGCGTTCGCGTCTCCCGCCTCCGCCCGTGCACGCAGTTCGCCGGTGCGCTCACCCAGCACCAGTAGGTCGACCAGCCGGTCAGCGGCGGAGGCGTCCCGGTCGGCGAACCCACGAAGGACGCCGATCGCCCCGTCCAGATCGCCGCGGTCGGCCAGCAATTCGGCCAGCGTCCGGGCCGCCGCCACGTCGCCGGCGGCGGCCCGCGCCCGGAGAACACCCAGGTGCATCGGGTCGGACAGGTGCTCCTGGAGCAGCACGTGCCGGAACTGGTGGATCGCGCCGGAGCGGCGGAGGACCCCGTGCCGGTAGGCCTCGGCCAGGAAGTGATCCAGGCGCCACGGCAACCAGCCCTGAACCGCGAGGCGGGCGTGGGCCAGCCGCCAGCACACCCAGGTCCAGCCACCGGCGGCAAAGGCGGCGGTCGAGCCGTAGAGCAACGCCGCCGTCACCCCGACCGGCACCGGCGGTGTGCCCGTCGCCGCTGCCGTGGCGGCGAACACCGAGCCGGCTGCCAGGGCATGTCCGACCGCCGTCACCGTCGGCCCGGCCTCGCGCAGCTTCGTCGGCCCCCGCAGGGTGATCCAGACGTACGCGAGCACCGTGGCGGCGAGACCGGCCAGCAGGGCAGCGGCGTTGTATGCCGTCATGAGCCCGATGAGATAACCACCGCCGAGGCCGTAGACGAGCGAAACTTTGAGCGGCTTACGAAGCCGGACCACACCCTCGTGCTCGCCCGGGAAGATCACCCGCAGCCATCCGAACGCCCCGCACAGGAAGCCCGCGATCGCCCCGGCGACCGCGACCTGGACGGAGAATCCGGCGGCCGCCGCGAGCACGCCACCGACCGTTCCGACGGCTGCGGCCACCGCGACCGTCGTCCTCCTTCGCGCTCGCTGCGGCAGGGCCGCGAGCAGGCCCGGATCCAGCTGCCACCAGCGCACGTCGCGGGTGTACGCGGCGTACAGGTGATAGGCCAGGCAGCTCAGCCAGCGCCGTCGCCGTGCACCCGGGTAGGCGGCCGTCAGGAACGCGTCCATCAGCCGCCCGGCGATCTCCGGCCGGGAGCCGAGGGCCAGCAACTCGGCCGGGTCGGCGCCCGGCTCCTGGTAGGCGGTCCGGGCCAGCGACACCATCAGCGGTGTGGACAGCGTCCGCACCAGCGGATCCCGATCATCGGCGGCACGCAGGTGGGTGAAGACCCGCTCCCACCGGGAGCGGCCCGACTCGGGGTAGGAGAGGTAGGCCACCGCGGCGTCCACGTCGACGGCCTCCAGTTCGACCACCGCCGCGGTCGTCAGGATGTGGCCGGCGCGCTCGTACTCGCCGATGCGGGAGGTCAGGACCAGGGGACGGCCCGCCGACGCGTGGTCGTCGAGTGCCCGCAGCGCCGGGCCGATCGCCGGGCCGGGCAGCTCGTCCAGGCCGTCCAGCAGCGGCAGGACCCGGTTCTGCTCGACCAGACGGCGGGCCACCGTGAGCGGGTCGCCGTGCCGGCCCAGCACCGGCCGATGATCCTCGGCGAGCCGGCGGGCGAGAAGATCGTCGAGCGGCCCGGCCGGATCCCACTCGCTGATCGGCACCAGCAGCGGGATCTGCTCACCGGCGGTGCGGGTGCGCAGCAGGCCCAGGGTGAGCAGCAGGGCGAAGACGCTCTTGCCGGCGCCCGGTTCGCCGAGCACCACCAGCTGGCGGCGGGGCAGCGCCCGGAACGCGGCGACGATCTCGGTGTTCAGCTCGTCGGTGCGGCCGGTCAGCGGGAACTCACGCCAGTCACCGGCCGCGGCCGAACCGAGGACCGCCTGCCGTCCCGCCGCCGGGCGGCCCGTCGACGACCAGCGGACCAGCACCGGGGCCGGGCGGGTCACCTCACGGCGGACCGCCTCGCCGGCCCACGCGTTCTCGATCGGGGCGAGCAGGTCGGCGGCCACCCGGTCCAGGTCCGGACCGGGTCCGGCGCGGTGGCGGGCCCGTTCGATCCACACGACGGCCGCGACCAGCGCCGCGACGGCCGACCACACCGCCCACGGCCACCACCACCAACTGTCCGGCGGGTTCACCGTGTTGGTGGCCATGTTCCCGGCGAGCGCGAGCGCGACCCCGGCCAGCAGGGCGGCGATCGGCGACGGTCTCACGATATGAGTATCGATGCGTGGGGCAATTTCGTCGTACCCCGCTGCTAGCGTGCCCCGCATGCCGATCAAGCCCGTGCACGGTGGGGATCCGATGCCCCTGGAGAGTCCTGACGACGTGGCCGCTCTCGTCGGGCATCTGGAGCGGCGGGATCGTCAGCCGGCCTGGCTCGGTGACCACTTCTCCTACCTCGCCGGCACGCGGCCGGACTGGTTCCGGCCGTTCCAGGAGACCGTGGTCATCGACAATCACCTGCCGTTCTGGGAGGTGCTCTACGACGACGCGTGCGTGCTGCTCGCCGGCGCCTCCGACCGCTGCGTGGAGACGCTGGCCGGCCGGCTGCGTGATCGCTGGTCCCACTACGACATGTGGGCGCTCGCCGCGATCGGCACGGACGCGGCCCGGGTCGTGATCGCCGACCTGGTGCGCGCGGGCGCGGACCGGCAGGATTTCGAGGACTCCGGAATCTGGGTGCCATCCACCGGCCCCGCGGAGTACCGGTTCACTTCTCAGCGCCGGGTCGTGGTGCTGGAATTGGGCGACTTCCCCGGCGCCGACAATCCGGTCGGCCTGCCGGTCGAGCGGATCGTGCGCGACCCGGCCACCACCCCGGTGGTCTGGCACTACGCGTCGTTCCGGCTCGGCCAGATCCCCGGGCTGCCATCCTTCCCGGCCGAGCGGGTCCATCTGGCCGCGCCCGCGTCGGCGTGCCTGTGGACGGTGTTCGCCGACATCGGCGCCGACGGCCGCTACTTCGGCGAGGAGGTGCGGTTCGAATCCGGCGACGACGACCCGGACGAGGACTACGCGGGCGACGCCCCCGGCTTCGGCCTCGGCCGGGCGGTGCTGCGCCCCTACGGCCCCGACCTGATCTACAGCAACGGCACCGTCCACACCTCTCCCGGCGTGGTCGGCACCGCGGGCGGCCCACCGATCGGCCTGTACCCGAACCCGTCCTGCCCATCCTGCAAGCGCTTGATGTTCCACGCCCTCACCGTGGAGACCTACATCCGCGAACACGGCGACGGTTTCCGCAGCCTCTACCTCTGCGAGGACTGCCACAAGGTCGCCTCCACCGCCACCGCCTGGAACTAGAGGTGAGTCACCACGACATCGCCAGCGTGAGGTTCCACCCCGGACCGGAAACCGGAGTTTCATGCCGCTAGTCCAGCACCGGGTTCGGCATGCCGGGGACCGTACCGGTCGACGGGTCTGTCACATCGCGGCGGGCCGGGTCGTCGTGATGGCATGAAGCGGATTCTCGTCACCGGGATCACCGGCACTCTGGGGCGGCCGGTGGCCGGCATGCTGCGGTCGTTCGGCGCGGAGGTTCGAGGGCTCAGCCGCCGGCCCGGGCAGGATTTTCAGGGGGATCTGGCCGACGGCTCCGGGCTGGACGCGGCGCTGAGCGGCGTCGACACGGTGGTCCACTGTGCCAGCGACACCCGGCGGCTGGGGCGCGGTGATCTTCAAGGTCTGCGGAACCTGCTGGCGGCGGCCGGGCGCGCCGGGCGGCCGCACGTGGTGTTCGTGTCCATCGTGGGTGTCGACGAGATTCCGTACCCGTACTACCGGGTCAAGCTGGCCGCCGAGGGCCTGGTCGAGGAGTACGGCGGGACGATCCTGCGGGCCACCCAGTTCCACGAGTTCGTCCTGGGTGGGGCCCGGATCGCGGCGCGGCTGCCGGTCGTGTTCGCCCCGGATGTGCCGGTGCAGCCGATCTCGACACGTGACGTGGCCGCCCGGATCGCGGAACTCGCCGACGGTCCTCCCGCGGGACGGGTCGCCGATCTGGGCGGGCCCGAGGTGCTGCGGGCTCCGGACCTGTTCCGCGACTGTCTGCGGGCCTCGGGACGGGACCGCCGGATCGTTCCGGTGCGGCTGCCCGGGGCCACGTTCGGGGCTTTCCGGCGGGGCGCCCACCTGGCCCCGCAGCATCGGTCGACGGGTGAACACTGGGCCGACTTCCTGCGAGCCCGAACCGGCGGGTGACCACGTGACCGACCGTCAGGTGAGGGTGCAGCTGTCCTGTTCTGATCTTCTACATCGACGATGCCAACTCCGAAAGAGTGGGCATCGTGCGTTATATGGCAATCGTCACTCGGCGGTCGTCGAAGCGGTCCTCACGAGGACATGTGCAGGTCGCGCCGTGCCCGAGGGGCCTGTGGGCACAGTGTCGAAAGTCCCACGGCGCCCGGGGCAAGTTTCCTTCCCGTGCCCGGACAGTTAGCCTCCCCTCTAGTTAGGTAAGGTTTACCTTATTGGAGGCCTCGTTGGAGCGGTCCGATTCCCCGCATCTGTTTTCCGGCTCCACCCTGGACGGTTACACGTCCGGTGTGTGGCACGCGTCGGCGCTGCTCGCCGACCGGGTGAAGGCAGTGCGGCAGCCGTACTCCGGCGCAGGCGTCGCCGAGTTGCAGGAACAGGTCGACACCGTCGACCTCGACCGGCCCCTCGGTGACACCGGTGCGGCTCTGCACGAGGTCGCCCGGCTCTACCTGGACAACGCCGTCTGGTTCCACGAGCCCACCTACGTCGCCCACCTCAACTGCCCGGTCGCCATCCCCGCGCTCAGCGCGGAGGTGCTGATCTCGGCGGTCAACTCCTCGGTGGACACCTGGGACCAGAGCACCGCGGGCACCCTCATCGAGCGCCGCCTGATCGACTGGACGGCCGGGCGGATCGGCTTCGGCCCGGGCGCCGACGGCATCTTCACCAGCGGCGGCACCCAGTCCAACCTGCAGGCCCTGCTGCTGGCCCGCGAGGAGATCCTGGCCGGTCCGGTCGGGGACCGGGCCACCGCGATCCCGAGGCTACGGATCTTCGCCACCACCGAGAGCCATTTCAGCGTCAGCAAGTCGGCCGGCATCCTCGGCATGGCCGCCGACGCGGTGGTCGGTGTGGCCACCGACGGCACCGGCCGGATGGACCCGGAGGCGCTCGCCGCCGCCGTCGACGACGTGCGCCGCGACGGCGGGATCCCGATGGCCGTCGTCGCCACCGCCGGCACCACCGACCTGGGCCGCATCGATCCGGTCGACGCCATCGCGGCGATCTGCGAGAGCCGGGGCATCTGGTTCCACGTCGACGCCGCGTACGGCTGCGGTCTGCTCGTCTCGCGCCGCCGGAACCTGCTGGACGGCATCGAGCGGGCCGACTCGGTGACCGTCGACTTCCACAAGAGCTACTTCCAGCCGGTCAGTTCCAGCGCGATCGTGGTGCGCCGGGGCGAGACGATGCGCCGGATCGCGGTGCACGCCGACTACCTGAACCCGCGCACCGCCGCCGTGCCGAATCAGGTCGACAAGAGCCTGCAGACCACCCGCCGCTTCGACGCGCTGAAGCTGTGGATGACGCTGCGGACCATGGGCGCCGAGCAGATCGGTGCCATGTTCGACGCCGTCATCGACCGGGCGCACGAGGTCTACCTGGAGATCTGCGACGACCCGGACTTCGAGGCGGTGGCCGCGCCGACGCTGAGCACGGTGCTGTTCCGGTACCGGCCGGCCGGGACGACCGTCGCCGAGTGCGACGACCTGATGCCGCGGCTGCGCCAGCGGCTGTTCTACGGCGGCCGGGCGATCGTCGCCGGCACCACCATCGGCGGCCACTACTGGCTCAAGTTCACCCTGCTCAACCCGAACACCACGATGGACGATCTGCGCAGCGTGCTGGACCTGATCCGCGGGATCGGCGCCGAGATGACCGGCGAGCGCGACGGGGCCGCGGCGGTGATGGCCTGATGCGCACGTACGACTTCGCCGCGATCGGCGTCGGCCCGTTCAACCTGGGGCTGGCCGCGCTCACCGAGGACCTCACCGACGTCGACGGGATCTTCCTGGAGCAGCGGGCCGAGTTCGACTGGCATCCCGGTCTGATGATCGACGGCGTGACGATCCAGGTGCCGTTCCTGGCCGACCTGGTCACGATGGCCGATCCGACCTCGCGCTTCTCGTTCCTCAACTACCTCAAGCAGGTCGGCCGGCTCTATCCGTTCTACATCCGGGAGAGCTTCTACCCGCTGCGCGCCGAGTACAACGAGTACTGCAAGTGGGTGGCCCGGCAGCTGCCGTCGATCAGGTGGAACACCCGCGTCGACACCGTCACCCACGACGGTGAGGCCTACCTGGTGCACACGAACGGTGGGACGTTCCGGGCCCGCAAGCTGGTGCTCGGCATCGGCACGGCGCCGCGCGTCCCGGCCGCGGTGGACCAGGGGCCTTACGTGCACAGCTCCGGCTACCTGCCCGAGAAGGCCGGGCTCCAGCAGCTCGACTCGATCACGATCATCGGCAGCGGGCAGAGTGCCGCTGAGATCTACCTCGATCTTCTCAACGACATCGAGACGTACGGCTACCACCTGAGCTGGATCACCCGCTCCCCGCGGTTCTTCCCGATGGAGTACACCAAGCTCACGCTGGAGATGACCTCGCCGGAGTACATCCGGTACCACCAGCGCCTGCCGCTGGAGACACGCGACCGGCTCGGCCGTGAGCAGCGCAACCTTTACAAGGGCATCAGCGGCGACCTGGTCGACACCATCTACGACACGCTCTACACCAAGAGCCTGGCCGGGCCGGTGTCCACGACACTGCTCACCGGCACAGCCCTTTCCGGCGTGATCTGGGACGGCGAACGCTGGACGCTGGCGCTGGAGCACCAGGAGGAGGGCAGCTCGTTCACGGCCACCACCCGGGGACTCGTGCTGGCCACCGGCTACGCCCCACGGGTGCCGTCCTTCCTGGACCCGGTCCGTGATCGGATCAACTGGGACGCCCGCGGCCGGTTCGACGTCACCGTCGGCTACGCCGTCGACCGCGAGGGTGACGAGATCTTCGTCCAGAACGCGGCCGAGCACACGCACAGCGTGACCGACCCCGACCTGGGCATGGGCGCCTACCGCAACAGCGTGATCCTGCGGGGCATCACCGGGCGTGAGATCTACAAGGTCGAGGAGTCGATCGCCTTCCAGCAGTTCGGGGCCCCCACGGCCGACATCCCCAAGGCACTGGTGACATCGTGAGACTCGTACCGCTGAATCTTGATCGTGATCTTGATCTTCTCTTCGCCTGGGTGACGCATCCCCGTGCGCACTACTGGGGCCTGCAGGGTGCCACCGTGGAGCGGGTGCGCGAGGAGTACCAGGGCTTCCTGGACAACCCGCACTACGACGTGTGGCTCGGGCTGGACGACGACGATGCCCCGCTGTTCCTCGCCGAGACCTACGACCCGGCGCACAGCGAACTGGCTCCGCACTACGACGTGCGGCCCGGTGACATCGGCATGCACGTGCTCGTCGCGCCGCCGACCCGCAAACGCTCCGGGGTCACCTCCGCGGTGATGCGGGCCGTCATGGACCTCTGCTTCGCCGATCCGCGGATCGAGCGGGTCGTCGTCGAGCCGGACGTCCGCAACGACGCCATCCAGCGCAAGAACGCCGAGGTCGGGTTCGTGCCGGAACGCGACGTGCCGCTGCACGGCAAGACCGGCCGGCTCAGCTTCTGCACGCGCACGGCGTACGCGATGAGCGTCCCGCACCTGCGGCCGGAGGCCATCGAGTTCGCGCACCGGCGGCTGATCGCGAAGGCCATCGCCGAGTTCAGCCACGAGCGCCTGATCTCGCCCCTTCATGACCCTTCGCAAAACAGGTACCGAGTCGGCGAGAACACGTTCACCGCGAAGCGCTACCCGCTCGAGCACTGGGTGATCGACCCCGACTCGCTGGACGGGCCGCTCGACGCGCTCGACTTCATCGCACGCCTGCGCGAGACGCTCGGCATCCCGGAGAAGTTGCTCGGCACGTACCTCGAGGAGATCTCCGCGACGCTGGCCGGCAGCGCCTGGAAGTACGCGCATCGCCGGGAGAACGCCGAGGACCTCGTGCACGCGAGCTTCCAGACCATCGAGGCGGCCATGACCGAGGGGCACCCCGGGTTCGTGGCCAACAACGGGCGCATCGGTTACGGGCTCGGCGATCACGAGGCCTACACCCCGGAGTCCGGGCGGCCGGTCCGCTTGCGGTGGGTCGCCATTCGCAAGGACCAGAGCATCTTCGTGTACGAGGGAAGCGAGCGCGACCATTACCGGGCCGAGCTGGGCGACCTGCTGGACCGGTTCGAGCAGCAGCTCCGTGGCCACGGGCTGGACCCGGCCGGGTACCGCTACCTGCCGGTGCACCCGTGGCAGTGGGAGCACAAGGTCACCGTCACGTTCGCACCCGACGTGGCCCGCAGGGCGATCGTCCCGCTCGACGCCGGACCTGATCGTTATCAGGCACAGCAGTCGATCCGGACGTTCTTCAACCTGGACCGGCCGGAACGCCACTACGTCAAGACCGCGATCGCCGTACAGAACATGGGCTTCCTGCGCGGGCTGTCGCCGAAGTACATGCGGGCCACGCCGCCGATCAACGACTGGGTCGCGCGGGTCGTGGAGGGTGACGAGGAGCTGCGCGCCTGCGGATTCGGCGTGCTGCGGGAGCTGGCGTCGATCGGGTACATCGGCGACGCCTATCACCGGACCGGGACGCCCAGCGCGTACACCAAGATGCTCGCGGCCCTGTGGCGGGAGAGCCCGCTCCCCCGCCTCGCCGAGGGCGAACGGCTCGCCACCATGGCCAGCCTGCTGCACCGCGACCGCGCCGGGAACTCGCTGGCCGCCGCCCTGATCCGCGAGTCCGGCGTGGCACCGGCGGCGTGGGTGGCGACCTACCTGCGCGCCTACCTGCGGCCGATCGTGCACTGCCTGCTCAAGCACGATCTGGCGTTCATGCCGCACGGCGAGAACCTGATCCTCGTGCTCGAGAACCACGTACCTGTCCGCGTGTTCATGAAGGACATCGGCGAAGAGGTGGCGGTCATGAACGATCAGCCGCTGCCGCCCGAGGTCGAGCGGATCCGCATCGACGTCAGCGACGAGATCAAGGAACTGGCGATCTTCACCGACGTGTTCGACGGGTTCCTGCGGCACCTCGCCGGGATCCTCGACTCGGACGGGGTGCTCAGCGCCGCCGAGTTCTGGGCGCTGGCCGGCGACTGCGTCCGCGAGCACGCCAAGGACCACCCGTCACTCGGCGGGCGGCTCGACCTGCTGCGGCCC
This sequence comes from Actinoplanes lobatus, assembly GCF_014205215.1. Lineage (NCBI taxonomy): Bacteria > Bacillati > Actinomycetota > Actinomycetes > Micromonosporales > Micromonosporaceae > Actinoplanes > Actinoplanes lobatus. The sequence goes on from NZ_JACHNC010000001.1 coordinate 9,143,764, forward strand.
ACGTTCCGGCACTCCTGTCTGAACCGGCTCCAGCTGCGCAACACGCTGCAGATGGTGGACCTCACCGATCAGGCCAGCTCGCTGATCTTCGCGGGCGAGCTGGACAACCCGATCGCGGCATGAGGGTCTACCGCGACGCCTACGGGATCCCGCACCTGCGCGCCGGCTCGGTCCTCGACCTCGCCTGGTTGCAGGGGCGGGTGACCGCTTCCGATCGGGGCCGTCAGATCACCGTCGAGCGGCTCCGCTCCGAGGGGCGTCTCGCCTCCGTCGCCGGGGCCGCCGAGGTGGGGTGGGACCGGTTCGCGCGGCGGGTACGGCTCGACGAGACGGCGCGACGGTCATTCGCCGAACTGGACGATGCGACCCAGCGGTGGTTGCGGGCGTACGCGGCAGGTGTCCGCGCCGGTGGCATCGAGTGGCAGCCGTGGTCGTCGCTCGGCGTTTTTCAGGTGCAGCACATTCTGTTCGGGACGTTCGGCAACAAGATGTGGCGGGCGCACGTCGAGCGGACCCTCGGCCCGGACGCCGTCGCGTGGTTCGCCAACGAGGGGCCGGGCGGCTCCGGCAGCAACGCCTGGACGATTCCGGGCGAGATCGCCGGCGACCCGCACCGGCTCCTCGAACTGCCCGGCGTCTACCAGCAGATCCGGCTCGCCTGCCCGGCCTTCGACGTGGCCGGGCTCACCTTCCCGGGCGTCCCCGGCGTGCAGCACTTCGGCCACACCGGATCGGTGGCCTGGGCCATCACCAACGCGATGGCCGATTACCAGGACCTCTACATCGAGGAACTGCGCGCGACCGGGGACGGGTTCGAGGCTCGCGGCGCGACCGGCTGGGAGCCGGTGGTCACCCACCAGGAGACGATTTTCGTACGGGACGAGCTCCCGGTCGTGGTCGATGTCCTGGAGACCGCGCGAGGGCCGGTCATCGATGGGAACCTGAGTCTTCGTACGCCGTCGTTGTCCGCGTTCGACCTGGGTTTCGACGCCCTGTTGCCGCTGCTGCACGCGTCCACCGTCGACGATGTGGCCGACGCCCTGTCCCGCTGGGTCGAACCGGTCAACAGCGTCCTCACCGCCGACAGCACCGGCCGCACCCTGCAGCTCACCGTCGGCCGGGTGCCGCAGCGCGACGAGCGCAACCGGATCGTGCCGGTCCCCGCCTGGGAGGCCCGCTACGCGTGGCGGCCGGAGTGGGCGCCGATGTTCCGTGCCGAGGTGACCACCGCCGTCAACGCCAACGACCGGCGGCCCGACACCGAGCCGTACGGCGTGGACTTCGCACCGCCCGCCCGCGCCCGCCGGATCCGTGAGCTGCTCGAATCCGGGGTGCCGCACGAGTCGATCCACATGGACACCGCGCTTCCCGCCGACTCCGCCGAGGCCGGGCGCCGGATGGCCGAGCGGTCGGCCGTCGCCCGTGCGTTGTGCGACCTTCCCGCGCTGGGGCCGCTCTTCTCGCCGTCCGGTCATGATCCGCTGTTCGCGCCGTGGACCGATCCCCGTGCGCGGATCGGGCTTGCTCTCGACGGGGTGCTCGCAGGGCTCGGCCTCGATCCGGCTCTCGTCGCCGCGCCGTCCCCACTATCAGGTTCGCCGGATTCTTTCTGGGGTGCGCGGCATCTGCTGCACCCGCTTCCTCTGCCCGGGCTGGACGTCGGCGTGCCGGAGGTCCGGCTCGGTGGCTCAGCCGGCTGCGTACTCAACACGTCCAGCATTCCCGGGGTCAGTGACCTGTGCTGGCGCGGGCCGGTCGCCCGCTATGTCTGGGACCTCGCCGACCGGCGGCGCAGCCGGTGGGTCGTACCGTTCGGCGCGTCCGACGACCCCGCGTCGCCGCACTTCCTCGACCAGCTGCCGCTCTGGGCGGACGGGGCGCTCGTCCCGCTGGTCACCGACTGGGAGGACCTCATGGAGGAGCACTTGATCGTATTCGCGGAGAAGCTGCCCGGCCTGGGCGAGCTCACCATGGTTCCGCTCGATCCGGCCGCGCACGCCCCGGTCGTGCACGGCTGGGTGACCAAGGAACGCAACCGGTTCTGGGGCATGGGCGAGCACTCGGTCGCCGACGTCGAGGAGATCTACGGTTACGTCGACAGCCTGGAGAGCCACCACGCCTACCTGCTGCTGCTCGACGACGGCCCGATCGGGATCTTCCAGACGTACGAGCCGTCACACGACCCGGTCGGCGAGTGCTACGACGTGCAGCCCGGTGACTTCGGCCTGCACCTGCTGATCGACGCCGAGGGCCGCGATCTGCCACACCTGACCAGCGCCGTCTTCCCGGCCCTGCTCCGGCACCTCTTCGCGGCGGACCCGGCCCGCGCACGCATCATCGCCGAACCGGACATCCGCAACGACCGCATGATCAGCCGCCTCCGGCGGGAGGGTTTCACCCTGGGCCCGGAGATCGACCTGCGCCACAAGAGGGCCCAGCTGACCTTCCTCGACCGGGTACGTTTCGAGGCCGCGTTCGCACCGCGGTGATAGCCGACTGGGGCCCCGGGCGGCGACTGCGCACGCCCCGCGTCCGCGGACCGCGGATCGAGGCTCTGGCCGACGACGCCGTTCGCGGTGCCGGCCAGAGCCTCGATGGGGCTGTCAGCACCGGCTTATGAGCACACCACGCCGTTGAGCTTTACGGCGGTCGGGGCGCTGGCCGTACCGTTGGCGGTGAAGCCGACCGTGACCGAGGCGCCTGCGGCGAGCGACGGTGCGTAGCTCGGCGCGGCCGCGGTGACAGTGGTTCCGGTCTGGGTGACGGTTGCGTTCCAGCCGCTGGCGAGGGTGACGCCGGACGGCCAGGTCCAGGTCACCTGCCACGGGTTGACGGCGGCGTTGCCGGTGTTCTGGACGGCGAGCTTGCCTTGGAAGCCGCCCTGCCAACTGTTGTCCTGGGTATAGGTGGCCTTGCAGGCGCCGGCCGGAACCGGCGGGGTCGAGGTCGACGCGGACGTCGACGGTTGCGGGCTGGTGCCGCCGCCGGCCGGCGGGATGAGGTACGGCGAGATGATCGCCTGTTTGGCCTGGTTGATGGTGGTCCAGTCGTCGTTGGCGATGCCACCGGTGTCGCCGGAGTTCGGGTTCCAGGACCAGTAGGTGAAGGACATGCCGTTGACGCCGGTGCCGGTGTACTTGAGCAGTTCCTGGAGCCAGATCTTGTCGACGTCGGCCTGCAGGGTGCTGCCGAACTCACCCATCATGATCGGGGCGATGTTCTGCTTGTAGAGGTAGCCCCAGTACTTGTCCCAGATCGCCGGCATGTTCGCGGGGTAGGTCGGGTCGTCGAACCAGGTCTGGTGGTAGACCGAAGTGGCGTATTCGTGCGGTGAGTAGACCAGGCGGTTGGCCACGTCGAGGCGTACCGGGTATTGGCCGGCTTTGGAGAGGTTGCCGCCCCACCAGCCGCAGTCCTCGTCGTTGCTGGTGTCGTTGTCCCAGACGTTGTTGAGGCCGCCGCTGGGGCAGCTGACGCCTTCGACGAAGATCAGCCAGTTCGGTTGGACGGCGAGGATGGCGTTGCCGGCGCGTTCGGCGGCGAGTCGCCAGTCGCGGGTGGTGTCGCCGCAGCCCCAGCAGGCGCCGGTGGCGGCGGGGTTGGTGCCTTCGGCGTGAGGTTCGTTGTGCAGGTCGGCCCCGATGACGGTGGTGTTGCCGGCGTAGCGCTGGGCGAGGGATTTCCAGTCGGCGATCCAGGTGCTTTCGGGTACGGCGGTGGTGTACCAGAGCGGCGACTGTCCGGCGGCTGTGGGGCGGTGGCGGTCGAGGATGATGCGCATGCCTTTGTCGCCGGAGTAGGCGATCACTTTGTCGAGGATCTGCAGCGGGGAGAGTCCGACGAGGTCGGGGTTGGTGAAGTCGTTGATGCCGGTGGCGGTGGCGCCGGGTTTGAGGGCGTCGTCGGAGAACGGGACGCGCAGGGTGTTGTAGCCCAGCGAGGCCATCGTGTCGATCTGACTCTTCCACGGGTTGCTGGACCACAGGCCGTGGAAGGTCTTGTTGTCGGTCTCCATGCCGAACCAGTTGATCCCGGTCAAGCGGACGGTCGCGCCGGTGCTGTCGATGATCTTGTTTCCGCTGGTGTGCAGGTAGCCGGTTCCGGTGCCGCCGGTGGCGGCGGCCGCCGGCTGGGCGAGAGCGATGGCCGTGGTGACGGCCGCGGCTGCGAGGGCGGTGGCGCCCGCGAGCCATGGGCGGTGTTTCACGAGGGAACTCCTTTGGGGACGGGAGGGATTCCGCAATCGTTACATGGGAGCGCTCCCACAAACAATGCCCATCAATGGTTCCGGTACTTCCGTCGTTGCCGCTTCGCGCTGATTACCAGCGGCGACGCACACCGTCCAGATGATCCGGGTCTGCCGACGCGTGAGCAGCTAACAGCATGTGCTGTCGGCATCGCGCCCGCGATCGTCGATACCGGGTCCACGGCGGACGGACCGGGCACGTACCTTCCAACATCATCTATCTGAGTCGAGGGGTGTGGTCGGTGGCACGAATAGCACGACGTGGTCGATGGGTCCTGGGCGTCGCGAGCGTTGTGGCTCTGCTCGGCGGAGCGGCTGTCGCGGCGCGGCAGACCTCGGCCGACACCACTCGGGATGCTGCACCGGCGACGGCTGTTGCCGCCGCGGACCGCCCGGTACCTGCCGTCACGCCGTCGCGGGCGGTGGCCGAGGCCCGTACGGCGATCCGCGGTCGCGGTCCGGTCATCCACGGTGCCGCCGGTGATGCGTACCGTGAGGTCGATGTCGTTGCCGATCCGGCCGGCCGGCGGCACGTGCGCTTCACCCGTACCCATCGGGGTCTTGATGTTCTCGGCGGTGACTTCGTCGTGCACACGGACGCCACCGGCGCATACACCGGCGTGACCGTCGCCCAGCGGACGGCCGTGGACGTGCCGGCGAAACCATCGATCACCCGCGGACGGGCCGTCGCCGTCGCCGAGCGGCGGTTCACCGGCACCCGGGTCAAGACGAGCGCGCGGCTGGTCGTGGACGCGTTCGAGAGCACGCCCGCGTTGGCGTGGGAGGTGACCGTCTCCGGGACGGCGCAAGGCGGGATCCCCAGTGACCTGGTCGTCGTGGTCGACGCCGGCACCGGGAAGGTGCGGCGCGCCTACGACGAGGTGCACGCCGCCGACACCGCGACCGGCAACGGCTTCCACGCCCGTACGGTGCCGATCAGCACCACCGCGACCAGCGACGGCTGGGTGATGATCGACCCGGACCGGGGCGGCAACGCGGTCCGCGACGCCGGCAACCTGTTCGAACCCGGTCTCACGACGTCGCCGCTGTTCACCGATGCCGACAACGTGTGGGGCGACGGCACCCTGACCGACCGGGCGTCGGTCGCGGTCGACGCCCACCACGGCCTGGCCAAGGCCTGGGACTACTTCGACCAGACGTTCGGCCGGTCCGGGATCGCCGACGACGGCAAGGGCACGACGGCGTACGTCCACTACAGCCGCATCTACAAAAATGCGTTCTGGCGCAGCTCCTGCCGGTGCATGTTCCTCGGCGACGGCCAGCCGGTCCCGTGGACCACCCTGGACGTCGTCGCCCACGAACTGGCGCACGGGCTGACCGACCGGACCGCTGACCTCGTCTACACCGGCGAGGCCGGCGCCCTCAACGAGTCCTCCAGCGACATCTTCGCCACCCTCGTCGAGTTCTTCGTCAACAGCCGCATCGACAGGCCGGACTACACCATCGGCGAGGACGTCACCAACAACGGATTCCCGGTGCGCTACATGGCCGAGCCCACCAAGGACGGCAGATCCGCCTCCTGCTGGACCCCGCAGGTCAAGGACCTCGACGTCCACCACGGCTCCGGGATCGGCAACAAGTTCTTCTACCTGCTCGCCGTCGGCAGCGGCACCACACCCCGCTGGGGCACCAGCACCCCCTGCAACGGTGCTCCCGCGGTGACCGGCATCGGCAACGACAAGGCCGCCCGGATCTGGTACCAGGCGCTCACCGCCTACATGGTGTCGAACACCAACTGGTCCGGCGCCCGCGAGGCCACCCTCAAAGCGGCCGTCGACCTGTACGGGGCCGGCAGCACCGAGGCCGACACGGTGCAGGCCGCCTGGCTCGCGGTCGGCGTCGACGGCACCGACCAGATCCCCACCCCACCGGTCGACCCGGTCATCAAACCCGTCGCCGACGTCATCACCATGGTCGGCCAGCCGGTCCACATCCAGGTCACCGCCACCGACCCGCAACACCATCAGGTCACCTTCAGCGCCAAGAGCCTGCCGGCCGGCATCACCATCTCCCCCGACGGCCTGATCAGCGGCACCCCGACGGTCAAGGGACAGCCCGGCGCGGTCATCGTCGCCACCGACCCGGACGGCAACACCGGCACCGCCACCAACCACTGGATCATCAAGGGCCCACCGACCGCACCGGCCGACCCGCCGCCCATGACCCTGCGCGCCGGCGACAGCACCACCTGGACGACCGAGTTCCTCGACGACCCCGACTACCTGCGCGACGTCGGCAAACCGGTGCAGGTCAGCCACACCGGCGTACCCGACGGGCTCACCGTCGCCTTCCGGCAGCAGACCTACGGCCACGTCGCGGTGACCGTGACCGGTACCCCGACCACCGCCGGATCCGGCACGATGGTCCTCACCGCCACCGACAGCGACGGCCAGAGCGCCACCCTCACCGTGCCGTGGACCGTCGGACCGGCACTTCCCGCCCTGCCCACCGGCGTCTCCGTCACCGGCGGCAACGGCACCGCACTCGTCGCCTGGACCGACCCGGGCTCCGAACCGGCCACCCCGCTCACCGGCTACCAGATCCGCGTCTCCCCCGGCACCACTCAGACCCTGCCGCCCACCGCACGGTCGATGACCATCACCGGCCTCGACACCCGCAAGACCTACACCATCGGGGTACGGGCCGTCAGCACCGTCGGCGACGGCCCCGAGAAGACCGTCACCCTCACCCCGACAACGCTGGCGCTGACCGCCTCCCCCACCGCCACCACCTACGCGGGCACGGTCACCCTCACCGGCCGCATCCTGCGCACTGGCGGTCCGATCGGCGGCGCCGTCGCCTACCTCGACCAACGACCCGCCGGCACCACCACCTGGACCCGCGCCGCCACCCTCAGAACCGACACGAACGGCAACTGGACCCGCGCCCTCAAACCGGCGACGACGACCAGCTACCGGGTCACCTACCCCGGCTCGTCCGGCATGTGGCCAGCCACCTCCACCACTGCCACCGTCACCATCCGCTACGCCGCCACCATCAAGGCCAGCACCCTCAAACCCAAACCCGGCAAGAAGATCAAGATCACCGGTACGGTCCGGCCCGCGCGCCCCGGCGTGAAGGTGACCCTGCAACGCTGGTCCGCCGACAAGTGGATCAACGTCACCAACTCCAAGACCACCACCACCGGCACCTACACGTTCACCCGTGCCTTCCCCAAGGGAACCTGGACGCTCCGGGTCGTCGTCGCCGGCGGCTCCTACAACACAACCGGCACCACCCGCTCCATCAAACTCGTCGCCAAGTAGCGCACACGGGCAGCCGCATCCATGGATGCGGCTGCCCGTCGACGTACCGAAAGCAACCCGCCACCGACTTGGTCCCTGCCAAACGGGCCAGGACACCCACGCGGTGCTCCGCGGCAGCCAAGAAGGGCTCGTCGGATTCGCCCAGGGACCCGACCTTGATGGCGGCAGCCGCGCTTCCTCAGTGGATGGCCTCGCCCCAACGGGTGGTGCGGCAGGCCCGAAAACTGTCGGTGGTCGCTGCTACGGTCTGCGCCGTGACCATTCACGAGTTCGTGACGACGTTCGCGGATCTTCCCGTCGTGCAGTCCGAGGACGGGCCCGATCCGGTCGACCCGGCCGCCGTTGCCTGGCGGGTCGAGATGGAGGACTTCGAGGCCTCCGAGGAGGAGTTCGCCGCGGCCTTCGAGCGGATGCTGGCGCGCAGCGGCCCAGCCGGCCCGACCGCGCTGATCATCGGCGAGTGGGGGTGCGCCTACGACACGGCCTTCCCCATCCGGATACTGCTCGACAACGCCGCCCGGCTCACCGGCCTGCGTGCGCTGTTCATCGGCGAGATGAGCTATGAGCAGTGCGAGATCTCCTGGATCCACCACAGTGACATCACCCCGCTGCTCACCACGTTCCCGGCCCTGGAGCGGCTGCAACTGCGCGGCGCCGACGGCCTCGAGCTGAGCCCGGTGCGTCACGAGAGCCTGCGTGCGCTGGTCTTCCAGTCCGGCGGCCTGCCCGCCTCCGTGATCCGGGCGATCGGCGCCAGCGACCTGCCGGGCCTCACCCACCTGGAGCTGTGGCTCGGGGTGGCCAACTACGGCGGCGACGCCCGCGCCGAGGACCTCGAGCCGATCCTGGCCGGCCGTTCGCTGCCCGCGCTCACCCACCTGGGCCTGCGCAACGCGGAGATCGCCGAGGAACTGGCCGCCGCGGTCGCCGCCGCGCCGGTGGTCTCCCGGTTGACCAGCCTCGACCTGTCCCTCGGCGTCCTCGGTGACGCGGGCGCCGCGAGCCTGCTGGCCGGGCAGCCGCTCACCCACCTGGAGTCGCTGGACCTGCACCACCACTTCATGTCGCCGGAGATGGCCCAGCGGGTGGTCGACGACCTGCCCGGCGTGACGGTCGACGTCTCCGACCCGCAGAAGGAGGAGCGCTGGGGCCGGTACACCGCGGTGGCGGAGTAGATGCCACTCGCCCTCGTCGGTAACCCGTCCAACCGCCGGGTCGCGCTGTTCACCGCCGCCGTGCGGCGGGCCGGGCTGCCCGCGCCGGCGATCCATCCGTGGCGGGACGTGCTGCTCTCCGGTCACGTTCCCGGCCCCGGCGCACTGGTCCGGATCGACTCTCCGGGCGAGGACGCCGAGGTGGACCGTCTACTTCGTGCCCTCGGCTCGGGCCGCCCGGCCACGACGGCCCGGCACGGCGAGATCCTGGGGATGGGCGCGGCCTTCACCGGGCTGGGGCTGGCCCTCGCCCGCGTCGCCGACGGTGGCGGGCTGCCGCTCAGCGATCCCGCGGACATCCTGAGCATGACGGACAAACGCCGCTGCCACGCGCTGTTGTCGGCCGCGGGGATACCGGTGCCGCCCGCGCTCTCCCTCGGCGATGTTCCGACCATCGGCGCGCCGTCCGGCTCGGGGTCGCTTCCTCTCCAGCCTGCCGCCGCGCCTTCCGCTCTGCGGCTTTCCGCACCAGCCCCTCCCGGTGCCGGGCCTTCCGCGTCCCCGCCGGTGCACGGTTACGACGCCCTGCGTGCGGCCATGCGGGAGGCCGGATGGGGGCGGGTCTTCGTGAAACCCGCCCACGGCTCCTCCGCCTCCGGGGTGATCGCCTTCGCCGCGGCCGGGCGGCGGGTCACGGCCGTCACCTCGGTCGAGCTGAGCGGTGGGTCCCTCTTCAACAACCTGGGGGTACGCCGTTACGACGACGAATCCTCCATCCGCACGATCGTCGACCTGCTGGCGCCGGACGGGCTGCACGTCGAGCAGTGGTTCCCCAAGGCGTCCCTCGGCGACCGGGTCCTCGACCTGCGGGTCGTGGTGATCGCCGGCCGGCCACGGCACGTGGTGGTGCGGACCAGCCGGTCCCCGATGACGAACCTGCATCTCGGCAACGCCCGCGGCGATGCCGGGGCGGTGCGGGCCGCCGCCGGTGAACGATCGTGGGCGGCCGCCATGGAGACGTGTGTGCGGGTGGCGGCGTGCTTTCCCCGTACCCTGCATGTCGGTGTTGATCTGATGTTCCGGGTGGGTTGGCGTGATCATGCGGTGGCCGAGGTGAACGCGTTCGGCGACCTGCTTCCCGGTGTGCTCGCGGACGGCCAGGACACCTATGACGCGCAGGTCGCCGCGATCCTCGACGGCTGGCCAGATGCCCATCCCGGACGGCTTTCCGCGGGGCGTCCTTCGGCGTCGAGCGGACTGGCGGGCGACTTGGCGGGCGCTTCGTGCGTGAGTTGATCGGCAGCCATGACGTTCTGTTCGTCACGTTGGACACGCTGCGGTTCGATGTGGCGCAGCGGTGCCTGGCCGACGGGCGGACCCCGCGATTGGCGAAGGTGCTGCCCGGCGGTGTGTGGGAGCGGCGGCACAGTCCGGCGAGCTTCACCTATGCGGCGCATCACGCCTTCTTCGCGGGTTTCCTGCCGACGCCGGTGACGCCCGGGCCGCACGAGCGGCTGTTCGCGGCCCGGTTCGGTGGCAGTGAGACCGCCGGGCCGCGGACGTTCGTGTTCGACGCCCCGGATCTGCCGGCCGGCCTGGCCGCCGCCGGGTATCACACGGTCTGTCTGGGTGGGGTGGGGTTCTTCAATCCGGCCGCACCGCTGGGCCGGGTGCTGCCGGGCCTGTTCGCCGAGTCGCACTGGGAGAGCGCGTTCGGGGTGACCGCACCGGACTGTCTCGGCGCGCAACTCGACCGATTGGAGTCGATCATCGCGGGGCTGCCCGCCGACCGGCCGCTGTTCACGTTTCTCAACGTCGCCGCGATGCACCAGCCCAACAAGCACTACATCCCCGGCGCCGACACCGACTCGGTGGAGACCCACGCGGCCGCCCTGGAGTATGTGGATGGTTGCCTCGAAAGGCTGTTCGAGCTGGTCAGCGGGCGTGAACGACCATGCCTGGTGATCATCTGCTCGGATCACGGCACGCTCTACGGCGAGGACGGCCACGTCGGTCACCGGGTCGCGCACGAGACGGTGTGGACGGTGCCGTACGCCGATTTCATCCTGGAGCCGACGTGAACCTCGACGATTCGCCGTATCAGGGATATCTGTACGCGTACCCGCACAAGACCGCGTACCGGAAACTCGACCCGCGGCCGCCGTTGAGCGACGTGTGGGCGGGTGAGCGGCAGGACTCCCTGTTCGGGTACGTGCATCTGCCGTTCTGTGAGATGCGCTGCGGGTTCTGCAACCTGTTCACCCGCGCCAACCCGCCGGACGAGCAGGTCACCGCCTATCTGGCGCAGCTTCGCCGGCAGGCGGCCGCGGTCCGGGACAGCCTCTCCCCCGGCGCCGTGTTCTCCCGGCTGGCGATCGGCGGCGGCACCCCCACCTATCTGACCGCCCCGGAACTGTCGGAACTGTTCGGCATCGTCGGCGACGCCTTCGGCACGACCGCGGTCCCGCTGTCGGTGGAGACGTCCCCGGCCACCGCCACCCCCGACCGGCTCGCCGTCCTCGCCGAGCACGGCACGACCCGGATCAGCATCGGCGTACAGAGCTTCCTCGACACCGAGGCCCGCGCCGCCGGCCGGCCACAGCGCCTCGCCGAGGTGATGACGGCGCTCACCGCGATCCGGGAGGCGCGGATCCCGGTGCTCAACATCGACCTGATCTACGGCATCGACGGGCAGACCACGGCCACCTGGCAGCACTCACTCGACGAGGCGCTGCGCTGGCGGCCCGAGGAGCTGTACCTGTACCCGCTCTACGTGCGCCCGCTGACCGGACTGGGCCGGCGCGCCCACGCCCGCGCCGACTGGGACCGCCAGCGCCAACAGTTGTACCGGCAGGCGGTCGGCGTGCTGACCGACGCCGGCTACGTGCGGCACTCCATGCGCCAGTTCCGCCTCGCCGGCGCGCCCGTCCCGGACGGCCCCGACTACTGCTGCCAGGACGACGGCACGATCGGGCTGGGCTGCGGGGCGCGTTCCTACACGACGGACCTGCACTACTCGTTCGACTACGCGGTCGCCGTCTCCGAGGTCCGCGCGGTCATCGACGACTACCTTTCAAGACCACAAACCGATTTCCGGTACGCCGAGATCGGCTTCCGTCTGGACGCCGTCGAACAACGGCGCCGCTGGCTGCTCAAGTCGCTGCTGCGGGCCGAGGGGGTGGACGCCGCCGCCTACCTGTCCCGGTTCGGCACGGCCCACACCGGCGACTTCCCACAGCTGGACGGCCTGGTGGACCGGGGCTGGCTGAACCCGGCCCGCACTCGGCTCACCGACGAAGGTTTGGCCTGGTCCGACGCCATCGGACCGTGGCTGGTGTCGGCCGGTGTCCGCGAAGCGATGGGAACCTACGTTCCACGATGACCGACCTCTATGTGCTCTACCGTGGGCCGCTCGCGAGTTGCAACTACGACTGCCCGTACTGCCCGTTCGCCAAGCGCGTCGACCCGCCGGAGGTGTTGCGCGCCGACCGGGCGGCCCTGGAACGGTTCACCGGCTGGGTGGAGGCGACCACCGACCGGCGTCTGTCGGTGCTGTTCACGCCGTGGGGCGAGGGGCTCACCCGGTCCTGGTACCGGGACGCGATCGTGCGTCTCTCCCACCTGCCGCACGTCGCCCGGGTCGCGATCCAGACGAACCTGGCCGCCCGCACCGGCTGGCTGGCCGCGGCGAACCCCCGGGTCGCCGCGCTGTGGACCACCTACCACCCGGGCGAGGCGACCCGGGAACGGTTCCTGGCCCGCTGCCGGGAACTCGACCTGCTCGGCATCCGCTACTCGGTCGGCGTCGTCGGGCTCCCCGACCACCACGGCGAGGCGGTCGCGCTGCGCTCGGCGCTGCCGGCCACGGTCTACCTGTGGGTGAACGCGGCCGACGGCCACGTCTACACCACCGAGGAGGAGCGGCGCTGGACCGCGCTGGATCCCCGCTTCGGCGACAGCGTCCGCCCGCACGCGTCACTCGGCCTGCCGTGCCACGCCGGCGAGACCGCCATCTCGGTGCTGGGCGACGGCACCGTCCGCCGATGCCACTTCATCCAGGAACCGATCGGCAACCTGTACGACGGCACGTGGCGCGCGGCCCTCCGACCGCGCGCGTGCACCAACGCCCTGTGCGACTGCCACATCGGCTACGTACACCTCAAGCCGCTGCGCCTGCGCGACGTCTACACCGAAGGCCTCCTCGAACGCATCCCCGCGGTGTGGCCCATTGATCGCCTCCACCGGAGGTGGGGCGGTTCCGCATAAGCGGTCTGGCCACCAACGGTAGCCAATGAGCGAAAACCGCCAAGATTTCGCATCCACCGCCAAAACGGCCCCTGACCAGCAACATCCTGCCAGGTGCGACCCGTCCCGGTGCACCGCCATCCCGTCCGCACAGGCCAACGGCTACCGATCCCGGCCATCCCTTCCGCGCCATAGTCATCGAACCGACCCGCCGCATCGCCGACGTCATCGCCTGGTCGATCTTCCGGCGCCGGCATCAAGCCACCGCGATAACCAGCCACAATGCCCGCCAAGCCCGCACAGAACCGTAGAACGGATCTCCTGCTGGAGTACTGGGAATCGTTGGCTCTCAGAACCACCGGCGCCCCGGCTCCGGTGACCGGCACGGGAGTGGTGCAGCTCAGTTGCTCGCTCATCACAAAGCCGCAAAGGATTCAAGATGACGACGAGGTAACCGAACTGGGTGGGCACAGAATCTCATCGACTCGGGAGCCCATTGTGACCTATCCTCCGCCGTACCAGCAGCCCGTGCCCGTTGCCTATGCTGCCGTACCTGTTCAGATGGTCCGACCGACCTCCAGCAGCTCGGTTGCTGCCATGGTCCTTGGCATTATCTCAATCCTTGGCGGGGCCTTGATCCTCGGGTTGCCGGCTATTGCGGCGGTCGTTCTTGGGCATATGGGCTTGAAGGACACCCAAAACGAGGCCAAGGCGGGCCGGGGAATGGCTATTACAGGCCTTGTTCTCGGCTACGTCTGCCTTGTTCCGGCTGCCTTCTTTTTCGTGATGATGATCGTGGGCGCCGCGGCGTCGACGACCTTGTGACGTAGGGCCCCGGCAAAGTCACGGTAATGTCCGGTTCAGCCGGTCAGGTGCAGAACCGCCGCTGGTGGCGGCAACGAGACGGGCATGACCGTTTCAGAAGATCATCAAGGTTCCTACGCCACGGTGATCTATCCGAAGTGAGTCATGCCCGCACTGCCATCATCGCCCGGCGGAGCCACGCAGCCGTATAGGCCACGCCGCAACAGATAGACCCTGATGCCCTCGGTGGGTAAGCCGTCAGGCGGCCGGGCCGCGGCGGAACACTGTGGCCGTGGGGTCAGGTCTGGATCAAGGGTTGGTACTCCTGCTCGGTCAGGCCGAACGTCCATGCCACGCCCTCGCGAGCCGAGCGGGTCTGGGGTGGGACCCGCAGCCAGTAGACGCGGCTCGTGCCGTCCGGCTCCGGAGTCGAGTTGATCACCTCGACCATCACCAGTGGCTCGTCGCCGGGCAGGTGGAGCAGCCACAGTGTGCCCGTCTCGTCGGAGTTGATTTGCGTGGCGCCGGCCTCGCTCAGGTAGCGCTCGTAGCCGAAGTGCTCCAGCATCACGCGGCGGATCTCCGCGTTCGTCTCCCGGCGGACCCGGTCGACGGTCAGGGACGGCAGTTCGGCCGCCAGGTCGGAGGGGATCGGCATGCCGCGCCAGGCCCACAGTCCGTATCCGTCGGTGAACTCCATGGCCGGGCCCTCGCCGCGGTGCAGCCGCCCGACGTTGTCGCGGGCCAGGGTGACGGGACGCTCGGAGAGCACCGCAACCCGTTCGAACGCCCACCACCAGCCACTGTGCCGGGCCACCCGGGCGAGGCCGGCAAGGTTCGTCATCAGGTCTGCCTCGGGGCACACCCGGGCCGCCGCCTCGAACGTGCTCAGCCACGCCCCGTCGTGCTGCCCGTAGACGGCGTCGAGCACCGCCGGCCCGGCGGCGGGTAGTTCGGCGGCCAGGTCCTCACTCAGCCGGGACCGCAACCGCCCCGCGACCATGTCCATCACCAGGGGCCAGGACCGGCGCCCGGCCGCGGCGCTCAGCTGGGCCCAGCCGTCGGCGCCGAGCGCGACGAGAGCGGCCTTCCGGGCGGCCGCCCACGGCGCTGTGCGCACCAGGCCGCGCATCGACCGGCCCGCGCGCGCCCCCGGCGTCCACCCTTGGCGGCGCAACTCGGCCTGAGCCTCGGCGAACCACTCCGGAATCTCCTGGCCCGGCCCGGCACCCACCGGCGGCCGCACCGCCTCCGAATCAGCACCCAGGCCCGGCCCAGCGCCCGCCAGCGAAGCCGCACCCAGGCCCAGCTCGGCTCCCGCTGGCGGCACCGCACTCGAGCCCGGCCCGGCACCCGCCTGCGGCGCCGCCGCGCCGGAAGGGGCGACGGCTGGGGGCGGTGATGTCGTGCCAGGAGCCTCCGGGATCGGGTCGACCGGCCCGGAGAGCAAGGCCGCGGCGGCTGCGGCCGCGCGGGGTGAGCCGAACCAGTAGATCCGCTCGGGTGGCTCGGCGCTGGCGAGACGGTATGCCTCCCGGACGCCCTCCTCCGCGGCGGCACGGTCGGCAGGGCCCGTCTCCATCGCCGCGGCCAGCCACTGGTCCTCGATCGCCGCGGCCATCGACTCCTGCGTGTGTGTCAGTCGCACAGCCCGCCCCCTCAGTCCGCGACCGGCCGGAAGGCGCCAGGAATGTACTCCCGCTGGCGCACCACCCGGTAGTGCCCGGCGGGCAGCGGGATCGGGCCGTGCTCCTCGTGGGTGACCCGGCCGTGCGCCGGGACCTCGAGGAACATCCGCTCCGGATCGTCGAGGTCGGCGAGTAGCACCAGGCCCGGGCCACCGACCACGTGCGCGTGGCCGGTGGCCTCACCGCGGGCCAGCACCATCCGCCCTCGCCGATCGCGTGGGACCGGTGCGCAGGCCGGGACATCGGCCTGCGGCACCGGAATGATCAGCACATCGCCCTGACGGAACATCCGGCCTCCCCGGCAGCATTTTCTCTGTCGCACGGGACGCTACCGAGGGGGTACGACACTTTTCAGAGGCGGATCCGCTGCCCCACGAAGATCAGGCCGGGGCTGGAGATGCGGTCCTTGTTGAGTGCGTAGAGCGTACGCCAACCGCCTTTGATCTTGAATTTGCGCGCGATCGAGGCGAGTGTGTCGCCGGAGCGGACCACATAGGTCTTGCCGCTCGGCTTCTTCGCGGCGGGCTTCTTCGCGCTGGACGTCTTCTTGTAGACGCCGGGCTTCTTTCCGCAGACCGGCCATGGGCTGAGCCCGCGCTTCTTGTGGAGCTTCTCGGCGATCGCGATCTGCTCGGCCTTGCTGGCCCTGTCGGCGGTCGGCGCGTACTTGGCGCCGCCGTTGGCCTTCCACGTGCTGCGGCTGAACTGCAGGCCGCCGTAGTACCCGTTCCCGGTGTTGATGTGCCACCGTCCGCCGGACTCGCACTTGGCGATGACATCCCAGTTGACCTGGCGGGCCGCGGCCTGAGCCGGGGCCGCCGGGCCGAGCAGGACGCCGGCTCCGGTCACCCCGGCGGTCACCAGACCGAGGGCAAGGCGCGTTCGTCTACCGATCCGAGACATGGATGATCCTCCACGCCTGCGAGGTGAGCTGTCGGGTTCGGGCAGAGTGGCCCGGCCGTTTCACGCACGGCTTCACCCCGAGGCGCGCCCGGCGCGCCGGAAAAAGTGGGTCCCCCGCTCCTGCCGTCGATTCGTGTCCGTGGGCGGCGGCAGGATTCGGCGGTCCGTCCACAGTGCCCGCCGTACGCGGGACGGCCCGACGGTATCCACGGTCGATGGATGAATACCAAGCCTCACGCCGGGGATAGTGACGTTCTTCTCAGTATTCGCCCGATTTGATCTTCATTTCGCCCAGAAATACCCGGCACAGGGGTTATTCCTGTTTAGAGCGGCTTTTCGTGCCTCATCAGGACCTGGTCCCCGGCCTGCGCATCGAGCCGGCGCCCGCTCCGGGCAGAATGTCCGGTCATGGAACCACCCGAGATGATCAACGCCGGTGACCTGGTCCTCAAGCGCTGGGAACCGGAGTGGGCCGCCGAACTCGCGGCCGCCGTCCAGGAGTCATTGCCCGAACTGCGCCCGTGGCTGCCGTTCGCGACCGACGACTACGGCGTCGACCAGGCCCGCGATTTCATCGGGCGCAACTTCGACGGCACCCAGTTCAACTACGCGATCTTCACGGCGGTCGGTGAGCTGATCGGCACGATCGGCCTGATGACGCGGATGGGGCCGGACGTCCTGGAGATCGGCTACTGGATGCGTACGCCGTATGCCGGCCGTGGCCACATGACGGCGGCCGTGCGGGTGATCACCCGGGTCGCCCTCACCCTGCCCGGTATCGAGCGGGTGGCGATCCGGCACGACCCGGCCAACGTGGCGTCGGCCGCGGTCGCCGCCAAGGCCGGTTTCGCCGAGACCGCCCGCGACGGCGACGACGTCATCCGCGAGTACCGCGGGGAGACGCGCTCCGGGGCGGGTGCCCCGCCCCGGAGGTAGGAATCGTCAGAGATGGGCGGCGGTGGTCGCGGAGCCGTTGGGGCGCGGGTCCGGGAGCAGACGGTCACGGGACGACGCCGCGGCGGAACCGCTGTCGTTGGCCTGGAAGCCGCACGACGCCAGCGTGTGCGGCCGCAGCAGCATCGAGGTCGGGACCGGGGCGATCTCCCGCCAGGCGAAGCACTCCCGGATGGTCTGCGCGTTCTCGCCGCCGCTGATCTCCCGGTCGGCGGCCAGGATGGCCCGCAGGATGCCGTGGTAGGTCATGAAGTCGGGCGAGATGGTGCTCCAGGTGGCCGCGAGCAGCCGGCCCAGGTAGTCGCGGGCCTGCAGCAGCGACTCCTTGAAGGCCTCCTCGTTACCGGTGTAGGCGGCCGTGAACTCGGCCTGGATCTCGTCGAGGTCCTGCGCGGTGCCGGGCAGGTTCGTCGACCGGATCCGCAGGTCGTCGCTGATCAGCTTCTTGGCGACCAGGTCGCGCTGGAAGATCTCGACCATGGTGTCGAAGATCGCCCCGGTGAGCGGCAGCGACCGGTCGTGCGGCTCCTCGCCCACGTCGGACATCCGCATGGCGTTGAACGCGACCCGGATCTCCCGGCTGTCGGACAGCTCCCCCACCCGGTCCAGGCCGTTGATGGTGAGCAGATTGCCCCGCGTCGACTCGAGCAGATGGTCGACGACCGAGTGGAAGTGCAGCGACGACACGATCGCCACCAGGTCACCGGCCGACTCGTGCATGCCGCCGTAGTCGATGCCGTCGTCCTGTTTGCTGGCCGGCGCCCCGACCTCGGCGAAGATGATGCTGTGCCCCAGTTCGTGGGCGAGCACGTCGAAGTTCTCACAGTACGGCCGGGTGTGGTCGATCGTCCCGTTCGGCGTCCGGCCGAAGCCGAATTCGAGGAACCCGTACCCGGACTGCGCATTGTTCCACTCGATCAACGGAATCAGTTCCAGTCGATCGAAATCGGACTCGAAATGCCAGTGAATGGTGCGCCCGAAGTAGTCCTGCCAGATGTCGAGGACCCGGCGAACGGTCGCGTACATGGTGGCCGCCGAGAATTCCCGGGTGGCCGGGTCGAGATGATCGAAATGACCGTCCTCGCTCGGCTGGATCGGGTCCCGCTTGGTGCCGCGGAACGGGGGCCGGAAGAAGTTGTTGTAGGGCAGTTTGCCGATCGCGTCGATCACGAACATCCGGTCGTCACCCGGTCCGGGCCGCATGGCGGCCGGCTCGACCGAGACGACCACCAGCTCGGGCTCCGCGAAGAGCGGCCCCGATCCGTCCGCCTTCATCAGGAATCGGGGTTGAGGAAAGATCCGGAATCGGGTGCCGACATCCGCGAGCCTGCGATCCAGTTCCAAAGACATGAGAGCCTCCGGCCGCCGTTGAATTTCCGAGGACCTACAGCGGATTCCTCAGTCGAGCGTAAGTCAACGTACCTGTCCAAGAACCATCCAAAAGACGAGAGAACACCCTTCAGGATCGCCCCAGCACCCTCAGCAGCGCTCCGGTGAGATGCTCCGCCGCCTCGTCCGCGCTCCATGCGAGCGTCCGGGTCAGATCCACGACCACCCGCTCATCGAAGATCGTCACCCACATCAGCACCGCGAACCGCACGTCCTGCCGCGGCACCGCACCCGACGCGATCGCCGCCTCGACGAGCCGCGCGAGCCGCTCATACAGCCCGCCGACGAACGGATCCTCCTCGCCACGCCGCGCCAGCACACCCCGCGGTGACCGAATGTGCACAGCCGCGGCACCCCACCGCGAGGCCTGCTCGACCCACTCCCGGCAGACCGCGCGCACATCCGCCAGCGGATCCGCGCCACCGGGCAACCGGTCGAACGCCTCCAGCAGATCCCCGACCAGCTCCGCGAAGAACGCGTCGATCGCACTGCCCGGATCGGCGAAATTCCGGTAGGCGGTCGCCGTCGACACCCCGGCCAGCCCGGCCGCCTCCGCCAGCGAGAACCCCGGCCCACGCTCGGCGAGCAACTCCCCCACCGCGGCCAGCAGCGCGGCACGCCGCAATCGCGCGTCACCACGGCGTGGCCGCTCCCGAGATCCCGCCGCCGACATGCCGAAATCCTAAAGACCCGGACCATTCGGGGTACGCCCACCGGTCCGATCCGCGTTCGTTGCGGGCGCGCACCGAGTTTGGAACAGTAAATCCCTGACACGGACTCGAACGGAGCGCGGTGAACGACGCGGCGATCGAGGTCGAATCCCTGGGCCGGAGATTCAAGGTGCGCGGTGGCGATGTCGTCGCGCTGAAGGACGTCAGTCTGCGGGTCGGAGCGGGCGAGATCGTCGGACTGCTGGGCAGCAACGGCGCCGGCAAGACCACACTGACCAAGATTCTCGCGACGCTGTTGCTGCCGACCAGTGGGACGGCGCGGATCCTCGGCCACGACGTCACCCGCGACCTGCGGGAGGTCCGCCGCATGACCGGCGTCGTCCTGGGTGGCGAGCGTGGGCTCTACGGCAAGCTGAGCGGCCGGGAGAACCTGCGGTTCTTCGCGATGCTCGCGGGTGTCGGCCGGCGCCGGCTCGCTGGGCGGCTGGATGCGGCGCTGAACCACGTGGGGCTGACCGACGCCGCGGACCGAGCCGTGGAGACGTACTCCAAGGGCATGCGCCAGCGGCTGCACCTCGCCATCGGGATGATCAATGAACCGCCGGTGCTGCTGCTGGACGAGCCGACCGCCGGCCTCGATCCGGTCGAGGCCGAGCGCCTGCGCCACGACGTCGCCGTCCTGCGGGACCGCGGCACCGCGGTGCTGCTGACCAGCCACCTGTTGCTGGACATCGAGCGCCTCGCCGACCGGGTGGTCGTGCTGGCCGGCGGCGAGGTGGTGGCCGACGTCGAGGTCGCCGAGTTCGCGCGTCTCGCCGGCTACACCGCGATCGTCACGGTACGCGGGACGGGCCGGCCCCCGGCTCTCGACGCCGGCCGCCTCCCGCCGGGCGCGGCGAACGGGCAGGGCGAGCAGGTCACGGTGGACGGCCTCAGCGAGACGGACGGGCGGTGGACGCTACGGCTGCGGGTACGTGACTGGAATGCGGAGTCGTTCGGCCGCCTCGGTGCCGCGCTGGGTAGCGCCGACATCCTCGGCGTGGACGTCGCGCCGCTGCGCCTGGAGGACGTGTACGCGCACGTCGCGGCGCAACTGGCGGCGAACGGCCGGACCGGCGAGGTGTTCCGGTGACCGGGGAGCCGGCCCGCGGCGACCGTCTCAGGGCCGCCGTCTGGATGTTCCTGACCGCCGCACGCACCGAGCAGCGCACCATGCGCGGCAACCCGTTGCTGCTGGTCAACGCCGGCTTCCTGCCGGTCGTGCTGCTCATCATCGCGGTCGGGACCCGGCGGCCGACGGCCGGCCGTGCCACCGACATCGTGGTCGCGGTGATGCTCACGGCGTTGTGGGGCTCCACCATCTGGACCAGCGGCGGCGTGCTGCGCCGCGAGCGCACCTACGGCACCCTCGCCCGCTGCGTGTGCGGGGTGGAGTCGCCCACGCTGGTGCTGTTCGGCAAGAGCCTCGGCGCGACGCTGTACGGCGTCGGCACGATCCTGGCCTCGACGGTGCTCACCGTACTGGCGCTGCGCCTGCCGGTCGCCATGGCCCACCCGTTCTGGATGGCGGTGGGCCTGGTGGTCGTCATCGTCTCCGCCACCACGCTCGGCGCGCTGTTGTCCTGCCTGTTCCTGCTCACCCGCAACGGGCTGATCTGGTCCGGTGCGCTGATGTACCCGGTGTTCGTGCTCGGCGGCCTGATGATCCCGCAGGACTTCCTGCCGGCCGGGCTGCGCTGGGTGCCGTCGATGCTGAGTCTGCGCTGGATCAACGAGTTCATCACCGGCGCGGCGGTCCGGGACCTGTCGATGACCCCGCTGGCCATCGCCCTGCTGCTGACGGTCGTCTACGGCGTCGTGGCCGGGCGCACCTACCGGTGGTCCATCGACCGCGCCCGCCGGGGAGGCTCCCTTGACTACGCGTGAGCGGCTGCCGGCGAGCACGGTGCTGTGGCGGACGGCCGAGACGATGCGGCTCGGCCGGCGTGAGTTCGCCTCGAACTACACGCCGGCGGCAACGCTTTTCGCCACCCTGCCCCGAGGTGTGCTGCAGATCGTGTTCTTCACGGTGCTCGGCGGCGTGGTGGCCGGCGACGGCCATCGGGCGTACGCGTTCGTCGGCGGCCTGGCCATCGCGCTGACCACGACGAACACGGTCGGCGTGATCAACGTGCCGTTCGGGGACAAATACTTCGGGACGTTCTGGCGGATCCGCACCGGGGCCATGCCCGTGGCCCTGCTCCAGTACGCCCGCGCGGCGCCGTACCTGATCGCGGGTTTCGTCCTTTTCATCATCGAGGCGGCGATCGCGGCGCTCCTGCTGGACATGTCCGGCCTCGCCGTCCGGCTGCTGCCCTGGCTGCCGCTCTTCGCGCTGATGGCGTGCGGGTACGCCCTTCTCGGCATCGCCGCGGCCACGGCGACGATCGCGAAGCGGGCCGACGTGCTGGCGCCCAACCTGCTCGCCTGTCTGACCATGCTCTGCTCCGGCGCCTTCCTGCCGCCGGGCCGGGTCGGCTGGGTCGACGCGGTCGGCTCGGTGCTGCCGGTGCGGCACGGGCTGGCGGCCGTCCACGCGGGACTGGCCGGCCGCCCGTGGCAGACCGAGGCCCTGCTGGAACTGGCGATCTGCCTCGCCTCGGCGGTGCTCGGCATCCTCGCCGTCATCATGCAGACCCGCCGGGCGACCCGGCACGGGCACGACGACTTCGCCTAGCCGTGGTCGCCCCGTGGGAAGGGCGGTCAGGACGGGAACGCGGCCGGTGAGTGGCCGTAGCGGGGTGGCAGGTGGGGCCAGCTCAGCCGGTGGCCGTCCAGGAGGCCCGGTGGGCTGATGCCGCTCCAGCCGTCGCCCAGCGGGACGCGATAGCCGTCGATGATCGGGTGCGCGTCGCCCGTACCGGGGAAGGGGGTTGTGCGGGGTTGATCCAGCAGCCAGGTCGCGGTGCGGGTGAGAGAGACGACGACGTGGCCGGCGGATCCGCCGCGGGCCCGGCGGGCCAGGGCGGTGAGGATGCCGGCGGCGAGCAGGTAGCCGGTGGCGTGGTCGAGCAGCTGGCACGGAAGCGCGCCGGGGCGGACGCCGTCGGGGCTGACCGCCCAGCCGATGCCGGTGGCGATCTGGACCAGGCTGTCGAAGCCGCGGCGATCGGCCCAGGGGCCGGTGGTTCCCCAGGCGGAGAGGGTGGCGACGACGGTGCCGGGACGGCGTTCGGCGATCTGGTCCGGGGCCAGGCCGAAACGGCGCAGCGCACCCGGGCGGTAGCCGGTGACCACCACGTCGGCCTCGCCGATCAGGCGATGCAGGGTACGCAGGCCCTCGGCGGTGGCGGCGTCGATCTCGGTGCTGGCCTTGCCGATGACGCCGTCGAGGGCGTGCAGCGGGAGTTCCGGGCGGTTCGGGTCGTCCACCCGCAGCACGTCGGCGCCGAGCGCGGCCAGCATCCGGGTGCCGGCCGGCCCGGCTATCACCCTGGTCAGATCCAGGATCCGTAGGCCCGAGGCGGGCAGTGGGCCCGTCGGCGCCGGCAGGGCGGGCGCGTGCGCGGTGGGCGTGAAGCTGATCAGTGGGGAGTCCGGCGGGCATGCGGCACGCCACTGCCGCGGGGTGCGGGCGGCGACCGCGAGGCCGCCTGCGGCGTAGACACGGCGCTCGACCTCGGCGGCCGGGAGCGCGGCGATCGCCGGGCCGGGATCGTCCGTGACGCCGAGCGCGGTCAGCAGCGCGGCACGGTGCCACGGGTAGTTGGCGTGGGTGCGCACCCAGCCGTCCGCGGCCGGCCACAGGCGGGACAGGGGCGCGAAGCCGTCGATGCCGTTGCCGGCCGGGTCGCGCAGGTGGATCTCGCTGCGCATGGCGGCCGCCACGTGGGCGGTGTCCAGGGAGATGTCGGGGCGGCGGCCGGTGCGGGCGTGCGCGAGTTCGGCGGCGGCGACGAGGCAGGCGGCCACCGAGGCGACCGCGCAGTCACCGACCGCGAGCGGTGACGCGAACACCGGCCCACCGGTCAGACGCGGCGACGGGAATGCGGGGCCGTTGCTCCGGCCGTCTCGCGCCGCCGGTGCGCCGAGAGGCTCGGGCGTGGGGAGGTCGAGGGCGGCCAGCACTCCGGGCAACAGCTTCACCCGGACATCACGCCGGGACACCGGCGGTATGCCGGGTCAGCAGTAGCCGGATGGGCACTCGCCGCTGGCGAGCAGCTCGTACTGCCGGCATTTGGGGCAGCGGGGCGGCTCCGGGCGGGGCGCCGGCTTCGCGGCGGCCTTCGGCTTCGCGGCGGCCCGGGTGCCGGTGGAGGCGGCGCGGGCGCGCGGGGCAGCGGCGGCGGCCTTCGGCTTTCCGGCGGCGCGCTGCTCGACGGCCTCGACCGCGGCGGCGAGCAGGGCGTCGTAGTTGGCGTCGATCAGATACGCCTCGACGGAGACCTGGGTGACCGGCTCGTCGTCGCGCACATAGGCGCCCTCGATGGAGAGCGCCACCTCGTTGGCCCGGTCCTGGTCGAGGGCCAGGTCGATGCCGCCGGGGTGGATGTGCACCGCGATGACGTTCGAGTCCTTCGGGCGGACCTGGAGCGAACGGCCCGATGGACGGACATCGACGCTCGTGCGGCCGCGAAGCTCCAGCAGCAACCGTGCCACCGACGGAGCCGCACCCATGTCAGTGGGCTCAATCCCGAACGTGTCCATCTGCCCTCCGCTCAACTTCGCCAGGCTACCGCGCGCGGGTTGCGGGGGTGGTTCCGGATGTTGGTTCGTGTGCCGTAGGACACGAGGGGTGTGACGGACGACCGTTTCCGGCCAGACGTAACGGGGCCGAAAAACTTCTCCCGCAAGATGGGAACTGAGAAAACATTCTCAGTTATTCGGGAGGCTGTTCATGTCCACGAGGACTCGCGTCGCGGTCATCGGTGCCGGTGCGGTCGGCACGGTGGTCGCGGCCGCGGCCGTCGACGCCGGGCACGACGTCGTCGTCTGCGCCCGGCGCCGCCCGGAGCGGCTGATCGTCGAGCGCGCCGACAGCGTTCGTGAGCTGGACGTCCCGGTGCTGGTCGACCCGAGCGAGGCGACCGAGGTGGACTGGGTGCTGCTGGCCACCAAGGCGCAGGACGCGACGGGCGCGGCGGCCTGGTTCGGGCCTCTGGTGGGGCCGAACACGACCGTGGTGGTTCTCCAGAACGGCGTCGACCACGCCGAGCGGATCGAACCGCTGGTGCCGCGCGGCACGCGGGTGCTGCCGGCGCTGGTCTACGTGGCGGCGGAGTCGCTCGGCCCGGGTCACGTGCTGCACCGGATGGGCGCCCGGATCACCGTGCCGGGCGCGCCCGGCACGGTCGCGAGCACGGCGCGGGCGACCTTCAGCGAGGGCCCGGCCGTGACGGCCACGGAGCTGTCGCGGACCGATCCGGCGGACCGGTTCACGGCGCTGCTGGACGGGTCGTGGCTGCACGTCGAGCGGGTCGCCGACTTCTCCACGGCGGCGTGGCGCAAGCTGCTGACCAACGTCGGGGCGAACCCGGTGACCTCACTGACCATGAAGCGGATGTCGGTCATCCAGCACGAGCCGGCGGTCCGGGAGCTGACCCGGGCGCTGCTCGACGAGGCGATCGCGGTGGGCCGGGCGGCCGGGGCCCGGCTCTCCGACGCCGACATCGAGCACACGATGGAGATCTACGACGGGTTCGCCGAGGACGACGGCACGTCGATGCTGTACGACCGGCTGGCCGGCCGGGCCACCGAGCACGAGCTGATCACCGGCGCGGTGGTGCGGCTCGGCGAGCAGCACGGGGTGCCGGTGCCGCTGAACCGGGCGATCCTGGCGCTGATGCACGGGGTGAACCACAAGTAGGTCAGGGCAGGCGGACCGACAGGACGGCCTGGATCGGGCCGACCGTGACCTGGGCGACCGCCCCGGTACGCGTGTCCCAGGTGACCAGGCCCTCCCGGTCGGTCCGCGCCAGCAGCACGTGGTCGTCGACCCATTCGAGCACCGTGCAGCAGGCCTTGCCACGCCCGGTGCCGAGATCAAGGATCCGCTCCACCACGCCGGTGCGCGCGTTCACCACGGTCAGCATCTCGGAGCCCTCGTATCCGGGCCGGCTGCCCCAGGCGGCGGCCGCCACCCGGCCGGCGCCGTCGGACAGGGCAGGGCCGTACCACAGGCTGATCCGGTAGCCGCTGGGCAGGCCGCTCTCGTCGATCGGCGACTCCCATGCGGGCTTCGGGTCCCCGAGCACCCAACCGCGGGTCATCCGCCGATCGTCGATCACCACCAGCTCCGCGAGGGCTCCGGAGCTGACCTGCCGGGCGCCGGCACTGTTCCAGGCGGAGATCCCGGCCGGTTCGGGGGTGACCGTGCCGGCCCGCCAGTCGACCCGGGCCAGGCCGGGGCCGCCCGCGCCGACCAGGACGGTCTCATCGCCCCACCACATGACCTGCTCGTTGTAGCCGGGCACCGGGATGCGGTGGGCCTTCGCGGTGGTCAGGTCGATGACGACCAGGGCCTGCGGCTGTGGGACGGCGATCCGGCGGCCGTCCGGGGAGAGCGCGGTGGAGCGCAGCGCGTACGCCTGATTGCCGTCCGCGTCGCGGGTAGGTTCCAGGGCGACCACGTCGATCCGGGTCCACTCGCCGGCGAGGTCGAGCACGTAAAGCGGGGGGTCGAGGGCCGCCTCCAGATCGATCTTCTGGACGACGACGGCCGCCCGGTCCACCGGGTGCTCGGACAGCTTGCGGGCGTCGACCGGGATGGTCAGCACCTCCGGGAAGGGCGTCAGGGTGCGCCGGGTGAGGTCGGCCGGCATGGCGTCGACGCCGGGGGCGACGGCGACGGCGGACGGCGCGACGGGTGGCGTCACGGGGGCAGGCCCGCCCCCGGTGCTGAGCGGCACGCTCACCGCGACCACGGTGGCGAAGGCGGCCACCCCGGCGATCAGCTGCCGGCGCCGGCGGACCCGGCGGGCGGTGGCCCAGGCGGTCGCGGCGAACGCCGGCGCCGGCACCTCGGCCGCGGCCTCCTCGAGAAGTTCCGTGAGCCGGTTCGTCCCCATCGTCAGCCCCTCCCGGCCATCTCGCCGAGCTCCGGCGCGAGCTCCCGCAGTTTCCGCAGGCCCGCGCTGGCCTGGCTCTTCACCGTTCCGACCGTGACGCCGAGGATCTCCGCGGTCCGCGCCTCGGTGAGGTCGTCGAAGTACCGCAGCACCAGCACGGCCCGCTGGCGTGGCGGCAGCCGGCGCAGCGCCGCCGCGAAGACCAGCCGGTTCGGTACGTCCTCACCGCCGTCGGAGCGATCCGGCGGGGCGTCGCTGAGGTCCTCGCGCCGGCGGCGGCGCCACCAGGAGACGGCGTCGCGGTAGATGACCGTGCGCAGGAACGCCTCCGGGTCGCCGTCGCGGACGCGGCTCCACCGCAGGGCGAGTTTGACGAGGGCGCCCTGCACCAGGTCCTGGGCGAGGTGGTGGTCGCCGCAGACGAGGTACGCCGAGCGCAGCAGCCGGTGCTGGCGTGCCTCGACGAAGGCGGCGAATTCGCTGTCCACACCTGTCCAACGCATGGGCACCCCTGGATGGTTGGGCGGTCGGCGAAACCCGCACTGACAGACTTCATCGAGCCGGACCCATCGACATTGTTCGTCAAGGAGGATTCCGAGTGAAGATCGCCGAGGCCCGGGTCATCGTGACCTGCCCCGACCGCAACTTCGTCACCTTGAAGATCGTCACCGACGAGGGGGTGTACGGGGTCGGGGACGCGACGCTGAACGGGCGGGAACTGGCCGTCGCCGCCTATCTCACCGAGCATGTCGTGCCGCAGTTGATCGGGCGGGACCCGGCGCGGATCGAGGACATCTGGCAGTACCTCTACAAGGGCGCCTACTGGCGGCGCGGTCCGGTGACGATGACGGCGATCGCGGCCGTCGACACCGCGCTCTGGGACATCAAGGGAAAGGTCGCGGGCCTGCCGGTCTATCAGCTGCTGGGCGGCCGTTCCCGTGAGGGCGTGACCGTTTACGGGCACGCCAACGCTTCAGATGTCGAGTCCGTTCTCACCGAGATCTCGGATTATGTGGCGCTCGGCTATCGGGCCGTGCGGGTGCAGACCGGCATCCCCGGGCTGGAGAGCACCTACGGCGTCAGCAAGGACCGGATGTTCTACGAGCCGGCCGACGCCGCGATCCCCACCGAGAACGTCTGGTCCACCGCCCACTATCTCGACCACGTGCCGCAGGTGTTCGCCCGGGTCCGCGACGAGTTCGGGCCGACCCTCCAGCTGCTGCACGACGTCCACCACCGGCTCACCCCGATCGAGGCGGCCCGGCTCGGCAAGAGCCTGGAGCCCTACCACCTCACCTGGATGGAGGACCCGGTCCCGGCCGAGCTCCAGGAGGGCTTCCGCCTGATCCGCCAGCACACCACCACCCCGATCGCGGTGGGCGAGGTGTTCAGCTCCATCTGGGACTGTCAGCAGCTGATCACCGAGCAGCTCATCGACTACATCCGTACGACGGTGGTGCACGCCGGCGGTATCACCCACCTGCGGCGCATCTTCGACCTGGCGAACCTCTACCACGTACGCAGCGGCTCACACGGCGCGACCGACCTCTCCCCCGTCTGCATGGCCGCCGCCCTGCACCTCGACCTGGCCATCCCCAACTTCGGCCTCCAGGAGTACATGCGCCACACCGAGACCACCGACGCCGTCTTCCCGCACGGCTACCGGTTCGAGGGCGGTTTCCTGCACCCGTCCGAGGAGCCCGGCCTCGGCGTCGACATCGACGAGGAACTGGCCGCCCGATACCCGTACCGGGCGGCCAGTCTGCCGGTCAACCGCCTCCAGGACGGCACCATGCACAGCTGGTGATCAGAACAGGTTCTTGCTGGTCACGGTCCACGGGGAGGAGAGTCCGGTGAGTACGGCGCGGGCCGTCTGGTCGCCCTTGAGCTGCCACTTCAGCCAGGCGGCGCCGACTCGGCCGTACTCTCCGCCGTTGGTCTGGGAGAACGTTCCGTAGTGGCCGACCGGCAGGTGGGCCAGCAACGCCGGCAGGCCGGAGGGCAGGCGGCCGTAGTCGTCGACCGCGTTCGGGTAGGCGATGTCGTCCGGCCCGCCGGTGATGTAGGCGACCGGGCCGTGCAACCGCGACAGGCGATAGTTCTCCAGGTCGCTGAGCAGGCCGCTATTCCAGAACACGGTGGTGTCGACCCGGGCGTCGGCACTCGCCTCCAGGGCTTCCAGGCCGCCGCACGACTGGCCCATCACCGCGATCCTGCCGGTGTCCAGGCGGCCGCGGTACTTGCTGCCGGTCCGGGAGTTCTCGGCGACGGCCCAGTCGATGGCCTCGATCAGCATGTCCGCGTCGGTGCTTCCGGTGCCGCCGGGACGGCCGTTCGCGATCACCAGGAAGCCGTGTGAGGCGAACTCCCTCAGGATGTTCTGGAACCAGGTGCCGTCGGCCCGGCAGGCGCCGTTGCCCCAGACCACGATCGGCATCAGGCCGGCGGGCAGGGTGTTCGGGCGGTAGATGGTGTGGGAGTAGAGGCGGATCGTGGTCTCGTAGTCGGCCGGGTAGGGGCCCGAGCCACCCGGCGCGGCCTGGGCCGCCACGGGGGTGACCAGCAGCGTGGTGACGGTGGCGACCACGGCCGCCAGCAGCTTGCGCATGGGGACTCCGTTCAGGGGCAGGCGGTCACTCGGACGTAGTGACCGGGGGCGGTCTGCTGGACGCTGCGGGACACGGCACTGGCGGCGAGCCCGAGATGGTCGCCGGAGCCCACCGCGTACGCCGAAAGGCTGACGGTCCGGGCGCGCCCCGCGGCGATGTGTGCCGCGTTGGTCGCGGTCCAGCAGGTGGTGGCGGGCGGCGGCGTGCCGGAGCCGAGGCCGAAGAAGAGCGTGGCGTGGTAGGGCCCGCAGATCTGCGCGTAGCCGACCCCGCTGACGCCGCAGTTCTGGACGCCGGTTCCCGGGTCGACCGGCTGCTCGTGGCCCATGTCGGCGATGAGCCACGTCTCGACCTGGCCGCTGCCGTAGACACTCTTCGTGATCCCGGACCCGGGTGTGGTCGTGGACGCCGGGGTGCGGCTGATGCCGAACACGTTCGTCCACTGGTCCCGCTGATAGTCCAGTGAGCGCGGGCTGATCAGCGGGTCCGCGCCGCCGTGCCAGATCTGCACCGGCGGGCGTGTGCCGCTGTAGCCCGGGTAGGAGCCGCGCACCCTGTCGCCCCACTGCTGCGGGGTCAGCGTGGAGGTCGATCCGGAGCAGGGGCCGAGCGATCCGGTACGGAAGTAGGCGCTCTCGGTGTCCGCGCAGCCGTAGGGCATGCCGAAGAACACCGCGCCCGCCTTGAACCGGTCGGGGTAGGCGGCCAGCATCACGTTGGTGGCCGCGCCGCCGCCGGAGTAGCCGGTGACGAACACCCGGCTCATGTCGGCGCCGTAGGTGGTAGCCATGTGGTCGACCATCTGCACCACCGAGCGGGCCTCGCCGTCGCCGCCGTGGGTGCGGTCGGCCTCGTTCCAGGCGCTGAAGCACTTGTGCGGGACGATGCCGCCGGAGCCGACGTTCTCCGGTTTCTGTTCGGGCAGGACCAGGTGGAAGCCGTACAGGTCGGCGTACTTGCGCCAGCCGGTGTTGACGTCCAGGTCCTGCGCCTGGCCGCCGCAGCCGTGGAAGAGCACCACGACCGGGGCGCCGGTTCCGGCGGACGTGGGTACGTAGGTGAACATCCGCTGGTTGCCGGGGTTGCTGCCGAACGACGTGACCTCACTGAACCCGGTCGCGGCCGCCGCCGGCCCGGCGCCGGTCAGTCCGGTGGCAACGGTCACGAGCAACACGAAAGCCGCGCCGATCCATCTTGACGGTCTCAACATGGATCAGACGATGACCGTCAATGTTGACGAGAGAATCGGCGAAATCACCTGCGTCGTCGACAGGATTCCTGTCGACGAACGGTCAGAAGCGGGCGAGCTCCTCCGGGACGCCGATCGCGGAACGCAGGTCAGGACGGTCGGCGTACTCGCCGATCACACCGGCCAGGAACCCGGGGTCGACGCCGATCGTCGTCAATGAGTTGAGTGGGCCGTAGCGAAGTCCCCGTTTGCGAACCAGCGCCGGGTCCGTCAGCACCAGGTTGACCTGCCGCTCACCGCGCAGGATGGACCCCCACCAGGTGTCCAGGATCGCGGGCGGGGCGCCGAGCGCCTCCCACGGCACGAAGATCGACCCGAACGCCTGCCGGTCCTCAATCCCGTCCGGGCGCAGGCGCACGCCGATCCCGCGCAGCGCGGCGATCCAGGCGACGCTCAGGAGCACGACCTGGAGCAGCAGAAGAGCGGCAGGAAGCCGGGCGTTCCACGCCCCACGGAGCCGGTGACCAGGACGCTGAAACCGCGGCCGGACAGGATCGCGAGGCCCACGGCGCCGACGACCAGAGCCGGGTTCACCGGAACTCGAACATCGGCACGCCGGGCCGCGCCACCAGCGCGGCCGACCGATCCGAACGGAGCCGGGAGTGCGCCGCCAGGGCGAGCAGGAGGCCCAGCGCGGTGACCGCCATGCCCAGGCCCGGTCCGGCCTGATCAAGAACCGCGGCGCCACCGACGGCCGCCAGCAGCACCACGGGCAGAACCGCGGCCCGCCACCGGACCAACCACTCAAGGAACTCGATCTGCACGCGGTGAGCGTAGAGGGGAGAACTGACCCAGAATGATCACCATGCCGGGGATTCGTTTGGGGTTCGATGTCGATGCTGTGGAGAACGTCGATGGTGGGTGGCGACTGGAGGGGACCCCGGACTTCCACCCGCGCCACTGGCCGCGGGCCGGGGACCGGCTCGACCGGTATACGCGGACCTTCCACGACGTCAAGGCCGTCGATCTGATCGTTGTCGAGGTCTCCGCCGAGTATGTCGTCGTGGCGGGCACGGGTGGGGAGTTGCTGCGTGGGGCGGGATCGCTGTCCGGGGCTCGGACAGCCGACCCGACGGGCGAGGCGCCGTCACTCGCGGAGATCTTCGGACTGGATCCGGCTCGAGACGCGTTCGAGTGGTCGGAGATCGAGTCGGCGCTCGGGGTCACGCTCCCGTCCGACTACAAGCGGTTCACCGGAACCCATGGCGCCCACACGGTCGACGACCATCTCCTTCTCCTGCGCGAGGACATTCTCGAAGAGAACGAGTGGGCCCGCGAGTGCGTCCGCCTCGACTTCGGCGGACCAGGCACCGACTACACCGAACCCTGGTCGCTCGGTGATGCTTCCCGCTGGACCGCGGATCGCGCGGACGTCCCGGAGTGGTTCGCGCCCGGTGACGATCTCGTGCTGTGGGGCCTCACCGGGAACAGCGACCTGCTGCTCTGGCACGTCCGGCCCGGTGCGGCCCCGGACGACTGGCCTGTGGTGCTCAAGGAGCGGGGCCCGCTGTGGGAGCGGTTCGAGGGAGGGTTCGACGCCACGCTGAGTGGGCTGCTCACCGGTGATCTGCAGTCGGGGTATCTGAGCCGGCGTTTTGGCGGGCCGCACTCATATCGCTGAGCCGGGCGATCTGCGGGATGGCCAGGAAGCGGGACAGTTCCTCCGGGGAGCCGATGGCCGGGCGCAGGTCGGGCCGGTTGGCGTACTCGTGGACGGCTCGGGCCAGGAACTCGGCGTCGACACCGATCGCCGTCAGGGTCGTGGCGTTTCGGGAGCGGAGGCCCCGCCTGCGGACCGCTTTCGGATCAGCCAGGAAGAGGGCGATCTGCTGTTCCCCGCGTGGGAGGGCCGACCGCGGGGTCTCGAGAGCGGACCACGGCACGAGGAGCGAGCCGAAAAACCGGCGTTCCTCGATGCCGTCCGGGCGCAGCCGCATCACGGCCCCGCGCAGCACCATGGCCCAAACCGCGCCCAGCATCGCGGCCCAGAGCAGGGCGAAGACGGCCGTGAGCCAGATTTCGCCCGGGTACACCGCGAGGTCGCGAACCATGCCGCTGAGATTGCGGCCGACCAGGAGAGTCCAGCCCACAGCGACGAGGACCACGCCCGGGCTCACCGGAACATCGAACGCGGGCACGCCGGGCCGGGCCACCAGGATCGCCGGGCGATGGGACCGGAGCACCGCGATCGCCGCCAGAAGGGGTACGAGACCCAGCCCGCCGAACGCCAGTATCCAGCCGAAACCGGGGCCGATCCGCGCCAGAGCCACGTCGCCGGCCACCGCCGCCAGCAGCGCGGCCAGCAGCACCGCCGCGCGCCATCGGACCAGGAGGGTCAGCAGGGTGATCTTCACGGCGGCAGGGTAGGCGGCCTCACCCCGTACCGATGAAATGGGGTTAGAGGACGAAGCCCGCGATCATCTGGCTGAGGGCACGGATGTCGGAGTCGGCCTTGAATTCGAGGCGGACCTTGCCGAGGCCGCTGAACCACATCTCCAGCTCGGAATCCCGGTCGAAGTTGCCGGCCGTCTCGATCGAGAACGCCTGGATCTTGCCGTAGGGCAGCGACGTGTAGTCGACCTTCTTGCCGGTCATGCCCTGCACGTTGGCGGCGATCAGCCGCTTGTTGGTGAAGACCACGAAGTCGCGGGTCGTCTTGAACGCCGCGATCAGCTGCTCTCCGGGGATGAGCAGCGGCGCCACCTGCGGGTAGACCGAGGCCGGGTCGCACGGGTTGAGCTTGAACACCGATGGGCTGGAGAAGTCAATCACGACCTCACGTTAGCGGGCCTACGCTCCACCCCGCCGGATCCTCGGCGACCCGCCGCCGGACCGCGGCCCGGATGGCCTCGGCGTCGGGCGGGCCGGTGAGCGCGTAGTACGCCGGGGTGAGCGTGTGGGCCAGCTCGAAGTCGCGGCCGGACGCGGCGAGTCGGCCGATCAGCTCGGCCAGCGAATTCAGGCCCAGGTAGGCGGCGGCTTCGGCCGCCGCGCCGAGCTGCTCGGGGGTGTGGACGTCGAGGACCCAGTCGAGGCCGTCGCCCATTACGCCGGCATGAAACCCGACGAGGTACGACAGATGCCGCAACCCCCGCGGCGCGGTCTCGGGCGCGCCGTCGAGGTGAAGGTCGCCGGCTCGGTCCCACATCGCCTCGACGACGTCCCGCAGCAGGTAGCCGCCGCGGTCGACCACCCAGTCCGGCACCGGCCGCCAGCAGAGGGCCGGCACATCGGCGGCCGTCAGCACGTCGAGGCCCCGCGACCGGGGCAGCACCGCGGCGGCCGGCACGGTCCCGGGGATGTTCGCCTGCCGGATCGCGGTCTCCCCCGCGGCATCCGACTCGGCCAGGTCGAACCAGCGGCCACCGTCACGAAGTTGGACGTGACACCGCTCCGCGTCGATGATCCACACCTGGAGCAGGTTGCCGCGGGAGAAGACCGGGGCATCGGCGGCGGACGCGTCCGCGTACGCCTCGGGAAGATCTTCAAAAGAGATCGTCCGCCGCCCGCCCGGGGCGTTGTAGGTGAAGAGCTCGACCGTCAACGCAGGGTCACCTCGGCGGCGTCGGTGAGGCGGGTCAGCTTCTCCGGGTTGCGCACGTAGTAGAGGCCGGTGATCCGCCCCTGGTCCACCCGCGCGGCCATCACCCCGTCGAACTCGCCGTCGACGTGGAAGGCCAGCGCCGGGCTGCCGTTGACCGTGGCGAACGCCGTGGTGTAGCTGAACTGCCCCTTCCGCAGGCCGCCGAGCATGAAGCGGGCCACCTTGTCGGCGCCGCTGATCGGGCGGGCCGCCGCCTGCTTGAGACCGCCGCCGTCGGCGATCAGGACGGTGTCCGGCGCCAGCACGTGGAGCAGCCCCTGGAGGTCACCGCCGGCGAGCGCCTTCTGGAACGAGTCGAGGGCGGCGCGGACCTCGTTCTCCGAGACGGTCTGCCGGGGACGCCGGGCGTCGACGTGCTGCCGGGCCCGGTGGGCGATCTGGCGGACCGCCGCCGGGGTCTTGCCGACCGCCTCCGCGATCTCGTCGTAGCCCACGTCGAACACCTCGCGCAGCACGAAGACGGCCCGTTCGGTCGGCGCCAGGGTCTCCAGCACCAGCATCATGGCCATCGACATGCTCTCGGCGAGTTCCACGTCGCCGGACGCGTCGGGGGTGGTGAGCAGCGGCTCGGGCAGCCAGGAGCCGACGTACGACTCGCGGCGCCGCTGCATCGTACGGAGCCGGTTGAGGGCCTGCCGGGTGGTGATCCGGACCAGGTAGGCGCGCCGGTCCCGGACCTGGTCGAGGTCGACGTCGGCCCAGCGCAGCCAGGTCTCCTGGAGCACGTCCTCGGCGTCCGCCGCGGAGCCGAGCATCTCGTACGCCACCGTGAAGAGCAGGTTGCGGTAGGTGACGAAGTCGTCGGTGGCGTCGCGCATATCGATCATCATGCGACACCGGCGGCGGTGGTGACGGCCTGGGCGCGGTTGCGGTCGTGGGTCCACAGATCGCGTACGCCCGGACGGCGCGCCTCGTCGGCCAGTTGCTTGACGGTGTGGACCACCACGAACTCCTTGAGTTTGCCGCCGGGCCGCCCGCCCAGGTACAGCGGGAGGGCGCGGTCGTCGCGCCGGGCGAACTGGAAGATCCCGGCCCGCCGGCCGAGGCTGATGCACTGGCCGGCGAACCCGACCCCGGCGTCCGCGGGTGTGGTGCCGGCGATGCGGCTGAGCACGGTCTCGGCCGCCTGCGGGCCGAGCTGGACCGCGGACTGGCAGCCCATCCGGTACGGCCGTCCGGACGGCGCCGCCGCGTCCCCGGCCGCCACGATGGTCGGGTCGTCGACGCTGGTCAGGGTCTCGTCGGTGATCAGCCGGCCGGCGTCGTCGGTGGTGAGGCCGCTGCGGGCGGCGAGGTCCGGGACGCTGAATCCGGCCGCCCACACGGTCAGCGGGCTGGGCAGTTCCCGGCCGTCGGCGAGGCGGACGCTGTCCGGGGTGACCGCGGTGACGGATGCGCCGGGCCCGTCGACCACCCGAACCCCGAGCCGGGCCAGCTGTCCGGCGACCGAGCGGCGTCCGTTGGTGTGCAGGTACGGGTTGAGGACGTCCCCGCACACGAGGGTCACCGTGTGCCCGGCCTCGGCGAGTTCGGCGGCGGTCTCGATACCGGTCGGCCCGGCGCCGACGACCGTCACGGCGGAGGCGGCCTCCACGAGCGGCCGCAGCCGGCGCGCGTCCTCCAGGGTGGCGATCGGGTGGGCGTGCTCGGGCGCCCGCGGGCTGCCGCTGCCGACCGCGTAGATCAGGTGGTCGTAGCCCATGGTCGCGCCGTCGGTGAGGGTGAGGGTGCGGGTGGGGGCGTCGATCCGGTTGACGGTGGCGGTGCGCAGCCGCACCCGGTCGGCGAGCACGTCGCGGTAGTCGACGACCGCCTCGTGGTTGCCGCGGACGAGCTGGTGCAGGCGGAGCCGTTCGACGAAGACCGGGCGCGGGTTGATCAGCGTGACGGTCACGCCGGCGTGGCGGGTGAGACGGTTGGCGGCCATGACACCGGCGTAGCCGCCGCCGATCACTACAACGTTCATCGGAAACTCCCTGAGGCTCGTTCGGGCGGTTCGGGCACGAGACACCGGCCGGCCGGGGAGTGTGACATCTGTGAGCCGCCTCACCCCGGCGTTGACCGGGGTGAGACGTCACGCCTGGGATCAGGCCTTGCAGTTGTTCTTCTTGTTCCAGGCGGCGACCGCCTTGACCGGGCTCTTCTGCCCGCCCTTGCGCCACGAGGTGAGGTACGACGCGGGCCAGACGACGCCGCGGCGGACCTTCCAGTCGCCGGTCTTCTTGCACGCCGGCGAGATGCCGTAGTGCACGTGGCAGACGCCGCTGGAGTTGCCGGTCTTGCCGACCTTGCCCAGCGACTGCCCGGCCTTGACCCGGACACCCTTCTTGATGCCGGCGGTCACCTTGCTCAGGTGCGAGCCGTAGTAGCGGACGCCGTCGTCACCGAGGATGGAGACGAACTTGCCACCGTTGTACGGCCCGTCCGGCACGCCCTTCTTGTACTTGTCGACCCGGCTCACCTCGAGGACGACACCACCGGTGGTGGCGACGAACGGCTTGCCACAGGCGGCGAAGATGTCCGTCGCCGGGTAGCCGGAGTGGGTCTTGTGGTAGGAGGCGTTCTTCGCCCGTACCGGGAAGACGTACTTGTAGGTGGCGGCGGCCGCGGCCAGTTCGACCTCGACGGGCGCCACGGCGGCCGCGGGCGCGGCCTCCACTGCGGGCTCCGCGGGAGTCGACGCGGGGGCGCCGCAGCCGGAGAGGCTGACGGCGGCCGCGGCAAATCCCGCCAACCATAGTTTCTTTCGCATCGCGACACCTTAGGCCGGGACGGTCGCGTCCCGCTGTCCCGGGGTTGAGGCCCGCTGTTGCGGGGCCAGCGCCCGGCGAGCCCAGGCGCGGACGTCGGCGTCCGGATCGTCGGCGGCGGCCCGCAGGGCGGCGGCCACGTCCGGTCGGCCGGGCCAGCCGCCGAGGGAGCGGACGGCGGCCTTGCGGACGTCGAGGTTGTCGTCGCGGGCGGCGCCGGCCAGGGCCGGGGCGGCGACGTCCGGCTCGGCGGCGGCCAGGCCCTTGGCGGCGCCCTCGCGCACCTGCCATGCCGGGTCGCCGAGCGCGGCGCCCTCGCGCACCTGCCATGCCGGGTCGCCGAGCGCGGCGACCGCGGTGGCGGCGAGCGGCGGCGGGCAGCCGATGCCGGCGGCCGCGGCCAGTGCGGCCGCCCGGACCAGCACGTCGTCGTCGCCGGTGAGCCGATGCAGGGTGGCGGCGGCGGCCGGGTCACCGACCGTGCCGAGGCCGTGCGCGGCCGCCACCCGCACCTCGCGGGCCGGGTCGAGGGCGGCCGCGGCGAGACCGCCGACGTCGTCGCGGCGGACCAGACCGCGGACGGCCTGGAGACGGACCGCCACGTCGACGTC
Organism: Actinoplanes lobatus; assembly: GCF_014205215.1. Taxonomy (NCBI): domain Bacteria; kingdom Bacillati; phylum Actinomycetota; class Actinomycetes; order Micromonosporales; family Micromonosporaceae; genus Actinoplanes; species Actinoplanes lobatus. The sequence continues at coordinate 9,180,974 of NZ_JACHNC010000001.1, forward strand.
CTCGGCGGCGGCCCGGAAGTCGGCGGGAGTGCCCAGATCGATGATCCGCAGGAGCTCGATCACGATCTCGCGGACCGCGGTGTCGGTGCTCGCGTAGCCGGCCCGCAGCCGCCCGGCCAGGTCCTCGGTGGCGGGCAGGACGTCGGCGAGTTCCCGCAGGCCGGTCACCGCGGCGGCGCGCACCGTGCGGTCGGGGTCGGCGAGGGCGCCGACCAGGGCGTCGGCCACTCCGGGCGGGGCGACCTCGGTGAGCGTCGCGACGGCGGTACGGCGTACGCCCGCGTCGGCGTCGTCGAGGTACTGGGCGAAAGCGGTCAGGGCGGGTTCCTGTTCGGCGAGCGCGAGGACGGCCACGATGCGTGCGGCCGCCGCGGTCGAGGTGCTCTCACCCGTACGATCGACGGTTTTGTGCAGTGCGGTGGCGCCGAATCGCCGGGGCTCGGAAACGGGGGTTTCGGCGGGGCCCGGCGGGGGCTGGAATCCGTCGACCGGGAACAGGTATTCGGCGACCGGCCGTTTGACGAATTCCATCTCACCGGCGGCGTCGCGGCGCAGATTGAGGTGGTAGAGCCATTCGTCGTCGTCACGGGACGGGTGGTCGGCGCGGTCGTGGTAGAGGCCCCAGCGGCTCTCGGTGCGCACGAGGGAGGCGCGGGCGGCCATCTCGGCGCAGTCGCGGATGAAACTGACCTCCACGCAGCGCATGAGCTCGTGCGGGGTGCGGCCGCCCATCTCGGCGATCTCGCCGGTCATCCGGTGGAACGTCTCGACGGCGATCTCGAGTTTGGCGGCCGATTTCGGCGGCGCCACATAGTCGTTGACGAAGCGGCGCAGCTTGTATTCGACCTGCTGCTGGGGCGGCCCGTCGGGGTGCTCCAGCGGGCGATAGATGAGTTCCCGGGCAGCCTCGATCTGATCTTCGGGGAGAACCGCCGCGTGAGCGCCGAGACCGGCCGCATGCGTCCCGGCCAAATCCCCGTAGACGAACGCCCCGATCATGTAGTTGTGCGGCACACACGCCAGATCCCCGGCCGCATAGAGGCCCGGAACCGTGGTCGCCCCGTTCTCGTCGACCCACACCCCCGACGCGGAATGCCCGCCGCACAACCCGATCTCGGAGATGTGCATCTCGATGTCATGGGTGCGGTAATCGTGGCCGCGCCCGGCGTGGAACGTCCCCCGCGACGGCCGTTCGGTGGAGTGCAGAATGCCCTCCACGGTGGCGATCGTCTCGTCCGGCAGATGGCTGAGCTTCAGATAGATCGGCCCGCGGTCGGAGTCGAGTTCCCGGGCCACCTCGGACATCATCTGCCCGGACCAGTAGTCGCAGTCGACGAACCGTTCGCCCCGGTTGTTGACCTGATAGCCGCCGAACGGATTGGCCACATAGGCGCAGGCCGGCCCGTTGTAATCCTTGATCAGCGGGTTGATCTGGAAGCATTCGATCCCGGACAGCTCCGCCCCGGCGTGGTAGGCCATGGCGTACCCGTCGCCGGCGTTGGTCGGGTTCTCGTAGGTGCCGTAGAGGTAGCCGCTGGCCGGCAGGCCGAGCCGACCGCACGCGCCGGTGGCCAGGACGACGGCGTTCGCGGTCACGGTGACGAACTCGCCGCTGCGGGTGTCGAACCCGGCCGCGCCGACCGCCCGGCCCTCATGGGTGAGGACCCGGACCGGCATGACCCGGTTCTCGATCTGGATCCGCTCCCGGTTGTGGCGGCTGCGCAGCACCCGGTAGAGGACCTTCTTGATGTCGCGGCCCTCCGGCATCGGCAGCACGTACCGGCCGGAGCGGTGCACCTGGCGGACCGCGTACTCGCCGTACTCGTCCTTCTCGAACTTGACGCCGTACCTCTCCAGCCGTTGCACCATGGCGTGGCCGCGGACCGCGGTCTGGTGGACGGTGCGCTGGTTGACGATGCCGTCGTTGGCGCGGGTGATCTCGCGGACGTAGTCCTCGGGGGTGGCCTTGCCCGGGATGACCGCGTTGTTGACGCCGTCCATGCCCATGGCCAGCGCCCCGGAGTGCCGGACGTGCGCCTTCTCCAGCAGCAGGACGTTCGCGCCGGCTTCCGCGGCGGACAGCGCGGCCATGGTGCCGGCCGTGCCGCCGCCGATGACCAGCACGTCGGTGGTGAGGTGGCGGGTCACGTGAGGCTCCTCAGGATCTCTTCGCGGGCCGCGCGGACCACGGGGGTGCCGCGGGTCGCCGGATCACGGGGTTCGGGGACGTCGATCAGGGTGCGCACGCCGTCCGGGCCGAGGACCGCGACCCGGTCGCCGAGGTAGAGCGCCTCGTCGACGTCGTGGGTGATGAAGACGACGGTGGCCGGGGTGGTCCGCAGCACCTCGACGAGCAGCCGCTGCATGGCGGCGCGGGTCTGCGCGTCCAGCGCCCCGAACGGCTCGTCCATCAGGATCGCCTTCGGCTCACCGGCCAGCGTGCGGGCCAGCTGCACCCGCTGGCGCATGCCGCCGGACAGCTTGCCGGGCCGCCGGTCGCCGTGATCGGCGAGCCCGACCTGGGCGAGCCAGTGGTCGGCCAGGCGGCGGCGTTCGCCGCGCGGCACCCGGCGGATGGCCAGCGGCAGCTCCACGTTGCGGCGGGCGCTGCGCCACGGGAGCAGGGCGTCGTCCTGGAAGACCAGCGCCCGGTCCGGGGACGGGCCGGTGATCGGGGCGCCGTCGGCGAGCAGGGCGCCGCCGCGGACCGGGAGCAGGCCGGCCAGGCTGCGCAGCAGGGTGGACTTGCCGCAGCCGGAGGCGCCGACCACGACCAGCACCTCGCCGGGGCGGATGTCGAGGTCGATGCCGTGCACCACGGTCTCGTCGCCGTGCCCGAGGCTCACGCCGTTGATGTGGAAGGCGAGGCTCACCGGTCCCCCACCACCTTGCGGCCGAGCAGTTCGACGGCGCCCGCGGTGGCGAAGCCGAGCACCCCGATGGTGATCATCCCGACCAGCACGGCCGGGTAGTCGACGATCGTGTAGGCGTGCCAGGTGCGGTACCCGACGCCGTAGTCACCGGAGATCATCTCGGCGGAGATGACGCAGATCCAGGCCACGCCCATGCCGACCGACAGGCCACCGAACACGCCCGGCAGGGCACCGGGCAGCACCACGCTGAGCAGCACCCGCCAGCGCCCGCCGCCCATCGTGCGGACGGCGTCCTCCCACACCGTCGGCAGCGCGCGGACCGCGTGCCGGGTGCTGACCAGGATCGGGAAGAACGCCGCGGTGAAGGTGATGAACACGATGCCCTGCTCGTTCTCCGGGAACAGCAGGATCGCCACCGGCACCAGGGCGATCGCCGGGATCGGCCGGACCACCTCGAACAGCGGTTGCAGCAGGTCGGACAGCAGCCGGGAACGGGCCACCGCGATACCGGCGGCGATCCCGGCGACCGCGGCCAGGGCGAACCCGGTGAGAATCCGGACCAGGCTCTGCGCGATGTCCAGGTAGTACAGCGGGTCCCGCAGCAGCAGGCCGAGCTGCCCGGCCACCTCGACCGGCGTGGGCAGCCGGTCGAAGCGGATCCACAGGGTGGCGTCGGTGACGGTCAGCCACTGCCACACCAGCAGGGCGGTCAGCAGCGAGGCGGCGCGGATCAGCCAGCGGTTCACCCGGCGGCCTCGCTGCCGCTTCGGCCCGGTCCCGGCGCGGGCTTCCCGGGACGGCGCGGCGAGGGTGGTGGTCATGCCTCGTTCACGGCCTTCTCGTACGCGAGGACGCGCGACCCCGGGTGGGCGGTGTTGTAGGCCAGGGCCGCGGCCCCGGTGACGAACGGCAGGAAGCGGTCGCCGTCGCGTACCCAGGTGCTGCGGTCGGCGAACCAGCGGGTGCCGGTGCCGGCGTCCGGCACGTACGCGGCCCGGATCTTCCTGCCGGCCGTCGTCGCGGCCTTCACCGCCTTCAGCAGGCAGGTGGGGTCGGCCGCGGCGTGCGTGCTCGTCTCCCCGTCGAGCCACAGCTCACCGGCGAGCGCCCGGTCCCCGACCGGCTTCCCGCAGATCGCGTCGGTGCCGCTGAGCACCGCCCCGGGAGTGCCGCCCGCCGCGACCAGGGTGTCGTCGACGAACGCGTCCAGGTCGATGTCCTGGAGCACCCCGATCGACTTGAGGAACGGCACGTCCTGGCCCAGGGCGGCACGCAGCTCGGACGTGATCGGCAGGTCGAAGGTGGCGATGCCGTTCGCGCCGTTGTAGAGGTAGACCACCTCGGCCGGCAGCCCGGTCGCCTTCGCGACGATCTCGGCGGCTTCCAGGGGGTGCTGCCAGAGGAACTCGGTGGCGTCCTGCTGGGCCGCCAGGAAGGCCTTCACGACGTCCGGGTTCTCGTCGGCCCAGGACTCGCGGACAACGGTCCCGTGCAGGGTGGGCACACCGAGCGCGCCGCCGTCGTAGAGGACGGTCGCCTCGCCACGGTGCACGAGCAGGCCGGGCCAGGCGACGAACTGCGACAGCGCGTCGACGTTGCCGGACTGGAGGGCGGAGGCGCCGACGGGTGGCTGCTGGTTCTCCACCTTGACGTCGGTGTCCTTCAGGCCTTCCCTACGCAGCGCCTGCACGAGCAGCCCGTGCGCGGCCGAGCCGACGCTGGTGGAGACGACCCTGCCCTTCAGGTCTTTCAAAGAATCGATCTCGGCGTCGTTGGCCACCACCACGGTGTTGAGGGCGCCGCGCTGGTTGTAGCCGGTGACCGCGATCATCTTCGTCCGGGTCTGCTCCGACTGCTGGCCGCGGGCGCCGTTGATGAGCAGCGGATAGTCACCCATCGAGCCGATGTCGATCTTCCCGGCCATCATCTGGGCGGTGATCGGGGCGCCGGTGTCGTAGTCCTGCCAGACGACCTGGTAGCCGTCGCCGAGCCGCTTCTCCAGGAAACCCTGGGCGCGCAGCAGCGTGCCGGCGGTGACCGTGTTGATGGTCTTGGACTGGTAACCGACGACCACCTGTTCGGCGCCTTCGGCCGCCGCCTGCCCGGCGACCGTGCAACCGGAGAGGCCGAGGACGACGGCCGCCGCGGCGGCGATGCGCACCCTCATCGGATCAGCACCGGCATGTTGACGGTCACCGCGCCGGTCGGGCAGCGGGCCGCGCACGGGCCGCAGTACCAGCACTCGTCCACATGCATGTACGCCTTGCTGGTCTCCGGGTCGATGGCCAGCGAGTCGAGTGGACACATGTCGACGCAGAGCGTGCACTCGTCAATACATAGACTTTTATCGATGACTACGGGCACATCGACCCGCTGATTGACCAGCGCCATGGGATTCTCCTGCGATTCAGAAACTGCTGATACGGCTCAGCCGGGTCACCAGGGTCAGCCGGTCCCCACGGAACCGGATCCACTCCAGATCCACCGGGCGGCCGTCGGCCAGATGGGTGACCCGTTCGATCATGAGCAGCGCGGCCCGGTCAGCGACACCGATCAGGTCGGCGCTGTGCGGGTCGGCGTTGACCGCCTCGATACTGATGTCGGCGGTGCCCAGACTCTGCCCGGTCAGCTCCTCGATGAGCACGAACACGTCCCGCCCGGCCAGATCCTCGGCGAGCAGCGGGACACCGATGTCCTGCGGCAGATAGGTGAGATCCAGCGAGACCGGGGCGCCGTCCAGGCTGCGCACCCGCTCCAGGTAGAGGACCTGCTCACCGTCCGGGATCCGGAGCCGCTGCGCGACCACGGTGGGCGGGCGGACCAGAGCGACCGTACGCACCTCGTTGGTGATCTCACCGTGCTCGTGCAGGGTCTCGGCGAGCCCGGCCAGGCGGTGCAGGCCGTGGGCGTACTTGGCGGTGACGACCAGGGTGCCGACGCCGGGCTGGCGCGCCACCAGGCCCTCCGCGGCCAGCAGCCCGAGCGCCTCCCGGACGGTGTTGCGGGACGCCTCGAAGTCGTGGCAGAGCTGCGCCTCGCCGGGCAGGTGCCGATACGCCCCGGCGAGCACCTGATGCCGCAGCACGTCGGCGATCTGCCGCGCCCGGTCGGCGCGCCGCCACCGCGCCTCGGCCACTGCCGGTTGCCCCATCTCGATCACCTCCCGCACTTCGTCGGGATAAACCTATAAAGCGCATAGGAAAACTGGAAGCGGTGGGTGGCTGCGCCACCTGCGCCGGGCTCGTCGCCCTCGCTGACCTGCGGTTTCGTCCGGCGAGGCGATGGTTGCGCCGGAAAACACGCCCGGATCCTGAGACGCTGCCGTTCCAGCGCCCGGGCTTGTCACTCGTGCCGGGCATTGCTCAGCCGTTCGTCGCTCGTTGTCGCCGGATCAGCCCATCGCGGTGGCGGACGATCGCCGGTTGGACGGGTGCGGCCGGGTGTCACGGGACTGGGGCCCAGCCGCCATTCCAGTCCCAGCAGCCCGGTCCGTGGAGCAGCCGCCATGAGCTACCCGCCCTCGTACCAGCCGCAGCCTGGCCCCGGCTATCCGATGCCGCCTCAGCCTCCGCAGGCCGGGTTTCCGCCGCCAAGCCCCGGCTCAGGAAAGTCTTCGGGCGGGCGCCGTGCAGTGCTGTGGCTCGCCGGCGCCGCCGCGGTGGTCACCGTCGGCCTGATAGCACTGACGGAGGACACCGGCACCACCAACATCACCCCCACAGCCACCCAAGCGGCACAGGATGATGGGGCCGCCCGGCCGCTGCAAGCACAGCCGGGCCAGGAAGAGAAGACCACCGCAACACCGGCGGAGACGTTCGGGATCCCCGTCGGGACAGCGATCGTCCACCAAGACGGCGGAGACGTCACCACCGCCGTGGTCCGGTCAGTGAAGACCCACCGGCAGGGCTGCAACAGCCTCGACGTTGATCCGAAGCAGGGCATGTACGTGGTGGTGGACGTGCTGGTCACCCAAACCAAGGGCAAGGGTTCGGTGAACCCGCTGGACTTCACGTTCGTCGCCGACGACGGCACTTCGGCGAACTCGCTGTCGAGCGTGTTCTCCGGTTGCGACGACCCGTCCCTGGACGCCACCGATCTACGGGCCGGCCAGAAACGCGCCGGGAAGATCGCCTTCGATGCGGGAATGAAGGCGGGCGCCGTCGAGTGGGCGCCCGGCGGATTCGGCGCCGACACCGTCGGATCGTGGACGACGAAATAGCCTGCGATGCATCCATCCGCATCCAGCCCCGGGCCGCCCGGCTCGATCTGGCGATGTTGATGCAGCCAGACGGTTTCGGCTGTTTGGTGAAGCCCGGGAGCATGGCCAGCTCCCGGGCTTCCGCGTACCACTGAGTTGCACACGCCAGCACGTTTAAGAGCGAGGATCACCCTGATGACATCCGGGTTTTGCCTTTAAACTACCGCCCCCCGAAAGCGGAGCGGGCCGGAATTGAACCGGCATCCGGTGTCTCTGTCCTGCTCGTTCGATCTGGCGATCAGTGGTGAATGCTGACATTGGAGCGAGAATCTGAGTCTCATCCCGGCTGCCTCTGCCAGTTGGGCTACCCCCGCGGGGAATGCAGGGGGCGGGACTCGAACCCGCACTGTCACCGGGTGGTTCAGCTTCAGCCTCAGCTGTCAGCTTCGCGCCCGGAATTCGGGCGCACCCCGCGCTCCCACGGGGGTCTGTGACGGGTCATCACCCGAACAGGAAGTCGAAGACCGCGGCGCCGACCCGCTGGTCGACGGCCTCGGTGTTGTTGGCCTCCTCGCGCGCGAACTTCACCGCGGTCTGCAACGACAGCACCCGGTCGAGGATCTCGTTGACCCGCTTGGCCGGCAGCGCCCCGGAGAACTTCACGGTGGTCCAGTAGCCGACGGTGACATCCTCGTAGTACACCTCGACCTGGGCCGGGTGCTTCTCGGTGGCCTCCGCCTTCACGTGGTTGCGCGGCACCTTCTTGGTGCGGTTGGTGCGCACCGGGTCGGTCCGCCAACTGTCGGTGGAGTCGTCGCGCACCCAGGACTCGGCGGCGTCGAGGACCGGCAGCTTCTTCACGAACGTGTGCAGGTCGACGAGCTGCTTCTCGAGGAACAGCAGGTAGGTCACCGGCACCTGGGCGGCGATCACACGGCCGTCGACGACCACGTCGGCGCGGGCCACACAGTTCGTCCAGTCCTTGGTGGCGGTGACGTCGAACAGCCGGGTCAGGGTGCGGGACACGTCACGGAGGATCTCCTCCGACTTGATCTGCACCCGCGTCGACTCGGCGGGCAGCTGCTCACCCTCCTCGTCCTTCGGCTGGTAGGTCCGGGAGATGCCGGCGAGCGGCGCCGTCTTCTGCACGGCGTGATGCGCCTCGCTCAGGTCGGCGAACGCCTTGCTCTTGACGCCCTTCTCGACGGCGATGATCTGGTTCAGCTTCGGCACCGATGTCCCCTTTCAGCGGCCCGAACGCTAGCACCGACCCGCCAACCCCCAAACCCATTTCCGGTACGGGCCACGTGCGCCGCCGGGGGAAGGCAGCGACCTGACTGCCCACTCCGGCCTGTGCCGCCCGCGCCGGGCGCAGATCGGTTGGACACCCCCGCATGTCCCGCCGGTCGCTCGGGGTGGGTGGTTGCGGTTTGCGCTTCCCAGGCACCCGGGGTCGTGTTCCCGGCCGTCGCGCCGCTCCTGCGGTGGTTCTTCCCAGGCAACCTGGACGCTGCTCCCAGCCGTCACGCCGCTCCCTCTGGGCGGGTGGTTGCGGTAGTGATCGCCAGGCAACCTGGACGCCGCTCCCAGCCGTCACGCCGCTCCCTCTGGGCGGGTGGTTGCGGTAGTGATCGCCAGGCAACCTGGACGCCGCTCCCAGCCGTCACGCCGCTCACGCCAGGCGGGTGGTGGCGCTTGATACCGGTCGCGCCACGGGAAACCCGCCGGAAGCCACTCACCGTGACCGTAATCTTGGGCGATGGTGGCTGTCGGGCCGATCTTGATTCCTGGTTGTTGTCCAGCGGTCAATCATCGTCCATGATCTATTTCCGCTGGGAGACCTTGGGTTATCGGATACATCCGGGAGTCTTCTCCTTGGCCGCCCACGGCCGAATCCGCAATCCCTCGTCCAGCGGACGCGTCACCCTTAGCGATCTTGGTCGATTTGTCACCGTCCTGGGTGGCCAATCGTTCAAGATCGCAGAGCGTCGGCACGTAAAGCGGGCGAAACGGTCATCTGTTCCCGGCGAAAGCCCCGATTCCACCTAGCGCGGCGGATGGCGGCCCCTGCCGATTCGCGCCCGACCAGGCGCTTGACGTCGAACCGTAAACACCCGAGGAGAAGACTCCCGGATGGCCACAATGCCGCAAGATCGCGCGTTCTGTGACGATCACCCAAGATCCACATTGACACCTGCGGACGACTCGCGCAGCCGACGGTGACCGGCCGAGCGGCGCAACGGCCGCAAGCAGGCAAGCCCGTGCCTGGCCGGCAAACCGTGACCACCCGCCCAGAGGGAGCGGCGCAACGGCCGCAAGCAGGCAAGCCCGTGCCTGGCCGGCAAACCGTGACCACCCGCCCAGAGGGAGCGGCGTGACGGCCGGGAGCGGGCAACCCGGGAGCCCGGGCGGCGTGACCGAAAGCAGAGGCGGCGGCATCTGAGGGAGTGGCAACCCGCCCGGGCACCGATCTGAGCCCGGCGGGCGCGGCACAGGCCGGAGTGGCAGGGGGCTCGCGCGGCGGGGCGGAACCGCCCTGAAAAAGACGGGACGGCGTCACGCGTACCGAATCAAAGGATCTTTTGCCAGGGGACCCGGCACCAAGCCTCCCGGAGCACCGACGTCAGGGCGGGGGTGTCCGGGAAGAGAATGTCGTCGATGGCGGCGATCGGCTGGGCCGGGTGGCGGGAGTTGGTGGCGGCCGCGCCGGTCATGGCGGGCAGGTCGGCGGCGGTGAGCGCGCGCACGGCCTGGGGGACGTCGAGTTCGCGGCGCAGCAGCAGCATCGTCACGCCGGCCAGCATGGGCGCGTCGGGCCAGATCACGTGCTTGCCGTCGGAGAACACGAGGTTCCAGACGGACCCCTCCCGGAGGAGGCCGTCGCGGCCGGTGAAGACGACGTCGTCGAAACCGGCCCGTTGCGCCTCGGCGGCGTGGTGGAACAGGCCGAGGGTGGCGCGGTGCTTGAGGTGGGGAAGTTCGCGTTCGTAGACGATGGTGCGGGCGCGCAGCGGCGGCGGTGGCGTGTCGGGGCCGGGTTCGAGGACCGAGACCATGACCTCGTCGGCGGCGAGCATGGTGACACGGACCGTGGCGTCCGGCTCGCCGCGCAGCGCCTGAACGATCAGCGCACGGATCGTGTCGTCGCCGGCCGGTTCGGCGCCGGGGAACAGCTCGGCCGAGCCCTCCCGCAGCCGCCGCAGGTGCAGGTCGAGGCCGGCCACCGCGCCGTCGCGGACCTGCATGGTGGTGAAATGCCCGAGGATTCGGGTGGCGGCACGGTGCAGCGCCTCGACGTCCGGCGCCGCACCGTTGATCTCCACATACGTCACCAGGTCATGTCTACCTGGTGTTCGAGGACGGCGTAACCGCCGCGGGCGAAGGCGGCCGCCATCGGCACGTTGCCGAGGTCGGTGGACGCCCGGATCCGGGGCACGTCCTGCCCGGCGAGCAGGCGGGTTCCCTCGGCCAGCAGGTCGTCGATGTGGCCGCGGCCGCGATGCTCCGGCACCACGCCGATGTACGCGAGGATCGGGTTGTACCCGTTGTGGGCCGGGATCACGAACCCGACCGGATCCCCGTCGGGGAGGGTCGCGACCCGCCACCACTCCGGTGGGCTCGGATAGCGCGACAACTCCTCGTGGTACTGCTGCGCGGCACATTCGCGGGGACTCATCCGGGCCAGTTCGGCCCGGCTGTGCGCGTCGAGCGTGCCGTCGAGCACCCGCTCCATGAGCCCGATCAGCTCGTCGGCGGCGTGCGGCTCCCGGAAGACGAGCCGGCCCGTGGTTGGCCGGACCGGGGTGCCCGGCTGCCATTGCAGGCGCAGCCGCTCGACGAACAGCCGGGCGCCGGAGCGTTCCAGGACGTGCAGCCAGTCGTGGCCGTGGTCGCGCCAGTCCGGTGGGACGAACCGAACGTACTCCGGGGCGTGGACGGTGGCCGCCTCGATCAGCCGGACGCCGTCGTCGAGGTGGCCGGGCGCCACGTCGAGGATGTCCATGAACATCGGCTTCTCGTCGCCGTGGCGGGACCACCAGGCGGCGCGGGCGGTGACCCGGCCGTCGCGGACGGCCACCCACAGCCACTCGGGGCGGCGATGGCCGGTGCTCAGATCGCCGGGGATCTCCTCGTTCAGGACGTAGTCGAAGGAGTTGAAGAGGTCCAGCTCACCGGGGCCGGTGAGCGGACGGATTTCCAAGGTCAAAAATTTCTCCATCCGATCCGGCGGCCAGTTGTAGCCGCCGCCCCGGCCGGTCCGCAACGCATTAACGGGCGCCGGAGCGTTCCGCACCGATCCCGGCGGCGACCACCAAACCGATGCCGGCGACCGCCGTCCAGCCCGGAACCTGGTGCAGCAGAATCAGGCCGGCCAGTACGGCGATGGCCGGTTCCAGGCTCATCAGGGTGCCGAACGCGGCGGTGGTGAGCCGGCGCAGCGCCAGGAACTCCAGCACGAACGGCACCACCGGCAGCAGCACGGCCAGGAACAGCCCGGCCACCAGGACGTCGACGGTGACCCGGCCGATCACCTGCGGGCCGGCGACCACGGTGGCGACCAGACCGGCGACCGGCATCGAGACGGCCAGGCCGCGCAGCCCGGCGCCCTCGTCGCCGACATGCTGGGTGAGCAGGATGTACGCGGCCCAGCACACCGCCGCGGCCAGCGCGAACGCCACCCCCACCGGGTCGGCGCCGCCATGCCACGGCTCGGTCAGCAGCAGCACCCCGGCCCCGGCGAGCAGCGGCCACATCGGACGCCGCCCGCGGACCACGGCCACCCCGAGCGGGCCCAGGAACTCCAGGGCGCTGGCGGTGCCCAGCGGCAGCCGGGCGACCGCCGCCATGAACAGCATCGTCATCGTCCCGGTGACCACGCCGAGGGCGACCGCCGACCACAGGGCCCGCCGGCTCAGGTCGGTCAGGCGCGGCCGGACCAGCAGGAACAGCAGCACGCCGGCCCAGGCCAGACGGATCCACGCCGCGCCGGCCACGCCGAGGTCGTCGATGAGGCCCACCGAGACGGCCAGGCCCAGTTGCACGCACGTCATGGCGGTGACGGCGAGGGCCGCCCCGGTGCGGGTGTCGGTGCGCGGGCGTACGGCGGTGAGCGTCATGCCGCCAGTAGATGCGATCCGAACGTTCGTGTCCACGTGACGATGCTGGACATACTGTTCGCTGCTACTTAACAATCGGGGCATGGACGTGCGCCGCCTGGAGACTCTGCTGATGCTGTCCCGGCTCGGGTCGATGCGTGCCGTCGCCGAGGAGACACACACCACCACGTCGACCGTGTCGCAGCAGATCGCGGCGCTGGCCCGGGAGGCCGGGACACCCCTGATCGAACCGGACGGGCGGCGGGTCCGGCTCACCCCGGCCGGGCGGCGGCTCGCCGAACACGCGGTCACCGTCCTGGCCGCGCTGGAGGCGGCCCGTCTCGACCTGGACCCGGCCGCGGAACCCGCCGGCACGCTGCGCGTCGCCGGTTTCGGCACGGCCATCCGCCGATCGCTGCTGCCCGTCGTGGCCCGGCTCGCCGACGATCACCCCCGGGTACGCGTACGCATCCACGAACACGAGACCGACGAGGCCCTCGCCATGATCGCCGCCGACGACCTGGACCTGGCCCTCACCTACGACTTCAACCTGGCCCCCGCCGCCCCGGACCGGACCGTGGTGTCCCGCCCACTGTGGTCGGCGGAATGGGCCCTCGGCGTCCCGGCCACCGACCCGCCCGTGGACGCCGACGCGCCGGCGGTCCTGGCCCGCTACCGCGACCACGACTGGATCGTCAACTCCCGGGGCGTCGCCGACGAGCAGGTGGTCCGCACGATCGCGTCGATGGCCGGCTTCGACCCGCTGATCACCCACCGTTCGGACAGCCTGGAACTGTTGCAGGACCTGGTGGTGGCGGGCCTCGGCGTGGGCCTGCTCCCGGTCGCCGGCCCGACCCGCCCCGGCGTGCGCCTGCTGCCACTGCGCGACCCGGCCCCGATCCTGCGCTGTTACGCGGTGGTCCGCACCGGCCGCACCGGCTGGCCCCCGCTGGCCCTGCTGCTCCGCCTGCTCGAATCGGGCATGAGCGATCGGGCCTCCTCCGCCTCGGGCACGCCCAGCTCCTGATAGAGACGCACCGCCTCGTCGACGTGCGGCGCCGCCTCGCCGGCTCGCCCGAGGCCGAGCAGCGCCCGGGCCAGGCCGTGATGGGCGCGAGCCCGCTCCGGACGGTCGCCGGACTCCACAGCCCGCGTGTGCTCGTCGATCGCCCGCTCCGGGTCGCCGCACGCCAGCGCCGCCTCCCCGAGACCGTTGAACGCCGCCGCCTCGTCGGTGCGGTTGCCCATGGCCCGGTAGACGCGGCCCGCCTCCCGATGTCGCTCCACCGCCTCGGCGGGGCGGCCCTGATGGCACAGCAGGGCGCCGATCTGGTTGAGCACCCGCGCCTCACCGAGCGGGTTGCCGTCGCGCCGGTGCAGGGCGAGGGCCAGATCCAGGTGGCGGCGGGCCTCCTCGTGGCGGCCCGGCCGGTCCAGGACCATGCCGAGGTCACCGAGGACGAACCCCTCCCGGGCCCGGTCCCCGGCGATCCGGGCCAGGTCGAGGGCCTGTTTCAGCTGCCGCTCGGCGGTCGCGGTGTCGCGGCGGCGCCAGGCCACGTCGCCGAGCGTGTGCAGGGCCATCGACCGGGGGAACGGGTCGTCCTCGGCGACGGCGAGCGCCTGCCCGGCGCAGTCGACGGCCTGCTCGTAGTCGCCGCGCCGCCAGTGGGTCCAGGCGAGGTCGGCGAGCGCGCGGCCGGACACGTCCGGGTCGCCGTTGGCGCGGCTGCGCTCCAGGGCGATGCCGTGCAGGGTGACGGCGTCGTCGTGGTGGGCCTGCCGGTCCAGGTACGGTCGCAGCGCGTGCGCCAGGTGCCCGACACAGATGCGGGGCACGTGGGCGGCGGTGGCGACGATGTTGCCGCGTTCGGCGTCCAGCCAGCGCAACGCCTCGGCGGGATCGCGGATCGGCTCGACCGGGGTCAGCTCGGGTGGCAGCCCGGGCCGGTCGCCGACGTTCGCCGGGAACATCTGGCGGACCGCCGACCGGGACCGGTGCAGGTAGTGCACGAGCAGCCGCATCACCGCCCCGTCCTCCTCCGGGAACGAGCGGGCGTGCTCGCGCAGCAGGTCGTGCATGGTGTAGCGGCCAGGCTCCCGCTGGATCAGCAGGTTCGCGTCGAGCAGGCTCTCCAGCAGGTCCTCCGCCTCGGGCACCGGCAGCCCGGCGAGGGCGGCCGCGGCGTGCGGCTCGACGTCACGCACCGGGGCCGGCCCGAGCAGCCGGAACATGCGCTGCTCGGCCGGGTCGAGCTGCTCGTACGACACCGTGAAGGCGGCCGCCACGCTGCGCTCCGGGGTGGCCAGGTCGGCCAGCCGCAGGCGGCCCGCCAGATAGGACACGCTCCACCGTGGGCGGTGCTGGAGCCGGGCGGCGGCCAGCCGGATGGCCAGCGGCAGATGCCCGCACAGGCCGAGCACCTCGGCGACCGCCGCGGGCTCGGCGGCGGCCCGCTCCCCCACGATGCCGCCGAACAGGGCGAGCGCGTCGCCGGGCGGCAGCACCTCCATGGACAGGGCGCGGGCGCCGTCGACGTCGACCAGCCGGCGCCGGCTGGTGATCAGCAGCAGGCTCTCCGAACTGCCGGGCAGCAGCGGCCGGACGTGACCGCCGTCGGTCGCGTTGTCGAGCACCACCAGGACCCGGCGCGACGCCAGCTCGGCCCGCCACAGGGCGGCACGGCCGGCCTCGGTGGGCGGGATCTCGGTGACACCCAGCTGGCGCAGCAGGACCTCCAGCGCCGCCGACGCGGTGTGCCCGCTCATGTCGGCGAACAGCTGCCCGCCCGGGAAGCGGCCGGCCAGCCGGTGGGCGGCCCGGATCGCCAGGGTGGTCTTGCCGACCCCGGCCATCCCGTCGATGGTGACGATGCCGCCGCGCGGATCGGTGACGATCCGGTCCAGCTCGTCGTCACGGCCGGTGAAGTCGGGCACGTCGTACGGCAGGAAGCTGGACCGGGCCACGGCCAGGGCGCTCTGCTCCACGGCCAGGAAGCCGGCCCCCGGGTCGAGGCCCTGCTCCTCGGCCAGCCCCTCCCGGTACGCCCGGGCCGCGGCCAGCGCGTCGGCCTGCCGCCCGGACCGGTGCAGCGCCGTGACCAGCTGCCCGGCCAGCCGCTCCCGCAGCGGGTGCGCCGCCACGTGGGCGGCCAGCTCGTCCAGCACGGCGGCATGCCGCCCGGCGGTCAGCTCGGCCGCCATCAGCTGCTCGATCGCGGCGAGCCGCCGGTCGGCGAGCAGCGCGCGGGCGGCGACCGCGTAGTGCGCGTGCACGTCGGCGAGCGCCTCGCCCCGCCACAGGGCGAGCGCCTCCCGCAGCCGGCCCTCGGCCACCAGATCGCTGAACTCCCGCACGTCCAGGCTGCCCGGCCCGGGATCGGCCAGATAGCCGCCCGAGCGGGTCAACAGCACCTCGGTGCCACCCATCGCCCGGCGCAGCGCGGTGATCGCCGCGTGGATCTGCGACCGTGCCGTCTCCGGCTGGTCGAGGCCCCACACCGCCTCGATGAGCCGCTCCATCGGGATCACCGTGCCGGCGTGCAGCAGCAGATAGGCCAGGACGGCACGGTGCCGTGGGGCGAGCCCGGGCAGCGGCTCGCCGCCGTCCATGACCAGCACAGGTCCCAGAAGTGCGAAGCGAAGGCCCCCCACGATGTGCCTCCCATCGTCGATGCATCGCGAATCTATCAACGGGGTCCGACAACCTCTGTCTCACCAGAACGAAGCAGAACGAACGAGGAGGAACCCCATGCAGCGCATGAAGAACCCGGCCGTGCTCGTCCCCGCCGCGATGCAGCCGATCCAGAACCTGATGGCGGCCACCCGCACCCAGGGTGTGCCGGAGGAACTGCTGGACCTGGTGCACCTGCGGGTCAGCCAGATCAACGGCTGCGGTTTCTGCGTCGACGCCGGCGTGAAGAGCCTGACCAAGGCCGGCGAGACCGGCGAACGGATCGGCGTGGTCGCGGCGTGGCGGGAGACCCCGTACTACTCGGAGCCGGAACGCGCCGCGCTGGCGCTGGCCGAGGCGGTCACCGACCGGCCGGCCGCCGTGCCGGACGACGTGTGGGACGCGGCCGCCGCCCACTTCAGCGAGCCGCAGCTGGCCGCGATCCTGCTGACGATCGCCACGACGAACCTGTTCAACCGGCTCAACGCCCCGATCCGCCAGCAGGCCGGATCATGGTGACGGCGGTCCGCTCGCACCGGTACTCGGTGGCCCCGGCCGACCTGGAGGAGTTCCTGGCCCGGCGGGCGTCGCTGATCGGCACGGTGCGCGAGACCCACCCCGGCCTCACCGCGACGGTGCTGGTCCGGCTCGACGACGGCACCTACACCGACACGTGGCACTGGTCCGGCGAGCGTGAGCTGAACGCCGCGCTGGCCGCCATCGCCACCTTCCCCGAAGCGCCGCTCACCATGGCCCTGACCAGCGACGCTACCGCCAACAACGGCCTGGTGGTGGATCAGCGCTGAAGCGCCCCACCGGGCTACGACGGACCTCACGCTGATCGCGGGCTCACGGCCCCGGGCGCCTCACCCTCTTCCTTTCCTTGTACGGGGATGGTGCGCTGCCCGGGGCAGACGGCGACCGTCTGCCGGGTCCGGCCCGCGAGGCCCGCGCCGGGCGCAGATCGGTGGTCACCCTCACCCCACGGCGCCCGAACCC
Organism: Actinoplanes lobatus; assembly: GCF_014205215.1. Classification (NCBI taxonomy): domain Bacteria; kingdom Bacillati; phylum Actinomycetota; class Actinomycetes; order Micromonosporales; family Micromonosporaceae; genus Actinoplanes; species Actinoplanes lobatus. The sequence goes on from NZ_JACHNC010000001.1 coordinate 9,197,813, forward strand.
GACCGCCGCTCCATCCCGGCCCGGGCGCCGCCCCGCTCCGGATGCGGCATGATCTCGGGCGTGAGTGTGCCGGGTGTGTGGTGGGAGCTGGCGGGCGCCGACCGCATGCTGCTGCGCCAGCAGGGGCAGCCGGTCCTGTTCGCCCGGGTCCATCCGCATCGCTACGGCGTCCGGCTGCACCGACCCGGCGGTTTCCGCTCCCCGGTGACGCCGGTCCAGGCCGACGAGGCCCGCCGCATCACCACGGCCGAGTCCTGGGCCCACCGGTTCAGCGCCGGCTGGCCCCGCCTCCCCGGCGTCCGCAACCTGCCGCCCTACAGCCTGGCCACAGACCTGGTGCTCGACTGGCCCGACGCCGAACTCGACTGGCTGGGCGACGGCTGGAACGGCGTGGTCCCGCTGCGCCCGCTGCCATCCACCGAGGACGGCCGGGTGAAGGCCTACCGCAAACTGGCCCGCGACGGCCTGCTTCCCCCGCTGCTGCTGTGGTGGGCGAGCAACCTGGACGGCTGGCTCCTGATCGACGGCCACAGCCGCCTGGCCGCCGCCCGGGCCGAGAGCCTGCCGCCGGTGACACTGGTCCTCTACCCCGACGAGTACGCCCGCACCGAGGCCCGCCCGCTACCCGGCGGCACCGCCGCATGGAACCGCCTGGCCGCCGAGTCCGCCCCCGCCTGGCGATCAGACGACTGGACCTGACCGTCATCGTCGCGCCCCCACGGCGATCTTGGACGTCCGCCCACCCGAAACGGCGGAAAGACGTCCAAGATCGCCGCGGGTGGGTGGGTGGGTGGGTGGGTGAGTGGGCAGTGGCGCGTTAGGGCGCGTCGCGGACCGGTGTGGCACGGAGATCGCGGCGGTGAGCGTACAAAATCTGGAAGATCTCACCCATCCGTGAGGGTGACCGCTGCGAATGGCCTTTGGAAGAGTGGGTCTGCGAGAAGCGGAGAGACATGGCGGAGCGCGACATCGGCGGACGGCCGGAGTATCTGACTCCGGTGCCCGGACCGGGGACGGCGCCCGGCGCCGAGGTGTTGCTGGCGGCGGTGGCGCGGGGCGACGAGAAGGCGTTCGGCAGGCTGTACGACCTGGTGGCGCCACGTGTCTACGGGCTGGTCCGGAGGGTGTTGCGGGATCCGGCGCAGGCCGAGGAGGTCGCGCAGGAGGTGCTCGTCGAGGTGTGGCGGACGGCGGCCCGGTTCGATCCGGAGCGCGGGTCGGCGACCTCGTGGGTGTTCACGATCGCGCACCGGCGGGCCGTCGACCGGGTGCGTGCCGAGCAGGCCGCGGCCGAGCGGGTGGTCAAGGTCGGGGTGGCGTCGATCGGCACGCCCTATGACGAGGTGGCCGACGAGGTCACCGGACGGCTGGAACGCCAGCAGGTGCGGCACTGTCTGGACGTGCTGACCGAGGTGCAGCGGGAGGCCGTCACCCTCGCGTTCTATCAGGGACATTCGTATCCGCAGGTGTCCGAGCTGCTGCGGGTGCCGTTGCCGACCGTCAAGAGCCGGATGCGCGACGGCCTGATCCGCCTTCGCGACTGCCTCTCGACGGGGGCCGCGGCATGAGCCCTGATGTGCACGCCCTGCTCGGGGCGTATGTGCTGGACGCGGTCGACGACATCGAGCGGGCCGCCTTCGACCGGCATCTGCGGGAGTGCGAGGTCTGCCGGATGGAGACCGGCGAGCTGCGGGAGGTCACCGCCCGGCTGGCCGACGGGGCCTGGTCGGCGCCGCCGCCCCGGCTGCGGGAGAACGTGCTGGCCGAGATCTCCGGCACCCGTCAGCTCGCGCCTCTGGCGCTTCCCGCGGCGCGGCGCCGGTCACCGGGCCGGTTGCGGCTGGTGGCCGCGGCCGCCGTCGTGGTCGCGGCGGTCGGGGCGGGCGCGGCCGTCTGGGCCATTCAAGATCAGCGGGTACGGGACGCGCGCCAGCTGGCCGCTCTCGCCGAGCAGCGGGAGGCCAGGGTCCGGTCGATCCTGTCCGCCCCGGACGTCCAGGTGCACGCCGAGCGGCTGAACAGCGGCGGCCGGGTCACGGTGGCCAGCTCGCGACTGCGGAACGCCGGGGTGATCATGCTGGCCGCCGACGGCGCCCCCGATCCGGGGAAGGTCTACCAGCTGTGGACGATCCGGGGCGGCACACCCGCGTCGGCGGGCGCTCTCGGTGTGGGCCAGTCCACGGCGGTGCAGGTGGTCGACGGCATGCCCGGGGCGTCCGATGTGGGCGTGACAGTGGAGCCGGCGCCCGGCTCGGCCACACCGACGACCCCGCTGGACGCGGTCGTGAAGCTGACCTGAATCCCGCCCATCCGGCGGCACCGGAGGTCCGAACCCCTTCCAGCCGAGGAATCGGGGTGGGGAGATGGACGGGGATCTGGACGGCCGGTACCGGCTGCTGGAGCTGATCGGCACGGGCGGCATGGGCCGGGTGTGGCGGGCCGAGGACACGCTGCTGCGGCGTACGGTCGCGGTCAAGGAGATGGTGACGCCGTCCAGCCCGCGGCTCGCCGCGCAGGCGGTGCGGGAGGCGCGGGCCGCGGCGCGACTCGACCATCCGGGTGTCGTCAAGGTGTACGACGTGGGCAGCTCCTGGATCGTCATGGAGTACGTGCCGTCCCGCTCGCTGCACCAGGTGGTCCGCGACGACGGCCCGCTGACACCCCGCGAGGCGGCCCGGATCGGGCTCGGCATGCTGGCCGCGCTGCGGGCCGCGCACGCCGCCGGGGTGCTGCACCGGGACGTGAAACCGGACAACGTGCTGCTCGCCGCGGACGGCCGGGTGGTGCTGACCGACTTCGGTCTGGCCTCGCTGGACAGTGGCGGCGACGACGGCCCCGATCCGCGGCTCGGGTCGCCCAGCTACATCGCGCCGGAGCGGCTGCTGGAGCAGGAGGCGGGCGTTCCCGGGGATCTGTGGTCGCTCGGGGCCACCCTGTACTCGGCGGTCGAGGGGCGGGCGCCGTTCGCCCGGGACGACGGTGGGACGGCGTTGCGGGCGCTGCTCAGCGATCCGCCGCACCGGCCGGTCCGGTCCGGTCCCCTGGCCGGGCTGCTGCTGGCCCTGCTGGCGAAGGATCCGGCGGACCGGCCCACCCCCGACGAGGTGGAGGCACGGCTGCGGGCCGTGCTGCGTACGAGATCCCGGCGCCGGGTCGCCCTCGCCCTTCTCCTGCTGCCGCTGGCCGCGGCCGCCGGGGTGGTGGTGGCCCCGCACCGGTCGGCGCCGGCGCCCGCGCCCGCGCCGTCCTCGTTCACCGCGCTCATGTCCTATGCACAGGACGCCTGCGGCGGCGCCGCCCCACAACCGGTCACGGCCGCCGGCGACCGGGTTCCGGCCGGGCTGCCGGACGGGTGGGTGTGGACGCGGGAGCCGTCCGGGTTCGCGCTGGCCGTGCCGCCCGGGTGGCGGCGGTCGACGGACGGCAACGAGGTGTGCTTCGGCGATCCCGGCGGGCGGCGGGCATTCCGGGTGAACGTGTCACCGGTCGTCACCCGGGAGCCGCTCGCCTACTGGCAGGGCCGGGAGAAGGCGTCGCTGGCCCGGGGCGACCTGCCCGGCTATCAGCGGATCAGCATGGGCGTCCTGCTGTTGAAAGGCGGCGGGGCGGACTGGGAGTACACGTGGCGGCCGGACTCGGGGACGGTCCGTCACGAGCGGCGGGTGCTGGTCGCGGTCGGCTCCCGGTCGTACCTGCTGCGGTGGACGGTCGCCGACCCCGACTGGGCGGCGACGACGGGTATGCAGAGGCGGATGGTCGAGTCTTTCGAGGGGATGTCATGAGACTGCTGTGGGTCGTACCGTTCGTGGCCGTCGCTCTCGCGGTGACCCCGTCACCGGCGCGGGCCGACGAGAGCGTGCACGTCGAACTCACCGAGCTCAACCGGTCCGGCGCGCGCGGGACGGCCGTGCTGACCGCGCTGCCCGGCGGGGACCTGCGGGTGCGGATCCGGTCCACCGGGCTGGTGCCGTCCGCGCCGCACGCCCAGCACCTGCACGGATCCACCGACGGCATGGACTTCCACTGTCCGCCGGAGTCCGCCGACACCGACGGCGACGGGTATGTGAGCACCGAGGAGGGCATGCCCTCGTACGGTGACATCTTCGTCTCCCTCACCACCCGCGGCGACGTGTCCCGGGCCAGCGGCCTGGCCGTCGACCGGATGCCCCGGGCGTCCGCCGCCGGCGTGGTCGTCTACGACCGTGTCATCCCGGCCGCCGACCTGCCGCCCGGCACCGTCGAGCACCTCAAGGACCTGCACGTGGTTCAGCACGGCATCGACGTCAACGGCAACGGGACGTACGACGTGGGCGCGCTCGGCGAGTCGACGATGGCCCGTGCGGCGGGCCTGAGCGGCATCCCGCAGGAGGCGACCAACCCGGCCACGTGCGGCATGGTGACCGGCGCGGCGGCCGGCTCGGTCCCGGTCGGCGGCGTCGAGACCGGCGACGGCAGCACCCGCCCCGGCCGCGCCGCACCCTGGTCGTTCCTCGGCGGCTTCGCCCTGGTCGCGGCGGTCGCGCTGCTGCTGTTCACCCGGCGGCGGTCTCTCGTACTCCCCCGCTCCCAGCGGTGAGCCGCTCATGGCGGGCGCTTCTCGCGGCGTCGGCCGCCGTGGTCGTGGCCGGGTGCTCGGGTGGCTCGCCGCCTCCGAACCCGGCGGGCACGGTGACGCCGTCCGGCCGCCCGCCCGCCTCTGCCGCGGCCGAGGCGCTGACCAGCGGGGAACTGTTGCCGTCCTCTCCGCCGGAGCGGGTGGCGATTCCGGCGCTGGACGTGTCGGTGCCGGTCGTGGGGCTCGGCCTGCGGGCGGACGGCACCATGGAGGTGCCCACCGACGCCACGACGGTCGGCTGGTTCACCGGGGCGCCGGCACCCGGATCACTCGGCCCCGCCGTCCTGGCCGGGCACGTCGACTACCGGGGCGTCTCCGGAACCTTCGCCGAACTGTCCGCGCTGCGGCCCGGCGACGAGGTCCGGATCACGCGCCGGGACGGGCGCACGGCGGTCTTCGCGGTGACCCGCGTCGCCACCTATCCCAAGAGCCGTTTCCCGTCCGGCGAGGTGTACGGCCCGATCGACCACGCCGGGCTGCGCCTGATCACCTGCGGCGGCGACTTCGACCGGCGCACCGGCCACTACGTCGACAACGTGGTGGCCTACGCCCGCCTGGCACACTGGCTGGGTGGATCATGATCTTTCGCCGGCGGCGCGGTCTGTCAGGGAGCACTACGCGGGGCTCTTCACGGGGAGCCCGATCGCGGTGCTGGGGCCCGCGCCGGGGCCGGTTCGTGAGCTGGTGCCGGGGCTGCGCATCCTGAGCTGGACGCCGTCGCAGGGTGGGCGGATCTACGCCACGGTGGGGCTGTGGGACGCCACCCAGCGGGACGGGCACGCGCTCGAGTTCCTGCTGCACGCGCCGGAAGCCGATGACGAACCGCATGTCGAACTGCTGACCATGGTCGCCTACTACCACGCCAGCGGTGGCGACTACCGGCTCGGCCACGGGCACACCGTGCGGATCGGGCGGGGCTGGCTGCCCGGGTCGGCGTGTGATCACCTGCTGGTCAGCCTGCCCTATCCGTGGGGGCCGGAGCTGGAGGCGTGCACTGTTCCGGGTGGGCACGCGCGGGTGCTGTGGCTGCTTCCGATCACCAGGGCCGAGAAGGAGCTGGCGCTGCGGGACGGACTGGAGGCGCTGGAGGACCGGTTCGAGGCGGCCGGGATCGTGCCCACCGATCCGCTGCGCGCCTGCACGTCCGTACCGGAGGAACCCGGTCACCCTGGGTGCTGAGCAGGGTGACCGGGTCGCTGTGGGTGAGTGGCGTCAGCGCCAGGTGTCGCTGAGGGTGACCTGACCGCTGGCCGGGACGGTCGCGGTGCGGTTGGCGCCGGACTCCCAGGTGACACTGCCGTCGGTGTTCTTGCGGATGTACTTGTACTCGAAGCTGGTGCCGGCCGGCAGCGAGACCGTGCCGGTCCAGATCGGGTAGGTGGCGGCCGACAGGGCCACCGCGCCGGCGGGCGCCCAGTTGCCGAGGGCGGCCTGGTTGCCGACGACGAAGATGTTCTGGCCGAGGGTGGTGGTCGCGGTGACGCCGAAGGTCGCGCCGGACGCGGCGGTGCTGGTCGGCGTGGGCGTGGCGGAGGTGGTCGGGGTGACCCCGCTGGCGCCGGCGTAGAGGGCGACCGCGTCACCAGCGGCGATCGTGGCGGTGAACTGGCCGGAGGAGCTGACCGTGTACGTGGTGCCGGTGCAACCGCCGCCGCTGGTCGGGTCGCCGTGCTGGACGTCGCAGTAGGTGCCGGCCGGCAGCGAGGTCTGGAAGGTGCGGGTCAGGCTGCTGCCCTCGTGGTTGATCGCCACGTAGCCCTTGTTACCGCGGCCGAAAGCGATCTGGTCGGCGCCGTTGGACCACCAGTTGGTGACCGCCGTGCCGCGGACCGCGTTGCGGAAGCCGACCATGTTGCCGATCTGGCGCCAGGCGTGCTGGCACTTCCAGCCGTCGCTGTAGCAGGCGGTCACGGCGCCGTTGTTCGGCGGGCCGGCGTCGTTGTTGCTGAACTCGTAGCCGGAGTTGACGTCGGGGGCGCCGTACGGCCAGGCCAGCGTGAAGACCTGAGCGAGCGTGTACGCCGACCCGTTCTTGTAGCTGAGGGTGTCGCCGCCGCGCTCGGTGTCGTGGTTGTCGACGAACACGGCCGCCTGGTCGCTGGGCAGGTAGCCCCACGCCGTACCGAAGTTGGACAGGTAGGCGAGGTTCTCGTTGAGGAACACCCGCTTGAGGTCGCGGGCGAACCGGAACTCCTGCACGTCGCCGTTGCCGGTGTACTCGGTCGGCTGGACGGCCTCGCCGGAGCCGTAGATGGCCTCCTGCTTCCAGTAGGCGCCGGTGTTGGTGAGTTTCGACTTGATGCCGGCCAGATCAGCCGCGGACATGTGCTTGGCCGCGTCGACCCGGAAGCCGTCGACGCCGAGCGAGGCCAGGTCGTTCATGTAGCCGGCGATCTTGCCGCGGACGTAGTCACTGCCGGTGTTCAGGTCGGAGAGGTTGACCAGTTCACAATCCTGGACGTTGCTGCGGTTGGTGTAGTCGCTGATCGCGGTGCGGCAGGAGTGGAAGTCGGCGTCCGAGTAGATCCCGGGGTAGTTGTACTTGGTGTACGAACTGCCGCCGGTGCCGGTGCCGGAGCCCGCGGTCATGTGGTTGATGACGGTGTCGGCGACGACCTTCACCCCGGCCGCGTGGCAGGTGTTCACCATGTTCGCGAAGGCGGTACGGTCGCCGAGCCGTCCGGCGATCCGGTAGGACACCGGCTGGTAGGACGTCCACCACTGGCTGCCCTGTATGTGTTCCATGGGCGGGGAGACCTGCACGTATCCGTAGCCGAGCGGGCCCAGGGTGTTGGTGCACTCGCGGGCGATCGAGGCGAAGGACCACTCGAACATGACCGCGGTGACGTCCTTCGTGCCGGGCGGGGCGGCGAAGGCGTCGCCGCCGGTGGCGATCTGGGCGACGCCGAAGCCGCCGGCCCCGAGGACGAGGGTGGCGGCGGCGAGGATGCGGGTCAGGCGTCGCCGCCTGCGGGGAGTGTCCACATCAAGCTCCTGGGGATGTGTCGGGGACGGGTCTGCAAGCTCCTACTGCAACAGGCTTGAAACTTTCTGCAAATCTTTGCGGCAAACATAGATACCGGCGAGTTCGCCCGTCAAGACATGTCCCGGAAACCAGAAAAACGCCGCCCGGTAACGGGCGGCGTTCTTCACGGAGTGTGTCAGGCGAGACCGTTCTCGGTCAGGAACGCCTTGGCCACCGTCTTGGTGTCCTTCTTGTCCACCTGCACCTGGGCCAGGTACGAGGTGAGGTTCTCGGTGGTCAGCTTCGCCGACACCGCGTTGAGCGCGCCGCTGACGGTCGCGTTGTTCGCCTCGGTGCGGATCAGCGGGAGGATGTTCTGCGCCAGGTAGAGGTTCTTCGGGTCCTCCAGCACGACGAACTTGTTGGTGACGATCGACGAGTCGGTGGAGAAGATGTTCGCCACGTCGATGTCGCCGTCCTTGAGCGCGGTGACGGTCAGCGGGCCGCCGGCGTCGAGCGGCTTGAACTCCTTGAACTTCAGGCCGTACACCGACTCGAGGCCCTTGAGGCCCTGGTGCCGCTCGGCGAACTCCGGGCCGGCGCCGACCACGAACTGGCCGGCGACGGCCTTGAGGTCCTCGATCGTCTTGAGGTTGTTCTTGGTGGCGGTCTCCGCGGTGACCGTCAGGGTGTCCTTGTCCTGGGCGGCCGACTGGTCCAGCACCTCGGTGCCGGCCGGCAGCACCTTCTTGAGGGCCGCCAGCACGTCGTCCGAGCTGCTGACACCCTCCGGGGCGCCGCCCGGGGTGAGGGCGGCGAGCAGGGCGCCGTTGTACTCCGGCAGCAGCGAGATCGAACCGTCCTGGAGCGCCTTGAGGTAGGCCTCGCGGGCGCCGATGTTGAACTTGCGGGTGACCGTGACGCCCTTGGCCTCCAGGGCCTGCGAGTAGATCTCGCCGAGCAGCTCGGACTCGGCGAAGTTGGCCGAGCCGACGGTGACCGCCGAGGAGCCGGCCTTGGTCTCCTCGGCGAGCGGATCACTGTTGGCGCCACAGGCGGTGAGGCTGAGCGTGAGGGCAAGAGCAGCGGCAATGCGCTTCATCAGTCGGTGCCTTTCAATCCGGGTGAGACGATCCAGCGCTGAACCAGCGACAGGAAGAGATCCACGAGTACGGCGAGGACGGCGACGACGATGGCGCCGGCCAGCACCCGGGAGTAGTCGTTGACGGCCAGGCCGTCGATCAGGAGCCGGCCCAGCCCGCTCAGGCCCACCGCGGCGGCCACCGTGGCGGTGGCGACGACCTGGAGCGCGGCGCTGCGGAAGCCGCCCATCAGCACCGGCAGCGCCATCGGCAGCTCGACGCGGGTGAGCACCTGCCAGGAACGCATGCCCATGCCGCGGGCCGCGTCGACGACCCGGTGGTCGAGGCTGCGCATCCCGGCGTACGTGGAGGTCAGGATCGGTGGGATGACCAGCACGGTGAGCGCGATCAGCACCGGCAGCAGGCCGAGCCCGAGCAGGGTGACCAGCAGCATCAGCAGGCCGAGGGTGGGCAGCGAACGGCCCGCGTTGCCGGCGTTGATGGCCAGGAACGAGCCGCGCCCAGTGTGGCCGATGTAGAGGCCGATCGGCAGCGCCACGACCGTGCCGATCAGCAGGGCGAGCACCGTGTAGCCGAGGTGGGCCAGGATCAGCGTCGGGATGCTGTACGGAGCGCCGAGTTCCCAGTGTGCGGGGTCGAGCAGGTAGGAGAGGTTCACACGGCACGCGTCCACGGGGTGACGGCCCGCTGCACGAGCACGATGATCAGGTCGGCGAGCCCGGCGAGCAGCACCGACAGGACGATGCCGACCAGGATCGGCTCGATGTAGAACAGCTGGAAGCCGCGGGTGAACAGCTGGCCGAGCCCGCCGATGCCGATCAGGGCGCCGACGCTGACGAGGCTGATGTTCGAGACCGTGGCGACCCGCAGCCCGGCCAGGATGACCGGCAGCGCCATCGGCAGCTCGACCCCGGTGAGGCGCCGCACCCGGCGGTAGCCCATCGCGGTGGCGGCCTGCACGACGACCGGGTCGACCGAGCGCAGGCCGTCCGCCACTGTCCGGGCGAGCAGCGCGACCGTGTAGATGGTGAGCGCCACGACGACGTTGACCGGGGACAGCACCTTGGTGCCGAGGACGACCGGCAGGAAGACGAACAGCGCCAGCGACGGGATCGAGTAGAGCACGCCGCAGGTGTTGATCAGCGGGTGGTAGAGGGCCGGGAAGCGCACGCCCAGGTAACCGATCGGCAGGGCGATGAGGAACCCGAACAGCACCGGCAGCAGGGCCAGGTAGACGTGCTCCTGGAGGGCCAGCCAGACGGTGTCGGCGTTGTTCCGCAAATACTCGATCATGAACGCCGGCCGGCCAGGTAGTCGGCCAGGTCGTGGTGGCTGACCAGGCCGTCGGCGGCGCCGTCCGGGCCGACCCGGACCGCGACGCCGACCGGTGAGCGGATCGCCAGGTCGGCGACGACGCGCAGCGAGTCGTCCTTGGTGAAGGTGCCGCCGGTGTCGCGCGGCCCGTCGTCGCCGGGCCAGCCGACCGGGCGGCCCGCGTCGTCCAGGATGAGGCCGTCGACCGGCCGGACCGGCAGCCCGGCCGCGCTGTCGAAGGAGAGGGCCCGCAGTCCGCGGTCGCGGCCGACGAACTCGGCCACGAAGTCGTCGGCCGGCGCCGCCAGCAGCTCCTGGGGCGTGCCGACCTGGGCGAGGCGGCCGCCCTGCCGGAACACGGCGACCCGGTCACCGAGCTTGATCGCCTCGTCGATGTCGTGGGTGACCAGGGCGATGGTCTTGCCGAGGTCCTCCTGGAGACGGAGAAACTCGCGGTGCAGCTGCTCGCGGACCACCGGGTCGACGGCGCTGAACGGCTCGTCCATCAGCATGATCGGCGGGTCGGCGGCGAGCGCGCGGGCCACCCCGACGCGCTGCTGCTGGCCGCCGGAGAGCTGCGCCGGGTAGCGCTTGGCGAAGTCGGCGCTGAGCCCGACCCGTTCGAGCAGCTCCAGGGCGGCGGCGCGGGCCTCCCGGCGGGTCCTGCCGAGCAGCACCGGGACGGTGGCGACGTTGTCCAGCACGGTGCGGTGCGGGAAGAGCCCGGCGTGCTGGATGACGTAGCCGATGCCGCGCCGCAGCGCCGCCTCGTCACGCTCCGCGACGTCCTCGCCGTCGATCAGGATCCGGCCGGAGGTGGGGGTGACCATGCGGTTGATCATCCGGAGGGACGTGGTCTTGCCGCACCCCGACGGGCCGACCAGCGCGGTCAGCTTGCCGGTGGGCAGCTCGAGGCTGAGGTGGTCCACGGCGGTGCTCCCGCCGGGGTAGACCTTCACGACGTCCTCGAATGTGATCATGGCACTCCTGGTTGATCTTCAAACGACCCTATTCATACTCCGTTTGTAGTGAATAGGGTGTCAACGTTCGGCTACGGTTCGACAGTCACTCGTGACCCTTCCAGACCTTCGCCGCGCTCGCTGTGCGGCGGAGATCACAGTGGAAGCGATCTGTAAGGATCAGTCGGTGACCGGCCGACCGAACCGTACCGCCCTCATGCTCGGCATCGGCCTGGCCGCGGTGATCGTGGTGACCGGCGTCATCCTGCTGCCGAGGCTTCGGCCGCCCGGGCCCCGGCCCGCGTTCCAGCTGCCGGTGACCTGCGAGGAGACGTGGGTGCTCGGCACCTACCCGGGGCACGACGACTTCGACATCGACTTCTTCCCCACCAGCGGGCAGGCGTGGGGGCGGCCGGTGCTGGCGTCCTTCGGCGGCACGGTCACCGAGGCGGGGATCAACGGCACCCTCGGTTCGCGTACGCCGGACAACCCGAAGGGACCGCACGGCACCGGCGCCGGCTACTGGGTGAAGATCGATCACGGCGGCCGCTGGCAGACGGTGTACCTGCACCTGCTCGAACCGCCCGCGGTCGAACCCGGCGACCGGGTCACGATCGGCCAGCGGATCGGGTCGGTCGGCAGCACCGGCAAGTCCGGGGCGCCACACCTGCACTACGAGCAGCTGCGGGCCGGGGCGAAGGTGGAGAGCCACTTCGACGGCGCCCCGTCCGGCATCACCACCGACAACCGGGAGTACTCGGTGGAGCGGACCAGCCGCAACTGCGGGTGACCCGGCCGGGACACGTCACGGGAGCAGGGCGGCCAGGTCCGGCTTCTTCGGCAGGGTGCCGTCGCTGACGGCCCGGTCGGCGAGGGTCTCCACCGAGGCGCGGTTCACCTCGGCGGGCCACTTCGGCAGGACCAGCTTCGCCCGGACCTCGGGCGCGATCTTCGTGTAGCTGCCGAGGACGTCGCGGACCTCGTCGGGGTGGGCGTCGGCGTACTCCAGCGACTGCTTCATCGCGGCGGTGAACCGGGACACCAGATCCGGGTCGTTGGCGATCAGCTGCTGCGAGGTGAAGTACATGGCGACGGTGAGATCGGGGGCGGCGTCCACGTAGCTGGAGGCGATCTTACGGGCGCCGGCCGCGACGGCCGACTGCTGGAACGGCTCGACCACGAAGATCGCGTCGACCCGGCCCTCCTGCAACGCCGGCACCTGGTCGGGGAAGGCCAGCTCGGTGAATTTCACCCGCGAGGCGTCGCCGCCGTCCTTGGCGACCGACGATCGTACGGTCGTGTCGACGATGTTCTTCAGGGTGTTGGCGGCGACCGTGCGGCCGGCGAGGTCCTTGGGCGAGGTGATCGGGCTGTCCGCCTTCACGAACAGCCCGGCGAAGTCCTGACCGTCCACCCCGGTCGAGTTGACCCCGTTGACCACCGCCTTGACCGGCAGTCCCCGGTCCGCGCCGAGCAGCAGCGAGATGGTGTTGCTGAACCCGAACTGGTATTCGCCGCTGAGCACCGCCGGCACGATCGCGGCGCCGCCCTGCGCGGTGGTCAGGCCGAGCTCGATGCCCTTCTCCTTGAAGAAGCCCTTGTCCCTGCCCAGGTAGATCGGGGCGACGTCGAGGATCGCGATCACCCCGACGTTGACCTTGTCCGGTCCGGCTTCGGCGGGGCCCTTCTCGTTCTCCGCGTCACCGCAGGCCGCGGTGAGCAGGACCGTGGCGGTGAACAGCGCGAGGAGACGGAGTCGTCGCATTCCCGCAACGTAGGGTATTCATTTGCTGACGTCAATTCTTTGGAGTCCGATGCTCATCGACGCGCATCACCACCTGTGGCAGCCCGAACGCGGCTACCGATGGCTGGACGAACCCGGACTCGACCGGCTGCGCCGCCCCTACCTGCCGGCCGACCTGACCGCCGAGACGACCGCGGCCGGGGTCGGCGCCACCGTGCTGGTCGAGGGTGGCCGCTGCCACCCCGACGAGGTGGCCGAATTCCTCGGTTACGCGGCCACCACACCGGTCATCGCCCGCGTGGTGGCCTGGATCGACATCGGCGCCCCGGACGTCGCGGCGACCCTGGCCGCCTACCGGCGGCTGCCCGGCGGGGAACTGCTCGCCGGAGTGCGCGCCCAGGTGCAGGGCGAGGCCGACCCGGACTATCTGGACCGGCCCCAGGTGCGGCACGGCCTGGCCGCAGTCGCGGCCGCGGGGCTGAGCTTCGACCTCATCATCCGCTCCGATCAGCTTCCGGCCGCGGCGAGAGCGGCGTACGCCGTACCCGAGCTGATCTTCGTCCTGGATCATCTCGGCAAGCCCCGGATCGATGAGGGCGACACCGGTCTGCGCGCCTGGCTGGGCCCGATCACCGAGCTGGCCGGCTGCCCGAACGTGACCGCCAAACTGTCCGGCCTGGTCACCGAGGCCGGCCCGGGATGGACGGCGGCGGCGCTGAGCCCGTTCGTGGCGGCGGCCGTCGACCTGTTCGGGCCGGAGCGCCTGATGTTCGGCTCGGACTGGCCGGTGTGCCTGCTGCGGGCCGGCTACCGCGACGTGCTGGACGCGCTGCGCGAGGCGCTGCCGCCGATGACCGAACCGCAGCGGGACGAGATCCTCGGCGGCACCGCGGCCCGCGTCTACCGGCTGGTCAGCTGAGCTTCGACCCGGACAGCGACGGCTGCCCCGACCCCAGGTAGAAGATGCCGGGCAGCCCGTCGCTCTCGAACCCGGAGCTGACGTTGCGCCGCAGCCGCGAGTTGCGGATCGACAGGGTGCCGGTGCGGTCGTTGCTCACGTAGAAGATCGCGCCGCCGCCCTCCCGGGCCTTGTTGTTCTCGATCACCGTGCCGTCGATCCTCAACCGGTACGCGTTGCCGTCGTTGTAGATGGCGCCGCCGCTGCCGCCGCCCGGGGTGCCGTCGCGGGCCGGGTTCGCGCCGGTGCCGATCGCCGAGTTGCCGGAGAAGTGGCTGTTCAGGATCGTCCACGAGACCTGGATGCTGCTCAGCGCGCCACCGTTGGAGCACACCCCGCCGGTGAAGGTGCTGCCCACCACGTACGCCGTCTGCCCGGACAGGCGCACCCGGATCGCCGCGCCACCGAGGTCCGGGCCGGTGCCGTGGCAGCGGTTGCCGGTGAACCGCGAGTTGATCACCTTGAGCTGGCCGCCGTTGGCGAAGATCGCTCCCCCGCCACCGGTCTCGTCGGCCGGATCGGTGCTGTTGCCGTTCTTGAGGACGATGTTCTGCACGGTCAGCTTCGGGGTGGCCTTGAGATGGCAGTGACCGCTCGCCGGGCTCTGCCCGAGGCTCGTGTCGCAGACGTTCATGTACAGGATGCGGCGCTTGCCGCCGCCGCTCAGGGTGACCCGGCCGCCGCCGTCGAGCACCACCCGGGCCTTGGCGTTACGCACCTTCGCGGTGTCGGTCATGGTGATCGTGACCGGCTGCGGACCGCAGTCGAAGGTGATCAGGCCACCGGCCGCGACCGCCTTCACCACGGCGGCCGAGGTGCAGCTCGCCGGGGTGCCGTTACCGATCGTCCGGTCCGGCCGGCTGGTGTCCACGGCCCGCGCCGTGGCCGGGACCGTGGCTTTTCCGCCCGGATTGCCGGGTTTCGGCAGCGTCTTCGGGCTGGCGCTCGGCTTCGGCGGCACCGGTGTCGGCACCGAAGCGGACGAAGCGGGCGGGGCGGCCGCGGAACTCGCCGCGACGGCCGGCGCCAATGGCAGGTCGGAACTCTGGCACGCGGCCAGCGAACCGGCGGCGCACACCGCAAGGATGATCCGTCCCCAACGCATCGGCAGATGCTACGGCTTCCCGCCCGCCACGTAATCTCCTACCGTGTCGAGCCGAAGTATGCGTACCAGAGTCACGTTCCCGATCGTCCTGCGCGAGCTGACCGTCCTGCGGGTGGCCGACGTGAACGCCGGAACCCGCCGGATCACCGTCGGCGGCCCGCAACTCGGCGCGTTCCACGCCAACGGGCTGGATCTTCCCGCGTGGACGTCGGAGGGCTTCGACGACCACGTCAAGTTCTTCTTCGCGGCACCCGGCGCCGACCGGCCGGTGCTGCCCCGGCAGGAGATCGCCAGCCTGGACTGGCCGGCCGGCGAACGGCCCATCGCCAAGGACTACACCCCGCACCGGATCACCGCGGACGAGGTCGACTTCGATTTCGTACGGCACGGCAGCGGCCCGGCCGCGACCTGGGCCGAACACGCGAAGCCCGGCGGCACGGTGTGGATGGCCGGCCCGAAGATGTCGCTGAGCCACCCGGCCGGCGCCGACGTCATCGTGGCCGCCGGCGACGAGACCGCCCTTCCCGCGCTGCGGCGCTGGCTGCACGAGATGCCGGCCGGCACCCGCGCGCACGTCTTCATCGAGATCGCCGACGACAGCCGTCGCCAGGAGCTGCCGACCGCCGCCGACGCCGAGATCACCTGGCTGTCCGGCGGCTCCCCCACCCTGGAGGAGGCGGTCCGGGCCCTGCCGTGGCCGGACGGCGTCGTCTTCGCGTGGGTGGCCGGTGAGGCGGGCGCCATCCGGCCGCTGCGCCGCTACCTGCGGGTGGAACGGGAGCTGCCGGCGTCGCAGGTGGAGATCACCGGCTACTGGAAGCGCTCCTCCTCCGAGGCGCCGCTCGACGAGACGAGCGAGGAGCAGCCGGAGGACGACGCCCACGATCGGCTGCACGAACTCGCCGAGATCGTGCCCGGCCTCGCCATCCGGGTCGCCGTCACCCTCGGGGTGATCGACGCCGTCGACGCCGGGGACGGCACGGCGGCCGCGATCGCCGCGCGTACCGGCGCCGACCCCGGCGCCGTCGAGTCGCTGCTGCGCTACCTGGCCGCGCTCGACGTGGTCGCGGTGGACGCGGACGGCCGGCACGTGCTCACCGCGCTGGGTGAGGAACTCGCCGAGGACGCCGACGACTACCACCTGGAGAACGCCGAGGCGATCCTCGACCTGGGCGTGCTCAAACTGGCCACCGCCGGGGCGCCGGAGTCGCTGCGCGCCGTCTTCGAGACCGACGAGCGGCTCGGCGGGCAGGCCCGCGGCGTGGTCGAGGACCTGGCACTGTGGATCGCGCCGCTGATCATGCCGGCGTACGACTGGGCCGGGGCGGGCGCGGTCGCCGCCACCGGGCACGGGGCCGGGGCCGCCGTCAACGCGATCGCCCGCGCCCACCCCGGCGTCAAGCTGAGCCTGTCCGCGCTGCCGTCGGCGCTCACCATGGTCCGCGACCGGATCCTCGACTCCGAGCACGCCGGCCACGTCGAACTCGTGCCCACGTCCGGGGCCGTCGTGGTCCGCGACGGCGCCACCCACCTGCTGGTGCACTTCCTGGACTGGCTGACCGACGCGGACGCGGCCCACCTGCTCGCCGAGTTCGCCCGCGCGCTGCCGCCCGGGACCGACGTCGTGGTGGTCGAGGACGTCCGCCCGGACGGCGACACCGACGTCGGGGAGATCGAGAACGACCTGCGGCTGCGGGCGGCGTTCGGCACCGGGCGGCGGACCGCCGAACAGGTCTCCGCACTCCTCGAAACGGCCGGTCTGCGGACCGTCACGGCCACCGACATCGGCTGGTCACACCGAATGTGGCATCTCACACCCGCATGAATTGAACCGGGCACGGTCGGTAGCCGTAACCTCCACAGAGAATCATCCAGGGTCTTTCCGTCGACCACGCCGTAGCCCCGCGTGATCGGCAGGGCAGACCCTGAGAGGCGTGGGGAGACACGTTGTGGAGCGGAGAGGCTCTGGTGACAAGGCTGTCGACGGTCGGGGCCGTCCGTCGACGTTGCGGATCGCCGGATACGTGGCCGGTCACGCGGAACCCGTCGCCGACGAGCCGGCCGAACCGGACCTGAGCCGCGTCCGCCTGCCGAACATCTCGGACTACTGGCCGGACGCGATACGCCGCATCGACCTCCGCGCCGGCCGGGCCGGGCATCCGCGACCGGCCGGCACACCGCGGCCGCCACGGTTCCCCGGCGGGCCGCCCGCCGACGGCGATCGTGGACGGCCGTGGGCCGGGCGCCGGCCGGTGATCCTGGTCGGGCTGCTGGCGCTGGTGTTCGCCGGCGGCACCGTGCTGCTGGCCCGGCAGCTGACCGACAACGGCCGGCAGCGGACCGTGCCGGCCGCGGCGGCGCCCACCGATCCGGCCAGCGTCGCCCCGCTGGAACCGGCCGCCCCGAGCACCGCCACCAGCGCCCCGAAGGCGCCGTCACCCACACCGACGAAGCCCGCCACCACGGCGCCGGTCGCGCCGAAGCCCTCCGCCGAACAGGTGCGGGAGGCACGGTTCGAGCTGGCCAGCGGGGTCACCGAACTGTCCGTGCGAACCGTGTCGCTGGACGACGGCCAGAACTTCCGGGTGACGACACCGGCGGACTCCGGACTCGACCTCGACACGTCGTTCCACGACGGGGTGTTGCGGGTGGAGGCCACATCGGACGGTTCCGAAGGGTCGGGGCGGGTGGACGTACGGCTCAGTGACCGGATCGTGTGGGACCTGCGGATGGGCGCGGGCGTGCACACGGCGTCGTTCGACATGGGCACCGGCACCGTCGGGCGGATCGACCTGCGGGGCGGGGCGCAGACCATCGACATCGAGGTGGGACGGCTGTCCGCGACGCTGCCGGTGCGGATGTCAGGCGGGGTGCACACCTGGCGGATCCGGACGGCGCAGAAGGTGCCGGTGCGGGTGGCGGTCGGTGCGGGCGCCGGAGACATCACCCTGTACGGGCACAGCTCGGGCGGGGTCAGCGCCGGGGACACGGTCCGCTCCGGGGACCTGGACGACCGGCCCGGCCTCGACGTCGACGCCGAGGCCGGGATCGGGTTCATGGAGGTCTTCGAGGATTGACCCACCGCACGCGGCACGGGTCTGCTCCGACGATTCCGGGTATGGAACCCCTGTGGTCGAGGTCCGCGTTTCACTTCCGGCTCCTTTCCGGTACGCGCGACCCCGTCCCGCCTCATCCGCCCCGTCCCGTCCGGTCGGCGCTCGCTCGCTGCCCGCTCCCGCCTTTGCCGCGCCCGCCGGGCGTAGATCGGTGGCCGGGCAGGCCGTCCTGGCCCCCTCTGTTGCCGCCGGTCACGGCCGGGGCGCCGGCTCCCGGCCGGCGACCGGGTGACGCTCGGCGGGCGGTCCCGGTCTTGCCGGCCAGGCACCCGGGTTGCCGCTCTCGGCCGTTACGCCAGTCACGGCAATCGTCATCCGCGGTCCCGCCGGTCCGGCGGCCGCACACGCAAGTCGCCGCGTGCGCGACCACCACCGCGGCCATCCGGGAGTCTCCTTCTTGGGCGTTCGCGGTTCTTCGTCAAGCGCCCGGTCGGGCGAATCGCCGAATGGGGGCGCCGTCCGCCGCACTAGGCGAAAGTGGGGCTTTCGCCGGAAGCAGGCGCCCGTTTCGCCCGCTTTGCCCGCCGCTGTTGTGCGATCTTGAACGATTTACCACCCGAGGCGGTGGTAAATCGTTCAAGATCGCTCCGGGTGACGCGTCCTGCTGGCGAGGGATTGCGGATTCGGCCGTAGGCAGCCAAGAAGAAGACTTCCGGAGGTATCCGATAACCCAAGGTCTTCCAGGGAAAATTGATCATGGGCGATGGTCTACCGCCGGATGGCGACCAGGCATCAAGATCGGCCCGAAAGCTAAAATCGACCAAGATCGCTGGCGAGTCGGGGTGATGCCACAGTCATCCGAATGCGCGACTCGACATCGTGGCCGTCCACAACCGAGAAACAGGCTCCGAGTAGCACCGATCCACCATGCACCTCCACGCACTCACCGCCATGGTCACGGTGAGTGACTCCCAATAGCGCGACCGGCGTCAACCGCCACCACCCACCCGGCGCAACCGGCGTGACGGCCGAAAGTGGGCAACCCGGATGCCTGACAACCACAACCACCCACCCGGCGCGATCGGCGTGACGGCCGGAAGTGGGCAGTTCGGGTGCCTGGCTGGCAAGACCGGGACCACCCGCCCAGCGTGACCGACAGGTGAGCCGGCGGCAGTTGAGGGGGCGCGATTCGCCCGGCCCGCCCAGCCACCGATCTACGCCCGGCGGGCGCGGCACAGGCGGGTGCGGGCAGCGAGATCGCGCCGAACGGACGGAACGGCCCTGATGAGGCGGGACGATGTCACGCGTACCGGATCAGGGTTGTCCGGTGAGGAATCGCCGGGCGTTCGTGGTGAACAGAGCGTGCGGGAAGACGGCCGGGTCGAGGGGTTGCGCGTAGGGGCGGTCGGAGCCGTGCACGATGGCGCCCTCGCCGACCACCCCGCTCAGGGCCGTGATCGCGGCGGCCTGGTAGGAGGACGTCTCGTAGAAGACGAACGGATCGACGGCGAACGCGCCGCCGCGGGCGGTGAGACGCTCGTGGTGCAGCGGGGCGAGCCCGGCCAGCGCGACGAACCCGATCCGCAGGCTGGGATGACGCTCCCGGCCGGCGAGATGCCAGGCCATCCAGGACCGGTGCATCTGGGCGACGTAGGGCACCAGGGCCGGCCACCAGCCGGGCATGCCGGACTCACCGGCCGGCGCCGGACCGGGGTGCACGAGAAGCGGCTTGCCGGCCCGTTCCAGTTCGGTGAGCAGCGGCGACACGTGTGCGATGGCGGCCGGGTCGCCCAGCGCGGTGGCCGGTAGTTGCAGCCCGGCGACACGGTCCACCCGCAGCAGGCGGGCCAGCCCGGACGGGTCGGGCTCGGTGACCGCGGCGGCGGCCCACACGTGGAACGGATCGGGCAGTTCGAGGGCGCTCTCGTGCCAGACGTCGATCAGGTCGTGGCCGGGCCCGTGCTCGATGCCGAGCGGGCTGGACAGCGACACCAGCACCCGGCCGGTGCCCTCGGCGATCTCCCGGGCCCGGCGGCGGCCGACGTCGTGGGCGGCCGGATCGACCCCGTACGGATCCTCGCCCGCCAGATACAGCGTCCACTCCCGCAGGTAGGGGAAGGTGTCGCGCCGGCGCAGCGCGTCGATGAACGCCGGGGGCCACAGGTGCTGGTGGCAGTCGCTCCGCATCACCGGCTCCACCCTATTGATCGCGGGACGGTTTTTGTCGGAGGGTGCCGCTAGGTTCTCCGGCATGGTGAGTTTCGGGCAGTTGGAGCCGTTGATCCGGGCCGGTGAGTTCGACCAGGTCGCGACCGCTCTTCTGAGTGTCGACGAGCCGGCCAGGCGGGCTCTGGCCGCCCCGGTCAAGGGCATCGAGCTGCACTGGGTGGAGGAGGTCGGCACCTCATTCGAGCGGCTGCACGACCGGGCGGCGCTGGCCGAGCGGAGCTTCGCCCGGCGGGCCGCGCGGGAGGCGGCGCTGCGGGTCGCCGGCGCCGGCTGTCTGCCCCGGGCCGCCGACGTCGTGTCGTTCCTGCGGTCCGGCCGGTTCGGTCCCGCGCCCACCCCGGCCGCGCTCGACGCGCTGGTGCGGGTGCTGCGTGCGCCCGGCCGCCCGTCGCTTGCCGCGATCGCCCGGCCGCTGGCCGAGAAGCTGCGGCCGCTCCAGGTCAACCTCCAGTGGGGCATGATCAGCCGGCTGCTCGCCGAGGCCGAGTTGTCCCCACCGGGCACCGAGGCGGTGGTCCGCGGCTGGATGGGCCAGGTCGGCGCCGAGCGTTACGGCAAGGATCTGGCCGAGCTGCTGCGCGCCGACCCGCACACCACCGAGATGCTGCCGCACGTCTTCGGCATCGCCCGGCTCGGCCAGGAGCTGGACGAGGAGTGGACGAAGGCGCTGGCCCGGCTCGCCGCCGACGGCGTCATCGACCGGCAGTCCCTGCTGGACGGTTGCGTCCAGCGGCTGGTCGCCGGTGACCGGCCGGGCTCGATCCGCCGGGTGGTGGTGCTGCACCGGCTGCTCGACCCGACGGCCGAGGAGTGCGCGGCCCGCCGGGCGGAGTGCCTGGCCATGCTGGCCGGCCCGGAGTCCACGGTGGCCGACCTGGCGTTGCGCGGCCTGCGCCGGGCCGACGACGCCGGGCTCGTCGAGATCGACACGGTGGCCGAGGCGGCGTTCACGGTCCTGCTGCGCAAGGAGAAGAAGCTGGTCCGCGCCCAGCTCGACTGGCTCGCCGCGGCGCTGGCCCGCAAGGCCGATCCGCTGCTGTTCGAGGCGCTGCTCACCGGGCTCGGCAACCCGGCCGTCGACCTGGCCGAGCAGGTGCTGCGGGCGGCCGCCACGCACCTGCCGGTCTTCGGGGCCGCCGGGCGGGAGTCCCTGGCCGCGGCGGTCGCCGGTTTCCAGGGCGACCTGCGCCGTCAGGCCGGGGAGCTGCTCGGCGCCGGTGATCCCGCCGATCACGTTGCGGTCGCGCTGCCACCGGTCGCCCCCGCCGCGCCGGTGCCGCCGCCGATCCGGTCCATTCCGGAGCTGGCCGCCGAGGTGCGGCACATGCTGCGCGAGCTGGATCCCGACCCGATCCGGCTGGAGCTGGCCCTGGACGGGCTCGTGCGGTTCACCGCGAGCGACCGGCCGGCCCTCGCCGAAGCGCTGACGCCGCTGCTCCCGCAGTACGGCGACCGGCCGCTGATCAACCTGTTGCGGGCCGTCGTCACCAACCGGTGGTTCGCGTGGACCCCGTCGGAGTGGGACAAGCGTGCCTCGCCGCCGGTCTGGATGCTGATCGGGCGGCTCACCGAGCTGACCCGGCAGATGTGCGGCGGCACGCCGCCACCCGCGCTGCTCGCCACCCCGGCCACGGTGGACGGTCACGTCGACCCGGCCCGGGTGGTGCGGCTGCTCGGGGAGGGCTGGGAGCCGGGGCCGTGGGATCTGTCCCAGGCGCTGTTGCGGTTGCCGCGCGAGATCGGCCCAGAGGTGCGGGCGGCGGCGGACCGGCTCACCTCGGCCGCCGGGCACTCCCTCGCCGGGTTTCTGGCCGATGGCGGGCTGCCCGACCCGGAGGTGGCCACGGTGGCCGTCGGCAAGCGCAGGTGCATGCACACCGGCGGCTACTACTGCGACTGTGCCCGCCATCCGGCCCGGCGGACCGTGGCGTTCGCACCGGTCGAGCACACGCTGACCGTCCCGGAGGGTCTGCTCGGCCAGCCACGCAAGGAGGCGGGCAACCGGGCGTATTCGTACCCCGACGGCCGGCCGCTGGACGGGTGGCCACTCGTCTTCCCGAGCCACCGGGAGCTGGCCGCGGCCCACGTGCAGCCACGGCTCATCGAGTCGGCCGAGAGCCGGGGCGTCACCGGCCACGTCGGCATCCTGCCCGCCCTGGCGGCGTGCGACGGGCCGTTCGGGCCGGCCATGGCGCTCTGCCTGGCGTACGGTCTGACCGCCGCCCGCCCGGAGGGCCGGGTGGCCGCCGTGGACGCGTTCCTCGACCTGGCCGCCCGGGGCGTCCTCGACGGGGCACTGGTCGGGCGGGAGCTCGTCGCCCTGCACCGGGCCGAGATCGTCGTCCTGAAGCGGGTCGCCGACGCTCTCGGTGAGGCCGCGCGGGCCGGTGCGGCCGCCCACGCCTGGGCCGCCCTCCGCGAGCTGGTGCCGGCCGTGCTCGCCGCGGCCACGCCCGGGGCAGGCGCCCCCGATCTGCTGCTGACGGCCGAGTCCGTCGCGGCGGCCGTCCGCGCCACCGAGGAGATCCCCGAGGTGACGGCGGTGGCGGCGCGCGGCGGCCGGACCCGGCTGGTCACCGAGGCGACCCGGCTCGCCCGGACGCTCGCCTCCGCCACCAAAACTGTCGTACCCGAGATCTAAGGTCTGCGCATGCCTCAGGACATCACCCCCACCGCCCGCCTCACCTGGGCTGATCTCGACGTGCTGGCAAGGCGGGCGGATCACGTGACGATCACCCGCCGCGTCATCGCGCTGAGCGAGCCGGAGCGGGCCGCGTTCGCCGCCGAGCTCGAGGCGGGCATCAGGAAGACCCGCGGCGAGGCTTGGTGGGGGCAGCGGGGCAACGATCCGGCCGCCGGTTACGCGCTGGCCGTGATCGGCAGCATGCCGTCCGCCGCGCGGGCCGCCACCCTGCTCACCCGGCGCGACATGCGCGACGGCTGGGGCAGCATCCCGGCCGAGAAGTTCCGGAGCATCGTGGAGGCCCGCGACATCCCGTGGCTGGCCGACCTCGGGGTGCGGCTCGCCGAGAAGCTGCCGGCCAAGGAGGTCTGGGCCCGGGATTGGGAGTTCGTCTCCCCGATGCTCACCGCGACGCCGGAGCTGGCCCCGCGCACCGAGGGGTTCGTCCGCGGCTGGCTCGACCATGTGCACCAGAGCACCGGCCGGCTACGGGGGCTGGCCGACGCGCTCCGGGACAGCCCGTTCCTCGACCACCTGCTGCCGGCCGTGTTCGAGATCGACGGCATCGGCAGCGCGCTGACCGGCGGCCAATGGGACGGCGAGGCCTGGAACACCACACCCCGCTCCCCCGCCGCACTCGCCACGCTGGTGGCCGAAGGGCGCCTGGACCGGGCGACCGTTTTCGCCGCCACCGTCGACCGCCTGGTCCGCGGCGACCGCCCGGCGCTGCTGCGGCCGTTCGCGATGCTGCACGACGCTCTCGCGCCGACCGTCGACGAGATGGCCGGGTTCACGCACGACTACGCCCGGCTCCTGGCCGGGGCGCCGTCCGCGATCGCCGGGCTCGCCCAGCGGGCCCTGCGCGCGGTCGACGACGCCGGCCGCCTGGAGTTGGAGACCCTGATCGAGGCGAGCGCCGCGACCCTGCTCCGGGCCGAGAAGGGCCTGGTCAGGACGCAGCTCTCCTGGCTGGAGAAGGTGGCCCGCCGGGCGCCCGAGCGGGCCGGTGAGCTGATGGAGACGGTCGCCGTGGCGTTCGGGCATCCCACGCTCGACGTGCAGGAGCGGGCGCTCAACCTCATCGCCCGTCAGGTGGCCCGTCTCGACGCCGGCGCCGTGGCCCGGATCGCCGACGCCGCCGGCGCCCTCGGCGGCGACCTGCCGGCGCGGGCCGCCGAGCTGTTCGGGGTGGCCGCTGCGGAGACCGGCACGCCCGGCGTGGTGGAACTCGCCCCGCCCGCGCCGGCCGCCGCGATGCCGCCGCCCATCGCGAGCGGCGCCGAGCTGGCCACCGAGATCGTCGCCCTGCTGCACGGGGGGACCGCCGTCGCGTGGGAGCGGGTGCTGGCCGCGCTGGTGGCGCTGCCCGCGGCCGGGGTGCCGGTCGCGGAGTCCCTGCGGCCCCTCCTCGACCGGCACCATGCCGAGCTGACCGATCACGGCTGGCACGGCGAGCTGCTGCGGAACGCCCTCCTCGGCGACGTGATGCGGGTGATCCTCGGCCGGGCCAAGAGCTCGGCGTCGTCGGACAACGCGCGCAACGCCTGGGTGTTCGGTTCCGGCCCCCGGCAGTCGCTGCGGGGCGGGCCGGCCAGCGTCCTCGAACTGCGCATCCGTGAGCTGGCCGAGCGGGTGTCCGCCGAGCCGGCCGCCGAGCTGATGGCCACGCCCACCCGGGTGACCGGGGCCCTCGACCCGGCGGTCCTGCTGGAACGGCTGTTCCGGGCCGAGGCGGCCGGGCGGGAGCCGTGGCCGATCGACTTCGAGCAGGCGCTGCTGCGGGTGCCGCGGGAGGCCGACCCGGCTGTCGTGACCGCGGCCGCGGAGCTGACGTCGGCGGCGGGCCGCCGGTTCGCGGTCTGGCTCAAGGAGGGTGGGCTGCCCGATCCGGTCAGCACCCGGTGGCCGCAGACCGGCAAGGACGGGCGGTATGCGTACGGCGGGACACCCCCGCTCAAACGGCGGGTGGTCGCCCAGCTCGACGAGTCGCGGCCGGTCGAGCACCTGCTGGGGGGCCTGCTCGTCAACCTGACCCGCAGCAACGTGCCGTCGTATTATCCGTGGGACTTCTCGGCGCCCATCGACATCACCGCGGCGGCGCTGCCGCAGCACCGGGAGGTGGTCGCCGCCTGGGTGCTGCCGGTGATCGCGGCGCACGCCGACATGGACGGCAAGGGTGACGGGCCGATGCTGCCGGCACTGGCCGAGTGCTCCGGGCCGGTGGGTCCGGCCCTGACGCTGGCCTTGGCGTACGGTCTGGGCGCCCGCCACGAGCCGGACCGGCTCGCCGCCGTCGACGCGTTCCTGATCCTGGCGGCCGGTGGCGAGCCGATCGGCGCCGGGATCGGCGCCGAAGTCGCGGACCTGTGCGCCGACGGCGTGGTGAAATTGACCCGGGTGGTCGCGGCCCTGACCGACGTCCATCGCGGCGGCGGGTCCCGGGCGCTGTGGGAGCTGCTGGCCGCGGCCCTGCCGGGGCTGCTGCCGGCCGGGCCGCGCGGCCTGCCGGACCTTCTGGAGCTGGCCACGCAGGTCGCGGGCGAGGTGGGCGCCCACGACGACGTCCCGGGGCTGGCCGAGGTGGCGGGCCGGGCGGGCGGGAGCCGGCTGCTCAAGGAGGCGCGCCGGTTGCGCACCGTCCTGGCGGGCTGACGCATGTTACCGGGTCGGCTGTTGCCGGGGGGCCGATTCTCATCGGCTCATCCGGGGCGGATGACGCGCCGGAGCCGCGATCGCGACAGGCTGCCGATTACACCATGCGAGGCCGGCATCCGGGAGACAACACTATGAGCAAGAAGGAAAAGAAGAACAAACATCACCCCAAGGACACGGACCAGGTCGCTCCGGTGGAACGGATGAAGCGGGCCGAGTACGAGCGGGAGATGCGGCGGTTGCACGGTGAGCTGGTCGCCATGCAGGAGTGGGTGAAGGCGTCCGGCACCAAGATCTGTGTGGTGTTCGAGGGCCGGGACACGGCCGGCAAGGGCGGCACCATCAAACGCATCACCGAGCGGGTCAGCCCGCGGGTGTTCCGGGTGGTCGCCCTGCCCACTCCCACCGAGCGGGAGAAGAGCCAGATGTACGCGCAGCGCTACATCGCCCGGCTCCCGGCCGGCGGCGAGGTCGTGATCTTCGACCGGTCGTGGTACAACCGGGCCGGCGTCGAGCGGGTGATGGGCTTCTGCACGGCGGAGGAGTCCGAGCGGTTCCTGGAGATCGTGCCGACCTGGGAGAAGGCCATGACCGACTCCGGGATCCTGCTGCTCAAGTACTGGCTGGAGGTCAGCCCGGACGAGCAGACCCGCCGGCTGGAGAGCCGCATCCACGATCCGCGGAAGATCTGGAAGCTCTCCGACATGGATCTGAAGTCGTACAGCCGCTGGAACGACTACTCCCGGGCCCGTGACGCGATGCTGGCCACCACCGACACCTCCTGGGCGCCCTGGTTCATCGCGTACACCGACGACAAGAAGCGGGCCCGGCTCAACATCATCACGCATCTGCTGAGCCAGGTGCCGTACGAGCCGCTCAAGCCGCGCGACATCAAACTGCCGAAACGGCGGGCCGAGAACGGCTATCTCGCTCCCGACCTGCCGTTGCGGTTCATCCCCACGCCGTACGGCGACGTGCGCTGACCGAAGGGCGCGGGTCCGGGACCCGCGCCCTTCGCCGGGGATCAGCCGTGCAGCCGCAGGTCGGGCGCCCAGCTCCAGTTCTGGTTGGTGCCGCCGTTGCAGGTGTACTGCAACAGCTGCGCGCTGTTCGACGTGCTGGCGTTCTTCACCGTGAGGCACTTGCCGCTCTTCCGGTTGATGATCCGGTAGTAGTCGGCCCGCCAGCCCCACTCGACGTAGATGCCCGTGTACTCGGTGTACCACTCCTCGTTGTCACCGTTGTTGCAGGTGTACTGAATGACCGCCGCGCTGTTCTCGGTCGAGGCGCCCTTCACGGTCAGGCACTTGCCGCTGGAGCCGTTCTTGATGTTCCAGTATTTGCCCTCGGTCGTGATGAAGGTCCACGACTGGTTGGCGTTGCGCGGCTCGTAGCAGCTGAAGATGATCTGGACGGTGCCGTTGGCGGTGCTGGAGTTGGGGTTGTCGATGCACTTCTGGGAGTCGTATCCCCAGATGTAGACGGGGCCGACGGTCGCGGCGAGCGCCGGTGACTGCGTCAGCACCAGACCGGTGGCGGCCACCACCAGAGCCATCACCGTACGGAGAACGAATTTCAGCATGCTGCCCCTCTTGCTTCGAGCCGGACGATCAAGTCCGCAATGGACTGGGCAGAACGCTATGACGTTCTTCTATCGGCCGGCTCTCGATCCGCTCTTGGCCGGGCGTGCATGAAAAAGGTGGGCGGGCCCGCGGGCCCGCCCACCTTTCTGCTGCTAGCGGGTGAACGCCTGGAATTCGGCGATGCGCACGTTGAGCGCCTGCGGGCTGGCGGTGGCGCAGTCCGTGTTGGCGCGCGGGTCGTCGTCCTGTTCACCGGCGTAGTCCGGGGTGCCGGTGCACTGGTTGGTCACGGCCTCGATGCGCAGGTGCGTGGCGGTGACATCCGGGATGTCGAAGGACCGGATGATCAGCTGCGGCGCCCGGGGTCGCGGCGCCACGGCCGGGAACGCGTCCCGCCGGCTGGTGTAGACGGTCGTGAAGTCGGCCGGGGCCGAGCAGGTGACCGTCGCGGACGCGGTGCAGGCGAGCACCTTGAACTGGCGCAGCGCCGACACCCGGGCCTGCGTGCCGGCGTCGACGTCACCGGCGACGGCCGGGCGCAGCATGGCGCTGACCTGGATCCGCCGGACCTTCTGGGCGTCGCCCGCGAGGTCCACGCTGACGCCCTTGCCGGCCACCGCGCTGCCGAGCGAGGCCCAGTTGGTGGCCTCGTCGTCGTCGAGGAGCCGGGCCAGGTTGACGCCGTCGCCGGTGGCGGTCGCGCCGTTGGCCGCCGAGGCGACGTTGCGCGGCAGCTTCACGGTCAGCTTCTCCTTCTCGCCGGAGCGCAGCGACTCCGGTGAGACGCGGGCGTGGCCGTGGCCGGGCGCCTGTGCGACGAACGCGTAGGTGCCGGGCACCAGGTTCACCGTGTCGGGCAGGGCGGTGGCCGGGTCGGTGTCGGCGACCGCGACGGCCCGGGCCTGGTAGTCGCCGACGAACAGTTTGGCGCCGGTGACCGCCTTGCCGTGCTCGTCGACCGGCCGGAAGGTGACCGTGGCCTCCTTGGCGTGCGGGGAGGTGAAGCTCGGCGTCGGGTTGACGTCGGCCGCGCCGTTGCTGGCCGCGCCCTCGCCGAGGCCGCGCTTGGCGAACGCGTTCCACAGGATGTCCTGGTTGGCGCCGCCGAAGCGGATCCGGTCGGCGGCGAGCAGCGCGTCGCGGGCGTCGACCTGGCTGTTGGCGCTGTTGGCCATCAGCAGGAACGAGTCGACGACGAGCTGGATCCAGCGCCGGTTGCCCGGGCAGGAGGTGACCGCCTTCTTGCCGTTGGCGCACGCCTTCTGGAGTGCGGAGCTGCCGTAGCCGTACCGCTTGACGAACGCGGACCGGATGTCGTAGTTGGTGGCGCTCCACACCTCACCGGAGGCGTGCACCTGCAACCCGACGAAGTCGTAGTCGACCGCGCTGTAGTTGAGCCGGTTGGCGCCGCTGCTCATGTTGTAGTTGCGGATGCCGGCGACCGGGTCACCGGTCACGTACTCGCCGACGGTGAAGCCGCGGGCGCCCCTGGGGGCGTAGCCGTGCTCGGCCAGGTACTCCACGGCCAGCTGGTCGGACCAGCTCTCGCTCATGCCCTGCGGGGAGCTGAGGCCGGCGTCCGGGCCGGCGATCATGCGGTTGGTGATGGCGTGCGTGTACTCGTGGCCGATGACCGACATGTCGTAGTCGCCGTCGACGCACGGCGAGTAGAAGGAACCGGCGATGGGCTGCCACAGGTACATGTTGGTGATCGGGGCCTGCCCGTCGGGCGGGGTGATCTGGTTGGCGTTGTTGCGGGCCAGGAAGTCCGGCGGGCCGCCGCTGATGCCGCCGGCCTGCGCGTTGCCCTGCTCGGGGTCGCCGCCGTCGCCCTCCATGTTCCAGGTCTCCTCGGTGAAGCCGAGGAGGTACGACCAGTCGTGCATCCGGTTGTGCTGCACGAACAGGTTGGCCCGGGCCGCGTCGATGTCGTTGCGGGCGGCCGAGTCGAAGACCGTGGGCGCGCACTTGGTGTCGTGCCACTGGTTGGTCCACGGGTACGTGTACTCGCGCGCCGGGCTGGGCGTGGCCAGTTCGGTGCCGACCGTGAACGGGTCGTTGGAGAGCCAGTTGTGCACGGCGAACGCATTGTTGCCGCTGGTCGTGGCGGTGGACGTGCCGGTGACCGGGTCGACGTCCCACGCCTGCGGGGACGCCGGGGTCGCGACGACCTCGTCACAGCCCCGCTGCGGCGCCCAGCACCAGCGCCGGCGGGTGTCCCGGGAGGAGTAGTCGGTGCGCGGCGAGTTGGGGAAGACCTCCCACTCGGGGTTGTCGGCGTCGTGGTCGACGATGTCCTCGCGGACCAGGATGCCGCCGTCGCGGGCGTCCACCCACGTGGTGTAGGCGACCGGGTCGGCGCTGGACAGGCCGTCCCCGAGGGCGACCTGGTAGGCGGCGCGGGCGCCCTGGTCGGCGGTGGGTACCGCGACGAGCTTGGTGCCCAGCAGGGTGGGAGCGGTGATGCCCGCGTCGGCGGCGGCGATGCGCTCGGCCTCGGCGGCGGTCAGGGTGGCCGGCTGCGGGGCGGCGGCGTCGCGGGCGAGTGAGGAGCTGACGTGCCAGACCTTGCCGTCGCGCAGCCCGATCGAGATCAGGCCGTCGCGGCCGGCGTCGAGGTCGCCGAACCGCTGGCGCAGCAGCACGACGTCGCCCTCGCCGAGCTTGCGGGTGGTGAGCAGTTCGAGGGACTCGGCGGCCGCCGGCGTGATGCCGAGGACGTCGAGGTTGCCGGTCACGTAGGCGCGGGCCGCGGCGACGGGCTCGGCGGGCAGGCCCTCGGCGAGCGGCTCGGCGGTGGTGGCGGTGAGGGTGGCCGGGGTGCCGAAGGTGTTCCACCGGGCGGAGGCGTCGGCCTCGGCGGCCAGCGTCCGCTGTTCGGCGCTGGGCGCGACGCGGCCCTTGCGGTTGTCGATGAGCTCGCCGTTGTCGTGGTCGGCGTGGATCTCCGGGGTCTCGGCCCGGCTGGGGATGGCGGCGCCCGGTGCGGCGCTTCCGCCGGATCCTGGCGAGAGGACGAGCACCGCGGCGACGAATGCTGTGGTGGTGCCCGCCAACGCACGGGATGGTGTGCGCACGGAACCTCCTTTATGGACGGTCGTTACCGGTCACTTCGCATCCGACATCAGATGTGCGGCTTCGTGGCATGGGCCGAACGTCCACAAAATTGAGGTTGCTCAATGGTGAGCTTTGTCGATGGAACTTGCGGCGTCAAGTTAACATCCGCTGTGCCGTCGAAGTGGATCGGAAGACTTCTGCTCGCGTCCCTGCTGACCCTCCCCGGGGACCCGGCGGCCGCCGCTCCCCGCGACGAGCAGTGGTATCTCGACGTCATCAAGGCGCCGCAGGCGCACGGGATCAGCCGCGGCGAGGGCGTCACCGTCGGCGTGCTGACCAGCAGCGCGCCGATGCCGCACCCCGACCTGGGCGACGCCGTGCTGCCGACCATGCGGGTCGCGCCGGACGCGATCCTCGGCGGGATGCAGCAGACACCGTCCGGCGAGCCGGCCACCGACAGCCACGCCACCGAGGAGATCGGCCTGATCGCGGCCCGGGGCGGCATCGTCGGCGCCGCCCCGGCCGCGTCGGTGCGGCCGCTGAACGCCCACCACCAGGACGAACTTGAGAAGGCGATCCGCTGGCTGGCCGACTCCGGGGCCGGCGTGCTCTATCTCAACACCGCGATCTCCGACGGCCTCACGGCCGATTTCGACGGCATCCGGTACGCGCAGTCGAAGGACGTCGTGGTGGTGATGGCCCTCGACGACGTGGCCGACCTCCCCGCGGGCCTGCGTACCGGGGTGCTGGTGGCCGGCGGCGTCGACGGCGACGGCGAGGTGGCCGGGCGGCTGCGGTCGACGATCGGGGCGGACCTGCGGGCGCCCGGCCCGACCAGCAACGCGTCCGGCAACGAGGGTGTCATCGTGCTCGACCCGGACAGCGGCGGCTACCGGGAGCTCATCCCGAACAGCGGCAACGAGACGGCGGCCGCGCTGGTCACCGGGGTGGTGGCGCTGGTCCGGTCGACATACCCGGACCTGCCGGCCGGGGCGGTGATCAACCGGCTGCTGGCGACCGGGGTGCCGCCCGGCCCGGGTATCGCCGACGTCGACTACGGGCGCGGGCACGGTGTGGTGGACGCGTACGCCGCCCTGACCGCCGACGTGCCACCGGTGACCGGCAACCCGCTCGGCGATCCGGGGCCACCGGACACCGACTGGCTCCGGTACGGCCTGATCGCCGCCGCCCTGCTACCGGTCGCCGGGGCGGTGCTGGCCGCCGTGGTCCTGGTGTGGGTTTTCCGGAGACGGAAGGTCAGACGATCCGGTAGCCCACCCCCGGCGTGGTCGTGATGACCGGCGGGTCACCGAGTTTGCGCCGCAGCCGGCCGACCGTCACGGTGACCGTGTTGGTGAATCGGTCGGCGTGCTCGTCCCACACGCTGTCCAGCAGGGTCTCCGCGCTCAGAAATCCTGGGCTGGCCCGCAGCAGCGCCTCCAGCACGGCGAACTCCTTCACCGACAGCGGCAGCTGACGGCCGTCGCGGACCACGGTGCGGCGGACCGGATCCAGCTCGATCCCGGCGGCCCGCAGGGTGCGCGGCCGGGCGTCCGGCCGGCGGCGGGCCAGCGCCCGGACCCGCAGGATCAGCTCCGGGAAGTGGAACGGTTTGGCCAGGTAGTCGTCGGCGCCAAGGGTGAGCCCGCTGACCCGGTCACCGGGCTCGCCCGCCGCGGTGAGCATCAGCACCATCGGCCGGTCGTCCGGGCGGTCCGTGATCATCTGGCACAGGGTGTCGCCGTGCAGGCCGGGCAGATCACGATCAAGAACCATCACATCGTACGCGGTGAGCTCCAGTTTCTCGGCGGCGCTCAGCCCGTCGCGGGCGACGTCGACCGCCAGCCCGGCATCGGTCAGCCCCTCCACCACCACGTCGGCCAGGGCGTGGTCGTCCTCCACCACCAGGATCCTCACGGCAGCCGCACCGCCACCCGCAGGCCGCCGTCCGGGCGGGCGGTCAGCTCCAGCGTGCCCTGGTGGGCGGCCACGACCGCGGCCACGATGGACAGCCCCAGCCCGGACGAGCCGACCCGTTCCGCGCCGAGGCGCTCGAACGGCCTGGTGAGCCGGTCCACCTGATCCTGCGCGAAGACCCGGCCGCCGCTCTCCACGATCAGTTCGGACTCACCGCCGGCGATCCGGACCCACCCGTCGTCCACGTTGTGGGTGACCGCGTTGTCGACGAGGTTCGCCACGAGCCGGGCCAGCAGCGCCGGGTTGCCGCGTACCACGCTGCCGGCCGGCAGCTCGACGGTCACCGCGAGCCGCCGGGCGGACACCTCGGCGGCCCGGTCCCGCAGCGCCGCGGCGGTCAGCTCGGCCAGGTCGTTGGGCACCGCCTCGCCGGTGCCGCCGTGCTGGGCGCGGGCCAGCGTCAGGAACCCGTCGAGCAGGTGGTCGACCCGGTCCAACTGGGTGCGCAGTTTCCCGGCGAGCACGAGCGTCGCGGGGGCCGGGTCGGGTTTGGCGACCGCCACGTCCAGGGTGGCGCGCATCGTGGCGAGCGGAGTACGCAGCTCGTGCGAGGCGTTGGCGACGAACCGGCGCTGCGCCGTGAACGACGCCTCCAGCCGTTCCAGCAGCCCGTCGATGGTGTCGGCGAGCTGTTTCACCTCGTCGTCGGGGCCGTGCACGGCGAGCCGCTCGTGCAGGTTGTCGGCGGAGATGCGCCGGGTGACCGCGGTGATCGACCGGACCGGCGACAGCACGGTGCCGGCCATCAGCCGCCCCAGCAGCAGCGAGAGGACGGCCATCACGAACAGGGCCACGGCGAACCCGAACACCAGCCGCCGGGCCTGCTCGCCCTGGACGGCGTCGAGCTGCTCCTCCAGCGCCGTGATCCGCTGCTGGGCCGCGGCCGGGCCGCTCTGCTGCTGGAGGGGCGCCATCGAGGTGCTGCTGCCGCCGGAGAACGCCAGGGCGACCGCCAGCAGCAGCACCCCGGACCCGAGGAAGACGGCCGCGTAGAGGACCGTGAACCGGGTCCCCACCGTGGCCAGACGCGACCGGAACATCGTTACAGCATGCCGGGCCGGACCTAACAGCGGCGTGACAGGCGGCGTTCGGGCCGTGTTACCGGCCGGCACCTAGAAATCCGGGCATGTTCAGCGCAGACTTTCTCCGCCCGGGCCGGATCGTGGCCCTCGCCGCGGCGGCCGTGTCCGTCGTGGCGCTCGGCGTCCTGTCCACCTCCGCCATCGACGTCTCCTGTGACCCCGGCCCGTGCCCGCCGACCCCGGTGACCGGCGACGGCGACGTGGTCAGCGACCGGTTCTGGTTCCTGCACCGCGACCTCGGGCCGCAGGGGAGCATCACGGTCCGGTTGACATCGATGACCGGCACCATCACCTATCCGCCGCCGGACCACGACGAGATCGTCCCCGGCCTGGTCCCGTGGGCGAAGACCGGGATCATCGTCAAGGACGGGCTCCGGCCGGGCTCCCGGTACGCGGCGCTCATGATGACCGGCGAGCACGGGGTCCGGTTCCAGCACGACTACCGCCACGACGTGGCCGGACGGCCCGGTGGCGTGTCCGCCGGGAACCCGCGCTGGCTGCGGCTGACCCGCTCCGGCGACACGATCACCGGCGCCGAGTCGCCCGACGGTGTGCGATGGCAGGACGTCGGGTCGGCCGAGCTCGACGGGCTGCCGGACACCGTCCGGGTCGGGCTGTTCGCGGCCTCCCCGCACGGGCTCACCCTCCAGCGGGTCGCGCTCGGCGGCCGGATCGGGCAGGGCCGCTTCACGCAGGCGGTGGGCGTGTTCGACGGCGTCACCGTGGAGGGCGGCGGCGGTGCCTGGGCCAGCGAGCCGGTCGGCGAGATGAACGTGACCGACTGGGAGAAGTACCACAACCCGGCCGGGGCCGTGCAGACCGACGGGGTGGTCACGATCAGCGGCACCGGCGACATCGGGCCGCTCGGCGAGGACCCGGACCCGACCGCCGACGCGGCCCTCACCGGACTGGTCGTCGCCCTGATCATCATCCTGGTACTGGCCGCCCGCTACGGCCGGGCGGCGCCCTTCGAGCCGCGGCGGGCCGCCACGGTCGGCGCGGCGGCGCTGGTCACCGGGCTGCTGTCGGTCGGGACCGTCCTCGCCGTGACCGGTGAGCCGGCCGTTGTCCGGGTGGTCGCCGGGCTCGCCGTGGCCATCGGCCTGTGCGCGGTGCTCGCCTACGGGCTCGGGTCCCTTCTCCGGTACGGCTGGGCGCTCGCGCTGCTGCTGGTGATCGTGCCGTACACGGTCACCGCCGTACCGCTGCTGCCCGATCCGGTCGCGCAGTGGCTGCTGCGGGTCACCCCGGCCGCCGGGTTCGCCGTCAAGCAGACCGAGGTGGAGTATCCGCAGGTGCTGGCCCACTACGCGCCGTCGGCCGGGTACTTCCCGCTGCCGTGGTGGGCCGGGCTCGCGGTGCTCGCCGGGTGGGCCGGGGTGATCGCGTTCACGGCCGGCCGGCGGGCCCGGGCGCACCGGCCGGTGCCACGGGCGGTCTAGGCGAGCAGCTCGGAGAGGGTGACCGGCTCCAGGCCGCGCCGCCGCAGGCCGGCCAGGACGGCGGGCAGGGCGTCGTCGGTGAAGCGGGCGTTCGCCTCGGTGATGTGCATGATGACGATCGAGCCCGGCTTCACCTGGGACAGCACGGCGTCGATGACCGGGGCCGCGCCGCGGGCGAACGGGTCGCCGCTGACCACGTCACCGTCGACCACGGTCACCCCGAGCGGGGCCAGCGCCCGCAGGGCCGCCCGGTCGTGGCACAGCCCGGGGAACCGGAAGTAGCGGGTCTGGCGTCCGCCGTACGGATGAAGGGTCGTGAAGGTCTTGTCGACGTCGCCGGTCATCTCGCCGGGGGCGAGCCGCGGCAGGGTGTAGCAGCCGCCGGTGAAGGCCGCGTGTTCGTAGCTGTGGTTGGCGATCTCGAAGTGCGGGTTCCCGGCGATCCGGCGGGTGACGTCCGGGTACTGCTCGGCCCACTGCCCGGTCACGAAGAAGGTGGCCGGGATCCGCCGCGTCTCCAGGATGCCCAGCAGGCGCAGGTTGGCGTAGGAGGACACGGTGCCGTTGCGCAGCCGGGCCTTCATGGCGTCGGTCATGTCGGCGTCGAAGGTGAGCGCGACCTTCTTCACGTCGCGGGGCCCGTGCTGGACCACCGGCGGCAGCGGTCCGGGAGCGTGCGCGCCCGGCGTCGTGGCCGCGACGGCGGGCGCCTCCCCGCCGTCCACCGGAGCGGCGCTCGCCGTGGTTTCGGGAACCGGCGAGGCCGGCGAGGCGGCGGTGACGGCCGGGGCCGGTTCCCCGGCGCCGCAGGCCGCCAGCGTCAGGGCCAGGGCGGCGGCGAGGAACCGGCCGTACATCGACATGCAGGACAGAATGTCACAGGCCGCACAGGCCTCACAGGGTGAAGGTCGCCACCAGCTGCTGGAGTTCGTTGCTGGTGCGCTCCAGGCCTTCGGCGTTCGACCGGGCCCGGTTGGCGACCGCGGTGGTGGAGCCCACCGCGGTCGCCACCCCGGCGATGTTGGTGGCGATGGCCTCGCTGCTCTCGGCCACCTCCGCGACGTTGCGGCCCATCTCGCTGGTGGTGGCGGTCTGCTCCTCCACGGCCGCGGCGATCAGGGTCTGGAAGTCGCAGATCCGGGCCACCACGCCGCCGATCTCGCTGATCGCGCCGACCGCGTTCGACGTGTCCTGCTGGATGGTCTTGACCAGCCGGGCGATGTCCTCGGTGGCCCGGGCGGTCTCCTGGGAGAGCTCCTTGACCTCGCCGGCCACCACGGCGAAGCCCTTGCCGAGCTCGCCGGCCCGGGCGGCCTCGATGGTGGCGTTGAGCGCCAGCAGGTTCGTCTGCTCGGCGATCGAGGTGATCATTTGGACCACGTTGCTGATCTCGGCCGAGGAGTCGCCCAGCTTGCCGACCGTCTTGTTGGTCTGCTCGACCACGGTGACCGCCTCACCGGCGACCCGCGCCGCCTCACCGGCGCTGCGCGCGATGTCGTCGATCGCCTGGGCCATCTCCGAGCTTCCGGACTGGAGAGTGCTCGCGTTGCCGGAGACGCTGCCGGCCGCCGACGCCACCGCGGCCGCCTGCGTGTCCATGTCGACGCTGGTCTCGGCGATCTGCGCCGACACCGAGGACAGCTCGCGGGAGGCCGACGAGACGGTTCCGGCGTGCGAGGCGATCGTCGACACCGTCTCCCGCAGCGCGTCGGCGGTCTGGTCCAGGGCGACGCCGAGACGGCCGAGCTCGTCGCGGCGGTTCAGGTTCACCCGTACCGTGAG
Source organism: Actinoplanes lobatus (assembly GCF_014205215.1). Lineage (NCBI taxonomy): Bacteria > Bacillati > Actinomycetota > Actinomycetes > Micromonosporales > Micromonosporaceae > Actinoplanes > Actinoplanes lobatus. The sequence goes on from NZ_JACHNC010000001.1 coordinate 9,234,119, forward strand.
GTCCCGGCCGGCGAGGCGCTTGAGCCCCTCGACCACGACGTTGAGCGGGCGGACCACCGACCGGGTGACCAGGAAGCCCATCAGCACCGCGAGGATGACGGCGATGGCGAGCGCGCCGCCCAGCACCGTCGTGGCGGTGTTCTTGATCCGGTTGACGTCGGCGCGCACCTCATCGGCGCGGGCGTTGACCGATTCGTCCAGCTCCGCGGTGATGTCCAGCACCTTGCCGTACGCCGCCGACGCCTCGCCGCCGTTGACGCTGTCCATCGCCCTGGCACGGGAGGCCTTGGTGTCCTCGGACAGCCACTTGTTGATGGTCTCGTCCCAGACGAAGAAGTCGTCCCAGGCCGGTTTGAGCTGGTCGAACTGAGCCCGTTCGGCCTCGGTCATGCCGGCCGTGTTCGTGGCGGCGAGACCGGCGTAGAGGGCGTCCTTCGACTTCATCTCGCCCTGCCGGTTGTAGCCGTCGGGGCCCACGGAGTACTCGTACCCGTAGGCGCCCACGTCGGCGATCCAGAGCCCCTGCCAGCCGGTCACGTCGGAGGCGGCGTACTTGGCGGCCTGGATGTCGTCGCGCACCTGCTCCAGAACGGCGAGCTGGTCCGCGGCGTCGGCCTGCTGGCGCAGGCCCCACCAGCCGGCGCCCGCCGACGTGACGATCAGCGCGGTGAGCAGCAGGTAGGAGGCGCCGAGACGCTTGCCCACACTGACATCGGCAATACGCATGTGCAAACTCCCCCGTCCGGTGCCGGCACCCCCGGCTGTGCCCTTCCCATCGGGCCCGTCGCGGTACGGGGTGAGCGGAACTAGCTGAGTGTCTGCTTAATGCCTACCCGGCCCTCGTCCATGCGCAGCAGGAGCAGTTGCGGGTTCACCTCTTCGAGCCACTCGTCGACGGCCCGTTTCGCGCCGTCCCACCAGCCGTAGTCGTCGAGCAGCAGGACGCCGCCGGGCACCAGGCGCGGCCAGAGGTGTTCGAGTTCGTGGCGGGTCGACTCGTACCAGTCGGTGTCGAGGCGCAGGATGCTGATCCGCTCGGGGGCGTCACCGGGGATGGTGTCCTCGACCTTGCCCTTGTAGTAGTGGATCCGGTCGGCCGGGTAGACCGACTCGCGCATCGTGGCCCGCACGTCCTCGATGGAGGCGTAGGCCCACACGCCGGAGCTCTTGTCGCTGGTCTCCAGCATTTCGGCGGCGCTGCGGCCGTCGTGCCGTTTGTCGTGCTCGGTGGGCTCGCTCATGCCCTCGAACGTGTCGTAGAGGTGCAGGTGGCGGTCGGTGTCACCGGTCTCGGCGAGGGTCTTGGCGATGGCCAGCATGCTGCCGCCGCGCCAGACGCCGCACTCGACCACGTCACCCGGGATGCGGTGGCGGACCACGTAGCGCACCGAGTGGACGAGGGCGTTCAGCTTCTCCGGCGACGTCATGGTCCATGGCTTGACGGCGCGGATGGTGGCCCGGGCGGCCTCGTCGTAGTCGACCGGGAACTTGATCTCGGGAGGCGCCGCGGGCTTGGCGGCAGCGGGCTCGGGGGCGGGTGTGGGCTTCGGCGCGGCCTTCTTCACCGGCGGCTTCGGCTTGCGCAGCTCGTAACCGGTGAGGTTGCGCAGCACTCGATTGACGCCCTTACGCATCGTCACAGACGGTACCGTAACGAAGATCACAGGATCTGAACAGGTCCGACACGGCTGTTGATCGTCCGAACCCGACGGTGACGCGGCGGCCGGGCGGCCGCCGCGTCGTGATCGGGGGTCAGCTGGTCCGGCAGGTGACCGTTGGCCAGGTCCAGTTGCCGTTGGCCAGGATGGTCACACCGAAGTTGTTGCCGGCACCGTTCGGCCGGGCCGTGACGGTGCTGCCGCTGCTGCTTACCGCGGCGTTCCAGCTGTTCTGGAGGCTCTGGCCGCCGTTGAGGTTGAGCGTGACGGTCCAGTTGCTGGCGTTGCTCACCGCGACGTTGAGGTTGAACCGGTCACCGAACTGCTGGCCGGCCGACAGCGTGGCGGTGCAGTTGCTGCCGCCGCCGCCCGGCGTCGGGCTGCTGGTCGGGGTGGTCGGGTTGGTGGTGCCGCCCTCCCAGACCGTGATGTCGGAGCTGCCGCTGCTCTGGTAACCCTCGGTCGCCATGATCTGGTAGCTGTGGTTGGTGCCGAGGTTCAGGCCCGCCCGGGCCCACGCGTCGAAGTGGTTGGCGATCGTGATGGTGCCGGAGCTGCGCTTCGACTGCCGCACGCTCCAGAACTGGTAGAACGTCTGGGTGCCGTCGATCGACGGAGCGTTGACCCGCTGGCTGCGCAGGATGTCGTACGTGCCGCCGTCGGTGGTGACGGTGCCCATCCGGGTGGCGCCGCTGCTCGGGTTGTAGCTGCCGAAGTTCTCGACGATGTAGTACTCGATGAGCGGGCTGCGCGTCCATCCGTACAGGGCCAGGTAGGTGTTGTTGTTGCCCGGGTTGTAGGTGCCCGAGTAGCTGACCGTCCGGCGGCTGCCGGTGGCCCAGCCCTTGCCGCCGACCCAGTTGTTGGTGCTGTTGCTCCAGCTGCTGGAGTACCGGCCGTCGGCGCGCAGCGTCATGCTCGCGTTGCCGCTGTCCTTCCAGAACGAGAAGTAGTAGCCGTTGTGGGTTCCGGTGGTGTTCGAGCTGACCGTCCGGTCGGACTCGGCGTGTGCGGTGCCGGCCACGGTAACCCCGGCGATCGCCATCGCGGCGGTGCAGAGAGCGGCGGTGAGCAGGCGGACGCGCCCGCGCCGACTGGGGATTTCTACGGACATGTGGGCCTTTCCTCCTCTTGAGGGGCTGTCGGGGAAGCAGCCCCACGGGGACGGGAATGTTACGAAATCGAGCTTCGTCATTACCCGGAAACCTGTCAACAACTTTCGGAGAACTTTCGTAAATACCGAGATCGACCTCAACAGGCATTCACCCGAATCCTGGACCGCAAGCCGTCGCTATCCGCATTGGACGGTTCCGAAACTTTCGGGACTCGGCTATGCAAATCCTTTGAACTATGGTTAGCCTTCCCTAACCAATGATCCGCACATGAATGGACGGCCCCCCCGATGCACACCTGGCGTTCGATCCTGGCCGTCGCGACAGTCGGCGTGCTGCTCGCCGGTTGCGGCGGCGGCACCGATGAACCCGACACCCCCGCGGCGGCCGGCCCCTGGTCCTTCAAGAGCGGCAACGGCGAGACCGTGACGGCCGACAAGACCCCCACCCGGATCATCGCGCACGCCGGTGAGGCCGCCGCCCTGATGTCGTTCGGGATCAAACCGGTCGGCATCTACGCCGACGAGCCGGTGAAGACCGACGCGAACCTCAAGAGCCTCGACCTGACCGGGATCACCGTCCTCGGCGAGGAGTGGGGCAAGATCGACGTGGAGAAGGCGGCCTCCCTCGCCCCGGATCTGATCGTCGGCGACTGGTGGCCGGTCGAGAAGGCGTACTCCGGCCTGGAAGAGGGCGTCGACGAGAAGAGCAAGAAGCTCACCGAGCTCGCGCCCATCGTGGGTGTCACCCAGGGCGAGTCGATCGCCGACCTCGCGGAGGGCTACGAGGCGCTGGCGAAGAGCCTCGGCGCCAAGGTCGACGACCCGAAGATCGCCGAGAACAAGCAGCGGTACGAGAAAGCCGTCGCCGCGTTCCAGGCCGCCACCGCCGCGAAACCGAACCTGACCGCGGCCGGCATGTCGCCGACCGACGAGAAGGTGTACGTCGCCAACCCGAAGTACGCCCCCGAGCTGCTCGACTTCCAGCGCTGGGGCCTCAAGGTGATGAACCCCGTGACGCCGGACGCGGACTTCCCCTACTGGGAGACGCTGAGCTGGGAGAACGCCGACAAGTACCAGCCCGACCTGATCCTCTGGGACGGGCGCGCCTACAAGGACACGCTGAACGCCGAGTTCGGCAAGAAGCAGCCGACCTGGTTCGAGGTGAAGGCGGCCAAGGCCGGCGCGGTCGTCGCCTGGCCGGCGTACTGGCTGCACACCTACGGCGACTTCGCGACCGAGCTGGAGAAGCTGACCACCGCGATCAACGGCGCTGATGAGAACATCGGCTCCTAGGCGCGCCCTCGGGCTCGTCGCGCTCTGCGCCATCCTGGCCGTCGTCGCGTTCCTCAGCGTCACCCAGGGCTCCCGGTCGATCGACCTGCCGGAGGTCCTGCGGGCGCTGGGGAACCTCGGCGGCGACCAGACGATCGACAGCACCGTCACGCTTCAGCTGCGGGTACCCCGTACGCTGCTCGGGATCCTCGCCGGGGCCGCGCTCGGCGTAGCCGGCGCCATCCTCCAGGGAGTGACCCGCAACCCGCTCGCCGACGCCGGGATCATGGGCATCAACGCGGGCGCGGCCGCGAGCGTCGTCTTCGCCGTCGCGGTGCTCGGCATCCGCGGGATCGGCGTCTCCGTGTGGTTCGCGTTCGCCGGGGCGGCCGCCGCGACCGTGCTGGTCTACTCGATCGCGTCGATGGGCCGCGAGGGCGCCACCCCGGTCAAGCTGGCGCTCGCCGGCGCGGCCGTCACCGCCGGGCTGATCTCGGTCACCTCGGCCATCGTGATGACCGACATCGACGCGCTCAACGAGCTGCGGTTCTGGCAGGTCGGATCGCTGGCCGGCCGGTACGCGCCGGTCCTCACCGGCGTCGCCCCGTTCCTGCTGACCGGACTGGTGCTGTCGCTGGGATGCGGGCGCGCGCTCAACGGGCTGGCGCTCGGCGAAGACGTGGCCCGCGGCCTGGGCCAGCGGGTCCGGCTCACCCGGGCCGCCGCGTTCGCCCTGGTGGCGCTGCTGGCCGGCGCGGCCACCGCGGCGTGCGGGCCGATCGTCTTCATCGGCCTGGTGGTGCCGCACCTGGCCCGGTTCCTGTGCGGACCGGACTACCGGTGGATCCTGCCCTACTCGATGCTGCTCGCCCCGGTCGTCCTGCTGCTCGCCGACGTGATCGGCCGGGTGGCCGGCGCGCCCGGCGAACTCCAGGTCGGGGTGGTCCTCGCGGTGCTGTGCGCGCCGGTCTTCGTGGGCATCGTCCGCTACGCCCGGCTCACGGAGGCCTGACCATGTCCGTCGCCACGCTCGACACGCTGCGGGTCACCCGCCGCCGGCGATCCGTCCGGTCGGTCACCGTCACCACGGTCCTGGCCCTGCTGGTGGCCGCCCTGTTCGTACTGACCATGATGGTCGGCAGCTTCCGGCTCACCGCCGGGCAGGTGATCGTCTCGGTCCTGCATCTGGAACCGAACCCCGGCATCGACTTCGTGGTCCGCGGCCTGCGGCTGCCGACCGCCTGCGCCGGGCTCGCGGTCGGGCTCGCCCTCGGCGCCTCCGGCACCGTCTTCCAGCAGCTGCTGCGCAACCCGCTGGCCTCCCCCGACTTCGTCGGCGTCACCTCCGGCGCGAGCCTCGCGGCGGTCGGCGGCATCGTCTTCCTCCAGGCCGCGGGGCTGGCCGTCTGCGCGTACGCCCTCGGCGGCGCCCTGCTCGCGGCCCTGCTCATGTACGTGCTCGCCTGGCGGGACGGGGTCAGCGGCTACCGGTTCATCCTGATCGGCATCGGGGTCGCCGCGTTCTTCGACGGTCTGGTCGGGTACGTGCTGAGCCGCGCGAGACTGACCGAGGCGCGGCAGGCCATGCACTGGCTCACCGGCTCGGTCGGTCAGGCCAGCGAGAACGAACTACGGATCCTTCTGTACGCCCTCCCGGTCCTGCTGCCGGTCGCGGTGCTGTTGCAGCGGCACCTCAGGGCACTCGAACTCGGCGACGACACGGCCCGGGCGCTCGGTACGCGTACCGAGCTGAGCCGTGCCGCCCTCCTCGGCACCGCCGTCCTGCTGGTCGCGCTCGCCGTCGCGGTCGCCGGCCCGATCGTCTTCGTGGCGCTGGTCGCCGGCCCGGTCGCGAACCGGCTGCTCGGCCCGGCCACCGGCGGCATCGCGGCGGCCGCCCTGACCGGCGCGGCGCTGCTGCTCACCGCCGACCTGGTCGCCGTGCACCTGATGCCGACACCGCTGCCGACCGGCGTGGTCACCGGCGCGGTCGGCGCCCCCTACCTGCTGTGGCTGCTCGCCACGACGAACCGGAGAGGAGCCGGCGGATGACACGGCTGCGCGCACAGGGCCTCACCCTCGGCTACGACGACCGGGCCGTGGTGAGCGGCCTCGACGTCGACATCCTGGACGGGAAGGTGACCGCCATCGTCGGCGCCAACGCCTGCGGCAAGTCCACCCTGCTGCGCGGCCTGGCCCGGCTGCTCAAACCCCGGGCCGGCGCGGTCCACCTGGACGGCACGCCGATGTCCGCGATGAGCACGGTCGAGGTCGCCAAGGTGCTCGGGCTGCTGCCGCAGTCGCCGGTGGCGCCGGACGGCGTCACCGTCGCCGACCTGGTGTCCCGCGGCCGCTACCCGCATCAGGGCTGGTTCCGCCGGTGGACCGGCGACGACCACGACGCGGTGGCCCGCGCCCTCGACGCGACCGGCACCGCCGATCTGGCGGACCGGCCCCTGCACCAGCTCTCCGGCGGGCAGCGGCAGCGGGTCTGGGTGGCGATGGCGCTGGCCCAGGACACCGATCTGCTGCTGCTCGACGAGCCGACGACGTTCCTGGACATCAACCATCAGGTCGAGCTGCTGCGCCTGCTGGGCACCCTGAACCGGGAGTCCGGAAAGACCATCGTCGCGGTCCTGCACGACCTCAACCTGGCCAGCCGCTTCTGTGACCACATCATCGCGATGGCCGACGGCCGGATCGTCGCCGAGGGCACCCCGGCCGAGGTGATCACCGCCGAGCTGGTCGGGAAGGTGTTCGGCCTCGCCTGCGTCATCGTCAACGACCCGGTCGCCGGAACCCCGATCGTGGTGCCCGCCTGACCGCCGGTCACCCGCCTCAGGGCAGCATGACCCATTCCACGATGACGGACGCGGTCACCTGCTTGCGGCCCGGCTCGATCGGCAGCGCGGCGTCCGAGTAGGCCTTCTGGTTCGATAGGCCGGGCTCCCCTTCGGTGGGGATCACGTCGCTCACCCTGATGACCCGCCCCAGCTTCCGGTCGGCCTCCCCGGCGTACAGCACGGCCTTGGCCCGGGCGTCGTCGAACGCCTTCCGGCGCGCCTCGGCCTGCTGCGCCTTGTCGTTCTCGATCACCAACGACACGCCGTTGAGCCGCGCCGCGTCCCCGCCGGCCGCGACGGTCTCGGCGAGCAGCTTCCCGGCGTCCGGCAGGTTCCGGATCTTCACGTTGAGCCCCTGCGTCGCCGTGTAGCCGTTGACCTCGCCCTTGTCGTCGCGGCGCGCGCTGACTTCGGCGTAGGAGGTCTGCAGGTCGGCCGCGGCCGTGCCGCCACGCACCAGCGTGTCCCGCATGCGGGTGGCCGACGCGGTGGCGCCTGCCAGCGCCTCGTCGACGGTGGCCCCGGCGGCCTCGGAGGCGAAGTCGGCGATGAGGAGGTCGGGTTCGACGTACACCGCGCCGCTCCCGGTGACCGTGACACTCTCCCGGGGCGATGCGGCGACGGCCGGCCCCGCGTTGAGCGCGACGAGGGTGGTGAGTGCGGCCACCGAGGCCGCGACACGAGATATCAGCATTTCCCCATTAAAACCATATTTGGTACGAATGGAGCGCTCATCGCTACGGTAGGCACATGACGGCGAGGCGCTCGATCCTGGCCGCGGCCCTGTTCAACGCCCCGGCCGTGGTGGCACTGTGGGGCCGTCGCACGCTGGAGCTGACGCCGCTGGCGGTCGGCGGCGTCGAGGTCGGCGGTTCGGCCCGGGCCGCGGAGCGGGTGCTGCGCCGGGCCCTGGACGCGCCGGACCGGATCGTGCAGGGCGGCGGTTGCGAACTCGATCCTTCCGCGGAACCGCGCCGCCATCTCATCTGGGGAGCGCTGACGGTGACCATGGCGCCGGCGAACAACCGCCTGGTCGGCTGGACCGTCGGCGCCGGGCGGCTGCCGGACGGCGTCCACCTGCCGCACGATGTGACGACCGCGACGACCGTCCGGAAGGCGCTGCGCACCATCCCCGGCGCGACCACCCGGTGGGACGGCGTGTTCCAGAAGTACTGGATCACCACTGCCAAGGAGCCGCCGATGATGTGGGCCGGTGACCGGGAGGACGGCGGCGGCCGGATCACCTACATCACGAACGCCTTCGAGCCCTGCGAATAGCCGAACGAGCCGCCACCCCTGGTGGGGTGGCGGCTCGGTGTCTGTGTCAGGTCAGCTCAGCTTGACGTTGAAGATCGGGTTGGCGGCGAGCTTCTTGAACGCGGCGAGGCTGGCCGGGGTGCTGTTGATGCTGATGTCCCGGTTGCCCTGGTCATCGGCCTTCGTGTCGAAGTGCACGATCGCCTTGATCGCGGGACGCTTCTTCAGCTGCGGCAGCACACTGTTGTACACCGCCGACTTGTCGGTCTTCTTGCCGATCCGGTGGTACCCGCCCCACTCGGCGATCATGATCGGCTTGCCCTGGTGCTTGGTCGTCGCCCACTCGTAGAAACCCGGGCCGCCGTTCTTCGGCTTACGGTCCAGCAGGTCACCGAACGTGCCGTAGTGGTAGTAGCCCTTCTCCACGGACACGTAGGAGTCCAGGCCGATCCAGTCGACGACGTCGTCGCCGGGGTAGAGGTCCTTCCACCACGACTGGGCCATCCACTTCTCGTTACCCATGTAGGCCATCACGTTCACCACGTTGTCGGCGCCCTGCGCCTCCAACCGCTGGATGGTGTGCCGGTACATCGCCTTGAAGTCCTTGGCCTCCCAGCCGGAACCCTTCTTCGGCTTCACGTCGTTCTCCGGCTCATGGTTCAGCACCAGGAACACGTCCTTGTCGTACGCCTTGATCCGCTTGGCGAACGCGTCGATCCGGTCGTCCTGCTCACCCTTGGCCACCTTCGCCCACGACGAGCCGTAGGCGATCTTCCAGTTCAGCAGCAGCACCCGCGGGTTCGCCGGGTCCTGCGTCATCGCGATCTCAGCCTTGGTCGGGAACTCCTCGTCACCCTTGTGGTAGGTGTGGAAGATCGTCGCGGTCCGCCCGGACATCTTCTCCCAGTTCCTGTGCTCCAGGTCGCGGGGCTTACTGGTGAACCCACCAGCCGCACCACCCCACAACACGCCACAGGACGGGACAAGGTTGGCGTCGGTAACACACTTGCTGGCCGGCGCCGCAACAGCGGCAGTCGGCGCCACGACAGCGGTGCCACCCGCGAATACGGCGGTCAAGGCTGTCAGCATCATCGGCAGCTTGGCGCGTCGCAAAACAATCTCCCCCAGGTTGTCCGGCCTCGAAGTCGGCCGGGCATGTGAAAGAGATTCCAGGGCGGCAGGTGCACACCAAGTGCCCGAACCGGTGCCACCCGGTTGCGGGTTCTCAGACCCCGGGGCGAACGACTCGCCACGGGTAATCGACCACGAGAAGGCCGGGTTTACGGAACCTGGGTCAGGTGCGGCCGGCGCCCGCCTGGGGTCCGGCGATGCGCTGGGCCAGCCACACCGGGATCACCGAGAGGACGATCAGAACCGCGGCGACCACGTTGACGACCGGGGCCTGGTTGGGCCGGAACAGGTTGTTGAAGATCCAGATGGGCAGGGTGGTCACCCCGGGACCGGCCGTAAAGGTGGTCACGATGATCTCGTCGAAGGACAGCGCGAAGGCGAGCAACCCACCGGCCAGCAGGGCGGACCGGATCAGCGGGAAGGTGACGTACCGGAAGGTCTGGAAGCCGGAGGCGCCCAGGTCGGCCGACGCCTCCTCCAGGTTGGTGCCGGTCCGGCGCAGCCGGGCCAGCACGTTGTTGTAGACCGTCACCACGCAGAACGTGGCGTGGCCGACGATGATCGAGAACATCCCCTTGCTGATGCCGAGGTCACCCATCACCGACCGCCAGGCGCTGTCCAGGGCGATGCCGGTGACGATGCCGGGCAGCGCGATCGGCAGCACCACGAGCAGCGAGATCGTGTCCCGGCCGAAGAACCGGAACCGCTGCACCGCGAAGGCGATCATCGTGCCCAGCACCAGGGCGATCGCGGTGGCGCCGAGCCCGGCCTGCACCGAGGTGAGCAGCGCCTGCCGGGCGCCGTCGTTGGCCCAGGCGGCCGACCACCAGCGGGTGGTGAGGTCGTGCGGCGGCCAGGCGAAGGTGCGGTCGCCGTTGAACGAGTTGATCAGCACCAGCAGCAGCGGCACGTAGATGAAGGTGAGCCCGAGCGCCATCACGGCACGCAGCGCCCAGCGGGCGGGGGCAGACAGCGTCACAGCTCCTCCAGGGCGCCGGAGCGGCGGACCGCGAGCAGGTAGATCACCATGATCAGCACCGGGACGGTAGCGATCGCGGCGGCGAACGGGAGGTTGTTGGCGGCGCCGATGTTGGCGTAGACCAGGTTGCCGATGAGCTGGGTCTTGCCGCCGACGATCTGCACGGTGATGTAGTCGCCGAGCGACAGCGAGAACGTGAAGATCGATCCGGCGAAGACCGACGGGATCAAAATCGGCAGGATCACCGACCGGAAGGTACGCCCGGCGCGCGCCCCCAGGTCGGCGGAGGCTTCCAGCAGCGAGTCCGGCAGCCGCTCCAGCCCCGCGTAGACCGGCAGGATCATGTAGGGCAGCCACATGTAGGCGAGGACCAGGATGGTGGCGGGCAGCCCGTACCCGGGTCCGCCGAAGAGGGTGTCCATGGGGCCGTTGTTGGCCAGCAGGATCCGCCAGGCGTAGGCCTTGACCAGGTAGCTGGCCCACAGTGGAGTGAGGATGGCGATGACCAGCCAGTGCCGGGATCTCGCCGCCGCCACCTTGGCCATGAAGAACGCCATCGGTACGGCGACGACGACGCAGATGACGGTGACCGCCGCGGCCACGCCGAGACTGCGCAGGGCGACATTCCGGTACACCTCCTCGGTGAGGATGGTCCGGAAGTTCCCCAGGGAGAACTGCCGGACCACCTCGCCGGTGAAGCCGTTCACGGTCCAGAACGCCGACACCAGCAGCACCGCGAGCGCGCCGAGATAGGCGACGACCAGCCAGAGCAGGGGCGCCGAGAGCAGGCCGGCCAGGCGCAGGCGCGGGTGCCGGTGCAGGTAGGAACCGAGACGTGCCACGTTATCCCTTGATCGTCGTCCAGGCCTGGGTCCAGGCCGAGTAGTCCTTGCAGGTCACGTCCTTGCGCCCGTCGATGCACTGGGCGAGCGGGGTGGTCCAGTACCAGACCTGCTCGAAGTAGGCCTCGTCCTCGGCGTGGAAGGTGGCGCAGTGGTTCGGGTCCTTGGTCTCGGCGCAGGACAGCTTGTTGGACGGCGCCTCACCGAACCACTCGGCGACCCCGGCGTTGGCCTTGGGCGAGATGATGTGGTTCATCCACAGGTACGCGCAGTTGGGGTGCTTGGCCTTGGCGGACACCATCCACGTGTCGGACCAGCCGGTGGCGCCCTCGGTCGGCAGGATCGCCTCGACGGGCGCGCCGTCGGCCTTGGTCAGGTTGGTGATGACCTGCCAGGTGGTGCCGAGCACCGAGTTGCCGGCCTTGAAGGCCTGCACCTCCTTGGTGTAGTCGGACCAGTACTCGCCGATCAGCTCGTTCTGCTGCTTGAGCAGGTCGACGGCCGCCTGGAACTGGGTGTCGTCGAGGGCGTACGGGTTCTTGATGTTCAGTTCCGGCTTGGTCTTCATGAGGTAGAGCGCGGCGTCGGCGATGTAGATCGGCGAGTCGTACGCGGTGATCTTGCCCTTGTGCGGTGACGCCGGGTCGAAGACGGCACTCCACGAGGTGGGCGCCGGGGTGACCGTGTCGGTGCGGTACATCAGCAGGTTGGCGCCACGGCCGTGCGGGGCGCCGTAGGGCACGCCGTCGACCGAGTTCCAGGCCTTGTTCTTCAGGCCCTCGAAGACGTCCTTGTAGTTGCTGAGCAGATCGGTGTTGACCGGGGCGACGTCACCGCCGTAGATGAGCCGCAGGGACGCGTCACCGGAGGCGGACACGACGTCGTACTCGCCGGTCTTCATGAGGGCGACCATCTCGTCGGACGTCCCGGCGATCTTGTTGTTGACCTGGCAGCCGGTCTCCTTCTCGAACCCGGTGACCCAGTCGACGCTCTTGTCGGTGGAGCCGTCCTCGACGTACCCGGCCCACGAGACGACGTTGACCTCGCCCTCGCCGGCGCCGAGCGCCGCCAACTTGTCGATCTTCGGGACGGTGAGGCCGCCGGGTCCGCCGCCGGCCGAGTCGCCGCCACCGTCACCGCCGCAGCCGGCGAGCGTGAGCACGCCCGCGGCCAGTGCCGCCAACAATATTCTTCCGCTACGCATGCGCGGTCTCCTTCGCAACAGGGGGGATCTCGACGATGTGCTCGTCGTGCCAGGTCAGGTGCACCCGCTGGCCGCGGGCGGCCAGGGGCGCGCCGTCGTGGCGGTTCTGGGCGACGACGACGGCGCGGCTGCCCGCGTCGAGGTCGACGACGTACCGGGTGACGGCGCCGGCGTAGACGACCTCGGCGACCGTGCCGGGCGCGCCGGTGTCCGCGGAGATCTCGATCTTCTCGGGGCGCACCGAGAACACGCCGTCGCGGGCGAACAGCGTCCGGGACACGTCACCGGTGAACACATTGGAGGTGCCGACGAAACCGGCGACGAAGGAGCTGCGCGGCCGTTCGTACACCTCCTCGGAGGTGCCGACCTGGGCGATGCGCCCGGCGTCGAAGACCGCGACCCGGTCGCTCATGGTGAGCGCCTCGTCCTGGTCGTGGGTGACGAAGACGAAGGTGATGCCGACCTCGCGCTGGATGACCTTGAGCTCCACCTGCATCTGCTCGCGCAGCTTCAGGTCGAGCGCGCCGAGCGGCTCGTCGAGCAGCAGCACCCTGGGCCGGTTGACCAGGGCCCGGGCCAGGGCGACGCGCTGCCGCTGACCGCCGGACATGGCGGCCGGGCGACGGCCGCCGAAGCCCTCCAGCCGGACCGAGGCGAGGGCCTGTTCGGCGCGCTCGCGGCGCTCCCGCTTGGCGACCCGGCGGACCTTGAGCCCGTACTCCACGTTCTCCAGGACCGTCATGTGCGGAAACAGGGCGTAGTCCTGGAAGACCGTGTTGACGTCGCGTTCGAAGGGCGCGAGCCGGGTCACGTCCCGCCCGGCCAGTTCGACGGTCCCGGCGGTGGGCAGCTCGAACCCGGCGATCATCCGCAGCACGGTGGTCTTGCCGGAGCCGGACGGGCCGAGCATGGAGAAGAACTCGCCGTCGGCGATCGCGAGGTCGACGCCGGCCACGGCATCGACCGCGCCGAACGACTTACGGAGCCCGGTCAGCCGGATGGCCGGGGTTGAGATGTCGGTCACGGCGAAAACGTATGGCGTCAGACTTTAAAGGTCAAGACGGCCCGGTAACCGGTTCGTTAACAGCCATACGGAAGAATCAAGGCCCATGGGGACGTCCCGAGCCAGCGCGCGATCCGTGGTGTTCGCGCCACTCGACCCGCACAGCCGAGCCGAGACGGTCGTCCGGCGGCTCACCGACGCCATCACGTTCGGGCTGCTCACCGATGCCGAGCAGCTGCCCAGCGAGACCGATCTGGCGGCACAGTTCGGGGTCTCCCGGGTGACCGTCCGGGAGGCGCTGGTGGCGCTGCGGCAGCAGGACCTGGTGGAGACGCGCCGCGGTCGTGGCGGCGGCAGCTTCGTGCGCGCGCCCGCGGCGGCCGCCGACCGGTCCCTGCGGTCCCGGCTCTCCGAACTGAGCCTGCCCAACCTGCGCGACACGGCCGACCACTACGCGGCGGTCGCGGGGGCCGCCGCACGCCTGGCCGCCCAGCGCGCCGACGCCGACGACATCCTGCGCATCGAGGAGGTCGACGCCGACGTGGCCGGGCCGCTGCACCGGATGGAACGGGCCTACCACCTGGAGGTCGCGGCGGTGGCCCAGTCCGCACGCCTGGCCCGGGAGGAGATCCGGTTCGCCGGCGAGCTGGGCACGCTCCTCTGGTCCCCGATACTCCAGACCGCCGACAGCGCCTATGATCCGCACGCGGAACACCGGGCCATCACGGCGGCCGTCGCGGCCGGCGACGGCGACCTGGCCCGCAGACTCACCGAAGAACACATAGAGACGGCCGTCGAGCGGCTCGTTACGCTGCACTTGACGCTGGTCGAGCCGTAGAGGTGGGCCCCGTGGGACAGACGATCACCAACGAGACGACAGCCCTGGCCGAACGCGTCACCGCCCTGGCCGAGTCCGCCTTCGCCACCGCCGACGGGCTGCGCCGCCGGGCCGAGGACCTGTTCACCGGCGGGCGGCCCACCTCGGCCGACCTGGCCGTGCTGCGCCCGTGGGTGACCGAGGCGCTGGGTGGACTGATCAACGGGGCCGGGGTGATCACCGTCCCGCTCGCCGACGGGCGGCCCGGCCTGGAGTGGTGGATGGGTTCCCCGGAGCGGCGTTCCCAGCTGGCCCTCGACCTGGACCCGGCCAGCGACACGTTCGTCGACGTGGGCCGTCAGCCGTGGTATTCGGTGCCCCGCGCCACCGGTCGCCGCCACGTGACCGGGCCGTACGTCGACTACGTCTGCGCCGAGCAGTACGCGCTCACCTTCACCGTCCCGGTCACCGACCACGGCACGTTCGCCGGGATCGCCGGGGCGGACGTGTTCGTCGGTGACTTCGAGCGCGCCCTGCGCCCGGCGCTGCGGGCCGTCGGCACACCGGTCGCGCTGGTCAACACGCACGGCCGGGTGGTCGCCGGCAGCACCGCCCACCACCTGGCGGGTTCCCTGATCCGGGACGCGCACATCCGTACCGCGCTGCTCACCGCGCTTCCGGCGGTGCTTCCCGACGGGGTCCGGCTCACGCCGTGCGGCACCCTGCCCCTGGCGGTCCTGACCTGGCCGTGAGGCCGGCATCGACCGTGGCAGGATCTGCTGGTGCGGATCGGGATACTTGGATCGTTCGAGGTGCACGGCGACGACGGCGCCCTCACCGACGTGCCCGGCGCACGGCTGCGCGGGTTGCTGATCGCCCTGGCGCTGGAGACCGGCCGGGTGGTGCCGAAGGCGGCCCTGGTCGACTGGATCTGGGGTGGACAGCCGCCCGCTGACGCCACCAACGCCCTGCACCGCCTGGTCTCCCGGCTGCGCAAGGTGCTGCCGGACGGCGCGGTCGAGGGGCACACCGAGGGCTACCGGCTGACCGCCGGGCCGGACGCGGTCGACGCCGTCCGGTTCGAGCGCCTGGTCACCGCGGCGCACGCCCATGCCGGCGACGACCCGGCCCGGGAACGGCTGCTGCGGGAGGCGCTCGGCCTGTGGCGCGGGCCCGCCATGCGGGATGTCGCGCTGCCGGACAGCGCGGCCTTCGGCGCGGCCGTCACCCGGCTGGAGGAGCTGCGCCTGGCCGCGCTGGAGGACCGGTACGAGTCCGGCGCCGGCCACCCCGGGCTGGTCCCCGAACTGACCGCCCTGGTCGCGGCGCACCCGCTACGGGAACGGCTGGCCGCCGCCCTGATGCGTGCCCTGGCCGCGGCCGGCCGGGGCAGTGAGGCGCTGCTGGTCTACCAGCGCACCCGGGAGGCGCTGGCCGACGCCCTGGGGGTGGACCCGTCACCGGAGCTGTCCGCCCTGCACGTCGCCCTGCTGCGCGGCGACGCCCGGCGGCCGCAGCGGCGGCGGACCAACCTGCGCGCCGAGCTGACCAGCTACATCGGCAAGTCGGCCGACGTCGCGGCGGTCCGGGAACTGGTGGCCGGGCACCGGCTCACCACACTGACCGGGCCGGGCGGCTCGGGCAAGACCCGGCTGGCCGCGGAGTCCGCCCGTACCCTGCTCGATGATCTTCCGGACGGGGCGTGGCTGGTGGAGCTCGCCGCCATCGGCCCGGACGGTGACGTGGCGCAGGCGGCTCTCGCCGGGCTCGGCCTGCGCGACACCCTGCACGGCGAGGCGGCGCCGGCCGGCCCGCTGGAGCGCCTGACCGCCGCCGTCCGGGACCGGGAGACGCTGCTCGTCCTGGACAACTGCGAGCACGTGATCGAGGCGGCGGCGGAGTTCGCGCACCGGGTGCTCGGCGAGTGCCCGAAACTGCGGATCCTGGCGACCAGCCGGGAACCGCTCGGCATCGTCGGCGAGGCACTGTGGCCGGTGGAGCCGCTGGCCCTGCCCACGGACGACGGCGACGCCGCCGGCTCCCCGGCGGTACGGCTGCTGCGCGACCGGGCCGGCGCCGTCCGCCAAGATCTCGGCGACGACCCCGCCACCCTGTCCACGATGGTCCGGGTGTGCCGGGCCCTGGACGGGATGCCACTGGCCATCGAACTCGCGGCGGCCCGGCTGCGGACCATGTCCCTCGATCAGCTCGCGCACCGCCTCGACGACCGGTTCCGCCTGCTGACCGGCGGCAGCCGTACCGCCCTGCCCCGGCACCGGACCCTGCGGGCGGTGATCGACTGGAGCTGGGAGCTGCTGTCCGAGGCGGAACGCACCATGCTGCGCCGGCTGTCGGTGTTCTCCGGCGGGGCGAGCCTGGAGGCGGCCGAGCGGGTCCGCGGCGGCGACCACCTGGAGCTGCTCACCTCGCTCACCGAGAAGTCGCTGCTGGTGGCCGAGGGCGACGGCGCGCCCCGCTACCGGATGCTGGGCACCATCAGGGAGTACGCCGGTGACCGGCTGGCCGAGGCCGGCGAGTCGGAGCAGGCCCGGCGTGCGCACCTGGACTGGTGCACCGAGCTGGCCGAGACCGCCGAGCCGCATCTGCGCCGGGCCGGGCAGCTGCACTGGCTGGCGCTGCTCCAGGCCGAGCACGACAACATCGGGGCCGCGATGCGCGGGGCGCTGGCGACCGGTGACGCGCCCGCGGCGATGCGGCTGGCCGCGGGCGCCGGCTGGTACTGGTGGCTCAGCGGCAACAAGACCGAGGGCGCCGAGCTGATCCTGGCGGCCACCGGGACGCCCGGTACGGTGCCCGACGACATCCGGGCCACCGTCTACGCGATCTTCACCATGTTCCTGACCGACGGCCGTGGCGACGAGCACCGGGCAGCCGAGTGGATCATCAAGGCGTACGAGCTGAGCCGGCACGCCCCACGCCGGCATCCCCTGATCGGTTTCACCGCCCCGCTGGAGCGCCTGCTGCGGGAACCGGGCGCGGTCCTGTCCGCCTTCGAGCCGCTGCTCGACGACCCTGATCCGTGGGCCCGCGCGCTGGCCCGGCTGCACCTGGGCAAGATGCGGATGCTGCTCGGCCACGGTGGACACGACGCGGACGCCCACCTGGAGACGGCGCTCACCGAGTTCCGGGCGCTCGGCGAGCGGTTCGGCATCTCGTTCGCGCTGATCGAGCTGGCGAACCGGATCGCCACCCGCGGCGAGTTCACCGCCGCCTGCGGGCACTACGAGGAGGCGATCGAGGTGGTCACCCCGATCGGCGCGGTCGAGGACGTGATCCGGATGCGGGCCCGGCAGGCGCAGCTGTACTGGCTGGCCGGTGACCGGGCGGCCGCCGCGACCGCGCTCGCCGGGGCGCGGCGCTCGGCGGAGCGGGTCACCTGGCCGGGTGCGCTGGCCGAGCTGGCGCTCGCCGAGGCGCTCCTGGCCCACTGGGCCGGCGACCGGGCGGAGGCGTACCGGCAGCTCGCGGCCGCGACCGGGATCCTGGGCGAGGATGCCGAGCGGCCGAACGTCCGCGGCGAGATCGAGGACCTGCTCGGCCATCTCACCGAGGATCACCGCGAGGCCGGTACGCACCGCGCCGCCGCCTACCGCGCGGCGGTCGAGATGGGCCACGCGCCGCTGATCGCCCAGGTGCTCGTCGGCGTCGCCGACCAGGCGCTGCGCCACGACGACCCGGAGCAGGCGGCCCGGCTGCTCGCGGCGAGCACCGCGGTCCGGGGCCTGCCGGACCGCGCGCACCCGGACGCGGCCCGGATCGAGCGGACCGTCCGCGACCGCCTGGGCGAGGGGTTCGCCGCGGCGACGGCCGACGGTGCGGCAGCCGACTGGCGCCGGCTGGCCGAGGTCACGCTCGCCCGCTTCAACGGGTGAAGACATCCAGCGGAACCGCGTCGGCGATGGCCTGGAGCCCGGCCGCGCCGGGGTGCAGGTGGTCGCCCGAGTCGTACGCCCGCCGGTAGCGGGTGGGCGCGGACGGGTCGTGGGTGGCCCGGTCCGCGTCGAGGACCGCGTCGCAGCCGCTGCCGGGGCCGCGCAGGAACGCGTTGATCTCGCCGCGGGCCGACTCGCCGCGGGCGGTCCAGTACCCGGCGCCCTCGTACGGCGTGAGCGTCGAACAGATCACCCGCAGCCCCGCCCCGTGCGCCCGCTCGACCAGCGTCCCAAGGGCGCCGATCAGCTCGGCGGTGGACGGTGGGTCGGCCGCGCCCAGGTCGTTGATCGCGTCGTCCGAGATGATCACCCAGCGGGCGCCCGGCCGGCTGAGCACGTCGCGTTCGAACCGGTTCAGCGCGCTCTCCCCACGGTCGTCGACGGTGAGCCGATTGCCGCTGATCCCGGCGTTGAGCACCCCGACCGTGTACCCG
Organism: Actinoplanes lobatus; assembly: GCF_014205215.1. NCBI lineage: Bacteria > Bacillati > Actinomycetota > Actinomycetes > Micromonosporales > Micromonosporaceae > Actinoplanes > Actinoplanes lobatus. The sequence goes on from NZ_JACHNC010000001.1 coordinate 9,252,626, forward strand.
GCCGCGCGCAGCCGGTCGGCGAGCAGGTCGGGCCAGCGCTGGTTGCCGTTGAAGCGGGAGCCGAACCCGTCGGTGATGGAGGCCCCGAACGCGACCACCGCGCCGGCCGCGCCCGCGTTGCGCACGTCCAGCCCGGACAGGAAGTACCAGCTGCTCTCGGTCTTCGCCCCGGACAGCCCGCCGGCCGCCGCCTGGTCACCGGAGGCGACGTACGTGTCCTGCACCGCGATCCCGTGCACCGTCCCGCCGGCCGTGGTGGGCAGGTGAACGGTGACCGCCACGTCCCCGTCGGCCGGCACCGTGAACGCCACCTCGTCGCTGACCGCGGTCTGCCCGGCCGGCACGGTCACCGTGGTCGCGCCCCCGAACATGACCGGCCGGGAGTCCGTGACAGTGCCGCCGCCGGCCCGGTGCGCCAGGTAGGCCGAGCCGATGACCAGCGGCCCGCTGCCGAACTCGTTGGAGAACCGGACACGGGCGCTGTCACCGCCGATGCTGGTGTGCACGATCTGCCGTACCGTGTGATCTTGAAAGGACCGCCCACCGTGCTGGACCGCGGTCCCCCAGGTCCCCACCCACGAGGCCGGCGCGGCCGACGGGACCGGAGCCGGCGACGGCGGCTCCGGCATGGGCACGGGCGGCGCCGAACATCCCGCGGCGAGACCCAGCGCGAACGCCACCGCGCACCGCCGCATCGACATGCTGATCATCGGCGCACATTCTTCCGGTCGATGGTCACCGATGGTGGCGAGGGGAGGTGTCACACCCGGAGCCGGTCCGGACATCTGGTGTCCGTGAAGGGAATACACATGGATGACGACCGACTCGATCTGCTGGTACGGGAGGCGAAGCCGCTGACCGTCGCCCCGGACCCCGCGCTGCTGCACCGCATGGCCCGCGACATCGCCCGGCCCCCGCTCCTGCGCCGCCGCCTCGTGGCCGTGCCGCTGGCCGCCGGGGTGGCGCTGTCGCTGGCCGCCGCCGGATACATGACCTGGCACGACTCGGCGTCCGGCGACTTCGAACGGGTGGTGGCCGAGCACACCGCCCGGCTGGAGCTGCCGCCCGGCGCCGACCGGGCCGCCTACGCCGCCCAACTGCGTGAGCAGGGTTCCCGGTCCCCGTCGTCGGTCTCCGACCTGGCGATCGCCTCCTCGGCCGCCTACTACGGCGTCTGCGCCTGGCTGACCGCCTGGGACCGCCGCCACACCGCCGGTGACACGGCCGGGGCGGCACAGGCCGTGGAAGGGCTGAACCGGGCGGTGGACGCCGGCCCGCTGGCGGCCACCGACGGCGGCGGCGTGGTGGGCAACCTGCGCCGGGTGGCCGCCGCGGCCGCCCGCGGCGACCGCACCCCGGTCTCCACCGAGCTGCGCGCCAACTGCTCCGGCCTGCCCCTGGACGGGATCCGGTGAGCGCGGCGGAACAGCGGTTCACCGCGATGATGAGCGGGCACGGCCCGGCGGTGCTCGGCTACCTGTCCCGGCGTACCGAACCGGCACAGGACGCGGCCGATCTGATGGCCGAGGTGTTCGTGGTCGCCTGGCGGCGGCTCGCCGAGGTGCCCGCCGCCCCCGACGAGACCCGTGCCTGGCTGATCGGCGCCGCCCGCCTGGTCCTGGCCAACCACCGCCGGGGCACGGTCCGCCGGCACCGGCTCGCCAACCGGCTGCGCCTGCACCTGCGCCCGGAACCCGCGCCCGATCCCGCCACCGATCTGGTGCGCGACGCCCTCGCCCGGCTCGGCGACGACGACCGGGAGCTGCTGACCCTGATCGGCTGGGAGGACCTGACCGCCACCCAGGCCGCGGCGGTCCTCGGCATCACTCCGGCCGCGGTCCGCAAACGCCTGGAACGGGCCCGCTCCCGCCTCCGGGAACAGCTGGAACCCAGTCCGGCTCCCCGCTGAGCCATATCTAGCGAGGCAGGTCGTGCCGCCGGTGGACGATCTTCTCGACGACGCCGCCGGGCAGCAGCCGCCGCAGCGCGAAGACGGCCGGCGCGTTGCTGCCCACCGCGTACCGTGCCTTCGGCCGCTCCGCCTCGATCGCCGTGACGATCGTGGCGGCGACCCGCTCGGCGGTGATCCCGGCCCGCTCGTTGCGGTTCAGCGCGGTCAGCATCCGCTCGAAGTCGGCCCGGTACGGCGAGCCGTCACCGATGTACTTCGTCCGCCGCTCGCTGATGCCGGTCGCGATCGACCCGGGCTCCACCGTGGTCAGCCACACCCCGAACGGCGAGAGTTCGTGCCGTGCCCCGTTGCTGAACCCCTTGATCGCGGCTTTCGAGGCGACGTACGACGACCGGTACGCCAGCGGGAACGACGCCAGCATCGACCCGACCATCACCACCCGGCCGTGACCGCGGTCCCGCATCCCCGGCAGCGCGAGCTGTGTGAGCCGGACCGGGCCGAGCACGTTCACCTGGAAGATCCGCCGCAGCGCTTCGACCGGCAGTTCCTCGATCGGACCGGACTGGCTCTCGCCCGCGTTGTTGACCAGCACGTCCACACCGCTCAGCGTCCCGGCGAGGCCCTCGATCGAGGCGTCGTCGGCGAGGTCGAGTGCCACGTACTCGACGCCGGGCGCCTTCTGGTCCGGCTCGAGCGAGGACGGGTCACGGCTGGTGCCCAGCACGCGATAGCCGCGGGCGGCGAGTGCCGCCGCGGTCGCCTTCCCGATACCGGACGAGGCGCCGGTGACCAACGCGGTGCGATTCACGTGAGCAACTTAGCCGATCGAGCGGTTGCGACGGTGTGGTTGCCGGGGTGGCGCCGTCGCCCCGCATAGGGTGGGACCGCTATGACTGTGCAGGATTCCGAAGCCGAGACCCGTCCCTGCGCCCACTGCGGGCGCCCCGTGCCGCAGCGCGCCTCCGCCGGGCGCCCGTTCCGCTACTGCCGCGACAACGACGGCGAGTGCCAGCGGGCCTCGCGCAACGTGCGGATGCGGCACCGTTCGTCGCCGGGGCTGGCCGGGCAGGTGGCGCGCACCTGGGAGGTCGTCGACCGGCTCGACCAACTGGTCGGCACGCTGACCGAGGCGCTGCACTCGGAGATGTCCCCGGCCGGGGTGGAACGCCAGCTCGCCGAGGTGCGGGCGGAGACGTCCGGGCAGGTGGCGGCGGCGCACGCCGAACGCGACGACGCCCGCCGCGACGCCGAGCAGGCGGCCGACGCGGCGATCGCGTCACAGCAGGTCGCGGCGGCGGCGACCGCCGAACGGGACGAGGCCCGGCGGCGGGCCGGTGACGCGCAGCGCGCCGCCGAGGAGGCCGGGGTCCGGGAGCAGGAGGCGGTCACGGCCCGCGACGAGGCGGTGCGGGCGGCGACCGCGGCCGCCGCGCTGCGCGAGCGGGCCGAGGCCGAGCGGGACGCCGCGGCCGAGGAGCTGGGCACGGCCAAACAGGACCTGCAAGGGGTACGAGCACAGCGTGACACCGCGGAACGGGATCTGAAGACCGCGCTCCAGGACGCCAGGGAGTTCCGTGACCGGGCCGAGGAGGAGCAGCTCCGCTCCCAGGAGCGGCTCACCGTGGCGCGGTCGGAGGCGGACCGCGCCACGACCGAGGCGGAGCAGGCCCGGCAGGCGACGGCGGCCGCCGAACGGGACCGGGACGACGCGGCCGCCCGGGCACGGCAGGCGCACGCCGAGGCCGCCGCGAAGCGGGACGAGCTGGCGGCGGTCGCCGCGGAACGGGACGGGCTCCGGCGTACCGGGGATGATCTCGAACGTGCCGCCGAGCGCGCCGCGCGGGAACGCGCCGATCTGGAACGCCGCCTCGCGTCCGCCCGTGCCGACGCCGACGCCGCCCAGGAGCGGGTGGCCCAGTTGACCTCGCAGGTGAGCGATCTGGCGTCCGCGCTGGCCGCTCTCGGCGCCGCACGCCCGGCTCCGCCGGCCCAGCCCGTCCCCTCCGGCAACAGTTGATCCGGCCCGCCGGGTGTTTCGCCCGGTTTTCCAGTCTCGGCCGTAAACTGGTGAAGTTTCTCACGTCCCACCGGCCTGTAAGCGGCGAAGCGGGTACCGATCACTACCGTGGGCGAGCCGGAGGGTGACCTACGGTTCCGTGATTTACGAGTGAATTTGACCAAGTGACCGACATCGCACCACCCGTAGAACTCCCAAACCGCCATAAGGTGGACCAAGGTCCATGGGGCCACGGGTTCGGTTTGCCGGGTGGGGTGAGTGGCCGGTTACGCTCATAGCGTTAACACCGCCGATACAGGCGGCCGATAGGGACTTTGGCGGTACCGGAATTCCGGCGGAGGAATCCGGCGGCCGCTCCTTTCGTTACACCAACGAGAGCAGCACCACTAAGCGAGGGGAAAGCCGATCATGGGCGAACGCATGCTGCGCGGCAGCCGTCTTGGCGCGGTCAGCTACGAGTCCGACCGTAACACCGAGCTGGCGCCCCGACAGTCCCGCGAGTACCTGTGCGTCAAGGGTCACCAGTTCGAGGTGCCGTTCGCTGTCGATGCCGAGGTGCCGACCACCTGGGAATGCAAGTTCGACGGCAGCGTCGCCCGCCTGGTCGACGGCAACGAGCCGGAGCAGAAGAAGGCGAAGCCGCCGCGCACCCACTGGGACATGCTGCTCGAGCGGCGTTCGATCGCCGAGCTGGAGGACATCCTCAACGAGCGACTGCAGGAGGTTCGCACCCGCCGCGGTCGCTGAGGTCAGCACAACGAGAAGGCCGCCCCCTCCGTCTGGAGGGGGCGGCCTTCTCGTTGTCCTACGGCCTAGCGGACGATCTCGCCCTCGATGGCGGCGGCCGGCGGGCGCGGCTGGTCGTCGTCGACGACCACGACGGTGACCGGGTCGCTCTGGTGCACCCGGACGCGGCGCGGCCCGAACAGGTCGCCGGTGGCGGCGCCGCCGAGGTTGCGCTGGGCGAACCGCTCCACCCCGCGGCGGGCCAGGATCCGGCCCGGTGGCAGCAGCAGGAGCAGGCCGGCGATGCCGGTGAGGAAGCCGGGCACGGCCAGCAGCAGCGCCCCGAAGAGCCCGATCAGGGAGTTGCTGACCTCCCCGCCGGGCGGGCGCCCCGCCCGGACCGCCTCCTGGAAGGCACGGAAGCCGCGGACACCCTCGCGGCGCAGCAGTGCGATGCCGGCGACACAGGACGCGGCGAGCAGCAGGACCGCCCAGAGCGCGCCGATGGCGTCCGCCACCGCCAGGAAGACCACGATCTCCGCCACCGCCAGCAACGGGAACGCGATCGGTAGGTAGGCAAGCCTGCTACGCCGCATGTCGAACTCCACTCACCGATGGGTGTCGCGAGCCCGTCTCACGACCGGCCCCGTCCAGCATGACACCTCACGGCCAGGTGGTGCTCTGCCGTTGCTTGCGGTTGAGCAGGTTGAGCAGGTCCTCCTTGCGCGCCTGCGCGCCCCACAGGGTGACCCTCAGCAGCTGTTCCTTGAAGATGTTGCCGCTCATCTTGCTGACGCCGTGTTCGCGTTCGGTGAACGTGATCGGCACCTCGATCATCCGGAACCCCTGCCGGTACGCCCGCCAGGCCATCTCCACCTGGAACGAGTAGCCGGTGGAGGCGATGGTGCTCACCTCGATCTTGTCGAGGACCGAGAGACGGTACGCCCGGTAGCCGCCGGTCGCGTCCTTGAACGGCATGCCCAGCGCCATCCGGATGTAGATGTTGCCGCACCGCGACAGCAGCAGGCGCCGCAGCGGCCAGTTGTGCACGCTGCCGCCCGGGATGTACCGGGTGCCGAGGACCGCGTCGTGGTCGCCCAGCGCGTCCAGGATGCTGGGCAGCTCCTCCGGGGCGTGCGAGCCGTCCGCGTCCAGCTCGACGACCGCGTCGTACCCCTTGTCCTTCGCCCACTGGAAACCGGCCTTGTAGGCCGCGCCCAGACCCTCCTTGCCGGCCCGGTGCAGGACGAAGATGTGATCGTCCGCCTCGGTCAGCTCGTCGGCGATCGCGCCGGTCCCGTCCGGCGAGTTGTCGTCCGCGATCAGGATGTCGACGGCCGGGACCGCTTTACGCACCCGATCGGTGATCACCCGGACGTTGTCCGCCTCGTTGTAGGTGGGGATGATCACGAGGACCCGTCCCACTCCCGGGTAACCTTCCGCCTCGCTCACCGTTCCTCCGAAACCTGTACGCCGTCACTGTTGATAGTCCCCCGTCGGCGGCGCAACGGCAGCACACCGACGAGGGCGACGACCGTACCAAAGACGATGACCGTCTCCGGCCGAGCGCCCGAACGAGTCGCCAGCGTACGCGGTCCGTCCAGATTCATGTCACGCACCACCACCGCAGCCGTGTTGAACCCGGTCGAATCGTGCACACCGCCCTTCGCGTCGACGAATCCGGACACCCCAACGGTGGACACCATCAGGGCCTCCCGGCCGTGCTCGACGGCCCGCAGGCGGACCATGGCCAACTGTTGGCGGGCCTCGGCCTCGTTGAAGGTGGCGTTGTTCGTCTGCACCGCCAGAATCTGGGCGCCGCCGGTCACCACGTCCCGGACGATCCCGTCGTAGGCGACCTCGAAACAGATGACGTCGCCGAGGACCGCGGCGCCGGTGTCGACGACCCCGGGCTCGTCGCCGCCGAGCATGTTGCGGACCAGGTCGACCTTGTCGCTGACCAGGCGGGCGACCGAGCGCAGCGGCATGTACTCGGCGAACGGCACCGGGTGGCGTTTCTCATACTGCTGGGCGTGGTCGGGGCCGGTGCCGGGCCGCCACAGGATGCCCACGTTGTAGATGTCGCCGGGCACCTCGGTGCGCTGGAGGGTGCCGACCAGGATGGGCGCCTTGATCGCGTCGGCGGCGGACTGGATGAGGGCGGCCGCGTCGGCGTTCTGGAGCGGGTCGATGTCGCTGGAGTTCTCCGGCCACACCACCAGGCCGGGCTGCTTCTGCCGGCCGGCGGCGACCTCGGAGGCCAGTGCCCGGGTGGCGTTGACGTGGTTGTCGAGCACGGCCCGCCGCTGGGCGTTGAAGTCGAGGCCGAGCCGTGGCACGTTGCCCTGCACGATCGCGACCGTGGTGGCGTCGCCGCCCGGCACGGTCAGCGGCAGGGCGGCCGGCGCGGCCAGCAGCAGCCCCGTCACGGCGGCGAAGCCTACGGCGGGCAGCAGGGTGCGGGGGCTCCACCGGCGCCAGGCCAGCGCCACGAGAGCGCCGCCCGCGGCCGCCACGGCGAAGGTGACCAGGGGGGCGCCGCCGTACGCCGCCAGCCGCAGGGTCGGCGCGTCACCCTGGCTGAACGCGAGCCGCCCCCAGGGGAAGCCGCCGAACGGGGTGCGGTCGCGCAGGAACTCGCTCGTGGTCCAGATCAGCCCGGCCAGCAGCGGCCACAGCGCCCGCCAGCGGTCCACCAGCGGGGACAGCCAGGATCCGGCCAGCCCGGCGAGGCCCACGTACAGCGCCTGGAGGCCGGCCAGCAGCGTCCAGGGCAGCCAGCCGGCGGCGATCCGCGTCCACTCCAGCATGGGGAAGAACAGCACCACCCCGGCCAGCACGCCGAGGCCGAACCCGGCCCGCAGACGGCGCCGGTGCACGGCCGCGGCCAGCAGCGCCACGCCGACCGGTGAGAGCCACCACAGGTCGTACGGGGGAAGGGCCAGCAGCAGGGCCGCGCCGGCGGCGACCGCGAGGGCCACGGCCACCGGCAGGCGCAGCGGGCGCGGTGGCCGGTCCGCGCCGGCGCCCGGGTCGGCGAGCGCCGGCGGGGGGAGAGTCATTTCCACGCGTGGCAGGCTACCCGCCCGCGACCTGCGACGACGGAGGGGCGCGGTCACGGTTCGACCACGCCCCTCGGGTGCTCCTGTCCTCTCCACGGCCGGTGAAATCCGCGGGATCTCGCCGTGACCTTCGGACCGACCCGCCGCGTGCCGGATGCCCGCGTCGTGCCGTTGTCTACTGGCCATGGACCGATCCCCGGAAGGGCCACCTGAACGCGGCCCGGTCCGCACCGCTCCGCGCGCCCCCGCCCCCTGGACCTGGCTGTACGCGCGACCCCTGCGAGGACTGCGGCCAGTGGGTGGAGGAGAGGAGCGGATCATGACCGCTCGCCGTGGAACAGGACCAGAAGACGGTACGTCGTCCACCCGCCGCCCTGTCAACCGGGGCACCCGCGTTGCGGCGTGTCGTATTCACCGGCGTGTCACATCTCGTACCTGATCGAGTTGCTCAGGAGTTCACCGGCGACCGCGGGGTGATCCGCCGACAGGAGCCCGGCCGCGGCCAATACGTACTGCTCGTCGATCACGGTGCGGGCCCGGTCCGGGGGCGCCCAGCCACCGGCCACATCGGACAGCACGGCGCGGAGGACCTGCTCTCCCCCACCATGGCGCAGCACACCACCGGAACCGAGCAGGAGACGTACGTCACACAGCCCCGAACGGCCGCGCGCGTGCCGGCGCAGGGCGACCACCGCGGCGGTCGCCGCCAGTTCCCGGTCGTCGCCCGGCTCCGGCAGTTTCTCCGCCACGGCCGCGGCCCGGGTGCCGTCCGCACCGGCGGCCACGCCCAGATCGCCCTCGACGGTGCGGGCCCGCCACAGGGTGCCGGCCACGTCCCGCCGAGGCCCGGTCTCGCTCTCCGGATCGGGGACGAGCGCCGAGTAGACGTCGGTGGTGGCGCCGCCCACGTCGACGACCAGGATGCCGAACCCGGTCCGGTCGGCCAGCGCCTCGACCCCGGCGAGCACCGCGTCCGGGGTGGCGGCACGCACCAGCGAGGCGAACCGGCGGCCGCGGGAGAGACGTTTGCCACCGATCACGTGACGCAGGAAGACGTCCCGGATCGCGGCACGGGCGGGCAGCGGGTCCAGGACGCCGATGCGCGGCAGCACGTTGGCGGCCGGGGTCACCGGCACCCCGCGAGCGGTCAGGAGGGCGAGCGCCTCGTCGCGGACGTCCGCGTTACCGGCCAGGACCACCGGGAGCCGGATCCGGGCCGCGGCCAGGCGGCGGGCGTTGTGCAGCAGCACCTCGCCGTCGCCGCCGTCGGTGCCGCCCACCAGCAGCAGCACGTCCGGGCGGGCGGCGCGCAGCCGGGTGAGATCGGGCCCGCTCATCGGTCCGGCCGCCACGTGCACCACCTGCGCACCGGCGGACAGGCCGACGCGGTGCCCGGCCTCGGCGGTGACCAGTGCCTCGTACCCGATCACGGCGAGCCGCAGCCCGCCGCCCGCGGAGGAGCAGACGCGCAGCTCGTCGCCGCCGCCCACGGCGGCGACGGCGGCGTCCAGCCCGTGCAGCACGTCGGTCGCCGAGGTGGTCGGCACCTCGGCGCGGCGGATCAGTCGCGCGCCGTCCAGATCGATCTTGGCGGCTTTGGTGTACGTGGACCCGACGTCCACGCAGACCGCGGTCGTCACTTCGGTGGCACGACGACGGTGCCGGTCGCCGTGGTGGCGACGATCGGCTCGCCGAGCACCGCGGCGGCGGAGCCCTCCGTGCCGCGGCAGACCACCCGCACCTCGAAGTCGATCTTCCGGGAGCGGGTGCCCATCTTCACCACGGTCCCGGTGATCTCCAGCATGTCGCCGGCCCGCACCGGGGCCTTGAACTGCACGTCGTCGTAGGAGGCGAAGAGGCCCTCGTCGCCGTCCAGCCGGATGCAGATCTCGGTGGCCACGTCGCCGAACAGGCCGAGCGAGTAGGCGCCGTCGACCAGGTTCCCGGCGTAGTGGGCGTGGGCGTAGGGCACGTAGCGGCGGTGCGTCACGGTGATCATTTCGAGCTCCCGGCGAGGGCGTGGACGAGATAGGAGGCGACCTCGCGGGGCGTGGTGCCGCGGCTGAAGATCCGGTCGACGCCCAGCTCGCCCGTCATCAGCTCGTCGAACCGGGGCCCGCCGACGATCAGCAGGGGCCGTCTGCCGGCCGGCAGCGCCTCCCGGAACGCCGCCGACATGGCCCGGGTGTTCTGGAGATGCGCGTCGCGCTGGGTGACCACCTGGGAGACCAGCACGGCGTCGGCCTTCTTCTCCCGGGCGGTCTCCACCAGGTCGGGCACCGACACCTGGGCGCCCATGTTGGTGACCGACAGCTCGGAGTAGTACTCCAGGCCCTTCTCGCCGGCGATGCCCTTGAGGTTGAGGATGGCGTCGATGCCGACGGTGTGCGCGTCGGTGCCGATGCAGGCGCCGACCACGTTGAGCCGCCGCCGCAGCCGCCGTTTGATCGCGGCGTTGACCTCCTTGGCGCTCAGGAGCGGGAAGTCGCGCTCGACCACCTGGACCTTCTCGGTGTCGACGAGGTGGTTCACCTTGCCGTACACGACGAAGAAGGTGTAGCCGTCGCCCATCTGCTTGGCGTGCACCAGCATGGCCGGGTCCATGCCCATCTTGCCGGCCAGCTGGAGGGCGGCGCCCTCGGCGCGTTTGTCGTGCGGGATCGGCAGGGTGAAGGAGATCTGCACCATGCCGTCGCCGGTGGTGTCCCCATAGGGCCGGATGATCACAGCGCCTCCGCGACCGGGTTGTAGTAGTCCTCGTCCTGCTTCTCGACGCCGTCCAGGCCCTTGCCCCGGTCCGCGGGCCGTTTCATGATCCCGAACGTGCCGTCCGCGATGGCGTTGAGCATCCCGTCGTCGACGATGCGCTCCAGCAGGTCGATCGCCTCGGACAGGACCTGGTTCGCGCGGCCGCGGATGAACGGCCCGGGGGTGAAGTCCTCGTGCAGGTTCCCGGCGCCGTTGAGGACGTACCGGACGTTCTGGAGGGCGATGTCGCGGTCGGACAGCCAGGGCGTGACGACCGCCTCGGTCATCATGCCGACCAGCAGGATGCTCTGCCCGGTGAGCGCCCCGGCCAGGTTGAAGAAGCCGTCGAGCAGGTTGCCGCGGAAGACGTCCCCGGTCATGTGCTTGGTCGGCGGCATCCACTTCAGCGGCGCATCGGGGAACAGTTCACGGGCGAGCAGCGCGTGCGCCAGCTCCAGCCGGAACGACTCCGGCAGATCCGGATTTATCTCGAAAGCGTGCCCCAGGCCCAGCTGCCAGTCCGCCAGCCCCGCCTCGTGGGCGAAGTACTCGTTCATCAACTGCGACACCGTCACCGTGTGCGCGGCCTCGACGGCGTCGGCGGTGGTCAGGTAGTTGTCCTCGCCGGTGTTGATGACGATCCCGGCACGGGCGTGGATCTGCCGGGAGAACCGCTGGTCGACGAAGGTGCGGATCGGGTTGATGTCGCGGAACAGGATGCCGTACATCGAGTCGTTGAGCATCATGTCCAGGCGCTCCAGCCCGGCCAGCGTGGCGATCTCCGGCATGCACAGGCCGGAGGCGTAGTTGGTCAGCCGCACGTACCGGCCGACCTCCTTCGACGTCTCGTCCAGGGCGGCCCGCATCAGCCGGAAGTTCTCCTGCGTGGCGTAGGTGCCGGCGAACCCCTCCCGGGTGGCGCCCTCCGGCACGTAGTCCAGCAGCGACTGCCCGGTGGACCGGATCACCGCGATCACGTCCGCGCCGGCCCGCGCCGCCGCCTGGGCCTGCGGGATGTCCTCGTAGATGTCGCCGGTGGCCACGATCAGGTAGATCCACGGGCGCTGCTTCGGGTCCCCGTGCCGCTTGATCAGCCGGTCCCGCTCGGCCCGCCGCCGGTCGATCGTCCGGAGGCCGGCCGCGGTGGCGCGCTTGGCCCTCTGCCGGGCCTTGCCGGGAGACGCCGGAACGGTGAACCGCACCGACCCCGCCGCGGCCTTCTGCGCCAGGACCGTCACGTCCTCCACACCGGTCGTCTCCATCGCGTGGAACACCGGCACGGCCACCCCGTGACCGAGCCCGACGTCCGCACGCACCGCGTCGACCAGCCGGTTCACCCACGGGATGCCGTCCGGGTCGGCGCCGGTCACCCCGGCCAGCCGCAGCACCGCACGCTCCACCGACACGGTCGTGTGCGACCGCGCCAGGTCGACCACCGGCCGCCCCGCGGTCGCGGCGAGCGCCCTCGCCCGCGCGACCACAGTCGCATCCAGATCCAGCTTCCCGGCCAACGAAACGCCTCCTGTTACCTCTCGAAAATCGTGTCGCCGCGCAGCACCGTGCGACGGCAGACCGGACGGGCCGGCTCGGCGCCGTCCACGTCCGGCAGCAGGGCCGGGAGGCCGTCGGCCAGCCCGGCCGGGGTCTCCCAGGCCGCGAACGTCGCCGTCGCGCCCGGCTTGAGCACGCCCGCGTTCTGCACACCGGCGGCCCGCCAGCCGCCCGCGCTGCTCGCCGCGAACGCCGACCGGACGCTCATCCGGAACCTCGGGTTCCGCGGGGCCGCGGCGGCCAGCACCACCGCCCACGGGTCGAGCGCGGTCACCGGCGAGTCCGACCCGAACGCCAGCGCCACCCCGGTCGCGTGCATCGCCCCGATCGGGTTGCTGGCCAGCGCCCGGTCGGTGCCGAGGCGCTGCGCGTACATCCGGTCCGGGCCGCCCCACAGCGCGTCGAAGACCGGCTGGACCGACGCGATCACGCCGAACTCGACCATCCGGGCGATCATCGCCTTGTCGATCAGCTCGACGTGCTCGATCCGGTGATGACCCTCGCGCAGCCGGTCGACGCCGACGCTCTTCGCGGCGATCGCGAAACCCTCCAGGACCGTCTCGATGGCGGCGTCGCCGATCGCGTGGAAACCGCCCTGGAACCCGATCCGGATGCAGTCCAGCAGGTGGTCGGCGGCCTGCTCGGCGGTCAGGAACGCCTCGCCGCAGCCGTGGTCGCCGTCGTGGTACGGCGACCGCACCGACGCCGTCCGGGAACCGAGCGCGCCGTCCGCGTACAGGTCGCCGGCCGCGCCGTGCGCGCCCAGGTCCCGCGCCCGCTCCGCGCCGCCCAGCTCGCCCCAGTAGCCGAACACCTGCGGCAGGCCCTGCCCGGAGAGCGCCAGCACCGACGCGAAGTCCGCCTCGCTGGAGGTCCCCGGGCCGCCGCACTCGTGCACCGCCGCGATACCCATCGACGCGGCCCGGGCCAGCGCGGTGCGCTGCGCCGCGGCCCGCTGCTCCGGCGTCAGCGAGCCGAGCGACACGGCCCGCACCGCGTGGTGCGCGGCCTCCCGCACCCAGCCGGACTCGTGGTAGCCGTCCACCCCGGCCGCCACCGGCAACAGCGACGACGAGGCGAGCGCCGAATGCACCGACGCCTGCGACAGGTACACCTTGCGGCCGCCGGCGGCGCGGTCCAGCTGCTCCGCGGTCGGCGGCGTCTGGTCGCTCCAGGTCGACTCGTCCCAGCCGTGCCCGTGCACCACCCCACCGGCCGGGCGGGTCGCCGCGAACGCCGCCACCCTCTCCAGCAGCTCGCCCGGCGACCGCACCGCCGACAGGTCCAGGCCGTCGAAGGCCAGGCCGGTGTCGGTGGCGTGCACATGCGCGTCGACGAACGCCGGGGTGACCAGCGCGCCGTCCAGGTCGACGGTGACGTCGGCGGCCGGCGCGTCGCCCGAGTCGCCCAGCCAGGCGATCGTGTCGCCCCGGGTGACCATGGCGGTGGCGCGGGGTTCCGCGGCCGAGTAGAAGCGGCCGTTGACGTAGCGAACCGAGGGTGTGTCAGTCATGCGCGTCAGTCTGCCGCGATCCGTGCCTCGAAGAGGGAGCGCACCGCGGGAACCTGGCGCAGCAGGTCCACCGCGAAATCGGCGTGACCCGGCACGAAACCGTTCCCGACCAGCATCGTCACGTCCGCGGCCAGGCCCTCGGCGCCCAGCGCGGCGGCCGGGAAGCTGGTCGCCATGGAGAAGAAGATCACGGTCCCGCCGGCCGCGGTGGCCAGGATCGCGCCGTGCTCACAGCCGGGCACGTCCACGCAGACCACGGTGACGTCGGCGGGCTCCCCGACCGCCTCGCTCACCGCGACCGGGTCCCGGGCGTCGGCGATCGCGATCTCGTCGGCGAGTCCGGCTTCGAGCAGCGCGTCCCGCTCGGCCTCGTTCAACACCACGGCTTTGGTACGGGCACCCGCGCGCTTCGCCGCGGCAAGGGTGAGGGACCCGCTCTTGCCGGCGCCGCCGAGCACCGCCACGGTGGCCGCCCTGGTCGCCCGGACCACCCGGTCGGTCAGCGCCGGGGCGCCGCACACGTCGTAGACGGCGAGCGCCAGCTCGGGCGCCAGGTCCTCGGGCAGCACCCCGACCACGGAACGGCCGAACAGGATCGCCGTGCCCTCGGCCGGCACCTGCTCGCTCAGCCCGTCCCAGCCGGTCAGCCCGTCGGTGATCCGCAGCGGGGTCAGGGTCAGCGACACCAGCGTGGCGACCCGGTCACCCGGCTTGACCGCCAGCGACGACTCCGGGCCGACCTCGTCGACCACGCCGATCAGCATGCCGCCCGAGCCGGTCACCGGGTTGTGCATCTTGCCCCGCGTCCCGACGATCTCCAGCACCTCGGCGCGGATCGCGGCGCCGTCGCCCGCGTGCTTCTCGGCGAGCTGCCGGTAGCTGGCGGCGTCCAGGTTGAGCCGCTGGACCCGGATGCGCACCTCGTCCGGCGCGATCCGCGGGTCCGCGTCCAGCTTCCACGCGGCCTGCGGCAGCACGCCGGCCGGCTCGATCACCCGACGCAACCCGATGCTCATGCTTCCCACACCTCTCTCACGTTAAAAACACTGTCATATCGCGGCCCTACCGTAAATCCTTCGCGTACCCGCTTTCTAGACCGGAGATTCTCCAGTACGTTGATCAGCAGTCCAAATGTTGGGAGGGATCGGCGTGGCAGAGACCGTGGCGGGACAGCCGTACGAGTACCAGCGGCGTGAGCTGGTCGAGCCGGACTGGACCCGGTTCCCCGGCTGGCGCGACGTGACCGCCGCCCAGTGGCAGTCCGCCCAGTGGCAGCGGGTCAACTGCGTCAAGAACATCAAGCAACTGCGGGCCGTGCTCGGCGATCTCGTCGACGAGTCGTTCTACGCCGACCTGGAAGACGACCACCAGCGCCTGGCGACCATGTCGATGCTGCTGCCACCGCAGATGCTCAACACCATGGTCCCGGACCGGGCGCCGGACACCGCGTCGTTCTACGCCGACCCGGTCCGGCGGTACATGCTGCCCGTCGCCACCGACCGGCACCTCGACTGGCCGTCACACCCGCACGCCACCCGCGACTCCCTGCACGAGCACGACATGTGGGTCGCCGAAGGGCTCACCCACCGCTACCCGACCAAGGTGCTGGCCGAACTGCTGTCCACCTGCCCGCAGTACTGCGGCCACTGCACCCGGATGGACCTGGTCGGCAACAGCACCCCCACCGTCGACAAGCTGAAACTGACGCTCAAGCCCGTCGACCGGTACACGCTGCACCTCGACTACCTCAAGGCCCACCCCGGGGTCCGCGACGTGGTGGTGTCCGGCGGCGACGTGGCCAACGTGCCGTGGAAGCAGCTCGAGGCGTACCTCATGGGGCTGCTGTCGGTGCCGACCGTGCGCGACATCCGGCTGGCCACCAAGGCGCTCATGGGGCTGCCACAGCACTGGCTCCAGGACGACGTGGTCGAAGGCATGCACCGGGTCGCCGTGACGGCCCAGCGACGCGGCGTCAACCTGGCCGTGCACACCCACGTCAACCACGTGAACTCGCTGACGCCACTGGTCGCGCGCGCCGTGCGTACGCTGCTCGAAGTCGGCGTGCGTGACGTGCGCAACCAGGGTGTGCTGATGCGGGGTGTCAATGCCACCGTGGGTGACCTGCTCGACCTCTGCTTCGCGCTCCAGGGCGAGGCCGGGATCCTGCCGTACTACTTCTACATGTGCGACATGATCCCCAACGCGGAGCACTGGCGGGTCCCGGTGTGGCACGCCCAGCAACTCCAGCACGACCTGATGGGCTACCTGCCGGGGTACGCGACCCCGCGAATCGTCTGCGACGTGCCGTTCGTCGGCAAGCGCTGGGTGCACATGATCTCCGACTACGACCGGGAGCACGGCATCTCCTACTGGACGAAGAACTACCGCACCTCGATCGAGGCCGACGACAGCGAGGCCCTCTCCAAGCTGTACGCCTACTACGACCCGATCGACACGCTGCCCGAGTCGGGCCAGGACTGGTGGCGCAAGCAGCAGCAGGCATGACGAAAGGGAGGCACCTCGGTGCCTCCCTTTCGTTCCGTATGCCCTAGCTGAGGGCGTCCCGGACGTCGCGGCCGGCGTCCTTGACGTGCTCGCCGGCCTGCTTGGCCTTCGCGGCCATCTCCTGGGCCTGGCCCTCGGCGGAGAGGCGCTCGTTGCCGGTCGCCCCGCCGATGCCCTGCTTCGCCTTGCCGGCCATCTCCTCAGCCTTGTTCTTGGCCTTGTCGGCGATGCTCATCGTCAGCCTCCTTGATCGGTTGCCCTCACCCGGTCAATGCCCGGCAGGCCCCCCTTTGAAACGGCTCTTCCCCTCCGCTCCCGTCAGGAGCCGTCCGCGAGGCCGGAATCCTTCAGAAACTCCATGATCTGGGCCACCACCTGGTCATCGCCGATCTCCACGGCTGCCGCGAGAGCACGATCGAACGCCGCCCGGGCCAGGTCAGGCGCATCTCGTGACAGCAACACGCCCAGCCCGATTCCGACATCGACGATGCCTGCCGCGTCCCCGGCGCGGATGACCAGCGGGAACGCCTCCATCAGGTGATCGATGGCGGATTTCGGGTTTCCCAGGGCGAGTTCGGCCATGGCGACATCCACCCGTGCGCCGGCGATCGCCTTCGGTTCGCCGAGCCTTTCCCGCAGGGGCAGTTGGTGGTCACGCCGAATCCGGACGGCTTCTTCATGATCACCGCGCCGGGACAGGATGGTGGCGATCTGGCCCCAGGTGATCGCGGCCGAGTACAGGTCCCCGATCCGTTCGTAGATCGGCAACTCGATCTCCCGGCGGATGCGAAGCTCCTCCTCGTCCTCGCCCTGTTCACTCAGGACGTCGGCGATACCGCTCCAGGTCAGTGCGATCTCCCGGGTCTCCCGCAGGCGTTCGAAGATCGGCAGCTGTATCTCACGGCGGATGCGTAACGCCTCGTCGAAGTCCCCGCGCCGCACGGCGACATGAGCCACCCGTCCCCAGGAGGCCGCGCTTTCCCGGCTCTCCCCCAGACGCTCGTACACGGGTTGCTGGATCTCGCGATGGATTCGCAGCACCTCGTCGTACTCACCGCGCTCGAACAGGATGTCGGCGATCCTCCCCCAGGTCACCGCGACCTCTCTGCTCTCGCCGAGACGTTCGTACACCGGCAACTCGACCTCACGGCGGATGCGCAGCGCCTCATCGTCCTGGCCCTGGCGGTACAGGATGTCAGCGATGCTGCCCCAGGTCGCGGCGATCTCCCGGCTCTCACCGAGACGCGTGTAGACCGGCAACTGAACGTCACGGTGAATCCGCAGTGCCTCCTCGTACTCGCCCCGCGAGGTCAGCACCCTCGCGATGGAACCCTGGACGACCGTGGCCTCATATTCCGCTCCGTTCGCCGTGAGCAGCTCGTAGGAGTGACGCAGGCCGGCCTCGCCGCGCTCCAGTTCGCCGAGGGCGATCAGACGGTGCGCCTGTTCGTCGATCACACGAGCGATCTCGAGAGGGTCCTCGTCGTCCAGGTCACCCGACCCCGCTTCGGAGACCGCACGCTCCAGCAGGACGTCCGCGACCTCACCTCGCCCATCCGAGAGTGCCGCGGCCGCCACCCGGCGAAGGAGCATGATCGGAGCCGGTCGCCCGTGCCGGTCCAGCAGAGCGATGGCGTCCAGCCCGAACCGGCAAGCCTCGCCTGCGTGGTTGCCGCGCATCTCGAAGAGAGCATCGACCGCGCTGGCGGTGATGATCTCGGGATCATCCGCGAGCAGGCCGAGGCGCGCCAGCTGCGACGCCATCAGTGGGTCCCGGAGTTTGCGTGCGTCGGCGCCGCCCCAGGCGTCGTACAGCAACGAAGCGACCACGGTCGCCGTTTCCACACGCTCAGCCTCACTCAGTGGGACCAGCCTGCCCACCACCAGCCCATTGGCCGCGCTGGCCGACTGATCCGGCCGGAAGACGTCCGGGAAGGTGTCGGCCAGGCCGAGCGCACGAAGCCGGTCCAGACTTCCGCCCGTTCGCCCGGCGAGACACGTGGTGACCTTCGCCGGGACAGGTAGATCGAACAGGGTGAGAGCTCGTAGCAGGCCGATGTTCCCGGGACCGGCCAGATCGATGAGGGCGTCCAGAGCGAGGGCCTCCAGAAACCGGCGGACCTCGGCGTCGGAGGGCAGGTCACCGCGGGCCAGATAGGTTTCCATGCCGTCGAGGACGTTCCCGGCACGGGTCTCGTCGACCTGGTCGCTGTAGACCAGGCGCAGGCCGATCAGGTCCTGGAGGCCCGGGTTGCCGTGGCTCACCGCAACCGCCCGGCGGGCCAGCTCCTTGCGGGCCACTCGGATCCCCTCCGAGGTGAGGGCCTTCTGACGGGTGGAGAGCTTGCGCTGGGAGGCATCCGACAGGGGCTCCAGCTGAATCGGTTCGAGGCGCGACTCCAGGCCGTTCAGGGAGAAGCGGAAGCGGCTCGTGACGAGCAGGCGACTGTCGGTCTCGTCCGGGTCGAAGGCGCGCAGGATCGCGGCGATGACCGGGGCGTGGGCGGCGGACACCCGGTGGTCGCCGGCCGGGTTCGCCTCCAGGATCTGCTCCAGGTCGTCGACGATCAGCAGCAGGGGGCGCCGGCCCGGGCCGGACTGGGCGCACGGGCCGCTGACCAGGTCGATCAGCAGCGCTTCCAGGGTTTCGGGGCGGTCGCGGACCTCGGGCAGACGGTGTTCGATCAGCTCGCGGGCCTCGCGGTTCGTGGTGACGGCGGCGGCGATCGCGTCGAGGACGCCCAGGGCCGTGTAGTCGCCGAAGACGACGGCGACGGCACGGTCGTTGAGGCGGTCGGCGATGCGGGCGGCCAGGCTCGACTTGCCCAGGCGGCCCTGGCCGTGCAGCAGAACGCCGGCATAGTCGTCGTTACGGAGAGTCAGCAGGGAACGCCGCAACTCACGGCGGCGGCCCACGAACATGTTGGGGGCGGCCACCGGGACGTGCTGCTTCTTCTTGTCGAGGAACGTCTTCGTGCCGTGGTCGGCCGACACGAGGGTGCGTTTGCGCTTTCCGGCGACGACCGGGCCGCCGCCGGTGGGGCCGAGCCAGATGCGGGCCAGGTGCCAGTCCGCCCGTACCTCCGCATGGGTTTGAGCGAGAAGCGCGCGGCGCGCGTCGCCGACGGCGACCGCCAGATCGGCGCGGGCGCCCAGACGGCGGTACAGCTCCTCGGCGAACAGGGTGGCGGCCACGTCGGTGACCGAACCGTCCCAGCCGATCACCGCGGGGATGCCGGCGGTGATCAGGCCGGTGGCCATCGAATGGGCGATCACCGCGGTCGCGTCGTCCGGCTCGAGGACCAGGTCGCGGCGGCCCTCCCCGGCGGGCAGGTGGCCGCGGGCGTCGGCGCCGGTCGCGGTGAGGCAGGCCGAGACGAAGACCAGGCGGGGCGGGGTGGAGAAGAGACGGACCAGGTCCGGCGCCGAGGTGGGACGGCCGTCGCCGACCTCGTCCTCCATCATCAGCACCGGTACGCCGGGAGCGTCCGCACTCGCACGCCAGTTGTTGACGCCGTGGCAGGAGAGGTGCACCACCGGCATGCCGCCCAGGTCGGCCAGCCGGTGACCCAACTGCTCGGGATCGCCGGTGTCCTCGACGACCAGGTCGACGCGGGTGTCGCCGACCGCGTCCAGGATGGCCGTCTCCTCGGCCTCGAAATCCAGTTCGAACTGACCACGCGGGGACGACGCCATGAACATCAGGCCCAGACGGTGGTCGTCCAGCGGGGGCGGGGCCTCGGCGCGGCCCAGACGGCGCACCACCTCGAAACGGAGCAGCGCGTCCTCGGCCAGGAAGCCGCCCTCTGGCCGGGCCAGCACCTCGAACGGCGCCCGCAGCACGGCCCAGACCTGGTCGGGCGGGTCCTTCGGAGCGCGTACCTCGAAGGTGGCCGGCGCACGCACCTGGGTGAGCAGGTCGC
Organism: Actinoplanes lobatus; assembly: GCF_014205215.1. NCBI lineage: Bacteria > Bacillati > Actinomycetota > Actinomycetes > Micromonosporales > Micromonosporaceae > Actinoplanes > Actinoplanes lobatus. Next base: position 9,272,583 of record NZ_JACHNC010000001.1, read on the forward strand.
CGAGCTGGGCCTGATCGCCGTCCAGCCACGCGAAGAGGTCGCGGCCCAGCGCGACGAAGGTCGCGTCGCCGGCGTTCGCGTGGACCGCCTGCACGTAGCGGTCGGCGAGAGCACGCAGCAGCGCCCCGTCGTCGGCCGTGATCCTCCGGCGCGGGCCGATCCGCCGGCCCTCGGCCAGGATCTCGAAACCCGCATCGTCCAGCACCAGCCCGGTGACCATCGCTCAGCCCTCCATCGACGCCGTTCACCGGGTCCTGACGGACAGGATCAGGAACGCAGCGTCGCCTTCGCCGCGGTGAGCGCGCGGTGCAGGCTGTCGCCGGACGGGTCGGTGTCCAGCAGCTCGGTGGTGATCTCCCGGAAGGTGGCGGTGTCCTCCCGGTCGGTGAGCAGGAAGTCACTGGCCGGGGTCTCGATGAAGACCACGTCCAGATCGTCGTCCTCGGTGAAGGTGAGCAGCTCGAACGTGCCGCCCAGACCCGGGTGGACGCCGAGCCGCAACGGCAGGACGACGATCCGGATGCCGGGCCGCTTCGCCATCTCGGCCAGATGGTCGAGCTGGGCGGTCATCACGTCACCGCCGCCGACCGGGCGCAGCAGGACGGCCTCGTCGATGACCTGGCTGAGGCTCGGCGGGAAGTCGCCGTCGAGCCGCTGCCGCAGCGACTCCTGCCGTTTGAGCCGGACGTCGACGATGGTGCGGACCTGGCGGTCGCGGGTGGGGCGGCGCAGCACCGAGGAGGTGACGGCCAGCGCGTACTCCGGGATCTGCAGCAGTGGTGGGATGAAGGTGGCCTGGTAGCCGTACAAATGGGAGGCGTCGTGCTCGAAGGCGATGAAATTCGTGAAATCCTCGGCGAAGTGCTCGTCGCGCCACCACATCCGCTGCCGTGAGGTGACCGAGAGCCGCACCAGGCGGCGCAGCTCCTCCGGATCGTCCACGCCGTAGTGCCTGGCCAGGGCCTCGACCTCCACCGGGCCGATGGTGACCTTACCGTTCTCGATCCGGTTCAGCTTGGACAGTGACCAGTGCATGGCACGGGCCACGTCGGATGCGGCGCGGTCGTCACGCAGCGTGCGCAGGTCCTTGGACAGGAGGGCCCGGGCGATCGCCGGGCCGGGCGTCGGACCACCCATGGCTCCTCCCCTCTGGACACCACGATCTCACTCTAGACCAGGTGCAAAGTGCACGCAGAGTCAGAATTGTGGGTGATTTGCGCTATAAGCTGCTCTTTGCGTGGGTCAAGGGGCCCATGCTCGGTCACGTTAGATGGGGTGGGTAGACCATGGACGGTCTTTCCGGGGCGCCGCGGTGGCGCAAGAGCTCGTACAGCAGCAGTGGAGCCTGCGTCGAGGTCGCGCCGCTACCCGAACGGATCCTGGTGCGGGACTCCAAGAATCCGGAGAGTGCGGTGCTGAGCTTCGACCGGGAGTCGTTCGCCGCCTTCATCGCGGGCGTGGCAGGCGGGGAGTTCGACCGCCCCCGCTGATCGGGCTCCGGCCGGATCGGCCCTTCGGTGGTCGATCCGGTCGCGGACAGTCTTTCAAGTTCCAGCGGCATCGGCCTTTCGGGCGGCCGATCCGGTCGCGGACGGCCCGGCCCTTCACCCAGCACCGGGCGGGTCAGCCCCTTCCTTCGGCACCGGGCGGGGTCAGCCCCTTCTTTTCGGCACCGGGCGGGGTCAGCCCCTTCTTTTCGGCGCCGAGCGGGTCAGCCCCTTTCTTTCGGCGCCGAGCGGGTCAGCCCAGGGCCGCGCGCAGCTTCCAGGACGATGGTCGGCGTGGGCGGTCCGGCAGGGCCACGCGGCCGGTGCACCAGAGCAGCGCCTGGACCGGATCACCGGGTGGAGCCTCCGGGAAGAGGCGCGCGAGCACGGCGGCGCACATCGCCGGTGGCGGTGTCCAGTCGAGGCCGAGGCCCTGGGCGATGTCCCACGTGTGCACCAGGGTCTCGTTGACGCCGAGGGCCGCGAACCCGGTCGTGTCGGTCGCCCCCCAATGCCAGCCGCGTGCCTCCGGCCCGGCGACGCGAAGCGCCGCACTCAGCATGGCGCCGCACGCGACCACCACGCTCAGGACCTCACGAGCCACCGCCTTCGGCTTGACGACCAGGTCGAACGGCAGATAAGCACCCGGCTCCCGGCCGGAGATCTGACCCGCATACGCCGTCAGGTCGTGTGCCACGTGGGCTGCCGTCGCGAGGCAGGTCCACTCCAGCGGGCCGGCCCGCACCTCCCAGTCACGCTCCTGAACCGGCCGCAGGACCCGCATCATCTCCGCCACCGCGTCGTCGACGTCCCCGTGATCCATGACCGCCATGATGCCCTCCCTTTCGCATTGCGATCGTATCGCAAACGCGGGTAAGGTCAATGGCAATACAGTCGTATCGCATCGGGGGCCGTCATGCTCGTCGTTCCGCTCTCCCAGGTGTCCGCCGCCGACATCGCATTCGCCGGGGGCAAGGCGGCCGGGCTGGGTGAGCTGATCCGGCTCGGCGAGCGGGTGCCCGACGGCTTCTGCGTCACCACCGAGGCCCACCGGTGCGGCGTGCTCCCCGAGACCGAGGTGCGCGCCGCCTACGAGGCGCTCGGTGGCGGTCCGGTGGCAATCCGGTCCAGCGCGACGGCCGAGGACCTGGCCGGCGCGAGCTTCGCCGGCCAGCATCTCACCGTCCTCGACGTCACCGGGCCCGAGGCGGTGCTCGCCGGGATCGCCGAGTGCTGGGAGTCGCTGCACGGTGAGCGGGCGAGGGCCTACCGCGATGCCCGGGGCATCGGGCACGACACCGTGCGGATGGCCGTCGTGGTGCAACGGATGGTCCGGGCGGAGACCGCCGGCGTCCTCTTCACCGCGAATCCGGTCACCGGCCGCCGCACCGAGATGATGGTGGAGTCCGCCGCCGGCCCGGGCACCTCGGTGGTCGACGGGTGCGGCCCGGTGAGCCGCCGGGTCCTGGCCGACGGCACCGCGATGCCGGACCTGTGGGCCCTCGGCGAGCGGCTGCAACGACACCGGGGCTCCCCGCAGGACGTCGAATGGGCGATCGATCCCGCCGGCGACCTGTGGGTGCTCCAGTCCCGGCCGGTCACGGCCCTCTTCCCCGCGCCGCCGGCGAGTGACGATCCGCGCGTCTATGTGGAGTTCGGTCACGTGCAGGGCATGTTGCGGCCGGTCACCCCGATGGGGATGGCGACGCTGAAAGACGTGATCAGCGCGATGCTCGCCGCGCTCGGCGTCCGGGCGGAGATCGTGGACATCGGCGGCCGCCTCTACGGCGACCTCACCGACCTCGCCCGTCACCCGGCAACCCGCAACCGCCTGGTCAAACTCATGGCGGTGGACTTCGGACCGCGAGCCCAGGCAGCCATGGAGCACGTGCTGACCGATCCCCGGTTCGCGCCCGTCAAGGGCGGTTCGACCCGGCCTTCCGGCTCCCCGGCCACCGCGTTCCGGGCGCTCACCGGCATCATCCGCGCGCTCGCCCGCCCCGCCGCGGCCCGCGCCCGTGTGGCCGAGGCCGTGGCCCGCCTCGCCGGTGAGGGTGGTGGCCAGGGTGTCGGTGCCGTGGGCGAGGGCGGTGCGGCCCAGGAAGAGTGTCACGTCAGGGTTGCCGCAGCGAGCGGCAACGACACATCGGGGCCGCCGGCTTCAACGAACTCATCGGGGGCATCGGATTCCGATGATCTGACCTGGCCGATCGTCGCCGGGATGCTGGCATCCGCGCTGCCTGGGCGGTTGCTCGAAGGCCTCGCCACCGACGCTGAGATCCACACCGTGCTCGGCGGGCTGCCGCACAACGTGACCATCGAGATGGACCTGGCATTGTGGCGGCTTGCCGATGCCGCCCGCGATCACGCGGACCTGCTGCTCGGCACTCCACCTGCCGACCTCGCCGGGCTCTACCTGAGCGGCGGGCTGCCAGACATCGGGCTGGGCGCCTTCCTGGCCCGTTACGGTCATCGGGCCGTCGCAGAGGCTGATCTCGGTGTTCCACGCTGGTTCGAGGATCCGGCTCCGGTGTTCGCGGCGATCGCCAACTACCTGCGCCTCACCGACCTCGATCAGGCACCCGATCGCCGTTTCGCGCACGCCGCCGAGCGTGCCGAGGCCGCGCTCGCCGACCTGGCCGTCCGCGCTCGGCGACGGCGCCCGGTCCGCGGGACGCTGGCGGTGTTCCTGCTGCGGCGGGCACGCGAGTTGGCCGGTCTGCGGGAGTCCGGCAAGTTCGCCGGCCTGTACCGTCTTGCCGCCGACCGCCGCCGCCTCCTGGAGACCGGAGCACTACTCGTCGCGGCGGGCCGCCTCGCCGAGCCTGCCGACATCATGTTCCTGAACCCCGGCGAGGCTGCGGCCGCAGAGCCGTCCGCGGCCGTCTCTGCACCGGACCCAGCGGGCCGGCGCATCGGTCCCCCGGGCCGGCGCACCGGTCCCCCATCCGGTCCCACGGGTGAAACGGGCCTGACTACCGACGCCGGCCTCGCGGATCTGCGGGCGGTCGTCGCCGCGCGGAAAAGCTGGTACCAAGCCGAGTGTCTGCGGCGGCACGTGCCACCGGTTCTGCTGTCCGACGGCACCGATGTCGAGGCAGCGCTCGCCGCGAAACGGCATATTTCAGACATAGAGTCGTCCGGCGAGGAACGCGACACCGACAGGAACGTGTCAACCAGGCAGGAAGCCGATACGGACAGGGAGGCGCTGACCGGACAGGAACATGGATCGGACCGGGACACGCCGATCGATCGGGAGCACCGATCAGACCGGGACACATCGTCTGGGTGGAGGCACGAATCGGACCGGGACACGCCGTTTGGGTGGAGGCACGAATCGGACCGGGACACGCCGTTTGGGTGGAGGCACGGATCGGACCGGGACACGCCGTGTGGGTGGAGGCACGGATCGGACGGGGTGGCGGGTGTGGGCGTACTCCGTGGGGTTGGCGCCTCGGCGGGAAGGGTGACCGGCCGCGCCCGGATCGTCCATGAACCGGGGCGGGCCCGGGTCGAGCCTGGGGAAATTCTGGTGGTGGCTACCACCGATCCGGGGTGGACGCCGTTGTTCCTCACCGCGGCCGCCCTGGTCACCGAGACGGGGGCGATCATGGCGCATGGGCCGACCGTCGCCCGGGAGTACGGGATGCCGGCTGTGATCAGCGTTCCCGGGGCGACCCGGCTGATCACTGATGGGCAGGTGGTCACCGTGGACGGTGCGGCCGGGACCGTGACCACGGCATTGTGACAGCATCGACGCCATGCCCAAGAAGGTCGACCGCCAGAAGCGCCGTACCCAGATCGCCGACGCGCTCATGCGGGTCGCCGCCGAGCAGGGTCTCGAAGCGGTCAGCCTGCGCCACGTCGCGGCCGAGGCGGGCGTCTCCGCCGGGATGGTTCAGCACTACTTCCGCACCAAGGACGAGATGATGACCTTCGCGCTGGATGTGGTTCGGGAGCGCAACCAGATACGGGTCACCGACGCTGTCACCCATCTGGGCACCGCGCCGTCGCCGCGTGACCTGCTGCAAACGATCATCGGGACGCTGCTTCCCCTGGACGAGGTGACCCGTGCCGACGGGCGGGTCGCCTTGGCGTTCCTGGCGTATACGGCCGTGCGACCACCGGCGTCCGCGGCGCTGCGGGAGGAGACCGAGCAGATGGTCGGCTTCATCGCCGGACTGCTTCCGTGCCCCGACCCTGAGAACGCGGCGGCCGGACTGCTCGCCCTCATGGAGGGCCTGGGCGTCTACCTGCTGGGCGGGCAGTACACGCCGGAGCAGGCGCGCAGGACCCTCGACTCCCACCTGGACCGCCTCTTCGCCGCGGCGCCCGCGCACACCGGGGAGACCGTGACCGCCCGGCCAGCGTGACCGGAAGCAGGTGACGGGCCCGTCGCCCGGCCGCGACCGGCGGCAGACGGGAAGAGTGGCGGCCGCCCGCGCACCGATCTCCGTGGGCGGCGGCAGGCGGGATGGCCGCGACAGGCCGGGCCCGCCCGCGCACCGATCTCCGTGAGCGGCGGCAGGCGGGATGGCCGCGACAGGCCGGGCCCGCCCGCGCACCGATCGCCGTGAGCGGCGGCAGGCGGGATGGCCGCGACAGGCCGGGCCCGCCCGCTCACCATCCGTGGGCGGCGGCAGGTGAGGGTGGTGGTGACTGGCTGGGCCTGCCCGGGCAGCGATCTTCGCCCGGTGGGTGCGGCACAGGCTGGAGCGGGCAGCGAGATCGCGCCGAACGGACGGGACGGTCGTGATGAGGCGGGGCGAGGTCACGCGTACCGGAAAAAGGGGTTGGAAGTGGGACGCGGACCTCGACCACGAAAGGACGCTGCCGTGAGGTGTGGGGTCCGGCTCAGCCGACGACGTCGTCGGCCACGGAGGAGAGGACGCCGCGGACCGCGGTGAGGACCTCGTCGTCGACGCCCAGGCCGGCCAGGACGCCGAGCAGGTAGGCGCCGACCAGGTCGTAGTCCGCCGGGGTGATGCCCAGGCCGAGGTGCGCGCCACGCAGATCGCGGCCGCTGTAGTCCTGTGGGCCGCCCAGCACCTGGCTGAGCAGCGCCACCATGTGTTCCTTGAGGCGCGGCACGTCGGTCGCGGCGAAATAGCCGGACAGCCGGGAGTCGCCGAGAATCACCCGGTAGAGCGCGTCGACGGCGGCCGTGACCGCCGGCCCCTCACCGATCCGTGTGTATAGGTCCACACCGAGAAGATAGAGCACCGGCGATGAAACGTCCGCCCTCCGCGGATTGGACCGCGACGCCGCCACCGTCGGGTGGGAGAGTTACCTGGTGAAACAGGCGCAGAGGCTCAAGGCAGTCCGGTACGACATCCGCGGCCCGGTGCTGCGCCGAGCCCAGGAACTGGAGGACGCCGGGCACCAGATCCTCAAGTTGAACCTGGGCAATCCGGCGCCGTGGGGCCTGGCCACGCCGGATCCGATCGTCGCCGACGTGGTGCACAATCTCGGCGCCGCGCAGGGGTACAGCGACGCCCGCGGCATCTATTCGGCGCGGGTCGCGGTGGCGCAGTACTACCAGACCCAGGGTGTCACCTCCGTGCAGCCGGAGGATGTGATGCTCGGCAACGGCGTCTCCGAGCTGATCGTGATGGCGTTGCAAGGGCTCCTGGACACCGGTGACGAGGTGCTGGTGCCGAGCCCCGACTACCCGCTGTGGACCGGGGCGGTCTCGCTGTGCGGGGGCCGGGCGGTGCACTACCGCTGTGACGAGAGTGCCGGCTGGCAGCCCGATCTGGAGCATCTGGCGTCGCGGATCACGCCCGCCACCCGGGCCATGGTGATCATCAACCCGAACAACCCGACCGGCGCCGTCTACTCGCGTGAGGTCCTCGAGGGGATGCTCGACCTGGCCCGGAGGCACGGGCTGCTGGTGTTCACCGACGAGATCTACGACCGCATCGTGTACGACGGCGCGCTGCACCACACGGCCGCCGCTCTGGCGCCGGACGTGCCGATGATCAGCATGGGCGGGTTGTCGAAGACGTACCGGGCGGCCGGTTTCCGTTCCGGCTGGCTGGCGATCAGCGGTTTCAGCGGCCGGGACACCGACTACCTGGAGGGCCTGCAACTGCTGGCCAACATGCGGTTGTGCCCGAACGTGCCGGCGCAGCACGCGATCCAGACGGCGCTCGGCGGCTACCAGAGCATCAACGCGCTGATCCGTCCCGGCGGCCGCCTCTACGAGCAGCGCAACCATGCCTGGGAGCGGCTGGTCGCGATCCCCGGCGTCGACTGTGTCAAGCCGGAGGGGGCGCTCTACCTGTTCGCCCGTCTCGACCCGGCGTTCCACAAGATCCACGACGACGAGCGGATGATCATCGACCTGCTGGAGGACCAGCACCTGCTGCTCTCGCACGGCACCGGCTTCAACATCGACACGCCGGACCATCTGCGCGTGGTCTTCCTGGCTCCGGTCGACGTGCTGGACGACGCGATCAGCCGGCTCGGCACATTCCTGGCGGACTACCGTCAGTAAGCGGGCCTCAGCTCTCGGGGGCGGCGATCCGGGGTGGCCGGTTCTCGTACGGCGTGGACAGCACCACCGTCGTACGGGTGGTGACGTTCGCCGCCGTGCGGATGTCCTGCAGCAGCCGCTCCAGGTCGGCCGGGCTCTTCACCCGCACCAGGAGCAGGTAGAAGTCCTCGCCGGCGACCGAGTAGCAGGAGTCGATCTCGGCGAGGTGGGCGAGCCGGTCAGGGGCGTCGTCGGGCTGTGACGGGTCGAACGGGCGGATCGCGACGAACGCCGTGAGTGGCAGGTCGAGCGCCTCGTACGAGACACGGGCGGTGTAGCCGTTGATGACGCCGCGCTGCTCGAGCCGGCGGACACGCTGGTGCACGGCGGAGACGCTGAGGCCCACCCGCTCGGCCAGGTCGGTGTACGACAACCTGCCGTCCGCGGTCAGTGCCGACACGATCGCCTGGTCGATCTCTTCCACGGCGCCACACTACTGGTCGGTGAACCGTTGGTCAGCAGGTGCCCGTGATGTCCAGTGGGTGGTCGGCCCGCAGGATCGCCCCCGGTTCCTCGCTGGTGGCCGGGGTCGGCGCCGACGTGGCGGTGCCCGGCCGCAGCAGGCCCTTCTCGGAGGCGGCACAGTCCATCCACGCCATGTAGGACTGCGTTTCCCCGATCCACATGCCTTTGTCGGCCTTACGCAGATTCTCGGTACGCGGGAACTCCCACCGGATCTCGTCGTGCGCTGCGGCGATCGGCGTGTCCCCGCCGCCCTCGAACGCGTACACCCAGATGAAGTTGGTGGTGATCCGCAGCGTACGCAGGCCGTCGATCTTCTCGGAGGAGTAGGTCACCCGGCCGCTGACCCGGGGCTGTTCCTTGCCGTCGAGCCGCACCGCCGGGTCGATCCAGGTGGCCACCGAGGCGGACCTGCCCTGCTGGAACTGCTTGCGCCAGTGGTCGGCGGCGTTCGGCGCCAACATGTCGAGGAACGTGGCCGGGTCGTGGTCGACGATCATCCGATGGTCCAGCCGCCCGGCGATCATGGCGTCCCGGACGTCGTTCAGCGCGGCCTTCACCTCGGCCGCACTGAACCCGGTGACCGCCTTCGCGGCCGGCAGCGTGATGCCGCCCGCGCCCTTCGGGTAGGACTCGGCGGGCGTGCCCTCGAACGGCCCGGACGGCGCGGCGCTGCGGGTGGTGGTGACCGAGACGCCGGGCGGGACGCTCTGGGTCGGCGCCGCGGCCTCGGCGACCGGCTCCGCCGGTCCGGCGTTGCCGATCACCTTCATGAGCAGGACGACCACCACCACCGCGCAGCCACCGAACACACCCAGGCCGATGGCCGCGCCGACACCGTCACGCCGATCCATAGACGTGGATGCTATGCCTCCGCTCAGCGTCCGGTCATCGACCGAGCGATCACCATTCGCTGAATCTGGTTGGTTCCCTCGACGATCTGGAGCACCTTCGCCTCCCGGAACCAGCGCTCGGCCGGGTGGTCGGCGGAGTAGCCGTACCCGCCGAGGATCTGGACGGCGTCGGTGGTGACCCGCATGGCCATGTCGGTGGCGAACAGTTTCGCCTTCGCCGCCTCGATCGAGAACGGGCGGCCGGCGTCCTTGAGGCGGGCCGCGGACAGCAGCAGCGCCCGGGCCGCGGAGACCTGGGTGGCCATGTCGGCGAGCATGAAGCCGAGGCCCTGGAACGAGGCGATCGGCTTACCGAACTGCTCGCGCTCCTTCGCATAGCCGGTCGCGTAGTCGACAGCGGCCTGGGCGAGCCCGACCGCGCAGGCGGCGATGCCGAGCCGGCCGGAGTCGAGCGCCTTCATCGCGATGGCGAAGCCCTCGTTCTCGGTGCCGACCAGGCGGTCGCGCGGGATGCGGGCGCCCTCCAGCACGATCTGGGCGGGCGCGGACGAGCGCAGGCCCATCAGCCGTTCCGTCGCCTGCGGCAGCAGACCGGGGGTGGCGGCGTCGGCGAGCAGGCAGGAGATGCCGCGGGCGCCGGGGCCGCCGGTGCGGCAGAAGATGTTGTAGAAGTCGGCGCGGCCACCGTGGGTGATCCAGGCTTTCGTGCCGGTCACGACATAGTCGTCGCCGTCGGCGACCGCGCGGGTGGTCAGGGCCGCGGCGTCGCTTCCGCCCTGCGGTTCGGAGAGGGCGTACGCGCCGAGCAACTCCCCGCCGAGCATGTCCGGCAGCATCTTGCGCTGATCCGGGGTGCCGAAGGCGGCGACCGGGAAGCATGACAGGGTGTGCACACTGACCGCCTCGGCGATGCCCAGCCACGTGCCGGCCAGGATCTCGAGGACCTGGAGGTACACCTCGTACGGCTGGCCGGCCCCGCCGTCGGCCTCGGGATAGGGCAGGCCGAGCAGGCCGGATCGGCCCAGGGTGCGCAGCACGTCTCGGGGGAACTCGCCGCGTGCCTCGAAGTCGTCGACCTTGCCGGCGAGCTCTCGGGTGGCGAGTTCGGCGGTCAGGTCGAGCAGGTCGTGCGCTTCAGCGGTGGGAAGCATGCGATCCACGGTCATGACCTCAGCTTAACGAGCGTTCAACCGGATGGCGTGACGAGTCCGGTCTCGTACGCCAGAACCACCGCCTGGGCGCGGTCCCGCAGCTCCAGTTTCGCGAAGATCCGGGCGACGTGGGTCTTCACGGTCGCCTCGCTGAGCGTCAGCGTCTCGGCCAGCTCGGTGTTGGACAGGCCCCGGCCCAGCAGGGTCAGCACCTCCAGCTCACGCGGGGTGAGCTGGGCCAGGTCACGGGGCACCGCCAGGGGCTGCTCCCCGACCGCGAACCGCTCCACCAGCCGCCGGGTGATCGACGGGGCGAGCAGGGCGTCGCCGGTGCCGACCAGGCGCACCGCCGCCGCCAGGTGGTCGGCTGTCACGTCCTTGAGCAGGAAGCCGCTGGCCCCCGCCGCCAGGGCGGTGTAGACGTAGCGGTCCAGGTCGAACGTGGTCAGCATGAGAATGCGGCAGCGTGGGTTGCGGGCCAGGATGCGGCGGGTGGCCTCGATCCCGTCCACCCCGGGCATCCGGATGTCCATCAGGACGACATCCGGCTCGAGGCGGCGCTCGGCGTCGACGGCGGCGGCCCCGTCGGCCGCCTCACCCACCACGTCGATGCCGCGGGCGGTGAGGATCATCCGGAACCCGGTCCGGATCAGCTCCTGATCGTCGACGATGAGCACGCGGGGCGTCGCCGCGATGTCACTCATGATGCCTCCATGGTCGGCGCGGCGGTCATGGCACGTCCAGCGGGAGGCGGGCGCGGACCCGGTAGCCGCCGCCGAGACGGCGCCGGGCGTCGAGGTCGCCGCCGTAGACCGCGACCCGCTCACGGAGGCCGGCGAGACCACGGCCCGCGCCGTCGCCGCCGCGGACCGGTGGTGGGCCGCCGGTCAGCACACTCGGGCCGGTGGTGAGCACCTCGACCCGCAGGGCGTGCTCCGCGTAACGGATGGTGACCTCGGCCTTTCCGCCGGCGCCGTGCTTCAGGGCATTCGTCAGCGCCTCCTGCACGATCCGGTACGCCGTCACGTCGATGCCGGTCGGCAGCGGGCACGGCTCGCCCGACACCCGGACGTCGACCGGCAGGCCGGCGAACGCGATCCGGTCCACCAGCGGGGTGAGCCGGGCCAGGCTGGGCTGCGGCGCGAGATCCTCCGGCTCGGTCTCGTCCGACCCGTCCGGCGCGGGCGCCAGCAGGCCCAGCAGGTGCCGCAGCTCGGTCATCGTGTCGCGCCCGGCCCGCTCGACCGCGGCCAGCGCCGAGGCCGCCTCCTCCGGCATGCTCGCCAGCACCTCCCGCGCCGCGCCCGCCTGCACGATCATGACGCTGACGTTGTGGCTGACGATGTCGTGCAGTTCCCGCGCGATCCGCGCGCGCTCCGCACCGACCGCCGCCAGTGCCGCCGCCTCCCGTTCGCGCTCCAGCAGCCAGCCCCGCTCCCCCAGCGCCCGCTCGTGCCGCTGCCGGGCCCGGCGCAGCGCGAACCCGAGCGCCGCGGCGGCCAGACAGGCCACCACGAGTGCCACGACCAGCATCAGCGTCCTCACTCCGAACACCTTGGCATGCCCGCGCGGGCGGCACATCAACCCGTGGTCGGCCGCGCCTACATCCCCGGTATGACAGACCCCGGGTGGTTGCATCCGGAAGCCGATGACGCCGCCGTCGGCCGTCCGTAGCGTTCCCGGCATGACGACAGAGACGGTGGTGCGGCTCGATGGAGTGCGCAAGGAGTTCGGTGAGACGGCCGCCCTGGACGGCGTCTCGCTGGAGATCCGCCGCGGTGAGGCGGTGGCCGTGATGGGCCCGTCCGGCTGCGGCAAGTCCACCCTGCTCAACATGGTCGCCGGCCTGGACCGGCCGACCGCGGGCGAGGTGACGGTGCACGGCGAGCGCCTGGACCTGATGAACGAGACGGGGCTGGCGCTGTTCCGCCGCCACCACCTCGGCATGATCTTCCAGTTCTTCAACCTGCTGGACGACCTGTCGGCGCTGGACAACGTGGCCCTGGCCGCCCAGTTGACCGGGTCCTCGGCGGCCACCGCCCGGCGCCGCGCGCTGGAGCTCTTCGACGAGCTGGGGATCGCCGGCCGCCGCGACGTCTACCCGGCGGCGCTGTCCGGTGGCGAGCGGCAGCGGGTGGCGGTGGCCCGCGCGCTGATGAACAGGCCGGCGCTGCTGCTCGCCGACGAGCCCACCGGCGCCCTCGACAGCCGGGCCGGTGAGCAGGTGATGGACCTGCTGATCGACCTCAACCAGATCGGTCAGACACTGCTGATCGTCACCCACGACGAGCGGCTCGCGCACCGCTGCGCCAGCCGGCTGGTCGAGCTCGCCGACGGCCGGATCGCCCGCGAATCCGCCCTGGACCGGGTGTGAGCGCCGTGTGGGCGGCCGCGAAGGCCGCTATCCGCCGCCGCCGGCTCCAGACCTTCGTGATCGGCCTGGTCGCGCTCTTCTGCACGGCCACCGTGGTCGTCTCGCTGGCCCTGCTGGACGCGATGTCGGCGCCGTTCGACCGGGCCCTGGCGCAGCAGCGGGGAGCGCACGCGGTCGCCGCGTTCGACCCGGCCAAGGTGACCGACGCGCAGCTCACGGCCGCGCGTGACGGCGTGGAGGCGGCCGCCGGACCATTCGGGCAGGTGACGTTCGAGCCGGGCGGCGGGGTCGGGCCGGTCCTGCGGGGCCCGCTGACGCTGGTCGGGCGGGCCGGCCCCGGCGGCGACGTGGACCGCCTCGACCTCTGGCGGGGGCGGTGGGCATCGGCGCCGGGCGAGATCGTGCTGAACGCGCCACCGGAGAACGAGGGAGACTTCGTCCGGGGCCCGTTCGGCCGGATGCCGTCGCTCGCCGCGGACGGGACGACGCTGACCGTGGTCGGCTGGGCGTTCAGCGTGGGCGGCTCGGCGGACGGCTGGGTGACGCCGGAACAGATGACGGCGCTGCGGCCGACCGGGAAACAGATGCTGTACCGGTTCTCCGGCGACGTGTCCACGAGGGAGGCGGTTCAGCAGCGGCTCACCGGGATGACCACGGGGCTTCCCGGGGGCGCGCTGATCGCGGCCCAGCCGTACCAGGTCGTCAAGGAGGAGGCGGCCGAGGGGTCCGGCGTGTACCTGCCGTTCCTGGGCACCTTCGGCGTGCTCGGCCTGATCATCGCGGTGATCATCGTGGGGAATGTGGTGAGTGGAGCGGTCGTCTCCGGGTTCCGGCACATCGGGATGCTGAAGGCGCTCGGCTTCACTCCGCGTCAGGTGGTCGCCGTCTACCTGACCATGGTGACGGTGCCGGCGGCGGTCGGCGCGATCCTCGGCACCGTGCTCGGCGACCTCGGCGTGCAGCCGCTGCTGGAGGACACCTTCCGCGGGATGGGATTCGGGCAGGACACCGGCGTGCCGGGCTGGGTGTGGGCGGCCGGGCTGGTCGGCATACCGGCGCTGGTCCTTCTGACCGCGCTGGTGCCCGCCTCCCGCGCGCACCGCCTCTCCGCCGCCGAGGCGATCAGCGCGGGCAGCGCTCCCCGGCGCGGTCACGGTCTGCGCGTGCAGAGAACCCTCGGGGGTACGCGTCTGCCACGCTCGGTCAGCCTCGGGCTGGGGCACCTGTTCGCCCGTCCGGCCCGGACCGCGCTGACCATGGCGTCGCTGCTGCTCGGCGTGACCACGGTGACGTTCGCGACCGGCCTCTCCGACACCCTTGTCCGGTTCGCGGCACTCGACGCGGCGGCCGGCGGTGACGTCAGCATCCGCCCGGAGCTGCCGGACAGCCCCACCGGCGGGGTGCTCACCAGCCGCACCGACGAGGAGGTGGAGGCGCTGCTGCGCGGTCTTCCCGGCACCGAGAGGATCGGGGTCGCGCTGGGCCGCCCGATTTCGGTCCTCGGCCAGAGCGAGCCGATCCAGGTCAACTTCGTCCGGGGCGACGTCGCCGCGATGGGGTACGAGGACCAGCTTCTCGAGGGCCGCTGGATGGCCGCGCCGGACGAGATGGTGGCGACCTCGGAGCTGCTCAACAAACGGGATCTGGAGGTCGGCGACACGATCACCATGGAATTGCAGGGCGTCCGGACGACCGTGACCATCGTCGGTGAGACGCTGCAGAACCTGCCCGGCCCCGGGGACGGCCTGTTCGCCCCGTGGCGGGAGTTCGACGACGTGAAGCCGTTCGACTACTTCTACCAGGTCGATCTCGCCGAGGGCACGGACATCGCGGCCTACATGCAGGCGATCCGCACGGCCGATCCGGGTCTGTCGCCGTGGCATCGCGGCGGCGCCAACGACCTTCAGGTGATCGTGACCGGCTTCTCCGGTGTGCTGGCGGCGCTGCTGGCCACGGTGGCGGCGCTGGGCGTGCTGAACACGGTGGCGCTCAACGTCCTGGACCGGCGCCGTGACCTGGGCATGCTGAAATCCATCGGGATGACCCCACGCCAGGTGATCACCATGCTGGTCACCTCGATGGCGGCGCTCGGTGTGGCCGGTGGCCTGCTCGGCATCCCGTTCGGCATGGCCGCGCACCGGCTGGTGGTGCCGCTCTCCGCGGGCGCCGCCAAGGTGACGCTGCCGGAGTCGGTGCTGCGGGTGTGGGACCCACTGCAACTCGCCCTGCTGGTGCTCAGCGGTGTCCTGATCGCGGTGGTGGGCGCGCTGCTGCCGGCCCGCTCGGCGGCCCGCCTCACCATCGCCCGGGTCCTGCACAACGAGTGATCCGTACGATGTGCGGGTTCTAAGCGGCGGTGGGCAGCTCGGTCTCGAGCTGCTCCTGCCAGATCGCCCAGCGGGTGTCGGGGCCGAGCGACTTCGCCCTCCGCATCGCCAGGCCGGCCCGGTGCACGATCTCGTCGTGGGTGAGCTCGCCGGGCCCGGTGACCGCCACGCCGATGCTCGCCGCCAGGGTGACCAGGCGGCCGTCGACGGCGATCGTGCCCAGGGCCGCGGCGATCCGGCCGGCCACCTCGTAGGCGTCCTCGGGCCGGGCCACGTCCGGCAGCACCACCGCGAACGCGTCGCCACCGAGGCGGAAAGACAGGTTCGGGCGCTGGACGCAGCGGCGCAGCACCTCGGCGAACGCGACCAGCACCCGGTCGCCGGACTCGTGGCCGAGGATGTCGTTGATCTCCTTGAAGCCGTTCAGGTCGATCAGAAGGACGCCCATCCGCCGGTCGCGGGCCCGGTTCGACGCCTGCCGGAACATGCCGCGGCTGCCGAGCCCGGTCAGGCCGTCGGTGAGCCCGCTCTCCCGCTGGGCCACCGTCTGCCGGTACAGCACGAGCCCGCTCAGCGCCGCCCCGGCGAGGGCGAGGCCACCCCACGGGAAGAGTTCGCCGTCGCTCCAGGCCCGCGCCAGCATCAGCATCTGGGCCAGCGTGCCGGCGATGAACAGCGCCAGCGCGCCGGCCGTGAGCGATGGCCGTGCCTGTCGACTCCGCGTCCGCATAACCCCTCCTCCGTCCGGGCTGGACCCCCGGGTGATCGGTCCCGCGCGGGCCGACTTGAGGAGGCGGACCCATAGAATCTGCTGATGGCCGTACCCCAGACACACGATGAGGCGATCACCGCCGCCCACCGGCTCGCCGCGGTCCTGGAGCCGGGCGCGGTCCAGCGCGACCGGGACGGCGCGGAGGTCGTCCCGCACGAGGCCCTGGCCGCCCTCGACGCCTCCGGGCTGCTCGGCATCACCGTCGGAGTGTCCGACGGCGGCCCGGGCCTGGGCCCGCGGACCCTCGGCGAGGTGGCGCGGATCGTCGCGGCCGCCGACCCGGCGATCGCCCAGGTCCCGCAGAGCCACTTCCTGCTGGTGGACGTGCTCGCGGTGCACGCCGGACCGGAGGCCCGCAAGCGCGCCTTCGGTGACGTGCTGGCCGGCCGGCGGCTGGGGAACGCGTTCGCCGAACGCGGCGGGCAGCACGCCCAGGATCTGCGCACCCGGATCACCGACGGCCTGCTGGACGGGGTCAAGTACTACACCACCGGGGCGCTGACCAGCGCGTGGATCGCGGTGAGCGCCCTCGACGAGACGGGGCGGGTGGTGCTGGCCCTGGTGCCGCGGGCCGCCGAGGGGGTGTCGGTCGACACCGACTGGGACATGCTCGGGCAGCGGGCGACGATCAGTGGCACGGCCACGTTCCGGCGGGTGCCGGTGGAGGCCGGGATGCGTATCGACTACGCGGGCGCGTACGAGGTCCCGCAGCAGATCGGGGCCCGGGCGCAGCTGGTGCACGCGGCCATCGAGGTGGGCATCGCGGGCGCGGCTCTGCGGGACGCCCGGTCCTACCTGCGGGTGAAGGCGCGGCCGTCCACCGAGGCGGTCCGGTCCGGTGCGGCGGCGGCCGTCGACGACCCGCACGTGCGGCACCGTTACGGACGGCTGGCGACCCGGGTGCGAGCGGCGGAGGCCCTGCTGGAGTCGGCTGCCCGTACCCTCGATGAAGTGGGGTTGATCCCCGCGGACGCCGAGGCCGCGGCACGTGGCTCGCTCGCCGTCGCGGCCGCGAAGGCCTTCGGCAGCGAGGTGGCGCTGGAGGCCGGGTCGGAGCTGTTCACCATGTGCGGGACGAGTTCGGCGGCCGCGAAGTACGACCTGGACCGGCACTGGCGCAACGCGCGCACGCACAGCGTCCACGACCCGATGGACTGGAAGTACGCGCACATCGCGGCCTACGAGCTGGCGGATCAGCTGCCGCCCAATCACGGCCAGCTCTGAAGGCCGGCCGTCGACGGCCGGCCTTCACGCCTCTACCCCGTGTATCTGAAGGACGCGAACACCACGTCGGCGCTGTGCGTGAAGCCGAGGCGGCCGTAGAGCCGGATCGCGTTCTCGTTGTCGTGGACCGCGTGCAGGAACGGCAGCTCGCCGCGGGCCAGGATGCCGGCCGCGACGGCGAGGGTGAGCCGTGCGCCGAGGCCCTTGCCGCGGTAGGCCGGGTCGGTGCAGACCGCGCTCACCTCGGTCCAGCCGGGCATCCGGAAGCGTTCGCCGGCCATCGCGATGAGACGGCCGCCGGAGTCCCGGATGCCGAGGTAGCGGCCGAGGTCGACGGTGCGTTTGAGGAACGGGCCGGGCTCGGCGCGGGCGACCAGGTCGAGCATCTCGGGAACGTCCTTCTCGGTGAGCGGGACGGCCTCCGGATCCTCGACACCGGACATGCTCTGGCCGATCATCTGCACTCCCGGGGTGACCCGGTCCACCTCCCACCCCGCGCGCGGGGTGATGGACGGGCCGGTGAGGAGCGCGTGGTCGGTGATCGTCGCCAGATCACGCCAGGCGGCCGGGTCGGCTGGGTCGCTCAGCGCGGCGAACGGGGCGATCTCGGGCAGGTATCGGGCGGCGTTGCCCGCGGCCTCGGCGAAACACGCCTGCGGCCCGGTGAGGGCGGCCCACACGGGGTTGTTCAGCACACCCCAGACCCTGCCTCCTGCCGGCGGGTCGCGCCAGTAGATATCCGTCTAACCACCCGCACGCTTATCTGTCGGGTTCCGTCATACGGTTGCCTGCCGGCGCACCGTCGGTTCCTCCACGGCCACGGTGAGTTCCGGGATGTCGGCCGGCCACAGCGGCTTGGCGAAGTGGTAGCCCTGGCCGTACCGGCAGCCCATGGCGTCCAGGGCGGCCCGCTGACCAACCTCCTCGATGCCCTCGGCGACGACCGCGAGATCGAGGTTGTGCGACAGGGTGACGATCGCGTCGACCAGCGCGTGCTGCTGCCGGCTCGTCAGAATGTCGTCGATGAACGATTTATCCAGCTTAACGACGTCCACCGGCATCTGCCGAAGGTAGCTGAGCGACGAGTAGCCGGTGCCGAAGTCGTCGATCGCGATCCGTACGCCCATGGCCCGCAACTCCTCGAGATCCGCCAGCACCTTCTCGGCGTCCCGCAGCACGAGGCTCTCGGTGATCTCCAGGAGCAGCCACTGCGCCCGGGCCCCGGTGTCGGTCAGCGCCCGGCGTACCTGGTCGGCGAAGTCCGCGGTCCGGAACTGCCGCGCCGACACGTTGACGCTCACGTAGCGCAGCGTCGTCTCCGGGTTCTCCGCCCGCCACCGCGCGAACTGCCGCAGCGCCTCGCGGAGCACCCACGAGCCGATCCCGACGATCGCGCCGCTCTCCTCGGCCGCCTCCACGAAGAAGAACGGACCGAGCAGGCCACGGGACGGGTGCTGCCACCGGACCAGCGCCTCGACGCCGGTGATCCGCTGGTCGGCGAGCTCCACGATGGGCTGGTACTGGAGGACGAACTGCTCCTCCTCGATCGCCTCGTGCAGGGCGGTACGCATCTCCAGCCGCTGCACCATGGCGGTGTGCAGGTCGCTCTGGTAACGCCGCCAGCCGCTCTTGCCGTTGCCCTTGGCCAGGTAGAGCGCCAGGTCGGCGTGGCGCAGCAGCTCGGTGGCCGACTCGGCCTCCCGGTTCGTGGCCACGCCGATGCTGGCCGCGCCGCTGACCACGTGCGTGCCGCCGTCGCCGTCGAACACCTCGATCGGCGCCTCCAGGGCCTCCACGAGCCGCGCCGCCACCGTCTCCGCGGCGTCCACGGTGTCGCTCTGCTCGACCAGGACGGCGAACTCGTCGCCGCCCATCCGGGCCGCCGTGCTGCCGGCCCCGATGATCGCCGAGATCCGCCGCGCCACGGCGAGCAGCAGCTGGTCGCCGACCGCGTGCCCGAGGGTGTCGTTGACCTCCTTGAAGTCGTCCAGGTCGACGAAGAGCACGCCGAGGGTGGCGCCGTCCCGCTCGGCCACGCAGAACGCCTGCTCCAGCCGGTCCCGGAACAGCACCCGGTTGGCGAGCCCGGTCAGCGCGTCGTGGAACGCCTGGTGGGTGAGGTCGCTCTCCAGCCCGCGCCGCGCGGTCACGTCCCGCAGCGTCACCACGAGGCCGCCCACCGTCGGGTCGTCGCGCAGGTCCCGCAGGTCGCACTCGATCTCGATGGCGCGGCCGCCGGCGCCGACCGCGGTCAGCTCGATGTCGTCCAGATCGCCCGCGCCCATCCGGTCGAGGACCTCCCGCAGCGCCTCCGGTGCCGCGATCAGATCGGCGATCGGGGCACCGGTCGGATCGGCGCCGAACAGGGTCTCCGCGGACGGGGTGGCGTAGCGGATGACACCGTCGGAGTCCAGCACCAGGATGACGTCGGAGGCGCTCTGGATCAGGGTGCGGAACCGGGCCTCACCCTCCCGGCGGCTCACCTCGGCGGTCAGCGCGATCCGCTCCAGCACCGCGTTGATCTGGGCGCTGAGCGTCTCGAAGGCCGGGCGCATCACGTGCAGGACGGGGTCCGGCGCGCCGAGCACCATGGTCCCGACCCGGTCACCGGGCAGCTGCTGGGTGGTGCAGAGCGCGTGCGGGAAACCGCCCGACTCCAGCCCGTCCGGCAGATCGGCGGCGGCCGCCAGGCGCACCCGCACCGCGGCGGTGCCCGGCTCGGGCACCGAGAACTGGAGGTGGTACTGCTGGTCCGCGGGAATCAGCCGGGCCACCGCCTGGCGGATCGCGGCGGCCACGCCCACGTCGGTGACGGCCGCGTTCAGCAGCGCCACGGCCTCGCGCAGCGCCCGCTCCCGGAGGCCGGCCGCCCGCTGGGTCCGGGCCAGGTCCGCGACCCGGCCCAGCACCAGCAGGAACATCACCGCCGCGGCGACCGCGATGACCGGCGCGTCGACCACGCCCTCCCGGCCCACGAAGTACTCGACGGCCAGCATCGCCGGCGCGATCAGCGCGGCCGTGGTCAGCCAGAACAGCCGGTGGCGGCCCATCTCCGGGACGACCGGCTCGCCCGGTGCCGACAGCGACCGCATCGACGGCGACAGCGCCGCGAAGCCGGTCACCGAGTAAAAGACGATCCAGCCGAGGTCGACCGGGCCGCCCAGCACCCACGCGCTGTTCAGCTGCGACTGGCCGTAGAACACGTCGGCGGCCAGCAGGCCCACCATCGCGGCGCCCAGGGTGGCGGCCGCGCCCGGCCGGCGGCCCGCGCCGGTGAACATCCGCAGGATCATCGCGAGCACCAGCACGTCGCCGAGCGGGTAGCCGATCGACACCAGCTTCCCCAGCACCGACAGGTCCTCGGCGCGGGCGCACGGCGCGATCCAGTACACCCAGGCCAGCAGGCCCAGCCCGACCGTCGGCACCAGCGCGTCCAGCAGCGCCGCGCGGTTGGCGGCGCCGCCGCCGCGGGCCCGTACGAGAAGCAGCAGCCCGGCCGCCAGCGGCGGGTACACCAGCAGGTAGAACAGGTCCGCCGGCCCCGGGAAGCCGGGGTCGCGGCCGAGCACCAGCTCCAGGTTGTACCAGGTGTCACCGGTGGTGAAGAGGACCAGCGCGAGACTGATCAGAATCCACGGCAGCCGCCGCTGCGGGCGATGCTTCCGGACACCCACCAGCACCATCGCGGCGCTGGAATAGCCCAGCGCCGCCCAGGTGAAGAGGTGACTGTCGGGAACGGCGTAATAGACACCGGCGAGAGCCAGGATCCAGACACCGAAGCACGCGCGAACGGCTCGCGTCGACAAGGCGTACTCCGATCGTGAGGCGGCGGGCAGTTGCCGACTCGCCGTATCGGGTCCGCGGGGGCCGACATGAGCCGCCCGCTGCGGGCGCAACCGTCCGGCAACCGGCCTCAGCCGGCCATCGCGTCCACCAGGCGCCGGGCCGATCCGGCCAGGTTCCACCGCTCGGCGAGCGCCAGCAGCGCGTCCGGGTGGCGCGGGGCGGCCGGCAGGACCGGGTCGAAGGCGGGCAGCGGCACGTCGGTGGCCACCTTGCAGACCGGTAGGGCGCGGCCCAGGTACTCCCGGGAGGCCAACAGCTTCGTCCGCACGCCGGGGGCGAAACCGGCGTCCGGGTCGTCCAGGGCGGCCAGGATGTGCTCGACCCCGCCGTACCTCTCGATCAGGCGCGCCGCGGTCTTCTCGCCGACGCCGGCCACGCCCGGCAGACCGTCGCTGGGGTCGCCGCGCATCGCGGCGAAGTCCGCGTACCACCGCGCCTCGACCCCGTACTTCGCCTGGACCAGCGCCTCGTCGGCGTCCTCCAGCTTGGCCACGCCGCGGCCGCAGTAGAGCAGGCGGGTCCCGCGGGCGTCGTCGACCAGCTGGAACAGGTCACGGTCGCCGGAGACCACCTCGACCGGCGCGGGCTGCCCGTACGCCAGCGTGCCGAGCACGTCGTCGGCCTCGTACCCCTTCACGCCGAACGCCGGGATGCCGATCGCCTCGAGGGTCTCCAGCAGCACCGGCACCTGCCGCTCCAGCGACGCCGGCACCTCCTCGACGTCACCGTGGGCGACCCGGTGCTTCTTGTACGACGGCACCAGCTCCACCCGCCAGGCCGGGCGCCAGTCCGCGTCCAGCGCGCACACCAGGCGGTCCGGGCGGCGGGTGCGGATGAGCTGGGCGAGCATGTCGAGGAAGCCGCGGATCGCGTTCACCGGCTCACCGGCCGCGGTCCGGGCCGCCTTCTCCGGTATGCCGTGGAACGCACGGAAGTAGAGGCTCGGGGCGTCGACGGCCAGCAGAGGTCTCACCCGCCCACCTTATCGGCTTCGCCGACCCCGTTTCCGGTACGGGCGGAGCGCGCTCGCCGTCTGTTAACGGGATGTTTCCGGCGCCATTTTGATCTTTTTTGTTCGGTCATAAGAAATTCACGCTTGTCATCATCCGGTGACGTTTGGCTCCCGTAGTTCTTCAGTGTCCGAATCGGACGACACCAAAGGAGCCGTTTCATGCGCCTCTCCCCCCGTCCCCTGATCGCCGGCCTCACCGCCGGCCTGATCACTCTCGGTCTGCTGGCCTCCCCCGTCCAGGCCGCCCCGACCGGCATCCCGACCAAGGCGACCGCACAGACCTACCTGAACGCCCTGACCGTGGCCGCCGAGGCGAACGCGAGCACCTACGACCGCGACCTGTTCCCGCACTGGATCACCATCTCCGGCACCTGCAACACGCGGGAGACGGTGCTGAAGCGGGACGGCACCAACGTCGTCGTCAGCTCGGCGTGCGCCGCCACCTCCGGTTCGTGGTACTCCCCGTACGACGGGGCCACCTGGACCGCCGCCTCCGACCTCGACATCGACCACGTGGTCCCGCTGGCGGAGGCGTGGCGTTCCGGCGCCGACGCCTGGACCACCAGCAAGCGGCAGAGCTTCGCCAACGACCTGACCCGCCCGCAGCTGATCGCCGTCACCGACAACGTGAACCAGTCGAAGAGCGACCAGGACCCGTCGACGTGGCAGCCGTCGGTCAGCTCCTACCGCTGCACCTACGCCAAGATGTGGATCGCGGTGAAGTACTACTGGGCGCTGAAGCTCCAGTCGTCCGAGAAGACCGCGCTCCAGACCATGCTCAACACCTGCTCCAGCTGACGCCTCATCCGCGCGATTCCGGCCGGCTCCCCGGCCGGCCGGTTTCGGCGAGACGGTGCCGCAGGTAGGCGCGGCACCGCGGCCACTCCTCGGCGACGACCGAGTACATCGCGGAATCCCGCAGACGGCCCTCCTCGCCCGTCGCCCATGACCGCGACCAGTTGCGCAGCACCCCCTCGAACTGGGCGCCGAGCCCGGCGATCGCGGCCCGGGAGCGGCTGTTGCGGGCGTCGGTCTTCAGATCGACGCGGGCCGCCTCCCACACCTCGAAGGCGTTCTCGAACAGCAGGAGCTTGGCCTCCAGGTTGAGGCCGGTGCCCTGCGCGGAGGCCGTCAGCCAGCTGAAGCCGACCTCGATCGCGTGCAGCCGCTCGGTGCCGGGCCACGGACGCGGGTCCAGGTAGGCGGTCGCGCCCACGGCGCGTCGCGAGACGAGACAGATCTGAGCGTACGGCCGGAGCCAGCCGGCCTCCGCCCGCCCCAGCTGCACGTCGATGTACTCCTCGACCTCGTCGGGCGCCGGCACCCAGGTCCAGGAGAACGAGTCCCGGTCGCCCCCGGCGGCCCGGGCCAGCTCCGCGGCGTGGTGGCGGCCGAGCGGCTCCAGACGGACGCGACAGCCTTCCAGCACAGGATGATCCACAGCACTCCCCCATCGCGGCTTGACCGGCACGGGTGCGCCGGACCAGGTCCTCACCCGGGGCACCCCGCCCACGAGCAGGGGGTTGCCGGCCAGCGAGCCGGGGCTTCGCGCTGGCGCTCATGACCTGCCCCGACCCTAGGGAATACGTGCCCGATGCTCAACGCGGTTTCCGGTCCGGTGATGGGCCGGGGCCGCCTCGCGTGGCGGGCCGGTGCTCTCGGCGAGGGCCACGGCCACCCGGTCGAGGGTGGGGCCCGCGCTGGTCAGGGCGCCGTTGATCAGGGCGGCGAAGGTCAGGTGGCGGCCGTCGCGGGTGGTCACGTAGCCGGAGAGGGCGTTCACGCCGGTCAGGGTGCCGGTCTTGGCGCGGACGTTGCCGGCCGCGGCGGTGCCCCGCATGCGGTGGCGCAGGGTGCCGCCGACCAGGGGATCCGCGGCGCCGGCCACCGGCAGGGCCGCCCGGAAGGCCGGGAACCAGGGACGCCGCCGGGCCGCCGTGAGCAGCGTGGTGAGCTGCCGGGCGGTGACCCAGTTGCGGCGGCTCAGGCCGGAGCCGTCGCCCATGGTGAGCAGCCGGGTGTCGACACCGAGGCGACCGAGGGCGGCGGTCGCCGCGGCCAGCCCGGTCGGCCAGCTCCCCGGTTCTCCGGGCGTCGCGGCCCGGCCCATCGCCTTGACCAGCGTCTCGGCGATGCCGTTGTGGGAGAGCTTCAGGAACGGCCGCAGGATCTCGCGCAACGGGGCGGAGACCCGCGTGGCGAGGATCCGGGCCGTACCCGGGACCGGCCCCCGGACCGTGCCCCCGGCGACCGTCACCCCGTGCCGGCGCAGCGCCGCCCGGAACACCCCGGCCGCGGTGACGGCCGGATCCGGCACCGAGACCAGCACGGTCCCGGAGCGCCCGGGCGCGACGGATCCGGTGACCGTCACCGTCCGGCCGCCGTGGACCCGTACCGCGCTCACACTGTCGCCCCGCCCGGTGACCGCCCGGTTGACCACCCGCACGCTGCGGGTCGGCGGCCACACCGTGACCGACGGGCGCCGCCCGCCCGTACCCCGGTAGCGGATCTCGACGGCGCCGGTGTCGGACCGCTCGTCAGCCGCGAAGGTGAGCGCCGAGACGGGTGCGGTCCAGCCGAACGACTCGTCCTGCCACGACCAGTCCAGCCCGAGCGGCACCCGGTCGAACCAGGTGTCGTCGACGACCAGCCGCCCGGTGAACCGTTTCCGGCCCCGGGCGACGTCCGCAGCCAGCCCGTCGAACCGCGCGACCGTCAGGGTGGGATCCCCCTGTCCGCGCAGATGAAGGTCGCCGCCACGGGCGCGGACCGTGGTACGGAACCGGTACCCCGGGCCGAGCACCTCGAGCGCGGCGGCCGCGGTGAGCAGTTTCTGGTTCGAGGCCGGCAGCACCCGCAGACCGGAGTTCCGCTGGTAGACCGCGGCCCCGGCGGCGTCGCGCACGTCCACGGCGACGGTGGCGCCGGCCAGCGCGGCGCCGGTGAGGATCCGGTCGAGATCGCCGGTGACCCCGCCGGACGCGGCCGCCGGGGCGGGGACGCCGAGCAGGGTGGCGGCCACCGCCACGACGAGGGCGCGGGCACGTCGCATGAAGGGGCCACCTCGGCGTCGGCGGGAACGGGACCGCCGCGATCGTCACACGCGGGCGCCCCGCCGGACGGTGGAATGCCCTACAGTCCGCCGAGAAGCGCGACAGTCCGCTCGTCCGGCCCGTCGTAGTAGCGGTCGAGCACCCGCTCGAACAGGGCCGGGTCATCGGCGGCGCGGGCGAAGAGCGTCATCGACGAGCGCAGTTTCAGGTCGTCGGGGTAGCCGAGGATCTCCTCCGCGGTGCGCCCGTGGTGCTCCAGCATCGCCTCGGCGCACCGGACCAGCCGCGGTCCCAGGACGGGGTGGCCGAGATAGGCGCGGGCCTCGCCGAGGTCCCGGACGGCGTAGGTCCGTGCCGTCGGGCTGGAGCCCAGCCCGGCCAGTTGGGGGAAGACGAACCACATCCAGTGGGTGCGTTTGCGGCCGGCTCTCAGCTCGGCGAGCGCCTGCTCGAAGACGCCGTCCTGGGCCCGTACGAATCGGATCAGATCGGGTAGTTCGTCAGGTCCAGGCATACCGGAGGGGTTGCCCGTGGCGGGACCCGGCAAACGGCGGGCCGTCACCCGCCGGCAGCCGTGCCGAACCGGGCGAACCGCACGCCGGGCGCGGTGGGCCCGGTCCGCCGGGCCACCCCGAGGCCGCTGACGCCCTCGACCGCGACCTCGACGATGTCGGCGTCGGCGAAGAGCACCGTCTCCCCGCCGACGGGCATGGTGAGGATCAGCTCGCCGTGGTCGCGGACCTCCCCGCCGGCCGCGGTGAGCCCGGTGGCGCCGCTGATCAGGTACGGGTCGAGGTTGGGGTGCGGGGTGGCGATCAGCCGGTCGTCGCGTACCGAGAGAACCCACGGAAGGCTGAGCGAGCCCGCCCAGACCGACCCGGGACTGGCCTCGGCGTCACCGAGGCGGGCGAGCACGCAGCGGCGCCCGGCCGCGTCGACGAAGGTGACGGTGGGGCCGAGGCGGCCCCGCCCGAAGGCGCCCCAGGCGCGCGGCGTGAAGTGCAGGCCGTCGTAGCCGCCGACCGCGTAGGCGACCTCGTCGCCGCTGGAGACGAGCAGCACCCAGGCGTCGTCCAGCGGGAAGAGCCGCGGGCAGCTCCACCCGCCCTGCTCGCGGGAGACGATCACACCGTCGTACGCCCAGTGCAGCAGGTCGGCGGAGTGGTACTGGAGGACGGCGGCGGCCCCGCCGCGGATCGTGGCGCCGAGCAGCATCCGCCAGCCGCTGCCGGCCCACCAGACGTACGGATCGCGCATCTCGCTGACGCCGGAGGGTGGCGTGGCTATCAGCGGGCCGGCCGGATCCTGGCGCCAGCCGGTGAAGCCGGGCGCCGCGACCGCGCGGGCCACCTCTCCGCCCTCGCGGGTGTGGAACAGCACCGGCCCCTCCGGGCCGGCCACGACCGCGCCGCAGCGGGCCGATCCGGGACCGGTGGGCGGCGCCCCCACCGCCTGCTCGGTCCACAGGATGAGATCGTCGGAGACCGCGTACCCCCAGGCCGGCTCCTGGCCGGAGAGGTACTCGTAGAAGAGTTGGTAGCGGCCGTCGGCCGCGAGGACGCCGAAGAGGTCGCCGACCTGGCCGGCGCGAGGAGTGAAGTGCAGGCGGGGCCGCGCTACGCGTTCCATGCCTCTGCCTAGCATCGCGGCGATGTCCGGCACCAGTGGGGGCGGCTGCCAATGCGGTGAAACGGTTAATCTCAGGCGTGCCTTACACACCTGGGGAGACCGCCGAGCGGCTCGGCGTCAGCATCGACACGATCCGCTACTACGAGAAGATCGGGCTGCTGCACGGCATCCAGCGCAACTCCAGCGGCCGCCGGATCTTCTCCGACGACGACCTGTCCCGGCTGGGGCTGCTGCGCTGCCTGCGCGACTCGGGCATGCCGATCAGCCGGCTGCGGCGCTTCGCCGAACTGCTGCGGATCGGTGACGAGGGCGCCGAGCAGCGGACGGCACTGTTGCGCGAGCACGATCAGGAGATCGACGCGAGGATCGAGCAGCTGCGCCGGGAACAGCGACGGGTCCGGGAGAAGATCGCGTGGTACGAGTCGAGACCTGATCAGTAACGGCAGCGCAGCACCACCATGCTGTGCCTGGTCACGGTGAACTGCCCGCCGGCCCGCGCGGTCTTGCGCTTGGCGGCCAGCAGCGGGTCGGCGGTGTTCGCCGAGACCTCCCACGTCCGCCCGTAGTCACGGTCCGGCAGCGTGAACGCCACGTCCTCGTCGAGCGGGTTGAACAGCAGCAGGAACGAGTCGTCCCGGATCTCCTCGCCGAGGGCGTCGCGCTCCGGGATGCCGCGCCCGTTGAGGAAGACGGTCATGGTCATGCCGCTGCGGGTGTTCCAGTCCGCCTCGGTCGTGACCTGGCCGTCGCGGCGCAGCCAGGCGATGTCGGGCAGTTTCGAGTCGCCGGCCGGGTCGCCGGTGAAGAACCGCCGCCGCCGGAAGATCGGATGGTCGGCCCGTAGTTTCAGCAGCCGCCGGACGAACCCGGTGAGCACGTCCTCGTTGCGCGCCTCCACCCAGTCCACCCAGGAGATCTCGTTGTCCTGGCAGTAGACGTTGTTGTTGCCGCGCTGGGTGCGGCCGAGCTCGTCACCGTGCGCGATCATCGGGACGCCCTGGCTGAGCAGCAGGGTGGCCAGGAGGTTCCGTTTCTGCCGCTCGCGCAGCACGATGAC
This sequence comes from Actinoplanes lobatus, assembly GCF_014205215.1. Classification (NCBI taxonomy): domain Bacteria; kingdom Bacillati; phylum Actinomycetota; class Actinomycetes; order Micromonosporales; family Micromonosporaceae; genus Actinoplanes; species Actinoplanes lobatus. The sequence goes on from NZ_JACHNC010000001.1 coordinate 9,300,369, forward strand.
GTCGGCGTCCTCGGTCTCGCCCTCGGTGCCGCAGTTCCACGACCGGTTGTGGCTCTCGCCGTCCCGGTTGCCCTCGCCGTTGGCGTCGTTGTGCTTCTCGTTGTACGACACCAGATCGTGCAGGGTGAACCCGTCGTGTGCGGTGACGAAGTTGATCGAGGCGATCGGGCGGCGGCCGTCGTCCTGGTAGAGGTCGGAGCTGCCGGTGAACCGGGACCCGAACTCGCCGAGGCTGGACAGTTCGCCACGCCAGAAGTCGCGGACCGAGTCGCGGTACTTGCCGTTCCACTCGGTCCAGTTGGGTGGGAAGCCGCCGACCTGGTAGCCGCCGTCGCCGACGTCCCACGGCTCGGCGATCAGCTTGACCTGTGACACCACCGGATCCTGGTTGACCAGGTCGAAGAACGCGGCCAGCCGGTCCACCTCGTGGAACTCCCGGGCCAGGGCGGCGGCCAGGTCGAACCGGAAGCCGTCGACGTGCATCTCGGTCACCCAGTAGCGCAGGCTGTCCATGATCAGTCGCAGCGACTCGTGGTGGCGGACGTTGAGGCTGTTCCCCGTACCGGTGGTGTCGTAGTAGTACTGCCGGTCCTGGTCGACGAGCCGGTAGTAGGCGGGGTTGTCGATGCCCCGGAAGGACAGCGTGGGGCCCAGGTGGTTGCCCTCGGCCGTGTGGTTGTAGACGACGTCCAGGATCACCTCGATGCCGGCCTGGTGCAGCGCCTTGACCATGGCCTTGAACTCCTGCACCTGCCCGCCCCCGCCGGCGAACGACGAGTAGCCGTTGTGCGGCGCGAAGAAGCCGATGGTGTTGTAGCCCCAGTAGTTGGTCAGGCCCCGCTCGATCAGCCCGCTGTCGTGGACGAACTGGTGCACCGGCATGAGCTCGACCGCGGTGACGCCGAGGCTCCTCAAGTACTTGATCATCACCGGGTGCGCCAGGCCGGAGTAGGTGCCGCGCACGTCGTCCGGGATGTTCGGATGTTGGATCGTCATACCCTTGACGTGGGCCTCGTAGATCACCGTCTCCCACATCGGGATCTTGAGCGGCCGGTCATTACCCCAGTCAAAATACGGGTTTATCACGACGGATCGGGGCGAAAAAGGCGCTGAATCCAGGTCGTTATAAGAGCCGATATCGCCAAAATTGTACGAGAAAAGCGCCGGATCCCACCGATAGTCCCCATCGATCGCCTTGGCGTACGGATCCAGCAGCAGTTTGCCGGGATTGCACCGCAGCCCCCGGGACAGGTCGTAGGGACCGTGCACCCGGTAGCCGTACCGCTGCCCCGGCACCACCCGCGGCAGGTATCCGTGCCAGACCAGCGCCTCGCGTTCCGGCAGGTCGATCCGGGTCTCCCGGCCGTCGTCGCCGAAAAGGCACAACTCGACCCGGGTGGCCGCCTCGGAGAAGAGCGCGAAATTGGTGCCGCCACCGTCGTAGGTGGCCCCCAGCGGGTACGGATTGCCCGGCCAGATATGCATGCGCCAACCTTGCCCAATACCGCCCCGCGAGAAAACTGTGACCAATGTCCCCCGGGTCGGGTTTCCGATGGCGGGTACAACCGACAGGTGCCCCGCCGCTACCTGATCATGGCCATCTGCTGCATGAGCCTGCTCATCATCAGCCTCGACGTCACGATCGTGAACATCGCCCTTCCCGCGATCCGCGACGACCTCGGCTCCTCGGTCTCCGGCCTGCAGTGGACCATCGACGCGTACACCCTGGTGCTGGCCAGCCTGCTGGTGCTGGGCGGATCGTGCGGCGACCGCTTCGGCCGCCGCCGCGTCTTCCAGGCCGGCCTGGTCCTGTTCACGACCGGTTCCCTGCTGTGCAGCGCGGCCCCGTCGCTGAGCTGGCTGATCGCCTTCCGGATGGTCCAGGCGGTGGGCGGCTCGATGCTCAACCCGGTAGCCCTGTCGATCATCACGAACACCTTCACCGAACCCCGCGAACGCGCCCGCGCCATCGGCGTCTGGGGCGCGGTCACCGGCTTCGGCCTGGCCCTCGGCCCGCTGGCCGGCGGCGTCCTGGTGCACGCGTTCGGCTGGCGCTCCGTCTTATGAATCAACGTGCCGGTCGGCATCGCCGCGCTCCTGCTGGCCCGGCGTTTCATCCCGGAGTCCCGCGCCGAGCACCCGCGCCGCCTCGACCCGGTCGGCCAGGTCCTGGTGCTCACCCTGCTGGCTTCCGTCACGTTCGGCATCATCGAGGGCCCCACCAGCGGCTGGACCTCACCGGTGATCCTGGGTTGCTTCATCCTGGGAGCGGCCGCGCTGGCCGCGCTCCTGTGGTGGGAGCCGCGCCGCGACGAACCCCTCATCGAACTGGGCCTCTTCCGCACCCCGGCATTCAGCGGCGCCGTACTCATCGCGATCTGCGCCTTCGCCACCCTCGGCGGCTTCCTCTTCCTCAACACCCTCTACCTCCAGGAGGTCCGCGGCCTCTCGGCACTGGAGGCCGGCTTCCACACCCTCCCCATGGCGGTCATGACGATCATCGCGTCGCCCCTCTCCGGCCGCCTGGTCGGCAGCCGCGGCACCCGTCTCCCCCTATGGATCGCCGGCACCGCGATGGCCCTCGGCCTGCTCCCGCTGACCTGGGCCACCGCCACCACCCCCGGATGGCAGCTGCTCGCCGGCTACCTCGTCTTCGGTTTCGGCTTCGGCATGGTCAACACCCCGATCACCAACACCGCGGTCTCCGGCCTCCCCCGCTCCCGGGCCGGCGTCGCCGCCGCCATCGCCTCCACGAGCCGCCAGGTGGGCACCGCCCTCGGCGTCGCCGTCATCGGCGCGGTCGCCTCCGCGGCCGGCCCCACCACCCACGCGGCCTGGTGGATCATGGTCACCCTGAGCGTCGCGGTCCTGCTGATCGGCCACCTGACCGCAAACCCCCGGCCCGCCGCCCCGCACCCGTCCCCCAACCGGGTCCCCGCCTGACGCCCCTAACTCTCCCCAACCACGTCACCGCCTGACGCCCATCACTCCCCCAACCACGTCACCGCCCACGCCCGTCACCTCCCCCGACCACGTCACGGCCTGACGCCCATCACCCTCCCCCAACCACGTCACCACCTGACGCCCATCACTCCCCCAACCACGTCACCGCCCACGCCCGTCACCTCCCCCGACCACGTCACGGCCTGACGCCCGTCACCTCCCCCAACCACGTCACGGCCTGACGCCCATCACCCTCCCCCAACCACGTCACGGCCTGACGCCCATCACCCTCCCCCAACCACGTCACCACCTGACGCCCGTCGCTCTTCTCAAGCCCATTTCCGGTACGCACGTGCCGGCCCTCGACCGCACCACCCCGTCCCGCCGGATCCGGCGACCACCTGCAACTCCAGCCCGTGCCGCCCGCGCCGGGCTGGGCTGCCGTCCCGGCCTTACCCCACCCACCCCGTCACCCACCCACCCCAGAGCCGCCTTGCCCCTCCCACCCGGCCAATCCCCAGCGACCACCGTTTCCGGCGGTCAAACGTCCAAGATCGTGCCCAGCGCGTGAGCCCCGCCTGTCCTGAGCAACGCACGCCTTCGGATTCACCGCGATCTTGGACGATTGTCAACCAACTGCAGCCTTCTTCTTGGCTGCCTACGGCCGAATCCGCAATCCCTCGCCAGCAGGACGCGCCACCCGGAGCGATCTTGAACGATTTACCACCGCCTCGGGTGGCAAATCGTTCAAGATCGCACAACAGCAGCGGGCAAAGCGGGCGAAACGGGCGCCTTTCCCCGGCGAAAGCCCCATTTTCGCCTAGTGCGGCGGACGGCGCCCCCATTCGACGATTCGCCCGACCGGGCGCTTGACGTAGAACCGCGAACGCCCAAGAAGGAGACTCACTGCGGTGGCGAAACGTCCAAGATCTGGGGCTGGAGATGCGGCATGAGTTCTGGGAAGCGATCAACTGCCCCAGCCGGCCGAGGTGGCGGTGGGGTGGGGGTGGCCCCGAACACGGGCCAGTCCTGGTTCCGGCAGGCCGGCGGTGTGATCAGTAACTGGGCCGGGCCGGTCGGTGGCCGCTGTCTGTCGATGGCCGAGTATGAGAAGACCCCCGTCGGGCTCGCCGCCGGCGACTCGGTCCGGGCGATCGATACAGCCCCACAAATCGATACAGCCCCCACAACCAGCCAAGCAGTTCCGGCTGGCACCCGGACCGCGCCGAGAAGGTCGCCGCCACGCCACACCTGCCCGGGAGCTGCACCTGCCCGGAAATGGTTCCGGGCACCCGCACGGCCCCACGATCACGGTCGACGGCGACCGGATGTCGATGCGGGACCGGCCCCCACCGCGGCGAGCGGCTCCCAGGCGAGTGCCGACCGTTCCGTGTCCAGCACGATCCACCCCCGGGACCCGAACGGCCCCGGATCCACCACGGCCGTGGGTCCGGCACCCGTCCCGATGGAGTCGAACGAACCCGGATCCAGCACGGCCACGGGCCCCGCACCGACGGAATCCGGATTCAGCACCGGCGCGGATCCGGAGCTCGGCCCCCAGACTCCGAGAAGACACAGATCGCCCATGGGCACGAGTTCGGCGCCCGGCTCCAGGAAACGGCGCGCGGCCGGACCCGGCACCGACCCGGAGATCGGCTTCCGGCCATCGAATGGGCCCGTGTCCGGCACGGTGACCGGCTCGGGGACGGGCACGGTGAGCGAATTGGACACCGGCACGCTGACCGGACCGGAAACGGGCACGGCGGCCGGACCTGGGACGGGCACGGCGATCTGACCGGAAACGGGCACGGTGAGCGGACCGGAAGCGGGCACGGTGAGCGAATTGGACACGGGCACGGTGAGCGGATCGGCGACCGGGGGCCGTGATTCGGACGGGTCCGGCGCGGGCGCGGCGACGGAACTACGGCGGCGGCCGGACGGGAGGGTGAGCAGAAGCAGGGCGGCGGTGAGGACGGCCAGGCCCACGACACTCCGCGCGGACATCGGCTCGCGCAGCAGCAGGACGCCGATGACCGCCGCGCAGGCCGGTTCGAGCAGGGCCAGGGTGCCGGCCGTGGCCGGGGCCGTGGTTCGCAGGCCACGGCCGTAGAGCAGGTACGCGCCGGCCGAAGCGACCACGATCAGGTAGCCGATCACGGCCGCTCCGTGTGGGGTGACGAGCCAGCCGGGCGCGTCGAGCAGCAGCGCCGGGGAGAGCAGGAGGCCCGCGCTCAGGAAGACCACGGCCATCGTGACGCCGGGGTCGCCGCCGCGCTGGATGACGGTGGCGCTGCCGACCGTGAAGACGGCGTAGCTGACGCCCGCACCCAGGGCGAGCAGCACCCCGGCGGTCATCGGCCGGCCGTCGGGGCGGGCGAGGGCCAGCAGCGCCACGCCGCTGATCGCCAGTGTGGTGGCGAGCAGCCAGCGGCCGGTGACACCGCCCCGGCGCCGGACGACGGCGAGCAGACCGGCGAAGACGGGCACGCTGGTCATGGCCACGACGCTGCCGACGGTGACGCCGGCCAGGTCCAGCGCGCTGAAGTAGCAGGCCTGGTAGGAGGCCATCGCGACGGCCGCGACGGCGACCGGACGGCGGCGGGTGAGCACGGCGCGCAGCCGCCCGGCACGGCACAGTGTCAGCAGGAGGAGCCCGCCGCCGAGGACCCGGGCCGCGCCGACCGACGCCGGTGGGGTGCCGTCCGGCAGGTACGAGGTGGCCAGCCCGATCGTGCTCCACAGCAGGGCAGCGGTCATGATGGCGAACTGGCCGCCGGGGAGAGGGGTCACGCGGGTTTCCGATCCGGGTGTCGCTGAACTGCGGTGACAGCGCCGAGTCAACGGCACTCCGGCGGCACGGAACATCCCTCTCCGCCCGATCGTGGAGGTAGTGCACGCCGCCGGGCGAATCGGTTCACCCACCCTGACGAGAGGCCGTGGGCGTTGAGAACCGAGTCGATAGCGCGCATTTCCGCGTACCCGGAAAGGCACGTGGCCCGGCAGGGCAGCAAGCCGCGGCCGATATATGCATTCTGGTTCTCGTGACGAAACCATATGACGTCTTCGATGCGGCAGCGGCGGACTACGACAGCGTGGGGGTGGATTTCGTCGGGCCGATGGGGTCGGCGCTGGTCGAGGCCGCCGGGATCCGGGCCGGTGAGCGGGTGCTGGACGTGGGCTGCGGGCGCGGGGCGGTGCTGTTCCCGGCCGCCGCCGCGGTCGGCCCGTCCGGTTCGGTGACCGGAATCGACATGGCACCGGCCATGGTGGAGCTGACCCGGGCCGCGGCGGCCGGCTTGCCGCAGGTCACCGTGGCGGTCGGCGACGGTCAGGCGCCGGACTTCCCGGCCGGCTCGTTCGATGTGGTGGCGCTCGGTCTGGTGCTGTTCTTCCTGCCGGATCCGGAGGCCGCGCTGCGGGCGTACCGCCGGCTGCTGCGTCCCGGCGGCCGGCTCGCGTTCAGCTGTTTCGCGGCGTTCGACCCGGGCTACCGGGAGGCGATGCGGGTGATCGGCGAGCACACCGACGAGCCGCCTCAGCAGCCGAAACTCCCGGCGATGTTCGACAGCGAGGACACCTTGCGGTCCGCGGTGGGCGCCGCCGGCTTCGATGGCGTCACGATCGGCGATCTGACGGTACGCAGTGAGTTCCGCGACCTGGAGCACTTCCTCGCCTGGGTGGACTCGCACGCCGGCCGGGCCGTGCTGCGCCGGGTCCCCGCCGAACGCCGTCCCGCGTTGCTGGCCGCGCTCGCGCCGGTGCTGCCGGATCCGCCGGCGATGAGCACCGGGGTGCGCCTGGTCGGTGCGGTGCGCCCGGCGGGCTGAGCCGCCGGGCGCGTCCGTGAATGATCAGGCGAACCGGGCGGCGATCCAGTCCGCGACCAGGTCGGCGGACTCGATCACGGCGGTGTCGTGGGTGGCGCCGTCGATCGTCTCGAAGGTGAGCGAGACCCCGTACGCCTGGATCTGTCCGGCCAGGAGCTCGGAGAGGAAGTAGGGGACGGCCTCGTCGTCGGTGCCGTGCACGAGCAGGATCGGCGAGCTCGGCGCGGTCTGGAGCGGGTTCTCGTAGGAGGCCATCTTGGTGATCACCGCGTTCGGCACGACGCCGCCCTCGACCAGCTGCTCGGCGGTGAAGTTCTCGTAGGCGGCCATGATCTCGTACAGGCAGCCGGTCTGGAGGACGCCGAGCTGGGCCTCGGCGGGGGCGGCGAGGACGTTGGCGGGTTTGAAGCTCGGTTCGACGGCGTTCACGCCGTACAGGGCCATCACCAGGTAGCCCTGGACCGGGGTGCCCGCGATGTACGGGATGATCTCCTGTGCGTTGGAGAGCGGGGCGATCGCCACGGCGCCCTTGAGGACCAGGTTGCCGTCGTAGGACGGGGCTAGCTGACTGGCGAACAGTGAACCGGTGCCGCCCTGCGAGTGGCCGTCGACGACGTACTGGGTGGACAGTGCGGAGTCGAGGTTGCGGGCCGCCCGTACGTTGTCGATGATCGACCGGCCGGCAGTGGCTCCGATCAGGTAGGGGTGCTGCTGCGCCGTCCCGAGCCCGGGATAGTCCGGCGCGGCGACCGTCCAGCCGCGTTCGAGCAGTTCGGCGACGGCGATCCGGGCCTCCTCCCAGAACACCGCCTGGTTGGTGGAGGGGGCGCAGGTGTCGGCGAGCCCGGTGGTGCCGTGTCCCCACGCCACGACCCGGTTCTTCTTGTTGGTGCGTGGAGTGAGGACCAGACCGGTCGCGGTGATGACCCCACCGTGGATGTTGGTGGTGGCGTACTGGATCCGCTTGCCGGTGGCGAGAGCGGACAGACTCGGCGGCAGACTCGCGGTTGACGAGCTGAGCACGGTTCCCGGCACTGCCGCGTACGCCGGTCCGGCGGTCGCGACGACCACCCCGCACGCGGCGATCAACGCGGCGAGGATGAGTCGGGAGATCTTCTTCATGGCACCCCGTTCCCTGCTGAATCCGAAATGGATGATCGATGGAGGCCACAGCCTAAAACCGTTCTCCCCCACCGTGGATCAGCATTCACGGGCACATGTCCGTGCCCTTTCAGGCATCAGCACACGTCAACTGAATGATGTGCCACCGAGATTCAAAAGATCCATTTAACCGGTCCTTCATGGTGTTAATCAGACACCGCTGGGGTACGTCTCCGGCTCGTGCACGTCCACCCGGAGAGTGTGCAGCGGCCGCAGGGCCCGCGTCTCGCCGAACCACAGAAACGCGTCGTAACGTTCGCCGAGCACGGTCGGCACGTAGTTGGCCCAGCGCTCCCGCTCCGCCCGGTAGACCACGCCGATCGCCCGGTGCGGCAGGACCGTGGTGAGCAGATCCGGTCGCGGGCCCTCGGAGGGGAAGACGAACAGCCCGCACGGCGGGGCGGCCGCGTGTAAGACTTCCTCCAGCGAACCGGGCCGCGCCCCGGGCACACCCATGACCTCCATCGACTGCCCCCAGCCCGGTCCGGCCACCACCGTTCCCCGGTAGGTGCCGAAACCGACCAGCAGCACCTGGGCGTCGCCGTACCGTTCCCGCGCCAGCTGACCGATGCTGATCTCGCCGTACTGGGACTGATCGGTGGCCCGGGCGTCGCCGACGTGCGTGTTGTGCGCCCACACCACCGCCTTCGACGTGGGCCCGTACCGGCGCAGCAGCCGGTCCAGGGTCTGGTCCATGTGCCGGTCGCGGATGTTCCACGCCTCCGGGCCGCCCCGCACCATGGCCCGGTAGTAGCCCTCCGCCCCGGCCACCACCTCGGCGTTCTGCCACAACCCGAAGTCCCGGTCGCGGACCGCCGTCAGCATCGTCACCACCCGGTCCTCGCAGGCGACCGGCACGAACTGGGTGGCCCAGCCGTACGCGTTGGGATCCTCGTTGTACGGCTCGAAGCACCGGTACGCGTCCAGCGCGGCCGGCACCAGATCCGGATCGTGCTCGCGCAGCCAGGTGAGGATCTCGCGCATCGACTCCCACAGCGAGTAGACGTCCAGCCCGTGGAAGCCGACCCGGTCGTCCGGCGGCCGCCGCGTGTTGCGGGCGTGCAGCCAGCGGGTGAAGTCGACGGTCTCCTCGTTGGCCCACATCCAGGTGGGCCAGCGGTCGTAGCGGACCAGCGCGTCCCTCGGGTCGGCCCGGTCGTCGCGGACCGCGGCGTTCACCCGCTCGCAGTCCGGCCAGTCCCCCTCCACCGCGACGAAGGAGTACCCGCACTCGGCGATCAACCGTTTCGTGAGCTCGGCCCGCCACTCGTAGAACTCGTGCGTCCCGTGGGTGGCCTCGCCGATCATCACGACCCGCGCGGCGGCCGCACGATCCAGGAGGATCTCCAGGTCCCCCGGATCCCGCAACGGCCGGGCGATCGAGGCCACCTCGTCCCCGTACCGGATCATTACGGCCGGATACCCGGCACGAACCGCCCTATACGTCCGATCTATGCCACGGCCGGTCGGCCCGGGTCGCGGTGGCGCCGGCGGTCACCCGGACCCCGTACGCCGGACGGTCGTGCCCGTCGACCGGTCCCAGGTACTCGTGGCCGGTCAGGTGGCACCAGGCGGGCAGGTCGACGGGCGCGGCCGGATCGGTGGCGATCAGGTGGACGACCGCCCCGCCGGCCAGCGTGGTCGTCAACTTCCGCAGCTCGATCAGGAGCAGCACACAACGGCGGTCTCCACCGTCCAGAACGACCGGGCTCATGCCCCGATCATGCCTAACGGGGCCGGGCCGCCAGGATGCAGGTGTCGTCGTCCGGGTTGGCGCGGCGCAACCGGGCCAGCAGTTCGGCCAGCGGCTGCTCGGGGGCCGACCGCACCGCGTCGTCGACCGAGGTGATCACCGCGTCCAGGCCCACGTCCAGGCTGCGCCGCCGGTGCTCGACCAGCCCGTCGGTGTAGAGCAGCAGCACGTCACCGGTGTGGAAGCTGAGGACGGCGTCGCTGTACCGGGCGTCGTCGACCACGCCCAGCATCGGGCCGGGCGGCCGGGACAGCGGGGCCGTGTGCCCGCCCCGGCTCAGCAGCGGCGGCGGGTGCCCGGCCTGCGCCCACACCAGCTCGCCGCGCGCCGGATCGAACCGGGCCACCACGGCGGTCGCCGACAGCTCCGGCGACTCCGCCTCCAGCTCGCAGGTCAGCCGGTTCAGGTGCTCCAGGAGCGTACCGGGATCGCTGGTGACCACGGCGAGAGCGCGCAGCGCGTGCCGCAGCTGGGCCATCGTGGTGGCCGCGTGCGTGCCGTGCCCGGCGACGTCGCCGACGGCGAGCAGCACCGACCCGTCGCGCAGCGCCGCCGCGTGGTACCAGTCGCCGCCGACCAGCGTCTCCTGTCCGGCCGGCAGGTAGCGCACCGCCACCCGCAGCCCCGGCAGGTCGATCGGCTCGGCCGGGATCGGCAGGATGATCCGCTGGAGCCGGGCGGCCAGCTCGTGCTCGGCCGCGAGGGTCCGCTCCACCTCGGCCAGGCGTTCCACATTGGTCTGCTGCTCGGTGACGTCCTGAACGATGCCGCAGATCCGCAACGGATGCCCGGCACCGTCGCGCACCGCGTCGGCGACCGTCCGCAGATGCTTGATCCGCCCGCCGATCCGGACCCGGGTGACCACGTCCACCCGCTCGGCCCGCTCGAACGCCACCCGGGCGGCCGCCTGGAGCGGACGGTCGTCCTCGACCACGAAGCTGTCCGCCTCGTCCCGGCCGAGCGGCCCGAGCGCCGGATCCCGCTCGTAGATCCGGTACAGCTGCGGCGACCAGTAGATCTCCCCGCTGGCCAGGTCCCACTCGCCCCAGCCGAGGTTGCCGAGCCGCTCCATGCCGCCGAACCGGTGCAGCCGGTCCAGCCGCTCCCAGCTGACCAGCATCCCCGGCCCGAGCCGCCGGGCCCGCACCGTGAACTCACCGTCCCCGATCCGCACCGCGCCGAGATCGGCCGGCTCCCCGGTCTCCATCACCCGCTGGTAGACCGTCCACCGCTTCTCGGCCACCGCGTCCGGCGCCGTCCGGGTCACCGGCATGCCGATCAGCTGCGACCCGAGCCGCCCGTCCGGAGTCATCGCCTCCGGGCTGGCCGCCGCCCACACCAGGTCGATCAGCCGCCCGTGCCCGTCGATCTCGGCGAGCAGATAGGCCGCCATCCCCGGCAGCGAATCCAGAACCCCGCGCACGGTCGCCAGCCACGGCGCCCCATTCTCATCGACCCGGACCCGCACATCGCTCACCACCCGCGCTCCCACAGCGACCTCCCCGCCCGCTCTGGGTTTCCTGCTTACGCCAGCACAGGGCACCTCGGCATCCCCCGATCATCCGGGCGGGTAGCCCCGGCAGGCGCTCCGTCGCACACGTCACCCGGACGAGCGTCCGACGTTCGGCCCCCATCCATCCGCTTCGCGGTCCGGGCACCCCGATCACTCACCCTGACCGGTCCGGTCCCCACTCAAACCCTTCCCCGGTACGAACGAAGCGCCCCCATCCGGCAACCCACCCTCCACACGGCACCCTTCCCCTCACCCGCCCACCGCGCCCCGTCGGCAACTCCTCCCGGCGCCACAGAGGCGGCCGGCGCACTACGAACAGGTCGCCGCCTCTCGCGATCCCCTCGAACTCCCGCCAGCCTCCCGCTCCACTCCAGCCATTCAGCTCCACCCAACCCAACCCAACCGAGCCCCCACCCACGGCGCCCCAACACGACCGCCACAACCACCACCTCGAACCCAGCAACCACCGCAACCACCACCTCGAACCCCAGCGACCGCCGCAACCACCACGTCGAACCCCAGCCGCCGCCGCAACCACCACGTCGAACCCAGCAACACCGCAACCACCACTTCGAACCCGACCGCCCGCCAATCCCCACTGCCGACCGCCACCACTTCAAGCCCAGCCGCCACACCACTTCCCACCAACCCAGCCGCACCCAGGACCCTCCGGTACCGACCGCTCCCACCGAACCCAGGCCCTTCCAGCGCCGAGCGCTCCCACCGACTTGCGGTCCCCGTTCCTCACGTCCTCTTGGCCCTGCCATTCCGGCGGGCGCTCCATCGAGCTCTCTCGCCTGAGGCAGCCCGGCCACTTCTCGCCCCCGCCAGCCGCCGCCGCGCCCCGGCCGCCCGCCGCGCCGCTGAAGCCGTCGCTGCAAGAACTCATCGCCCCACAAAGCCGCCACGCCCCGATACCCGGCCAGCGATCCCACGGACGACACCACACAGTCACCACGGGCCCCTGCCCAGGCGGCTCCATCACCGAACGTCTCTTCGCGACGGCCCGACCGAGACGTGGACCCTCTCCGCATCCCCGACCCGCCCCTTTCTCCGACCGCTCGGCTCTCCCCACCTCGAGTGCCTCGACCGGCCCAGCGAGAGCAGCCACAGCATGGCCTTCCTCCACCAGCCCCCACAGCGCGCCGCCCGCCCAGCGCGATTCCAGAAGCCAGGAGATCCCCCGTTGGGTACAGCCGATACAGGTCCACCACCCCTGGAGCGACCGCGGCACGCCGACCCGCCACACAGGTCGCCCCACCGGGCGGAGACGACCCAGCCTCCCGCCGGACATCGCCCCCTCCGCGCCACCCCACTGTTCCGCGATCCCGCCGCCCAACCGGAAAGGCGAAGCCAATCCCCCACAGGCCGCCCACCCGCCAGCGCCGGGATCCGGAGCCGGCCCGAAACCAGGCAGGCAAGCAGAAGCGAGATGACAGTCCTATCCGGAAGAAAGCAGACCCGGGTCCGGAAACTGCAGCCAAGCCGGGAAAAGGCGCTGGCCCAGGCACGCAAACCCAAAAATGCGCCAAGCCGAAGTCAGACGTAGACACGAAAGCGGACACGCAGACGGAAGCGCGCATAGGTCCAGAGGCATCCGCGGAACCCCGATCGATCACAGCATCACCAGCGACCGCGGGCGCAAGGACACACAAGCACGAAACCCGAGACGCCCGCGGCAGAGATAGCAGCCACACATTCCGAAGCGAACACAGCAACCGCGGAAGCGGAAGCGCGCCCGCAAGCCGAGGCGAGCCAGCTCCCGGTCTGCCGAGCACAGACTCGGAGCCAGGCACCGGCAGGGACAGAAGCACGAACGCGGATACGAAGGCGGACACCGACACAGTCGCAGACGCGGAGCCAGGCGCGGAGCCAGGCGCGGAGCCAGGCGCGGAGCCAGGCGCGGAGCCAGGCGCGGAGCCAGGCGCGGAGCCAGGCGCGGAGCCAGGCGCGGAGCCAGGCGCGGAGCCAGGCGCGGAGCCAGGCGCGGAGCCAGGCGCGGAGCCAGGCGCGGAGCCAGGCGCGGAGCCAGGCTGGCCGCATCGGAGTTGGGCGCGGCGCAAACGTTGGGCGTTGCGCTGGTGTAGGCCCCATTCGCGGTGACGTTCATGGTCGCGGCGGAATTGGTCGGCAGCTGGCGAATGATTACGCCGTTTGCTTCGATCGCGCATCGTGGCGATCGCCTTCGGGGAGAATAGCTGCTGCTGCCGCATGCCTATATTTTCCTACGCCCGCGAGGAAAACTGTAAGTCCGGCCAAGAAGTCGATCATGCCAATTCCGGAGCAGAGGAAATATGAAGAACAGGCGTCATTGATGACGCAACGATAAACTGCAACAGCGTAGAAACTATTGTTCATCAAGTTCCGCCAGCGCACCTTGAATCGGCGTGGCCAACGTAATCACGTAGGAAAGATGACGCACTCAGCGCGCTGCCAGGCCAGCCAGCTGAATTCGTAGCGGTCCAACCCGTGCGACCAGCGAAAGCGCCCAGGCCCAGCGCGGACAGGCCAGCGCGAACAAGCCAGCGCGGACAGGCCAGCGCGGACAAGCCAGCGCGGACAGGCCAGCGCGGACAAGCCAGCGCGGACAAGCCAGCGCGGACAAGCCAGCGCGGACAAGCCAGCGCGGACAAGCCAGCACGGACAAGCCAGCACGGACAAGCCAGCGCGGACAAGCCAGCACGGACAAGCCAGCACGGACAAGCCAGCGCGGAAGATTCTGCTGGGAGGGGAGGGTGCCGCTGGGAATTGGGTGCTTCACCCCGTACCGGATAAAAGGGGTTAAAGCTCGAAAAGCTCCCGCATCGCCTCAGCGAGCCGGGCCATGCTCGCGCCGGTCACCATGCCGATTCGTTCGGCGCCGGTGGAGGCCGGTAGGCGGCGCATGCGGTTGACGACGACCACGCCGGTGATCGGGTCCTGTTCGGTGAGGGCGACCGCGTACGGCGGCAACTCGGTGACCCCCCGCTGCCGGACGATCGGCGCGCAGTAGGGCAGCGCGTTGCCGCGCTCGTTGTAGCTGTCGCCGGAGAGGACGAGGACGCGGTAGCGCAGATCGGCGCGGTCACCGATGGTCCAGATCTCTCCGCGCCTCATGCCCGCGACGACCCGAATGTCGGCGGGGTCCGGATCGGCATGGCAGGAAGCGTACCGCCGCACCGATCTCCCCCGCGTTCGCCCCGCCCACGCATCGGAAACAATCGTTCAGGCCGCCTGGCGGGTGGCTTTCTGCTGGTACATGGCCTGGTCGGCGCGCCGGATCAGGTCGTCGGCGCAGGTGCGGGCGTCGGAGTGGACGGCGCCGATGCTGGCGCTGACCCGGATCGGCTCGCCGGCGACGACGATCGGCTCGGCCAGGGCTGCCCGGACCAGGGTGGTGAGCCGTTCGGCGTCCTCGCCGAGCAGGACGAACTCGTCGCCGCCGTAGCGGGCCGCGAACACACCGAGGCCGTCGAGTCGGGCGCCGACCTCGGTCAGCAGCCGGTCTCCGGCGAGGTGGCCGAGCCGGTCGTTGACCTGTTTGAAGCCGTTGAGGTCGCAGAACAGCAGCACCACCGACGGGTGACCGGTCTCCTGTTCGCGGCGCAGCGCGGCGTCCAGCCGGGTCCACAGTTCGGCCCGGTTCGGCAGGCCGGTCAGCAGGTCGTGGGTGGCCTGGTGGAGCAGCCGCCGTTCGGCCTGCTCGCGTTGCATGCTGATCCGGGCGACCCGGACGCCGACCAGCGTGATGATCAGCAGGTTGCCGACGATGAGCAGGGCGGCGTCGCCGTGCAGGCCGAGGATCTCGCGGACGCCGGAGACGGTGGGGATGACCGCGATCGCGCCGCCGAGGACGATGACCCGGCCGACGAAGAGGCGGGCGGGTGGCACCGGGCAGGGGTTGGCCAGGTCCGCCGCGCGGGGGTGCAGGGCGGCGAGGCCGACCAGCGCGTACGCGACCACGAAGATCGTCTCGCGGAGGACGGTGGACTGGGCGGTGACCGTGCCGGTGGCGAGGATGCCGCCGACCGCGCCCGCCAGGTTGCCCAGGACGGACAGGATGAACAGGGCCAGTGGGGCGGAGAACCGCTCGCTGGTGCGCAGCACCCGGATCAGGGTGCCGAGGATGCCGGAGATCATCAGAACGGTGGCCAGCAGGTTGGCCTGCTTGGCCAGCGGAACACCGGCCCGGTCCAGGCTGGGTTCCAGCACGATGGTCCAGGTGAGTGCGGCGACGACCACGGCCAGCACGCCGGCGTCGAGCAGGCCGCCGATGTCGGCGCGGCCACGGCGCAGCACCAGGGCGACCGCGGCGGCCAGCATGTGCAGGTTGCTGACCAGGACGATCAGGTCCCCGACGACGGCGTTGCGGCCGCTCAGCAGGATGACGTTGTCGACCACCAGCCAGACGAGGGCGAACGCCATCAGCACGAACGGTCGCCGGTCGGCGGCCGGCACCCGGCCGACGAGGCGGATGACCGGGATCGCGGCGAGCACCGAGATCGCCAGCAGGATCAGGTCGCGGCCACCCTCGGACACCACCGGCATCGCGGCCGTGAGTGCGGTCGCGGCGCTGATGTAGGCCACCATTCCGAGGTTCCGGGTCACGACTCATGCGATCGGTAGGCGCTCCGGGCACTTGAGGTAACCGCACCGGTGTTCACCACGTGGACGGGATCGAACCGCCGGGCTCCCGAACCCGTAAGAATGACCGCGGGGCCCGTAATGGGCGGGTAACAAGGAAGGACGTAGCACGATGTCGCAGAAGGCGCAGATCGGAGTCACCGGCCTGGCGGTGATGGGCCGGAACCTGGCCCGTAACTTCGCCCGGCACGGACACACCGTGGCGTTGCACAACCGGTCCTACGGCCGCACCAAGGAGCTCGTCGAGGAGTTCGGTCACGAGGGCAGCTTCCTGCCGGCCGAGACCGCCGAGCAGTTCGTGGCGAGCCTGGAGCGCCCGCGCCGCGTGGTCATCATGGTCAAGGCCGGCCCGGCCACCGACGCCGTGATCGACGAGTTCGCCCCGCTGCTGGAAGAGGGCGACATGCTGATCGACGCGGGCAACGCGCACTACGCGGACACCCGGCGCCGCGAGGCCGCGCTCAAGGCGAAGGGGCTGCACTTCGTGGGCGCCGGCGTCTCCGGTGGCGAGGAGGGCGCGCTGCACGGCCCGAGCATCATGCCGGGCGGCCCGAAGGAGTCGTACGACGCTCTCGGCCCGCTGCTGGAGGACATCTCCGCGAAGGTGGACGGGGAGCCGTGCTGCGTGCACGTCGGCCCGGACGGCGCCGGCCACTTCGTCAAGATGGTGCACAACGGCATCGAGTACGCCGACATGCAGCTGATCGCGGAGGCGTACGACCTGCTGCGCCGGGTGGGTGGCCACTCCCCCGCGGAGATCGCCGACATCTTCACCGGCTGGAACGAGGGCCGGCTGGGCTCGTACCTGATCGAGATCACCGCCGAGGTGCTCAAGCAGGTCGACGCCGCCACCGGTAGGCCGTTCGTGGACGTCGTGCTGGACCGTGCCGAGCAGAAGGGCACCGGCCGCTGGACCGTGCAGGCCGCCCTGGACCTGGGCGTGCCGGTGTCCGGTATCGCCGAGTCGGTGTTCGCCCGCGCCATCTCCGGTGGTGTCCAGGAGCGTGAGGCGGCGGTGAGCGCGGGTCTGCCGGGCCCGTCGGCGTCGGCCGGTTCGCACGCCGGTGACCTGGTGGCGGACGTCGAGCAGGCGCTGTTCGCCTCCAAGATCGTGGCGTACGCGCAGGGCTTCCAGCAGATCCAGGCCGCCAGCAAGGAGTACGGCTGGGACATCGACCCGGGCGCCATGGCGAAGATCTGGCGGGCCGGCTGCATCATCCGCGCCAAGTTCCTGGACTTCATCAAGCAGGCGTACGACAAGAACCCGGCGCTGCCGACCCTGCTCGTGGACCAGTACTTCCAGGACGCGGTGGCCGGTGCCCAGGACGCGTGGCGCCGGGTCGCGGTGACCGCCGCCCAGCAGGGCATCCCGGCGCCCGGCTTCTCCTCGGCGCTGGCCTACTACGACAGCCTGCGCGCCGAGCGCCTGCCGGCCGCCCTGATCCAGGGCCAGCGGGACTTCTTCGGCGCCCACACCTACCACCGGGTGGACAAGCCGGGCTCGTTCCACACCCTGTGGGCCGCGGAGGGCCGCCCCGAGGTCGACGCCTGATCCCACTGTGCGAGCCCGGCCGATGCGTATCGGCCGGGCTCGATTATCCTCATCGGACATGACCGTGCCCCCCGGCATCGACGTGAACGTGCCGAACGCCGCCCGCATGTACGACTACTACCTGGGCGGCAAGGACAACTTCGCCGTCGACCGCGCGGCCGCCGACGCGGTCCTGTCCGTGGCGCCGGAGATGCGTGACGCGGCCCGATCCGGCCGTGAGCTGATCAAGCGCGTGGTGCGGCACATGATCGTCGAGCGCGGGATCCGCCAGATCATCGACATCGGGTCGGGCCTGCCCACCAGGGAGAATGTGCACCAGATCGCCCAGGAGATCGACCCGTCGGTGCGGGTGGTCTACGTCGACCGGGACGAGGTGGTCTGCCGTCACGGTCAGGCCCTGCTCAGCTCGGCGAACACCACGATGGTCCAGGGTGACCTGCGCGATCCGGCGGCGATCCTGGCCGACCCGGGCCTGCGGAAGCTGATCGACCTCGACGAGCCGGCCGGCGTCCTGATGATGTTCCTGCTGCATCTGATCCCGGACGGCGACGGCCCGCACGACCCGGTCGCCGCGATCCGGGAGGCGCTGGCCCCGGGCAGCGTGCTGGCGATCTCGCACGCCGCCTCGGACGCCCGGCCCGAGCACATGGCCAAGATCTCGGCGATCTACCAGCGGGCGAACTCGCCGTTCACACCCCGGGCCCCGGAGACGATCCGGGCGTTCTTCGGGGACTGGCCGCTGGAGGAGCCCGGCCTGGTGCACCTGTGGCCGTTCGCCGAGCTGCCGGCCGGGGTGGACCCGGATCTGGCGGCGATGGGCTACGGCGCGGTCGCGGTCAAGCGCCGCTGAGCCTTCACCTCGTACATGGCGGCGTCGGCGCGCGCGATCAGGGCCTCCCGGTCGACGGCGGCGCCGGCTCGCGCGACGGCCGTTCCGATCGAGACCCCGATGTGTACGGGAGTGCCGGCCACCTCGATCGGCGCCCCCAGCGAGGCGGTGATCCGGTCGGCGACCGTCGCGCCGCCGCCCGGGTACTCGCCGCGCAGCAGGATCAGGAATTCGTCGCCGCCGATCCGGCCGACCAGGTCCTGCTCGCGGACCGCGGCGGTGAGGCGCCGGGCCACCTCTTGGAGCACGATGTCGCCGGCCTGATGGCCCATTCGGTCGTTGACCGGTTTGAACCCGTCGAGGTCGCAGAGCAGCAGGGTGGCCTCGGCGAGCCGCCCGTCCTCCAGAGAACCCAGTTCCCCGTCGATCCGGTCGACGATGTGCCGCCGGTTGTAGAGGCCGGTGAGCCCGTCGTGGTGGGCCTGGTAGGCGAGGGTGCGCTCGGCCCGGGCCCGCTGTGCGGAGAGCAGCCGCAACCGCAGCACCACCACCGGCACCACGAGCATGGTGCTGACCGGCAGCACCACGCTGGCCGGGCTGTCACCCTGCGCGGCCTGTACGGCGGCGATCAGCGGGTTGGCGCAGAGGCCGGCGCCGAGCCAGCCGAGCGGCGGGTGTTTCACGCCTGCCGGGCCGGGCTCCGGCTGGGTGATGTGCGGGCCGCTCGGCAGTGCCGGGCCGGCGGCCACGCACAGGTACGCCAGCATCATCAGCTGGGCGGCCCAGACGGAACTGCCGTGCACGGTGAGCACCGCGACGAGTTCGGCGGTCATGGTGAGGATCCCGGCGGCCATCAGGTAGGCGACCGGTCCCCGTGACTTCGGGGCGGTGACGCCGATCCGGATCAGGCAGCCGACCACGGCGGAGAGCAGCAGCAGGTCGGAGAGCAGCAGCGTCTTGCCGAGCAGGGTGGCGTCCGGGACGACGTTCGGGCGGATCAGCCATTCCCAGAGCGGTCCGGCGGCGCAGAGGCCGATCAGTGCGGCGTCGATGAGGCCACCGGCGTCCTTGCGGCCGTGCCGGCGCAGCCCGATGCCCGTACCGATCAGGAAGAGCAGGTGCGCGAAGGCGATCGCCAGGTCCGCGACGCCGCCTTCGGCCCGGCCGAGATGGTGGCCGGAGATCCAGTCCGGCCAGCGCAGCGTGGCGAGGGTCAGCAGGGCCATGCCGGTCGTGGCGATCAGCCACGGCAGGCGGTCGGTCAGGTGCCGGGCGGAGAGGGCCAGCAGATAGACGATGACCGGTACGGTGGTGACCAGCGCGAAGATCACGGTCCGGGCGCCGGGGCCGGCCAGCGCGTAGGACGTGACCACGGCCGCCGACAGTCCCAGCACGCCGGTATGCACGGGCCAGGCGGGCGCCGTGGCACGCGGCCATCCCATACGAGGGGTTCCTCTCCGCGGCCCGGCTGCTGTCACGGCCATTGATCGGCCGCGCGGCGCCCGGGTTGAGGGAAACGGGTCAGGCGGGCGCCGCGGCCGGTTCGGTGGCCGGCGCGTCCTCGGCGACGCGGCGGCTCAGGGCCCGGTAGGGGCGGCTGGCCAGGGCCAGCGCCGTGGCGACCACGCCGATCACACCGGTGAGGATGAAGACCAGGGCCATGCCGCGGTCGGGGCCGGTGCCGAACCAGGAGCCGATGGCGTCCGCGCCGGCGCCGCCGTCGCTCATGAACGGGATGAACACGAACTGGGTGATCGGGGAGATCAGGAAGGCGGTCAGCGGGGACGCCGCCTGTTCGGCGCTCTGGGCGAGGCCGAAGACCCGGCCCTGCCGCTCGTAAGGGACGACCCGCTGGAGGATGGTCTGCTCGGTGGCCTCCGCGTATGGCATGAGCAGCATGTACACGTACATGCCGACGGCCATCGGGATGATCGACGCCCAGATCGGGAAGACCACGATGATCGCCCACAGGGCCACGTTGAGCAGCAGCAGGAGCCGGACCGGGCTGGACCCCAGACCGGTACGCGACACGAGCAGCCCACCGAGGATGAAGCCGGTGCTGATCACGCCCCACAGCAGGCCCCACGTCTGCACCGACACGAGCGACAGCCCGTACGCGTCGGCGAGGGCCATGAACACGCCGCCCAGGAAGTTGTTGAACGTGCTGAACAGGATGAGCGCGGTCAGACCCGGCACCCCGGCGATGATCCGGATCGTGCCGCGCAGGTCGACGCCGGGCCGCGCGGCCCCGCTGTGCTCCGGCTCCCGTTCCGGGATGCGCACGAACGTGAGGTGGACCAGCGACAGCGCGAGCACCGCCAGGGCCAGGACCAGCACCGAGAACATGCCGTCGAAGGCCACCAGCACGCCGCTGATCACCGAGGTGACCAGGAAGCTGGTGCCGGAGACGGTGCCGACCAGGCCGTTGGCGCGGTCCCGCCGGTCGGCGTCGATCAGCAACGTGACCAGGGTGGGCAGCGCGATGGTGCGGATGTTGCCGGCGATCACGCCGAACATCAGCAGCAGCACGAACGCCCAGAGCCGCGCGTCGGCCGGGTCCGTCCACGCCTGCTCGGGCACGGACAGGTGGACCGCGAAGGCGGCGCCGTACAGCACGAGGGAGGCCAGGGCCGAGCCCTGCAGCACGGTCTTCTTGCGGTGACCGTCGACCAGGCTGCCGAACCAGATTCCGGTGGACGCGGTCAGCACCAGGAAGATGCCGGAGATGACGCCGGTCGCGAAGACCGACCTCGTCTCCAGATACACCCAGAAGGTGACAGCGAACCAGACGGTGAAGTTGATGACCGACACCAGCAGGGTGTTGAAGAGCAGCTGGTAGAAGGTCCGGACGTGCCCCGTGACGACGGTCATGGACTGCACGGTATTACCTGGACCCCGCTTGAGGTCCAGCCGTTTTGAGCGAGGTCCAACCGATTTGAGCGAGGTCCAGCCGGTTTTTCAGGCGCGGACCGGGTCGGCGGCCATCAGCGCGGCGTAGTCGTCGGCGGGCACCGGCCGGGACATGAAGAAGCCCTGCCCGTACCGGTAGCCCATGTCCCGCAGCCGGTTCAGCTGCTCCTGGTTCTCGATGCCCTCGGCGACCGCCTTGAGCTGGAGGTGCTCGGCG
Organism: Actinoplanes lobatus; assembly: GCF_014205215.1. NCBI lineage: Bacteria > Bacillati > Actinomycetota > Actinomycetes > Micromonosporales > Micromonosporaceae > Actinoplanes > Actinoplanes lobatus. The sequence continues at coordinate 9,321,697 of NZ_JACHNC010000001.1, forward strand.
AGCTGGGCGACCGCCGCGGCGACCGCGAGCCGGCCCCGGTCGGCGCCCTCGGCGATGCCGTCGACGAACGACTTGTCCAGTTTCAGCACGTCGACCGGGAAGGCGCGGAGCAGGCTGAGCGACGACTGGCCGGTGCCGAAGTCGTCGAGAGCCAGGTGTACGCCCATCTCGTGCAGTGCCCGCAGCGTCTCCCGCACCTGCCAGCCGTCGACCACCGACGACTCGGTGACCTCGATGATCAGGTTGCGCGGGCTGAGGCCGGTCTCGCTGAGCACGGCCGCGACCTCGTCGACGAAGCCGACCTCGCGCAGCTGGCGGACCGCCACGTTGACGTTGACGGACTCGACCGTGCGGTCCCCGTAGGTGGCGCGCCAGCGGGCCAGCTGCGAGCACGCCTCACGCAGCACCCAGGCGCCGAGCGGCACGATGAGGCCGGTCCGTTCGGCGACCGGGATGAAGTCGGCGGGCGAGACGAAGCCGCGTTCCGGGTGCTGCCAGCGCACCAGCGCCTCGGCGCCGTGCAGGCGGCCGGTGACCAGATCGTAGATGGGCTGGTAGAGCAGCCGGAGCTCGCCACGGGCGATGCCGTTGCGCAGTTCGCCGGCGAGCATGGCGTGGTTGACCATGTCCTGCCGCATCCGCGGCTCGAACCGGGCCCAGGACGCCTTGCCGGCCTCCTTGGCGGCGTACATCGCGATGTCGGCGTTGCGCAGCACCTCGTCGGCGGTCGCGCCGGGCTCGGCGATCGCGATGCCGGCGCTGGCGTGCACCAGCAGGTGCTGCTCGCCGACGGTGAACGGGTCGGCGAGGGCCTGGAGGGCGCGCCCGGCGGCGGACTCGGCGGCGGCCGGGTCGTCGGTGGGAAGCAGTACGGCGAACTCGTCGCCGCCGAGCCGGACCGGCATCTCGCCGGCCGTGCACTGGGCGCGCAGCCGCTGCGCCACCTGGAACAGCATCTGGTCGCCGGCGGCCGGGCCGAGCGTGTCGTTGATCATTTTGAAGTCGTCGATGTCGATCAGCAGCGCGGCGGCCGGCTCGGCGGCGTCGATGCGTTCGGCGAGCGCCACCGTGAACCGGGCACGGTTGGGCAGGCCGGTCAGGTTGTCGCTGAGCGCGAGGCGTTCCAGTTCGGCCTGCTGGTGGCGGATGCCGCGCAGCGCGAGGGTGTTCTCTCGCAGGCTGAGCAGCTGGCGGGCGACGACGCAGCCGGCGATCAGGAGCGCGCCGATCACCACGGTGCGCTGCCGGGCGTTCATGTCCTGGGCGCTGACGCTGATCACCAGGCCGGTCGTGGCGGCGACCGCGACGAACGGCAGCAGGTTGAACAGCGACCGGTTCGAGGCCGGCGTGGGCGGCGCGGCCGGCCGTTGGAGGGCCCGCCGCTGGAGGTAGGCGCTGACGGCGAGGGCGGTGCCGACGATCGGCAGGACGAGCACCGACAACGCCATCCGGGACCGGTCGTCACCGGCGATCATCAGGATGGTGGCGGCCACGCAGGCGATCGGGGCGGCGGTGAGGACCCGCAGCGCGGTGCCGTCGACGGCGGTGTCCGGTGCGGCGGCGGCCTTGCCGACGGTAACCAGCAGCAGCACGCCGCCGACGCCGACGACGGCGGCCACCAGCCGGGCGGCCATCGAGGTGTCCGCGGGGGCCAGGTCGAACACGACGTACCAGAAGATGAGGGCGCTCGCGACGGCCACCGTCAAGCCGTCGAGCAGGGCCCGGAGCAGGGCGACCGGGGTCGTCTGGCGGCCGGGCAGGGTCAGGAAGGTGAAAATCAGGAGGCCGAGGCCGGCCAGCGTCGGGAGGGCGACGTGCAGGGACAGGCCGGTGTTGTTGTTGGCCCGGAGCAGGGCGACCACCGCGGCGATCAGCAGGAAGACACCGACCAGCGTCATCCGCCGCCAGAACGCGTGCACCGGCCGCGGCAGCCGGACCCGGGCGATCCGCAGGCAGGCGTACGTGCCGGCGGCCATCGCGATCGGGCCGCCGAGGTAGCCGAAGAACAGCTCGTCGTCGCCGCGGACGAGCAACCACGCGACGACGACGAGGATGGCCCCGGCGGAGACCAGCACGGGCGCCAACCCTCCGGACCGTGGCCGGGGGAAGCCGCCGGCGTTCTCGGGTTCGCTCATCGGAGGTCTCGGCTCCTGCCCGGTAGGCAAATCTCCTTGCGGTCTACCAGTCGGCGCACAAACCACGAATCTGAGTGGAATTCAGCCGGACAGTGCGGCGGACACCACGGCCCGGGCCTCCTCCTGGACGCGGGCCAGGTGCTCGGGGCCCTGGAAGGACTCGGCGTAGATCTTGTAGACGTCCTCGGTGCCGGACGGCCGGGCCGCGAACCAGCCGGACCCGGTCACCACCTTGAGGCCGCCGATCGCCGCGCCGTTGGCCGGGGCGTTGGTCAGCACCGCGGTGATCGGCTCGCCGGCCAGCGTGGACGCGGTGACCTGCGACGGCGACAGCCTCGCGAGGATCGCCTTCTCGTCGCGGGTGGCGGGGGCGTCGATCCGGGCGTAGGCGGGCTCGCCGAACCGCGCGGTCAGCTCCCGGTAGTGCTCGCTCGGCGTCCTGCCGGTGACCGCGAGGATCTCGGAGGCCAGCAGATCCAGGATGAGGCCGTCCTTGTCGGTGCTCCACGGGCCGCCGTCGCGGCGCAGGAACGACGCGCCGGCGCTCTCCTCGCCGCCGAAGCCGATCGACCCGTCGAGCAGGCCGGGCACGAACCACTTGAAGCCGACCGGCACCTCGTCGAGGCGGCGGCCCAGGTCGGCGGCGACCCGGTCGATCATCGACGAGGACACCAGGGTCTTGCCGATGCCGGCCCCGGACGGCCAGCCGTCGCGCGACGAGTAGAGGTAGGCGATGGCCACCGCGAGGTAGTGGTTGGGGTTCATCAGGCCGCCGTCGGGGGTGACGATGCCGTGCCGGTCGGCGTCGGCGTCGTTGCCGGTGGCGATCTGGAAGCGGTCCCGCTGGGCGATCAGTGAGGCCATCGCGTACGGCGACGAGCAGTCCATCCGGATCTTGCCGTCCCAGTCCAGGGTCATGAAGCCGAACCGCGGGTCGACCAGCGGGTTCACCACGGTCAGGTCGAGCCGGTGCCGCTCGGCGATGGCACCCCAGTACGCCACGCTGGCCCCACCGAGCGGATCCGCCCCGATCCGCACCCCCGCGTTCCGGATCGCGTCGATGTCGATCACCGACGGGAGGTCGTCCACGTACGTGGCGAGGTAGTCGTACCCCTGAACGCTCTCCGAGGCCCGGGCCGCCGCCGCGGTGACCCGCCGCACGTCCTTGAGCCCCGCCGCGATCAGCGCGTTGGCCCGGTCCTGGATCCACCGGGTGGCGTCGGTGCCGGCCGGGCCACCGTCCGGCGGGTTGTACTTGAACCCGCCGTCGTCCGGCGGATTGTGCGACGGCGTCACCACGACCCCGTCCGCTCTGACCCGCGCCGACCGGTTGTGGGTGAGGATGGCGTGCGACAGCGCGGGCGTCGGCGTGTAGCCGTCGCGGCTGTCGATCAGGACCGTCACCTCGTTGGCCGCGAACACCTCCAGCGCGGTGATCATCGCGGGCTCGCTCAGCGCGTGCGTGTCGCGGCCCAGGAAGAGCGGGCCGGTGGTGCCCTGCTCGCGCCGGTACTCCACGATCGCCTGGCTGGTCGCCGCGATGTGGTCCTCGGTGAACGCGGTCCGCAGGCTGGACCCGCGGTGCCCGGACGTCCCGAAGGCGACACCCTGCCCCGGCTGTGCGGGATCCGGGTGCTCGGTGTAGTAACGCGAGATGACCTTGGGAACGTCGATCAGGTCGGCCGGCTCGGCCGGCTCACCGGCACGCGGATGGTGGGACATGGCGGCTCCCTCGGGGACGGATCTGGGCGCTGCCACGGATCGTATCGACACGCCCTGCTTGAACCTTTCCCCACGCCGATCCGAACTACCTCATGTGACCCGGGTCTTACTGTTCCTGCTCGTCCTGCTGACCGGCACCCTCGCGCTGCCCGCCTCGCCGGCCGCCGCGCACGCCGCGCCGGTCGGGGCGAGCCCGGCGCCGGGCAGCCTGAACAACGCGGCGCCCACCGAGGTCACCGTCACCTTCAGCGAGCCGGTCACCCCGGTCGACGGCCGGGTGCAGGTGATCGCCCCGGACGGCGAGCGGATCTCCGGCAAGGTCACCGTCGAGGGGCCGGTGGTGCGGATCCCGATCCGGAAGGCGGAACACCCGCTCGGCACGTACCTGATCAGCTTCCGGGTCATCTCCGCGGACAGCCACCCGGTCGGCGGCGCGATCACCTTCTCGGTGGGCGCGCCTTCGGCACGGCCCGAGGCGCCGGTGGAGTCGGCCGGGGCGCATCCGTCGGTCACCGCCGCGATCCCGATCTTCAAAACCATGGGGTACGGAGGGATCACGCTGATCGCCGGACCCGCGCTGTTCCTGGCGTTCCTGTGGCCACGGACCCGGTCCCGGCGCGGGGCGCTGCTGGCGATCCGGATCGGGCTGGGGCTCACCGCGGTGGCGACCGCCGGCGCGCTCGGCACCCAGGCGCAGCAGGGTTCCGGGGCCGCGCTCTGGCAGGTCACCGCCACCGAACTGGGTGAGGTGGTGACCAGCCGGTTCGGGTTGCTGCTGCTGGGACGGCTGGCGATCGTGGGCGCTCTCGCCGTACTCCTGCCTCCACTCCTGCGGAGACCACGACGGACCGTGACCGTGCCGCGGACCGCGCCCCAGCCGGTCCTGGTCGGCGCCGGAGCGCCCGCGCCCGAACCGGCGCCCGTGCCGAGGCCGCAGCCGCAGGTCACGTCACGGAAGGTGCGGGCGTATGCCGTGCTCGGGCTGTCCGCGGCCGGTCTCGCGACGTGGCCGCTGACCGGGCACGCCATCGCCGCACCGCTACCGGCGGTGACCGTGAGCGCCGGGGTGGTGCACATGGCCGCCATGGCGGTCTGGATCGGCGGGCTGGTCACGCTGACCGTCTTCCTGCTGCGCCGGACCGAACGGCGGGTACTCGGCGTGATCCTGCCGGTGTGGTCGCGGTGGGCCGCGCTCTCGGTGTTGTGGCTGGTCCTCGCGGGGGCCGCGCAGTCGGTCATCCAGGTGGGCCGGGTGGGCGCGCTGTGGGAGACCGACTACGGCCGGCTGCTGAGCGCCAAACTCGGCATCCTGGCCGTGGTGCTGGCGGTCGCGGCCGGCGCCCGCCGTCTGGTGCTGCGCGGGAGCGGCGGGACCGGGCTGCGGCGGCTGGTCGGGGTCGAGGTGGTGGCGACCGTGCTGATCCTGGGACTGAGCTCGGTGCTGGTGCAGGTGGACACCGGCCGGATCGCGGCCGCCAAGGACAAGCAGATCACCGGCGCCGGCAAGTCCGAGACGCTGACCAGCGACCTGTACGCGGTCCAGTTCAACATCTACCCGGTGGAGCTGGGCGAGTACAACACGGTGCACGCATACCTCTACGCGCCGGACGGCTCGCCGATGCGGGCCGAGGAGTGGCAGGTCACGGCCCGGCTGCTGGACCCGGCCCTGGAGGCGGTGCCGCAGCCGTTCGCCCCGCTGCCGACCGGGAACCAGGCCCTCGGGTCGATGTCGTTCCCGCTGCCCGGCACCTACGAGATCACCTTCACCATCCGGGTCAGCGACATCGACCGGGACAGCGTGCGAACAACCGTGACCGTCGGCGGATGACCTGACCCGGCTAATGTTCGGCCCGTGCTGATCCTGCTCCCGCCCTCCGAAGGCAAGACCCCGGCCGCGGCCGGTGCGCCCGTCGACCCGTCGTCGCTGTGGCTGCCGTCGCTGACCGCCGCCCGTACCCGGGTGCTGAAGAAGCTGGTGGCGCTCTGTGCGCGCGGCAGCGAGCGGTCGATCGCCGACAGTCTGGCCGTACTGGGGCTCAGCGCGGGGCAGCGGGACGAGATCACCCGCAACGCCGGCCTTCTCCAGGCGCCCGCGGGCCCGGCGTCCGAGATCTACACCGGTGTCCTCTACGAGGCCCTGAATCCGGGCGATCTCTCCGCTGACGCGCGGACCTGGATCGAGAACTCCGCGGTCGTCTTCTCCGGGCTCTGGGGCGCGGTCCGCCTCGGTGACCGGATCCCCGCCTACCGCTCCTCGGTCGGCGTCACCCTGCCCACCGTCGGCGGGCTCACCGCGTACTGGAAGAAGGCCCTGGGCCCGGCCCTGGACCGGGCGACCGCCGGAACGCCGGTGCTGGACCTGCGCTCCGGCGCGTACGCCGCGATGTGGACCCCCGGCGCGAACGCCGCGGTGGTCAAGGTGCTGCACGAGCGGATCGTCGACGGCGTGGCCAAGCGGTCCGTGGTGTCCCACTTCAACAAGGCCACCAAGGGCCGCCTGGTCCGCGCGCTGGCGGGCGAGGCGGCCGCCCCGGACTCGGTGGACGAGCTGGTCACCGCGCTGCGCGACCTGAAGTTCACGGTCGAGGAGCGGCCCGGCCCGGCCGGGCGGGCCCGTCAGCTCGAAGTGATCGTCACCGAGCTGTAGCTCACTCGGCGCTCACGATGTCCACGACGAACCGCAGGTCGCCCTGCTCCGGGCCGTAGGCGAGGGCGGCCGGCACGTCCAGTTGGATCCGGCTGCCCACCTTCTGCCCGGGGACGGCCTGGTCCCAGCCCGGGATCAGCTGGCCGACACCGATCTGGGCGGAGAACGGCTCGGAAACGCCGTTCTTCCACGACGAGTCGATCTGCTCGCCGGTGAGGTAGTTGATCACCTTGTAGTTGACCGTGATGGTCTGACCGGCCTTGACCGTCTCACCGGTCCCCGGCACCAGCTCCTTGACGGCCAGCGCGGTCACCGCGCCGGTGCCGGGCTGCACGTCGGGCTCCTGGGAGAGAGCGGCCGAGCCACCGGCCGCCGCCGCGGTGGAGGCCGCGGCCGACGGCGCGGCCGCGGGCGGCACGGGCGCGGCCGGCTGGGTCGTCGCCGTGGGCTGCGACGCGACCGGCGCCTCGCTGTCGTCACGGACCACGAAGAACGCCCCTACCAGCACCGCGACGACGAGCGCGCCGGTCAGCACACCGGCGATGGCCTGGTTTCGGCGCTTGTTGTCACTCATTCGCAAAACCCCTAGGTGTCGGAGACTCCGGACACGCTACTCAACGATGTGATCGACACAACGCGGAACCTCCCCCGAATCGCCGATGGGGATGATCAACCGTAAGGTCCCCTCCCGCCTCCCCCTCTTCACCCCGGCCGCACGGGATGAGATCGTTTAGCGCCCCTGTCCCGACGCCGCCCTGGAGGATCCTTGCCTCTGCTCGATCCCGGAGCGCGGCGGGAGTACCTCGAACCAGCCGCGGTGATCCTGGCCGGTGTCCTCGCCGTCGTGGCGTTCGGGCTGATCATGCATGCCCGCGCGAACAGCGGCGGGCAGCCGGAGGAACCGGATCCGATCGCCGCGCCCACCACGACCGCCGACCAGATCCCGATCCCGTTGCCCAGCGCGAGCCTGCCGCCGTCCATGACGCCGATCAACGCTATCTCCATCGAGCGGGTCCCGGTCGCCGGAACCGTCGACCTGGCCGCCGAGGGCACGATCGACTGGGTGCACTGGGGCGAACAGGGCCGGTTCTCGCTGGAACGCGACGCCGGCGGCGAGTTCGCCATCCTGGAGGGCACACCCACCGCGCCCCGGGTCCGGCACGCCGCCAGCCCGCAGCGGTTCGCCTGGAACGGCGGCGAGCCGATGGCCGAGAGCTCCGGCGTGACCAGCGGAATCAACACCTGCGGCACCGGCAACGGCTTCACCGTCACGGCGCCGGCCGGGACCGGCCGCAACGTCCTGACCGTGTACGTCGGGGCGATCAGCGCACGCGGCGACATCCGCATCAAGCTGTCCACCGGTGGCGAGCCGGTCACCGACATCCTCGAGAATCGAGAGCCGACGATGACGACCGCTGCCTATGTCATCTCCTATCAAGCCTCCGGAACTGGCAAGATCTCGGTCGAGTGGATCACCGGCGCAACCTTCGACGACACGTGCGGCGGAGTGGCACTGCAGGCCGCAACACTGAGCTGACCTGCGGAAACTCTCTTCAATCCGAAAGGGGAACCCTGTGTTCGCGGGCTGGGGATCGCGGGTCGCCCGCCTCCGTTGGCCGGTGCTGATCATCGCGCTCGTCGCGGTGCTCGGCGCGGGCGTGTGGGGCTTCGGCGTGTTCGGTCAGCTCACCGAGGGCGGGTACAACGACCCGAGCAGTGAGTCGGCCCGCGCCACCGAGGTGGTCACCGCCACCACGAAGGGCCAGAGCGGCGACGTCATCGCCATCTACACACCGGACCAGGGCACGATCGACGACCCCGTGCTCGGCACGCGGATCAAGGACCGGCTCGCCGCGCTGCCGAAGTCGGCCGTCACCGCCCAGACGTCGTACTGGGACCAGAAGGCGCCGGCGTTCGCCGCCGAGGACAAGTCCAGCGGCGTCGCGGTGGTCAGCCTGGTCGGCGCCGACGACGCCGCGAAGATGGATGCGTACGCCGAGATCGAGGACTCGTTCGCGGTGCCCGGGGCGCACGTGCAGGTCGGCGGCGGCATCCCGCTCGCGCACGCCTCGTCCGAGCGCTCGACCGAGGACCTGGCCTTCGCCGAGATGGTGTCGCTGCCCATCGTCCTCATCCTGCTGCTGGTCATCTTCGGCTCGCTGGTCGCCGCCTCGCTGCCGGTGCTGGTCGGCGGCTGCGCGGTCCTCGGCTCGCTGGGCGTGCTGCACCTGGTCGCGCTCAACCACGAGGTCAACTCGTTCGCCGTCAACATGGCCAGCCTCCTCGGCCTGGGCATGGCGATCGACTACGGGCTGTTCATGGTCGGCCGGTTCCGTGAGGAGCAGGCCGTCCACCCCACCGCCGAAGCCGTCCGCCGGACCGTGGCCACCGCCGGCCGTACCGTGGTCTTCTCCGCCACCCTGCTGATGACCGCCCTCGCCGGGCTGCTGCTGTTCCCGCAGGGCTTCCTCAAGAGCCTCGCGTACGGCGGGCTCGCCGCCGTCTTCCTCGCCATGCTGCTGTCGCTCACCCTGCTGCCGGCACTGCTCGCCGTCCTCGGGCCGCGCGTCGACTACCTCCCGGTGCGCCTCCCGTTCGCGGCCCGCACCGGCACCGGCGGCTGGCAACGGCTCGCCGAATGGGTGCTGCGCCGGCCGGTGCTCGTCGCCGTACCCATCCTGATCTCCCTTCTGGTCCTGGCGTGGCCGATCACGGACGCCCGCTTCGGCGAGAACGACGAACGGCAGCTGCCGGCCGGGGACCCGTCCCGGGTCGCGGTGGAGACGCTCAAGGCCGACTATCCGCAGTTCAGCGCGGACGGCGTACAGATCGTGGTGCAGTCGGCGAACGGCGCGAAACCGGACGTCGAGGCCTACACCGACGCGGCCGGAAAGGTCGCCGGCGTCACCGAGGTCACCGCGACCGGCGGCAACGGCGAGGACGTCGTGGTGCTCACCGCCGACCTCGACAGCACCGACTCGTTCAGCACCGAATCCCGGCAGGCCGTCGAGGACCTGCGCGCACTCCCCGCACCGGCCGGCACCGACACACTGGTCGGCGGCGTCACCGCCCGCAACGTCGACAGCCTCGCCGCCATCGCGGACAAGCTGCCGGTCATGATCGCCCTGCTGGTCGGCGCGACGCTGGTGCTGATGTTCCTGGCGTTCGGCTCGATCCTGCTGCCGATCAAGGCCGTCGTGATGAGCGCGCTCAGCCTCACCGCCACCTTCGGCGTCCTCGTGTGGATCTTCCAGAAGGGGCACGGGGCGTCCCTGCTCGACGTCACACCCACCTCGCTGGAAGCCGGCATCGTCGTACTGATGGCCGCCGTCGTGTTCGGCCTCTCCACCGACTACGAGGTGTTCCTGCTATCCCGGATGGTCGAGGCCCGGCTGCGCGGCGCCACCACCGACGAGGCGGTCACCCTCGGGCTCACCCGTACCGGCCGGGTGATCAGCGCGGCCGCCCTGCTGCTCATCGTCGTCACCGGCGCGTTCTCACTGTCGTCGATCAGCACCATGCGCTTCATCGGCGTCGGCATGATCATCGCCCTGGTACTGGACGCCACCGTCGTTCGAGTGCTGCTCGTGCCGTCGGTGCTCGCCCTGCTCGGCGACGCCTCGTGGTGGGCGCCGGGACCGCTGCGGCGCCTCCAGGAACGGGCCGGGCTCGCCGAATACGCGGGCGAGGAGGAACCCACCGGGCGTCACGCGTACCGGCCGCCGGCCATCGACGGCACGGTCGTCAGCCGGGCGTTGCCGGCCGCGCCCGCGCAGGCGGCGCTGCCCGCCGGCTCCTCCCCCGAGGGCATGGTCCTCGACTACGACGCGTTCCTCGAATACATCTCCGAGAAGGAGAACGGGACCGCACCCTTCGGCTTCCCGCTGCCGGGTTCGACCACCGTCGCGCCTTCCACCATCACCGGTACGCCCGGCGAATCCTCCCCGGACGCGGACGGCGCTGTGGCCGCCCTTCCGTCCGACGGCGCTGTGGTCGATGACGCCACTTTGTCTGCTTTGTCTGCCGATTCTGCGATCGATGACGGCCTTTCCTCCGGCGACGCCGTCCACTCACTCGACGCCGCCGCGGTCGATGACACTGTTTCGCCCGACGGCGCCGTGGTCGACGACGTCTTCTTGTCCGCCGGTCCCGCGGGCGACGACGCCCCTTCGGCCAGCGACGCCTCCATGTCCGGCGATGCTCCTTTGTCCGCCGAGGCCTCTTTGTCCGGCGACGCCTTTTTGTCTGTCGACGCCTCTTTGTCCGGCGACGCTTCGGTCGATGCGGCCTTCTCGCTCGACGGCACTGCGGTCGACGACGCCCTTTCGGCCGAGGACGCCCTCTTGTCCGCCGATCTCTCGGTCGACGACGCCTTCTCCTCCGCCGATTCCTCGATCGACGACGCCTTCTCGTCCGCCGGCCCTTCGGTCGACGCCTTCTTGCCCGACGACTCCTCGATCGACGACGCCTTCTCCTCCGCCGGCCCCTCGGCCGACGACGCCTTCTCCCCCGCCGGGCCCTCGACCGACGACGCCTTCTCGCTCGACGGCCCCTCGACCGACGACGCCTTCTCGCTCGACGGGCCCGTGGTCGACGACGCCCCCTGGCCCCTCTCGCTCGACGGCGCCGCGGTCGGCGGTGGCCCGGCCGAGGCGGCGGAGGTGCCGATCGCCGATGGTGGCGCCTCGGCATCGGCCGAGGATGACCTGCACGGGATCGATGATCTCCCTGTCCTCAGCGGTGGCGGCGAGTCGCCCGAGCTGACCGAGGAGCCGATCACCTTCGCGGCCGTCGAGGATGCCCTCACTCCGACCGACCCGCTGTCCGCGGACCTCTCCCGCATCGCATCCGGCGAACTGGAGCCCGCCGAGCTGGCACCCTCCCTCGACGACGACGCCGCTCCCGAGCCGGTCGACTCCGACGCCATCTGGGCCGAGGTAGAGGCGACCCTGGCCGCCGGAGCGGAGGCCGCGAACGCCGAGGTCCCCGTCCTGGAACCGACCTTCGACGAATTCGGGGTCTCGGCCACGCAGGTGATCCACCTGCCCACCCAGCCCGACGAGGCCGACGAGGCCGACACCTCGGCGATCCAGATCATCCAGCTGCCGCCCACTGCCGAGCGGGCCGTCACCCCAGCCGACCCGGCTCACGACCAGCACACCAGCATTCCCGCGGCCCCGGCCATCGACCTGCCGCCCACCACCTCAACCGGCCCCACCCACGACCAGCACGACGACACCTCGGCGACCCCGGTCATCCAGCTGCGGGCCTCGATGGAGGAATCCACCGCGAAGACGGTTTCGGCCGAGTCGGATATTCAGGACGAGACGCCGGTGTTCGGCCGGGAAGAGACCGAACCGACGACCGAAACGTTCGCCCAGACCCCGGACGTCGCTGCCCTCCCGAGCGAGACGACACCCGTCACCGCGACCGAGGCCCCGGCGCTGGACCCGTTCTCGTGGCGTTCCGATCCGAGGCTGGCCAACCTCGCCGTGTCGGGTTCCGCATCGTTCCCCTGGCTGGTCCGCCCCACCGAACCGAGCAGTGCCCCCGCCGGCCCCACGACACCCGGCGACATCGCCGTCCAGGCCGAGGTTCCCGCCGAATCCGCGGCTTTCGGATCGGCGGAGAATGCCGGCGCTGCCGAGTTCGATGCCGCTTCGGGCATTTCGGGCATGGGCGGCAACGGGTCCGCGTCCCGGCCGGACGCCACGCTTCCTCATCCCCTCGCTGACCGGACCGGGCAGCGACGGCCGCAGACCCTCGACGACTGGCTGGCCGCCTCACGCCCGCAGTCTCTCGGCGACCTGCCCACGACCGGTGCACACCGCCCGGAAACCCTCGACGAGTGGCTGACCACTACGTCGAGCGAAACGCCGGACACCGAGGACACCACCCCGCCCCCCGCCGACGACCCGGACGCGGCCTCGACGAACCCTTCCTCGGAAGAGCCCAGCGGGGATGTCGAAGAGCACGGCCGGATCGCCGAGGAGCCCGGTGGGGATGCCGAGGACGGCCTTTCGCCTGAACCGGTTCAAGCCGCCGACCTCACCGCTCCGGACACGGACCGGGACAACATCGACTATTCGCGCACAGAAGACGTAACCACGTTGAGGCCCCAGGATCTCCCCGATGCCGTGGGTGCGGCAGTCGTGCGGCCCGAAGCCACCGACGAGAGCCGGGAGCCTGAGGAAGGCACTGTTCCCACGAACACCGAGCCCGTCGCAGCGAAGACCGAATGGGAGACGTCCGAAGACCGCCTCGCGGAACCCGAGACGGCCATCGTTGCTGGTCAGCAGACGTCCGTCCCCGCGACGGAAAGCCCGGAGGCGGACCACGAGCCGCTCACCGTCCCGGAACCGATCGCCGAGCCCGAACCGACGACGGAACCGGCCACCGAACCTCAGTCGAAGACGGAACAGGTCACGGAGCCCGAACCGGCAACGGAACCGGCCACCGAGCCCGAACCGGCAACGGAACAGGTCACTGAACCTGAACCGATGACGGAACAGGTCATCGAACCCGAACCGATGACGGAACCGATCGAAGAACCCCGGTCGGCGACGGAACAGGCCGAGGAGATCCACAAGGCCGAAGCGGCCCGCGACAGCAACGGATCCGATGTCGCGGCAGACGTGGTCAGCGACGAGGCGATTCCCGCACAGGCTGAATCCGCTGTCGCGGAGGAAGCCGAACCAACGGTCGCATCGGAGCAGCTCACCGCTACCGCACCGGACGCCGCCGAACAGATCGATGAGCCGGCCGCGGCCGAGACGAACTCGACCGAGGAGACCCCGGCAGAAGAGCCGTCCGTCACGATCGGCGAGCCGACCACGGAGTCCGGCCAGGCCGATAGCCCGGACACCCTCATCGCCGAGGACGCCGACGGCGACAGCACTCTGATCGACGAGCCCACTGCGGAGTCCAACCCGGACACCACCGTCGCCGAGGACACGGAAAGCGACAACGACAGGATCCTGATCGACGAGTCGATCGCGCTGTTCGAGGACATCGCGGACGTCGAGCCCGCTCGGCCGAGCGCGACAACCGCGGAATCGGCAGTCGATGGAGGCGCCGCTGTCGAGGACGCCGTGGCCGATGAGGCGGCCGCAACGTTCGCCGACCAGCACGCGGTGCTCGACGATTCCCCGACCTCGGCGGCCGGGGACGCCGAGGTGACCGACGAACCGGCAGCGGAACCGGTGACCGGCGAACCCGTCATGGCGGACGGCAGCGCGGCGATCATCGAGGAGCCGGCCGGCGAGGCTCCCGCGGCCGTCACAGAAGCGGCCGTCACAGAAACGGTCAGTGGGGCCCTGACCGCCAGCCCGGTGATCCCCAGGCAGGGTCGCCGGCCGCGGACGCTCGGCGATCTGCCGGTCGGCGCGTGGAGCGAGGACGGTCAGCCGGTGGGACGCCGGCCGGAGACGCTCGACGACCGGCTTCGCGGGGCCGGGCGCCCGGCCACGCTGGCGGATCACCTCTCCGATCACGGCGGGGCTGGGCGCCGTCCGGCGAACGCCGGCCCGGCCTGGGTCGCCGCTTCAGGCGAGCATCCGTACGATCGGCAGACCCGCCGTCCGGCTTCGCTGGCCGACCACCCGGGCCCGGCGCGGTCCTCTCGGGAGGCCGTCACCGAGGAGCCGGAGCCGGGTTCCGCATCGAGTCCGTCCTGACTTACGCGCAGACGCCGATCTTGTCCAGCTGGTCGTGGGAGCTGTCTCAACGGCGTTGAGACCGCCCTGACGGCCGGCCGAACGATTCCGGCCGGCCGTCAGGGCGGTCTCGGACGCCTGCCAGCCGGACACATCGACCACAGCGTGAGACGAACGGCGGGATCTGACGCGGGCGTCGAACGCCGTACCACTGGCCGGAGAGTGCTCGCGTGGATGCCACCGTCGGCCGATAGGAGCGCCGGTAAGTACAGTGCGTGCGGGTAGGAACCAGAGGGGGACGTTGGAATGACCGGAGACCCGGGCGCCGTCAGTGTGGATCCGGACCGGCTCGCGGTGTGTCTCGCGGTCCTGGCCGAGGTGGAGGCGTTGTCGCCGGACCACCCGGACGCGGTGACCGTGCGGCGGGCGACCGCCGGACTGTTCAAGACGGTGAAGTTGCAGCGGCGGCGGGACCGCCGGCAGGCGGTGCTGGCCAGCGATCGGGCGGTGACGGAGGCGACGGCCACCGGGGCGCCGGGGCGGATCGACGACGAGACGGCGGGGATTCCGCTGCGCAGCACGGTGCGCGGCGCCACGGCGGGTGTGCTGAGGCAGGCGCGCGGCTGCTATGTCTGCAAGCAGCGGTTCACCGTGGTGGACGCGTTCTATCACCAGCTCTGCCCGCAGTGCGCCGAGCTGAACCACGCGAAGCGGGACGCCCGTACCGATCTGACCGGGCGGACGGCGCTGCTCACCGGCGGGCGGGCCAAGATCGGCATGTACATCGCGCTGCGCCTGCTGCGCGACGGCGCGGATCTGACGATCACGACGCGGTTCCCGCATGACGCGGTCCGCCGGTTCACGGCGATGCCGGACAGCGCGGACTGGTTGCACCGGCTGCGGGTGGTGGGCATCGATCTGCGGGACCCGGCCCAGGTGGTGGGTCTGGCCGAGTCGGTGGCGTCACGCGGGCCGCTGGACATTCTGATCAACAACGCGGCCCAGACGGTACGGCGTACGGCCGGCTCCTATGCGGCGATCGCCGCCGCCGAGGCCGAGGCACTGCCGGGCGGAAGCCTGCCGGAGCTGGAGTATTTCGGCACGGCGGGAGCGTCCCCGGCGGCCGCGCTGACCTCCGGTGTGACCGAGTTGACGCCTCAGCAGATCACCGAGATGGCGCTGACGGCCCGCTCGGTGGCGATCGACGCGGGCGGCCTGGTGCCGGACACCACGCCGACGAACAGCTGGAGCGACCGGGTGCACGAGGTCGACCCGCTGGAGTTGCTGGAGGTGCAGCTCTGCAACGTGACGGCGCCGTTCATCCTGGTGAGCAGGCTGCGCCCGGCGATGACGGCGTCGAAGTTCCCGAGGCGGTACGTGGTGAACGTCTCCGCCATGGAGGGGATCTTCGCCCGCGGCTACAAGGGGGCCGGGCATCCGCACACCAACATGGCGAAGGCCGCGCTCAACATGCTGACCAGGACCAGCGCGGACGACCTGTTCGCCGACGGGATCCTGAT
Organism: Actinoplanes lobatus; assembly: GCF_014205215.1. Classification (NCBI taxonomy): domain Bacteria; kingdom Bacillati; phylum Actinomycetota; class Actinomycetes; order Micromonosporales; family Micromonosporaceae; genus Actinoplanes; species Actinoplanes lobatus. The sequence continues at coordinate 9,337,376 of NZ_JACHNC010000001.1, forward strand.
GACCAGCGTCGACACCGGCTGGATCACCGACGAGCGCCCGCATCCGACGAAGATGCGGCTGCACGAGGAGGGCTTCCACGCCCCGCTCGACCTGGTCGACGGCGCGGCCCGGGTGTACGACCCGATCATCCGCGGTGAGCGTGGTGAGGACGTGTACGGCTGCTTCCTGAAGGACTACGCGCCGGTCGCCTGGTGACGGTACGGCGAACGGGCCGCACCTCGATGGTGCGGCCCGTTCGGGTGATCACTTGGTGTAGCCCGGGATCTTGTGCTGGTCCTTGAAGCTCAGTGCACCCAGCGGGCTCTTGTGCGTGTTGTGTACCTTGTACACCTTGCCGTGCTTGTCGTACTTGTTCGACTTGTAGATCTTGACGGACTTAACAGACTTGACCGACTTGTCGATCTTGCCGGCCTTGTACCACGGTCCGCCGACCCCGACGCCGACCCCGTCGACGTCCACGTCGACGTCCACGTCGGCGCCGTACCCGTACCCGACGCCATCGCCGTACCCGACGCCATTGCCGTACCCGACGCCGTTGCCGTACCGGAACCCGTTCAGGCCGGCGCCGTACCCGAGCCCGTTCACACCGTGGCCGTACCTGAACCCGACGCGGTTATAGAACGGGTTGACGTAGTTGCCCCCGATGTTGTAGGCGTTCCCGTACAGGTAGTTCGGGCGGAACGGCCAGTTGCCCTGCCATCCGTTCCAGCGGTTCCAGTTCCAGTAGTCCCTTTCGACCTGGAGAACCCAGACCCGGCCCCAACGGACATCCCATGCCGGTACGCAGTCGAAGTTCCCCCACGCGCCGGCCCGGGTAGCCCAGGCGCCTGCGTTGCGGCACGCCCACGGGTTGTTGTAGACGCCGACGACAAAATCGTTGTCCCAGTCCACGTCCCAGTCCACACCCCAGCCGCTTGCCACGGTCTTGGGGCTGGGCGACTGGTCGGCGCCGGGCGCCGCCTGGGCGGGCGCGATTCCAATCATCGCACCGGCCGCCAGGGTCATGCCCGCTAGTGCCAACATCCGCTTTGCGTTTTTCATTGTCACACCTTTTCAGGACAAATCGCCATGACGTGGGTAGCTCATCACGGGGCCCGAGGGGATTCCGGCGTTTACCGGAATGTCGGCCGTTTGACCGACCCGGAGAGTGGCCGTAAAGGCAGTAACGGAACGGTTGTGTTTAGCTCAAAAATCGCAGCTGACCAGCGGAAATGCGCTTCTCGCGGTGGCCCGCACGCTTACCTGGCGACCACTTCAAAAAAGTCGCGCCGATGACGCTAAAACGGTCATTCGGTAGCAAAATCGGCACCCTCACCATCAGGCAGGGCACGGTAGGCGGGACGCAGCACTTCGACAATGGCGCGGCCATGATGGGAAAGCCCCGGAGCATCCAACTGATCGAGAAGAGCATCCGGCCGCAGGCCACCGTCCCGCTCTCCCGTCCCCGCCCCGCTCACCCCTCGCCCACTCGCCCCGGGCCCATCGGCGCCACGCCCACTCGCCCCAAACTCACCCGGCCCACGCCCGTCCGGCCCACGCCCACCCGCCTCGGACTCACCCGGCCCACGCCCATCCAGCCCACGCCCACTCGCCTCGGACTCACCCGGCTCACGCCCGTCCGGCCCACGCCCACCCGCCTCGGACTCACCCGGCCCACGCCCGTCCAGCCCGGGCCCGCCCGACGCCCGCCCGCTCGGCTCAGCCACCGGTCCGGTTTCGCCGGAATCTGGCCGCCCCCAGAAAGCAACCGGATCGGCGGCCGCGGCCCAGACCGCCCCCGCGCTTCCGGCCACATCGGAATTCTTCGCCCGACCGCCGACGGAGCCGGAACCACTCGCCGCACCACCGTCCAGACCAGAACCCGCCGCACCGCCGACCGGATCGAAGGTGCCCGCCACACCGCCGGCCGGGCCGAAGGTGCCCGCCAAACCGCCGGCCGCGCCGACATGTCCCGCCGCACCGCCGGCCGGGGTGGAAGTGCCCGCCCCGGCGATGCCGGTCGAGCTTTCGCGCGCGGCCGCGCCCGGGCCGATCGCGTCGACGGCCGCGGCCTCGCGCAGCCGGCGCAAGCGCATCAGGAGTTCGTCGCGTGGCCGGCCCCGCCAGGTGAACACCTCGAACGGATCGGCCTCGAAGGCACGGGCCAGGGCGTAGCAGGTGGTGGCCAGGTGGGCGCACGGCATCGGCCAGCGCTCGCATGTACAGTCCATCGCCACCTCGTCCAGCGACAGCGGCAGCAGGCTCAGCCCGGCCTCGGCGAAGACGGCCTCGATCCCGCCGGGCATCCGGCCGTCCAGCAGGTCGGCCACGAACCGCGCCTCGGCGACCAGCGCCGTCTCCACCCGTGCCCATTCGGACGCACCGAAGGCGCGGACCGCGATCCGGGCCCGGAAGGCGACCGGATCCTCCGGCCCACGGACCAGGGCGACGACCAGGCTGCCGGAGACGGTGAGGCTTCGCACGTGCCCGGCCCGCTCGTCACGGCGCCCGCGAGCGAAGGTCGGCCCCATCCGCAGCGCCTCGAACATGCCGAGAAAGGCCAACGGGAACTCAGCCACCGAACACCTCCACCCGCAACGAAGAGCCACACCTGAGGTCGGTCAACGATCGCCCCCGGCCCGAGACGAACGGGTCGCGGGGGTCCTGAGTGGCGAGCGAGCCACACCTGAGACCGGTCAACGATCGCCCCAAGACCGAGGCGACCAGGTCCCGCAGATCCTGAGTGGCGAGCGGCTCAGTCAACGATCGCCTCCGGGGTCAGGGCGAACAGGTCGCGCAGGTCCTGAGTGGAGAGCGAGCTCAACCAGCCCTCGCCGGCACCGACCACGCGCTCGGCCAGGACTCCCTTGTCGGCCAGCACGCGGTCGATCCGTTCCTCCAGGGTGCCGAGGCAGACCAGCGTGTGCACATGGACGTCACGCCGCTGACCGATGCGGAACGCGCGGTCGGACGCCTGGGTCTCGGTCGCCGGGTTCCACCAACGGTCCACATGCACCACGTGGTTTGCGGCGGTCAGGTTGAGCCCGGTGCCGCCCGCCTTCAGCGACAGCACGAACACCCCCGGCCGGTCGGCCCGCTGGAACTCGGCGACCATGGCGTCCCGGGTGGCCCGTGGCGTGCCGCCGTGCAGGTATCGCACCGGCACCCCGAACCGGGCCGCCAGGTGCGGGGTGAGCATCGCGCCGAACCGGGCGAACTGGGTGAAGCACAGCAGGCTCTCGCCGGCGCCGAGCGCGTGGTCGACGATCTCCTCCAGCCGGTCGACCTTGCCGGAGCGGCCGGCCAGCGGCGAGTTGTCCTTGAGCAGCAGCGCCGGGTGCACACACGCCTGTTTGAGTTTCGTCATGGCGGCCAGCACCAGGCCCTTGCGCCACTTCTCGCCCGGCTCGGCGAGCCGCTCCAGCAGGTCGTCGAGGACCGCGCGGTAGAGGCTGACCTGCTCGGTGGTCATGCCGCAGAGGTGCCGGACGTGCCGTTTGGCGGGCAGTTCGGCGGCGATGCCGTGGTCGGCCTTGGTCCGCCGGAGCAGGAACGGCCGGGTGGCCTGGCGCAGGCGGGCCGCGGCGTCCTCGTCCGCGTAGCGTTCGATGGGGACCGCGAACCGGGCCCGGAACGTGTGCGCCGACGCCAGCAGGCCCGGATTGGCGAAGTCGAGAATCGACCAGAGCTCGGCCAGCCGGTTCTCCACCGGGGTGCCGGTCAGCGCGATCCGGTTGCGGGCCGGGAACCGGCGCACCGCGCGGGCCGTCGCTCCCCCGCTGTTCTTGATGTGCTGCGCCTCGTCGAGCACCACCCGGTCCCACGAGACGGCGGCCAGCGCGTCGGCGTCACGGACGGCGGTGGCATAGGTGGTGAGCACGATGTCGGCCCCGGCGGCCAGGACGGCCGGGTCCTCCCGGTCGGCACCGTGCAGCACCCGCACCCGCAGACCGGGCGCGAACCGGGCCGCCTCGCGCTGCCAGTTGCCCAGCACCGACAGCGGGCAGATCAGCAGTGCCGGCCCCGCCCGGTGGTGCAGCAGCAGCGCCAGCAGCTGCACGGTCTTGCCGAGGCCCATGTCGTCGGCCAGGCAGGCGCCCAGCCCCAGCGAGTCGAGGAACGCCAGCCAGGAGAAACCGCGCACCTGGTACGGCCGGAGCGTCCCCACCAGACCGTCCGGCGGATCCAGCACCTCGAGGCGCTGGTCGAGCCGGCCGGTGAGCAGGTCGGCCAGCCAGCCCTCGCCGCGCGCGTCGGTCACCGGCAGCGGCAGCTCTTCGGGCGGCAGCAGGCGCATCACCCGCAGCGCGTCGCCCGCGGTCATCCGCCCGCCGCCCCGTTTCAGGAACGCCAGCCCGGCGGCCAGCCGCTCCGGGTCCAGGAACACCCACCGGCCGCGGAGCCGGACCAGCGGCACCTTCGCCTTCGCCAGGTCGGCCAGGTCGTCCTCGGTGAGGGTGCGGCCGCCGAGCGCCAGGCCCCAGCGGTAGTCGACCAGCTCCCGCAGCCCGACCGCACGGTCGCGCAGCACCTGCGAGACCGGGTCGCGGCCGCGCACCTCCAGTGACAGCCCGAGGCTCGGCCGGCGGCGCCACCAGGCGGGCAGCAGGATGCCGTAACCCGCCTCCTCCAGCACCGCGGCGTGGCTCAGGAAGCGGTGGGCGCCCTCGGTGTCGAGCAGCATCTCCCCCGGGTGGACACCGCGCAGCGCCCCGGCCAGGTCGGGGTAGAGCCGGGCGGCCCGGCCCAGGCCGGCGAGCAGCCGCTCCTGCGGGTGGGAGGTCCAGCGGCGCAGCGGGGCCGAGCGGTCCCGCCAGACCTGGGCGGCCGGCACCAGCACGCTCGGCTCGTCGACCGCCTGGAGCAGGAACTCGAGACGCCACGTGTCCTCCGGCAGCGGCACCTCGTCGGGCATCACCGGCTCGTGCTCGCGGGGATCGCTCAGCCGGAAGCAGACCCGCACCTCGGCGCCGCGCGCGGCCTGCTCGAACCAGGCGCCGAGCCGCCCGGCCAGCTCGTCGGCGAGCGCCGGGGTGGCGTCGAACTCCGGCTCCCCGGTCAGCGCGGCGAGCCAACCGTAGTCGGCCAGGGTGACCCCGGCCTCGGCCAGCCTGGTCCGCACGAGCCCGTCCACCAGCCGCTCCAGCGCCACCGTGAAGGGGTCGCCGCCGGTCTCCGGCCGCTCGGCACGGCAGGCCGGTGGCATGCGGTTGAGCAGCGCGGAGCGGCGGACCGCGTCGGCGCCGGACAGCACCGGCTGCCAGCGGGCCGAGGGGCGTGGGCCCTCGATCCGGACGACCGGGAGCACCCGCCCGCGCCGGACCAGGCTCGCCGCGAACCCGCACAGCTCGACCAGCCACTCCACCGAGGACGCGGCCCGGCCCTCGAACTCGGCCACCAGATCGACGTCGAGGAACGGCACCACCGCCACCGGCACCCGCCACTGCCGGGGCCGGGGCGTGCCCCGGCGCGGTGGCAGCCCGAGATGCGGCGAGGCCAGCGGCCCGGCGCCGGTCGAGGGCAGCACCACCGTGGCCGTGCCGTCGTCGCCGGCCGGCAGCTCGGCGGTGGGCACCGCGAACGGATGCTCCGGCGCGGCCCCGCGCCCGGCGGCGCCGTGACCGGCGGCCGTGCCGTCCTCACCCCAGAGGGCCAGCGCCCCATCCGGCCGGAGGAGCCCGTGCAGGACCCGAACCCCGGCCGCGCCCGCGCGGACCACCTCGCTCATGCCGCCGACTCTAGGCCGCCCCTCTGACACTTCCGGGCCCCGGAGACGCCCCCGGCACGCCCGGCGTAACCAGCGTCACTCCACGATCCCGGAGACCCCGGCACGCCCGGCCAAACCAGCGTCACTCCACGATCCCGGAGACCCCGGCACGCCCGGCCAAACCAGCGTCACTCCACGATCCCGGAGACCCCGGCACGCCCGGCCAAACCAGCGTCACTCCACGATCCCGGAGACCCCGGCACGCCCGGCGTAACCAGCGTCACTCCACGGTCCAGGCGATGTCCGGCGGGCGGACGCGGGCGCAGAGCGGACCGCCGTCACGGCCGGTCAGGCCGAGACGCCCGACCAGGACCCGGTCTCCGGAGAGGGCGGCATGCAGCAGGTCGCCGGGGATGTCGCCGAACATCAGCTTCGCCCGGCGGAACATCGCGAACGAGCCGTCCCCGGTGGCGCCCCAGCTCAGGTAGAGGAAACGGGCCCCCGGCCGGCCGTGCACCCACGGCCCGCCCACGTCGACGAGGCCCTCGCCCATGTCGCGGGTGTCGACGTCCAGCTCCCAGACGGCACGGTCGGCATGCACCGGCACCCGATCCACGACCTCCGTACGCCGCTGCACCCCGACCTCCACGCCGCCGAGCCGCAGCGCCCCGGCCTGCGGGGCGCCGGACCGCCCGGGCAGGTCGTCCCCCTCGATCCGCATCCGCATGCCCCGACTCTAGGGCCGCCGTGGCCCGGCCACCGATCTGCGCCCGGCGGGCGCGGCACAGGCCGGAGTGGGCAGCGACATCGCGTGGCGCGGCGGAACGGCCCTGATGCGATGGGGGCGGCGTAGCCCGTACCGGAAAGGGGCCGGAAGAGCGGGACCACCGATCACCGTGAGCAACGCCGAGCGGGTGACGTCACGCGGCGCTAGTGTGCGTTCATGGAGGGTGCCGGCGGGGCGTGGTGTGACGGCGCCCTGCTGCGGTTCCGCTATCGCGACTCAGGGCGGCGGCTGGCGGGGGTGCGGGTGCTCTCCTCGGCGTTCCGCGCCGATCTGGCCTATCGTCCCGAGCTGAAGACCTGGGAGCTGTGCCGGGAGCGGCCGCCGCTGTGGCGGCTGGAGTACCGGTTGGAGCTGGTCCACGCGGACGGCACCCGCAGCGAGGAGGGTCCGCTGGAGCTGCGCTGCCCCGGCTACACCGAGCCGGAATGGCTGACCGCGCCGGTGATGCCCGGGGTGTGGCGGCGGTTGCGGCTTCCGGTCCTGGGAGCGGCGCGGGTGTGGTCGCCGGACAAGCCAGCCGAGCGTGCGGCCGGGCGGGTGCTGGTGGCGCACGACGGCGCCGACTACGACCGGCTGGGTGCGCTGGGCCGGTTCGCGGCGACCTCTCCGGCGCCCTTTCACCTGGTGCTGTTGCCGGTGCGACGGCGGGAGGAGTGGTTCTCCGCCGATCCCGGCTATGCCGCGCTGCTCGGCTGCCGGGTCCTGCCGCGGATCCGGGCCGCCCTCGACGCCGGCCCGGTCCTGGGCGCCGGGGTGAGTCTCGGCGCGCTGGCGATGCTGCACGCCCAGCGCGCGCATCCGGATGGTTTCGCGGGCCTGTTCCTGCAGTCGGGCAGCTATTTCCAGCCCCGGCACGACCGGCAGGAGTCCGGTTTCCCGAGATGGGGGCGGGTGGTCCGGTTCACCGGGCGGATGCGTGCCGCGTCCACCGGCCCGGCTGTTCCGGTGACGCTGACCTGCGGCGCCGCCGAGGAGAATCTGGCCAACAACCGGGACATGGCGGATTTCATGCAAAAACAGGGGTATCCAGTGGCGTTTGCGGAGAATCCGGACGCGCATACGTGGACCGGATGGCGTGACGCCCTGCACCCGCACCTGACCGGTCTCCTGGGACGGGTGTGGCCGGACTGACCTGAGAAGAAGGGACACGACGTGGCCGACGTCGAGCACACCATCGGAATGCTGCTGGGCACCGAGGACGACTGGCCACGCGCCTACGAGTCGCTGATGCGCCGGCTCGGGCTGGTCACCGCGGCGGACGGGCGCACCCACCGGGCCCGGCCGGTACGCGTCACGATCGAGCCGTTCAACCTGCGCGACAGGCCACGGCACGACCTGGTCATCGACCGTCTGGCGTACTGGTACTACCACCCCCGGGAGTGGCTCAAGAAGATCGCGCTGATGGACGGCGTCTACCTGCTGAACAGCCCGTTCACCTTCCAGTCGATGGAGAAGCACGCGGCCTACTGCGCGATGATGCGGCTCGGGCTGAAGGTGCCGGAGACGGTCCTGGTGCCGTACAAGAACCCCCTGGAGAACTCCCGGTGGGCCTACACGGCGGCCCGCTACAACCGGCCGTTCGACCTGGAGGCGACGGCGGCCGGGATCGGTTACCCACTGTGGATGAAGCCGTACGACGGGGGCGCCTGGGTCGGGGTGTCCAAGATCCGTGATCACGAGGAGCTGCACTCGGCGTACGACGCGTCCGGCGAGCGGCTCATGCACCTGCAGGCCTCGGTGGAGGGCTACGACGTCTTCGCCCGGAGCCTGAGCATCGGCCCGGAGACGATGGTGATGAGGTTCCACCCGGAGCAGCCGATGCACGCCCGCTACGAGGTGGACCACGACTTCCTGTCGGCGCCCGCCGGCGACGAGGTGGTGACGATCTCCCGGCTGATCAACGCGTTCTTCCGGTGGGAGTTCAACAGTTGCGAGTCGCTGGTGCGCGGCGGCGACGTGCACCCGATCGACTACGCGAACGCCTGCCCGGACGTGTCGCTGACCTCGCTGCACTACTACTTCCCGTGGGCCATGACGGCGCTGGTGCGGTGGACGGTCTTCTGCGTGGTGACCGGTCGCCGGCCGCGGATCGACATGAACACGGCCGACTACTTCGCGATCGCGGACGATCCGGACCTGACCTACCACGAAAAGCTGTCGTCTTACCGCAAGATTGCGGATGACTACTTCGAAATAGAGAAATATCAGGAATTCTGCAACAAGCACCTCGGCACCATCGACGGGATCGTGTACGACTGGGTCGACTCCGACGAGTTCCGGTCGCTGCTCCGCGAGACCGTCCGCGCCATGTACCCGGTGCACGAGCACGAGAAGTTCCTGGCCCACTTCGGTGGACTGATCGACGCATGGATCCGTGACCAGGGGCGTTGACGCCGTAACACGAACGCAACCAATATGTGTCCATGCATCTATGGGAGCGCTCCCTCAAGATAGCCACCGTCACCGCACTCGTCATCGCCGGAGCCGCGGCGCCGGCCTGGGCCGAAGAAGTCGAACAGGTCGTCAACGGCGGTTTCGACAACGGCACCGACCCGTTCTGGGCCAACGGCGGCATGACCATCGAGCTGGTCGACGGCCGGGCCTGCGTCAACGTCCCGGGCGGCACCACCAACCGCTGGGACGCCGCGATCGGGCAGAACGACATCGATCTGGTCGCCGGGGAGACGTACCGGTTCAGCTTCGACGCCTCCGGCGACCCGGCCGGCCACGTGGTCCGGGCCATCACCGGCCTGTCGGTCAGCCCCTACGACACCTACTTCGAGCAGTCACCGGTCCTCGGCGGCCTCACCCACTACGAGTACACGTTCACCGCGAGCACCAGCACCGCGCAGGGCCAGGTCGCCTTCCAGGTCGGCGGCAGCCCGGACCCGTGGCGGTTCTGTGTGGACGACGTCTCGCTGGTCGGCGGCGTGCCGCCGGAGGTCTACGAGCCGGACACCGGGCCGCGGGTGCGGGTCAACCAGGTCGCCTACCTGCCGGACGGCCCGAAGGGCGCCACCCTGGTCACGTCCTCGACGACCGCGCTGCCCTGGGAACTGCGCACCGGCGCCGGCGCCGTCGTCGCCCGCGGAACCACGACCCCGCGCGGCACCGACGTGTCCTCCGGGCAGAACGTGCACACCATCGACTTCGGGAAATTCCGGAAGAACGCCACCGGGCTCACCCTCACCGCCGACGGCGAGACCTCACGGCCCTTCGACATCAAACCCGGGGCGTACGACCAGCTGCGCACCGACGCGCTCAAGTTGTACTACACCCAGCGCTCCGGCATCGAGATCCGTGACGACCTGCGACCGGGGTACGCCCGCCCGGCCGGCCACGTCGGCGTCGCCCCGAACCAGGGTGACGGCGCGGTGCCCTGCCAGCCCGGCGTCTGCGACTACACGCTGGACGTGCGCGGCGGCTGGTACGACGCCGGCGACCACGGCAAGTACGTCGTCAACGGCGGCATCTCGGTCTGGGAGCTGCTCTCCGAGTACGAGCACAACAAGGGCTCCCGCAAGGTGAACCTGACCATCCCGGAGAGCGGGAACCGCGTCCCGGACATCCTCGACGAGGCCCGCTGGGAGCTGGAGTTCCTGCTCAGCATGCAGGTACCGGCCGGGAAGCCGGACGCCGGCCTGGTCCACCACAAGATCCACGACCAGGCGTGGACCGGCCTGCCGCTGCTGCCGAGCCTCGACCCGCAGCCCCGTGAGCTGCACCCGGTCTCCACCGCGGCGACCCTGAACGTGGCCGCCACCGCCGCCCAGGCGGCCCGCCTCTACAAGCCGTTCGACGCGGCCTTCGCGGCCCGGGCGCTCGCTGCCGCGCGCACCGCCTACGACGCCGCCAAGGCCGACCCGGCCCGGTACGCCCCCGCGTCCGACGGCACCGGCGGCGGCCCCTACAACGACGACAAGGTGACCGACGAGTTCTACTGGGCGGCCGCCGAGCTGTACCTGACCACCGGCGAGAAGAGGTACGCGACCGACGTCCTGGCGTCGCCGGAGCACGCCGCCGACGTGTTCGGCCCGGTGGCGTTCGACTGGGCGGTCACCGCGGCCGCCGCCAAGATGGATCTCGCCCTCACCCCGAACCGGCTGCCCGGCCTGTCCGCGGTTAAGGCCCAGGTCGTCAACGGCGCCGAGGAATACCTCGCGGTGCAGAGGCAGCACCCGTACGGCGTCGGCTACGCGCCCACGAACAACGTCTGGGACTGGGGCTCCAGCAGCATCATCGCCAACAACCTGGTGGTGATCGGCGCGGCCCACCGGATCACCGGTAGGGAGCGGTACCGGGACGGGCTGCTGACCGGCCTGGACTACCTGTTCGGCCGCAACGCCCTGAACATCTCCTACGTCACCGGCTACGGCGAGGTCAACGCGAACAACCAGCACAGCCGCTGGTACGCCGCGCAGCTCGACCCGTCGCTGCCGCACCCGCCGGCCGGCACCCTGGCCGGCGGGCCCAACTCGTCGATCCAGGACCCGGTCGCGCAGAACCTGCTCAAGGGCTGCACCGGCCAGTTCTGCTACATCGACGACATCCAGTCCTGGTCCACCAACGAGCTCACCGTCAACTGGAACGCGGCGCTCGCCCACCTGATCGGCTACGTCGCCGAAGACTGCTGAGCGCCCGGTTTGCCCTCCTCCCCTAGGCTGCCGGACAGGCACCTTCGGGAGGAGGGCACCGTGCGGGCCCTGCGTTTCGCCACCACCCTGTACGCGAACCGGCTGTCCGTCGCCTACCACGGCTACCTGCGGGGCGACCCGATGTCCCGGCTGCACCTGGCGCCCGGCCGCCGCGACCCGTACGCGATCTATGACGGCCTCCGCGCCGAGGGCGACCTGGTGCCCACCCGCCTCGGCAACTACGTGACCCCGAGCCACCGGGTGTGCGACACGGTGCTGCGGGACCGCCGGTTCGGGGTGCGCGCCGCCGAGAACGTCGGCACGCCCCCACCCGGCACCCAGGTGGACATGTCCTTCCTGGACCGCAACCCGCCGGACCACACCCGGCTGCGCCGCCTGGCCCAGCCCTCGTTCAGCCCGCGGCAGATCGCCGGTTTCCTCCCACAGGTCGAGCAGACCGTCGACAAGCTCCTCGAGGAGGCCTCCGCCGCGGAGACCTTCGACCTGGTCAGCGCGTTCTCCGCGCCCCTGCCGATCGCGGTGATCACCGACCTGCTGGGCGTGCCGGACGCCGACGCGAGCCGCTTCGCCGAGCACGGCGCCACCTTCGGCAGCGCCCTGGACGGCATCCGCTCGCTGCGGCACGCGGCCCGGCTCATCGAGGCCAGCCGCGAACTGGAGGGCGTCTTCACCCGGCTCATCGCCACCCGCCGCGACCTGCCCGCCGCGACCGGGCCGGACGATGTGGTCGGGCGGCTGCTGGCCGCCGAGGGCGACCGGGTCGAGGCGGCCGAGATGCTGCCGATGCTGCGCCTGCTGCTGGTGGCCGGCTTCGAGACCACGGTCAACCTGATCGGCAACGCGGTCAGCGCCCTGCTCGACCATCCGGACCAGTGGGCGGACCTCTGCGCCGACCCGGCCGGGCTCGCCGAACGGGCCATCGAGGAGACACTGCGCTGGGACCCGCCGGTGCAGCGGACCGCCCGGTGCGCGCTGGAGGACACCGAGGTGGCCGGGAAGGTGGTCCGCCGCGGCCAGTTCGTGGTCACCCTGCTCGGTGCGGCCGGCCGCGACCCGGACGTGTACGCCGACGCCGGCCGGTTCGACATCCACCGTGTCCCGGAGGCCGACCACCTGGCCTTCTCCAGCGGCATCCACTACTGCGTGGGCGCTCCCCTGGCCCGGCTGGAGGCGACCGTGGCCCTGCGGCGGCTGGCCGAGCGGATGCCCGGCCTGCACCGGGCCGGCCCGCTCCGGCGCCGCTCGTCCACCCTGATCCGCGGTCCGATCCACTTCCCGGTGGCGCGCTGATCAGATCCGGTAGGGCTGGACGGACTCGGCGGACAGCCCGAACAGGCTGGTCAGGCCGGTGATCCGCAGCTGCCGGTGGACGAACTCGTTCGGGTTGCGCAGCACGAAGCGGGCGCCCAGGTCACGGGCCGCCTCGTAGCCGGCGACCAGCATGCCGATGCCCATCGAGTCCATGAACGTGACGAACGTCAGGTCCACGATCATCAGCCGGGGCCGGTCGCGCTGGAGGGTCTCCATCAGCACGCCCCGCAGCCCGTCGACCGTGGCCGCGTCGAGGCTGCCGCGCACCTCGACCACGAGCGCGCCGTCGGCCTGTCGCCGCGTGGTCATGACGGCCTCGCCCATCGTGCCCTCCGAGCCTGGCGAACTGCCCGTTCGCCCCCACCGTACAGCCCTCGCGGCTGCCCTCGCAGGCTGCCGCGCAAGGCCGCGATCACGGCGCACAACGCGTACGCCAAAGGGGTTTTCCGCAACCGGAGGAGGGGGTTTCGGCGCATCGCGCCGGTCCGCGGTCCGATGTGCCAATCTGACCTTGCGGCGTGCCGATCCCTGGACGACCGTGGCTGGCGGCGGGGGCCGCCGGGGAGGAGGCAGACCATGTCCAGGCACGGCATGTTCGCCATCCGCGATGTGGGATCGCTGATCAGCGGCACCACCGAGGAGGGGACCCGGCTCAAGAAGGCGGTCAGCGTCCGCCAGCTGACCGCGATGGGCGTCGGGGCGATCATCGGCACCGGCATCTTCGTGGTCATCGGCGAGGGTTCGAGGATCGCCGGCCCGGCCGTCGTGCTGTCGTTCGTGCTGGCCGCGGTGGCGTGCGCGTTCTCCGCGCTGTCCTACGCCGAGCTGGCGTCGAGCATTCCGGTCTCCGGCAGCGCCTACACCTACGCCTACGCCACCCTGGGCGAGGTGGTCGCCTGGATCATCGGCTGGGACCTGATCCTGGAGTACGGGGTGTCGGTGGCGGCGATCGCGCTCGGCTGGGGCGGCAACCTCAACGCGTTCCTCGACGCGGCCTTCGGGGTGAGTCTGCCGACGGCGATCGCGGCGTCGCCGGAGGACGGCGGGATCTTCAACCTGCCGGCCGTGGTGGTCGTCCTGGCGATCACGTTACTGCTGGTCCGCGGGGTCACCGAGAGCCTCCGGGTGAACCTCGTGATGGTCGTGATCAAGCTGCTGGTGCTGACGTTCTTCATCGTGGTGGCGTTCGCGAACTTCGGGACCGGCAACTTCACCCCGTTCGCGCCGCACGGTGTCGACGGGATCACCTCGGCCGCGGCGATCATCTTCTTCGCGTACATCGGCTTCGACGCCGTGTCGACCGGCAGCGAGGAGGCCCGCAACCCGGCGCGCGACCTGCCGCTGGCCATCATCGGGTCGCTGGTCGTCTGCACCGTCTTCTACGTGCTGACCGTGATCGGCGCGATCGGCATCGCCACGCCCGAGCAGATGTCGGCCAGCGACGCCCCGCTCGCCGCCGCCCTCGACCAGGGGGCCGGGATGACCTGGGCGGCCGCCGTCCTGGCACTCGGGGCGGTGGTCGCGATCACCAGCGTGGTCCTGGTGATCTTCTACGGCCAGACCCGGATCTTCTTCGCCATGTGCCGCGACGGCCTGCTGCCGCGGCGCCTGGCCACGGTCAATCAGAGGTACGGGACTCCGGCGCGACTGACGATCGTCCTGGGTGTGTCGATCGCGCTCCTGGCGGCGTTCGTCCCCCTGCGCACCATCGTCGAGCTGGTCAACATCGGCACGCTGTTCGCCTTCGTCCTGGTCAACATCGGCGTGATCGTGCTACGCCGGACCCGGCCGGACATGCCCCGCCCGTACCGGGTCCCGTGGGTGCCGGTGCTGCCGCTGATCGGCATCGCCTTCGCCGTCTACCTGATGGCCGACCTGCCGCTGGACACCTGGATCCGGTTCGTCGGGTGGATGGCCGTCGGCCTGATCATCTACTTCCTGTACGGCTACCGCCACTCCCGCCTCCGCAGCGGAGAACCCCGCTGATCTTGGACGTTCCACCACCGATCCCGGTGGTGGAACGTCCAAGATCAGCGGGGTGGGGCGCTCACGCGCGCTCGGAGTGCCGGATACCCGCGGCTATCCGGGCACAAACGCCACTTCCGCCCAGTGCGGTCGAATGGTCGTAAGCACGATTTTGGGGGACGGTTAACGAAACCGTAATCACCGTTTCCTGGAAACGCTCCCAAATAGTGCCTCCTATGTGGAGGCAGGGTGCTTTCGGGACGGAAAGGAATGTGCCGGCCGTCACTCTTCGTATAGCCGAAGGGCCCCGGACCGGCTCCCGCGAGGGGTGCCGGTCCGTCCGCGGACGATTACCGTGCGCGACGCGCGTCAGGCCAGTTCGGTACGCAGGTCGTGCGCCCCGTCCGCCCTGGTCGCCTCGTAGTAGAGCCGCTGCCGCCCGTCCGGCAGCGCCACCAGGCTGAGGTAGCGCAGCCCGTACGGCTCGTGCGGACTGCCCACCGGCGGCCGGTCCTCCGCCGTGAGCTGTCCGAACGTGCCGTCCGCCAGGCGCCGGCCGCGGGCCACCCCGGTGCGCTCCTCCCAGTTCTCACCGGCCGTGGCACGCCCGTCGTAGGCGACCGTGATCTCGTCGCCTACGACCACCACCGACGAGACCCGGACACCCCGGGCGTCCCACTCCCCCGGCCGGCCGGCCAGCGCGTTTCGCACCCAGGTCCAGTGCACGCCGTCCGGGCTGGTGGCGTACTCGGTGGTCATCCGGTCGGCGTCGGCCCAGCTCTCCAGCGGGTGGACCGACGCCCACAGGTGCCAGCCGTGCTCGTCGTGGTGCAGCACCGGGTCCTTGACGCCGGCGGTCTCGTCCCCGGCCAGGACGGTGCGGGCGGGCGCGGTGGCCAGCCCCTCCGGCGTGTCGGCCTCGAGCAGGTCGACACGCCAGTGCTTGGTGCCCGGGGTGGCGGCGCTGACGTAGAGCCGCCACCTACCCTCGGGGGTACGGACCAGGGCGGGCCGCTCCAGCGACTCGGCGCCGAAGCGGTCCTTGCCGATCTCCGCGACCACGGTGAAGTGCAGGCCGTCGGCCGAACGGGCCACCACGTTGGCGACCCCGCGGCCCGCGCCGATCGGGAGCCGCAGGCGGTAGGCGAGGTAGACGTAGGAGTCCGCGAGGACCGTGCTGGGGGCGCCGGACCAGGCGCCCGGCTCGGTGCCCGGCGGTTCCACCACCACGGTGGAGTCCTCCCATCCGGGCAGGGGCAGGGCGGTGATTCCGGTGGTCAAAGCGGCTCCCTGAGGTCAACGGCGACGGCAACGCGTCAAGTTTGCATGATCTATGGGAAATGTGGGCTTTACCGGGCGCGGGCGTGTCGGTCCAGGCTCAGCCAGTCGTCGTAGTTCTGGCCGGTGACGTCCTGCAACAGGGCGATGTCGTCGGCGAAGTAGGGCAGCAGCGCGGCCCGCTCCGCCGGGGTGGTGACCGGCCGGTTGCCCCGCTTGCGGTGCAGCAGGGTGAGCAGTGGCCCCCGGGCGGCCAGGCGCAGCGGCACCGGGAAGCGGTGGCCGAAGTTGCCACCCGACCGCAACAGGCCGCGGATCGCCCGGTTCACGCCGTTGTCCTCGACGTAGTGACGGTTCACGTTCTCCCGCGGGATCGCGGTGAGCACCCCGGTGCGCACGCCGAGGAAGGCGCAGACCCGGTCCAGCGTCTCGGCCGGCTCGTCCTTCAGGTCGCGGTAACGCAGGAGCAGCACCTGCTCACGGGAGAAGCGCTGGTAGAGGTGCTGGAGCTGACGGCCGTACAGGCCCAGGCCGATGTAGTGCCAGAAGTCGGCCCAGTGCGCCGCCTTACGGGCCTGCTCGGCGTGGCAGGCGGCCAGGAAGTCGGCCTCCTCCTCGAGGCCGGCCACCCACAGGTGGGTCCAGTTGGAGTGGGCGCGGTCGACCGGATCGCGCAGCAGGATGATCAGCCGCACATCCGGGATCAGCGCCTTGATGCGGTCGTGGGCGGCCAGGTCGTACAGGTAGAAGGGGGTGGCCTCGCCCTTGAGGACACCGGGCGGCGCCGGGTCGAACAGCCTCTCGTAGTCTGCCCGGCGCCACACGTGCTCCTGGTAGGTCTGCACGTCGCCGGGCCCGCCGATCGTGGGCGGCGGCCCGTCGGAGAGGAAGAACTTCGGCTCTTTCACCTGCGGCAGGAACAGCTGCGGGTGCCCCGTCAGTGCGGCGTGCAGCGCGGTGGTGCCGGCCTTGGGCACACCGGCGATCAGGAAGTCGGGAAGTGACATGGGATCTCCCCCTCGGCTCAAAGTGACACTAAGCCTACAGATCCACTAGGAATTTGCGGGCGGCCAACTTGGTCACAGATGCCCGATCCAATACCCGAGGTCATCGAAAATCAGCGATCCGGCCGAGCACCGGCCATCGAATTCCGCCGAACCGGACGATCACCGGTCGGCCGTAAAGGCGACGGGGTGGAGGATCCCCCATCGGTCGAACGGTCATCGGGTCAGCGGGGCCCCAGAATGCGGCGCCACCAGCGCATAGCCGGCCGGAACCGGGGGCAGAGGCCGGGTTCGCAAAGCGCGCATTCCGACCCGGATCGGTAGTGCTCGTGCGCCCGAATCGAGTGCCCGCAGACGCAGAGTCCGGTTTGAATCACCATCGCCTCACCAACGGCGGACAGCCCCGGAGGCTACGGGTGGCCGGTGACTGTCCCCCCTGGATCAACCGTAACGCTCACAGCCCGCTGTCAGAGCGTCACCAAGATGACCAGCAATCTACACAGCGCGTAAACGGACACGTCCGGAAAGTAAGCAAATAGCAATCCCGCTACTCGTCGATCTTGTCCTGATTTGCGGTGATCGACGAGGGCTTTATCCATTTGCCAGAGACTCTCCGGACTGATCCACAGATACGACCAATGCCCGTTACGCTACGTAACGAATGTGGCCTTGATCGCGTGCGGCCACCTGCTAGTACTTGCTCCAGCCATACTGCGACTGTCAACTTCAGGTCACCTGTGACTTGAACCTTTCTCGCGGTCTGTTGACGCTACGTAATCCCTTGCTAGGTTGATTTCCTGAAGCGAGCGGCTGTGCGATCCCTTCGGGAATTCGCGCAACAAAGTCGCATTAGCCGCCCCCCGGAAGGGACCGACATGGAGCTTTCGCACTTGAACACGAACACCGACAGTAACCATCCGCAATCACCGACCGTGAGCGTGGTGATTCCTACGCTGAATGAGGAGCGGAACCTGCCGCACGTGTTCGCGAAGCTGCCGCCGATGATCACGGAAGTGATCATCGTCGATGGCGGCTCCAAGGACCGGACCGTGGAGGTGGCCCGCGAGCTGCGCCCGGACGCGGTGATCGTTCAGCAGACCCGGATCGGCAAGGGCAACGCGCTGGCGTGCGGCTTCGCCGCGTGCACCGGCGACATCATCGTGATGATCGACGCCGATGGCTCGACCGACCCGGGGGGAGATCCCGCTCTTCGTCGACAAGCTGATCAAGGGCGACCACTTCGTGAAGGGGTCCCGCTTCAGCCACGGCGGCCACAGCCACGACATCACCAAGCTGCGCAAGCTCGGCAACGACGGCCTCAACCTGGTGGTGAACGTCCTGTTCCGGACGCACTTCACCGACCTCTGCTACGGCTACAACGCCTTCTGGCGCTCGGTCGTGCCGGCCCTCGACCTGCCGGACGTCTCGCTGCCCCGCCCATCCGACGGCAGCAAGCTGTGGGGCGACGGCTTCGAGATCGAGACGATGATCAACATCCGCGCGGTCGCCGAGAAGCTGAAGGTCGGCGAGGTCGGCAGCACCGAGCACGAGCGGATCTTCGGCGAGAGCAACCTGAACACCTTCCGCGACGGGTTCCGCGTGCTCCGCACCATCTTCAGCGAGTACGGCCGGATGCGCCGCCGCCGTGGCGCCGGCCTCCGCCCGTTCGTCGAGGGCCTCCAGCACGTCGCGCCGTCGGCCGCCGCCCCGCAGTCACGCGGTCTCGGCCAGGTCGTCAACCCGCCCGCGCCGGTCGCCACCCGGCACCCGGCCGACCCGCGCCGCGACGCGAGCCACCTCAACCGGGCGGCCCGCCGTGAGGACGTCGGCGCCCGCCGCTCCGACGACATCAACAAGATCCGCAGCCGCGCGCTGGACGACCTCGGCACCCAGCCCACCCAGGACCTGAGCGCCGCCCGTGCCCGGATGCTGGACGACCTCGGCAACGTGCAGACCCAGGACATCAACAAACTGCGCACGACTCAGCTCGACGACTGACCTGAGCGCCCCTCCCGCCCACAGGAGCACTCCCCTCGTGAACCACACCCACGCCACGACGATCGTCATTCCCACCTACTCCGAGGTGCGGTGGGACTACCTGACACGAACCCTCGCCTCGGCACGTGCCCAGACGCACACCCCCGACGAGATCGTCGTGGTGGTCGACCACAACCCCGCGATGTACGAGCGGATCCAGCGTGAGCTGCCCGGCGTCACGGTGCTGGAGAACGCGTACGCCCAGGGCGTCTCCGGCAACCGCAACACCGGGGCGTTCCACGCCCGGACGCCGCTGGTCGCCTTCCTGGACGACGACATCATCGCGGACCCGAACTGGCTGGCCCGGCAGATCGAGCCGTTCGCCGACCCCACCGTGGTCGGCACCGGCGGCGCGATCCAGCCCGCCTGGGAGGGCCCGGCCCCGCGCTGGATGCCGGCCGAGTTCCTGTGGGCGGTCGGCGGCTCGTACGCCGGCATGCCCACCGAGACCGCGCCCATCCGCAACGTGTGGTCGGCCAACATGATCGTCCGCAAGGACGTCTTCGAGGCCGCCGGCGGCTTCCGGGTCGGCTTCGGCAAGCTCGGCTCCCGCAACCGGCCCGAGGACACCGACCTCTGCCTGCGCATGAGCCAGGTGGACGGCGGCCGCTGGATGTACGTGCCGGGCGCGGTCATCCAGCACGAGGTCCCGGTCGAGCGGGCCAGCTTCACGTTCTTCGTGCGCCGGTGCTACGCCGAGGGCCGCGGCAAGGTCCAGATGGCCGGCCTGCACGAGAACGACGCGCTCGGCGCCGAGCGCGACTACCTGTGGGCCCTGCCCAAGGCGATGTTCCGTTACTTCGGCGCCGGCCTGACCGGCAAGGGCGCCGACAACTTCCTGCGTTCCGGCGGCGTCGTCGCCGGCGTGGCCGCCGCCGGATTCGGTGGCGTCGTCGAGACCGTCAGCTCCAAGCGGCCCAGCCGCCGTACCCCGGTGGAGGCCACCCCGTGACCGCGACCGTTCCCGCCGCTCCGCGGCTCGACGAGGAGAGCGGCATCCTGCCCGCCGTCGTCCTCGACCTGGAACTCTCCGAGCCCCTGCCGTCGGTCGGCGCGGTGGCGAGCGACGGCCGCCGGGTCCAGCAGGCCTGGGCCCTGGTCCGGCTCTTCACCGAGCCGCTCGGCACCGTCCTGGTGGACGTCCCGGAGCACGGCCTCACGCCCGGCGACCTGGCCGCGGCCATCGACCGGGAGCTGGGCGACGTGGTGCGCCCGCGCCTCGACGGCGCGCCGGTGCCGGCCGCCGGGTTCGTCCCGGCGAGCGAGCCCGCCTTCCTGGCGAGCCGCCGTGCCGTGCTGGCCTCCGCCCCGGACATCACCGTGGTGGTCTGCACCCGGGAGCGGCCCGGCGCGCTGGCCCGCTGCCTGGACAGCCTGCTCAACCAGCACTACATGCCGGCCCGGATCCTGGTGGTGGACAACGCCCCGGTGACCGACGCGACCGCCGAGGTGGCCCGGTCGGCCGCCCGCCGCGGCCCGGTCGACTACCTGCTGGAGCCGAAGCCCGGCCTGTCGTTCGCCCGCAACACGGCCGAGGCCGCGACCCGGGGCCAGATCGTCGCCTGGATCGACGACGACGAGCTGGCCGACCGGTACTGGCTGGCCGAGGTGGCCCGGGCGCTGGTCGAGAACCCGGAGGCCGACGTGGTCTCCGGCGTGATCGTCCCGGCCGAGCTGGAGACCCGGGCGCAGATCTGGTTCGAGCAGTTCGGCGGGCACAGCAAGGGCCGCGGTTTCCGGCCGGACGTCTTCGGCCCGCACACCGCGCACCGGCAGAGCCCGCTCTACCCGCTGCCGCCGTTCGGTACCGGGGCGAACATGACCTTCCGGCCCGGTGTGATCGAGCGGATCGGCGGCTGGGACAACGCGCTCGGCGCCGGCACCCCGGCCATGGGGTCGGAGGACACCCTGGCGTTCACCCAGGTGCTGCTGGCCGGTGGGACGATCGTCTATCAGCCCACCGCGGTGACCCACCACTACCACCGGCGGGACTTCGAGGGCCTGCACAAGCAGATGGTCGGGTACGGCACCGGACTGACCGCCGCGTACACCGGCCTGCTGCTCGGCCGCCCGGGACTGCTCTGGTCGCTGATCAGGCTGGCGCCCACCGCGCTGCGCGACCTGACCGGCGCGGACAGCCTGCGGGTGTCGACTCTGCAGGACGATTTCCCACGAGAGCTGCTGACGGCCAACCGGCGAGGCATGATTGCCGGACCGCGTGCGTACCTCCGGGGCCGGCGCGCCGCCCGGCAGAAGCTCCGGGGAACCCGCTAAACGATCAACGCGGCGTCGGCTTCCGTGGCCCCTGACCTGGGGCGACGGAAGCCTCGTCAACACTGTGGAGGCTCTTTACATGGGGGACCAGCCGACGTCCGACCGGAAACGGGCGCCGGAGGAAGCGACCGCGAAGACCGCGGATTCGCGACCCGACGAGACCGTCGTGATCACCCGGCTTGCGCCGGAGGAACGGGACGGGAGTGAAGAGGCCACCCAGAAGCTCGCGGAACCGGTGAAATCGTCGGGCGACGAAACCGTCGTGATCAGGCCGCCCAAGGCACCCTCCGCCGACGACACCGTGGTGATCCGCGCCACCGGGCCGTCGAGGAAACGGCCGGCCGGCGACGACACCGTGATCATCCGGCTGCCGCAGGCGCCGAAGAGAGGCACCACCCCGGGCGCCGCCAGGAAGCGGCCGGCCGGCGACGACACGGTCGTCATCCGGCTGCCCGGCGGGCCCAAGCCGAAGAGCCCCGGCCCGAACGCGCTGAGCACCGCCCGCAAGCGGGCGGCCGGCGACGACACCGTCATCATCCGGCTGCCGCAGGCGCCGAAGAAGAAGGTGGCCGGCCGGGTCGTCGTCGACAAGAAGGTCGCCCACGACGAGACGGTCATCATCCGGCTCCCGGCCGAGGCGAAACCGGAACCGCGTACCGCCCTCGACTTCGGCTGGGCCCCCTGGGTCATCGCCGTCTCCACCCTCGGTGTGGTGCTGATGGCGCTGGCGTACGCCGGTGGCCGCGCCGGGGCTTCCTGGGCCATGTCCGCCTACTGGGTGGGCCAGATCATCGTCTTCTCCCCGGTCGTGTTCCGGCTGCTCAGCCGGCTGGCCGGGGTCGCCGAGTCGTTCGTCCTGGTGATGGGCCTGGCGCTGAACCAGTACATGCTGAAGTGGATGTACAGCCCGGACCAGTTCCGCTTCCCCGACGAGTTGCAGCACTGGCTGGCGACCACCCTGATCACCGAGTCCGGTGACCTGTTCCGGCAGAACAACGCGCTGCCACCGGCCGTGCACTTCCCCGGCCTGGCCGAGATGGGCGCCGGGCTGGCGCTGCTCACCGGCCTGCCGGTGACCGCGGCCGGCACCATCGTGGCCGGCGTCGCCCACCTGATCTTCGTGGGCCTGCTCTTCGCCACGGTGCTGCGCGCCAGCAACTCGCCGGCGATGGCCGGGGTGGCCTGCGTGACCTACGCGACGGCCATGCACTACCTGTTCTTCAACTCGATGTTCCTGTACCAGACCGCCGCGCTGCCGTTCTTCATGCTGACGGTCTGGGCGTACCGGCGGTGGCGCACCGGCGGTGGCCGCAAGTTCTTCGCGATCGCCGTGGTGGGCATCGCGATGACCACGGTCAGCCACCACGTCACCGCGTTCGCCCTGGTCGCGACGCTGCTGCTGCTCGCGCTCGCCGAGCTGACGCTGGAGCGGCCGCGGCCCTGGGAGACGCTGATCCTGCCGGCCGTCGCGCTGGCCGTGGTGTGCTGCTGGATCGGCTTCGTCGCGCAGGACGTCATCTCCTACCTGGAAGCGCCGGTGGAGCGGCTCGCCGCCTCGCTGAACCAGATGTTCGGCGGCGCCGCCAGCGAGGAGGCCGGCGCCACCAAACCGGTGCCGCTGGTGCAGCTCGCCGTACAGGGGATGGGTCTGCTCGGTCTGCTCGTGCTCTTCCTGGCGGTGGCCCGGGACATGATCCTGCGTAAGGACCGGGACACCTGGCGGTGGGCCGCGCTGGCCGGCGGCGCGGTGTTCTTCGCCGGCAACGGCGCCCGGTTCCTCGGCACCAACGGCCCGGAGATCGCCGGCCGGCTCTCCACCTTCACCTACATCCCGATGTCGATCATCGCGGCCATCGCGATCGTGTACGCCGTGCAGATCATCCC
Organism: Actinoplanes lobatus; assembly: GCF_014205215.1. Taxonomy (NCBI): domain Bacteria; kingdom Bacillati; phylum Actinomycetota; class Actinomycetes; order Micromonosporales; family Micromonosporaceae; genus Actinoplanes; species Actinoplanes lobatus. The sequence goes on from NZ_JACHNC010000001.1 coordinate 9,360,258, forward strand.
GGCCAAGGACGCCGACGGCCGCCGCTGGCTGTCGGTGCCGCCGCCGGGTGTCGCGGTCACCACCGGCCGCCGGCTGGCCGGTCAGGTGTACATCGGCACGGCGCTGATCACGCTGCTGATGATCGGCGCGCGTACCGGCGGGTGGCCCCCGGTGTCCGCGCTGCTGCCGGGTCCGTACCTGGCCGCCGCGTACGAGCGGTCGGTCGACGGGTTCGGCGTGGACGCGGCCCGCTGGCAGGAGCGCACCCTGCCCCGGGAGGCCCGGGTCGGCGGTGACATCACGGCGGTGGCGCTCTCCTCGACGTACGGGCGGATCGACCCGGTCCGTGAGGTGGGCGAGCTGTTCTACGCCACGTCGTGGACCTCGGCCGAGGACCAGCGGGCGCAGGAGCTGGCGGTGAACTACCTGGTCGTCGACGAGCGGCTGGGTGACATGCTGCCGTCGAACGACGCGTACTTCCAGGACGACCCGATGGCCGGCCAGATCACCGAGCCGCTGAGCGAGACCCAGCTCGGCAAGTTCGACCAGGTCAACTCGATCTCCCGGCTCTACGACAACGGCACCGTACGGATCTATCAGATGGGACCCTCGTGAACCCGGTACGCGCCGGTGTCCTCGCCGGCCTGACGGTCGTGTCCGCGCTCGCCGTCGAGTTCGGCCCGCTCGCCCTCTCCGTGCCGGGCGGCCTGCTGCTCGCCTTCGTGCTGCCCGGCCTGGCGATCAACGACGCCCTGTTCCGGCCCGGCCGCCGTGACATCGGCGTCGTCGAGCGGACCATCCTCGTGCCGGCGCTGAGCCTGGCCGTGCTGGTGCTCGGCGGTCTGCTGCTGTGGGGCGCCGGCGGCACCCTGAACCGGACCAGCTGGATGCTGGTGTGCGCGGTGGGCACGCTGATCGCCATCGGCGTGGCGGTCTACCGGACGCACACCACCGCCACCGTGGCGGCGGCCCCCGCGAAGGCCACCGGTGAGCGGATGACGATCTCGAAGCAGCGCCTGATCCGGGACGTGCTGCCGCTGGGCCTGGCCGCCGTGATGCTGGCCGGCATCGGGATCTGGTCGTTCGCCGACTCGGAGCAGACCTACGACATCGCGGTCACCTCGCTGTCGGCGGCCCCGCCCGGGGCGGTGGACCCGGCCGGCAACCGGTCGGTGCAGGTCACCGCGGCCGGGCTGAGCGCCTCCGGCGGGCCGTACACCATGGTGGTGACCGGCACCTCCGGCGAGGAGCTCAGCAAGCACGACATCACCCCGGACACCGACGGCGACTGGACCGGGCGGCTCACCGTCCCGGCCGACGAGCGGGTCACCGTCAACCTCTTCCGCGGCGGGGACACGGCCGCCTTCCGTACGCTGATCATCGCCGCCGCCGCTTAGGACCCGCCTGTATGCCGGACGTTCCGCCCACCGCGCTCCGGCGCGGCCGCCTCTGGCCGGCCGCGGCCGGGGTGGCCGCCCTCGCCCTCGCGATCATCTTTATCAACGTCGATCCCACAAAGCCCTCCGCGACTCCGGCGTCCCCGGCTCCGCACGGGATCGACGCCGACCCCCGCTCGGCCCGCGCCCAGATCGCCCTGCCCCGCGAGCCCGGCGCCTGGCCCGGCCCCTACGGCCTGTCCGGCGTCAACGGCTTCCCGGTCCTGAACAGCGCCTCCGTCAGGGAGTTCTGCTCGACCCGGGGCCGCGACTGCAAGGTGGCGCACACCTACACCGACCGGACGAGCTACGACTCGATGACCAGCGGCTCCGGCTGGGCCTTCGAGTACTTCGCCGACTTCGACGGCGTGCTGGTGATCTCCCAGGCGCTGGTGCCGGACCGGGGCGAGAACCTGGTCGCCGACTGCGCGGCCGGAAAATACGACCAGAACTGGCGGGACTTCGGCGCGCTCATGGTGCGGCACGGCCGGGGCGACTCGATCGTCCGCCTGGGCTGGGAGATGAACGAGCCGACGATGGCCTGGCGCGGCCTGAACGGAGGCGACTACATCGCCTGCTACCGCAAGGCCGCCGGCGCGCTGCGCTCCGCCAGCCCCCAGGTCGTGCTGGACTGGACGATCAACGCCCACAGCACCCCGGCGGACCTGTGCGGCGGGCTGAGCACCAACTGCTACCCGGGTGACGAGTACGTCGACATCATCGGCATCGACAACTACGACCACCACCCGTGGTCGCCGGCGGAAGCCGACTTCGACCGGACCGCGGCCGCGCCGGAGGGCCTGAACTGGCTCTTCGACTTCGCCCGTACCCACGGCAAGCTGTTCTCGGTGGGCGAGTGGGGCGTCATGCCGACCGCCGACGCCGGCAAGGACAATCCGGAGTTCATCCGCTGGATGCACGCCTGGTTCGCCGAGCACGCCCCGTACCTGGCGTACGAGGCGTACTTCCAGCGCTGCGACGGCGACTTCTCCCAGTCGTCGATCCTGCGCCCGGACGACCCGAAGTGCCTGCCGAACACCGGGTCGTCGGAGGTCTACACGGAGCTGTTCAAGCGCTGAACCGAGGGCTCGTGGCCATCGCCCGGTACGCCGCCGTCGACTGTGGATCGGTGTCGAACCGCCAGGCCTCCGGGTAGTTCGGGTGGGTGTCGGTGTCGAACCACACCGCCGCGCCGATGGCCGGGCGCTGGGCCACGTACTCGGAGAAGTCGGTGATCCAGTCGGCCTTGCTGGTGTCGCCGTGGTCCTTCGAGCCGACCTCGGTGATCAGCAGTGGTTTGCGGGACGCGTACCGCTGGTAGACGGGGTCGAAGAGGGTGGCCGGGCTCTCCTCGTGGAGGTTGTAGCCCGAGACGCCCACCCAGTCGACGAACTTGTCGCCCGGGTAGTACGCCTCCATCCGGTTCCAGTCCTCGTCCGGGCTGGAGTTCCAGTTCGGGCTCCACACCCAGGAGACGTTGGCGGCGCCCTGGTCGTCGAAGATCTCCCGCAGGTAGCGGAAGCACTTGACGTACCCCTCGGGGTTCCGCTTGTTCTGGAAGCCGCCCCACTCGTACCAGCGGCCGTTCATCTCCCAGCCCCAGCGCAGCAGGGTCGGCCGGTCCAGCTCCTTGATCCGGCGGGCGGCGGCGGCGATCAGGTCGTCGGAGTCGCCGCTGAGGATCTTGTCGTACTTGGGGCCGCGCCAGGACACCATCGGGATGGCCTTCTTCGGCATGCCCTCGATCGAGGTGGGCAGCCGGTCCGGCCAGGCGTAGAAGACGTGCACGATCCGGTGGTCGCGGCCGAGCTGCTTGCGCCGGTACCTGACCGCCTCGGGGTAGCTCATCCCCTTCAGCCCCAGGTACGACCCGAGCAGCGCCTTCCCGGCCGTGAACCGGACCGCGCCACCCAGCTTCCGGATGTCGCCGGCGGCCGCGAACGGGCTCGGCGTGGCGGACGGCGGCGCCGGTTCGACCGGGCCGGCGCCCGTCGGCGTACCGGAGACGGTGTTGTTCGTGGCCCCACGGGAGGCGGCCTTCCACATGCCGACGACGCCGGCCGCGGACGCGGCGCCGAGGGCGCCCAGCCCGAGCAGGCCCCGGCGGGTCATGCCCTGCTCCCCCTGGCTGCGGTGCCCGGCCGTCACGTCAGGTTCCGGCCGGCCTTGCGGGCCATCCTGCGCACCAGGCGCCAGCCCGGCTGGGCCAGCTGCTTGATCTGCGAGACCAGCCTGGGGCCACCACTCTCGACCAGGGCGACCAGGTCGGCGCCGGTGTGGTCGGGGGTGGGCTGGAAGCGGGGCACGGCGAACCGGCGCTCCGCCGGGGTGTGCAGGCGGCGGCCGACCTCGGTGGCGTTGTCGTGCCCGGACGACTCGACCGCCCGGCGCACCCGGTCGCTGTTGTAGCCGTGCGGGTAGGCGAACGACCGCACCTTCCGCTGCAACCGCTGTTCGAGCTGGTCGTGGCTGCTGACCACCTCCTCGCGCAGCTGCGCCGCGGAGAGCACGTCGAGCGGGTGGTGGATGAGGCTGTGGTTGCCGATCTCGATGCCGGTGGAGGCGACCTCCTCCAACTCGGACCAGGTGAGCATCGGGCCGAAGTCGGGAGACCACTGGCCCAGCCAGCCGGCGTGACCGCCGAGGTGGCCGACCGACGCGTACAGGGTGGCGCTGGCGCCGGCGGCCTGCAACGCGGGCACGCCCGCGGTGAGGAAGTCCCGGTAGCCGTCGTCGAAGGTGACCGCCACCATCTTCCCGGTGCTGCCGGCCTCCAGCTCGTCCAGCGCCTCGGTGAGACCGACCAGCCGGTACCCGGCGGCGCTGAGCGCGTCCAGCTGCTCGGCCAGCCGCTCCGGCGGCACCGCGAGGTCGCGCAGCGGACCACCGACGGCGGAGACCGAGTGGTACATCAGCGCAGGCAGCGTGGTCCAGGTCTGGGCCACCGAAGCGGTCACCGGGTCTCCCCCCAAATACGTACAGGTCGCTCGGCCGGGAACCTTACCAATGTGCGGGATACTCCCCACTCCCCCGTTCGCACAGTGCCTGGCCACTAGCCATCCAACACTACAGCGAGTAACCTTCGAGGCCTTCCGATCGGCTAGCCAGCGCGAACATCGTCACCCAACGGCTACACACGGTGACAGGTGAACCTTTGTCGCGCCGGAGACGTATCGGAGGACGACACCGAAACCGCTCTAACCCCGGGAGCGCGCACCATGTTCCGCCTCATTCAGCTGCACACCGACAGCGGTGTGCCACGCATCGGCGTCGAACCCGACGGCTACGTCAGCGCCCGCGCCGCACTGGCCCACTACCGCACCGCCCCGGCGACCTACTTCGCCGTCGGCCGATTCGACAACGAGGGCACCCTCACCGAGGTGATCCTCGACCCGATCTGCGGGCTCGACGGAGCCTGCCAGCGCCCGGCCTCGGTCATCCACGCCACCACCTACGAACGCCTCTGCGAGCGGTGCGCCTCCGGCCTCGACGTGCTCACCGTGCCCCAGCTGGCCCGCCGCCTCGGTATCGCCTGCCGTCTCGCTCCCCCGGTCGCCCGCTTCCGGCAGACCGGGATCGCCGGGCTGCGCGCGCCCTCCGGCAACCGGATCGCCCGGGAATTCCCCGACCACATCCACGACCCGGCCTGGCGCCGGGAGCTCTGCGACGATCTCTCCCGCAGCACCACCGCCCTGAACGGCCTGCTCATCGGTGTCGGCGCGCTCAGCCACCGGCAGGTGCTCGACCTCTTCCCGGCGCTCTGCGCGCTCGGCGACGAGCTTCCGGTCGGCATCCGCTCCGACCTGGCCCGGGCCACGGCACGGCCGCTTTCCCCGGCCGGCGTCACCGGCCTCCGCCTGGGCCTCAACCAGCTTTCCTAGAGACCATTCATTCGTACGCTCACCGCCGCGAATTCCTGCCCACTCCGGCCTCTGCCGCGGGCGCCGGGCGGAGATCGGTGGCCCGGGCCTACAGCCGGATGCGGAGGACCGTGCCGGTGCCGCTGCACGTGGCGCAGGTGGAGACGTAGGCGTCGCGGCCACGCAGGGCCAGACCGCCCGGGGCGGTCAGGCCCGCCGTGACCACCGTCCGCGTTCCCCGCCTGCCCAGGCGCAGCAGGGCGGTGCCGTCCAGCACGTACAGGTCCCCGGACGGCGACCAGGCCAGGTCGACGACGCCGCGGAGGCCCGAGGCGTACACCCGCGGGGCCCGGCCCGGCTCGATCCGCCAGATCCGGCCGGCCCGCTCACCGACGTAGTAGGCGCCGTCCGGTCCCTCCGCCACCGAGGTGGCCTCGGTGGCGGAGGTGCGCTGCGGCAGCGTGGCGATCGTCTGCACCCGGCCCCGCCGGCCGACCCGGATCAGGGCGTCGCCGGCCGCGTCCACGACCAGGTAGCCCTGTCCGGTGGCGAGCACCGCGACCGGATCGGCCGGGGTCTCCTGGGCGCCGAGGTCGGCCAGCACCGCCCCGTGCCGGTTGAGCTGTGCCATCCCGGCCCGCTCGGGCGCGGACCGCAGCGCCGGGCCGCCGCCCAGCCGGACGGTGTGCACCGGGTCGCCCTCCGCCGTGACCGTGACGTCCGACGGGCCGAGCGCGTATGCCCCGGCCGGGGAGGCCAGCGACGGCAGTCCCGCCTCGACCCGCCACTGCCGCCCGAACCCGGCCACCGTGATGGCCCCGGACCTGCCGGAACAGACTCGTCCCCCGGCCTCGGCCCGGCAGGGCCCGGGGCCACCGCGGCCGCCCTCCGCGATGTAGAGCTCGCCCCGCGGCCCGAACGCCAGGCCTCGCGGACCGTCCAGCCCGCGTGCGACGACCTCCATCCTCGCGTGCACCGGGGCCGCCGGTTCCGGTTCGGCGGCCCGCATCGGGCTTGCGCCGGACACCAGCCCGAGAACGGCCACGACGACAGCCTGACGGGACCGGAACATGATCAACTAAACCCCCGTGTAGTCGTTTTGTCCCTCCGACACACTCTCCGGCAGAGCGGTCCGCCGGGGCGGCTCAGTCGGAGATCCGACGAGAAGACGGACCGGTACGGTCGGGCCATGACGCCGACCTTCCCCGCCCTCGTGGCACGGGCCCGGAGCCTGGCCGGCGACGGGCGGCGCGCGGTCCTGGGCATCACCGGGCCGCCCGCCGCCGGCAAGACCACCCTCGCGACCGAGCTGGTCGCGGCCCTGGCGGCCCCCGGATGGGTGGCGCACGTGCCGATGGACGGCTTCCACCTCGCCGACGTGGAGCTGGACCGGCTCGGCCTGCGCGATCGCAAGGGCGCCCCGGACACCTTCGACGCGTACGGCTACGCGAGCATGCTGCGCCGCCTGCACGAGGACCGGGACGAGATGATCTACGCGCCCGGGTTCGAGCGGGTCCTGGAACAGCCGATCGCCGGCAGCATCGGCGTCCCCCGGTCCGCCCGCCTGATCGTGACCGAGGGCAACTACCTGCTGCTCGACGAGCCCCGCTGGGCGCCGGTGCGGAGCCAGCTGACCGAGGTCTGGTACACCGACCTGGAGGACGGCGAACGCCTGCGCCGGCTGATCGACCGGCACGTCCGGTTCGGCAAGACCCCGGACGCGGCGGTGGCGTGGGCGACCGGCACCGACGAGCGCAACGCTCGCCTGATCGCGGCGACCCGGGGCCGGGCCGACCTGATCGTCGGCCTCGCCTGAGCCTGTCTCAGGTTCTGTCGCACAGGAGTGGCATGCTTGCCCTCATGTCGGTGGATGAGGCGGTCGAGGCCGAGCCGCGCAGGCGTGGCCCGCGGGTGGCCCGGTTCGGCGTGATCCTGTTCGTGGTGCTGGGGCTGCTGTTCGGCGTCCCGCTGGTGACCCTGTTCTGGTCCGGCAACGACTGGCCCGGCGTGGTCGCCGTGGCCGGCACGGTGCTGTTCGTGGCCGTCGTCGCGCTGTTCCCGTGGCTGATGTTCCGGGGTCACGGCGGTCACGACGACCGGGCCGCGCGGATCGCCGACACGTTGCTCGGCGTGATCTGGGTGCTGTTCACGTGGTCGGTGCTCGGGCAGCTGTTCGAGCTGGCCCTGCTCGCCGCCGGGGTCGCCGACCCGGTGCGCTCCCGGGTGGTCACCGGCCTGGTGCTGGTGATCTCCACCGGCCTGCTGCTCTGGGGTCACCGCGAGGCGATGCGGGTCTCCCGGGTGCGCGAGGTCGAGGTGGTGCTGCCCCGGCTGGGCCGCGGCCTCGACGGGCTGCGCGTGGTGCTGATCACCGACACCCACTACGGGCCGATCGACCGGGCCGCCTGGTCCCGCGGCGTCACCGAGGTGATCAACTCGCTGGACGCGGACATCGTGGCGCACACCGGCGACATCGCCGACGGCACCGTCGAGCAGCGGCTCGAGATGGCCGCCCCGCTGGCCGACGTCCGCGCCCGCCACGCGCGGGTCTACGTGACCGGCAACCACGAGTACCACAGCGGAGCCCTGGGCTGGGTCGAGCACATGGAGAACCTGGGCTGGGAGACCCTGCACAACCGGCACGTCGTGGTCACCCGCGACGGCGACTCGCTGGTCGTGGCGGGCGTCGACGACCGCACGGCCGGCGGCTCCGGCCTGCCCGGCCACCGCACCGACCACGAGGCCGCCCTGGCCGGCGCCGACCCGGAGCTGCCCGTCCTGCTGCTGGCCCACCAGCCGCAGCAGATCACGGACGCGGTCGCCCACGGCATCGACCTCCAGCTGTCCGGGCACACCCACGGCGGTCAGATGTGGCCGTTCCACTACCTCGTCCGCACCGACCAGCCGGCCCTGCAGGGCCTGTCGCGTCACTCCGAGCGGACCCAGCTCTACACCAGCCGGGGCACCGGGTTCTGGGGCCCGCCGTTCCGCATCTTCGCCCCCAGCGAGATCACCCTGCTGACCCTGCGCTCCGCCTCGTGACGAGACCCTCGTTCGACGACTACGAACGCTCCATGTGGGCGGGCCAGGCCGAGACCTTCAACGAGACCGTGTCCCGGCTGTGCGCCCACACCGCCCCCGCCCTGCTGTCCGCCGCCGCCGGTGACCGTGACCTGGCCGGGCTCCGGCTGCTGGACGTGGGCACCGGCTCGGGGACGGTCGCCGGGCTGGCCGACGAGCACGGGGCGCGGGTCACCGCCGTCGACGCCGAGTCGAGCATGGTCGAGCTGGCGGCGAAACGGGTGCCCGGCGCCGAGGTCCGGCAGGCGATCCTGCCCGAGCTGCCGTTCCCGGAGGCCACGTTCGACGCCGCGGTCGCCAACTTCGTGATCAACCACGTCGGCGACCCGGCGGCCGCCATCGCCGGGATGCGGCGTGTGGTGCGTCCCGGCGGCCGGATCGCGGTGACCATCTGGCCGCACCCGAAACCCGAGGCCCAGCGCCTCTGGGACGAGATCTTCGACGCCGCCGGGGCGGTCCGCCCGGACGATCTGCCCCGGCTCGACCCGGCTCTGGACTTCCGCCGCGACCAGGCGGGCCTGACCGCCCTGCTGGCGGGCGCCGGCCTGACCGGTGTGACCGGCACGACGATCTCCTGGACCATGCGCATCGACGCCGGCGCCTGGTGGTCCGGCCCGGCCGCCGGCATCGGCCTGACCGGCCTGATCCTGGCCGCCCAGGACGAGCCGACCGCCCTCCGTGTCCGCCAGGAGTACGACCGGCGCACCGCCCCCTACCGCGGCCCCGACGGGGTCCTCGCCGTCCCGACCGCGGCCCTGCTCGCCACCGGCACCGTCTGACGGCTCCGGCCGGCTCAGGGCCGGCCGGAGTGTCCTGAGTCGACTGTGCCGGCGCGGGCGGAATGCCGGGAATAAACCCGTTGAGCCGTCGTCTCCCGGCCGAGCAGGATGGGGGCACCGCCTCCTTCCCCTATCGTTCCGAGGACTCTTCATGCGCCTGCTCCGCGACCTGTGGGCCACAAGCCGAAGTCGCACCGCACTCGTCGGCTTCCTGATCGTGCTCGGCGCGTCCGGTTCGGCCTGTGCGTTAGCCCTGGCCGGCCCGGTCCTCGTCGACCGGTCCGGCCCGCTCTTCACCGTGCTGGCCGCCGCGCTCGTCGCCTCGGTGTTCAGCGACGTCGTCGTCGGCCTGCTGGCGGCCCGCCTGACCGCCGACTGGGCGGCCCGCGCCCGCCGCCGCCTCAACCGGGTCGCCTTCGGCCAGGACATCCCCACCCTGGAGAACACCCCGGTCGGCGAGCTGCTCGACCGCATCGACTCGGACGTCTACCAGGTCGGCGCCGAGCTGCGCGGCAGCGGCGTGCGCCTGGCCCAGTCCGTGGCGGTGGCCTCCCTCTCGGTGCTGACCACGTTCTTCGTCTGGTGGCCGGCCGCGATCGCGATGATCCTGGTCAGCCTCCTGCTGTTCACGGTGATGAACAAGCCGATCCAGCGGATCGGCCCGGTCCGCATCGCCGAGGAGGAGGCCTGGTCCGATCTGGCCGCGGTGATGGAGGAGGCCATCCACGGGCAGGACGACGTGCGCACCAGCCTGGCCGCGCCGTACGTGCTGCGCCTCTTCGCCCAGCGCTCGGCCGAGGTGCTGCGCCGCGGCCGCCGGGTGTGGCGGTCCTCCGCCAAGGTCACCATGGCGGCCGGCTCGATCACCCGCTCGCTGATCGCCTTCCTGGTGGTGGCCGGCGCCTGGGCGCTGCACACGGGACAGATCGACGCCGCCCGCCTGACCGCGGTGTGGCTGCTGGCGCTCGGTTTCGGCGGCACCCTGGAGCACCTGACCCGGATGGTCCCCGAGATGCAGAACGCGCTCGGCGCCTGGGGCCGGGTGCAGCTGCTGACCGAGGTGCCGCAGGAGCCGGTCGAGGGTGTCCCGCCGGTCGAGGGCGACCTGGTCGTCCGCAACCTCACCTTCCGGTACGGCGAGGCCGACAGCGGCCGGCCCCCGGCGTTGCGCGACGTGAGCGTCACCTTCGCCCGCGGCAGCTCGTACGCGCTGATCGGCCGCACCGGCTCCGGCAAGTCCACCCTGGCCAAGGTGCTGACCCGGGCCGTGGACGTGCCCCGCGGCACGGTCTTCCTGGGCGGCGTCGACATCAACGACATCGGCGTGGAGGGTCTGCGCCGGTGGACCGCGATCGTCCCGCAGCGCACCGAGATCCTGTCCGGCACCCTGGCGGAGAACATCGCCCTGTTCGACCGGGAGCTGCTGCCCCGGGCCGGCGCGGCGCTCGACGAGCTGGGCCTGAGCGCCTGGACCGAAGGGCTGCCCGACGGCCTGGACACCAAGCTGGGCGAGGGCGGCTACAAGCTCTCGGCCGGCCAGGAGCAGCTGGTGGCGTTCGCCCGGATCCTGGTCCGCGACCCGCAGGTGGTGATCCTCGACGAGGCCACCGCCCGGATGGACCCGGTCACCGAGTCCTGGGTGCAGCGGGCCACCGACCGGCTGTTGCAGGGCCGGATCGGGGTGATCGTGGCGCACCGGCTCTCCTCGGTGCAGCGGTGCGACGAGGTGGTGGTGCTCGCCGACGGTCAGGTCGTCGAGGCCGGGCCGCTGCGCGAGTCACGCCGTTTCGCCGAGCTGATGGCCAGCAGCAACCTGGCGGTCCCGGCGGCCCAGCCGGCCGCCGGCGGGGTGCTGCTCGCCGAACGCGACTGGGACACCGGGATGCGGGAGGAGCTCGGCCCGGACGCGCTGACCAATCCGCTGCCCACGGTGGATCCGCCGGCGCTGCCCGAGCCGCCGCCCGTGCGGACCATGCGGGAGATCGTCCGGCTGGCGCTGAACGACAAACGGTACGGGCTGGCCGCGTGCGGTTTCTTCCTGTTCCTGGTGCTGTTCGGCTTCGACGGGGCGATCCTGCCGCTGCTGTGGTCCAACGTGGTCGACGGTGCCGGCAACCCGCTCTACCCGGCGCTCGGGCTCGCGGTGGCGCTGCTGGCGCTGATCCCGACGCTCTACTACACCGGGGCCTGGTTCCCGGAGTGGTGGGTGCGGCAGATGCTGCGGATCAGCCTGCGCCTGGTGCACGGCCAGGTCGGCCCGCGCCGGGTCAGCAAGCACACCCCGGCCGAGGTGGTGGCCCAGGGCGGCGACACCGAGCGGGTGGTCATGCTCGCCGACAACGTGATCGACAACTCGGTGGCGGTCTTCGCGCTGGTGTCGATGACGGTGTTCTCCCGGTCGTTCGTGCCGGGGCTGCTGTTCGCCGGGACGATGATCCTCTCCGGGCTGGCCGCGACCCTGTTCGGGCCACGGCTGGAACGGGCGGCCCGCAGGACCGTGGCGGCCCGGGCGGCGTTCGCCACCTCCCTGGTGTCGTCGCTGTCCGCGGCGCGCACGGTCAAGCTGGCCGGCGCGACCGAGCCGGTGCTCACGCACCTGGCCGGGCTCGACGAGGTCCGCAGCGACCTGCAGCGGCGGGAGATCGCGATCCAGGTGTGGGCGCGGTCCACGCCGTCGGTCGCGAGCGGGCTGCTGCCGATCGCGGCGTGGGCGCTCTACCTGAACGGCCACATCACCTCGGCGGCGGTACTGATCACGGTGTCGGTGCTCGGCTCGGCCCGCTGGTTCGCGTGGACCACGGCGTCGCTGGTGTCGCACTACCCGTCGGCGAGGGTGTGGACCCGGCGGACCGCCGCCATGACCGGTGTCTCCGAGTACACGGCGGAGGTCCCCGGGGTGGACATCTCGGCCGGGACGGCGCCGGCGCCGCCGACGGCGCCGCGCAATCCGCTGCGCACGCTGGAGCTGTCCGGCTTCAGCGCGGTGCACGAGAACGGCGCGCTGGGCGTACGCGATGTCGATCTGACCGTGCGCCGCGGCGAGCTGGTGCTGGTGGTCGGCCCGGTCGGCTCTGGCAAGTCGTCGCTGCTGCGGGCCCTGGCCGGAATCGTGCACCACACCGGCGGGCTGCGGTGGAACGGCGAGCCGGTCGGCGAGCCGCACGTGTTCCTGCGACCCAACCAGGTCGGCTACGTGGCCCAGCTGCCGCGGGTGCTGTCCGGGACGGTGGCCGACAACATCCAGCTCGGGCACGAGGTGGACGCGGCCGACGCGGTGTCGGTGGCGCAGCTGGAGCACGACCTGGCGGCCGCCGGTGGTGGCCTCCAGCTGCTGATCGGGCACAAGGGCACCCGGCTCTCCGGTGGCCAGCTGCAACGGCTGGCCCTGGCCCGGGCCCTGGCGCCACGGACCGAGCTGCTGATCGCCGACGACGTCTCGTCCGCGCTGGACGTGACGACGGAACTCGCGCTGTGGGAGGCGCTGCGCTCGCACGGGGTGACCGTGGTCGGCTCGACGTCGAAGCGGGCCGCGCTGGCCCAGGCCGACCGGGTGGTCGTGCTGATCGGCGGGCAGGTCGAGGACCAGGGCACCTGGGACGAGCTGGCCGACCGCTGGGGTCACCTGGCCGGCTGAGCCGCGGGTGTGGGTTCCGGGATCCCCCCGGAACCCACATTGCGCCGGATCCCTAAGGTCTGTCTGGTGGATGACCCCAGGGCCTTTCTGCTGCTCAAACCGGACTGTCTGCGGCTCAAGCTGAGCGGGTCCGTGGAGCGGGCGATCATCCGGGCCGGGCTGCGGATCGTCTGCCGCCACCGGGTCACGGTGTCGCCCGCCGACGTCCGCCACCTGTGGCCGGAGTACGACGACGCCGGCCACCCCCTCGCCCTGGCCTTCCTGGACCGCTATCTGACCGGCGAGCCGTCCGAGGTTCTGCACCTGTACGGGCAGGACGCGTTCGAGGCGGCCCGCCGGGTCAAGCGGGAGGTGCGGTCGCGGCACGCCGAAGGCCCGTTCGCCAACGTGGTGCACGGCGCGGAGCGGCGCGGCGAGATGGCCCGGCAGGCCGGTCACCTGCTCGGCCGCTGTGACGTGTGCGCGGAGCCGTTCCACTCGGACGAGCCGCCGCTCAACCCGGCACGGCCGCCGGGCCGGGACTTCCGGGAGGACGCCGACCTGGCCGCCCTGGTGGACGAGCTGTGGCCGCTCGTCCAGGGTGTGCCGGCCGACCCGGGCCCGGTGCGCCTGGAAGGCGGCGACACCGGGCAGGCGGTCTACCTGGGCTCCGACCGGGAGCAGACGCTCGACTCGACGGTCACCGCGCTGTGGCACGCGTTGCCGGGGGTCGAGCTGCGTCACGCGGTGCTTCTCGCGCTGCACTCCGGCTGGTCCGGCGGCACCCCGATCGCGGTCGGTGGCCGCCGGGCGCTCGACGACTGCCTGCGGACGCTGCACACGCACGGCGTCCGCGCCTGCGGGAAAGGCGTCACCTGAGCAGGCGGTTCGCCAGCCACTCGACGGCCAGCGGGTAGCGGAAGTCGATACCGCCGTGCTTGGCCGGGAACAGCTCGAACGCGATCTTCTCCTCCGGTACGCCGATCCGCCGCAGACCGTCCCGGAACGCCTCGGCGCCCAGGTCCAGGAACCACTCGTCGCGGGTGCCGGCGTCGATCCAGACGGCGCGCAGGGAACGCAGCTCGTCGGCGTACCGGTCGATCATCCGGATCGGGTCCCACGCCAGCCAGCGCTCCCACAGCTCCGGTTTGAGCTGCCCGGTCCGGGAGTCGAACGGCAGCCGCGGGGTGCCGTCCGGGTCGGCGGAGAACGCCGCGGTGCAACCCAGCAGGAGGCAGAACGGCATGTCCTCCTCCTTGGTGAACGACACCCGGGACTGGAAGTCCTTCCACCAGGCGAGGATGTCGCCGTCGTAGTCGCGCAGGTAGCGGACGCATTTACCGAAATCGGGGAGGTAGCAGTACTCGTACAGGGCGTCGCCGGCGTGGGTGGCCAGGGCGCCGAACAGGTCGGGCCGCAGCATCGGGGTGATCATCGCGCCGAAGCCGCCGGACGACTTGCCGGTGATGGCCCGCGACTCACGGTTCTGGAGGGTCCGGTAGTGGGCGTCGACGTACGGCACCACCTCGTCGCACAGGTAGGAGTGGTACTTCCCGGTGCCGGGCGAGTCGACGAACTGCGAGCCGCCGTACGCCGTCCACGCGTCCACATAGACGAGGACGCATCCCGGCGCGCGCCCCTCGGCGAACACCCGGTCGGCGGTCTCGATGAACGGCTCCCGGAACGGCTGCCGGTTCCCCCACATGGTCACCTGGCCCGAGTAGCCCTGGATGACGTAGATGCTCGGATACCGCTGGTCACCCTGCTCGTAGCCGGGCGGGGTGTAGACCCACAGCGGCCGCACGTGCGGATCGCCGAGCGGGTTGTCCCGCAACAGCCGCGAATCGATCGTGTCGTGATGCAGGCTTCCGGCGAGTTCACTGCTCCAAATCGACATGCTGGTCAGTCAACTATCTTTTCCCGATGACCGCACCAAGGTTGGCGTGGCTCGACGGGCTGCGCGCCGTCGCCGTACTGCTGGTGGTCTATGCGCATCTGACCCGCTTCGTCTTCACCGATCTGCGCGCGGTCACCGGCGAATGGCTGCACGCCGGCACCGCCGGGGTGATGCTGTTCTTCCTGGTCAGCGGCTACATCATCCCGGCCTCGCTGGAACGGCACGGCGACCTGCGCGCGTTCTGGCTGAGCCGGGCCCGCCGACTGCTGCCGCTCTACCTGGCCATGATCGCCGTCCTGGTCGCCGCCCACCCGCCCGCGAACGCCTGGTCCACGGCCGTGGGCCACGCGACCATGCTGCCGTTCCTCCTGGGTGTGCCGTTGGTCACGCCGGTGTTCTGGACGCTCTCCTTCGAAATGGCCTTCTACCTTCTCGTGACAACCCTTTTCACGGTACGGGCGCAGCGTTCCCTCCTCCCCCCGGTGATCCTGGCCGTGCTCGGCGCGGCGACGGCCCCGCTGGTCCCGCTGCGGCTGGGCGAGATCCCGGTGGCCGGCGCGGTGCTACTGGCGGCCGGGCTGGCCGGGGTGCTGTCCCGCCGCCGCTGGGCGGAGGTCACCGGCGGCCTGCTGCTGGGCGGGCTGGCGCTCGGCCTGCTGCTGTTCGACATGGACCCGGCACACGCCCGCGACGGCCTGCTGATCGTGGCCGTGATGTTCACCGGCTCGGTGATCCACCGCGCCGACCACGGCAGCACATCGTGGCAGCGGGCGACCGTGGTGATCGCCGTGGTGGCGGCCGCGCTGCTGACCGTCTGGCTCGGCGAGTTGGCCGCCCTGCACGCGGTCACCCCGCGTTACGTGACCCGCTCGGTACTCACCCTCCTGACGTTCGCCGGCGCCTTCGCGGCGGGCATGCTGCTACGGCATCGGCGCACGCCCCGCTGGCTGGCCCGGATCGGCGTGCTCAGCTATTCGGTCTACCTGGTGCACTTCGTGGTACTCGACCTGGCCGCCCCGATCCTCCGCTCCCCTGTGCCCGATCCCCTGCTGGCGGCCGGCTACCTGGCCACGGTCCTGGGGATCTCGTGGCTCACCCACCGCTACATCGAGGTCCCCGCCCAGCGCCTCGGCTCGCACCGTCCCCGCCCGCACCGCGACCTGGCGCCCAGCCGGCGATGAAAGGTCCGAATCCCACTTCCGACCCTTTCCGGTACGCCTGACCCCGCCCCGCAACATTCAGGGCAGTCCCGCCCTGCCGCGCGAGCTCACTGCCCACTCCGGCCTGTGCCGCGCCCGCCGGGCTCAGCTCGGTGGCCCGGCAGGCCAGGCTCGGTGCATCATCAAGCCCGTCTCCGCCGGTGACTGCGGTCGCGGTCGCCAGGCTCCCGGCCTGCCACTCCGGACAGTAACGCCGCCCAAGATCCATCTCGACCACGACACCGCCACCGTGTGCAGCCACCTTCGCGGAACCGCGACCACCCACCCCGGGCGACCAACGTCACGGCCGGAATCGGGCAGCCCGGGCGCCTGGGCCGCCACGACCGACCGACCGCGACCACCCGCCCAGCCCGACCGAAAACAGGGGCGGCGAGTCGACCGCGACCACCCACCCAGCCAGACCGGAAGCAAGGCGGCGAGTCGGCCGCGACCGGCGGCAGGCGAGGAAGTGGCGGCCGGGCCCGGCCTGCCCGAGCACCGATCTGCGCCCGGCGGGCGCGGCACAGGCCGGAGTGGGCAGAGAGCTCGCGCCGGCCGGGCGGGACTGCCCTGAAAGGACGGGCGGGGTGGCACGTACCGGGAAAGGGGTGGAATTTGATCTTGGATTTCTAGAGGTTCTCGCCGAGCCAGGTGAAGGCGTCGTCCTGCATTTCGGCGGTGAAGATGTGGCCGAGGCCGGGCCACGTCAACGTGCGCAGGCGGGATCCGGCGCGCTGGGAGGACCAGACCTCGGCCATCCTGGTGTAGGCGACGGCGATGCCCTCGGGGGTGAAGAGGGGGTCGAGTTCGCCGTCGGTCAGGTACATCGGGCGCGGGGCGGCGAGGCTGGCCACGTCGGGGATGTCGAGGTGGCGGTAGAGGCCGGGATGCAGCATGTAGAACGCCGACTGGCCGCGCAGCGTGTTGTTGCCGGGCACCATCATCTCCTTGAGGCCGGTCATCCAGCAGGCGGAGACGGTCGCCGCGATGTGGTCGGAGAGGGCGGCCACCTGCCACGCGCGGTAACCGCCCATGGAGAAGCCGACCGCGGCGATCCGGCGCGGGTCGACCTCGGGCAGGGTGGCCAGCAGGGCGGCGGCGCGGGCGTCCTCGCGGGCCATCAGACCGGCCGGCGACGAGCCGAGGTTGTAGAGGTTGCTCGCCAGCGCCTGCTGGCCCTCGTAGGTGAGGCCGCCGCGGTCGCCCCAGCCGAGGGCGTCGACGGCGAGGACGGCGTAGCCGCGGGAGGCGAGGTGGTCGCCGACGAAGCGGCCGCTGAAGTAGCGGTCGGCCCAGGCCTGGGCGGAGGCCCGGCGGGTGTCGTCGTACCAGGGTTCGATCAGCTTCTCCTTGCCGATGTCGAACCTCGCGCCGTGGTCGTGCAGCAGCAGGGCGGCCGGGAACGGGCCGTCGCCGTCGGGGATCAGCATGGTGGCGCGGACGCGGCTGTTCCGGGTGACGTTGAAGATCAGCTGGCGGCGGCGGTATCCGGTCGCGGGCTGCTCGTCGATGATCTCGGGCCGGAACGGGGTGTGGTCGGCGGGTTCGCAGAGCAGCGTCTCGAACTGGGCGCGGGCGCGGCGCTTCCAGGACCGGAAGTCGTGGTGGCGGTGGCGGGACCAGGCCAGGGGGAAGGTGAGCCCGTCCTTGAGGCGCTCGTAGAAGACCGGAAGGTTGCCGGTGATCACGGACGGGCCCTCGAAACCGGCCGCCGCCCGCGCTTCGGCTTCGGCGACGTGCGGGGCGGCGAGCGCCACAGCGGGTAGGGAGATCACGGAACGCCGCTTCATCGGATTCCTCCTTGTCGATGGAATCCGAACGCTAGAAAGCCCTTTCCCGCATGTCAACAATATGGTGCCACCCTTCCCGGGGACGGTCCGGGAAGGGTGGCGGAGGGGGTCAGCGGCCCTGGAGGGCCTTGACGTTGTCGCCGAAGGTCCAGCCCTTCGACCCATCCCAGTTGATCGACCAGGTCATCAGGCCCTTGAGGCCCGGGACGCTGTTGTACGCCTGCGACACCAGGGCCGGGGTCATGTAGCCACCACCGGCGCCGGTCTGGGCAGGCAGCCCGGGAACCTGCTTGTCGACCGGGATCCGGATGGTCGTGCCCTGGATGGTGAGGCCGTTGGCGAGGCACTGGGTCTGGACGGTGAAGCCCTGCACGGTGCCGGCCGAGTAGGAGTCACCGGCGCAGCCGTACATGCTGCCGTTGTAGTACTGCATGTTGAGCCACCACAGCCGGCCGTTGTCCAGGTACCTCTTGATGATCGGCAGGTACGAGCCCCAGATCGAGCCGTAGGTGACGCTGCCGCCGGTGACGTACGCCGTCTCCGGCGCCATGGTGAGGCCGAAGTTCGACGGCATGGCCGCCAGCACCCCGTCGATGATGCGGATCAGGTTCGCCTGCGAGGCGGACAGCGTGGTGATGCTGCCGCTGCCGGTGAGCCCGGTCTCGATGTCGATGTCGATGCCGTCGAAGTTGTACTGCTTCAGGATCGGCACGATGGTCGCCACGAACCGGTCGGCGACGGCGCTGGAGCTCAGGTCGATGCCGGCGGTCGCACCGCCGATGGACATCAGGATGGTGGCGCCCTGGGCCTTGGCCGCGCAGATCTCGGCGACGGTCGGGACCTTGACCCCGGCGTCCATCCCGTTCTCCCAGAGGACGGTGCCGTCCGAGCGGATCACCGGGAAGGCGGCCATCAACACGTTGTAGCCGTGCTGGGTGATCCGGCTGTCGTTGACCGGGATCCAGCCGAGGCCGGGGTGCACGCCGTTGGAGGCGCCGTCCCAGTTCTCCCAGTAGCCCTGGAGGACCTTGCCGGCCGGGCGGCCGCGCAGCCCGCACCCGGTGGGGGTCGACGGGGAGGTGGACGGGGACGGGCTGGTGGAAGGGCTGGCCGAGGGGGAGGTGGACGGGCTCGACGCCGACGGGCTGGGCGAGGGCGTGCCGCCGCCCGTGCAGGCGCCCAGCGACTTCCACAGCGACGGGGTCGCGGCCGGGTTCCACCCCGCGCCGACGTGTGCCGTGTGGGTGACCAGCGCTTGGTACAGAGCCGACTGGTAGGTGACCTGGGTGCCCGCGGTGTAGGTGTTGCCCTCCGCCCACACGGTCGCGGAGCAGGTGACGGCCGCGTTGCCGGTGGCGGTGAAGGCCACTGCCGAGCCCAGCACCACCCCCGCTCCGACGACCACGGCCAGCAACTTCCGGCGCAGCCTCATATGAACTCCTCGACGACGTACGAGCGTGTGACCCACATCCTGGAGTTCACATACGTAAATATCAAGGGTTCTTAACAGTAATTCTGAGCGGGAGATCCACGAACGCGGCGAACCTCTCCAGAGCTGGGCGCGCCTCCTCGATGTCGAACTCGGTGAGCGGCTGGACCGCGACGGTCACCGCGCTCTTCCCCAGCGTCCGTTTCCAGGTGGCCATCACCCGCCCGTCCCGGACCAGGGTCGACTGGAAGACGCCGTTGGCGCCCGGCACCACCCGGGCCAACTGGTCAGCGGTGGCCATCATCGACCGGTCCTTGAACCCCAACAGATACTCGTCGAAGCCGGGCAGAGCCCACCACCCGGTCACCGGCCCGGCGTCGAGCACCGCCGGATCGGCCCACATCTCCACGCCCTCGACATCGACGGCGACCAGCTCGGCGGCCGCCACCCCGGCCCGCGCGTCGGTCACCGTCAGACCGGTCCACCCGGCGAAGTCCTTGACCGTGGTCGGGCCGTGGGACCGGAAATAGCGGTGGGCAAGGATCGCCAGCGCCTCCTCGCGAGACGGGCTGTTGCGTTTCGGCGCCCACTCGTCGAGCAGCACGAACGTCTGCTCGGAACCCTCGTTGGGCGCGATGGCCGTCACGCCGCGCTGGCTCGCGAACCACAACAGGTGGTAACCGCGCTGACCGGAGACCTCGATCCCGCCGTCGCGGAGGGCGGCCTGGCACGCCGATCGTGTCAGGCGACCACCCACGAGGGCCGTGCCGAGGATCTCCACGGCCCGCTCGGCGTCGGCGTCGCTGAGGCCGATCTGCTCGCGGCGCCGGGCCGCGCCGGTCAGCGCGCGCACCCCGGTCAGGTCGAGCATCCAGTGGGCGTCGGCCGAGGGGACGAGATGGACCGTGCCGCGCATCGGCCAGGTCCGCACGACGTCGCCCCGCTCGGTCGCCGCCACCACCTCGGGCAGGGTCACGCCTGGCAGGCGGGCGCCGAGCGACCAGAGGACGCTGTTGAGATCCTGCGCCTGCATGGCGCCGAACCACTCCGCGATGCCCAGCACGTCGGGCTGGGAGCGCGGGCCGAGAAGAAGGCTGGTCATCCGAAGGCTCAGGGCCGTGTTCACGTCCACGACCCTGAGCCTAGAAGCGGGGTACGACAGAAATCAGCGGCCGCGCTGCGCTCGGTACCGCTTGATCAGCACGTTCGTCGACGAGTCGGCGTCGTCGGCGGGCGCGGCGGAGGAGGTCAGCTTCGGCGCCAGCTGGTTGGCCATCACCTTGCCGAGCTCGACACCCCACTGGTCGAACGCGTTGATCTCCCAGATCACGGCCTGGGTGAAGGTGATGTGCTCGTAGAGCGCCACCAGCTGCCCGAACGTCGCCGGCGTCAGCTTCTCCGCCAGGATCGTCGTGGTCGGGTGGTTGCCCTGCATCACCCGGTGCGGCGCCACCTTCGGGTCGGTGCCCTCGGCCTGCACCTGCTCCAGGGTCCGCCCGAAGGCCAGCGCGCCGGTCTGGGCCAGGAAGTTCGACATGAACAGGTCGTGCATCTCGCCGATGTCGTGGTTCGGCACGCTGAAGCCGATGAAGTCCGCCGGGATCAGCTTGGTGCCCTGGTGGATCAGCTGGTAGAAGGCGTGCTGGCCGTTGGTGCCGGGCTCGCCCCAGAACACCTCGCCGGTCTGGAAGGTGACCGGCTCGCCGGACAGGCGCACCGACTTGCCGTTGCTCTCCATGGTGAGCTGCTGGAGGTAGGCGGCGAACCGGTGAAGGTACTGCGCGTAGGGCAGCACGGCGTGCGACTGGGCGCCGAGGAACGTGTCGTACCAGACGTTGAGCAGGCCGAGCAGGGCCGGAACGTTCTCCTCCAGCGGGGCGCTGCGGAAATGCTCGTCGACGGCGTGGTAGCCGGAGAGCATCTCGGCGAAGCGCTCCTTTCCGATCGCGATCATGACGGAGAGGCCGACCGCGGACGGCAGCGAGTAGCGGCCGCCGACCCAGTCCCAGAAGCCGAACATGTTCGCCGTGTCGATGCCGAAGTCGGCGACCTTCGCGGCGTTGGTGCTGACCGCCACGAAGTGCTTGGCGACCGCCTCATCTCCGGATGCGAGGCCCTTGAGCAGCCAGGACCGCGCCTCCTTGGCGTTGGTCAGCGTCTCCTGGGTGGTGAAGGTCTTGGACACCACGATGAACAGGGTGGTGGCCGGGTCCAGGTCGCGGGTCTTCTCGAACAGGTCGGTGGGGTCGATGTTGGAGACGAACCGGCACTCGATGTCGCGCTGCGCGTAGTCCTTCAGCGCCTCGTACGCCATCACGGGGCCCAGGTCGGAGCCGCCGATGCCGATGTTCACCACGGTCCTGATGCGCTGGCCGGTGGAGCCCTTCCACTCCCCGGAGCGGACCTTCTCCGCGAAGGCGCCCATCCGGTCCAGCACCTCGTGCACGTCGGCCACCACGTTCTGGCCGTCGACCACGAGCGAGGCGTCACGCGGCAGCCGCAGCGCGGTGTGCAGGACGGCGCGGTCCTCGGTGATGTTGATGTGCTCGCCGGAGAACATCGCGGTGACCCGCTCACCCAGCCTCGCCCGCCGGGCCAGCGCGAACAGGGCGCTCAGCACCTCGTCGGTGACCAGGTTCTTGCTGTAGTCGACATACAGCCCGGCGACCTCGGCGGCGTAGCGCTCACCACGCTGCGGGTCGCTGCCGAACAGGTCACGCAGATGCACCGCCGAGAACTTCTCGGCGAGCCCCTGGAGGCTCTGCCACTCGGCGCTGTCGGAAACGCGTTCGCTCATCTCTCCCACTCCGAACCTGGACGACGCAGAAATCGTGGCACGATCCGGTGCCCGGCACCCGCGAACCGGCCGGGTCGTTACCCTGCCCGCGAGGTTAGTCCCCGTCCAGGGCCGGTGTACCCGGGTGTCCCCCTTCTCACTCCGATGAACCGGCCGCGCCGTTTCGGCCCCTTCGAAAATGTCGTACCCGGCATCTAGGTTCTGCGGCATGGTTTCCGCGGCGTACTCGTACCTCGGCTCGTCGGCCCTCGACGACGGCCTCACCCTGCAGACTTCCGGTGGCCCGGCGGCTCACCCCCGCTTCTTCACCGGCTTCCTCACCGATCCCGGCGCCGCGGCCACCGGCCTGCTGGCGGTCGCCGAGGTCGCCCGCACCCGATACTTCCGGCCCCTGCCACCGGCCAGCCTCGACCCGGTCGTCACGGCCGGCTCCGACCGGCTGCGGTTCGAGTCGTTCTCCGGCTGCTGCGGCGTCTACGCACGGATGGACGTGCTGCCCGCCGGCCTCGACGGCGACATCGTCGCGCACGGCACCACCAATGTGGACGTCAACCTGCCGTTGCAGCGGGCTCTCACCCGGGTCGGCCGGGCCGACCCGATGCACGTGGCGGTCGGCCCCGACGACCTCACCGTCACCACCTTCGACGGCGAGCTGGTGGAGCGGAAGGTGCCGCTGCCGTCGCGCTGGCTGCGCGGTTTCGCCGAGGCGCAGGTGCTGACCGCCCGCTTCGACCCGCGGGCCGAGATCGGCGTCGCCGAGGCGCGGATCCTGCTCAACCGGCTCCCGGCCACCGACAAGTCGGTGCTCTGGGCGGTTCCGGCCGGGCGTTCGCTGCGCTTCACGTCCCGGCCCACGCCGGGCGCGGTCTGCCTGCCGGGCGCCGGGCGCCTCGCCGCCCTCAAACCCTTCCTCCGGTACGCGACTCGCCTCGCCGTCTACGGTCCGGCCGTCGCGGCGGGCAGCGGTCCGGTCGCCAGCACCTGGGAGCTGAGCATGCCGTCGCTGCGGCTGTCGCTGACCCTGTCGCCGGAGCCGTACCGGGGGTTCTCCGGCGAGGGCGCCGTCCTCGACTCGCTGGCCAGTGACGAGGCGGCCGACGACGCCGACCTGATCAGCGCCCTGCTCTCCTGGGACCCGACGATCGACGTGGACGCGCTGGCGACCGCCTCCGGGCTGGACGCCCGCCGGGTCCGTGACGCGCTCACCCAGCTCGGCACCTCCGGGCGGGTCGGCTACGACGTGGCCGAGGCGGGCTATTTCCACCGCACGCTGCCCTACTCGGCCGATGTGGTGGAGCGGATGAACCCTCGTCTGGCCGGCGCCCGCGCCCTGGTCGCCGCCGGGGCGGTCACCCCGGGCCCGGAGGTGTCGGTGGTGCTCAGCGGCACCGAGACCTACCACGTCCGGGACGCCACCTCCTGCACCTGCCCGTGGTGGGCCAAGCACCGCGGCGACCGCGGCCCGTGCAAGCACGCCCTCGCCGTCCGGATGGTCCTCGCCGGCGAGACCGCCGACCAGGACGCCGTCGAGGCCACCGCATGAGGCTCGCCTGGGAGTGGCTGGACCGGCAGGCCCGCTCCGGCAACCACGCCGTGATGGCGCGGCTGCTGCTGCAGGCGAGCGAGGAGGAGCGGCTCGCCCTCGCCCGGGCGGTCGAGGCCGGCATCAAGGGCGCCGACCCGGATTTGTGGTGGCGTTCGGGCACCAACCCCGCTCCGGGGTACGCGCTGGCCGTCATCGGCACAGCGCCCAGCGCCGCCAAGGCCGCGACCCTGCTGATGCGCCGCGAGCTGCGGGCCAGGTGGCGGATGATCCCGGTCGACCGGTTCCTGGCGATCGCGCTGGCCCGGGAGCTGGACTGGCTCGGCGACCTGGGCACCCGGCTGTCCCGGCGGCTGCCGACCCGCAACAACTGGAACAGCGGGGAGTGGGTGTTCACCACATCGGTCATGCGGGCCGGCGGGGTCGAGCCGCCGGTCACCGAGGGCATCGTGCACGGCTGGCTGCTCAGCCTCCTGCGTTCCTACGGCGACCGGGGCCAGAAGCGCCCCCCGCTCAACGAGCGGATGCGCGACGACCCGTACCTCGATCTGCTCCTGCCCGCCGTCTTCGAGTTCGACGGCTTCGGCGCCGACATCGCCCACTCCTCCTGGGGTGAGCCGGACGGCCCGGATGCCGCCCACCACTTCCACAGTGCTGTCGTGTCGCTGGTCGCCGAGGGCCGTCTGGAGCGCAAGGAGATCCTGGCCGCCGTCGTCGACCGGCTGGTCCGGGGCGACAAACCCAACGCGCTGCGCCCGTTCGTGCTGCTGCACGACGAGCTGGCGCCGACGGTCGACGAGATCGCCGGGCACGCCCTCGACTACGCGCGCATGCTCGCCGAGGGTGCCGGCCCGGTGGCGACGCTGTCCCAGCGGGCGCTGCGCACTCTGGACGACGCCGGCCGCCTCGATCTGGAGACGCTGCTCGACGCCGGCGCCACGGCTCTCCTGCGTCGGGAGAAGACGCTGGTCAAGGCGCAGATCTCCTGGCTGGAGAAGGTGGCTCGGCGGGAGCCGGGCCGGGCCGGTGAGGTGTTCGAGACGATCGCCGTCGCGTTCGGCCACCCGGCTCTCGACATTCAGGAGCGGGCGCTGACCCTGATCGGCAGGCAGGTGCCGCGCCTCGGCCCGGAGCTGCTCGCCCGGCTCGCCGACGCCGCCCAGGTCCTCGCCGGTGACCTTCCGGCCCGTGCCGCGGAGCTGTTCGGCGGCGCCGCCCCGGTGGCCGGGTCCACCGGTGTGCCGTCGCTGCCGCCGCCGGCCGAACCCGCGCCGATGCCGCCGCCCATCGCGACCGCCGCCGAGCTGGCCGAGGAGGTCGTGGCGCTGCTGCACGAGCAGTCCGGCGTCCGCTGGGAGCGGGTCCTCGCCGCGCTGGTCACGCTGCACGCCGCCGACGGGCGGGGCGCGCTGGCGACCGCCCTCCGCCCGGTGATGGAACGGTACCCGGGCTGGTTCTCCGAGAGCCGGTGGAACTCCGGCTCACCGTTCGTCTGCCTGGCCACCGCCATCCGGATGGTGATCGATGCTCCCCGCCACGACAGCACCCACCAGCGGCTGCACAGCGCCGTGCGGGTCGCCTGGCAGGAGGGCCGCCGCGGGGGCGTCAACTCGAAGCTGTCCGACCGGCCCGACGGCGTGCTGGCCCTTCGTGCCGCCGAGGTCGCCGTGCACCTCAACGGGTCGATGATGCCGATGCTGATCGCCACCCCGACCCGGGTGAACGGCAGCCTCGACCCGGCGGTCCTGCTGGAACGGCTGTCCCGGGCCGAGGCGGAGGGCTGGCAGCCGTGGCCCTTCGACCTGGAGCAGGCGCTGCTGCGGCTGCCCCGCACGCCCGTCCCGGCCGAGGTGACCGCCGGCGCCGCGGCGCTGACCTCCGCCGCCGGGCGGCAGTTCGCCCAGTGGCTGGCCTCCGGCGGCCTGCCCGATCCGGTCAGCGAGCCCTTCACCCAGTTCGGCGACCGGAAGGCCAACGGCAGCTACACCTGGGACGCCCCGGTGCCCCGCCGGCTGGCGGCCCGGCTGCGCCCGTCCCGCGACGGCGGCCTGCGCCTGGAGCGGCAGCTGCTGACGCTCGACCCGTTCAAGTACCCGGTCTACATGCCGGACGACTTCAAGGGCGCCGAGGAGGTGCTGGCGATGGTCCTGCCGCACCACCGGGAGGTGGCCGCGGCCTGGGCGCTGGGCGAGGTGGCGTCGATGGCCGACCAGGACCAGAAGGGCACCGGCCGGCTGCTGCCCCTGCTGGCCGACGGCACCGGCCCGATCGGCCCGGCCATGGTCACAACGCTGGCCTACACGTTCGGCGCCAAGCAGGAGCCCGACCGCGCCGCCGCCGTCGACGCCTTCCTGACCCTCGCGGCCGCGGTAGGGGCCCCGGGAGCGGCCGGGAGCGGCGCGACCTTCGCCGGCTCGGTCGGGGCGGTGCTGGGCGATCTCTGTTCGGACGGCACGGTCAAGCTGAGCCGGGTCATCCCCGGACTGGCCGACGCCCACCGGGCGGGCGCCTCGGTGGCCGTCTGGGAGTTGCTCACCGCGGCGCTGCCCGAGCTGTTGGCGGCCAAGCCGCGGTCCCTGCCCGACCTGCTGGAGCTGGCGACCCAGGTGGCCGTCGCGATCGGCGCCCGCGGCGAGATCCCCGGCCTCGCCGCGGAGGCGGCCCGACCAGGCTCCTCCCGCCTGGCCCAGGAGACGAAGCGCCTGCGTTCCCTACTGACGCCGTAACCGGGCCGCCGGACGGGCCCCGCCCCGGCGGGGCTGGGAACGCCGTACCGGAAAGGGTTGGGAAGGGAGACGGCCCGGCGGCGCGCGTGTCAGCAGGGCCAGAGTGGGTCGGTGGCGTGCTCTTCGGCGTCGCGCAGCGCGCGGAGGATGTTGCGGTTGGCGAGTTTCTGCAGGTCGAGGTCGGACCAGCCACGGTCGCGCAGTTCGGCGAGCAGGCGAGGGTAGGCGGAGACGTCGGACAGTCCGGTGGGGACCTCCAGGGTTCCGTCGAAGTCGCCGCCGATGCCGATGTGGTCGACGCCGGCCACCTCGCGGGCGTGTTCGACGTGGTCGGCGACCTGGGCGACGGTGGCGGCGGGCTTCGGGTTGGCCGCCAGCCACGCGTGGAAGGCCGGTTCGTCGGCGTAGTCGGTGATCGGTGACGTGGGTACCCGGGCCGGATCCTCGTCCGGGTGCGGGCCGCGCGGCCAGTCCTCGGTCAACGGCGGCAGGCCGAGGCGCTCCCATTCGGCGTCGGCGGCCCGCATCCAGTCGCGGGCGGCCGCGGAGACGAAGAACGTGACGAAGGTGAGCTGGATGACGCCGCCGTTGGCGGGCAGGCGGGACAGTACGTCGTCGGGCACGTTGCGGGGGTGGTCGGTGACGGCCCGGGCACCGGAGTGACTGAAGATCACCGGTGCGACCGCCTCGTCGAGGGCGTCGCGCATGGTGTCCGCGGAGACGTGCGACAGGTCGACCAGCACGCCCAGGCGCTGCATCTCCCGTACGATCGCCCGCCCTTCGGCCGTGAGGCCGCCGTGCACCGGGTCCTGGGTGGCCGAGTCCGCCCACGACGTGTGGTGATTGTGGGTGAGGGTCACGTAGCGGATGCCGAGGCGGGCCAGTGAGCGCAGCACGCCGAGCGAGCCGCCCAGGCAGTGCCCGCCCTCGACGCCGATCAGCGAGGCGATCCGCCCGCCGGCCATGGCCCGTTCCACGTCCGCTGACGTGTAGGCGATCGCGAGGTCGTCCGGGTAGGCGGCGACCATCCGGTGTACCAGGTCGATCTGTTCGAGGGTGCTGGTGACCGCCTCGGGTTCGGACAGGTCGGACGGCACGTAGACGGACCAGAACTGGCCGCCCACCCCGCCGGCCCGCAGCCGTGGCAGGTCGGTGTGCAGCGGTGGTCGTTCCTTCTCCAGCCCGGCCACGGCCGATCCGTGCCACTCGCGCAGGCGCATCGGCAGGTCGTTGTGGCCGTCGATGATCAAGTTCATTCCCTCTGGCTACCGGCCCGGGCCGTCCGGTGCAAGCGGTTCGCCCGATCGGGGCCGGCGAGCCCGCAACCGGCCGGCACCGGCACGGCCACCGGCCGCACAACCCCCGGCCCGGAATATGTCTCACATATCCGGCCCACCAGGCGCCGGAAGCCATGCCCGGCCCACGACGTGCCCGGGCGCCATGCCCGGCCGCCAACCCGCCGGGCGCCATGCCCGGCCGCCGACCGCGCCGGGTGCCATGCCCCGGCCCACGACGTGCCGGGACGACCAGGGGAGGCAATTTTGCGACGCGCCAAGCTGCCGACGTCTCTGACAGCTCTGACCGCCGTATTCGCGGGAACCGCCGCCGTAGTCGTGGCGCCGAACGCCGCGTCCGCGGCGGGCTCCGAGCTCACGATCCAGGCCGCCGACGACACCTACGTCTCGAGCACCCGTACGTCCACGGCGTTCGGGTCGGACGAGAAGCTCGCCGTCGGCAAGATCGGCAACGAGACGAAGACCGCCTTCCTGAAGTTCACCGTCCCGGCCGGCACCAAGATCAAGAGTGCGACGCTGTTCCTGACCCCGGAGAGCAAGCCGTCCGGCAAGCTCACCGTGTCCCGTGTGGTCAGCGACTCGTGGACCGAGGCCAAGACGACCGGCGCCAACGCGCCGAAGCTGGGCCCGGCCATCGCGTCGGTCACCCCGAACCCGGCGGACACCCGGGTCGGCTTCAACCTGAACGCCGAGATCACCGGCTCGGGCACCTACTCGCTCGCGCTGTCCTCGTCGCTGACCGACGGCGCCCTGCGTTTCCAGTCGGCCGAGAACAAGGCCGGCGGCGGCCCGAAGCTGATCATCACCACCACCACCGGCACCTCGGTCGCGCCCACGGTCAAGGACTGTGTCACCGGCGTCAAGCTGGTGCCGTCCTGTGGCGTGCTGTGGGGTGGCGCGGCCGGCGGGTTCACCAGCAACCCGCGCGATGTGGAGCACAAGAGCTGGGAGAAGCTGTCCGGGCGGACCGCGACGATCTTCCACACCTACCACAAGGGTGACGAAGCGTTCCCGACCAAGGCCGAGATCGCGATGACCGAGGACCCGGCCAACCCGCGGGTGCTGCTGCTGAACTGGAAGATCGCCTACGGCTCGAACTGGGCGAAGGTGGCCAAGGGTGAGCAGGACGCCCGGATCGACGCGTTCGCCAAGCGGATCAAGGCGTACGACAAGCCGGTCTTCCTCGCCCTGCACCACGAGCCGGAGAACGACGTGAAGGCCACCGCCGGCTCCGGCTGGGAGGCCAAGGACTACGCCGCCATGTACCGGCACACCATCGAGCGCCTCCGCGCGCAGGGCGCCGGCAATGTGGTGAACGTGATGGCCTACATGGGCAACGAGAAGTGGATGGCCCAGTCCTGGTGGAAGGACCTCTACCCGGGCGACGACGTCGTCGACTGGATCGGCCTCGACTCGTACGTGAGCGTGGAGAAGGGCTACTACCACTACGGCACGTTCGGTGACCTGCTCGACCGTGCCCCCAAGGGTGGCGGCGCCGGCTTCTACGAGTGGGCCACCACCAAGCACAAGAACAAGCCGATCATGATCGCCGAGTGGGGCGGCTACCACCGGATCGGTAAGACCACCGACAAGTCCGCGGTCTACAACAGCGTGCTGCCGGAGCTGGCCAAGCGTCCCGCGATCAAGGCGATCGTCCACTTCGACACGAAGGCCGACGACGAGGGCGACCGCGACATCAGCATCGACAGCACCCCGGCGAGCCTGGCCGCGTTCAAGAAGCTGGCCGCCGACCCGATCTTCAACGTCAAGCTGAAGTGACGAGGTGAGAGAGCGCCGCCCGGTTCCCGCCGGGCGGCGCTTTTCGTTGTGAGTTGGCTGTGTGGTCACTTGGTGTTCTCTGTGGCCTGGTGCAATCCGCCGTGTCGTCGATCCTGATCACTCCGCCGCGGCCCGTCCCTGCCGCGGCCGCCCCGGTTTCCGGGCACTCCCGGTTCCGCCCCGACATCGAGGGGTTACGCGCGGTAGCCGTCACCCTGGTCGTCCTCTCGCACGCCGGCGCCGGCCGGTTCGCGGGCGGCTACGTCGGCGTGGACGTCTTCTTCGTCATCTCCGGCTTCCTGATCACCACGCTGTTGCTGGCCGAGCAGACCCGCGCCGGCCGGATCTCGCTGCGCCGCTTCTACGCCCGCCGGGCCCTGCGGCTGCTGCCGGTCGCCACCGTGGTGGTGCTGTCCACCGTGGCCGGCGCCTGGTTCCTGCTGCCGGCCACCCGGTTCCACGAGATCACCGTGGACGCGCTGTACAGCACCTTCTACGGGATCAACTGGCGGCTCGCCGGCCAGGGCGTCGACTACATGGCCGCCGCCGCGGAGCCGTCGCCGTTGCAGCATCTGTGGTCGCTCGCCGTCGAGGAGCAGTTCTATCTCGTCTGGCCGCTGCTGATTCTGATCACCGCGCGCAGCCGCCGGCTCCTGGTGGCCGCCCTGTCCGTCCTGGTCGCCGGTTCGCTGACGCTGAGCGTGTGGCAGACCGGCGAGTCCGCGCCGTGGGCCTATTTCGGTTCGCACACCCGGGCCTGGGAACTCGGGGCCGGCGCGCTGGTCGCGGTCGGCTCGGCCCGGCTCGCCACGCTGCCGCGCGGCCTCGCCGCGGCGCTGTCCTGGGTGGGCCTGGCCGCGGTGGGTGCGGCGGCGCTGACCTTCACCGAGGAGACCTCCTTCCCGGGGTACGCCGCGCTGCTCCCGGTGCTGGGCACGGCGGTCGTGATCGCGGCCGGGCTGCGGGGGACGCGCTGGGGCGCCGGGTCGCTGCTCGGGCTGCGGCCGTTGCGGGAGATCGGCAAGCTCTCGTACGGCTGGTACCTGTGGCACTGGCCGATCCTGATCATCGGTGCGGTGGCGTGGCCGGAGCACCCGTACCCGCTGGCCGCCGGTTCCCTGCTGCTCGCCCTGGTCACCTACCACCTGGTGGAGAACCCGCTGCGGTCGCATCCGCGGCTGCGGGCCCGGGCCCGTACCGGTCTGCTCGCCGGCCTGGTGTTCTCCCTGCTCACCGTCACGGTCGCGGCGGTCGGTGGACGGTTCACGCCGGCCATCCCGTACGGGCCGCCCGCGGTCGGCCTGGCCGCCGAACTGTCCGCCGCCACCGATCCGCAGGCACGCCTGTCCGAGCTGATCGACGCCTCGGCGCACGAGACCCGGATGCCGTCCAACCTCACCCCGCCGGTCACCAGCCCACGCCAGGAGCCGGCCCACGACGCCGACGGCTGCCACGTGGACTTCCTCGACACCGAGGTCCGGCCATGCGTCTACGGTGACCAGGCCGCGAAACGGACCGTGTTCCTGATCGGCGACTCCCGGGCCGGGCACTGGTTCGCGGCGGTCGACAACGCGGCCCGCAACCAGCACTGGCGGCTGGTGGCGCTGACCAAGTCGGCCTGCCAGATCCCGCAGGTACTGGTCTACAACGTGGTGCTGAAGCGCCCGTACACCGAATGCGTCCAGTGGCGGGACGCGGTCTTCGCCCGGATCGCCCGGGAGCGGCCGCAGATGGTGGTGGTCGCCTCCAACGACCTGGACAACGGCAGCTTCTACGACGAGTCCGGCACGTTGATCCCGACCGGGGGCCGCGCCGACGACGTACGGTGGGCGCAGCGCTGGGAGCAGTCGTTCCGGAGGCTGGCCGGCATCCCGGCGGTGCTGCTCCAGGACACCCCGTGGCCGGCCGGGATCGCCCCCGCCTGCCTGGCCGCGCACGCCCGGAAGACCCGTGCCTGCGTACGGCCGGTGGCGAAGGCGATCTACGAACCGAACCGCCGCGCCCTGATCGCCGAGAAGGCCCGGGCCGCCGGCATCCGGGTGGTCGACCCGACACCGTGGCTGTGCACCACGGTCTGCCCACCGATCATCGGCGACACCCTGGTCTACCGCGACAAGAGCCACCTGACCCAGACGTACGCCGCCGCGGTGACCCCTCTGCTGGAGAAGGCCCTGTTCCCGGCGGGATGACCGGCCCCGGGGCGGCGTCTCACGACGTCGCCCCCAGCCGGTCCATCACCGCCGCCCGACCGAAGGACCGATGCGCGACGGCATACCGGTAGCGGCAATACTCGGCAGTCGTGGAATCGGAGAGCCCGCTGTACGAGCGTGACCCGGAGGCGTGGCAGGAGTACCTGGCCGAGGGCAACCGGACGCAGCCACGCAAGCGGGTCAGCGCCGACGTGCTGTTCCGGGATGAGGCCGGACGGATCCTGCTCGTCGATCCGGTCTACAAACCCGACTGGGATCTGCCGGGTGGGATGGCCGAGGCGAACGAGGCACCCGCCGACACCGCTCGCCGTGAGGTGGCCGAAGAACTGGGCATCGAGTTCGTCGGCGGACGGCTGCTCGTCGTGGACTGGGTATCGCCCCACGGCCCCTGGGACGACCTCGTCGCGTTCGTCTTCGACGGTGGTGTGCTTCCCGAGGAGGCGCGGGCGCGCATCCGGTTGGGTGACGGCGAGTTGCGCGGATACGCCTTCGCGGCTCCGCGAGAAGCAGCCGGCATGCTGCGGAACTACGTCTGGCGGCGGTTGAGCGCCGCCCTGGAATGCGCCGAGCTTGGCACCACCGGCTATCTGCACAACGGCCGGGCGGGGTGATCCGTACAGCACGCCGGCACAGAGGAAAGCGGGGAAGGCTGCCCGGAGCCCTACCTGGTCGGGTGGGAATCGATGGTGGTGTCGTACAGACCGTCGTCCTCGGCGTCGGAGGCCATCTGGTCGAGGGTGGTACGGCGTTCCGCCCGGGTGCGCTCCGAGTAGTCGAGGATGTCGCGCAGGAGGACCCGACGATGCCGGCCGCGCATGGTGTGCGGGATCTCCCCGTCGGTGAGGAGCCGAACCAGCGTGGGCCGGGAGACGTTGAGCAGATCCGCGGCTTCCTGGGTGGTCAGCATCGTGTTGTGCGGGGCGATCGAGATGGCCATGCCATGGGAGAGTGCGCTGACCACGTCGCACAGCACGCCGTACAGCTCGTCCGGGATCTCGATCTGTGATCCGTCCGGGCCGACCAGTTTGGCCCGGCCGGGCGCCTTGGCGTCGTTCAGACCGCGCGCGAAGCGGACGAGGTCCGCGGGATCTTCCGGCGGCAGGACGGTGCGTTCACGCAACGTGCTCGACATGAACCCACCCTACCCGCATTCGAAAAATTCGAAAGGACAGGCGGGTGATGCGCGGATCCGCCGGCGTCCGGATCGTGGGGTGGGGTATCAGGGCGTCCGGCGGATCTGCCGGCCGGGTCGCGCCGCTTTCTGGGCGGTGCGGGGGTGCGGCCGGTCGTTGGGCGGGGATGGCCGCCACAACGCGAGGATCCTACGCATTAGCCGGTTCTGCGGACCCGCAGGGATCCTCAGAGAAGCGAGAACCCCGGGCGCGACCAGCGCGCCCGGGGTTTCACGTGGGCGGTCCCGGGACGGTCGGGACCTGCCCTTCGGGCCGGCCCTAGCGGCCCGTGACTCCGGCGGCGTGCACCGCGGAGGTATAGCGGCGCCCGGCGTCCTGCCGGCTGAGGATCGCGTGGATCTCGGCGGTCTCCTCGGCGCTGTGCCGGCCCAGCATCAGGTCCAGTTCGGTGCGCTCGGCGGCGGTGCGGAAGGCCGCGAGCTCGTCGGCGAGCCGGCGGTGGGCGCGGCGCTCGGCCACACGGTTGAGGATGGCGGTACGGGCGTCACGAATGAACTGCATGGCAACTCCTCGACGGATAGTGACGGAGAAAGCCTCGTCGCTTCCGGGTACAACAATCCTCCGCTAATCCGTCATCCCCAAATCCACCAGGTAAAACCCGGAAGACGAAAGTGACGGCCGCCACCGGAATCCGGTAACCCGCGTCACTCTCCGCTACCGATACGCAGGTCAGGAGGGGGTGGTGATCTCCCCCACCGCGAGAACCGTCAAGAGCTGGGTCCGGGACCGTACGCCGAGCTTGCGGTAGACCCGGGTGAGCGTCGCCTCCACGGTCTTGACGCTCAGGTACAGCCGGGTGGCGATCTCCCGGTTGCTGGCCCCGTCCCGCACCATCCCGGCGATCCGCAGCTCGGTCGAGGTGAGTCCCTGGTCCGGTGTCCCCTCGGTCCGGGCCAGCGCCAGTTCCGCCTCGCGCGCCCACGGCCGGGCCCCGGTGGTGCGGAACAGCCGGTGCGCCGCCCCGATCGCCTGCCGGGCGGCCGCGTACCGGCGCCGCCGCCGTTCCGCCCCACCGGCCACCAGCAGGGCGTGCGCCTGTTCGACCGGCTGCCGCAGCCGCTCGAAGTGCCGGGCCGCGGCGGTCGCCAGGTCGGCGGCCAGGTCGGCCTGCCCGGACTCGGAGCTGACGATGGCGGCCGCCCGGTCCAGGTAGCCGGCCAGCGCCGGACTGCTGCCCAGCCCCTCGGCCGCCTGCCGGGCCAGCGCCAGCGTGGTCGCGGCCTCGGCGTGCTCACCGACCGACGCCAGCGCGGCGGCCAGGTCGGCCCGCCAGCGCACGATCATCGGGTCGGCGCTGCCCGCCTCGGCCTCGGAGTCGCGCAGCCGGCGCAGGGTGGCCACCCCGGCCCGGGTGTCGCCGGAGCGGACCTCGGCCTGGCCCAGGGCGTGCAGGTTGCGCCGCAGGTAGAGGCCGTCGCCCTCCTGGCGGGAGGCGCGGATGCCCCGGCGGGCGAATCCGGCGGCCGCTTCCAGGCTGCCGCCGGCCAGTTCGGCCACCGCGGCGGTGTACCACGTCGGGCCGGGACTCAGGCCCGCATCCTGGGCCGCCCGGACCGCGCGATGGGCGTACCGTAATGCCTCCTGGCACCGGCCCGCCCGGGTGGCCACCTCGGAGAGGCTGCGCAGCACCTCGACCCGGGCCTCGCCGATCCGGTCGTGCTCGGCCACCGCGAGCAGGTTGAGCAGGTCGGCGCGGGCCTCGTCGAGCCGGTCGTCGAAGAGCGCGAAGCGCGCGGCGAAGTAGTGCGGCCCGTAGTGCAGCCAGTCCGGGGCCGGGGTGGCGGGCAGCCGCAGCGCCCGTTCCAGGGTGTCGCGCCAGCCGGGCTCGCCCTGGACCCGCTGGATCTGGGCGAGCGCGGTGAGCGCCATCGACTCGGTGGTCGGGTCGCCGGCGAGGCGGGCCGCGCGTTCCGCCTCGCGGGCCTCGGCGACCCCGCCCTCCAGGTCGCCGGTGAGCAGCGCGGTCCAGGTGAGCCGCAGCCGGACCGGGGCGGCCAGCGCCGGGTCGTCGCCGGCCTCGGCGAGCGCCGCGGCGAAGGTCTCGCCCATGTCGGCCAGCGCCTGCCCGGCCAGGTCGAGCAGCACGAGACGGGCCCGCACCCGGTGGGCGGGCGGCGCGTCGGCGGCCAGGACCGCCTCGGCGGCCCGCCCGGCGACCACCGGCACGCCCCCGGTGATGGCGGTGCGGGCGGCGGTGACCAGCCAGTCGAGGCGGTCGGCGGAGCGGTCCGGCGGGCAGCGGTCGGCGGCGAGCAGGTACAGCTCGGCGGCGGTGCGCTCGGCGCCGCGCTCCGCGCAGCGGCGGGCCGCGGCGGCCAGATCGGCTGCCACGTCGGGGTCCGGCCGGGCGGTCCGCAGGGCCTGCTGCCGCAGGGCCTCCACCGGGTCGTACGCCGCCGCGGCGAGATCCGCGTGCACCCGCCCGCGGTCGGCGGCCGGGGTCTCGTCGGCGAGCACCCGCGCGAGCAGCGGCGGGGTGAACCGGATCCGCTCGCCGGTGAGTTCGACGATTCCGGCGCCGGTGGCCGACCGCAGTTCCCGGACGGCGTCGTCGCGCCCGGCGCGCAGCAGCAGGGTGACCGTCGGCTCGGTGGCCAGCGCCGCCACCAGCAGGGTGTCCCGGGTCTCGGTGGACAGTTCGGCGAGCCGTTCGCGGGCCAGCTCCCGGACCGGCTCGGGCAGCGACGCCGGGCGCCAGTTGGGCCCGGCCGCGACCGCACCGCCGAGGGCGAGGGCCAGGAACGGATTGCCGGCGCTCGCCTGGTACAGCTGGCTGGCGGCACGGCAGGGCAGCCCGTGGGCTTCGAGCAGCGCCGCGAGGTCGTCCGGGGAGAGTGGCGGCACCTCCAGCTCGGCGACCGGGGCGGGGCAGAGCCGGGCGGCGCGGGTCCGGCCGGGCCGGCGTTCGGCGGCGAGCATCCGCACCCGGGGCCCGGGGCGGCGGCGCATGGCGTAGCCGATCAGCTCGGCGGACTCCGGGTCGAGCCACTGGGCGTCGTCGAGGACCAGCAGCAGCGGGGAGGTACGGGCGCAGTGGGCCAGCAGCTCGGGCATGACCAGGCGCCGGGCCAGGGCGGGCACGCCGGTACGGGACGGCCGGCCCTGGCGGAGCGCGATGAGGGCGTGCCGTGGCGCGGGCGCCAGGGCGGCGACCGCCTCCGCCGGGACCTGGCGGACGAGGTCGGCCACCCCGGCGTAGGCGAGCGCCCGCTCGCCGCGGGCCGGGCGCAGGCGGAGCACGAGTTCCCCGCGCGCGGCGGCCTGATCGGCGACGGTGTCGAGCAGCGCGGTCCGGCCGATGCCGGGCGGCCCGTGCAGGACCACCCCGCCACCGGCCGCGAGCCGGGCGTCGATGGCCGCGAGAAGTTCCTCCCGGCCGTGCAGAGCGGGAACCACCTCCGGCATCACCCCCAGCTTCGAAGGGATCAGCCTAGGGATTTGTTCACACCATCATCAATATGTTCAAGTTCACTTGGTCGCGGTGACCGATTTCGCGGTCACCGTACCGTCGTCGGCCGCCTCGCCCTGTACGGTCACCGACTGCCCGGCCTTGACATCGCTCAGCTTGCCCTTGCTGGCCGTGCTGATCGTCGTCGAGCCGTCGGTCTTGACCGTGACCACCGTGCCATCCTCGGTCTCCACGTAGATCGTCTTGCCGTTGACCAGCTTGACCTTGCCGGTGGTGCCGCTGCTCGCCGTCTCGGTGGTGGTCGTTCGCTGACCGCTGGACCCACCGCCGGGCGCCCCGCTCGCGCTCAGCCCTCCGGGGAAGCCCCCACTACCACGGCCGCCTGTGGGGAAGCCGCTCATGGCGCTCGTCTGCGTGGCGCCCCACTGCTTCTGGGCCTGCACCCCGCCGAGGAAGCCACCCATCAGCAGCGCCGCAACCCCGAGCCCGACGGTGCCCTTGTTCCACCACTTCCTGGGCGCCGCGGCGGCCAGCTCCGCGGAGAGGCCCTCGTTGTCGGGGATCTTCGGAATGACCGCGGTCTCGTCGTTCATCGTTGTCACAGCAGGGTCCTCACTCGTAGCGCAGCGCGTCGATGGGACGCAGGCGGGCGGCGCGGGCGGCGGGCAGCCCGCCGAAGAACAGTCCGATCGCGATGGAGACGCCCAGGGCGTACCCGACCGAACTGGGCACGATCACCGGTTTCACCCCGACGATCTCGAACTGGGAGCCGATCAGCGCGGCGGCCACCCCGAGGGCCCCGCCGAGCACACTCAACAGGCTCGCCTCGATCAGGAACTGGGTCAGGATCACCCGCCGGGGCGCGCCGAGCGCCTTGCGGATGCCGATCTCCCGGGTCCGCTCGGTGACCGTGACGAGCATGATGTTGGTGATCCCGATGCCGCCGACCAGCAGACTGATCGCGGCCACCGCCCCGAGCAGGGTGGTGAACGTGTCGGCGGTCTCGGTCTGCGTCTCCAGCAGCGACGACGCGTTCTGGATCCGGTACGGCGTGCTGGTCGACGACGAGTCCACGTCCAGCTTCTGGTTCAGGATCGTGGAGACCTGACCCTGCACGGCGTCCACCTTGTCCGGGTCGGCCGCCTCGACGATGATCGAGGTGAGCGCGCCGTACCCGGTGAGCACCTGCTGGACCGCGGTGAGCGGGGCGACGGCCGTGTCGTTGGAGTCGTTGAAGCCGGTGGAGCTCTTCTCCTCCAGCACGCCGATGACGGTGAACAGCGCGCCGCCGACGGTGACCTGCTCGTCGATCGGGTCGACGCCGGGGAAGAGTTCCTCGGCGACGGTCTTGCCGATCACCACGACCCGCCGGCCCTGGTCGACGTCGTCGGAGGTGAAAGCCGCGCCCGTCCCGACCGGGGTGGTGGAGGCGGCGAACCAGGCCGGGGTGGTGCCGACGAAGGTGGCCACCGAGTGGTCGGTGCCCTCGTAGGTCATGGTCGCCGACGAGGAGCTGACCACCGGCGACACCGACTTCACGTCCGGCGCCATCTCCTTGTCGGTCAGCGCGTCGGCCATGTCCTTGGTGAGCGACGTGCTGCTCGACCCGCCGCGGCCGGTGCTCATCACCGTGATCGTGTTGGTGCCCAGCGCCTCGATCCGGTCGCTGATCGTCTTGGCCGAGCCGTTGCCGACCGCGACCAGCAGGATCACCGCGGCCACACCGATCAGGATGCCGAGCATGGTGAGCGCGGAGCGCAGCTTGTTGGCCGACAGTCCGCGCAGCGCGAACCTGATCACCTCGAAGAAGTTCACAGGCTGTGCCGCCCCTCGGCGTAGATGAAGGCCCGGCCCGATGCCGCGTGCACCTGGGCGTGGGCGGCCGCGGCGCCGATCGGCGGGCGGTGCAGCGGCGACTGCCGTACGTCGGTGACGATGCCACCGTCGACCAGGCGGATCAGCCGCTTGGCGCGGGCGCCGACCTCGTCCTCGTGCGTGATGATCACGATGGTGCGGCCGGCGGCGCTCAGGTCGTCGAAGACCTGGAGCACGTCGTCGGTGGACTTGGAGTCCAGGTTGCCGGTCGGCTCGTCGGCGAGCAGCAGGGCCGGCTCGGTGACCAGCGCCCGGGCCACCGCGACACGCTGCTGCTGGCCGCCGGAGAGCTGGTTGGGCTCGTGGCCGGCCCGGTCGGCGAGACCGACCACGTCCAGTGCCGCCATGGCGCGGCGGCGGCGCTCCTTCGGCTTGACCCCGGCGTACGCCAGCGGCAGCTCGACGTTGGCCACCGCGGTGGTCCGCGGGATCAGGTTGAACGACTGGAAGATGAAGCCGATCAGGCGGTTCCGGGCCAGCGCCAGCTGGCCGTCGGAGAGCCGGCTGACGTCCACGCCGTCCAGCAGGTACTGCCCCGAGCTGGGGATGTCCAGCGCGCCCAGGATGTTCATCAGGGTCGACTTGCCGGAGCCGGACGAGCCCATGATCGCCACGTAGTCGCCGCGCTCGACGGTGAGGGAGACCCCGCGCAGCGCGTGCACGGTCGCCTCACCCTGACCGTAGATCTTCTTCAGGTCGGTGACCTGGAGGACCGGCCGGCTCACTGCGGCCTCCCGCCGCCACCCTGAGGACCGCCGCCGCCACCGGTGAAGCCGCCGCCGCCGAAGCCGCTGCCGCCGCCCGGGAAGCCGCCCTGCTGGCTGCCGCTGGTGCTGGTCGAGGTGGTCTTGACGACGACCTGCTCGCCCGCGGTCAGACCGGAGGTGATCTCGGTGGCCGAGTCGCCCTCCAGACCGATCTCCACCGACCGGGTCTCCTGGAGGCCGTTGGCGACCACCGTGACGGTGTGCCGGTTGCCGACCGTGGTGATCGCGGCCGCGTTGACCAGCACGACGTTCTCCTTGGAGCCGGTGGTGACCGACACCGAGACGGTCTGGCCGACCTTCGCGCCGGTCGGCACCTTGTCCAGGGACAGCGTCACGCCGTAGGTGACCACGCTGTTCGAGGTGGTGGCCGACGGGTCGATGGCCGCGACCTTGGCGCTCTGCGAGACGCCGCTGAGCGCGTTCCAGGTGACCGTGGCGACCTGCTTCTCCTTGAGGCTGGTCGCGTCCGCCTCGGCGAAGCTCGCCGCGACCTGCATCTTGGTGAGGTCGGCGATCTCGATGAACCCGCTCGACGAGGAGGACGAGGACGAGGAGCTGGAGGATCCGCCGCCCTGCGAGCCGCCGCCGGAGGAACCGGAGGAGGAGGACGAGCTGCCGGAGGCCGAGCCGCCGAGCGTGCCGTTGACGGCGGTGACCGTGCCGGCCATCGGGGCGGTCAGCACCGTTCCGTCGACGCCGGCCTCGGCCTCGTTGACGGCCAGGTTCGCCTCGGTGACCTGGTTGGCGGCCTCGGTGGTGTCCGAGCCGGCGTCCTCGGCCCGGTCCAGGGAGTCCTGGGCCGCGTCCAGGTCGGCCTCGGCGGCGTCCAGCGTGCGCTGCGCGGCGGCCGGGTCGACCTTGGCCAGCACCTGGCCCTTCTTGACCTTGTCACCGACCTTCACGCTGATCGCGGTGACCGTGCCGCTGGTCTCGAACGTGGCACTCGCGGTGCTGGCGCTCTCCAGGGTCCCGTCCGCGGTCGCGGTCTTGCTGACCGTGCCCTGCTGGACGCTGACCGTGCGCTCGGCGGCCGTCGCGGCAGTACCCCCGTCGTCGGTTCCGGAAAATGTCTCGTACACCGTGTAGGCCCCGGCGACGAGAGCTACGCCGATGACGGCGTTGACCACCAACGACGGGTGGCGGCTCAGGCGTACCTTCATGGCTGCACACTCTGCGGCCGTGGGCTATGAGGAGCTTCGGCGAAACCTGGGAGCCAGCTCAAAACCTCACGCCGAGTCACCGACGGCGGGAAGTTCCACCCGGAAGGTGGCCCCGCCGCCCGGTGTCTCGCGGTAGGCCACGGCACCGCCGTGCCCCTCCACGATGGCCGCCACGATCGCCAGGCCCAGCCCGGAACCGCCGCCCATGGAGCGGGTACGGCTGGAGTCGGCCCGGTAGAGCCGCTCGAAGATGCGGTCCACGTGCTCCGGCGGCACCCCCGGCCCGTTGTCGCACACCTCCAGGACCGCCACCGGGAAGCCGTCCTCGGATGTGGCCAACCCGACACGTACCGTGACGATGGTTTCGGGCGGTGTGTGGTTGAGCGCGTTGGCCACCAGATTGGTGACCACCTGCCGCAGCCCGTGGTCGTCGCCCAGCACGGTGGGCGGCTCGAAGGTGTCCTCGTCGTCGCTGAGCCCGGCGAGCAGCACCTTCCGGCCCGGCATGCGGGCGTGCGCGTCCCGGATGGTGTCGGCGGCGATCTCCAGCAGGTCCACCCGGCGCAGGTCGAGGGTGCGCTGCTGGTCCATCCGGGCCAGCCGGAGCAGGTCCTCGACCAGCACCGCCATGCGGGCCGACTCGGCCTCGATCCGGGCAAGCGTCTCGTCCAGCTGCGGGCCGGGCGGCGCCCCGCCGCGCCGGTACAGCTCGGCCCAGCCGCGGATCGAGGTGAGCGGGGTGCGCAGCTCGTGCGAGGCGTCCGCGACGAACTGGCGCAGCCGCTGCTCCGAGGCGGTACGCGCGCTGACCTCACCCTCGATCCGGGTGAGCATGGCGTTCAGGGCCAGGCCGAGGCGGCCCGGCTCGGTGTGCGGGTCGGTGTCCGGGATCCGGCCGGACAGGTTGCCGCCGGAGATGTCCGCGGCCACCGCCTCCATCTCGGTGAGCGGCCGTAACCCGATCCGCACCACGAACGCGGCCCCGAGCCCGAGCACCGTCAGCACCAGCAGCATCACCCCGGCGTCGATCAGCATGAGCTGCTGGGTGAGCTGTTCCACCTCCTCCATCGAGGAGCCGATCAGCACGTACCCGCCGGTGTCGCCGGACGGGACGGCCATCACCCGCCAGTCCGAGCCGGCGGCCGTCGGGACGGTGAACGGCCGTCCGGTGGCGGCCCGCTCGACGACCTCGGCGAGCGGCGCCACCTCGGGACGCTTCTCGTCGGTGGGTGTGCTGTTGGCGGTGTCCAGGGTCCCGTCGGCGTTGTAGAAGTACACGATCTGGTCCGGGCCGAGGCCACGGAACCGGCCGGGACGGGGCCCGAAGCGCATCGGGTTGGCGTCGGCGAACGGCCGGCTGATGCCGCTCAGCTGCTCATCGATCCGGTCCTGCTGGTACTTGCGGATCAGCAGCAGGCCGGTGATGTTGGCGACCACCACGGCGATCGCGGACAGCACGCCGACGACCAGGACCAGCCTGGATCTGAGAGTCCAATAGCGCCAGGGCGTCACTCGTCGCCGCGAGGGAGTCTGAGCGCGTACCCGACTCCGCGCACGGTGTGGATCAGCGGCGGATCGCTCTTGTCGATCTTCCGCC
Organism: Actinoplanes lobatus; assembly: GCF_014205215.1. Taxonomy (NCBI): domain Bacteria; kingdom Bacillati; phylum Actinomycetota; class Actinomycetes; order Micromonosporales; family Micromonosporaceae; genus Actinoplanes; species Actinoplanes lobatus. Next base: position 9,401,673 of record NZ_JACHNC010000001.1, read on the forward strand.
GCAGGTAGTAGACGTAGGACTCCACGATGCGGCCGTCGCCCCCGAAGTCGTACTTCCACACCCGGTCCAGGATCTGCGCCTTGCTGACCACCCGGCCCGCGTTGATCAGCAGGTAGCGCAGCAGGTTGAACTCCGTCGGGGACAGCTCGATCAGACGGCCCGCCCGCCGCACCTCGTGGGCGTCCTCGTCCATTTCCAGGTCCGCGTACCGCAGCACCCCGGTGTCCTCTTGCGGTTCCTCCGGCTGGCTGCGGCGCAGGATCGCGCGTATCCGTAGCACGACCTCCTCGAGACTGAACGGCTTGGTGACATAGTCGTCCGCGCCGGCTGACAGTCCCAGGATGCGATCCTCCACCGCGTCCCTGGCGGTCAGGAACAGGACCGGGACCCGGTGGCCGGCGGCCCGCAGCCGCTGGGCCACCTCGATCCCGTCCACGTCCGGAAGCATCACGTCGAGGACGATCAGATCCGGCTCGAACTCCTGCACCGCGATCAGGGCGGCGTTACCCGACTCGGCCACCCGCACGTCGAAGGCGACCAGCCGCAACGTCGCGCTGAGCAGCGCGGAGATGTTCGGCTCGTCGTCGACGACCAGGACACGGGCGGGCCGTGCCGCGGGGTCGAGCGTGGTCACGGAACCTCGGGTATCGGAAAGCACCGCATAGAACTATCAGCGTTTTCTTTGAAGAACCTATGAACGGGAAGGGAGGAACCTACCAGGAACGGGCCACCGGGTCGCCCACGGCGAGACCGGACACGATCTCCGTGTACTGGTCGCCGCGCAGGCCCAGTTTCACCTGCGTGGCGGCCCCGTCCTTGAGCACGGTGCCGTTCTCCCCGGACACATCGTGCACCGCGGTGCTGGGCACCCGCAGCACATCGTCCTTGCTGCCGGTGGTCACCCGTACGTTGGCGCTCTGCCCGACCAGCAGCTCGTCCGGGGCGTCGTCGAAGGAGAGCACGACGCCGAAGCGGGTGAGCGTGCCGTCGCTGGTGCCGACCGGGTCGACCTGCACCACCGTCGCGTCGAACGTCTCGCCGGCCCGGTCGGCGAGAGTGATCACCGCCTTCTGGGTGACCGCCAGGCGGTCCGCGTCGGCCTCCGGGAAGTCGGCGCTGATCTGCATGTCGTAGACGTCGGCCAGGGTGATGAAGGTGGACCCGGACTTGGCGCTGCTGCCCACCTTGCCGCTCACCGAGATGATCTTCCCGGCGATCGGGGCGGTGATGGTGGCGCCGTCCAGGGCCTCCTCGGCCTCCTCCAGGGTCACCTCGGCCGCGTTCACCCGCTGCTGGGCGCTCAGGATGGAGTCACTGCCGGACGTGCCGCCACGGGAGGAGCCACCCGCGGAGGAGGAGCAGGTCTTCGTACCGGTGGCGCTCGGTTTCGAGGTCTTGGTCCTGGTCGGCGTGGGCGAGGTCGTCGCGGTGGCCGACGGAGAGGCGCTGGCCGAAGCCGAAGCCGAAGCCGAAGGCGAGGCGGAAGCGGACGTCGTGTAGGCGGCGGCCACATTGCAGCCGGTGGAGGACGAGGACGTGGACGAGGCCTTCGTCAGCGCGTCCTGCGCGTCGTCGAGCGCGTCCTGCGCGTCGTCGACCGCCTCGGCCGCGTCCGTGTCGTCGACGGTCGCCAGCACCTGCCCGGCCGTCACCGTCGTGCCGGCCCGCACCTTGACCGTCTCCACCGTCCCCGACACCGCGAACGACAGGCTGCGCGTCTGCGCCGCCTGCAACGTGCCGGTGGTGGCGACCTCGGTGGTCACCTCACCCTTGTCCACCTCGACGGTCTCGGCCGCCTTCGACTCCTCCTGCGCGGCGCCGGCCGTCAGCGCCCGCACCACGCCGAAGGCGACCAGTGCGAGCACGACGACCGCCACGCCGAGCCAGATCAAACGCCGGCGACCGGCCAGTGCAACACCCATGGTCGCCGAGTGTGACCACCGGTCCTCGCCGCGGGCTCGGTCCTACCTGGGAGTTCGCTCGGAGGCCGGTTCACTCGGAGTCCCAGAAACGCGTTCTTAGGTAACTCCTAGGGTCGTCCGACCTTCCGCACAGGTGCGGCCGCTTTCCTTCACACGTTCCCGCTCGTTGACATCTCACTAAGGAGTCCGGTGATCATTTCGAAGCGCACCGCGGGCATCTTCGCGGTCTCGGTGGCCATGCTGTTCACGGCGGCCTGCGGCGGATCGGAAGAGGCCGGCACCGACAGCGGCACCACCGGCCAGAACGGTGGCGGCGGCAACAACGCGTTCGCCGCCTACATCAGCTGCCTCAACGAGAACGGCGTCACCATCACGATGCCCTCCGGCGGCCCCGGCGGCGGTGGCGCCCGCCCGTCCGGCGCACCCGACGGCGTCCGGCCCTCCGGCGCTCCCGACGGCGTCCGCCCGTCCGGCCAGCCGCGCCCCTCCGGCAGCGCGGGCCAGCGCGGCGGCGGCTTCCCCGGCGGTGGCGGTTTCAGCAAGCCCGAGGGCGTCGACGACGCGACCTGGCAGAAGGCCCAGGAGGCGTGCGCGTCGGTCCGCCCGAGCATGGGCGCCGGCCGCGGCAACCCCGGCGGCGGCGACCAGGGCGGCGGCACTCCGGGCGGCGGCAACGCGAACGCCGCCTACGAGAACTGCCTCAAGGAGAACGGCGTCACCGACCCGGCCAAGGTCGACACCACCGACGCCACCGCGAAGAAGGCCGTCGAGACCTGCTCGGTGCTCAAGCCCGCGTCCTAGAACACAAGACCACCGTGCCGGCGCCGCCGTCCCCCCGTCGTTGCGGCGCCGGCACGGTCAATACCCGGGCACCCGCGCCGCACTCACCGCAGGCGCGGGTCGCCCCTTTCCAAGCCCGATTTCGTACGCGGTGAGCTGTCGGCAGAAGCACCACCCTGTCCCCGGATGACGACCGGACATCCCCAGAACCGACGACCTCCCCACTCCCGCAAAACGCCGCCGGTGACGAGGCAGCTGATTTGCCGACGCAGCGGGGTGTGCTGCGGCGGGAAATCACCTGCCTCGTCACCGGTTACCAGGCGTTTTGCCGCGGAGCGAAGCGGAGCCATCAGGCCCGGGGCCGGTCGTGCCGCGGACCACCAGGCGGGGTGGGATGACCAGCTCCCGGAGTCCGATGGGTGTGCCCTCGATCCGCGCGACGGCCCGCTCGACCGCGCCCGCCGCCATGGTGTCGATGTCCTGGCCGATGGTGGTCAGGTCGATGTGCGCGAGCCGGCTCAGGCCGGTGTCGTCGTAACCCACCACGCTGATGTCCCCGGGCACGCTGAGCCCGTTGCGGCGCAGGACGTCCAGCAAACCGGTCGCGCTCAGGTCGTTGAAGACGGTCACCGCGGTCGGCGGGTCCACCAGCAGCCGCTCCGCGGCCCGGGCGCCGTCCTCCTCCCCGGCACCGCCGGACACCACCCGGATGTGCTCGGCCAGCCCGTGCCGCCGCATCGCCTCCTGGTAGCCGGACCGCCGCTCGGCCGACCCGTGCCACTCCCCGCCGTCGACGTGGGCGATCCGCCGGTGCCCGAGCCCGACCAGGTGATCGACGGCCTGGTGGGAGCCGAGCGCGTCGTCGTTGTGCACCACGTCGACGTCGCGCCGCCGGGCCGCGCGCATCATCGCCACCACCGGGAGGCGGGCCGCGATCGACGCCAGCTCGGAGGCCCGTAACTGGCCGCCGAACAGCACCAGCGCCTCGCACCGGTCCTGCAGCAGGTCGCCGATGGCCGTACGCTCGCCGCGCCGTGGTGTCACCGCGCTCAGGGTGAGTTGATATCCGGCCTTGCCGGCCGCGTCGTAGAGCCCGGTGAGCAGGTCGTGATGGAACGGGTGCCGCACGTCGAAGACGACCCCGAGCAGCCGGCTGCGACCGCTGCGCAACAGCCGGGCCCGGCTGTCCGGCTGGTATCCGAGCCGGCGCGCCACCTCCAGCACCCGCTCCCGGGTGGCGGCCCCGGCTCCGGGCGCGCCGCGCATCACGATCGACGCCAGTGCCACCGACACCCCGGCCTCGGCCGCGACGTCGGCGAGGGTAGTCCGCCGCTCCGCTGACTGCATGGCGGCATCCTACGTTGTGATCACTAGAACGTTCTATTCGCTGAAGAACTAGAACGTTCTAGAGTCTCCGGACGTGGAGACACTGACCGACCGCCGCCGCTGGGCGGCCCTGCTCGCCCTGTCCCTGGGCGGTTTCGGACTCGGCCTGACCGAGTTCGTGGCCATGGGACTGCTACCCGACATGGCACGCGACCTGATGCCCGAGTCGTACGTCGCCTCGGTCCCGGACGCACTGGCCCACACCGGCTGGATGATCACGATCTACGCGCTCGGCGTCGTCGTGGGCGCGCCGACGATCGCCGTGATCACCGCCCGGCAGCCCCGCCGACGGCTGGTGCTCGGCCTGCTCGCCGTGTTCGTCGTCTTCACCACGGCATCCGCGCTGGCGCCCACCTTCGAGCTGGTCCTGGCCGCCCGGTTCGGCGCGGCCCTGGCACACGGCGCCTACTTCGGGGCAGCCGGTCTGCTGGCCGCCGCCATCCTGGGACCCGGCAACCAGGGACGCGGCGTCTCCATCGTGATCGGCGGGCTGACCGCGGCCAACCTCGCCGGCGTCCCGCTGATCACCGTGCTCGGGCAGAACCACGGTTGGCGGGCCGCGTACCTCGCCGTCGCCGCCGTCTTCGCCCTCAGCCTGCTCGCCGTCCTGGCCACCGTGCCCACCGTGGCGGCCGCCCCCGGCGGCTCGCCCCGCGCCGAGCTGCTCGCCTTCCGCAACCCGCAGGTATGGCTGGTCGCCGCCGCCGTCGCCGTCGGGACCAGCGGCTTCTTCGCGGTGAACAGCTACGTCGCGCCGATCACCACACACGTGGCCGGCCTGTCCGAGGCGGCCGTCCCGTGGGTGCTCGCCTGCATGGGCCTGGGCATGACCGTCGGCATCGCCCTCGGCGGGGTCGCCGCCGACCGCGACCTGCGGCGCGCCGTCCTGATCGGATTCGCCGGACTGATCGGCTCGGTCACCCTGTTCGGCCTGACCGCGGTGCACCCGGCCGGCCTGTTCCCGGCCGCCTTCCTGGTCGGCGCGGCCAGCCTCTTCATCGTCCCCGCGCTGCAGTCCCGCCTCATCGCGGTCGCCCCGGGCGCCCAGCTGATGGGCGCCGCGGTCAACCAGTCCTCCCTGAACATCGCCAACGCCACCGGCGCCGCCCTCGGTGGTGCCGTCATCGCCGCGGGGTGGGGCTATCTGGCGTCCGCATGGCTGGGCGTCGCCCTGACCCTCGCCGGCCTGCTCCTGACCCTGCTCAGCTTCCGCCTCGACACCCGCACCCCAGCCCCGGCCCCCACTCCCGTCCCCGCCTGATCCCCCTCCCCAAACCCACCCCCGAACCACCCCCGGCCGGCCCCACCCCCAAACGCACCACCCCCGGCCGGCCCCACCCCCAAACGCACCACCCCCCCCCGGCCGGCCCCACCCCCGAACTCAACCCCCTCGGGGACCACCGCCCGGCCGGCCCCACCGGCGGCACCTGCCCTCCACCGCGATCAACCCGCCCAGCACCCTCGGCGCTCGACGCACCTCCACCACCAAGACGGCCAATCTTGGACGATCTCCCACCAAATCCGGTGGCAAAACGTCCAAGATCGCAGGCGGACGCAACGCGATCAGGACCAACCGCCCGAACGACGGACGGCCACACCGGCAAGAGCCCCGACCAGCGCAATCTTGGACGATCCCCCACCGGACTCGGTGGCTAAACGTCCAAGATCGCGGGCGGACGCAACGCGATCAGGACCAACCGCCCGAACGACGGACGGCCACACCGGCAAGAGCCCCGACCAGCGCAATCTTGGACAATCTCCCACCGGATTCGGTGGCGAAGCGTCCAAGATCGCAGGCGGACGCAACGCGACCAGGACCAACCGCCCGAACGACGGACGGCCACACCAGCAAGAGCCCCGACCAGCGCGATCTTGGACGATCCCCCACCGGATTCGGTGGCGAAGCGTCCAAGATCGGCAGCGAGGCCGGCGGCACGAAGGCAGAGGCAGCGCGGATGCGGGAGCCGTCGGGGCGCGCCGGGGGTCAGAGGTTGGCCTCGGCGAGGATGCGGAGGATCTGGGCGTGCGGGAGGTTGGGGTTGGCGGCGGCCCGCCCGTGGATCTCCGGGTCCGCCAGCAACTCGACGACCCGGGCCGCTGACAGGCGCGGGTCGTCGGCCAGGAAGGCGCGGACGTACGGATCGGGGTCGCGGCTGAGCCGGTCGATCAGCGCGGCCGGCGCCTCAGGGTCAAGGCGGGCCAGGGCCCTGGCCCGCCCGGAAGGGTAGCCCGCATAGCCGGCCGGACCAGCCCACCCTGAAGAGGGATCCGCATGGACGGCCGGACCGGGCCGTCCGGAAGGGTGGGTGGCCAGGCCGGCGCGGGGGAACACCGGGTGCGCGAGCAGCTCCTCGTCGCCGGTTTCCAGGTAGGTGCGGAGCACCAGCTCACCGGGCGCGCCCGCCTGGTGCGAGCAGAGCGCCGACCGCACGAGCGGATCCCCGTCCCCCGCCAGCAGCGCGATCAGATCGTCCGGCAGGTCCGGATGACCGGCGGCGCCACGCCGGAGCAGAGGATGGCGGGAATGGGCGCAGCGCCGCAGTTCCGAGGGCCCGGCCGCGACCACCCACCCCGGTACGGGGACATCCTCCGGAATCGGGCAGTCGATGGCCGCCCGCTCGTCCTCGTCGAGTTCCGGCCGTACCGACACGGCGAGCCGGACCCGCGGTGACGGATCGGCCGCCAGCCGCCGCACCCACGGGGCCGGCAGTTCCGGGTCGGCGGCGGCCTGGGCCCGGTTCCACGGCGAGTCTCCGGAGGCGTAGGCGACGGCCTGGTCACGGCCCATCGTCGGTTCCTGGAACGGTTTGCGTTCGAGGAGTTCCCGGGCGGCTTCGGCGATCCGGGGGTACGGGTCGCGGGTGAGCCGGTTCAGCACGTCGGGGGGTGTGCCGGGCAGGAAGGTCAGCATGTCCCGTACCAGTCGCTCGGGGTGTTCGGCGAGCCGGCGGTGGACCCAGTGCGGAAGCGGTCCGGCCCAGCGGGTGTGCGGGCCTTCGAGGAGGGCGTGCAGCACGTCGATGTTGAGGTCGCCGGCGAGCCGGGCGCGTTGTTCGCCGGTCGCGCCGGGGCTCTGGGCGAGGGCTTCGCGGACGGCCGGGTCGGGGTGGGTGGCGAGGGCGTCGAACGCCTCGTCGGTCCATTCCCGGCGGGCGGTGACGTGCCGCGGGCCGACCCGTTCGTCGCCGGCGAGCAGGAGCAGCGTCTCGGCCGGGAGGGCGGGATTGCACGCCAGTGCACGGAGCCGGTCGCGGACGGGATCGGCGGTCAGGGCGTCCTCCACAGCGGCGGTCGATGCGGGCGAGCCGCGTGAGCATAATCGGGTGCGCACCGGAGAGAAACCCGACTGGGGCGAAGGCCACCCGGCCTCCGCCCCGCGGGGCCGAGGGATCAGCCGATGGGGCAGGAACTGCGGTAGTCGGAGATGGACACGCTGCTCGGGCCGGGGCAGATGAACTGGTCGTAGCGGGTGTCGTTGTCGACGAACCGCTTCAGCCAGGCGGTCGCCTGCACCGCGGTCGGCGTGTTCACCGACTGCGGGAAGAAGTGGCTGGCGTTGTTGAGCTCCAGGTAGGACTTCTCCGCCGAGGCCGGGATGCTGGTGTAGAACGGGATGGAGTGGCTGGACACCGGCGCGATGGTGTCGCTCTCCCCGCCGACGATCAGTGTCGGCACCCGCAGTTCGCTCCACGACTTGTCCGTGTTCCACGGCGCCAGCGGCACGGCGGCCTGGAGGGACGGCCGGTCGCTGGCCGCTTCGAGGCTGCCGCCGCCGCCCATCGAGTGCCCGGCCACGGCGAGCCGGCTGGAGTCGATGCGGGTGCGTACCGAACTGCGCTGGGTCAGGTAGTCGAGCGCGGCCAGCAGCTGGTCGCCGCGGGAGCCGGGCTGGTCGGCGGTGGTGAGGGTCTCGATGCCGATGACCACGAAGCCGTGCGAGGCCAGGCGCGGGCCGAGCCAGGAGATGCTGGACCAGTAGGCGGTGAAGCCGGGCGAGATGGCGATCGCCCCGAAGGTGCCGTCGGCGGTCGTGGTCGGGTAGTAGATCTCGCCGCCGCCGAAGCCGGTCGCGGAGAGGCGGGAGACGGAGGTCTGGCTGACGGCGTAGGGCCCGCGGGAGGCCTGGAGCGCGGCCAGGGTGGGGTCGGGGCCCCGCTCGTACGGGTTGTCGGCGGCCTGTGCCGCGACGGCGCCGGGGCCGGCGACGAGGGCTACCGCGGCGGCGGCGATGAGCAGCGCCCGGCGAGCGCGGCCGGGAACGGTTCTCTGGTGCACGTCGACTCTCCTTACTGGGGAAACGGATCGACGAGCGTCAGTTTCGGCACTTCGCGGGCAGGTACACATCGGCGAAATCACCTACGTCGCGTCATCGCCCGGCAACATCCCGGAAATTTCATCAGCCGAAATGGTCTTCCGCGCGGACCCCCGGCACGGAACACTCGCCGCATGTTTGATGCACCGGCAGTGCAGAAAGTTCGGCCGGCCGCGCACACCGAGATCGGCCGCCTCCTGTCCGCCGCCGCGTCCGGCCGGGGCGGCGTCCTCGTCGTCTCCGGCGCCCCCGGCGAGGGACGGTCCACCCTGCTGCGCACGTTCGCGGCCGAGCCAGGCTGGACGGTTCTCACCGCCTGCGGGCATCCGGACGAGCGCGAATTCACGTACGCCGGACTGCGCGGCCTGCTCACCCCCGTCGGTGACCGGCTCGCCCACCTCGCTCCCGCGCCGCGCGAAGCGCTGGCGCACGCTCTCTGCGGCGCCGGCCCCGGCGATCCGGTCACCCTCGGACTCGCCACCCTCGCCCTTCTGCGTACGGCGACGCGCACCCGCCCCCTGCTGTGCCTGATCGACGACGCCCACCTGCTGGACCGGGCATCCTGGCAGGCGCTCACGTTCGCCGCCCGCCGCCTCGGCCCGGAGCGGGTCGCCATGGTCTGGTCGTTCCCGGCCGGCGCCGAACCGCCCGGCCCGCCGGTGCACCGCCTCACCCCGCTGGACCCGGTGGAGTCCCGCGCGATCCTCGCCGGTCACGCCCCCGACCTGGCCGAGGATGTCGCCGGCACGCTGACCGAGCTGGCCGCCGGCAACCCGGCCGCCCTGGTCGACCTGGCCGCCGCTCTCACCCCGCAACAGCGCCGCGGGTACGCCCCGCCGCCGGAGTCGCTGCCCCCGGACAGCCCGCTGCGCCGCCGGCTCGCCGCCGAACTGAGCACCCTGCCGCCCCGGACCCGCCACCTGCTGCACCTCGCGGCCGCGGCCCCGGACGCCTCCCCGGACACACTGCTGGCCGCCGCGTCCCCGTCCGGCGAGGCGACCGGGCCGGTGCTCGGGGACTTCGCGGCGGCCGAGCGGGCGGGGCTGGTCAGCGTCTCGGCGGCGGGCGTGCGGTTCCGTAGTCCGTTGATGCGCGCGGTGGCGTACACGGAAATGCCGGTGGCCCGGCGCCGGACCGCCCACGCCGCGGTGGCCGGGATTCTCCAGGCGCGTGGCGCGATCCTGCCCGCGCTGCTGCATCGCGCCGCGGCCGCCTCCGGGCCGGACGACCGGCTGGCGCGCGAACTGGCCGAGGCCGCCCGCTCGGCGGATCCGGCGGTGGCCGCCGAGGCCCGCCGGTACGCCGCGGCGCTCTCCCCCACCCCCGGCGGAAGGGCCGGCCTGCTGCTGGACGCGGCCCGCTCGGCGTGGCTGGCCGGCCGCCCGCACGAGGCCGGCCAGCTGATCCGCCGGATCCCGCCGGCCGGCGGCAACGCCCGGGTCCGGGCCCGCGGCCTGACCGCCGAGATGAGCCTGCCGGAGGGCCGGCCGGGCGCCCGCGACGTGCTGCTGGACGTGGCCGCCGAACTGGCCGAGACCGATCCGGGCACGGCCCTGGAGGCGCTCGCCCTGGCCGGTGAGTCGGCCTGCCGGTCCGGGGAGCAGAGCCGCTACTCGGCGCTGGCCCGCCGGGTCGCCGCCGGGCAGCGCGGTGACGAGCCGCCCGCCGTGGCGCTGGCCTTCCACCATGTCGCCGGGCTGGCGCGGATCGCCGACGGTGACGAGCCGGGCGCGTTCGTACGGCTCCGGGAGGCGGTGGCGCTGGCCGACCGGGTCGCCGAACCGGGCCCGCTGCTGCGCGCCGCGACCGCCGGCATCCTGGTCGGCGACCCGCGCCGGGCCGGTGCGCTGGCCGGGCGCGCGGCGGTGCTGGCCCGCGAGGCCGGCGCGGCCGTGCTGGTTCCGCAGGCGCTGGAGCTGGCCGCCCTGTCCGGGATGGCGGCCGGCGACTACCCGGCCGCGAACGAGGCCGCCATGGACGGCGCGGCGGTGGCCCGCGGCACCGGGCAGCCGATCCTGGCCGGCACCCATCTGGCCGTGCTGGCGGTGCTGGCCGCCCTGGTCGGTGACCGGGAGACGGCGCTGACCCGGATCGCGGCGGTCGGCGACGGCCCGTCCCGGCCGCTGTGCGAATGGGCGCTGGCCCTGCTCGACCTGGTCGACGGGAGATTCCCGGCGGCCGCCGAACGGCTGCTGGCCGTGGTGACCGGACCGCCCGGGCCGGGGTCGGCGCTGCTGCGGGTGGCGGTGGTGCCGCACCTGCTGGAGGCCGCCGCGCAGATCGGCCTGCGGGAGCCGGTGGAGCCGGTCGCGGTGGCCTTCGACCGCTGGTCGGGGCGGACCGGGCAGCCGGGCTGGCTGGCGCTGCGGGACCGGTGCCGGGCACTGCGGGCCGACGACGGCGAGGCCGCGGCCGGGCACTTCGGCGCGGCGCTCGCCCACGACGGGGAGGCCGGCTTCCCGCGGGCGCACACCGAACTGCTCTACGGCCGGCTGCTGCGCCGGCAGCGGCGGCACGTGGCGGCACGCACCCATCTGCGCCGGGCCGCCGAGACGTTCCGGCTGATGGACGCCGGGCCGTGGGCGGCGCAGAGCGTCCGCGAGCTGCGCGCCGCCGGTGAACGGGTGGAGGCGCCGGCGCCCACCGGCCCGGCGCTGACCGCCCAGCAGGAACGGATCGCGTCGCTGGTGGCCGGTGGCGCCACCAACCGGGAGGTGGCGCAGGAGCTGCACCTGAGCCCGCGGACGGTGGACCACCATCTGCGCAACGTCTTCGCCCGCCTGGGGGTCCGCTCCCGCACCGAGATGGCGCGCCTGATCACGGCCCGGTGAGCCGGGGTCAGCGGCCCGCGTTCCAGGAGAGCAGCACCGGGTCGGCGTCGTGTTCGAACCCGAGGACCGAGATCGTGCCGGTGTCCAGGCGCAGCAGCCCACCGCCGGCCGGCGGCAGCCCGATCCAGCGGGCGCCGGCCACGCGCAGACAGTGCCCGTGGGCCACCAGGGCCACATCTCCGCCGAACCCGCGGGCGCGGGCCAGAACCCGGTCCAGCCGCGCGCCGACCCCGGCCGGGGACTCGCCGCCCGGGCAGCCGTCGGTCCACAGCGACCACCCCGGCCGCCCGGCCCGGATACCGGCCGTGGTGACGCCCTCGTACTCGCCGTAGTCCCACTCGGCCAGATCGTCGACCACCTCGGTCACGGTGAGCCCGGCCAGCTCCGCGGTGCGCAGCGCCCGTTGCCGTGGGCTGGCGAGCACCGCGGCGAAGCTCCGCCCGGCGATCCGTTCCCCGGCGGCACGCGCCTGCCGCTCACCCTCCGCGGTCAACGGCAGATCGGTGTACGACGTGTGCCTGCCCTCGGCGCTCCACTCGGTCTGCCCGTGCCGGATCAGCACGATCTCCGCCATACCGCCGCTCCCTCAGGGCCGTCTCATGCCAGGCGGTCGTCCCCCGGTACGGCGAGCGGGTGCCGCTCCTCGTCCCGGGCGGCCAGCCGTTCGATGGCCCGCAGGTACTGCGGGCGGGTGATGTCGCCGCCGACCAGCTGGGCGGCGAGGACGCCCTCGAGGCAGGTCGGCCTGGCGGTCTCCGCGGGCTCCGCGATCGCGGCGGCCGGTGCCCGGTGGGCCTGGTCGCCCGGTGCGGGCCACAGGGCCAGGATTGCGGCGGCGATCAGACCGAGTGTCGCCACCAGGAGAATCATCATCGGTTACCACCTCCCTACGTGACATCCTCGTCACCCAAAGCAATGATCAGCAGGTGAAGCCCGAAAGATCCGTTTCGACACACCGGGCACCCCTCGTACGGGAGACGCGTTCACAACGCCGTTCGGTTGCAGCGAAGGTCCCGGCCGGAGGGGACCGATTCCCCTGACCCGCACCGGCCGACCGGAGTGGGATGGAGAGGCAGGAACCCACCGAGGAGGAGCCATGCGGACCGCAACCATCGTCGTCGCCACCGACGGCACCGCGTCGAGCCGGGCGGCGATCCGCTGGGCGGCCCGGGAGGCCGCACGGCGCGACGCCACCCTCCGGGTCACCCACGTCATCGACTGGCAGCACGGCGAGGCCCGCTACGACCTCGACGGCGGCGGTTTCGCGGCGGCCCGGCAGATCGCCGAAGGGGTGGCGCGCACCGGCGCCGCACTGGCCCGCGAGGTCGTCCCGGAACTGCTGACCGAGATCGACATCCTGGTCGGCAACCCGGCCGCCCGCCTGCTGGCCCAGACCGGCGACGCCGACCTGCTGGTGCTCGGCAGCCGCGGCCGGGGCGGCTTCACCAGCCTCGTGCTCGGCTCGGTCAGCCAGCGGGTCGCCATGCACGCCGGGGTCCCGGTGGTCGTGGTCCGCGGCCGCGGCGACGTCACCGACGGCCCGGTCGCGGTCGGCTTCGACGAGTCCGAGCAGTCCCAGCACACCCTGCGGACCGCTTTCGAACTGGCCGCCGCCCGGGGCGCCCCGCTCGCCGTGATCCGCACCTACCTGCCGGTGCTGTCGCTCTACATGGGTGTCGCCACGGCGACCGTGCCCACCCCCGAGGAGGACGCCGCCGAGCGCCTGCACCTCGAGGAGCAGCTCGCCCCGTGGCGGGAGCGGTTCCCGGACGTCCGGGTGGAGGCGCTGCTCTCGCACGACAGCGCCGCGTCCGTGCTGTCCGGCGTCTCGCACGGCGCCCAGCTGGTCGTCGTCGGCAGCCGCGGCCACGGCACCCTCGCCGGCACCCTGCTCGGCTCCACCGGCCTGCAGTTGCTGCACCACGCCGACAGCCCGGTCTACCTCGACCGGCAGGCCGCCTGACGCCGGCTCCGCGTCGTTTCAAGATCAAATTCCGGGGTACGCCGTGAGTAGACCGGCGTATCCGGGGCAAGGAATCCCACCGAGGAGGCAATGATGAGCACCGGATATCTGATCGTGGTGGGCGTCGACGGCTCCGAAGGCGGCCGCCGGGCCCTGCGCTGGGCCGCCACCGAGGCCGCCGCACGCGGAGGCGCCGTACGGGCGGTGACCGCCTGGTCCTGGGACGGGCTCGACTACGGCCCGGCCCCGGCCGAATCCCGCGGCGAAGAACAGGAACGCGCCGTGTGGATGATCGACGCCGAGATCCGGGAACTGGTCAAGGAGCGCGGCTCGCACCTGCCGGTGACCGGCGAGGCCGTCGAGGGCTCCCCCGCCGAGGTGCTGTCCGCCGCAGCCCGTGGCGCCGACATGCTGGTCCTCGGCAGTCACGGCCACAGCCGGGTGCGGCACACCGTACTGGGCTCCGTGAGCGAGTCCTGCGTACGCATGGCCGCCTGCCCGGTCGTGGTCCTCCCGGTGCCGGCCCACGAGCCGGCCACCGTCTGACCCCACTTGCAGGGAACGGGACGCGCCCCCAGGACGCGTCCCGTTCCCGTCTCAGTGGCGGGCGGCGCCGTGCCGCCGGTGACCGTCGGGCGGCCAGATCCGGTCGATGATCGACTCCAGCAGCGGGCCGGCCACGATCAGGACCAGGAACAGCAGGACGATGAGCGTCACGACGATGGCCACGAGGGCACCTCCCGGGTGTGTTCGGCCCTCCGATCGTGCTCCGTCCCCGTACACCCCGACAGTGGGCGATGGTCCCGATCGTCCGCCTTCCGGCCCGTCCCCGGCCGGCAGGCCGAACGTCCCGAAACGGACGGCCCTTCGGCGGCCACGGAAAGGGATGTTCGGCACCGGTGGCGCCATCGACGGCGGAGGAGAGTCATAGGTGCAGACAACGTCCCAAGGAGGACCAGATGGCCACCATCGGTCGCGCCACCACAGCCCAGCTGGAAAACGTCGAAGCACCCGGCTCGATGCTCACCCACGGCGCCGCGCGGGCGCTGGCGGTCCTTCGTGTCGCCACCGGCTTCGTCTTCCTGTGGGCCTTTCTGGACAAGACTTTCGGGCTCGGCTACGCGACGCCGGCCGAGCGCGCCTGGATCAACGGCGGCTCGCCCACCAAGGGCTTCCTCGCCGGCGTCGAGGTCGGACCGTTCCAGGACTTCTTCCACACCATCGCCGGCGCCCCCTGGGCCGACTGGATGTTCATGCTGGGCCTGCTCGGGATCGGGGCCGCTCTGATCCTCGGCATCGGCCTGCGGATCGCCGCCGTCTCGGCCGGCCTGATGATGGGCTTCATGTGGCTGGCCGAATGGCCGCTCGCCCAGGCGACCGCCGCCGGTGAGGCCACCCACTCGACCAACCCGCTGGTCGACTACCACATCGTCTACGGTGTCGTCGCCGTCGTGCTGGCGCTGGCCTACGCCGGCCACACCTGGGGCCTCGGCCGCTGGTGGGCGAAGCTCCCCTTCGTCCGCAAGAACCGCTGGCTCATCTGACCCACCCCGTCCCACCCCACCCCAGGAGCCCGGCCCCCACAGGGCCGGGCTCCCTCCGCATGTGGTGACGAATTCCGCCCAACCCGGTGCCCGCGACCCCCGGCGGGTGCATCCTGCTGGAAGGCCATCGAAGGGAGGCGACGATGATCGCGCACGTGGGTGACCGCATCGTGGTGAAGGGCAAGCACGTCGGCGACGGCAACAAGGCCGGCATCATCACCGAACTGCGGCACCAGGACGGCACACCCCCGTACGAGGTCCGCTGGGACGACGGCCACACCGGCCTGATCTTCCCCGGCCCCGAGACCCACCTGGAGGGCATCAGCCGCTGAACGCACCGCGGTCGGATCAAGGACTTCCCGGCGGTTGCGGCGATCGGAGTGCATACGCTCCGGAGTCCCGAACCGGCGAGAGAAGGGCCGGACCGCTGACCGCCGACACCCCCCATCATGTCTTCCTGCCCTGCGCGGCCCTGCCGCGCGGGAGCACGGAACTGCACCTCGACCTGCATCACACCGAGGACGGGCGGCTGGCGCTGCTCGTCTACTCGTCGCTGGAGCTGCTGGTCGACTGCTGCGGCACGGGCCAGCCCTGGACGCAGATCCCGGTCACGGATCTGGACCGGATCCAGGCACTCACCGGATTCGAACTCGTTCTCATCGATGCGCGTATACCTCAGCAGCTTCGACGGGGAGAGGACGAACGATGACCGACCGCCTGCACGTCGACACGGCGCTGCTCGACGCGATCGCCGAACGGCTGATCCGGTCCGGCATGACACTCGACGCGTCCGGCGGCTCCGCCCCGCCGTCCCCGGACGCCGGGGCCGCGACGCCCCTGGTCGCCGACCTGCTCGCAGCCCTTCTCGGGGCTTCGAGCACGCTGGTCGGCGGTCTTCACGAGATCGGCGGCCTGGTGACCGACGCGCGCCAGGTGTACGCCCGCGAGGATCGGAACGCGGGTCAGAGCATCAACGGGACGCTCTGATGCCGATCGACACCCGGTTGGACGGGCGGCCGGATCAGGTGGCCGCCACCGCACGCTGGCTCCATGACCAGCTCGCCTTCGAGGTGAACTCCAGTGCCGCAAGCCTCCGATCCGCCCACGCCGACGCCACGGAAGGCTGGAACGGCGCCGCCGGTGCCGTTTTCCAGGCACGGATGACCACCAACTCCGAGCGGGCCCGAAATCTGCACGCCGGCATCGAGAGCGCCTCCACAGGCCTGACCCGGTACGCCGAACACCTGGCCGAGGCACAGGACCACATGCGGCGGGCCCGGGAGATCGCGGCCGGTGCCGCCCTACGGGTCGACGGCACGGTGATCCACGAACCCGGGACCGCCCCCGCGACCGGGGCGGGCCTCGACGACCCGACGACGGCGGCCACCCATCGACGACAGCAAGAGGCTTACCACCTCGCGCAGGCCGAGGCCCAGAAGGGCCGGACCGCCATGGGCGTCGGCGACGCGATCGTCAAGAACATGTGGGACGACGTGCGCCAGAAGTACCACCTCATGGTCGGCGACTTCGTCAACGGAGGCGTCTACGGCGGAATGATGGCGAAGCGTGTCGCCGACCTCAGCGAAGCGGCTGAGCTGGCGAAGAAGTCCAGCACCGATCTCGCGACGGAATACCGGAAGACGCCGGGCGGCACGCCGAAGTCCCAGGCGCTGAACAATGCCGCGTTCGCCAAACACCTGGAAGCTCAGAAACTCGACGTCAAGGCGACGAACATCGCACGCCGGGCGGGAAGCAGGATTCCGCTCATCGGGCTGGGTGTCACCGCGGCCGGTATCGGCTACGACATCACGCACGGCAAGCCGGCGACGAAGGCGATCATCTCCGGCATCGGTGGCGCGGGCGTGGCGGTCCTCGTCGGCGCGGGTATCGGCACCGTCCTCGGAGGTCCGGTGGGCACCGTCGTCGGCGCGACCCTGGGCGCGGCCGCCGGAACCGCGGTCAGCGCGGTGCTCGACGTCGCCTACGACCATCGAGACGAGATAAACCGGGCGATCGGAACCGCGCATCAGGTCGCTTTCGAGACGATCGGTGACGGAGTCGACACGGTCAACAAGACCATCGGCGCAGCGAACCAGGCTGCCGCCGCGGCGGTCGGCGAGGTCAACGAGGCGCTCGGCAACGGCGCAAAGAAGGTTCTGAACGCCATCTTCTGATCGCGACGTCGAGACGGAGCCGGACATGTCCCCCCAGAATTTCCACCTCGACGGCGATGGGCCTACCGACCGGGAGGAGCCGTGGCCGGTACCGGGTCGATCACCGTTGCTCATCCTCGTCGTCATCTTCCTGAGCGTTCTCGCGGTGGTGCTCGGAGGGCTCGCCGTAGCGGCACTCGCCGAAGGCAGCCGGATCGCCGCGGCCGTCTGCGCGTGGGGCGCCCTGCTGTTCGGCCATGTCGCCGGATTGTCGGTCTATCTGCGCTGGCGCCCGTTGCGGCAACGTGCCCGCACGCCACGAATCGACGGCACCTCTGACGGCGCGGGAGTCTCGTTCCGTTACTCGGCCTGGGGTTACTACTGGTCCACGACCGTGGTGCTGTTCGCCGTCGGGGCGCTGGCCCCGATCATCGCCGCCGGATTCTCGAACGGCATCCTCGGCTGGCTGATCTCGATCGCGATCGCCCTGACCGGGCTACTGCTGATCGCGCTGTACGGGCTGATGCTGGCGCGAGCCCCGGGGAAGCTGATCCTCACCCCACAGGGCCTGCACCATCGCGGCTTGACGTTCGAGCAGTACGCGCCCTGGTCCGCGGTACTCCTCGTCGCGCCCGCCACGGTGAACCGGGCGCGGTCGGTCATGGTTCACCTCGAACCGTCCGCCGAAGTCCGCGTCCGGAACGTCGTCCCTGCTCGGTTCGGTGTCCGCGAGCAGGCACTTCTTCCGGACATCGTGGTCCGTGATCCCTGGTTGCTCGCCGATCCGATGCTCGTCTACCGGACGGTACGGCACTACCAGGAGCATCCCGAGCATCGCGGCGAACTGTCCGGCGAGGCCGCGCTGGAGCGGATCGCGCAGCGGCGCTTCCCGACCGCATGAGCAAGCTGCACCACTCTGGGCGGGGCGTCGGCGCGCGGGTGAGGTGTGGGGTCAGTCGCCGCGCAGGCGGGACCAGAAGGAGTCCCTGGCCGGGCCGCGGGAGCGGATCTCGACGGAGCTGAACCAGGCGTTCACCCGGACCCGGATCTCCGGGGTGCCGGGCAGCCGGGGCACGGCCGCGAGCCGCACCTCCTCGGAGCTGAGGACGCTGGCGCCGTCGAGATCGACCTCGACACCCTCGGGGACGGTGACCTTCAGCTCGCCGAACAGGCACAGGCCGTCGATCTCGATGACGTCGGCGCCGGTGACGACGTCACGCAGGTCGAGGTGGGTCGAGCCGAACAGGGTGAAACTGCCCAGCCGCCCGGACCGCAGCCGCCATCGGCCGCGCCGTTTGCGCTGGCTGAGAATGGTGACGACCTTGTCCACGGTGCGGGCCGTCCCGACAACGGGCACCGGGGCGAGCCCTTCGGTGGCACGGGACAGCTCGACGTCGGTGGCGGCCGACCAAGCCGCGCCCACCCGTACGCTGAACTCCTCAAGGGTGATCCGCCCGTCACCGCAAGCCTGTTGCAGTTCATCGGCCACCCGTTCGCGGTCTCCGTCGGAGATCGGAAGCGTCACGCCCGCCGACTCTACAACCCGATCGCAACCGTGAGCGGGCAGAGCGCGGCGCAAACGGACTCGGATCGGTCGGATCAAGGACGAAGGTGTGGGCGGCTGCCGTCCGGCGCATAGCGTGCTTGCTCTCGGCCGGGCGAGCGGAGGCGACCATGCCCGATCACTCCACCACCGACGGCGAGCCACCGACTCGGCGAGCACTTCCCCCGTACATCTATGTTCCCTGCTCACCGGTTCGCGCAGGCGATACGGAACTCGCTGTGGATCTGCGTCCCACCCAGTCCGGACAGGTCGCGCTTCTCGTCTATTCGGCTCTGGACCGTTTGGTGGAGAACTGCGGCGAGAGCCAGCCGTGGACCGTCCTACCCGCCACCGAGCTGGAACGGATCCGGGAAGCGACCGGTTTCGAACTGATTCTGCTCGACGTGTGTATACCCGAGCGACTACGGCGTGGCGCGGAAGGAGATCAGCCATGACCGACCGCCTGGACATCGACACGACGCTGCTCGACGCGATCGCCGACCGCTTGGACCGAGCCGGCCAGGACGTCGACGCGACCGGCGCCGCTGCCCCCGCTCCCCCGGACGCGGGACTGGCTACGCCACTGGTGGCTGACGTTCTGGCCCTGCTCTGCGGCAACGCCGCGAAGCTGGCCGGGGATCTGCGGGCGATCGGATCTCGCATCACCGAGGCCAACCGTTTGTACACGGAGGAGGACGCCGCCGCCGGGTCGTTCATCCGTAGGGCGTCCTGATGCCGATCGACACTCGCGTCGACGGGCGCCCGGAGCAGGTGCACATGACCGCCGACTGGCTACGTGGGCGGCTGGCCTCCGAGGTCGCCGCAGGCGCGACAACGATGAACACGGTTCGCGGCGACGCCACGTCAGGTTGGCGGGGAGCCGCCGGCGCGGCGTTTCAGAACCGGATGTCGGCGGACGTGACCACCGCGGACGGGCTGCACGCTCAGCTCAGGAGCACCGCCGACGCGCTCACCGAGTATGCGGACCAGTTGGCGCGGGCACAGCAACACATGGTCAACGCACGGGAGATCGCGGCCGGCGGCGGCCTGCCGGTCGACGGGTTCGTGATCCAGGACCCAGGCACAGCCCCGGCCGGCCCGGACACGACGGCCGCCCCGGCGCAGCTCGCCGCGCACACCGAGGCGGTAGCCCTGCACCAACGGCAGGCCGACGCCTATGTTCTGGCCGAAGGGGAGGCCCGCAAAGGGACAGCGGCGATCCGGTTCGGAACGGACGTCCTCAAGAACATGTACGACGACGTGACGAAGAAGTGGTTCTTCGCCACCGGGGACCTCGTCAACGGCGTCTACGGCGGGTTTCTCAGGAAGCACATCGCCACCGTCCGCGCGCATGGGGAGGAGGCACTCGAACAGGTCAAGAAGCTCGAGGCCCACTACAAGGCGTCGCAGGGTGGATCGGCGCACTCCAGGTCGCTCATCAGGATGATGTCCGAGCTAACCACGGAGGGACACGCGGCGGAGGCCCGTGCCGCCTCGCTCGGCGCGCGATTCGCGGGCAAGATCCCCGTGATCGGATACGCCATCACCGCCGCCGGTGTCGGCTACGACATCCAGCACGGCAAACCCGCGGTGAAGGCGGTCGCCTCCGGAGCGGCCAGCATCGGTGGCTCGATTCTCGGCGGCATGGCCGCCGGGGCGGTCATCGGGACCTCTCTCGGCCCGGTCGGCACCGTCATCGGGGTCGCTGCCGGGGCTGTCGTCGGAGGCCTTGTCGCGAGTGGCATCACCGACGCGGTGTACGACCGGATGCCGGAAGGCGTCCGGGACGCCTTCGACGATGGGCAGGCAGCGGTCGGTAGGGCGATCAGCGACGTGGGTGACGATGCCGCCGAGATCTGGCGCAAGATCTTCTAGGGGACCGCGATGACCGAGGATTCGCCGTGGGAGGGCATGGGCCCGGGAACCGGCTTCAAGGTGTCACTTGTTTCGATGATCCTTTTGACGGGCGTGTCCGCGGCCACCGCGGTGGGCTCGGCCGTCGACGGAGATCCGCTGGGCGCGGTCGGATTCGGTGCGGCCGCGGTCTTTCTCGGCCAGCTCTCCGGCCTCTGTGCCCATCTCTGGTGGCGCCCCCGGCGGGCGGTGGCGCCGCGACTGGTTCACAACGGTCTGACGTTCCGGTACTCCGGATGGTCCTACTACTGGATGGGCGGCTTCGCGGTTCTGATGGCGCTGGCCCTCCTGCTCGGTGGCCTCGCCTTCCTGGCCGCCGGCGGAACCACCGGCCTCGTCGTGGCGCTCGTCGCGTTCAGCGGGGCCTTCCTCTTCGGGTGGGTGGTGGTGCGGCTGCTGTACGGCGGGCGTGGCAGGCTGCGGCTCACGCCGGCCGGGCTGGAGCATCACGGGCCGGGTTTCACCCATCGGCTCGCCTGGGAGCACGTCGTCGATGTGCGGCACGCGGCCGAACGGGGGTCACCCCTCATCATCGTGCATCCGATGGTGACCGGCGCCGTGGACGTGACCTTCACGTGGCCGACCCGGCTCGGTGGGCGAGGGGGATTCATGCTGCCGTCGATGGTGATCCGCGGCGGATGGCTGGCGGACGACCCGGTCGTCGTTCTGCGAACCCTGCAGCATTACCACGGTCACCCGGAGCACCGGGGTGAACTGGCGTCCGGCGCAGCGCTGCAACGGGTCGGGCAGCGACGGTTCGGTCTCCGATCGCCGCGGTGATCGCCGGCAGCGGTGGTCCCCTGTACGCCGCGTTCGGGGGGAGCTGACACACTTGACCGATCATGACGCTGACCGATCGCATCCCGGGATCCTCCGAACCTGACGCCGTCTTCGACGCCTTTCAATCGTGGGTGACGGAGCAGGGCCTGACCCTGTATCCGCATCAGGAGGAGGCGCTGATCGAGATCGCGACCGGCGCGAACGTCATCCTGAACACGCCGACCGGCTCGGGGAAGAGCCTGGTGGCGACCGGCGCGCATTTCGCGGCGCTGGCCGGCGACCGGACCACCTTCTACACGGCGCCGATCAAGGCGCTGGTGAGTGAGAAGTTCTTCGCCCTGTGTGCGACATTCGGCGCGCAGAACGTGGGCATGCTGACCGGTGACGCGAGTGTGAACGCGGACGCCCCGATCGTCTGCTGCACCGCGGAGATCCTGGCGAACCTGGCGTTGCGGGAGGGCGCGGACGCCGACGTCGGCCAGGTGGTGATGGACGAGTTCCATTTCTACGCCGAGCCGGACCGGGGCTGGGCCTGGCAGGTGCCGCTGCTGGAGCTGCCGCAGGCGCAGTTCGTGCTGATGTCGGCGACGCTCGGCGACACCTCGCGGTTCGTCGACGACCTGACCCGGCGTACCGGGCGGGAGACCGCGGTGGTGGCGAACGCGGAGCGGCCGGTTCCGCTGATCTTCGAGTACGCGATGACGCCGCTGCACGAGACGATCGAGGAGCTGCTGTCGACCAAGCAGTCGCCGGTCTACATCGTGCATTTCACGCAGGCGGCGGCGCTGGAGCGGGCGCAGTCGCTGATGAGCATCAACATGTGCACGCGGGCGGAGAAGGACGCGATCGCCGCGGCGATCGGCAACTTCCGGTTCACCGCCGGTTTCGGGCGTACGCTGTCGCGGCTGGTCCGGCACGGTATCGGCGTGCACCACGCCGGGATGCTGCCGAAGTACCGCCGCCTGGTGGAGACGCTGGCCCAGGCCGGCCTGTTGAAGGTCATCTGCGGCACCGACACGCTGGGTGTCGGCATCAACGTCCCGATCCGTACGGTGCTGTTCACCGGCCTGTCGAAGTACGACGGGGTGCGGACCCGCCTGTTGAAGGCGCGCGAGTTCCATCAGATCGCGGGCCGGGCGGGCCGGGCCGGGTTCGACACCATCGGCACGGTGATCGTGCAGGCGCCGGAGCACGTGATCGACAACGAGCGGGCGCTGGCGAAGGCCGGTGACGACCCGAAGAAGCGGCGCAAGGTGGTGCGCAAGAAGCCGCCGGAGGGGCAGATCGGCTGGGGCCGGCCCACCTTCGACCGGCTGGTGGAGGCCGAGCCGGAGCCGCTGACGTCGTCGTTCCAGATGAGCCACGCGATGCTGCTGAACGTGATGAACCGCGGCGGTGACCCGTACCCCGCTCTGAAGCACCTTCTGACGGAGAACCACGAGGAGCGGCCGTCGCAACGTAGGCTGATCCGGCGGACGATCGGTATCGCGCGTGCCCTGATCGCCGGGGGCGTCATCGAGCGTACCGATGAGGGGTCTTACCGGCTCGTCGAGGATCTTCAGCTGGACTTCGCGCTGAACCAGGCGCTGTCGCCGTTCGCGCTGGCCTGCCTGGAGCTGCTGGACCGGGAGGCGCCGGAGTACCCGCTGGACGTGGTGTCGGTGATCGAGTCGACGCTGGAGGATCCGCGGCAGGTGGTGTCGGCGCAGCGGCAGAAGGCGCGGGGCGAGGCGGTCAACGCCATGAAGGCCGAGGGCATCGAGTACGAGCAGCGGATGGAGCTGCTCGAGGAGGTGTCCTGGCCGATGCCGCTGCGGGAGCTCCTGGAGGCGGCGTACGAGACGTACCGGCGCGGGCATCCGTGGGTGGCCGACTACGAGCTGCGGCCCAAGTCGGTGGTCCGGGACATGTACGAGCGGGCGATGACGTTCACCGAGTACATCTCGTTCTACGGCCTGTCCCGGTCGGAGGGCCTGGTGCTGCGGTACCTGGCGGACGCGTACCGGGCGCTGCGGCAGACGGTGCCGGAGGACGCCCGCACCGAGGAGCTGACCGACCTGATCGAGTGGCTGGGCGAGCTGGTCCGGCAGGTCGACTCGAGTCTGCTGGACGAGTGGGCGCGGCTGCAGAACCCGGGCGCCGAGCCCGAGGAGGTGCGCATCGACGACAAGCCGCCGGCGGTCACCCGCAACGCCCGTGCCTTCCGGGTGCTGGTGCGCAACGCCATGTTCCGGCGGGTGGAGCTGGCCGCGCTGCGCCGCTGGGATCTGCTCGGCGAGATGGACGCGGAGAACGGCTGGACGTCGGAGCGCTGGCAGCAGGCGATCCAGGAGTACTACGAGGAGTACGACGAGCTGGGTACCGGCCCGGCCGCGCGCGGTCCGGCGTTCCTGCACATCGAGCAGGGCCCGGCGGTGTGGACGGTGCGGCAGGTGTTCGAGGACCCGGAGGGCGACCACGACTGGGGCATCGACGCCACCGTCGACCTGGCCGCCTCGGACGAGGCCGGCACCGCGGCGATCACGGTGACGGCGGTGGGTCCACACTGATCCCGGTGACCGCCGGCAGCCGTACGGTGAAGGTGGTCCCCAGCCCGGGTTCGCTGCTGGCGGTGACCTCGCCGCCCTGGTCGGCGACGATCCGGCGGACGATGGTCAGGCCCAGCCCGGAGCCGCCGGTGGCGCGCTGCCGGGCCGGGTCGGCGCGCCAGAACCGGTCGAAGACGCGGGACACCTCGTCGGCGCTCATGCCGACGCCGGTGTCGCGGACGGTCAGGACCGCCTCGGGGCCGTCGCGGGTGACCCGCATCTCGACCCGGCCGCCGGCGTCGGTGTAGCGGATGGCGTTGGTGAGCAGGTTGCTGAGCACCTGACGGGTGCGGTCCGGGTCGACGAACACCTCGAGCGGGCCGGGGAGGTCGGCGACCAGTTCGACGCCGGCGTTCTGCGCCACCGCCCGGTGCGCGGTGACGGCGGCCTCGACCAGTTCGGGCAGGTCCACCGGGATCGGGTCGTAGCCGAGGGCGCCCGCCTCGGCGAGTGCCAGCATCTGGAGGTCGTCGAGGATGCGCCGCTGGAGCAGGGTCTCCTCGTGCAGGGAGGCGAACAGCTCAGGGGACGGCTCGACCACCCCGTCGGCGAGGCCCTCCAGGTAGCCGCGCAGGTTCGACAGCGGCGTCCGCAGCTCGTGCGCGACGTCGGCGACCAGCCGCCGCTGGCGTTCCTCGCTGCGCTGGAGCGCCTCGGCCATGGCGTTGAACGCGCCGGACAGCCGGGCCAGCTCGTCCTGGCCGTGGGTGGGCACCCGCACGTCGAGGCGGCCGGCGGCCAGTTGCAGGGAGGCGCCGGTGAGCAGCCGGACCGGCCGGCTGACCCGGCGGGCTATCCAGGCGGTGCCGGCGGCGGCGGCCAGCAGCAGGGCGAAGGCGCCGAACACACCGGGCCGCTGCAATCCGTCCAGCTCGGTGCCCTGCCGCACGCCGAAGAAGACCCGCACCGGTACGACCGACGAGCTCGCCGCCAAGGCCACGAACTCTTCGACGAGGCACTGGTCGTAGGCGTCGGCCGCGAAACGGCAACTGGACAGCCGCGACCACGCGTTGTCGAGCCACTCCCAGTCGTCGTGGATCCGGGCGGATCCGGTGGCCGCGCAGGACGGCGACGCGGTGCGGCGCTGCTCGCTGAGGTAGGGCGGCTGGTCGGTGTCGAGGACGCCGATCGTGCCGGTGTCCTGGGCCATGCAGTCGGCGGCCTGGAGCGCGGCCCGGTACTTGGCCAGCTGGAGCAGCGCCCGCACTTCGGGGCGGCTGCCGGGGGGTTCCGGGCCGAGTAGGTCGGCCGGCAGCCGTGGCAGTGGCGGGGTCCGTTCCTTCGGCGACTCGAGCGCGGCCAGTTCCTTCTTGCTCATCGCCACCGAGCCGAGCGCGTCGGCGGCCCGCACGATGTCGTCGGAGAGCACCGGCACCGGCTCGACGTTGGCGGGCAGCCGCTGGACCGGGCCGGTCTCCCGGTCCTCCATGGTGTCGGAGTCCACCAGCACCTCGGTGTCACGGGTCTCCACCCGGATGTGCAGGCCGGTGGTGGCGGCCAGGCGCCCGACCACCTGGTCGATGCCGGTCCACTGCCCGTGCACGACGCCGTAGCGGCGGATCTCGTCGACGATCTCGGCCTGGTGCCGGTCGCGGGCCTCCTCGGCGTTCGCCACGGCGCGGGAGGTGAGGCTCAGGGTGAGCCAGGCGGTCGCCCCGATCGCGGTGCCGGCCACCACCAGCACCAGCAGGAAGATCCGCAGGCGGAAACTCACTGCTCGGCCATCCGGTAGCCGCGGCCGTAGACGGTCTGCACGTACCGGGGCTCGGCCGGGTTGACCTCGATCTTGCGGCGCAGGTTGACCACGTGCGCGTCGACGGTGCGCTCGGAGACCTCGTTCTCGAAGCCGAACGTCTTGTCCAGGATCTGCCCGCGGGTGAAGACCCGGCCGGGTTCGCGGGCCAGCAGTTCGAGGATGCCGAACTCCTTGGCGGTCAGCCGGACCGGGGCGCCGGCGACGCGGACCTCGAACCGGGGGGTGTCCACCTCGAGCGCGCCGACGCGCAGCACCTCGGTGGCGTCGGAGCCACGGGTACGGCGCAGCAGCGCCCGGATGCGGGCGGTCAGCTCGCGCGGGCTGACCGGCTTGCTCAGGTAGTCGTCGGCGCCGATGTCCAGGCCGAGCAGCATGTCGTTCTCCCCGGAGCGGGCGGTGACCAGCAGGATCGCCACGTCGGCGAGGGCCGGGTCCGGGTCGGCGCGCAGGATCCGGCACACGTCGAGGCCGTCGACCTCGGGCATCATCCAGTCCAGCACCAGCAGGTCCGGACGGCGGGCCCGGGTCTGCTCCAGCGCCGCCCGGCCGTCACCGACGGTGAGCACCTGATGACCCTCCCGCTCCAGGTAGAGGCGGATCAGCTGGGCGTGTTTCGGGTCGTCGTCGGCCACCAGGATGCGCGCTGTCACGGTTCGCATTGTGATGCAGCGGGTCCAGGCGGCCAAGAAATGCGAGAAACCGATGAAGATCGGATCCCGGATTCGTGCCGTGCGGGTTCTCGGCAGCTTCCGCACAGGTTCTTCACAGGTGGCGGCCTACCGTCGGCTCCTCGCTACTTCAAGGAGGTTCCTCGATGTGTGGCCTGAGCGCTTTCGTGAGCAGCCGGCCGGGCGCCGGGCCGCTGGACGACACGTTCCTGACGGAGTTCGCCGCCGCGCTCGCGACGATGCACCACCGCGGTCCGGACGACACGCAGGTCGTGCACGGCGAGGGGTACGTGTTCGGCTTCAACCGGCTCGCGATCATCGACCGGGAGCACTCGGTGCAGCCGCTGCACTACGCCGACCGGTGGACCGTGGTGTTCAACGGGGAGATCTACAACTACCAGGAGCTGCGCGCCGAACTGATCCGGGCGCACGACGCGGTCTTCGCCACCGAGGGCGACAGCGAGGTGCTGGCGGCGGCCTTCCACTACTGGGGTGAGGCGGCGCTGCCCCGCCTGCGGGGGATGTTCGCGTTCGTGGCGTACGACCACCGCACCGGCACCCTGCACGCGGCCCGCGACGCGTTCGGCATCAAACCGCTGTACCTGCTGGAGACCGCCGACGGCCTGCACCTGGCCAGCGAGCGCAAGGCCCTGGACCCGTTCGCGCCCCCGGCCGGCGCGGCCCTGGACACCGAGTCGCTGGCCCACTACCTGACCTTCCAGTACGTGCCGGACCCGCTGAGCCTGCACCGGCACATCCGCCGGCTGCCGCCGGGTCACCGGATCGTCTGGACGCCGGGCGGCGGGATCCGGATGCACCGCTGGTTCAAGCCGTCGCTGCGGCCGCTGCGGGTGCAGCCGGAAGCCGCGTACCAGGCGATCCAGGACGCGCTGACGGCCAGCGTCCGCAAGCACCTGCACGCCGACGTGCCGGTCGGCACGTTCCTGTCCAGCGGCGTCGACTCGTCGGCGATCGCCGCGCTGGCGGCCCGGGAGAAGCCGGACCTGCACGCGTTCACCGCCGGGTTCGCGGCCCAGGGCTACTCGGAGATCGAGATCGCCCAGGACACCGCCGACCAGCTCGGCATCCGGCTCACCCCGACGGTGGTGACCGACGAGGACGTGCTGACCCATCTGCCGCGGATCGTGCAGCTGCTCGACGACCCCGTGGCCGACCCGTCGCTGATCCCGCTCTACTTCCTCGCCCGGACCGCGTCACGGTTCGTGACCGTGGTGCTGTCCGGGGAGGGCTCCGACGAGCTGTTCGGCGGCTACACCATCTACCGGGAGCCGCTGTCGCTGGCCGGGGTCGACAAGCTTCCGCCCGGGGTCAAGCGCGGCCTGCGGCACCTCGCCGACGTACTGCCCGAGGGGGTGAAGGGCCGCTCCTTCCTGGAACGCGGCACCACCCCGATCGAGCAGCGCTACTACGGCAACGCGCGGATCTTCACCCCGGAGGAGAAGGCGCAGCTGATGCGGTTCACCGCGCAGCCGCACACGGCGATCACCGCCCAGCTGTACGCGGAGACCGCCGACGTCGACGACGTGGCCTCGATGCAGTACGTCGACCTGCACACCTGGCTGCCCGGCGACATCCTGGCCAAGGCCGACCGGATGTCGATGGCGCACAGCCTGGAGCTGCGGGTGCCGTTCCTGGACCAGCAGGTGTACGCGGCCGCGGCCGGCCTGCCCACCGAACTGAAACTGCCGCACGGCACCGCCACCACCAAGCACGCGCTGCGCGAGGCGATGAAGGGCATCGTGCCCGAGTCCGTCCGGGAGGCCCGCAAGCTGGGCTTCCCCACCCCGACCCGGCTGTGGCTGCGCGGCCCGATCGGCGACTGGGTGGACCACCTGCTGGCCACCTCCGGCGCCTCCGAGTACCTGGACCTGGAGTACGCCCGCGGCCTGCTGGCCGAGCACCGGGCGGGCGGCGCCGACCGGTCCCGCAAGGTGTGGACGGTGGCCATGTTCTGCCTGTGGCACGCCATCGCCGTGGAGGGCACGATCAGCGTGGACGTGCCGGCCGCACCGACCACGGTCCTGCCGCGCCGCCCGCTCGCCATGCACTGACCGATGAGTTCCGGCGTCACCGCCGGTCCTAACCGGCATGGCGGACCCCGTGATCCGGTTCCCGGTGCGAACAAGGCTGGCGCGTACGGAGATCCCCGTGCTCTGCGCGGCGCTGGCCGACTCGTTACGGGGCCGGCCCGGTGACCTCGTGGTCTGCGAGGTCACCGGGCCGGGTGAGCCGGACGTGGTGCTGGTGGAGGCGCTGGCCCGGCTGCGGCTGACCGCGCGACGGCACGGGCGGCGGCTGCGGGTGGACGGCGCCGGGCCGCCGTTACGGTCGCTGGCCGCCCTGCTGGGGCTCGGCGACCTGCTCGTCCAGGTGGGCGGGGAGCCCGAACAGCGGGAACAACCGGGCGGTGTCGAGGAAGTTGACGACCCCGGTGATCCGCCCGTCTGAGATCTCCAGGACGATCAGCGCCCACGGGTCGTGGCCGGCGCCGCTCTCGCTCGGCCGGTACTGACCGAACGCGGGCAGGCCGCTGGCCACCACCGGGACCAGGCGCGACCCACGGCAGTGGCGGCCGGTGCCGCTCATCCACGCGGTGATGTCCTCGTGACCGCGCAGCCACAGCGCCAGCGGCGGCATCGACAGGGTGGCGTCCTCGTGCAACAACGAGGTGAGAGCGCTCAGGTCGTACGCCTCGAAAGCCTTCACATAGCGCGCGAGAAGCGCACGCTGGGCCTCGTCGAGGGGCGCGAAGGTGTCGCCCGCCGAAGGCGTGGCGGCGGAGATCGTGGCCCGGGCCCGCTGGAGCGCGCTGTTGACGCTCGCCACCGTCATCTCCAGAAGGTCGGCGACCTCCTGGGCCGACCAGGCCAGCACCTCCCGCAGGATGAGCACGGCCCGCTGCCGGGGCGGCAGGTGCTGCAACGCGGCGACGAACGCCAGCCGGATCGACTCCCGGTCGGCGATCAGCCGGGCCGGGTCGGAGCCCTCCGGCAGGATCCGCTCGTCGGGGACCGGGCCCACCCAGATCTTCTCCGGATGGATGTCACCCGGATGGGTGGCATGCCCGGAGCCGGCCGGCCCGAGATCCATCGGCCGGACCCGCCGCTGAACGCTGTCGACCATGGTGAGGCACACGTTGGTGGCGATCCGGTACACCCAGGACCGCAGCGACGACCGGCCCTCGAAGGTGTCCCGGGCACGCCAGGCCCGGATCATCGTCTCCTGCACGGCGTCCTCGGCCTCGAAGGCCGAACCCAGCATCCGGTAGCAGTAGCCGACGAGCTCGGGCCGGAATCGCTCCAGCTGCTTCTCGATCGGGACATCGGTGACGAGTTCGCTCACGGCCCGAACCTATCGCGGATATCTTCGCCCGGCAGCGATGAGTTTCCCGGGCGCGCCCGGTCCACCCGATGTCAGCAACACACAGCAGACCTGAGGAGCGGACATGAGCTACGCGGACGTCAACGGGATCAACCTCTACTACGAGATCCAGGGCGAGGGCCGCCCGCTGATCCTGCTGCACGGCGGGCTCGGATCGGGCGAGATGTTCGCGCCGGTCCTGCCCGCGTTCACCGCGAACCGGCGGGTCGTCCTGCCGGACCTGCAAGGGCACGGGCGGACCGCCGACGTGGACCGGCCGTTCGACATCCGCACCATGGCCGACGACATCGCCGCCCTCATCGACCACCTGGGCCTGGAGAAGCCGGACGTGGTCGGCTACTCCCTCGGCGGCGGCGTCGGCCTGCACCTGGCCATCGCCCACCCGCAGAAGGTCGGCAAGCTGGTGTCCGCCTCGGCCGGAATCCGCCGCAACGCCACCCACGCCGACATCCTCGCCCAGCAGGGGCAGGTCACCGGGGCCGCCGCCGAGTTCATGAAGGAAACCCCGATGTACGAGTCCTACCAGCGGCTGGCCCCGCGCCCGGAGGACTTCCCCCGCCTGCTCGACAAGATCGGCGCCGCGATGGCCGTCGACTACGACCTCACCGACGAGGTCCGCGGGCTGTCCGTGCCGACCCTGATCGTCGGCTCGGACGCCGACATCGTGCCGGCCGCCCACTTCGTCGAGATCTTCAACCTGCTCGACGGCGGCCTGCGTGACGGCGGCTGGACGGGCGAGGGCCGCCCCAAGGGTGGGCACGCCCTGGCCATCCTGCCCGGCACCACCCACTACAGCCTGTTCATGTCCCCGCTGTTCCCGGCGGTCGCGATGGCCTTCCTCGACCAGGAGGGATGACGCTCTATCCGGCTCGGCGGCGCGCCCGGCGCGCCGCCAGCTCGTCACCCTCGGACGGCTGGAACGACGCCGTGATCGGCTGCGGCTGCGTGGCCGGCTCGCCCGGCAGGTGCGACAGCGAACCCTGGATCTCCTTGAACGCGCCGCCGATCGCTATCCCGAACACGCCCTGGCCGCCCTGCAACAGATCCACGACCTCCTCCGGGGAACGGCACTCGTAAACCGTCGTCCCGTCCGAGATCAGCGTGATCTCGGCGAGGTCCGCCACTCCGCGTGAACGCAGCGCGTCGATCGCCCGGCGGATGTTCTGCAACGAGACGCCGGCGTCCAGCAGGCGCTTGACGACCTTCAGCACCACCAGGTCACGGAACGAGTAGAGGCGCTGGGTGCCGGAGCCGGAGGCGTCCCGCACACTCGGCACGACCAGCGTGGTCCTGGCCCAGTAGTCGAGCTGGCGATAGCTGATCCCGACGGCCTGACAGGCGGTGACCCCGCGGTAGCCGACCTCTCCGTCCTCGCCGACTAGTGGGCCCTCAAGAGGTTGCTCGTGCACCCGATGCCTCCCCGCTGCCCATGATCAAAATCTAGGCGGTATGCCGGTTCACCTGGACTTCACGAGCGTATATCTCAATCAACGCCGAAACATGGAGGTAACCGCTCGACACGCCGCGTACGGACTACGGCGAGTGTCGATACTCAGCCTTTGTTCAGCGGTTGCTCAGCCCGCAAAATCTTCCGGACGGACCTGGTCGAGGAACTCGCGGAACTTCTCCACCTCGTCCTCCTGCTCGTCCGGGATCACGATACCGGCCTCGGTGAGCACCTGTTCGGCACAACGGATCGGCGCGCCGACCCGCAGGGCCAGCGCGATCGAGTCGCTGGGCCGCGCCGACACCCGAAGATCGTCGCCGATCAGCAGGTCGGCGTAGAAGACGTTGTCCTTCAGCTCGGTGATCTCGACCGCCTTCAGCGGGGCCTTCACCGCCGCCAGGATGTCGCGCAGCAGATCGTGCGTCAGCGGGCGGGCCGGCTTCACACCCTGCTGCTCGTACGCGATCGCGGTGGCCTCCACCGCCCCGATCCAGATCGGCAGGTAACGGTCGCCGTCGACCTCCCGCAGCAACACGATCGGCTGGTTGCTGGGCAGCTCCACCCGGACCCCGACCACGCTCAGCTCGCGCACCGCCGCCTCCGTGTCGTCATCGTCTCGGCCGCACCGCAGCCGCCCCTAACCTGCACGGTACACGCACACCGCGGCTGTCCGATCCGCGCGGCATCGGGTTCAGCGCCCCAACTCACCCCGTAGGCCCGAGCGGACCAGAGCCGCGTGCAAGCGCTGCGAAAGAGCCTGCAGCTCACGCGCGGTCTCCACGGCACGGGCCCGGGCGGCCGGGTCCTGCTGCCGGGCCAGCGGCGCCAGCAACTGTGTGAACAGGCCCACCTCACGGTCCGCGGCGTTGCGGAAGGCCCGCAGGTGACGCACCTCCAGGCCGTACCGGGTGAGACCCACGACGGCCTCCACAATGATCACCTGGTCGGCGTCGTACCAGCCCGGAGGACGGGCCGACACCAGCCCGATCTGCTCCAGCTCGGCCAGCAGCACCTCGTCCACCCCGGTGCGTTCCACCAGGTCCGCCTTCGGGATGCGGGTGTCGGCCGGATCCGTGGCCCGCTGCGTCCCCACCGCCACCAGCGTGGGCCGCTGCGGAACCACCGGCTCCTTCTCCATCCGGTCCAGCTGCTCGCGGATCACCCGCAAGGGGAGGTACTGATCCCGCTGAGCGGTCAGCACGAAACGCAGCCGGGCCACATCGTTCCACGAGTACTTGCGGTACCCGGAGGCGGTGCGTTGCGGGTCGACCAGACCCTCCGCCTCCAGGAACCGCAACTTCGAGATCGTGGTGTCGGGGAACTCGGTACGCAGGTGGGCCAGCACCTCCCCGATGCTCATCAGCGCACCCTCCCGCCCGTCCTGAGGGCGCGAAGCCCCCGGATCACGCGCGGCCGCCCCCGACGACGTCACGCCCGGCCCTCGCCCTCCGGCCGCGGACCGGCGATGAACACCAGACGGAACTTGCCGATCTGGACCTCGTCGCCATTGCTGAGCGTCGCGGCTTCAACCCTTTCCCGGTTCACATACGTACCGTTGAGCGAGCCGACGTCGCGGACGGTGAACGTGCCACCGTCCCGGTGGAACTCGGCGTGGCGGCGCGACACCGTCACGTCGTCGAGGAAGATGTCACTGTCCGGGTGCCGGCCGCTGGTCGTCACGTCGTGGTCGAGGAGGAAGCGGGCGCCTGCGTTGGGGCCACGGCGGACCACCAGCAGAGCCATCCCCGGCGGGAGCGAGCCGGACATGCGGCTCGGCACCACGTCGGTCTCAGGTCCCTCCAGCACCTCGTCAAGGGCGCCAAGGTTCAGCGTGGACGTGACGTCGAGCGGGGGAAACTCGTCGTCTGGGCGCGTCATCGGACCACCTCACGGATCAGTTGGTCGTCGCCTCCCGGCGGGACACGCGGCGTTGCGGCCCCCGCCGAGCCATTTCGGCCCGACGCACGACTATCGGTTTCAAAGGAATAACAGTTCTTCGTGTGCTTCGCGAGCCTAGTCAGCGCCAATATCGCTGAGCAACCGGACGCGCGGAGACCTCAGCTCTCGGTGAGGGCCCGGTACGCCGCCGCGTCCATCAGCGCCGCGACCGACGCCGGATCGTCCGGCGTGATCTCCACCAGCCAGCCGGCCGCGTACGGCTCGCCGTTGATGATTTCCGGCTCATCGGCCAGCGTCGCGTTCCGCGCCACGACCGTGCCCGATATCGGCGCGTAGATCTCCGAGACGCTCTTGGTCGACTCGATCTCGCCGAGCGAGTCACCCGCCTGCACGACCGCGCCCTCGTCGGGCAGCTGCACGTAGACGATGTCGCCCAGGGCGTCCTGCGCGAAGTGGGTGATGCCCACCCGCACGGGCCCGCTGCCGTCACCGGCGACCCACTCGTGCTCCGCGGTATACCGCAGATCCTCAGGAATCAACGCTTCCTCCGTAAATCACGAAACAGGACGCGCGTATCGCAAAGCTGCCGCCTTACGCACCGCGGTCACGTCGACCAGCGAACGCGAGTCCATGGTCACGCTACCGCCGTCGTTCTGCACCGACGCCACCACCCCGCCCGGGATCTGCAGCGCAGTGCTCATCGTGCTCGGCGGACCGATCACCAGCAGACGGAACGGACCCGTCAACTGTTCACCGTCCGCAATGATCCCGCCACCCGACGCGTCCACGAAGAAGCTCGACGCCACCACCCGCACGGAGGTGCCGTTCGCCCCATTGAGCTGCATCACCTCACCGCCCGCGCCACGCAGCTCCTGCACCGTGTTCAGCACGTCGGACGCCCGCACATTGCTCAGCGTGATGTCCAGCCCCGGACCGCTGCCCGCCACCGTCCCGGCGAGCAGCCCCAGCTGCTGACTGCGCTTCTCCGCCTCCAGCTGCGCCGCCTCACGGCCCGCCACACCCGAGCTGAGCTGCTGCTTACTGGTCTCCAGCTCCTGGATCTCGGCCAGCAGGCGGCTGTCCTGCGCCTCCAGGTCGCTCAGGATCCGGACCAGGTCCTCCTGCCGCATCCCGGCCAGCCCGTCGTCGGCGTCGTTGCTGCGCAACTGCACCACCAGCGTGAACCCGAACAGCGCCAACAGCACCCAGATCAGCGCCCCGGCCGGAGCCGGCCAGCGCCTCTTCGGGCGACCAAGATCACTTTCTCCGGGCTCCGCCCCATCGGGTGACGTGGCGGATATCTCCGCCTCACCGTCCTCCCGGTCACCCGACCGGGGCACCCCCGCGGCCTGCGCGTCACCCTCGCTCACCGGGGCGGCCTCCGCCCCGTCGATCCCGTCAAAACCATGCGGGGGTACGTCGGGAGCGCTCCGCCGAGCCAGAGAGACCGTCGGCTCCTCATCGCCGACCGGCTCGGTGGCCTCGTCCACCGTCGCGGTCGGCGCCGTCGTGAACTCGTCGCCCGGCGCGATGAACTTGTCGCCCAGCGGGGTCGGCGCGGTCGTGACCTTGTCGCCCGGCACGCCCGGCACGGTCGTGAACTTGTCGCCCGGCACGCCCGGCGCGTTGTCGCCCGGCACGGCTGGCGCGGCCGTGACCTTGTCGCCCGGCACGCCCGGCGCGGTCGTGACCTTGTCGCCCGGCACGGTCGGCGCGTTGTCGTCCGCCGGGGCCGGCGTGGTGGCCGGATCGTCCTCCGTGACGGGCACGGTGGAAGCGGCCGCGGTCTGCGCCCGCGACCCGGTCTCATCAGGCTCGATCATCTAATTCCTATGCCCGGAACAGGTGACGTCGGATCGCCGCGACATTACCGAAGATCCGCACGCCGAGCACGACCACGACACCCGTCGACAGCTGACCGCCCACACCGAGCTGGTCACCGACATACACGATCAGGGCGGACACCAGCACGTTGGAGATGAACGAGACCACGAACTGCTTGTCGTCGAAGATCCCGTCCAGCTTGGCGCGCACCCCGCCGAACACCGCGTCCAACGCCGCCACCACCGCGATCGGCAGATACGGCACCAGCTCCAGCGGCACCGACGGCTCGTACAGGATGCCCAGGAGAACACCGGCGAGCAGAGCGAGTACGGCGATCATCGGCCGCCTTCCGTGGACGAACCCGGCGCCGGCGACCCCGGCCCGGACGACGAAGCGGAGCCCGGCGGCGCGGGCGCAACGCTGGGCGCGGCCGAACGGAGCTGGAACTCGGTCGCCGCCTCCAGGGTCACGTCCTTCACCTCGGCGGCCTTGAACGAGATCCCGTACCGCCCGGACAGCGTGTCGAAGAACTGCCCGGCATAGCCCGCCCGGAAGTCGTCGGCGAGGTCCTCCGGCCCGATCGCCACCACCTCGTACGGTGACGCCACCGGCCGGATGTCGACCAGGATCGCCTCGCCGGCCTGCCGGATCCGTGACGTCGCGGTCAGCCGCTGCCCGTTGATCATGATGGCCTCGGCGCCCGACTCCCACAGCGCGTTCGCCGCCAGCTGCAGATCGGTGTCCTTGACCTGGCCCTCGGTACGCCGTTCCCCGGTCACCGCGTCCACCGACGTCGGCCCGTCCACCAGCGTGATCCTCGCCCCCGAGCCGCGGACCCGCGACATCCCGGTGACCGCCTCCAGATCCCGCAGCTCGGCCAGCGCCGCCCCGCCCAGAGCCCGGTCCCGCAACGCGGCGACCTCGTCACCGAGCCGGTCGGCCTGCTCCCGCAGCCGGTCGGTCTCCTCCCGGCGCTTCTGCACCTGGCTGATCAGCGAGTCCCGTGCCACGGTCCGGGCCGGCTCCTCGGCAACCGTCTGCCGATAGGCCACCACCAGCAGGAACCCGATCACCACCAGGGTCAGCGCCGACGACCCGCCGGCCAGCGACCGCCGCCAGCCGCGCCTCCGGCCCTCGGTGGCCCGGCGCGCGGCGGCGTCCTGGTACCCCGGATCGAGCGGGTTCTGGAACAGCGCCGTGAGAAAGTCCGGTCCGTAGGTCCGCTTCCCCGCCGACGCCCCGTCCGGGTCCGGCCCACCGGCCGGAAGATACGAGGGCGGCAGGCTCACGGCACGCCCTCGGCGCCGCACCTCACGACGCCTCCGCGGCATCGGCCCGCAGCAGGCGCACGGCCTGGATCAGATAGAGCACGGCCGCACACCAGTAGAGCCCCAGCGCCCACCAGGCCAGCCCCCAGCCGACCGGGGTCGCCCACCAGGCCAGCCCGGGCGCCGCAGTGCCCAGCAGAATGATCGGAAACGCCGCGAGCAGCAGGAACGTGCCGGTCTTGCCCACGTAGTGCACGGGTGGCGGACCGAATCCGTGCCGCCGCAGGATGACCAACGCCACCCCGAGCACGGCCTCACGCAGCAGGAGCGCGGCGGTGAACCACAGCGGCACCACCTCACGCACGGTGAACCCGATCAACGTGGCCAGGATGTACAGCCGGTCCGCGAACGGGTCCAGCAACTCCCCGAGGCGGCTCACCGAGTTCATCCGGCGGGCGACGTATCCATCCACCCAGTCGGTGGATCCGCCCACGGCGAGCACGACCACCGCCGCCACGTCTTGCTCGGCCACGAGCAGCAGATAGAGGAAGAGCGGCACCCCGAGCAGCCGGATGAAGCTGATCACATTGGGCAACGTCCAGATGCGATTGGAGGTCTCGATGGACGGCGCAGGCTGCTGCGACATCGCGACTTCCTCTCCCCCTCGGCCGAGGCCCCCGCCCTGGCTCGTGCGCAAGCCCCGAACGCACGAACGGGCCGCTCGCCGAGCAACTATAACCAGCCGCGTTCCCCAACCCGGCACGCAGTCACGCTGGCCACACTCCACCAGCCCATCCTAGGAGGCTAGCTCATTCCCTTTCCCGATCCAGGACAGGCACCCCACCCCTCCGCAATTCAGGACAAGCACCACCCTTCCGCGACCTTGGCCGGACGCCCACCACCCCTCCGCAATTCAGGACGAGCACCACCACCCCTCCACGACCTTGGACGGGCGCCCACCACCGCAGGTGACGAAACGTCCAAGATCGCGGAAGGAGGGATACGGCGAGCCGCGAAACGGCGCGCGGGAGGCCAGGAGGCCAGGAGGCCAGGAGGCCAGGAGGCCAGGAGGCCGGGACGTCGCGGAAGAGCGCCCGCCACCCCTCCACGACCTTGGACGGGCGCCCACCACCGCAGGTGACGAAACGTCCAAGATCGCGGAAGGAGGGATACGGCGAGCCGCGAAACGGCGCGCGGGAGGCCAGGAGGCCAGGAGGCCAGGAGGCCGGGACGTCGCGGAAGAGCGCCCGCCACCCCTCCACGACCTTGGACGGGCGCCCACCACCGCAGGTGACGAAACGTCCAAGATCGCGGAAGGAGGGATACGGCGAGCCGCGAAACGGCGCGCGGGAGGCCAGGAGGCCAGGAGGCCAGGAGGCCGGGACGTCGCGGAAGAGCGCCCGCCACCCCTCCGCGACCTTGGACGGGCGCCCACCACCGCAGGTGACGAAACGTCCAAGATCGCGGAAGGAGGGATACGGCGAGCCGCGAAACGGCGCGCGGGAGGCCAGGAGGCCAGGAGGCCGGGAGGCCAGGAGGCCGGGACGTCGCGGAAGAGCGCCCGCCACCCCTCCGCGACCTTGGACGGGCGCCCACCACCGCAGGTGACGAAACGTCCAAGATCGCGGAAGGAGGGGTACGGCGAGCCGCGAAACGGCGCGCGGGAGGCCGGCAGACGCGGGAGGCCGGCAGACGCGGGAGGCCGAGGGAGGGAGGCCGAGGGAGGGCGGGCGGGAGGGTCAGTGGGAGTGGCGGCCCCGCCGGGCGCGGACGTAGTCGTCGATCACGTAGCGGCCCAGATCGGCGGCGTCCGGGCTGAAGACGCGGCCGCCGTTGCGCTGGGCGATCGCGCCGACGAAACGGCGCAGGCCGTCGTCTTCGCCGAGCATGAAGACGTTCAGGGTGGCGCCGTACCGGGTCAGCTGGTCGACCTCGCGGACGGTGGCCTGGACGGTCTCCGCCAGCGGCGGCCACCAGAACACCGCCTCGCCGTCCTCCTCCAGGTGGGCGGTGGGTTCGCCGTCGGTGACCACCAGGACGACCGGCTCGGCGCCGGGGTGGCGGCGCAGGTGGCGGCCGGCGATCTTGAGGGCGTGCTGGAGGTTGGTGCCCTTCTCGACGGTGGGCTCGATGGCGGCCAGCTCCCCCTGGGAGAGCGTCTGCGCATACCGCCCGAAGCCGACGATCTGGAGCGCGTCCTGTGGGAACCGGGTGGCGACCAGGTGGGACAGGGCCAGGGCGGTCTGTTTCATCGGGCCCCAGCGGCCGTCGGCGTACATCGAATAGGAGAGGTCGACGCAGAGGGCGACCGCCGCGGAGGCCCTGCGCTCGGTCTCGGCGATCTCGAAGTCCTCCGGCTCCAGGCGGACCGGAAGGGTCGCCGAGGACGCCGAGGCGGCCCGGCGGCGAACCGCGTTGCCGATGGTCCGCACCACGTCGAGGGGCTGATCGTCGCCGAACTCCCAGCGGCGCGAGGAGCCGATCAGGTCACCGGCGGCCCCGGCGTCGCGCATGTCGTGCTCGCCGCGCCGGCCGGCGATGTCCTTGAAGATCGCCGAGAGGGCGGTCTGGCCGAGGCGGCGCAGCGCCTTCGGGGAGAGGGTGAGGCCGTCCGCGTCGCGCTGGACCCAGCCCTGGCGGCGCAGCTCACGCTCCAGGTCGCGCAGCCGCCGCAGATCGTCGGCGGCGCCGCGGCCGAGCTGGCGTTCGACCGCCTCGACGTCGACGTCGTCGAGGGTGGCGCCGGGATGGCCCTGGCCGAGCTGCTCGATCAGCTCGTCCAGGTCGGCGATCTCGCCGAGCGCCGACGCCGCGTCGCCGTAACCGAGGTCGCCGGGGCCGCGCATGCGCTCGCCGCGGCCCCAGTTCAGGTTGGGCCGGAGGGTGCGCAGGTTGTCGGTGAGCCGGTCGAGCTGGCCGCGCAGCGGTCCGTCGCCGAGGGCCTGCCGCATCAGCTGCTCCAGCTCCTCGCGCTGCTGCGGGCTGAGGGAGCGCATCAGGCGTTCCGCGGCGGCGGCCTGCCGGGCCAGCGAGTCGATCAGCTCGTCGACGTTGCGCGGGTCGTCCGGGAAGAACCGGCCGTGCCGGTCCATGAAGTCGCGGAACGCGTCGGTGGTGTCCTCGCCGCGGGCGTGCCGGCCGAGCAGGTCGTTGAGGTCGCCGAGCATGGCCGACACGTCCGACAGGTCGCCCTCCTGGAGGGCCTGCTTCATGCCGGCGAAGCGCTGGGCGACGACCTCCTGCCGCAGCCCGGCGAGGATCCGCTGGTAGATCTGCCGGGCGTCGTCGGACGTCCAGTCGTAGTCGGACAACTCGGAGACGGCCTGTGACACCGACGTCGGCAGGCTGTCCAGCATCGCCTCGTGGAAGCGGGCGTCGTCGTCCCGGCGGGCGGCGAGCCCGTCGCGTTCGGTGGCGAGGGCCTGGTCCAGCATCTGCCGGGCCCGGGTGACGGCGCCGTCGAGGTTGCCGCGGCGCAGCGCCTCCCGCCGCAGCCGGCGGGCCCGCTCCGTCAGCGAGTCGAGCCCTCGGCCGTCGCGGGGGCCGCGCCGGATCAGGTCACGCAGCGCGTCCCGCAGGCTGTCGCCGCGGAGGACCCGCTCCCCCATGGCGTCGACCGCGGCCCGTACGTCGTACGGCGGCGCGAGTGGATCGGGCCCGTCCCGCCAGGCCCCGTAGCGGAAGACATTGCCGGGCACGGACCTCAGCTCCCGTAGATGGTGCGGCCGTCGTCGGTCAGCTCCTTGGCGAGACGGCGGGTCAGGTGCAGCCCCTCCAGGGCGAACTCGATGCCGGACGCCGCCTGCCCGGGGCTCGGCGCGTCGCCCAGCCCGAGCCGGTCCAGCACCTTGGCCAGGCCCGGCACCGTCCCGATCTGCGCGAGCAGCTCCTCGGCGCTGACCAGGTCGCCGGTCTGGATGATGGCGCCCTCGGCGACCAGGTCGGTGAAACCGGACAGGTCGAGACCGGCGAGCCGGGCCCGGAACGTCTCGGCGGTGGCGACCCGCAGCAGGTGGCCGAGGATCTCGGTCTCCCGGCCCTCCTCGCCGCTCTCGAACTCGACCTTGCCGCGCAGCGTGGCGGTGACCGACACGGCGTCGCAGATCCGGGCGACCGCCTCGCGTTCGCCGCGCAGCCCGGCCCGGCGCAGCGCGGACGCCGCCACGGTCTCGGCCGCGGCGATCGCGAACCGGGCCGACACACCGGACCGCGCGTCCACCGACGGCGACTCGCGGACCGCCCGGGTGTAGCGGGCCAGCACGTCGACGAGGTGGTCGGGCAGGGACGCGACGAGCGCCGCCTCCTGCCGGATCAGGGCGGTCTCCAGCTCCAGGTCGACCGGGTAGTGGGTGCGGATCTCCGCGCCGAACCGGTCCTTGAGCGGGGTGATGATGCGGCCGCGGTTGGTGTAGTCCTCCGGGTTGGCCGACGCCACCAGCAGCAGGTCGAGCGGCAGCCGCAGTTGGTAGCCGCGGACCTGGATGTCGCGCTCCTCCAGCACGTTGAGCAGCGACACCTGGATCCGCTCGGCCAGGTCGGGCAGCTCGTTGACGGCGAAGATGCCCCGGTTGGTGCGCGGCACGAGGCCGAAGTGGATGGTCTCCGGGTCGCCCAGGGCGCGGCCCTCGGCCACCTTGATCGGGTCGACGTCGCCGATCAGGTCGCCGACGCTGGTGTCCGGGGTGGCGAGCTTCTCGCCGTACCGCTCGGAGCGGTGCAGCCAGGCGACCGGCAGGAGATCGCCGGTCTCGGCGGCCAGCCGCCGGGAGGCGGGGGTGACCGGATGGTACGGATGCTCGTGCAGCTCCGAGCCGGCGATGTAGGGCGTCCACTCGTCGAGCAGGCCCACGAGCGCCCGGATGAGGCGGGTCTTGCCCTGGCCGCGCTCGCCGAGCAGGACCATGTCGTGCCCGGCGAGCAGCGCGCGCTCGACCTCGGGCAGGACGGTGTCGTCATAGCCGACGATGCCGGGGAAGCGTGGCTCGCCGGAACGCAGCCGGGCCAGCAGGTTGTCGCGGAGCTCTTCTTTCACCGGACGGAACTGGTGGCCGGTGGCACGCAGCTCGCCCACGGTGCGGGGCAGGTCGGCGGGTTCGGCGGGTGAGGTCACCGCACGAACGCTACTCCGGGGATATGACGACATCGACTGTGCGCGCCGACACATCCAGGCGCGCGAGATTGGCTCTGGTCACCCTCGGCTGCCGCGCGGCACGCTCGGTCGCATGACGCAGATTCTTCGGTACGCGGCCTTCACCCTCGATCCGGCCGGTGGCAACCCGGCCGGGGTGGTGCTGGACGCGAGCACGCTCAGTGACGCCCGGATGCAGCAGATCGCGGCCGAGGTGGGGTATTCGGAGACGGCGTTCGTGACCGCGGCCGACGGCGACCGCTACCGGGTGCGGTATTTCAGCCCGCTCGTCGAGGTGCCGTTCTGCGGGCACGCCACGGTGGCGACCGCGGTGGCGCTAGGCCCCGGCGAGCACGTCTTCACGACCAACGCGGGCGACGTGCCGGTGTCCGTCGACGGGGCCGGGGTGGCGACTCTGAGCAGCGTCCGGCCGCGGGTCGGCGACCTGGGCGGGGAGGATCTGGCGGCGCTGCTCACGGCGTTGCGCTGGGACGCCGGCGACCTCGACCCTGCGCTGCCGCCGCGTGTGGCGTACGCCGGGGCGTACCATCCGATTCTGGCCGTGACCAGCCGGCGGCGCCTCGCCGAGCTGGACTACGACGTGCCGGCGCTGACCGCGCTGATGACCGCGCGCGGCTGGACCACGGTGCAGCTGGTGTTCCGCGATTCCGCGGAGACGTTCGACGTGCGCGACCCGTTCCCGGTCGGCGGGGTGTACGAGGACCCGGCCACCGGCGCGGCGGCCGCGGCCCTCGGTGGCTATCTGCGGGAGCTGGAGCTGGTTCCGGCCAGTGCCGAACTGCTGCTGCGGCAGGGCGACGACATGGGCCGGCCGAGCCGCGTCACCGTGCGCCTCGTTCCCGGGAACGAGGCGGTCCTGGTGAGCGGCCCGGCCGTCCCGATCAGCTGATCCGCAGGCCGGCGCCGGAGACGCCGACCACGGTTCCGGACGGGTACCGCAGGGTGTGGTCACGGTCGGTGGAGATCAGCACCAGGCCGATCCGGTGCCCGGCCGCGAACACGTGGTCGGTGGTCTGCAGGTCCCAGCGGAAGGTGTAGGTCTTCCCGGCCTTGATCGGTGTGGTGTGCGCCGGCGAGAACCGGTTCCGCACATCGATCCAGCCACGGGTGACGATCTCGTACGGGGTCGTCGCCGTCACGTACTCCCGTTTGGCGAAGCACCCGGGATCGCCCTCGATGCCCGGCCCGACGCACTCCAGCTCGGCGAGCGTCCGGGTGCGGACGAACCGCTCCGCCTCCCCGTAGTCGACGAGCAGCGCGGTCAGGTAGGGGCTGTCGCCGTCCAGCGAGGCCCGGACCGTGACCTCCGGGGTGCCGGTGAGCCGGGTCTCCGTGGCGAGGGGCCCGGTCAGGTAGGCGATCCGGTTCGGGTCGGCGGTGTCCGGCGCGTTCGCCAGGTCCTCGGCGGTCCGTGCCGTGTTGTCGGTGAAGGTCTGCCGTTCCCCCGTCCCGAAGTGGAACGAGGTGGGCCGCAGCGGCCAGGTCCGCGAGGTCACCCAGTGGTTCGGCGCGGTCTCGACGTCGGCGACCGGCTCCCGCATGATCCCGGTGTCGATCTTGTAGAGCCACTGGTCGAACCACCGGTTCAGGGTGGTCAGCCACTCGGTGCGCCGGATGTTGAACGGGTCGGTGTGCGCGGCCTGGTGCAGCCAGATCTTGCGGGGCACGTTCCGCTTCGACAGCGCGTCCCACCACTGGCCGGCCTGCCCGGTCCGGACGTTGAAGTCGTGCAGCCCGTGCACCAGCAGCACACTGGCCCGCACCTTGTGCACGTCACGCAGATAGTCCCGCTCGGCCCAGTAGGCGCTGTAGTCCCCGGTCTCCCGGTCCTGCGCCTCTTCGATATCGGCCATCACGTCGGCGCAGACCTCGGGATTCTCCCTGGTCAGGACGGCCTTGGCCAGTACGTCGGTGTCCTCGCCCTGGAATCCGCCGGGCGCCACCACACCACCGTTGCTGCGGTAGTAGTCGTACCAGCTGGAGATCGCGGCGATCGGCACGATCGTCTCCAGGCCGCGCACGCCGGTCGCGGCGACCGCGTTCGGCAGGGTGCCGTTGTAGGAGACGCCGATCATCCCGGTCCGGCCGGTGGTCCAGCCCGCCGTCACCGGGGCGCCGGCCGCGTCGAAGCCCGGGGCCCGGCCGTTCAGCCAGTCGATCACGGCCTTCATGCCGAGCGTCTCGTTGCGGCCGCCCGAGGTGGGACAGCCGGTCGAGCCGCCGCTGCCGAGGCTGTCGGCGAACACCACGGCGTAGCCGCGCGGCACGAAATAGTTGTCCAGATAGCCGGCGAAGGTGATGGTCTCCGCCCGGTTCGCGTCGATCGACAGCTGGGACAGGCTGCCGTCGCGGTCGATGTCGTCGTGGTTGGGCACGTCGTTGAGGCCCGCGTAGTACGGGCTCGCCTGGAAGATCACCGGCACCTTGGCGTCGGTGTCGGGCCGGATGATCCGCACGGCGACCCGGTCCGGTTGCCCGTCCGAGTCGCTGTCGACCGGGGCCTGCACCCAAACCTGTTCCCGGATCGCGGTGGCGTAGTCGTGGACCGGTTGGGTGCCGGTCGCGGCGTGGGCCGGGGTCGCGGCGATGACCGCCGACCCGGCAAGAACGACGAGGAGCGTGAGGCCCCTGGCAAGCAGTCGCATCGGCACACCGTATCGCCATCCGTCGATTTCCAGGAGGGCCTAGAATCGTGCCTGATGAGCGCCACAATGATCGCCCGCGACCTCGCCGCGGGACACGGGGACCGTACCCTCTTCGAAGCACTCGACCTCGTGGTCGCACCCGGCGACGTGATCGGACTGGTCGGCGTCAACGGGGCGGGCAAGACCACGCTCCTTCGTACCCTCGCGGGTTTGATCGCCACCGAGAGCGGAAGCGTCTCGCTCAGCCCGCCCACCGCCAACGTCGGATATCTGCCGCAGGAACGGGAACGGCGCGCCGGCGAGACCGTGCGCGAGTTCCTGGGCCGGCGCACCGGGGTGACCGCCGCGCACGCGGCGATGGACGCCGCCGCCGAAGAGCTCGCCGACGGAAGACCCGGCGCCGACGACCGGTACTCGGCCGCCCTCGAACGCTGGCTCGACCTGGGCGGCGCCGACCTCGATGACCGGATCGCCGAGACCGACCTCGGTTTCGCCACGGACCTGCCGATGACCGCCCTCTCCGGCGGCCAGGCGGCCCGCGCCGGCATGGCGTCGCTGCTGCTCAGCCGCTACGACGTCTACCTGCTCGACGAGCCGACCAACGACCTCGACCTGGACGGCCTGGCCCGTCTCGAATCATTCGTGGCCGGGCTGCGCGCCGGTGTCGTCGTGGTCAGCCACGACCGCGAGTTCCTCACCCGCACCGTCACCAAGGTCCTCGAACTCGACCTGGCCCAGCGGCAGGTCCGCCTCTTCGGCGGCGGCTACGCCTCCTACCTCGAAGAACGCGAGCGGGGCCGGCAGCACGCCCGCGA
Organism: Actinoplanes lobatus; assembly: GCF_014205215.1. Lineage (NCBI taxonomy): Bacteria > Bacillati > Actinomycetota > Actinomycetes > Micromonosporales > Micromonosporaceae > Actinoplanes > Actinoplanes lobatus. The sequence continues at coordinate 9,446,262 of NZ_JACHNC010000001.1, forward strand.
CCAGTACGAGGAGTACTCCGACAAGAAGGACGACCTGCTCGAACGCGCCCGCACCCAGCGCGCCTGGATGGACAAGGGCGTGCGCAACGCCCGCCGCAAGGCCACCGACAACGACAAGCACGTGAAGGCGTTCCGCGGCGAGACCAGCGAGAAACAGGCGGCCAAGGCCCGCCAGACGGAACGCCTCATCGAACGGCTCGAGGTGGTCGAGGAGCCCCGCAAGGAGTGGGAGCTGCGCATGGAGATCGCTGCGGCGCCACGCGCGGGCGCCGTCGTGGCCACCCTTCGCGAGGCGATCGTACGGCGGGGAGCGTTCAGCCTCGGCCCGGTCACACTCCAGATCGACTGGGCCGACCGGGTCGCCATCACCGGCGCGAACGGCTCCGGCAAGTCCACGCTGCTGGCCGCCCTGCTGGGCCGCATCCCCCTCGACTCCGGCGACCGCCACCTCGGTCCCGGCGTCGTGATCGGCGAGGTCGACCAGGCCCGCGGCCTGTTCCTCGGCGACGAGCCCTTGGCGGTCGCGTTCGGCGCCGCCGTCCCCACCTGGCCGGACGCCGACGTCCGCACGCTTCTCGCCAAATTCGGCCTCCGGTCGGCACACGTGCTCCGCCCCGCAGCCACCCTCTCCCCCGGCGAACGCACCCGGGCCGCACTCGCCCTGCTCCAGGCCCGCGGCGTGAACCTGCTGGTCCTCGACGAACCCACCAACCACCTGGACCTGCCGGCCATCGAACAGCTGGAGTCGGCGCTGGCCTCCTACACCGGCACCCTGCTGCTGGTCACCCACGACCGCCGCATGCTGGAGGCGGTCACCACAAACCGCCACATCGAGGTAACCGACGGAAAGGTGACCGCCTGACCCACACTCCCACCGCGGCGCCCATCCCCTGCCCCAGGTTCTTGAAGGCCGGCGCCCTCCGGCTCTCTCTTGCGCGGCCCGCAAGCTCCGGCCTTCCTGCGCGACCCGCACACTCCGGCCTTCTTGCGTGGCCCGCACACTCCGGATTTCCTGCGCGGCCCGCAAGCTCCGGATTTCCTGCGCGACCCGCACGCTCCAGATTTCCTGCGCGACCCGCAAGCTCCGGCCTTCTTGCGTGGCCCCACGCTCCGGATTTCCTGCGCGGCCCGCACACTCGGGGATTCTTTGCGCCCCGACGCCCCGACGCCCCGGGGCGCGCGACCTCTTCCGAACATTCCCAGGCTTGTGAAATTTCGCTGCGGGAACCGATCGGACAGGAAAAATCGGCCGTTCCATTTCGGCTTTCACACGGCAGCTCAGGCTGATGCGACAGCAGCAAGCGGTGTCGAATGCTGCTACGTCCGTCATCGGGCCCTGGCCGGACTCCTTGATGAAGATTCGCTCACGTACGGAAGAATGCCGTGACGTCCTGGGTGGCCGAGTCCGAAATCCGGTCGCCGGTTCCTGGCCGGAGCCGTAAGCGGGCGGCGAGCTGCTGTGGGGCCTGCCAGCCGAAAACGCGCCATCGCCGCTGATGACCATGGACCTGCCAGCCGAGAACGCGCCACCCCCGCCGACAACCACGGACCTAGCCTCGAGCGTTGCGGTGGATGCCGTAATGGGGTCTTGCCGGTGGAGTTGCGGTGCCAGTGCCAGTGCCAGTGCCGGTGGCGGTGGCGGTGGCGGTGCCGGTGCCGGTGCCGGTGCCGGTGGCGGTGCCGGTGCCGGTGGCGGTGGCGGTGGCGGTGGCGGCGCCGGTGGCGGTGGCGGTGCCGGTGCCGGTGCCGGTGCCGGTGCCGGTGCCGGTGCCGGTGCCGGTGCCGGTGCCGGTGCCGGTGCCGGTGCCGGTGGCGGTGCCGGTGGCGGTGCCGGTGGCGGTGCCGGTGCCCGGTGGCGGTGGCGGTGCCCGGTGGCCAGGGCTTTCAGCGGCGCCTGTAGCCAGGGTTTCCGGCGGGGCACCGAAGCCAACCGGCGACTCCGCTCGCGGCCGTCGGGCCTGTGTGGATCTCTTTGGCCGGCCGTTGGCGGCTCGGCCATCGCGTGCGGCGGCGAGATCGCAGTGTGCGGCCTGTGGGGTGTTTCGAGTGTTCGGGAAGCGGATGGTGCAGTTGCGGGCGCGCGAAGGGGGTCGGCGGCGGTGGACGGTCTGCGGCTATCCGGTGCGCACCGCGCGGGAGGCTGCGGCCGCGCAACAGGTCCGGCAGGCCGCGCAACAGGTCCGACGGGCCGCGCACCAAGTCCGGCAGGCCGCGCACCAAGTCCGGCAGGCCGCGCAACAGGTCCGACGGGCCGCGCAACAGGTCCGACGGGAATCGGAGGACGGCCTGGCCCGGGCGGGGTCGCTGAGGCGGCGCCGTTGTGGTGCAGGCGGCGAAGTTTTTCGGCGTGGCGGCGTTCGAGGCCGAAAGCGCGACGCCGCTGTTGCATGCGACGAAACTCCTCCCGCTCGGGAGAATGGTTGCGCACCTTCGCCGGATCGCGCATCTCGGCGATCTGCGCCCTACTGAACAGCGATCCCTGCCCCATGAATGGATTCTTCCGCAATCCGATCGCGAAGTGTAAGCGGATGATCATGCCATCCTGTTTTCATCCGGAACCTTGGAACCACGCCGCCACGATGAAAGAATAATTTGAGGATCCAAAAGCGCCGATAAAGGAAACCAATGGCGCGACTCACTCATCTCGAGGAACCTGAGCGAGGGCGTGGCGGGTAGGTCGAAAGGACGAGTTTCCGTCCTTATTCGCCGCATAGTGTGCGTGGATAATCCGTCGCACCGCCTCCGGGCCACAACCGTTTCATGTTCCCCCGCGGGCCGACGCGGGGCGGGCCGACGCAGGGCGGGCCGACGCAGGGCGGGCCGACGCAGGGCGGGCGCGGGCCGACGCGGGCCGACGCGGGCCGACGCGAGGCGACGCGGGCCGACGCGAGGCGACGCGGGCCGACGCGAGGCGACGCGGGCCGACGCGAGGCGACGCGGGCTTGGGCAGAAGGCGGCGAGTGGCTCAGGCCAAGAGAATCAGTGCTGCTCTTGCCAGCGTCCTGACGCGATTCCATTCCGCGCGATGGGGCAGGGCATCGATGTGCCACAGGTCTGCGTTCGGGTTTCCGCTCATCGCGCTGAGCTGATCGTCGAGTTGGGTCAACGCCGGTATCGCCGTGCCGGAAAGCCAGCCGCGCTCGATGAAGGTCGGTGCCAGCCGGAAACCGTCGTCGAACTCACATGCGAGTTCGTCGGCCGACGGAGCGGTGCCCAGCCTCTGAAGCCACGCCGTCTGTGCATCGGCTTCCAGGGCGAGCACGGCGACACTGCGCACGAACGCGACAGCGAATCTCGGCGCCGGATGGTCCACGAGATCATCCTAGTCGCGTCGGTCGATGTCCGTCTTCGATCACCGGCGGAAGGCCCGCAGGCCGCTCACCGGCCCGCGCCGCGGACTGGTGACCTTCATGTTCACCGACATCGAGGGCTCGACGCGACGGATGCTCGGTGAGGCGTATCGGAGCGTCCTCGGTGACCGGCAGGGCGGATGTCTTGGTGGACAGCCGACACCTCGACCAGGCCGGGCCGCGGTCGTGCGACCGGTGAACAGGCGGCCGGAAGGCGGACGGCGCCGCCTGCCGGAGGCGCGGACCGACCGCGGCGGTCGGCTGACGGGCGGCCCGCAACGCCGGGACCGTGCGGGCGAGAGCGATGCCAGCAAGAGCGACGCCAGCAAGGGCGACGCCGGCGAGAGCGACGCCAGCGAGGACGATGCCGGCGAGAGCGACGCCAGCGAGGACGATGCCGGCGAGAACGACGCCAGCGAGAACGACGCCAGCGAGAACGACGGGGACATTGTGGAAGATGTCGGCGGCCTCGCAGACGCCGCTGTTCGTGATCGTTTGGAGGAGTTCGAGGGCCGGTACGACGGCGGCGCAGATGAGTGCGGCGAACGGGATGACGAGGACCGTGGTGAGGACGGCCTGCGCGTCGACGGGTACGGGTCGTTCACCAGGCATGAGGTGAGGGGGCTCCGGTGTCCGGCCGCCGCTGACGACCATCGCGGTCGCGGCAGCTGGTCAGCACCAGGAACGTGGGCTGGAACGCCGATCCTGGGAGCCGCTTGAGCGCGTACGCCACTGCCGCGCCGGCGCCACCACCGAGGAGCGGCGCCGGCTCGGACAGGTCAGCCGCTGGTGGTGAACGGGCTGCTCAGGGGGCCCTCGTTGGCGGATCGGTCCAGGCCGCTCAGGCAGTAGGTGGCCGGGCCTGCGGGGGGCTTCGGGTCCACCACCGGGGTGCCGGCACGACCGGTGGCGATCAGGGTCGCGTTCTTCTCACCCGTACGGTAAAGGGCCCAGCTCGCGCCCCCGGAAGCCGCGGCCGTCTGGAAAACGATTTTGCCGGCGGCGTCGCGGGTGGCCCCGGTGATGCCCGGCGCGGCGGGCGGCGAAGCCGGCAGGCGTGACATGGGCGGCAGCAGGGCGGGTGTCGCGTAGTGCCTGGCGGTGTACCGGGTGACCGCGCCGAGCCGGTCGGCACGGACCTGCTGGGCGTTGTAGTGGATCTGGCCCTGGACGCCGTACCGGTCGTTGAGGGTCAGTTGTTTGTCGATCTGGGCGGGGTCGCTCCAGTCGCCCTTCTCGCCGATCCGGTAGTCGCCGATTCCGATGTAGAGCTGCACACCGGTGCCCTTGACCGTTTTCGCCCACCAGGGCAGCACCTTGGCGTAGTCGGCCTTGTCGAAGCCGATGGTCCAGTAGAGCTGCGGGACGATGTAGTCGAGCCAGCCCTCGCGCACCCATTTACGGGTGTCGGCGTAGATGGCGCTGTAGCTCTCCAGGCCGTTGGTGTCGGAGCCCTCGCCGCCGTTGCGCCAGATGCCGAACGGGCTGATCCCGAACTTGACCCACGGCTTGATCTCGGTGATCCGCTGCTTCATCTCGCGGACCAGGGTGTTGACGTTCTCCCGCCGCCAGTCGGCCCGGCTCATGCCGTTGCCGTACTTCGCGTAGGAGGCGCCGTCGGGGAAGTCCGCGCCGCCGCCGTCGCCGGGGTACGGGTAGAAGAAGTCGTCGAAGTGGACGCCGTCGACGTCGTACTTCTGGACGGCCTCCAGCATCGCGTCCTCGACGAAGCGGCGGGCCTCCGGGTTTCCCGGGTCGTAGTAGAAGCGGCCCTTGGCGCCGGCGGGATGCGCGATCCGCCACTCCGGGTGGACCACCAGCGGGTGGTCGGCGGGCAGCTTGGTCAGGTCGGTCCCGGCGCCGGACGGGGCGTACTGGGTGCCCCGGTACGGGTTGAACCAGGCGTGGAACTCCAGGTTGCGGGCGTGCGCCTCGTCGACCATGAACGCCATCGGGTCCCAGCCGGGATCGCTGCCGTCCAGCTTTCCGGTCAGCCAGTTCGACCAGGGCGCGTACGCGGACGGCCAGAACGCGTCACCGCTGGGCCGGACGTGTACGAAGATCGCGTTGTGGTGTTTCGCCACGGCCAGGTCGAGCCATTTCAGGTACTCGGCCTCGACCTGGTCCTGCGGCAGTCCCGGCCGGCTCGGGAAGTCGATGTTGTAGACCGTGGTGAGCCACATGCCGCGCAGCTCACGGGGCGCGCTGACCGGCAGCGTCCCGCAGCGGCCGGCCTCGGCCTGTGCGGGCGCCTCGGCCGCGGCGACCGGTTCCCCGGCGGCGGGCGCCTCGTAGAAGGCGGCCCGGACCAGGCCGAGCCCCAGGACGGCCACCGCGAACAGGGTGGTCGCGGACAGCAGCGCCACCCACACGGGTGGCCGGCGGAGCGGGTTCACCGCACCGTCCGGTATATCTCGAGGGTGTCCTCGGCGATCCGGGACCAGCTGAACCTCTCCACGGCGCGGCGGCGGCCGGCCTTGCCCATCCGCTCGGCCAGCGCCGGGTCGTTCAGCAGCCGGGTCAGGGTGGCGGCCAGGTCGGCGACGAACTTCTCCGGGTCGACGGGCGTGCCGGTACCGTCCTCGATCTGCTGGATCGGCACCAGCAGGCCGGTCTCGCCGTCCGCCACCACCTCGGGGATGCCGCCGGTCGCGGTGGCGACCACCGCGGTCTCGCAGGCCATCGCCTCCAGGTTGACGATGCCCATCGGCTCGTAGATCGACGGGCAGACGAACACGGTGGCGTGTGTGAGGACCTGGACGACCTCCTGCTTGGGCAGCATCTCCTGCACCCAGACCACCCCGTGCGGGTCGCGGACCGCCCGCAGCTCGCGCGCGAGGTCGGCGACCTCGGCGGCGATCTCGGGGGTGTCCGGCGCGCCGGCCAGCAGGATGATCTGCGCCTCGGCGGGCAGCTCACGGCAGGCCCGCATCAGGTACGGCAGGCCCTTCTGCCGGGTGATCCGCCCGACGAACACGACGCTCGGCCGGTCGCGGTCGATGCCCAGCCGGTCGACCACGTCGGTCTCGAAGGACGGCGAGTAGAGGTCGGTGTCGATGCCGTTGTAGACCACATGGATGCGGTCCGGATCAACCGAGGGGTACGCCTTGAGCACGTCCCGCCGCATCCCGCCGGACACCGCGATGACGGCGTCGGCGTTCTCGATGGCGGTGCGCTCGCAGTACGAGGACAGCGCGTACCCTCCGCCGAGCTGTTCGGCCTTCCACGGGCGCAGCGGCTCCAGGCTGTGCGTGGTCAGCACGTGCGGCACGCCGTGCAGCAGTTTGGCGGTGTGGCCGGCGAAGTTCGCGTACCAGGTGTGGCTGTGCACCACGTCGGCGCCCTCGCAGCCGGATGCCATCGCCAGGTTGACGCCCATGGTGCGCAGTGCCGCGTTGGCGCCGGACAGTTCGGCGGGTTCCGGGTAGGCGGTGACGCCCGCCTCGTCGCGCGGCCCACCGAAGCAGTGCACCCGCACGTCGGCGAGCCGGCGCAGGTCACGGGTCAGGTATTCGAGGTGGACCCCGGCGCCCCCGTAGACCTCTGGTGGGTACTCACGGGTGAGCAGGTCAGCACGCAGGCGGGTCGCGGAGTCCGTCACGAGTCGCAAGCTTAGCCCCCGGATCGGACCGCGGCCGCACCCGAACGACAACCGTCCGGTGGTGCACTGTCCCGATGCCCATCCGGTCACCCCACCGCCTTGCGGCCTGGCAGTACCTGCTGGCCGGCGGCCTCACGGCGGTGCTCGCCCTGTATCCGCTGGGCGTCGGCGCCGCGTGGCTGATCCCGCAGGCGGCCGGGACCGCGATCCTCTGGCGGGCCGCCCGCCGGCACCGGTGCGGCTGGTGGCTGATCGCCGCGGCCGGCACCGCGGGTCTGCTGACCTCCGCCTGGTGGACGGTCCGGGCGGCGACCGGCGCCCCGCCGCCGCACAACACCCCGATGGGCCTGTCGCTCGCCCTCCAGTACGCCCTGCACGCGGCCGGGGCCGTGCAGCTCACCCGCCGCAAGCGCCCGGGTTCGGCCGCCGAGTCCGGCGCCGTGGTCCTCTGCCTGGCGATGCTGGCCTGGTCGTTCATCGTCCTGCCGTACCTGGGGGAGCCCGGCTACCAGCAGGTCGACAACGCCCTGGTGGTCCTCTACGGAGTGCTCGACCTGGCGATCCTGGCGTCCCTGCCGCTGACCGCGCGCCGGCGGCCGCTGCTCGCCGCCGGCGGCGCCGTGCTGGTCGCCGCGCACCTGGTCTACGCGGCGACCGGCGGCCAGGGCACGCTGCCGTTCCTGCCGGGCGGCGGGCCGCACCTCGTCATGCAGCTGTGGTGGGTGCTGGCGGCGGCCGCCGCGCTGCACCCGGCGGCGGTCCAGCCGGCCGCCACCGGGGAGCGGGCCGGGCGGGCCGGGCTGATCGGCATGTACGTGGCCGTGGTGACCGCCCCGCTGCTGCCCGCCGTCGCGAACCCGCGCGCCGTCGTGGTGGTCCCGGCGGTGCTGACGGCCGGGCTGTGTGGACTGCTGATGCTGCGGGTCGGCCTGTCCAGCCGGCTGGCCGAGCGGCGGGCCCAGCAGATCGGGGCGGCCCTGCACGAGCAGCGGGTCCTGCAACAGCGTCTGGCGTACCGGGCCGGGCACGACGCGCTGACCGGGCTCGCCAACCGGGACCTGCTGGTCGGTCATCTGGGCCGGGCCGCCGGCGGGGACCGTCCGTACAGCCTGATCCTCTGCGGGCTGGACGGGTTCAAGGAGGTCAACGACACGTACGGGCACTCGGTCGGTGACACCGTGCTGCGCCAGGCGGCCGGCCGGCTGCTGCTGTTCGCCCCCGAGGTGGACCTGGTGGCCCGGCTCGGCGGCGACGAGTTCGGCCTGCTGGTGACCGGGCCGGCGGACACCGGTGAGCTGGCGGAGCGGGTTCTGACGGCGATCGCCTCGGCGCCGTTCGTGGTCGACGAGCGGTGGATCCCGTTGACCGCCCGGGCCGGGGTCGCGGACGGCGTACCGGGAAACGACGCCGTGCTGGGCGACGCCGACCTGGCCCTGCGCGCCGCCAAGCAGGCGGGCGGCGCGCGGCTGGCGCGGTTCGACGAGACGCTGCGCGCCGAGCAGAGCGAGCGCGCCCGGATCGCCGCCGGCCTGCGGCAGGCGCTGCTCGACGACAGCCTGTTCATGCACTACCAGCCGGTGGTGGACACCGCGACCGGCCGGATCCAGGGAATGGAGGCGCTGATGCGCTGGCGCCGCGGCGACGAGATCGTCCCGCCCGGCGTGTTCATCCCGGTGGCCGAGCAGACCGGGCTGATCGGCGCGCTGGGCACCCGGGCGCTGCGGCTGGCCTGCGCCCGGGCCGCCGGATGGTACCGGGTGCACGGCCTCTACCTGACCGTGAACGTCTCCACCCACCAGCTGCGCGACCCGGGCTTCGCCGACGGGGTACGGGAGATCCTGGCGGAGACCGGACTGCCGCCGACCGCACTGGTGCTGGAGATCACCGAATCGGTACTCGTCGACGCCGCGGACACCTCGGTGCTCGCCACGCTGCGCGCGGACGGGGTCCGGATCGCCATCGACGACTTCGGCACCGGGTACTCGTCACTGGCGTACCTGCACACCCTGCCGGTCGACATCCTCAAGATCGACCAGTCCTTCATCCGCCGCCACCAGGACCCGCCGAACCCCCAGGACGTGAGCCTGACCAGGGCGATCCTGGAACTGGCCCGCAGCCGGGGGTTGGTCGCGGTGGCCGAGGGGGTGGAGACCCAGGTGCAGGCGGACCTGCTCCGGCAACTGCGCTGCCCGCTCGTGCAGGGCTACCACTTCGGCCGCCCCTGCGCCGCCGAGGCGATCGACGCGCTTCTCGAGCAGGCGGCCCGGATCCCGGCGGTCTGACCGGCAAGTCGATTGCAGCCGGAGCAAGATATTTCGAACCGCCCTTTCGGGTGGCGCGGGGGCGGCCGGAATATTAGCGTCCTTCCCATGGCTGTCAAGGTGCTTGCGATCGTCCTGGCCGGTGGTGAAGGCAAGCGCCTGATGCCTTTGACGGCGGACCGCGCCAAGCCCGGAGTGCCCTTCGGCGGCATCTACCGCATGATCGACTTCGTGTTGTCGAACCTCGCGAACGCGGGGTATCTGAAGATCGTCGTGCTGACCCAGTACAAGTCGCACTCCCTGGACCGGCACATCTCCAAGACATGGCGGATGTCGACGCTGCTCGGCAACTACGTCACCCCGGTTCCCGCCCAGCAGCGGCTCGGCCCACGCTGGTTCGCCGGCTCCGCGGACGCCATCTACCAGAGCCTCAACCTGATCAACGACGAGTCGCCGGACTACGTGATCGTCTTCGGCGCCGACCACATCTACCGGATGGACCCGAAGCAGATGGTCAACGACCACATCGCCTCGGGCGCCGCGGTCACCGTCGCCGGGATCCGTCAGCCGCTGTCACTCGCCGACCAGTTCGGCGTGATCGACGTCGGCGCGGACGGCAAGCGCATCCGCGCCTTCCGGGAGAAGCCGAAGGACGCGCAGGGCCTGCCCGACTCGCCCGGCGAGGTGTATGCGTCGATGGGCAACTACGTCTTCACCACCCGGGCCCTGTGCGAGGCCGTCACCGCCGACGCGCAGAACCCGGACAGCAAGCACGACATGGGCGGCAACATCATCCCGATGCTGGTGGAGCGCGGCGAGGCGAACGTCTACGACTTCCGCGACAACGACGTTCCCGGCTCCACCGACCGGGACCTCGGCTACTGGCGCGACGTGGGGACGCTCGACTCGTTCTACGAGGCCCACACCGACCTGATCGCCACCCTGCCGATCTTCAACCTCTACAACCACGACTGGCCGATCTTCACCAACTACGGCTCCTGGCCACCGGCGAAATTCGTGCACGGGTACGACGACCGCCAGGGCCGCGCCCTCGACTCGATGATCTCGCCCGGCGTGGTGATCTCCGGTGCCCTGGTCGAACGCTCGGTGATCTCACCGAACGTCCGGGTCAACTCGTGGGCCCACGTGGACGGCGCGGTCATCATGGAGGGCGTCTCGGTGGGGCGGCGCGCGGTGATCCGCAACGCCATCATCGACAAGAACGTCGTCATCCCCGAGGGCGCCCAGATCGGCGTCGACCTCGACCGCGACCGCAAGCTCTACACGGTCAGCGACAACGGCGTGGTGGTCATCGGCAAAGGCCAGCGCGTCGAGCTCTAGGCGGTGTCGTAGCGGTAGCACTGCCAGAGACCGCTGCCGAGGCGCTCGGCCTTGAGCCGGCTGTCGTTGTTGTCCTCGATGCAGAGGGCGGTGACGTCCAACCTCTCGCGGCACAGCCAGGTGTCGCCGTCGAGCTCGGCGACGGCCTTCTCCCGGTCGCCCTTGGCGTAGGTTTCCGCACAGTACCCGGACATGTCGCTGATGCCGCCGAACGATTCCCGGCGACCGTCCAGGCAGACGCCGCTCTTGGGATTCCCCTTGTCCCGCAGGACGAACTCGACCACCTTCCGCCTCTCGTCCTCATCCTTCCGATGATCGAATTTGCAGGCGGCGAGCAGATCGATTTTTGAATCGCAGGTTCCGCCGGCGAGATCCTCATTGTATTCCCGGGTATCGCAGTATCCCTGGAAATCGACACCCCCCGGAATGATGACCCTGGACAGGTCGATGGCTTCCTCCGTCGGCTTGGGGCTCGGCTTCTCCTTCACTTCGCAGCCCGCTGCGGCAATCATGGAAACCGTCAGAGCGATGCCGGGCAGAACCATTTTCATAAATCCACGCGGTCGATTCACGTTATTTTTCTCCCCTGTCGCCGCCGCCTTAACGGGCGGCGGAACCCGGACGCCAGAATGGCCCGGCATATCCCGCGACGGCAATAGCGGAAAGTAGAATCACCCGATCTCACGACCCCCGGCGGAGCGATCGGGAAAGGCATTCTAAACGGAGCCGTCAACCGGCGGATCCCCGCAAACATCAAGACCTTCCGGGGTACGCGGGGCGCGCCCCGCCGGAGGAAGGCCGACCCGCGCATCAGCCCGGCGGTCGCCTCGCGGCCCGGAGTGGGCAGCCGGTCGCGCGGCTCGGCGGGACGGGGAGGATTCGGCGGGGGCGTTCCCGCCCGTACCGGAAATGGGGTTGATCTTGAAGCAAAGGGTCAGCGACGGTCGCGGAGGGTTTGGGAGGGGGTCTCACCGAAGCGGGTGCGGTAGGCGCCGGCGAAACGACCCAGGTGGGTGAAGCCGTAGCGGTAGGCGACCTCGCTGACGCTGGCCTGGCCGGGATCGGAGCGGCACAGTTCGGCGTGGACCGCGTCGAGGCGCAGGCGGCGCAGGTAGGTGAGCGGCGGCATGCCGACGTGCTGGCGGAACGACTCCTGGAGGACCCGGACGCCGACGCCGGCCAGCGCCGCCAGATCATGGATCGTGTACGCCCGCCACGGCTCGGCGTGCATGGCGTCGAGTGCCCGTTTCACCGTGCGCGGCCGGTGCGGGCCCTGGAGGCCGGCGGGCTCCTCGCCGTAGGGGTGCTCGACGGTGAGCGCCAGGCCGCTGACCACCATGTCCCGCCAGCGGGCGGCCATCCGGGGACGGCTGGCCAGGGCGTCCGGCTCGCGCAGCTCGGCGAGCAACAGCCGGACCATCGCCGCCCAGGTGCGGCCCGGGCCGTCGACCAGGTCGAAGGTGGCGCCCAGCGGGAGCGGGGACATCACCCGCTGGTCGAGGGCCGCGTCCACCTCGCGTTCCAGGGCGGCCCGCTCCACCTTGACGCTGATCAGACGGCAGGAGGCGGGCCAGTCGACCTCGATGTCGCCGGTCGGCCGGAACACCACGGCCCTGGTCGGGTCGGCCAGGACCACCGCGCCGCGATGCCGGGAGCGGAGCATGCCGGTCAGCGGGACCAGCACGTGGTACGCCGTCTCGAGCGCCGCGATCGACACCCGGATGTCGGTGCCGTAGCCGACCTCGCCGAGCGTGATCGGGCCGAGCACCACCACGTCGGCCTGGAACTGGAACCGGCCGGGGTCACCGACCGGCTCGATCCGCAGCGGTCCGTAGTACAGACTTCGGCAGAACTCGCGGGCCTCGTCCACATCGGTGGTGCGCAGGCTGATGTGAACCGGGACGTCCGCGCCCGGCGCCGCCGGGCCCGGAGACCGACCGCCTGCCATGGCGTCCAGATTAGACCGCGACCGGCCTCCGCCCGGGAACCAGATTCGCCGGCCAGGTGACCTCGGCGACCGCGCCGCCACGGACTTCCACCTGGGTGAGCGGGGTGTCGTCGTCCTGCCAGACCGCGTAACGGCCCTCCGGCAGGCTGTCGATCACCACACAGAAGGTGACACCGGAGCTGACATAACGGGCCCGGACCGCGGCATGCGTACGGGCGCCGGTGTCCCCCACCGGCGACACCTCGATCTCGTGGCCGAGCAGCTGCGCCGGCGTGTGGATGATCATCGCGCCGATCCCGTCGCCGATGTTCAGCATCACGGTGCCCTGCCCGGACGGCGCGTACGTGTGGTGGTGATGCGGGTGCCCGTGGCCGTGGCTCATGAGGGGTTTCCGAATCCGTCGAAGGGCGTGCCGAGGAAGGGGAACTTCTTGAGCAGGCCGGCGCTGGCGTCCTTGATGCTCAGGCCCTGCTCGACCAGAGCGGCCGCGGCGTCCGGCTTGAAGTCGGCGTTCACCAGCGGGACGGTGACGCCGGCGATGGCGCGCAGCGAGATGGAGACGACGTCGTCGGCGATGCGGCGGCCGTTCGGGAAGCCCGCCAGGTCACCGCCGACCACGCCGAACTTGTTCTCCTTGGCGGCCGGCTCGATGGCCGTGTTCAGCCGCAGCATGTCGGCCTGGAGCGCGCCGGTGTTGTTCTGGAAGCCCTCGATCAGGCCGTCCGGGATGCCGGTGAGCAGGATGGCCAGCAGGTCGGCGCGCGGCTCCTTGGTCTTGTTGAGCGCGGCCAGGTTGTCGAACAGGCCCGGGTAGAGCACCGGCAGGAGCGCTCCCAGCTCGGGCGTCGCGACGAACTCGGCGAACCGCTTGTCCTCGCTCGGCGGCAGGCTGTTCCACTTGTCCTTCTCCGCCATCGGCACGATGACCTCGTTGAACAGCGGGTTGCCCAGCCGGGAGACCTGCACCTGCGGGCCGACCACCACGTCGCCGTCGCCCTTGTTGCCGCGGACCTCGACCTGGCGGCGGCTGGCCGACGTCCACACGCCGATGACCGCGCCGGCGTCCTTGGCCCGGACCCGCTTCTTGCCGTCCCGGCGGACCATGTGCAGCGGGATCTGGATCGCGATGCTGTGCACGTTGGTCTTGTCGGTGGCGTTGACCGCCTTGCCGGCGTAGTTGAACAGCTGCGAGCCGACCAGGTGCTTGTCCTGGAACGGGCGCAGCGTGCCCAGGTCGAAGATGGCGCCCAGGTCGACGAAGAACGCGTCGGCGCGCTGGCCGGCGAAGACCTTCTCGCCGGTCTTCAGCTTGTGGACGGCGTCCGCGGCGAGCTTGTCGTAGTCCGGGATGGAGATCTTGCCGACGTTGCAGGGCGGCGACGGGAGCTTGTTGGCCAGCACCGTGCTCTTGCCGTGCTTGTCGACCTTGGTGACCGAGTAGAACTGCCGGCGGTTCCAGTTCTCGTCGTCGAGCGACTTGATCTGGCCGGTGTTGTAGAGGAACGTCTTGTCGTTGCGCAGTTCGGTACGGAACCGGAACTGGTAGGTGATGTCCGGGCGGGCGTCACCGTTCGCATCGATGTGGATCTCGTACAGCACGTCGTCGCCGAACTCGAAGAAGTTCGGGCCGCTGGCGGGAATCTGCAGCGGCACGTAGTTCGCGATGATCGTGACGGTGTCCGGATCGTCGGGGCTGACGAACGCGTACAGGTCGGAGCTGTCGGCGACCGGGTCCTTGCTGATTTCCGGCGCTTCGCGGTGGGAAGACATGTTCGGGGGATCTCCTGTCGAAACGGCGGAAGGTCAGCGTCCGGCGGCCTTGAGAAGGCTCTTCGCGAGGCTCTTGTCGGTGATCGTCTTCCGCTTCTCACCGGTGAAGACGTCGATCGTGCCCTTCTTCGCGTCGACCAGCGACAGGATCAGCGGCGAACCGTCGCCCTTGCCGCCGCTCGAGGATTCGCCGGCGAGGCTCAGGCCGGCCACCGAGACGGCGGAGACGCCGACGCCGGTAGCGGCGAGGGCCAGGACCCGGCGACGCGACAGCCACGAGGTACGGGACTGGGCGCGGTATCGAACACGACTCATGCTAGGCCTTTCGTCGTTGGGGGGCCTGACAGGCAATGCATCGTCGACGCCCGTCAGTACGAGATCCACGAGCGGGCGGTTCAAACCTTTTTGACGAAACAACTCAATGGATTTCCCGGCGGCGCAGTCGGCGGACGCCGGCACCGAGAACGACCAGGAAGATCGCCAGTAGGGCGCCGCCGATGAGCCAGTGGCCGAGTGTGCGGCTGCTGTCGGCGGGTTGCTCGGCGGTCAGGACCAGTGGAGTGGCCGACGGCTCGACAGTCGCTTCCACAGTGGCTTCGACCGACGGCTTTATGTCCGCTTTTTTTGTGACTTTTACGGGTGCGGACGGGGAGGTGGACGGTGATGGGGACGGGGCCACCGCCGCCGGGAAGACCAGATCGGAGCAGGAGTAATAGGTGTCCGGGGTGCTGCTCGTCTCCCACACCACGTAGAGGATGTGCCGCCCGCTGCGCCGGGGCAGCGTCACCCGCATCCGGTACGACCCTCCGGTCAGCGGCGGATCCTTGATCTCGGTCAGCTCGGTGAGGTCGCCCCACGTCAGCTTCCGCTCCGGCGAGTACCCCGGCCGGGTGAGATAGAGACGGAACGAGCCCTCGTGCGGGATCGTCCCCCGGTACGTGATCGGGAGCTTCTCCCCCGAGCGCACCGCCGTCGACGGGAAGTCGTCGCGGGCCAGGTCGAGCCCGCGGTAGGCGTCGATCCCGCCGCTGCACAGCTTCCCG
Organism: Actinoplanes lobatus; assembly: GCF_014205215.1. Classification (NCBI taxonomy): domain Bacteria; kingdom Bacillati; phylum Actinomycetota; class Actinomycetes; order Micromonosporales; family Micromonosporaceae; genus Actinoplanes; species Actinoplanes lobatus. The sequence continues at coordinate 9,461,576 of NZ_JACHNC010000001.1, forward strand.
TCCGGCACCCGCTCACGGTCGTCGTCCACGTTCGCGAGCCGCAGGTTGTCGTACGCCCCGAGGAACCCGTCGGTGGCCTTGAGCGCGGCCTTGCAGGCAGCCGTGTCGCGTTTGGTCCCGTTCCCGGCGCACGCGGCGCTGCGGCTGATCGGTGTGATCGGCGACCCGTGCGCCAGCGCGGGCGCCGGCACGAACGGCACGGACACGACGGTGAGCAGGCCGGCGAGGGCGAGACGGCGGACGAACATCAGATCTCCCGGGTACGGCAGGGACGGTGCCACCCGGGAGTACGGCTTTCGGGCACTGCTCGTTCAGTGGTGATCGACCTGTGATTGCATGGCCGAGTCCGGTAAGACATCTGGAGGATTCATGAGCAAGCCCGACGTCGGCCCCGTCCCCGACGCCCCCGCCACCGAACTGGTGATCGAGGACATCGTCGAGGGCACCGGCCCGGAGGCGAAGCCCGGCGCGTTCGTCAGCGTCCACTACGTGGGTGTCGCCCAGTCCACGGGCAAGGAGTTCGACGCCTCCTGGAACCGCGGCGAGCCGTTCGGCTTCCGGGTCGGTGGCCAGCAGGTCATCGCCGGCTGGGACCAGGGTGTGGCCGGCATGAAGGTGGGCGGCCGCCGTCGCCTGGTGATCCCGGCGCACCTGGGTTACGGGGCGAACGGCGCGGGCGGCGTGATCAAGCCGAACGAGACCCTCGTCTTCCTGGTGGACCTGCTCCAGGTCCACTGACCCGGCCCCGACCGCCGGCGGACACCTCCTCGGTGGCCGCCGGCGGTCGCGTTTTGTCAGCTCCTCGCGGCCCGGCCCTCGGGGGCCGGAGCGGGCTCGTCACGGCGGGGCCGCTCGTCACGGTGGTCACGGGAGGGCACGCCACCGGTCCGCACGACCTCCACGCCCTCCTCGATCGGGGTCATTCCTGCCTCAGCAGGGAGTCGCAGCCGGTCTCCTCGGGCAGCAGTGGCCGGAACCGGACCTGCCACTTCTTTCCGGCGGACTCCCACGGCGTACGCTCGTTGGCCTTTTCCGCGGCGGCCCAGACGGCGTCCTTCGCCGTACCCTCGACGGTCAGGCAGTTGATCTTGAGCTGTTCGTTGAGGTAGCCGCCGGGCAGGTCGGGGCCGGGCCAGCGCACCGGGGAGCCGCCCGCGCCGTCGCCGGTGTCCACGTAGGGATGGGCCAGCACCGCCACCCGCTCCGCCCGGTACTGCGCCGGCGCCGGGCTGGTCGAGCCGGCGAACTCGGCGTCCAGCTCATCGAGGAAGCCGGTCAGCCGTTTGCGGGCGGCGTTCTGCTCCTTCGTCAGCGCCCCGTCGTCGGGACGGGCCTCGTTGAGAGCCATCACGTCGGCCACCTGCTCGCCACCCGCGGTGACGACGGTGATCCGGGTGCTCGGCGCGTCGGCGATGCCCGGCATGCCGAAGTCGGTGCCGGTCTTCACGCCGGCCGCGACCGCCTCGGCGATCAGCTCGCGCAACCGCTCCGGGCCGAGCCGGACCTCCTGGAGGTTGGGCAGCGCCTTGCCGGGATAGATGAGCGGGACCGGGCCCTCGCTCAGCAACCGGCCGTCGGCGTAGGCGGTGAACCGCGGGAGCCGGGAGGGGATGAGCTCGGCGGGCACGAAGCCGCCGCGGTACTCCACACGCAACACCACCTGCTTCGGGTCAGCGGAGGCGGTGGTGCTCTCGACGACCGGCGCGCCGGCGGTCTTGTCACCGGCGGCACCGGGCTGGGCGCACGCGCCCAGCAGCAGAAGGGGAACGGCGGCGGTCAGCAGGCCGCGGTTTCTGTTCATGACGGGTACGACGACGCGGACCCCGTCCGGGTTCCGGCCCCGCTCAGGAAACCACCCGCGCCCTGCGGCCGAGCACCTCGACCACGTCACCCGGGTGAAGCTGCCGGCCGCGCCGCAGGTCGACCTCGCCGTTGACGGTCACGTCCCCGGAGGCGATCAGGACCTTGCCCTCCCCACCGGTGTCGATGAGATCGGCCAGCTTGAGGAACTGACCGAGCCGGATCATGTCGCCGTCGATGGGCACGTCACGCATCCGTTCATCATCCACCGGGCGAGATCGCGGAAAACTCTTGGGTGGGCGTTGAACCATCGGGGCCGGTGATCCGAACTACATGTCGTGAGGCTTATCCGGATGGCCCGCCGTGCGGGCGCGCTGACCACTGTGACCACCGCCGGGGTGCTGGCGCTCGCCGGCCCGGCCGCGGCCGACGTGACGGTGAGCCCGCCCAGCGTGCCGCAGGGCGGTGGGGCGAACCTCAGCTTCCACGTGACCAACGAGGGCACCGCGCCGGTGACCGAGGTGACGCTCAAGATCCCGGCGGACACCCCGGTGGCCGAGGTGTACCCGCTGTCGGTGAACGACTGGGCGCCGCGGATCACGTACCGGAAACTGAGCCAGCCGCTGACCACCATCCACGGCGGCACCCCGGTGTCCGAGGCCGCCGACACGATCGTCTGGCTGGCGGTGAACGGCACGACGATCCAGCCGGGCAAGTCCGCCGACCTGACCGTGGCGCTGGGCCCGATGCCGGCGCTGAGCTCGATGCGGTTCACCCTGGAGACCAAGTACGCCGACGGCAAGGCCGGCCCGGTCATGCCGGGCACGGTGACGCTCACGCCGAACGACGGGACCACCCCGGTGTCGCACCACGATCAGGGCTCCGGCACGACCGGGACCACGGACGCCGAGGATGCCCTGTTCCGGCAGCTCGCCGAGCAGGCGCAGGAGGGCCCGTCCTGGGTCACCGTCTCCGGCTGGCTGGTGGCGGGGCTGGCGCTGCTCGGCGCCGGGTGGGTGCTGCTGCGCAACCGGCACCGGGCCACCGAGGAGGAGCCGGGTGAGCCCGACGAGACACCCTCCGGCGACGACGAGTCCGCCGAGAAGGAGCCGGTAGCGGCCGGAAAGTGGAGTTACAAGGGCTGAGACTCCCACAAGCAGGCCGGGCCTGCGGTTTGGGATAAACCTCGCGCGGGTGGGCGTGAGGTTCGTCGTGGCCAGCGCGTGGGGCGCGGAACCACGACCGGCGGGTGGGGCCCGGGCAAGGCCCGTGATCCGCGTGCTGTACGGGTGGGGCCTCGCGGCCCCGCCCGTACGGTCAGACCGGTACCACCCGCTCGGTGCGCAGCGCGTCGATGATCTCGCGTTCCACCCGTTCCGACTCCTCGTGCGGGACCTGGCAGGTGCCGGCCGCGAGGTGCCCGCCGCCGCCGTAGCGCAGCATCACCGAGCCGATGTCCACCGGGGAACCGCGGTCCAGGATCGACTTGCCGCAGGCGAAGACGGTGTTGAGCTTCTGCCGGCCCCAGAGGATGTGCACCGAGACCCGGGCCTCCGGGAAGAGCGCGTAGACCATGAACCGGTTGCCCGCCTCGATCACCTCCTCGTCGCGCAGGTCGACGATGATCACGTCGCCGTCCGGGCGGCAGACCCGGTGCAGCTGCTCGACGAAGCGGGCCGAGCACTCGTGGAAGAGCTGCGACCGCTCCACCACGTCCGGCAGGGCCAGGATCTCGTGCACGTCGTTGTGCTCGATGCAGGCGTCGATGAGCTGCATCATCAGCTGGTAGTTGGAGATCCGGAAGTTGCGGAACCGGCCCAGGCCGGTCCGGCTGTCCATCAGGAAGTTGAGCAGGGTCCAGCCGGTCGGGCTGAGGATGTCGGTGAGCGAGTAGTCGGCCGAGTCGGCCTGGTCCACCGCGCGCATCAGCTCGTCCGACACCTTCGGGAACCGCTCTCCCCCGCCGAAGTGCTCGTAGATCACCCGGGCCGCGGACGGCGCCTCCGCGTCGATGACGTGGTTGCCCAGGCCCTCGGTGTTGCGCAGGGTCTCGGAGTGGTGGTGGTCGAAGACCATGTTCGCGCGGGCGTCGTACGGCAGGTTCGTCAGGATGTCCCGGTCGGTGACGTCGACGACGCCGTCCTGCACGTCCTTGGGGTGCACGAACAGGATGTCGTCGATCATGTTGAGATGACGGAGCAGCACGGCGCACACGAGACCGTCGAAGTCGCTCCTGGTCACCAGCCGGTACTTCACGGCGTCCCCCTCGCTTGCCAGACCTTTGGCACCAGTTTGCCACTTTTTTCGCTAAGGCCCGCCCGGCATCGACGTACGGACGTGTTCACCGCCACGTTGTCCCGCTTTCCAGGAAGCGAATGAACCCTCCGAGGGCCCCCGGCCGTAAGGTTCAGACGAACGGTTACGACCCGGTCGGAGGACTCGCAGAAGATGGACCACGCACCTCAGCTCATCCAGGAGCGCAGCGCACCGCCAGCCACGCTGGTGATCTTCGGCGCCTCCGGCGACCTGACCCGCCGCAAGCTGCTGCCGGCGGTGGAGAACCTGGCTCGCCACGGCCGCCTGCCCGACCAGTTCGCCCTGGTCGGCGTCGCGCGTACGCCGATGAGCGACGACCAGTTCGCGGAGAGCGCGCTGGGTGGCCGCAGCCTCGCCGAGAAGCGCCAGCTGGCCGGCGGCGTGCGCTACGTGGCCGGTGGCTACGACGACCCGGAGACCTACAAGCGGCTCGCCGAGACGCTGGACGAGCTGGACGCGGTCCGCGGCACCGCCGGCAACCGGCTGTTCTACCTGTCCACCCCGGCGGGCGCGTTCGAGCCGGTGATCAACGGGCTGGCCGGCGCCGGGCTCAACCAGCCGCGTGAGGGCTCGTTCTCCCGCCTGGTCATCGAGAAGCCGTACGGGCGCGATCTGGCCACCGCCCGCGAGCTGGACGGCGTGGTGCACAGCGCGTTCGAGGAGCACCAGGTCTTCCGCATCGACCACTACCTGGGCAAGGACACCGTCCAGAACGTTCTGGCGCTGCGCTTCGCCAACTCGATCTTCCAGCCCATCTGGGACCGCTCCTGGGTCGACCACGTGCAGATCACCGTGGCCGAGACCCTCGGCGTCGGCACCCGCGGCGGCTTCTACGAGCACGCCGGCGCGATGCGCGACATCGTGCAGAACCACGTGCTCCAGGTCCTGGCCCTGGCCCTCATGGAGCCGCCCGCGTCGTTCGAGGCCGAGGGCCTGCGCAACGAGAAGGTGAAGCTCCTCCAGGCGATCCGGCTGCCCACCGACCGGGACATCGCCGACGCCGCCGTCCGCGGTCAGTACACGCGTGGCGGCACCCGCGAGGAGCTGATGGCGGGCTACCGCGAGGAGGTCGGTGTCGACCCGCTGTCGCGCACCGAGACGTACGCGGCGATGCGCCTGAACGTGGACAACTGGCGCTGGGCCGGGGTGCCGTTCTACGTGCGCACCGGCAAGCGGCTGCCGGCCCGCCTCACCGAGGTGGCGTTGCAGTTCCAGCGGCCGCCGCACCTGCCGATCCCGACCGACCAGCTGACCGGCCTCGACGCCGACGCGCTGATCCTGCGGATCCAGCCCAACGAGGGCATCTCGCTGCGCTTCGGCGCCAAGGTGCCGGGTCACTCCTTCCGGGTGCGCACGGCGAGCATGGAGTTCTCGTACGATCAGACGTTCGTCGAGGAGTCCCCGGAGGCGTACGAGCGACTGCTGCTGGACGCGCTGATCGGTGACGCGTCGCTGTTCATCCGCAGCGACGAGGTGCAGCAGTGCTGGCGGATCGTCGACCCGATCATCGAGCACTGGGCGAAGGACAACTCGCCGATCCCGACGTACGAGGCGGCGTCCTGGGGCCCGACCGACGCGGACCGGCTGATCGGCCGCAACGGGCGCAAGTGGCGAAACGCCGCCTGACCGGGGGAACCTGCGGGTGACGGCGGGCTCGCATAGGGTGGTCATCATCCTCGATCGCTGAGCCCGCTCCAGGAGGGTCGTTCAGAACCCACATCGAGTTGCAGGGGCCGCGGCTCAGCGCCCTGGCCTCAACCGTTCTGAATGATCCTCCTGGCCCGATGGAAAGACAGACGCATATGCAGGTCTCGGTCGCCCACCATCCGCCGAACACGGCCGTGCTGGTCCTGCGCGGTTCACTCGACATCGACACCGCGCCGGCCCTCAAGGCGAACCTGAGCCGTCTCGTCGAGCGCCCCGCCCCACGGGTCGTCGTGGACGTGTCCGGTCTCGACTTCTGTGACTCGATGGGCGTGGGCGTCCTGGTCACCGCGCACGGGCGCGCCGCCGAACGGGGTGGCTGGGTCCGCCTGGCCTCCCCGTCCGGTTTCCTGCGCAGGCTCTTCGACACCCTCGGGCTCAGCGACTACCTGCCGATGTTCCCCGACGTGGCGGCCGCCCTGAAGGAGGAGTGAGCCGGGCCTAGCCGGCGATCACCGTGTTGAGGGCGGCCACCGCGGCGCCCCGGGAGCCGGCCATGTCCCGGTCCGGGACCAGAGCGAAGGTGGCCACCGCCTTCTGCTCGTCGCGCAGGTCGGTGTTCTCCCGCACGGTGTTGAGGAACCACTGCCGGAAGTGCGGGGCCGCCTCGACCACACCGCCGCCCAGGAAGTAGGCGGCCGGGTCGGTGAAGTTCGCCGCGACGGTGAACAGCTTGCCGATCGCCTTGGCCTGCTGCGCGAACACGGCGAGCGCCATCGGGTCGTCCTTCTCCGCGTACCCCCGCAGGGCCTTGGCGGCGACGCCGATCGGCTCGCCCGCGAGCTGGTGCTCCGGGAACCGGGCCAGCCAGTAGGGCAGCAGGTTGTTCTTGATGCCGGTCAGCGAGGCGACGCTCTCCACGTCCCCCTCGAAGCCGCAGTTGCACCGCGGGACCGGCTGGTCCTCCTCGAGGACGCCGTACAGCGGGATCTGCACGTGGCCCAGCTCGCCGGCCATCCCGGCGGCGCCGCGGATCACCGCGCCGGCCTCGACCACACCGCCGCCCAGACCGGTGCCGACGATCGCGGAGACCGACGAGTTCGCCGCGGCGGCGGCGCCGAAGTGCTGGTGGTGGGCGTAGAGAGCGGCCGCGTTGCCGTCGTTGTTGTAGACCACCGGCAGTCCGAGCCGGGCCTCCAGGGCGCCCCGGATGTCGAAGCCGTGCCAGGACACGTGGTTGAAGTTGGTGGCGCCCTTCGACGAGATCACGCCGTTGGCGCTGGCCGGGCCCGGGGTGTCCAGGCCGACCGCGCGAACCAGGGAACGCGGCGTCCTGGTGAGCTCGAGGATGCCGGTGAACGCGTCGGCGAGCGCCTCGACGGCCGACTCCGGGCCGTCCAGCACCCGGCTCGGGTTCTCCACCAGGTGGTCGACGAGGAACTGCCCCGTGGCGTCGAGCACGGTGGCGTTGTTGCAGGTGCCGCCGTTGTCCAACCCGACGACGACCCAGGAGGACGGGGTGCGTACCGATTCAGCCTGATCCACGGCACCGAGCCTAGGGCCTACCGGGGGATCACCCAAGCATGAAAGGAGGCCGGCGCTTCGACAATCCTGGCAGACCCGGCCACCGGAAGAGATCAACCTAAAACCGGCACATCGACCAACGCCTAGGTCAGCAATTCATGTAGACGAATGTCACATTTAATGGGTTGGACAATTGTGCCCGCATGAGGCTAGCGTTCCTAACAATCTTCACCGCGGAGCGAACGGGTCGCTTCAGACCTCCGCGCTCAAGGCAAGACCCGTCCTGCCCGCACCATTTCGGCAGCGGCAGGACTACGAGTCTAAGGAGGTTATTGGCATGCACAGCACATTGAAGCGCGTAGCCACCGGCTTGGCCGCCACCGCCACGGCTGTCACGGTAGCGAGCACGGTGGGCGCCACACCAGCTTTCGCCGGCACGAACACCAGCCTGGCGACGCTGAAAACGCCATCGTATGCCCTGGGCGCCGGGCTCGCGTACTTCTACCACGAGGGCGAGCACCTCAGGATCGTGGACAGGGATGCCGACGGCGCAGGCGTTCGAATCTACTGGGCAGTGTCCGACCCTCAGGGCAACGTCTACGACAATGGCACCGCCTACGTGGGCGGCGCGGGTAACGAGAACAACGTCAACATGACCGTCACTGATGGCCATACGATCAGTTTCACGCTTTGCGTCTCCGACAACGGCAACCGCATTCAGGCCACCTGCAGTCAGAACTGGGCCACTGCCTGACTTGACGGGCTCGAGACCTACCGACAAGGCTTCGTCACGCCCGGAATCCGCTATTCAGAATAGAGCGGGCATCGAGTTGCAGGAGACCTGAAAGGGCCGGCGCTTCTCCCAGGAAGCGCCGGCCGTCGTCGTCCCGGCCAAGGCCCTGTCCGGAACGACTCGATTGTCAGCTGGTTCGGCTCAGCGGGCGCCCGCCGTGCGGCGCTTCGACCAGACGTCGAAGGCGACCGCGGCCAGCAGCACAATGCCCTTGACCAGCATGACCGTCTCGGTCTGGGCGCCGAGCAGACCCATGCCGTTGTTGATCACACCCATGATCAGGCCACCGGTGATGGCGCCGACCACCTTGCCGACACCGCCCTGGACCGCGGCGCCGCCGATGAACGCGGCCGCGATGGCGTCCAGCTCGAAGCTGTTACCGGCGGTCGGGCCGGCCAGGTTGAGACGGCCCGCGAAGATCAGGCCGGCCACCGCGGACAGCACGCCCATGTTGACGAACAGCCAGAACACGACCGACTTGACCTTGACGCCGGAGAGCGTCGCGGCCTGGAGGTTGCCGCCGACCGCGTAGATCTGCCGTCCGAAGACGGCGCGGTTGGTGACCAGGGTGTAGCCGACCACCAGCAGCGCCAGCAGCACGAGCACCCACGGCAGGTTGCGGAACCGGGCGAGCTGGATGACCAGGAACATCACCAGCGCGGCCGGGACGACGACCTTGATCGAGAACAGCCACGCCGGGTCGACGACCTGGTTGTAGCGGATCCGGCCGGCGCGGGCACGGTACTGCACGACCGCGATGCCCGCCACCACGGACACGCCGACGATGATGCTGAACAGGTCGGCGCCGCCCAGTGGCCCGAGGCCGACGTTGTTGAGGAAACCGGGGACGAATCCGTTGGCCGCGGTCCGGACCTGGTCCGGGAACGGGCCGATGCCCTTGTTGCCGAGGATCATGTAGGTGACGGCGCGGAACAGCAGCATGCCGGCGAGCGTGACGATGAACGCGGGGATGCCGAAATACGCCACCCAGTAGCCCTGCCAAGCGCCGATCAGCGCGCCGAAGACCAGCGTCAGCAGAATCGCCAGCGGCCAGGGCAGATCCCATTCCACCATCAGGACCGCGGCGAACGCGCCGGTGGCGGCCACCACCGAGCCGACCGAGAGGTCGATGTGCCCGGCGATGATGACCAGGACCATGCCGATCGCGAGCACCAGGATGTACGAGTACTGCACGATGATGTTGCTGAGGTTCTGCGGCGCCAGCAGGTCGCCGCCGGTCAGCACGGTGAACAGCACCACGATCAGCGCGAACGCGATGTAGATGCCGCTCTGCTTCAGGTCGAAGTTGACCTTGCGAGGCGCCTGGCCCTGGGGTGCGGGCCCCTTGCCGGGCTGCACGCCGGTGCTGGTGGGTGCGGCGGTCACGGCGCCACCTCCTGTACTTCCTTCGTCATCAGGGTCATCAGGCTTTCCTGCGTGGCTTCGGCACGCGGCACCTCGCCGGTGATCCGGCCGGCCGAGAGGGTGTAGATGCGGTCACAGATCCCGAGCAGCTCGGGGAGCTCGGACGAGATGACCAGGATGGCCTTTCCCTCGTCGGCGAGCCGGTTGATGATCGTGTAGATCTCGTACTTCGCGCCGACGTCGATGCCACGGGTCGGCTCGTCGAGGATCAGCACGTCCGGATCCGTGAAGATCCACTTGGACAGCACGACCTTCTGCTGGTTGCCGCCGGAGAGCTTGCCGGTGATCGCCTCGACGCTGGGGGCCTTGATGTTCATGCTGGCCCGGAACTCGTCGGCGACCTTGTACTCCTCGTTGCCGTCGACCCAGCCGCCCTTGGCGAGCTTGCCGAGACCGGCCGCGGAGACGTTGCGCTTGATGTCCTCGATCAGGTTCAGGCCGTAGCGCTTGCGGTCCTCGGTGGCGTACGCCAGTCCGTGGTCGATCGCCTCGCGGACGCTGCGGGCCTGGATCTCGTTGCCGTCCTTGATCAGGCGGCCGGAGATGTTCACGCCGTAGGAGCGGCCGAAGACGCTCATTGCCAGTTCGGTGCGGCCGGCGCCCATCAGGCCGGCCAGTCCGACGATCTCGCCGCGGCGCAGCGTCAGGTTGGCCTTGCGGACCAGGGCCCGGTCGGGCTGGGTGGGACTGTAGACGGTCCAGTCCTCGATCCGCAGCGCCTCCGCCCCGATGGTCGGCTCGTGCTCCGGGTACCGGTGTTCCATGTCGCGGCCCACCATGCCCGAAATGATCTTGTCCTCGGTGAGGTTCGCGGTCTCCTCGGTCCAGATGGTCTTGCCGTCCCGCAGGATGGTGACCCGGTCCGAGATGCCCATCACCTCGTTGAGCTTGTGCGAGATGATCACGCAGGTGATGCCCTCGTCGCGCAGGCCGCGCAGCAGGTCGAGCAGGTGTGCCGAGTCCTCGTCGTTGAGCGCCGCGGTGGGCTCGTCGAGGATCAGCAGCTTGACCTCCTTGGAGAGCGCCTTGGCGATCTCCACGAGCTGCTGCTTGCCGACGCCGAGCTGAATGACCGGCGTGACCGCGGTCTCGGTGAGACCGACCCGGTGCAGCAGCTGGTCGGCCGCCGCGTTGGTCCGGTTCCAGTTGATCCAGCCGTTCGTGGCCTGCTCGTTTCCGAGAAAGATATTCTCGGCGATGGAGAGATTCGGCGCGAGCGCCAGTTCCTGGTGGATGATGACGATGCCACGGTGCTCGCTGTCGCGAATCCCGGAGAATTGGCAGGGCTCGCCCTCGAATGAGATGTCGCCCTCGTAGGTCCCATGCGGGTAGACGCCGGACAGCACCTTCATCAGGGTCGACTTGCCGGCCCCGTTCTCCCCGCAGATGGAGTGGATCTCTCCCCTGCGTACTTCAAGGTTGACGTCCTGCAGCGCCTTGACGCCCGGGAACGTCTTGGTGATGCCGCTCATCCGCAGGATCGTGTCGGTCATGGGACCCTCCTATTGGGCCGCGGGGAGGCCGCGCCCCGCCCGCTGGGGTCGGGCGGAGCGCGAAACCCGGATCACTTCAGCTGGTCGGCCGTGTAGTAGCCGCTGTCAACCAGTTCCTTCTGGTAGTTGTCCTTGGTCACGATGGCCGACTCCAGAAGCATCGACGGGACGACCTTGACACCGTTGTTGTAGTCGGTGTTGTTGTTGGTCTCCGGGGTCTTGCCCTTGAGGATGTCGTCCGCCATCTTGCCGGTGGTCTCCGCCAGCTTGCGGGTGTCCTTGTAGATGGTGGAGTACTGCTCACCCGCGATGATCGACTTGACCGAGGCGAGCTCGGCGTCCTGGCCGGTCACGATCGGGTAGGCCTGCGCCGCGGTGCCGTAGCCGGCCGACTTCAGGGCCGACAGGATACCGATCGAGATGCCGTCGTAGGGCGAGAGAACGCCGTCGACCTTGGCGCCACCCTTGTAGGTGGAGGTGAGGAGGTTCTCCATGCGCTTCTGAGCGGTCTCCGGGTCCCAGCGCAGGGTCGCGACGGTGTCGAAGTCCTTCTGGCCGCTCTTGACGACGAGGACGCCCTTGTCGATGTACGGCTGGAGGACGCTCATCGCGCCGTTGAAGAAGAACGTCGCGTTGTTGTCGTCCGGGGAACCGGCGAACAGCTCGATGTTCAGCGGGCCCTTGGCGCCGGCGTCGGAGCCGTCCGCGTTGAGGACCTTGAGGCCGGTCAGCAGCGAGGTGGCCTGCTGGACGCCGACCTTGAAGTTGTCGAACGTGGCGTAGTAGTCCACGTTCGGGCTGTTGCGGATGAGGCGGTCGTACGCGATGACCTTGATGCCAGCCTGGGCGGCGTTCTCGAGCTGGCTGGTGATCGCCTCGCCGTCGATCGACGCGATGATCAGCAGCTTGGCGCCCTTGGTGATCTGGCTGTCCAGCTGCTGGGTCTGGGTCGGGATCTGGTCCTCGGCGTACTGCAGGTCGACCTTGTAGCCGAGGCCCTCGAGCTGCGACTTGAGATTGTCGCCGTCGTGGATCCAGCGCTCCGACGACCGGGTCGGCATGGTGATGCCGACCAGGGCGCCCGCGTTGTCGGTGCTGGAAGCTTCCTTCTCGGACGTCTTCTCCGCGTCGCCGCAGGCCGCCATGGTGGCGGTCAGCGCGGCGGCGGTGAGAACGGCCGCAATCCGGGTGAATTTCACGGTGGATCTCCTCTTTGAGAACGGTGTTACAGGGGGCGAGCCAGGCGGTGGTACGCCTGGTTCCAGCGCACGCGGTCGAGGAAATCGGCCGGGGTGGTGCGCTCATCGATCAGCAGAAGCTCGGTCTGAGCCATTTCGGCGAAGTCACGCAGGGTCTCTGCGCCGACCGCCTGCGTCAGAACGGTGTGGTGCGGCCCGCCGGCCGTGATCCAGCACTCGGCGGAGGTCGACAGCGAGGGTGCGGGCTTCCACACGGCGCGTGCCACCGGCAGGTGGGGCAGCGGCTCGTCCGGCGCAATCACCTCGATCTCGTTCGCGACCAGGCGGAACCGGTCACCCATGTCGGCCATGCCCATGACCACCGCCGGGCCGGGGGCCGCGTCGAAGACCAGGCGCACGGGGTCCTCCCGGCCGCCGATCCCCAGCGGATGGATCTCGGCACGCGGCTTGGCCGACGCGATGGACGGGCAGACCTCGAGCATGTGCGCGCCGAGGATCTTAGGCTCACCCGGACCGAAGTGGTAGGTGTAATCCTCCATGAATGAGGTGCCACGTCCGGTTCCGGAACCCATCGCCTTCACGGTGGCGACCAGCACCGAGGTCTTCCAGTCACCCTCGCCGCCGAAGCCGTAACCGTCCGCCATCAACCGCTGCACGGCCAGTCCGGGGAGCTGGCGCAGACCGCCGAGGTCCTCGAAGTTGGTGGTGAAGGCGCCGAAGCCGCCCTCGGTGAGGAACTGCCGCAGGCCGGCCTCGATCCGGGCGGCGTAGCGGAACGACTCCAGGCGCTCGCCGAGCAGCTCGGGCGCGATCTCGAAGGTGTCGCGGTACTCGGCGATCAGCTTGTCGATCTCCGCGTCCGGCACCCGGTCCACGACCGCGACCAGGTCGTTCACCCCGTACGTGTTGACCGAGACGCCGAAGCGCAGCTCGGCCTCGACCTTGTCGCCCTCGGTGACCGCGACGTCGCGCATGTTGTCGCCGAAGCGGGCCAGCCGCAGACCGCGCAGGTGCTGCAGGCCGGTGGCGGCGCGGGCCCAGGCCTCGACGCGCTTCACCACGGCCGGGTCGGACACGTGCCCGGCGATCACCTTGCGCGGCACGCCGAGGCGGGCCTGGATGAACCCGAACTCCCGGTCGCCGTGGGCGGCCTGGTTGAGGTTCATGAAGTCCATGTCGATGGTCGACCACGGCAGCGACACGTTGTGCTGGGTGTGCAGGTGCAGCAGCGGCTTGCGCAGCGCGTCCAGCCCACCGATCCACATCTTGGCCGGGGAGAACGTGTGCATCCAGGCGATGATGCCGATGCAGTCACGGTCCGCGTTCGCCTCGAGCATGACCTTCTTGATGGCGCCCGAGTCGGTGAGCACGGGCTTGCCCACGATCTCGGCGCTGACGCCGGCCGCGGCCAGGGTCCGCTGGATCTCAGCGGACTGGTCGGCGACCTGCTGGAGGGTCTCCGGGCCGTAGAGATGCTGGCTGCCGGTCAGGAACCAGATCTGCGGGTTCATCGTGTTTCCTCGGTTCTCTCGAAATTCAGCGGGCCTGGGGCACGCGACACCCCATCACGCTGAGTATTTGTCACGCAGGGGCCGCCGCACGCTGAACGCGTCAATGATCTTAGCCGGGCCGGGCAGGCCTCACGGCGGACTCTCATCACCGAGAGTGGGCGACACCGCACAAGCTGTACGGTCTGCGGACATTGCCTGTACCTCCGATGGGCGGCCGGCGCGGTGGCGGCGGCCACATCCCGGCGGAGATTCCCAGTGTTATCGCTAACAAAAAGCCTGTCAACGGCTGTCGGCAACAACGAGGTAACGGCTTATTAATCAAGGCCGGCGGCCACCGGAAAGTAGGGCCGGACGGCCCCTCAGGCCGGGCGCGACACGCTCTCCCGGACGATCAGCTGAGGCGGTACGACGATCTGGTGCGCGGTGCCGGAGTCGTCCCGCATCTGGCCCAGGAGCAGGCTCAGCGCGGCACGCGCCACGTCGCCGAAGGCCTGCCGGACGGTGGTCAGCGGCGGGATGAAGTAGGCGGCCTCGGGCACGTCGTCGAAACCCACGATGCTGACGTCGTGCGGCACCCGGCGGCCCCGCTCGTGCAGCGCCCGCAGGATGCCCAGGGCCAGGTGATCGTTCGCCGTGAAAATGGCCGTGACCTCGGGCATCCGGGCCAGCATCTGACCGGTGCGGTACCCCTCGGCGGCGGACCAGTCGGCCGACAGCAGCGGCGGCACCTCGGCGCCCGCCTCCAGCAGCGTCTGCTTCCACCCCTGGATGCGGCCGGCCGAGTCGAACCAGTCGGTCGGGCCGGACACGTGCCACACCGTCTCGTGACCGGCGTCGAGCAGGTGCCGGGTCGCCGCCCGGGCCCCGGCCACCTGGTCGACGGTGACGAGCGGGCGGCCGCTGGCCGGGTCGCCGTCGATGAAGACCACCGGCACGTCACCGGGGATCTCGGCCAGCGCCTCGGCGGCCGACGCCACGTTGGCGATCACCACGAGGCCGGCCACCCGCTGGTCCAGGTGCCGGTCCACCACCGCGGAGATCGAGGAGCGGTCCAGCTCCCGGACGCTGCCCACGCTCACCGCGAAACCGGCGTCCGCGGCGGCCTGCTCGAATTCGGTCAGCATCGAGGCCGGGCCGTACAGCGTGCTGTTGCGGGCGACCACGCCGATCAGCTGGGACCGGCCGGTGACCAGGGCCCGGGCCGCGCGGTTGGGCCGGTAGCCGAGCTCGGCGATGGCGGCGCGGACCCGGATGCGGGTCTGCTCCTTGACGTTGGGATGATCGTTGAGGACGCGCGAGACGGTCTGATGGGAGACACCGGCCAACCGGGCCACATCCGTCATCGCCGGGCTACGGCTGGCCTTGTCCACTTGCGCACCTCGTCCGATCCGGTTCTGATGGAGCGTAACGCCGAACCGCCACCGGCCCGCGTAGCAGAAATGTTATCGATAACATCCGCTTTTCACGAGCCCCGCGCGGACGATCTCCGCCGACACGTACGCTCGGCAGCGATGGAACCAGCAGTGACGATCAACGGGCCGGGTGTGCTCGGCAGCCTAGCGGACGAGGGATTCACCTCGCTGCGCCGGGCCGCCGCCCCGCGCGCCGAACGCTACGAGACAGGCCGCGGCCTGCGCGAGCGCTCACCCCGCTCGGAGATGGCCCACTGGAAAGCACCCGACCGCCGCCCCGATCCGGTACGCCAGGTGATCGCCTCCCACGAGGGCCGGCTCGACCATCTCGTCCCGGTCCGGATCGGGCGCATGATCGTCTCCCCGTACACCTTCCTGCGCGGCACCGCCGGCCTGATGGCCGACGACTTCGCCGCGCTCCCCTCGACCGGCATCGCCCCGGTCATCTGCGGCGACGCCCACCTCGGCAACTTCGGCTTCTACGCCTCGCCGGAGCGGGAGCTGGTGTTCGACCTCAACGACTTCGACGAGGCGCACACCGGCCCGTGGGAGTGGGACCTGCGCCGGCTCGCGGTCAGCGTGCACGTCGCCGGCCGGGTCAACGGCTTCCGGGAGAGCTCGTGTACCGACGCCGTGGCGCACTGCGTCGAGCAGTACCGCGAGCAGATCGGGTACCTCGCCGACCAGCCGCTGCTGGCCCGCTCGTTCGACCAGCTCGACGTCGACGGGATGCGCTCGCACGCCAGCCGGGCCAGCTTCCGCGACGAGATCGAACGCGCCGCCCGGCGGGCCCGGCGGCGCACCAGCGACCGGGCGCTGCCCCGCTTCACCGAGCGGCACGACGGCACCGCCCGACTGGTCGAGGAACCACCGCTGATCACCCGGCTGCCCGACCAGGAGCGCGAGCAGCTCGCCGAGGCGCTCGACGGCTACCTCAACACCCTCAAACCGCACTGGGCCCGGATCCTCGGCGGCTACCGGATCGTCGACATCGCGCACAAGGTGGTCGGCGTCGGGTCGGTGGGGCTGCGGGCCTACGTCGCCCTGTGCGAGGGCAGCAGCGGCGACGACGTGCTCTTCCTCCAGCTCAAGCAGGCCCGCCGGTCGGTCGTGGCGAAACACCAGCACGGCGACCTGGCCTGGCACCGGCACCAGGGCCAGCGGGTGGTGGAGTACCAGCAGGCGCTCCAGACGGTCAGCGACCCGCTGCTCGGCTGGACCACGGTCGGTGAGCACCAGTACTACGTGCGCCAGTTCCGCGACATGAAGGGCGCCATCCTGATCGAGGACATCAACGCCGGGGCGCTCGCCGACTACGCGGGCATCTGCGGTTCGCTGCTGGCCAAGTCGCACGCCCGGACCAGCGGGGCGTCGATGATCGCCGGCTACGTGGGCAGTGGCGACAAATTGGACGAATCACTCAGCCGGTTCGCGAAGGCGTACGCCGATCAGGTCGAAGAGGATCACGCGGCGCTCACCCAGGCGGTCCGCCGCGGCCTTCTGCCGGCGGAGCCGGCGTGACGATCAGAACCCATCCGGAGGTACGGCCGTGAGCGGCGTTGTTCCCCTCGACTCCCCCGCCCTCGCCGAGTTCTGGACCGAGCGGCACCTGTGCACCCTCACCACCCTGCGCGCCGACGGGTCGCCGCACGTGGTGGCGGTCGGCGCCACCCTCGACCAGGCCGCCGGGCTCGCCCGGGTGATCTCCTTCGACACCTCCACCAAGGTGCGCAACGTCCGGCGCGGGCAGCGGCGGGTGGCGATCTGCCAGATCGACGGCCGCCGCTGGAGCACGATCGAGGGCCTGGCCGTGGTCCTCGACGATCCCTCCTCGGTCGCCGAAGCCGAACGCCGGTACGCCGGCCGCTACCGCACCCCCCGGCCCAACCCGTCCCGGGTCGTCATCGAAGTGACGATCACCCGCGTTCTCGGGTCGGCGACACTACTACCCTCGTAGGTCATGAGCACCTCGCTGTACTCCGCGGAACCCAGCCCGGTCGGCGAGCCGGACAGCGTGCTGCTGCCCGGTCACGACGTGCCGCTCGGGCGGTACACGACGGTGCGCCGCCTGCTCCCGCACCGGAAACGGCGGATGATCGGCGCCTGGTGCTTCGTCGACCACTTCGGGCCCGACGACGTCAGCGGCCGGCCCGGCATGCAGGTCCCGCCCCACCCGCACACCGGCCTGCAGACCGTCACCTGGCTGGTCGAGGGCATCATCGAGCACCGCGACAGCCTCGGCAGCCACCAGCTCATCGCGCCCGGCCAGCTCAACCTGATGACCTCCGGGCACGGCATCGCCCACTCCGAGTACACGCCACCCGACCACCCCGACGGCATGCACGGGCTGCAACTGTGGCTCGCCCTGCCGGAACAGGCCCGGCACGGCGCCGCCCGCTTCGAACACCACGAGGACCTGCCCACCCACCGCGACGGCCCGGTCACCGTCACCGTCGTGATCGGACGGCTCGGCGAACTGACCTCGCCCGCCGGGGTCCACTCGCCGCTGGCCGGGGCCGAGATGCACTACTCGGCGGCGGCCACGCACACCGTCACCCTGGAGTCGTCCTTCGAACACGGGGTGGTGGTGATGTCCGGGACGGCCACCGTCGACGGGACCGTCCTCGAACCCGGGTCGCTGCTGTATCTCGGCTCCGGGCGTACCTCGCTGGATCTTGATGTTTCCGGACCCGCGCGACTGTTCCTGCTCGGCGGCGAGCCGTTCGAGGAACCGCTGGTGATGTGGTGGAACTTCGTCGGCCGCGGCCACGACGACATCGTCCGGGCGCGCGAGCAGTGGATGGCCGGCCTCGGCGCCGAGCGCTTCGGCTTCGTCGGCGGTTGCGCGGCCGACCCGCTTCCGGCTCCCGATCTTCCGACGGTACGGCTGAAGGCGCGCGACCGGCACGGCCGGACCTAGTCAACTACCAGCCCATGAATGGGCGGGTTTGTGGATCGCTTCCCTCGCTGGCTGCGAGGTCAGGCCACGTGTGGGCGGCTGACTGCGCCCCAGCTCTCGGCACCGCGGTGGGCGATGTTGAGGGCCGCGTTGTGGTCGGCGTGGGCAACGACCCCGCACGACCGACAGGTGAAGGTTTCCTGGTTCAGGCGGTTGCGTTTGTCGCGGTGACCGCACCGGTTGCAGGTTTGGGAGGTGTACCGGGGGTCGACTTCGGCCAGCGGTACACCGGCCCGGCGAGCCTTGTACGCCAGAAACGTGCCGAGTTGGTGGAATGACCATGAGGAGAGGGTGACCCGTTGGGGCTTTCTCAGCCGGACCCGGTCGCGGATCCCCGTCAACTGTTCGACGGCGATGCCGCGGCCGGTGCGTGCAGCCTCGGTCACGATGGTCTTGGCGATGACATGGTTGGTGTTCGCGGCGTGCCGTGCTTCCTTCCTGCGGCGGCGGGCCAGCAGCCGTTTCGCCGACTGAGTGCCTTTGGCCTGTAGCCGCTGCCGCAGTCGCTGCTGGCGGCGGCGGTAGCCGTTGAGCTTGGCCCCGGCATACCGGGTGCCATCACTGTCGTAGGCGATGTTGACGATGCCCATGTCGACGCCGAGGAACCCGGCCGGGTCGATCAGGTCGGGTTCGGGCACCTCCACGCTGGCGTACAGGAACCACATGCCGTCACGGTGCACCAGGTCGCACTCACCGACCGGCAGTGTCGCTAACGCTTTGAGCTGATCGGGCGAACCGGTAAAGGCCAGGTTCTTGACCCGCCCGCCGACCGTCCAGATCGACACGGTCCGGGTGTCGTACTGCCAGGACAGCATCCGCGCGTCGTACGGCTGCGCGGCGTCCCAGCGAAAGGTCACCGGGTTGGTCTCCACGGTGCGGCGGCGTCTGCTGCCGGGCTTGCCGTACCGGCTGTTAAGCAGGTTCGCTGTGAGGGTTTTGTACGCGTCGCAAACCTTCTTGATCACATGCTGGGCGGCCTGCGCACCGAGCCGGTGACCGGTCTTGATGTTCTGGTAGGTGTGCTTGCGCAGGTCATAGTTGCGGTAGCAGCCGATCTCACGGGCGGTCGCGGCGACCTCGGAAGCGGCGGTGTTGCAGGCACGCAGGGTAGCGTCCAATGCCGACGCCTGTTCGGGTGTCGGCAGCAGCTTCACCTGCACCACCAGCTTCACACGCGTCATCTTAGCAAGAGACTAGGGGGTGCGATAGTGGCCCGATTCCGATATGCGGCGCGCGGCCGCAGCGTCGCGAACCCGCTGCGGGGAGGCCATACGGGCGGTCCGCGCCGACTTCGCCGCGCAGCCGCGCAGCCGCGCAGCCGCGCAGCCGCGCGAGTTTAATGACAAAGACGATCACCTCCACCGGATCGTGCATCACCCGCCGCCGGTCGCACTCTCCCGGCTGGCCAGCGGCCTCAGGGAGTCTCGGCCCGACGATTGCGACAGGAGCGCAGCGCTCACCTGCGCCGATACTTGTGGGGCGGTCACCTGCGGCCGCCGTCGTACTTCGCCGGATCCTGCGACGGCGCACCACTCGCCGCCCACGAGGACATCGCAACCAAAACGCCCAAGTGGGTAACCGCGTTCCTCCGGGCCGTAAATGGCCGAGGCCCCCTCCTTATGGGGCTACTGAGCTTTACTCTTCGGCGGGTCGTTGCCATGATCATCCGATGACGCCCGCCCGACTCCTCACGGCGCTGGCCGGTGTCCCCGGTCTGCACCCGCGCGCCGACCAGCGGGTCCCCCCGATCATCACCTGGGACGACGGGCCCTGCGGGCAGACCGCGACCGCCGCCCTCGCCGCCGCCGGCTTCCAGGTGAGCGAGCCGTTCTGGGCCGGCGGGCTGGTCGACACCCGCGACCCGGAACCCTGCGTCTTCCAGCGGGTACTGCGCCCGGAGACGGCCGCGCTGCTCTACCTGCACGGCGCCGAACCGGACACACCCGACGGCGACCGTGCCCTGGCGCTGCGGGTCTTCGCCACCGACCTGCCCGGCGAGGGCTACCTGCCCGGCGACCCGTCCGAACACCTCGCCGTCCACCTGCTGGTCGGCGAGGCGGGTGACACCGACTACGGCGGGGACGCGCTGTTCACACAGATGGGCACGGCGGTGCGGGCCACCTTCGGCGGCCGCGCCGGCCTGGTCGAGATCGCCCGCCGGGCCGCCATCTGATGCCGCCCCTCACCCGCCGGGCCGCCCCTACCGGACGGGGTTCCCTCCGGTGAGCGGGCCGGCGCACGCCGGTTACATCCGGGCGGTGGCCGCGGCGCTCGAGGCCGCCGGGGTGCCGGTCGCCGACTGGCGTGCCGACGACGGCGTGCCGCGCGACGGCTGGATCCCGTTCGATCTGGCCCGCCAGGTCCGCCTGCACGGACGGCCGGTCTGGGACCACGACCAGGCCGGGGCCGGATGGTCCGAGGAGGACGGTTGGCATCTGCTCACCGTCGACGACCCGGGTGGCCGCGACATCCGGGTGGCGCGCCCGCTGAACGTGGCCACGGTCGCCGCGCCGTCATCGGTGGCCCGGGCCGTGACCGGGCTGGCCGGCATCCGGCACGGCGGGCCGGCGACCGACTCGCCGGGCCGGGACCCCTCCGCCGGCGGGTTCGCGGTCCGGGAGGTGGACGCCGACTTCGCCGGGCGACGGGCGGGCACCGGGGATCCCGCTTTCGAGGCGGCTCTGCGGCGTTATTCGGCGGGTCGCACAAAGTGCGTTGACGGGTGGCCGGACGCGGCGGAAGGTCGAGGATAGAACGACGACCTCCGACGGAGGACCCCGTGACTCTCGTCGATGCCAGCCGGATCATCCTCATCTTCGCCGCCCCGGCCGTCGTGGTGGCCGCGGTGCGCCATGTGCCCCGGGGCTGCGCGATCCTCGCCGCCCGGTGGCGACAACGGCGACCGGCCGAACCGGCGCCCTACGGCCCACCGATCGAACGGCTCGCCGCCGACCTGCGGCGCCTGCTCCGACTGCACGGGGCGCTCGCCGCGTCGGCGCACGCCGCGATGTCCGCACACCGGCTGTGGGCGGTGGAGGCGGCCATCGGCGCCCGCGCGATCGAGGCGGCCACCGCGCTCGGGGTACCCCATCCGCATCCGTCCCGGGCGGCGGCGCTCACCCGTACCGAATTGTCGTCGATCTTGACCCTTTTGGCGGAGGCGGGCCTGGTGTTGCCGGCCCGGGTCGGCGGATTCACCACCGACGGCCGGCTCTGAAGCAGAGGCGGCGGCGGGCCTGCACCCACCGCCGCCTCCGTCCCGGCCGGCCTGGGAAGGAGAAGACCACCAGCCGGGAATCCCGGGAACAAAGCTCAAGGAGAGGGACGGCGGAAGTCACCGCCCGGGAGGTTCGGGTACTGCGGGGTACGGGTGAGGGGGAACGGCGGCAGGACACAGGTCCCGCCGCCGTCCCTCAACCCGGACAGGCGAAGTCACCGGCCGGAGGACGGAAGGGGGCGCCATCCATGGGCCGGTCTTGGGGGCGACAGTCGCCGACCGGGAGGTCTGGTGGTGATGGGGACGGTGGCGGGAAGGAGGAACCCGCCACCGTCCGCCGGCCCGTCGGCCCCGGTCCGTGCGGACCCACGGACCGGGCGCCGGGCATGCGACGGCCACCGCATCGGGGGGACAGGAGTGGCCGTCTGCCGGAGAAGGTCTGACCGGTGTGTGCCGGGGAGGACGGCGGCGGGAGATGGGCTCCCGCCGCCGCCTCCTGCCCGGCCCCGTGCCGAACCGCCAACCGCGGAGGAGACGAGGGGGGTGTCGTCTCCGCGGAGATCGCTCAGGGCAACGGTGCGGCCGCCTGACTGGGGGGCGGCGACCGCCGGCCGGGAGGCCGAGGGGTCTCAGACCCGGGCGGTGTGGCCCGGGAGATCAGGTCGTGGAAAATCCGCCGAGGACGTCGTTGGCCCCAGCGGGTCGCCCGGCAGAACCGGGCGCTCATCAACCGTGCCAGGCGGGAAGTCCTTGATCCGCGAAAGTCCAGAGTGGTCTTCGACACTTCGTGGTCACCTGTTCAGGGTCATCCACAAGTTCTTAGCTCTCCTGAAAGGGAGCTTAAAAGGTTCTTAAGTCGTCACGTGTGCCGTCACCCCTCAGGAGCGATCCCCGTTGATTGCGGCGGGCCCGGCCGGCCTCTCCCGAACTCCGTGATAGTCACTGCTCAAACCGTTGAACCGGGCAGGTCCGCGAGACGTATACCCCGGTGATCGCGCTATCCCGGCGGGCTGCGGCGCCGGGGCGGTCAACGCTCGCGGGCCGTCCGCGAGGCCGGTGACGGGGCTCCGCAGAGCGGTGGCGCACTTCGCAAATCCGTGGTTAACCTTCCACATCCACCACGTGGCAGGCGTTGATCGCGGAGGGCGAGGGGCGGGCACCGGGGTGCGGAGGTGGGACAGCATGAGGACGGTGGCACGGATGCGGTGTCGGGGCGAGGGGACCCTCCCCAGCCGATTCGGGACCGCGTCATGAGCTTCGAAGACGACGAGTACTGGGAGGACGAGTACAGCGAGTACTCGTTCATGCCGAGTTCCGCGGTCATGCAGGAGAAGCACTACACCAAACGTACGGCCCCGGACCCGGTCATGCCGACCCGCCGCCGGGCCGAAGGCGCCGACGAGATCGCCGCGCAGCGGGCGAAACGGACCGCCTTCGACGGCGAACGGCCGAGCTGGCTCAACGACCCCGACTTCGAGCCGATCGACACCTCCGTCGACAACCTGGTCGGCGACGACTTCGCCGACGTCGACTTCAACCGCCCCGAACTCGGTGTCGACTTCGACAAACCGGACTTTCCGATCATCGACCCGGCGGCCCGGCCCGATCTGCGCCGCGGCGCCGCCCCGCAACGCCGTGGGCCCGACCGGTACGACCGTGCCGCGGACGAGCGCCGCGACCGGCGTACCGATGATCGTGAGCCTGGGCGGCCTTCGGGTGGCCGTTCGGAACGGCGCCCGGACGGGCGTTCTGACCAGCGTCCGGACGGACGTTCGGAGCAGCGCTCGGACGGGCGTTCGGAGCGGCGCGACGGCCGGTATGCCGAGCCTCGGTACCGGGATGAGGCGCCCGGCGGCCGGGACGGCTACGAGCGCGGTTACCGGGACGACCGGGACGACCGCAGGCAGCCCTCCCGCCGGGACCGCGACGACCGCCGTGAGCCCGCTCGCGCCGACTGGACCGAACCGGTACGCGACGACCGCCGGGACCCCCGAGTCGATCGGGCGGGCTCCCGCGACGTCCGGGACCCCCGCGACCTGCGCGACTCCCCCGACGTCCGTGGCACACGGGACCTTCGCGACACTTCCGGCATCCGCGATCCACGGGACCCCCGGGATCTTCGCGACACCTCCGACATCCGCGGCTCACGGGGTCCCCGCGACTCTCGGGACCCCCGCGACCCTCAGGACCCCCGCACCTCTCGCGAGGGCCGGGACACTCGCGACCTTCGGGACTCGCGCGATCCGCGGCGCGGCGAAGGCCGCGAGCCTGCCCGGGCGGACCGGGCGGATTCCGCTCGCCGCGAAGGCGGCCGTTCCGAGTGGGCCGAGCCGTCACGGGACGAGCGCCGCGACAACCGTCCGCCGCGCGACGACCGGCGCGGCCGGCGGGCCGTCGAGATCGGACCGGACGAGCTGTGGGGCGACGACGGCGACCTCGGCCGGGAGCGTGCCGCCGAGCCGGTCCTCGAGGACGAGCGGCGGGCCGCCGGACGGACCATCGAACTGGGCGCCGACGAGTTCTGGGAGGAGCCCGCGGCCTCGCGGGGCAGCGTCACCGAGATCGAGCCGGAGCGGCAGCGCGGGCCGGCACCGGCACCGGCATCCCGCAACGAGCCTGGGCGCGCCGCTCAAGCCTGGGACGACGAGGACTTCGGGCCGATCCGGCCGCCCGGCGGCCGGCGTCCGCGCCGCGACGAGGCGGAGGAACGGCAGGCCCCGGCGCCTCGCCGCGACGACCTCGCGGTAACCGGGCGCGCGCAGATACCGGCTCCGGGTGCGGCGGAACCGCACGAGTCCTACCAGCCCGACGGGGAGCGCCGCGGCGCCCTCCCGGCCGGCGGGGACGGGCGCCCCGCCCTCGAACCGGACCAGCGTCCCGCTGCCCGGGAAGCGGGCGACCGCCGCCGTCCCGGCACGCAGGACTCCGGCAACCGCCAGCGTCCCGGCGCACAGGAACCCGGCGACCGGGCACGTCCCGGCACGCAGGAGCCCGGCAACCAACAGCGTCCCGGCACGCAGGGACCCGGCGACCAGCAGCGTCCCGGCACGCAGGACTCCGGCGACCGCCGGCGTCCCGGCGCACAGGAACCCGGCGACCGGGCACGTCCCGGCACGCAGGAGCCCGGCGACCGGCAGCATCCTGGATTCCAGGACGCGGACCGTCAGCGCCTGGCTGGTGGAGCCTGGGCGAACAATCCCGGCACGGCCGCCTCGGGCGTGGCCGGGAACGAGACGTCCGGATCCGGCGCGGGCCGGGCGGACGATGGGCGCGGGCCGACCGGGTTCGGCTCTGCGGCTCCCGCGCAGGGCGCCGAGGTTTCCGTCCCGGCCGAGGCCGGGCGTGGCGTGCCGCCGGTCACCGGCGAAGCGGCGGTGCGCGACGGCCGGCCGTACCCGGCGGAGCCCGACCCGGACAGTTCCGGCCCGATCCCGGCAGGGGCTCGCGGGCAGGCGCCCTCGGAGCCGGGTGGTCAAGTGGCGGCGGCCGGTTCCGGCGCCACGGGACCCGCGAACGCGGATGCGCCGCCTGAAGGCAACGAGCGGCGGGGTGAATCCTGGCGGTCGAAGGTGGTTCGCCTCCTGCCCGGTCAGCGCCGGGCGGCCGCGAACAGCCCCACGGAGCCGACAGCCGACCTGACCGACCGCGGGCACGGCCCGGACGGGTCCGCCATCGCCGCCGCACAGGCCCAGGAGGCGCAGGCCTACCGCGCCGAGCAGCCCCCGCGGGATCCGGCCGTCGAACGGGGTCAGCCGGCCTACGGCACGGCGCCGGGCACTGAGCGCCACGGCTCCGGCGACCGGATCCGCTCCGGCATGGAGGACGGCGGGAATCAGCCGAGGCCCGGAAGCGGACATGACGCGGACCAGCCCGGTTCGAGCACCGGACGAGGCATGGGCCAGCCCGGTTCAAGCACCGGACGCAGCGCGGGCCAGCCGGGTTCGAACAGCGAACGCGGCATGGGCCAACCAGGTTCGAACGACGGACGTGCCATGGGCCAGCCGGCTTCGAACGACGGGCATGGCGCGGGCCAGCCGGGTTCGAGCGACGGACGTGTTGCGGATCTGCGGGGATCGGGAAGTGGGTATCCCGCGGGGCAGCCCGGTTCCGTGGGTGGGCACCGCGCGGACAAGCCGTCTGTGGGCCACGGTCCGGGTGGGCATCGCGCGGACTCGGGAAACGGGCGGGGAGTCGGCGGCGAGGCCGGTTCGGACCGGGTGGTTGCCGGGGACGAAGAGACCAGGGACCTGCGGGAATCCGGGTCCTGGCCGGTGCCGGGCAGCGAGACGGCCGACGGGAACGGTACGCGGGAGGACGGTCCTCGTGTGGTGCGGCGGGCGGAGCCGCCCGTACCGCCGAAGGTTGTCAGCAGGACCACTCCGCCGCCCGCGCCGCGCGTGATCAAGGCTGACCCGCCGGCGACGCCGCGGGTTGTCGCGGCGCCGACGCCTGTGCCGCCGGCTCGCGTGATCGGGCCGAACGGGCCGCAACCAGCCGTCGAGCCCGCCCGGCCGGCAGCCGGGACGGATGACACACATCGCCCGCACGATCCCGCCCCGGCGCAGTGGGGTGGCCCGGATGCCTCGCGCGCACCGCACGACCCCGCTGCGGCGCAGTGGGCCGAGAGCGCGGGCATGCCGGGTGATCCGGCCGGTGGCCGGTGGGGTGGTCCGGCGGACCCGCGGGGTACCGGGGGCGGTGAGGGGTGGCAGACGAACAACCCCTACGTGACCGGGGAGATCCGGCGGCCGGACGAGGCTCAGCCGGAGGTTCCGCAGCAGCGTTCCCGGCGGTCGCCCCGGGCGGCGCACGTGTTCCTCTCCGAGGGTGACGGGCCGTGGGCGATCGTGCCGGACGAGGCTCAGTCGCCCGCCGGATCACGGCCGGTGTCACCGGCGCGGCCGCCGGTGGTTCCCGGGGCGGGTGCCGTGGGTCAGCCTGGCATGGTCCCGGGTGGTCAGCCCGGTGCGAATCCGGGTGGTCAGCCGGGTGCCGTTCCCGGTGGTCAGCCCTCTCCCGCGTCGGCATGGCCGCCCGCGGTTCGGCCGGACGCGAGCCGGCCCGTTTCGGGGGCTCCGGGCGCGCCGCGGCCGGAGAATGCCTGGCCGCCCGCGGTTCGGCAGAGTCCGGGCGGGGACGGGCAGGCGTGGCCGGCGCCCGGCCGGCAGCCGCCCGCGGCCGGATGGCCCACGCCTCCGGTGGAGGGGTCGGCGCCGGTTCGGACGGGACCGCAGCCCTCGTCCCCGGCCGGACCGAACGCGACAGCCACGGGCCCGGCGCCGCTCGCCACAGGCCAGGGCGGGACCGGACCCACGGGTCCGGCGCCGCTCGCCCCGCAGCAGGGCGGGACCGGACCGAACGCGGCGCACGCAGGCCCGATTCCGATCGCCGCGGACCAGGGTGGGGCCAGGCGGCCCAGCCCGAAAGCGGCGCCCAAGGCGGTCCCGCCGCCGCCCGGATGGACCGGGACGCGGCCCGCAGCCGACGGTGTCGCTCCTCGTTCGGCACCTCCCGCCGGGACATGGCGGGAGGCGGGACAGGGCGCACCCTCCGGGACACCGCCCACCACGGCATCGTGGGAGGACGGGCGGCCCGGGCTCACGCCTCGCTCGCCCGTACCGGATCGGTCGGGGTGGAATGCCGCGACACCGATCTCGGTCCCTCCGGTGAACGAGGCGGACGGCGGCCAGAACCGGCAGGCCGGGCCCGTGCCGGCGCCGCCGGTGGACGGCCTCGGCGGGCCGGTGCGGCCGACGAGTCCCGCCGTGCCCGGGACGGCTCGTGCGCAGTCGCTCGGCGACCTTCCGGTAGTTCAGGGACGTGGGCCGGATTCCCGTCCGGGTGCGCAGCCGGGCGGCCGCACGGAGCAGCCGCGCGACGAAAAGGTCGGCGGCGGTTCCGACGGCCGCTCCTCGGACGCGGTTCGCCGGGACGAGCAGCCGAACGGTCAGCCGGCCGGGCAGGCGGTCCCGAGCGGAACGCAGAGCGAGCCGGCTCGGGACGCGATTTCCGGACCGATCCCGGGTGGGGCGACCGCTGGGCGACCGACGGTGGCGCTGCCGCGTCCGGCCGCGGGAGCCGACCACGGCGAGACCGCGGCCCGCGAGCGGATCGGATTCCCGCTGACGCGTCCCGGCCAGGCCGGCCCGGACGCGGCGCAGACCGGGCCGGAAGAGGCGCAGACGGGGCGGGAAACCGCGCAGACCGGGCCGGAGACGCCCCAGGGCCGAACCGGAGCCGCGTCACCACAGGCCCACGCCGAAGCGGCACCGGCACCGGGCCGGCCCACGGCCGAAGGCGACCGGCCCGCGGCATCCGCGCAGCCCGAGGTGGTGCGGGACCGGGCCGACATGGTGCGCGACTGGGCCGACACGGATCAGCCGTACATGGATGCGGACGGGGCGCTGCACAACCTGCGGCCGATCGCCCGCCTGGAGACCTCCGGGCCGGACACCGAGCCGCGGCGGTACTCGGACACCGCCCTCGGTAGCGGCTGGTTCGTCAGCAAGGCGCCGGCGAAGACCGAGGACGCCACCGGCACCGATGAGGCCACGGAGGAGACGCCCGAGGAGACGAAGCCCGCGCAGAGCGAGGCCGCGGAGACGACGGTCGAGGACGAGCAGCCGCAGGGCCCGGAACTGGCCCCGCATCTGCCGCTGACCGCCGCCGACCTGTCCGCGATCCGCTGGCGGCTGGACGGCGCCAGCCTCCGTGAGGTGGTCGACGACCGGAACGCGCTGCGCGAGCTGGGCGAACGCCTGGACGGCCCGCTGGCTGACGAGGCCGACAACATCGTCAAGGCGGGGCTGCTGAGCGTACGCGCGGAGGTGTACCGCCTCCTGGGTGAACTGGGCATGGCCGCGGCCGCCGCCCGGCTGGCCCTGGCGCACGCCGAGTCGGCGAAGGACCTTCAGTCGCAGGTGATCGCGCAGGCCGAGCTGGCCCACGTGCTGCGGCTTCGGGGCGACTACATGGAGGCGGACCGGCTGTTCCAGCGGGCGGTGGACGCGGAGGTTCCGGCCGCCGTGCGCAGCGTGGTCCACGAGAACGCCGGGCGCAGCTGTTTCGACCAGAACCGGCACATGGAGGCGCTGGACCATTTCGCGCGGGCGATCCGGTTGGGTTCGCCGGAGGACACCGATCTGGTGGAGCGCATCGGGGTGTGCCTGGAGGCCGTCTACATCCATGTGCTGCGGGACGGCTGGGGCCCGTACCCGAGGAAGTCTCCGGAGATCAGGGCGCCGCTGGGCGCGCGCCCGGCCGCCGAGGGTGAGGAGGCACTCACCGAGTCGACGGCCGAGCATCCGGTGGTGGATCCGCGGCGGTAGTCAGGCCGCCAGGCGGGCCGGGGTGGCCATCATGCTGCGCCCGCGCCCGCCTTCCTTGGCCCGGTAGAGGGCGGCGTCGGCGACCCGCTGGAGGTCGTCGGGGCCGGCGGCGTGGTCGGGGGCGACGGCGATGCCGATGCTGAGCCGGGGCGGCCCGCACGGCAGGCCGGTGGCGCCGGACACCCGGGTACGAACCTGCTCGGCGTATCGGAGCGCACCGTACGGGGCGGCCCGGAGGAGGACGGCGAACTCGTCCCCGCCGAGCCGGGCCACCATGTGCCCACGGTCGTCGGCGGCGTCCCGCAGGGCGTCTGCGACGGCACATAGTGCCTGGTCCCCGATGGCGTGCCCCCACGTGTCGTTGATCGTCTTGAAGTGGTCGACGTCGATCATCACGAGGGCGAGGGGGTCTTCCGGCCGGGCCCGGGTGACGGCACGGCCGATCTCGGCGTCGAAGGCGCGCCGGTTGGCGGCGCCGGTGAGCGGGTCGGAGGTGGCCTGGTTCTCCAGGACGTCACGGAGCCGGTCGTTGCGTTCGCGAAGGCCGGCCACGACGATCGCGGTCATCGACATGGCGACGGTCATGGCGATCCAGTCGTTGAGCGCGTGGGCGCCGTCGGTGAATTGGAAGGCGATGAGGGCGTGCCCGGCGGAGATCGCCGCGATGACGAGGCCGGTGAGGGTGCGGCCGAGGAACGACGCGGCGTAGAGCAGCGGCCACAGGTAGAACAGTTGCGGGCCCAGGGTGGCGTCCTCGGTGGCGACGTTCAGCCCGGTGACCACGGCGATCCCGAGGAACGGCACGACCGGCCAGAAGAGGGCGGGCATGCGCTCCGGGAGGTTCAGGCAGACCATGCCGATCACGAAGGCGACGGCCGAGGTGACACCGAGCGTGATCAGCTGGGGCAGCGGATCGCCGAGCTTCATGAGGACGCCGGTGATCAGGTTGTACGGCGCGGCCGCCAGCATCAGACAGGCGACGGCACGGGCGGCGCCGTGCAGGTCACGCAGCTGAATGGGCAAGGCCGTTCACCTCCGGGGGTTCGATCCTGAATCTCATTCGGTACGGCCGGCGGTGACCTGAGGGGTTATTCGGTACGCAGGGCGACGACCGGGTCGAGCCGGCCGGCCCGCTGCGCCGGCACCACCCCGAAGATGATCCCGACGGCGGCCGAAACCCCGAAGGCCAGTGCCATGGACCACCAGGTCAGGGCGGCCGGGACCGGGCTGAGCCGGTCGACGAGCAGGGCCGCGGAGCCGCCCAGCAGCATGCCGAGCACGCCGCCGGTGGTGGTGAGCAGCACCGCTTCGAGGAGGAACTGGACGCCGATGTCGCGGGGCCGGGCGCCGACCGCCTTGCGCAGGCCGATCTCCTTCGTCCGCTCGCGCACCGAGACGAGCATGATGTTGGAGACGCCGACGCCGCCGACGAGCAGGCTGATCCCGGCGATGGCGGCGAGCACCCCGGTGAGCACTCCGAGGATGTCGCCGAGCACGCCGAGGATCTGCTCCTGGGTGACCGCGGAGAAGTCGGTGTCCGGGTGCCGTTCGGCGAGTGTCGCGACGACGGCGTCGGAGAGTTCGCCGATGCGTTCCCGGTCGGGGGCGCGGATCGCGATGCCGTCGATGCGTTCGGTGCCGAGCAGGCGCTGCGCGGCGGTGACCGGTACGTGCACCTCGCCGTCCCGGTCGACGCCGAGGCTCTGCCCGAGCGGCTCGAACACCCCGATCACCCGGAACCGGACCCCGCCGATGGTGATCTGCCGGCCGATCGGGTCCCGGTCGCCGAACAGGTCCCGGGCCGTCCCGGCGCCGAGCACCGCGACCCGGCGGCCGGTGCTCACATCGGTCCTGGTCAGGTAGCTGCCCCGGTCGAGGCGGCGGACGAAGACGGTCGGCGTGGTCTCGAGGACGCCCTGCATGCTGGAGAAGCGGGTGCGCGAGCCGGCGCGTACCGTCTCGCCGGAGGCGATGGTGACCGCGACCCGCGTCCGATCGCCGACCACCCGGTTGATCGCGTCGATGTCGTCGAGGGTGAGCGGCGAGGACGTGGGCGCCGAGCCCGCCTCGATCCGGCCGGGCACGACCAGCAGCAGGTTGGAGCCGAGCCCTTCGACCTGGCGCTCGATCTGTTCCTTGGTGCCGGTGCCGATGGCGACCAGGGCGACGACGGCGGCCACCCCGATGACCACGCCGAGCATGGTGAGCAGGCTGCGCAGCCGGTTGGCGCGCAGCGCGTCGAGGGCGACCCGCCACGCCTCAGCGAGTCGCACTGATCAGCCCGTCCTTCATCACGATCTGCCGCCGGGCCCGGGCCGCGACCTCCCGGTCGTGGGTGACCAGCACGATCGCCACGCCGTCGTCGTTGAGCGATTCGAGCAGGGCGAGGACGGACTGGCCGGTGGCCGAGTCGAGGTTGCCGGTGGGTTCGTCGGCGAGCAGCACCGACGGCCCGGTGACCAGGGCCCGGGCGATGGCGACGCGCTGCTGTTCCCCGCCGGACATCTGGTTGGGCCGGTGGGTGATCCGGTGGGCGAGGCCGACGCGTTCGAGCATGGCGGCGGCGCGGTCCCGGCGTTCGCGCCGGCCGATGCCGCGGTAGACCAGCGGCAGGCCGACGTTGTCCTGGGCGGTGGTACGGGCGAGCAGGTGGAACGACTGGAAGACGAACCCGATCGTGGTGTTGCGCAGTTCGGCGAGCTCGTTGGGGGTGAGCCGGGCGACGTCGCGGCCGCCGATCAGCAGGGTGCCGCCGGTGGGCCGGTCCAGGCCGCCGAGCAGGTGCATGAGTGTCGACTTGCCGGAGCCGGAGGTGCCGACGATGGCCACGTAGTCGCCGGGTTCGACGGTGAGGGACACGCCGCGCAGCGCCGGCACCGACAGGCCGTCGAGCTGGTAGGTGCGGCTCACGTCCTGGGCGACGATGGCCGGGGTGGTCACGGCACCTCGTCCCCGGCGCTCACCTGGTCGGCGCCGGCGATCACCACCCGCTCCCCCGCGCGGACGCCGGACAGGACCTGCACGACGTCCTCGCCCTGGACGCCGAGCCGCACCGGGACGGCGGTGTACCTCCCGTCGCGCACCGTCCAGACGGTGTCCCGGCCGTCGGCGGCGACCACCGCCGAGGCGGGCACGGTGACCGCTCCGGCCGCCTGCCGCACCTTGAGACGGATCACGGCGCTCATCCCGGGGCGTGGGACGGGCGCGGTCTCGCCGCTGTCCGGGTACCGGCCCTCGGCGAGTTCCAGGCGGACCCGGTAGGAGACGCCGCCGCGGGCCGAGGTGGTGGGCAGCAGGTCGACGGCGCGGACGGTGGCCGGGTAGCGGGCGCCGGGCGCGGCGTCGAGCTCCACCTCCGCCTCGACGCCGTCCTCGACCAGCAGCACGTCGGTCTCGTCGACCTCGGCGGAGAGCCCGAGCCGGCCGGTGTCGACCACGGTGATCACAGGGGTGCCGGCGGCCACGTAGCCGCCCTCCGGCACGGCTGCGTCCACACCGGACGACACGGTCCCGGTGGTCTGCGGGACCTGGCCGCTCTCCAGCAGCCCGGCCAGGGAGCCGCTGCCGCCGGCCGGGGGTGGCCCGCCGTACTGGACGACCCCGGCGACCGGGGCTTTCAGAGTGAGGGCGTCGACGGCCGCGTCGGCCAGCTGGTACGCCTGCTCAGCCTGCATCCGCTGCGCCGCGGCGAGCGAGCCCATGGCCCGCCCGAGCGACGCCACACCGCGCTGCACGGATCGCAGCGCCGCGGCCGAGGCGGCCGACGCCGTCTCGTACTGGTTCTCGGCGGCGTCCACCTGCCGCAGCAGCGCCGCACGCACCCCCGGGTCCGCGATCTGCCCGGCCGCGTCCCGGGCCTGCTCGAACGCGGCCGCCGCCTGCCTGTCGGTCCGTTTCCGCACGGCCGTGAACTCCGCGGTGCCGCCGACCGGGACGCTCCCTCCGGACGGCGCCTGGTCGAGGGCCTCCCGCGCCGCGTCCCGCCGCCGCTCCAGCTCCGGCGAGTCGATGACGGCGAGCACGTCGCCCTTCGCCACCCGCTCCCCCGGCTCGGCGAGCAGCTCACGCAGCGTGCCGGCGGCCGGGGCGGTCAGCGTCGCGGCGGTCCGGGCGGTCACCGTCCCGGGGGCCTCGACGATCTCGTCGACCGTCCCGACCTCGGCGGACCCCAGCCGGACGGCGCTCGCCTCGTTGTCGCAGGCGGCGCCGGTCTGCGACAGGAGCAGGACACCGAGAGACATGATCACGGCACGTGAGCGGGCGCGAGACACAGAGGCCACTCTATGCCGAGAACGCGCCGCCGGCTTTCCCCGAGATATCAAAACCTTTCTCTCGTACGGGCTACGCGCACCCGATCGTCCAGGGGGGCGATCGTCTGCCCACACCGGGCCGTGGGGCCGCTGCGGGGGATGATCTCGTCCGGCGGTCGCCGGTTCACGGATCCGCCCGGTCCGGGTCCCGCTGGGTGGGGATGGCGCCGTTGACCGGGGGCGGTGGAGCGGCCCCGTTCTCCGGCGCCGCGCCGTCGACCGGATCGGAGGCCGCCGGGGCCGCGCCGTCCGGGGAGCCGGGCTCCGGGGCGGCGCCGTTGGTGGAGGGCGGTTCGGGGCGGCGCCAGATGGACGGGTCCGGGGCGGCGCCGGGCGCGACGGTGGTGGCCGGGACCGGGGCGGGTTCCGGGACGGCGATCGGCTCCGGGACGGGTTCGGCGCCCGGCCGGGACGGCAACGCGACGGGGACCCCGCCGTGGTCGCGGTGCGCGGCGAGCGCGGCCCGGTGGTACTCCTCCAGCTCGGCGATGAACTCGGCGTCGGCGTAGACCGAACCGTCGATCAGCGGGCCCGGCCGGCCCTCCAGGACGGCGATGACGTCCTCGCCGGTGAGGGTCTTGTGCGTCTCCAGGGCGTGCGCCAGGGCGAGCACCTCCCGCCGGTTCTCCTCGAGCAGCGCGGCGGTGCGCCGCAGCATCTCGCCGAGGTTGTCCTCGATCCGGTCGGCCAGCGCGCGGCGGGCGCTGATCTCGGGCTTCTCGCCCTTGCCGGGACCGCCGGGGGTGCCGGTGCCGAGGCGGCTGGAGTAGGAGTACGACGACACGGTGGAGCCCATGCCCCAGACGCCCTCCATGTGGGTGGCCACCGCGGTCGCCGACTCGAGGTCGCCGGAGACGCCGGAGGAGCTGTCGCCGTCGAAGAACATGCGTTCCCCGGCGAGGGAGGCGAGCGACACGTAGATGTCCGACTCGTAGTGGCTGCGCCAGGTGGTGAACTGGTCCTCCGGCGGGATGCTGGCGACCATGCCGAGGTAGCCGCTGCCCTTCTCGATGGTCGCGATGTCGATCTCGAGGTGGTGCCGGGTGCGGTAGGCGATGACGGCGTGACAGGCCTCGTGCACCGCGACGGCGTGCCGTTCCCGTTCGATGTACTCGACGTTCTCCGCCGGGCCGAGTTCCTTGAGCTGTTTGGCGCGGATGATGTCCCGCCAGGTGATGGTGTCCCGGCCGTGGCGGATGGCGGTGATCAGCGCCTCGTTGACGGTGTCCTTGATGGTGGCGCCGGTCGCGTACGGGGTGATCGTGGCCAGTTTGTCGATCTGCTCCTCGGTCAGCTCGTGCTGCACCTTGTCCAGATAGCCCTGATAGGTGCGCACCCGCCCGGCCTTGGTGGGGTAGCCGACCTTGTAGATGCGGTCGATCCGGCCGGGCCGCAGCAGCGCCTCGTCGAGGGCCTCGGGCAGGTTGGTGGCCATCATGACGAGGATCCGGTACTTGGGCGGCGGCTTGGGCCGCATGCCGAGCGCCCGGCGGACGTGCCGGTTGATGAAGCCGCGCGGCTTCTTCAGCCCGGACAACTCGGTGAGCAGGGCTTCCAGCGTGCCCATGCCGCCGCCACCGCCCATGCCCCCGCCGTACATCATCTTGGTTTTGCGGGTTTCGGGGAGGTCGTGCCGCATGGCCTCGCGGGTGAGCAGCAGCCGCGAGTCGCCGGACAGGTAGGTGAAGCCCTGGCAGCCGTCGGCGAACGGCGCGGGGGTCATGCCGCCGCGCGGGAAGCCGGGCCCGCCCTGGGCGAGGGCGCCGCGGTTGCCGAGCGAGTCGGCCTCGTCGAGGAAGACGATCACGCCGCCGTAGCGGAGCGCGAGTTTGCGCAGCTTGCGGAAGAGCGACTTGACCTTGAGCACGCCGACGCCGAAGAACATGTTGATGAAGGCGCCCGGGTCGACGAACACGTACGGCTTGCCGGTCTCGCCCGCCACCGCCTCGGCCATCAGCGTCTTGCCGGTGCCGGGCGGGCCCCAGAGCAGGATGCCGCCGGGAACGTACCCGCCCTTGGCCTCGATGGCCTCCGGGTTCTCCAGGTAGACGATGTTCTCCTTGACGCGCTCCAGCACGTGGTCCTGGCCCCACACGTCGGTGAACCGGGTCTTCACGTCGTCCGGGTAGTAGACCTCGACGCCGCCCCGGGACAGGAACCAGAAGATCGCGACGAACTGGCCGACCGCGATGAACAGGATGAAGATGACCTGGAGGAACATCGGCGCGGCGGCCCACAGCAGGGCGGGCAGCTCGAAGAGGGCGAGGGCCGGCGAGGTGTCCAGCACGGACGCGAGCACCAGCGACACCAGGCCGATGAAGAGCAGCCACTTGAAGATGCGGACCAGCCGGAAGCGGGTCCAGTCGGAGAACATCCGGTGGGTGAGCCGCTCGAAGCCGCCGAAGATGCCCTTGGTCCACAGCCGGTGGTAGCCGGCCGAGTGCTCACTGATCAGGAAGTGGATCTGGCGCAGCACCTCGATGCCGAACAGCACCACCACGGTGATGCCCTTGCCGGTGGCCGCGAGCTCGCGCATCGCGTCCTCGAACGGCAGGATCGGGTTGTCCGCCATCGCGGCCCAGACCAGGGCGAACCACACCACGACGAAGAGCAGCAGGAACTTGATCCGGTCCCAGAACGGCAGCCGCTTGCGGGTGGGGCGGACCTGTTCGCCGGGGCCCTCGTCCGGTGGGCGCAGGCCTTCGACCGGGTGGCCGATGGGAGCGGTCATTTGTCACTCCTCACCGTGAAGGAGGTGGCGATCGTGTCGAGTTCGCCGGACCGCTCGGCGTAGCAGCTCGTGGTGCACCGGATCAGCAGCAGGTAGAGCTTGCTGCCGTCGTTGTTCACCAGGGCGGTCTGGTCGAAGGTGTGCAGGACGCCGAGCCCGAGGTCGTAGTTGTAGACGACGCGGATCCCGTGCAGCCCGTTCTCCGGGGTGAGCACCTCGTCCTGGAGCAGCTCGAACCCGGTCAGGGTGGTGGTCTGGGCGACCGACTCGCGGGCTTCCTCGGTGACCGGGAGGAAGAAGTTGCGCAGGATGTCGAGCGAGATCGTGTCCCGTTGCGCCTCGGTGGTCTGGGCGACACGCGCGTACAGGATCGGCTCGGTGGTGACGCCGGCGGTCATCAGGTGCTCGGCGTTCGGGTCCGCGGAGGCGTCGTACGCGACCGACCACCACAGCCGCTGGCGCAGGCCCGCGGCGGCCGAGTCGGAGTTGAGCCCGGTCAGCGCGTCGTCGAGCGACTTGGTGCCGACCTCGTGCCACTCGTGCGGCACCTTGAAGTAGGTCTGGTCGCCCGAGTTCTTCACGTAGGTGAACTCGGAGGTCCCACATCCGGCGAAAAGGGTCAGGGCGGCGACGGCCGCCGCTGGAAGAGAGGTCGCTCGTTTCAGCATGGGCGGCTCCACTGCCTGACGGGTGAGTCCGTCCCCGCAGTGTCCCCCGAAATTGTTACGAAAACGCTATTCGGAATTCAGCTTCATCAGCAAGATCAGGCGGATCCGCCCAGGCCATCGCAGAAACGGGCCGCTCCCTACGGAAGCGGCCCGTTCCACGGTTCGGACGAGGGATCAGGTGCCGGGACGGCGCCCGAACACCTTCACCGTCATACCGATCTTGCCGATGCTGTAGTACAGCTTGGCGTCGGACTCCAGCAGGTTCACGCAGCCGTGCGACCCGCGCCACTTGTCGTGGATGTAGGTCGTGGTCTGGTGGAAGCCCCGCCCGCCGATGAAGCGCTGCCAGTACGGCAGCCACACGTCGTACGGGTCGGACCACTCCTTCTTCGTCCGCTTGTTGATCGAGAAGGTGCCCGCCGGGGTGCGGTATCCCGCGTACCCGGTACGGGTGACGGTCGGCTTGGTGTGCAGCTTCCCGTTCTTCATCACCCACGTCGTCTGGTTGGTCAGATCGACGCAGAAGGTGATGCCCTTCTTCTTCGGCTTGCAGGCCGACGTCTTCGTCGCCGCCAGTCGCTTGGCGACGTCGTAGGTGGTCGGGCCGGCGAGCCCCTTGGCCGGCTGGATACCGAACCGCTTCTGGAACTTCACGATCGCGGCACAGTCGGCGGCGGACTGCTTACCGTCGACCGTGACCGTGCCGTACCCGCCCAGCTGCTTGAGGTAGCCCTCGACCTGTTTCTGGTACTTGCCGGTCGCGCACGACGCGGCAGCCGCCTTCGTGACCACCGACGTGGTCACGGCCACGGCCGCCGGCACGGCCGCACCGGCACTCGCCGGCGTCAGCGCGACAGCGCCGAGACCGCCACCCACCAGAGCCGCCAAAACGGCCCCGGTGAGGCGGGCGGAAACCCGTCTCGTTGCCAATCTGATCCCTCCCCAGGGATGTGGTGTCCGCACATAGAAGCACAGCCGTCCCACCTGTGACCTGTGGGGAAGGACGGTGACATGAAACCGGTATGCCATCGGCACACGGCCATGCCCGCTAAAGGCGAACCCCGCTCCGGGGAGTCAGCGGATCATCAACGGGGAGTGGCGAGCTCCTGCACCCAGTACGGGGTCCCGCCGGACGACAGCGCCAGGCCCACCCCCGTCTGGTCGAGGCGGCAGTCCAGGATGTTGCGCCGGTGGCCGGGGCTCTCCATCCAGTCGTTCACCACCCGGTACGGGCTGTCCTGCCCCCGGGCGATGTTCTCCCCGTAGCGGCTCCACACGTAGCCCGCGTCGGTCACCCGCGTTCCGGCCATCTCGCCGCGCGGTGACTCGTGGTCGAAGTAGCCGCGCCTGGCCATGTCGGCGGCGTGCCGGTTGGCCGCCTCGATCAGCCGGCGGTCCAGACTGAGCGGCTCGCAGCCGGCGGCCCGCCGGTGCTGGTTGGCCAACGCCAGGACCTGCTGCTGCACCGGGGCCTGCGGACTGGACGAGACCGACGCCGCGGTGACCACGGTCCGGGACCCCGAGATCGGGTCACCGGCCGGGGCGGCGACCCGCCCGGAGACCGTCTCCCCGTACGAGACGGCGGCGGGCACGGACACCGGCGCCCGAGCGGCGAATCCTCCCGCGACCAGCGCCAAGGCGCCCACACCGAGCACCACCGAAGGTTTCCACATACCCCGTCGACCCCCTCGTCTCCGTGCGCTCCGGCCGTTCCGGGGCGCTCGCCCGGATGACCAACTCCGGTAGCCGATCGCCGGTCACTGCGCCGTTTGCGCCACCGGAGCGCCACCGGCGCCCGCCCGAACCCGCGGAACCTCACTGAGCTGCGCAGACGCCGAGAATCGGAAAGCACATCCATCGCACAGCCGCACAGGATTCCGGCATTCTTCCTTCTACCGGGGTAATCCACTCAGGCGTTGTTGCCGACCACCCGGAGGGTCCCGGCCGGGCGTGCCCCGTCGCTACGGTTTCGCGGTGCGCAATCGATACCTGGACATGCTCCGTGCCACCGCGATCGTCCAGGTCGTCGTCCGCCGCCTCGGCCGCCGGGACCGGCCGGCCGGTGAGCCGGGCCGGCACAGGCCGGTGGCCGGGCCGATCCCGGCCGGCTGGCCCGAGGTGGCGCACGACCAGCCCGCCCCGGCGCCGGATCCGCTGGCCGACGCGGTCACCCGGCGGATCACCGCGGCCCAGCGGTCCGACCTGCCGGTCGCCGGACGGCCGGTGCCCGGCTACGGGGTGCCCTGGTCCGGGTACTCCGCCCCACGGCACGCCGCCGAGGACCCGCCGCTGTCGTTGCGGTTCCGGGGACCGGACGGCAGCGCCTGAGCAGGCCGGTCCCGGCGTACGGAGGGCGGCCGCACGCCGGGACCGGCCGAAGAACACCGCTCCGCCCGTACCAGGAAAAATGCTTGTAAAGGGTTGGCAAGGTGAGTGAAGCTCACAAAAACCTCGCTAGCCTTGAGTCGTGGAAGGGCGGCACGGCGAAGCATCGGCCCCGGCGCTGGACGCCGGAGTCCTCGCCCTGATCTTCCGGGCCGGGCCCCTCTTCTGCGCGCTGCCGCTGGACGAGGTCGCCGAGACCATGCGGCCGCTGGAGACCATGCCGATCGCCGGAACCCCGCCCTGGGTCCGCGGCCTGACCGTCCTGCGCGGCGAACCGGCGCCGGTGCTCGACGTGACCCGGCTGCTCACCGGCGCCGACGGCCGGATCGAGCGGTATGTGGCGGTGCGGGCCGGACGGGGCCCGGTCGCCTGCGCCACCGGGCCGGTGCTCGGTGTCCAGGAGATCCGGGTGTCCCCGCCGGAGGGGCCGTCGGCGCTGGTCACCGGCGTCGCCCGGGCGCTGGTCGCGGGGGTCGGCACGATCGGCGCCGATCCGCTGCTGCTGTTGCGCGACTTTCGTGCCGTGCCGGACGCGGTGTGGGAGGCCGCCGGGCACGCACCGGAGCCGGTCCCATGATCGGGGCGCTGTCGCTGACCCGGTTCCGGGAGCTGTTGCAGCGGCGGCTGGGATGGACGTTCGCCGACAACGACCCGGGACAGACCGCCGCCGTGCTGGCCGCACGGGCGAAGGCGCACGGGCTGACCGACCGGGAGTACCTGGACCGGCTGGCCGGCCGCCGCTGGACCGCGGAGATCGCCGAGCTGGCGCAGGCGCTGAGCATCACCGAGACCTACTTCTTCCGGCACGGCGACCAGTTCCGGGTGCTGCGGGACACGGCGCTGCCGGAGCTGATCGGCAAGCGGGCCGGGCAGCGGGTGCTGCGGCTGTTCTCGGTGGGCTGCTCGTCCGGCGAGGAGGCGTACTCCCTGGCCATCACCGCCTGGCCGGCCCGCCCCACCCCGGACTGGATCATCTCGGTCCTCGGCGTCGACGCCAACCGGGAGATGCTGCACCGGGCCCATGCCGCGACCTACTCCCCCTGGTCGCTGCGGGACACCCCCGAGGAGGTACGACGGCGCTGGTTCCGGGATACCGGCGACGGGTTGTTCCGGGTGCACCCGGACATCGCGGCGACGGTGCGGTTCGTCGAGCACAACGTGGCCGGCGACGACCCGCAGCTGTGGCACCCGGCCCGCTACGACGTGATCTTCTGCCGCAATCTGCTGATGTACCTGACCGGGGAGGTCGCGGACGGCCTGGTGCGCCGGATGACCCGGGCGCTGACCGACGGCGGCTACCTGTTCCTCGGGCACACCGACTCGCTCGGCAGCCACCCGAAGGGCCTGGAGCCGTGCCACGACGGCGGCACCGTCTACTACCGCCGGCAGTCCGCCGCCCCGCCCGTACCGGCGCCGGAACCCGCGCCGGCCCCGGCCCGCGAACCTCCGCCGGACAGCCCGGCGCCCGCCGCCGGCAACCGGTCACGGGCCCTCGGGCTGTTGCGCGACGACCGGTTCGCCGAGGCCCTCGACCTGCTCGGCCCGGACGACATGCTGCTACGCGGGGTGCTGCTGGCCCAGCTCGGCCGGGTCGCCGAGGCCCGGGACACCGCGCACCGGCTGATCGACCAGGGCGGGCCGCAGCCGGACGCGCACCACCTGCTCGGCGTCTGCCACGAACTGGACTGCGCGGAGCAGGCGGCCGGGCAGTACCGGCTGGCGGCGTACCTGGATCCGGATTTCGCCATGCCCCGGCTGCGGATGGGGCTGCTGGCCCGGCGGCACGGCGACCACCGGGGCGCGGCCGCGCACCTGGCGCCGGCGCTGGAGCTGCTGCCCCACGAGGACGAGGAGCGGGTCGTGCTGTTCGGCGGCGGGTTCGGGCGGCTGACGCTGACCACCCTGTGCCGTACCGAGCTGGAGGCGTGCGAGGTGCGGCGATGACGGTGGCCGGCCGGGTGGCCCGGTTGCGCGAGGAGTTCGACCGGTCGTTCGGCGAACCGGCC
This sequence comes from Actinoplanes lobatus, assembly GCF_014205215.1. Taxonomy (NCBI): domain Bacteria; kingdom Bacillati; phylum Actinomycetota; class Actinomycetes; order Micromonosporales; family Micromonosporaceae; genus Actinoplanes; species Actinoplanes lobatus. The sequence goes on from NZ_JACHNC010000001.1 coordinate 9,502,297, forward strand.
CGCGTCCTCGAGTGCGGGACCGTCGAGCTGCTCGCGGTCAGCGCCGGTGACCGGCCGTACGCGCTGCGGCTCGCCGAGGCGTCCGGGGTGCACCCGGACCGGCCGGTGACGCCGCTGCCCACCGAGGTCCGGGCGCTGCTCGGGGTGGCCGGGTTCGCCGGCACGGTGGTCCCGGTCTACGACCTGGCGGCGCTGCTCGGCCACCCGGTCCCCCGGCGGCCCCGCTGGCTGCTGCTCGCCAACGGCACACCGCCGCTGGCGCTCGCCTTCCATGAGCTCGACCGGCATCTGCGGGTGCCGCTCACCGACGTGGTCGAGGGTCTCGGCGGCGGCGGCGGCCCGCCCGGCTGCCTGCACGGGATGGTGCGGCTGCCGGACGGCCACCGGCCGATCGTCGACCTGCCGGCCGTCCGGGAACTCGTCCACCGCCTGACCGGGCACCAGTCCGTCCCCGAGGAGGTCCGATGACGTCCGGACGTACGTACGGCGGCAAGCTGGCGGTCGGTGTCGTCATCACCGTCATGCTCACCCTGCTCTCGGTCGCCACCGCAGTGGTGGCCCTGGTCGTCGTGGTCAGCGCGAAGGACGACGCCATCTCGGCGGCGACCGACGACCTGACCGGCGCGGAGAACCTGAGCCGGACCATGGAGGCGCGGATCGCGGACTACCGGGCCTACCTGCTGGACGCGTCGGGCGAGAACGCCCAGCTCACCGAGGAGAACCACCAGCGGTTCCGGCAGCGCCTCGACGTGCTGCGCGCCCACGTCACCGACACGCCGACCCGCCAGGCCCTGGACCGGGTCGCCGCCCTCGACGACAAGCACGCGGCGGCGGCCGCCGAGGTGATGCGGGCCCGCGCCCAGAACGCCGACATCCCGGCCATCACCCGGCTCAACGACTCCCTGGCCGTACCGGCCCGCGAGCAGCTGGAGGCCGCGCTCGCCGACGTGACCGACCGGGTCCGGGTGAGCGTCGGCGCCGACCGCCGGGCAGCGTCGGACCGGGCCGAACAGGCCATCGTGCTGATCGTCGGGCTGGGCCTGCTCACCACGCTCAGCGCCGTGCTGGTGGCCCTGCGGCTCAACCGCGAACTGCGCCGCGAGGTGGGCACCGCGGTGGGGCACATCCAGAGCTCCTCGGCCCAGCTGGAGGCCGCCGCCGCGCAGCAGGTCAACGGCGGCCGCGACCAGGCCAGCGCGATGAGCGAGATCACCACGACGATCAGCGAGCTGCTGATCACCTCGCGGCAGATCGCGGACACCGCCCAGCGGGTCTCCAAGATCGCCGAGGAGACCGAGGCGGCGGCCCGCGCCGGGGACGCCACCATCGACCAGACCCGGGCCTCGATCACCGCGATCCGCACCCAGGTCGACCAGATCGTCCAGCACATGCTGGCGCTCGGCGAGAAGTCGCAGCAGATCGGGCTGGTCGTGGACCTGGTGTCGGAGCTGGCCGAACAGACCAACATCCTGGCCATCAACGCCACCATCGAGGCCAGCGGCGCCGGCGAGTGGGGCCGCCGGTTCGCCGTGGTGGCCGAGGAGATCCGCAAGCTGGCGGACCGGACCGCGGCGTCGGCCAAGGAGATCCGGGCGCTGATCGAGGACGTCCGCGGCGCGGTCAACACCACGGTGATGGCCACCGAGATCGGGTCGAAGGCGGTGGACACCGGGGCCCGGCAGTTCGACGACGCCACCGACTCGTTCCGGCAGATCGCCCGGCTGGTCTCCACCACCAACGACGCCACCCGCGAGATCGAACTGTCCACCAAGCAGCAGACCACCGCGGTGGAGCAGGTCAACATCGCCGCGTCGGAGACCGCCCGGGTGTCCCGGGAGACCGAGGCGAGCGCCGTGCAGACCAAGCAGACCGCGGCGCACCTCTCCACGCTCTCCGGTGACCTGCTGAACCTCGTCGGGACCGGGCGCCACTGATGGCCGAGGGCAAGGATCCGCTGCGCTATTTCCGGATCGAGGCGCGGGAACTGGTCGACCAGATCAGCGCCGGCGTCCTCGACCTGGACCAGGGCGGCGGTCCCGAACCGGTGGCCCGGCTGCTGCGGGTGGCGCACACCCTCAAGGGCGCGGCCCGGGTGGTCAAGCAGAAGGAGATCGCCGACCACGCGCACGCCCTCGAGGAGGTGCTGATCCCGTACCGGGGCGCGGACGTGCCGCCGGCCGCCGACGCGATGCGGGAGCTGCTGCGGCTCAACGACGAGATCACCGCGCGGGTGGTGGAGCTCGAGGACCGGCCGAAGCCACCGGTGGACCGCGAGCCGGACGAGCCGCCACCGGCCCCGGCCGAGGTGGTGGCGAACCCGCGGGCGGCCACCGCCGACCTGGACGAGCTGCTCGACGCCATCGGGGAGACCACCGCCCGGATGGCGCCGCTGCGTACCGGCTGCGCCACCGTGGACCGGCTGCACCGGTCCGCGGAGGTACTCGCCGACCAGCTGCGGGTCGGCCGTACCACCACCCCGGCGACGGCCCGGGCGGCGGCCGAGCGGCTGGCCGGCGAGCTGGGGGCGGCCGGCCGCCGGTTCACCGACGCGGTCGACCAGATCCAGCGGGAGCTGGACGAGGTCCGGGCCAGAGCGGAGGGGCTGCGGCTGGTGCCGGCCGGTTCGATGTTCACCGCCTTGCGCCGGGCGGTCCGCGACGCCGCCGACGCCGAGGGCAAGCGGGTCCGGTTCGAGGCCCGGGGCGCCGGGATCCGGATGGGCGCGCACCTGCTCGGCCCGGTCAGCGGCGCCTTCCTGCACCTGGTGCGCAACGCGGTGGTGCACGGCATCGAACCGGAGCCGCTGCGGCTGGCGGCGGGCAAACCGGCCGAGGGGACGGTCACCGTCGAGGTGGAGCGGCGCGGGCGGCACGCGGCGTTCCGGTGCCTCGACGACGGGCGCGGCTTCGATCTGGACGCGCTGCGCGACACCGCCCGCGACCGGGGCCTGCTGCCGTCCGGCGCCGGGCCGCCGGACGACGCCGGCCTGCTCGACCTGGTGCTGCGCGGCGGGATCAGCACCTCGCCGTCGGTGACCGAGGTGGCCGGGCGGGCCATCGGCATGGACGCGGTCCGCGAGGTGGCGGCCCGGCTGCGCGGCGACGTACGGGTACGCAGCACCCCGGGCGCCGGCGCCTGCGTGGAGCTGGTGATCCCGCTGGCCCTGCTCAGCATGACCGGCCTGAACGTGGAGGCCGGCGGCACGACGACCACCCTGCCGCTGGACGCCGTACGCGGCTGCGTGCGCCTGTCCGCCGAGGACGCCGCCACCGCCGCGGTGACCGGGCGGATCATCTACGACGGCAGCGCGGCCCCGTTCCTGCCGCTGGCCGAGGCCCTGTACGCGGGCACGGCCGCCCCCGGGTCCACCGGTATTGGCGCGGCCGTCGTGGTGAAGGGCGAGGCCGGCCTGTTCGCGCTCGGCGTCGACCGGCTGGCCGGGACGTCCGCCCTGGTCGCCCGCCCGCTGCCGGAACTGGCCCGGGCGTCGCCGGCGGTCGGCAGCGTCACGGTCGACGCCGACGGCAATCCGCGCCTGGTGCTGGACCCGGACGGTCTGGCCGCCGAGGTGGCCGGCGGGCGCCTGTCCGGAGCCCGCCCGCGGGCGGCGGCCACCCTCACCCCGCTGCCGATCCTCGTGGTCGACGACTCGCTCACCACCCGGATGCTGGAGCGCAGCATCCTGGAGTCGGCCGGGTACGAGGTGGATCTGGCCGCCTCCGCGGAGGAGGCCCTGGAGAAGGCCCGCACCCGCCGGTACGGCCTGTTCCTCACCGACATCGACATGCCCGGCATCGACGGGTTCACCTTCGTCGAGCGGACCCGCGCCGACCCGCGGCTGGCCGGGGTGCCGGCGATCCTGGTCAGCTCCCGGGCCAGCGCCGCCGACCGGGACCGCGGCCGGGCCGCCGGGGCCGGCGCCTACGTCGAGAAGGGCGAGTTCGACCAGGAGCAGTTGCTGGGCCACATCCGGCGGTTGGTGGTGCGGTCATGACCCGCGTGCTCATCGTCGACGACTCCCTGACCATGCGGCACCACCTGCGGGAGGCGCTCGCCGCGGACCCGGACCTGGAGATCGTCGGCGAGGCCCCGGACGGGGAACGGGCCGTGGAGATGACCGCCCGGCTGCGCCCGGACGTGATCACGATGGACATGATGCTGCCCGGGATCAGCGGGCTGGCCGCCACCGAGCAGATCATGGCGCAGTGCCCGACGCCGATCCTGGTGGTGTCGTCGGCCGACCGGGAGGAGCTGTTCACCACGTACAACGCGCTGGCCGCCGGCGCGGTCGAGGTGATGGAGAAGCCGCGCGGCGACGACTCCGACGCGGACTGGCCGTCGCGGCTGCGGGCCACGCTGCGGCTGGTCTCCCGGATCCGGGTGATCACCCATCCCCGGGCCCGGCTGGACGGCCGGGTCGCCGCCCCGCCGTCGCCGGCGCCCACGCCCGAGCCCGGCCCCCACGGCGGTCTCGGCCTGGTGGCGGTGGGTTCCTCCACCGGCGGTCCCGCAGCGCTCACCGAGTTCCTGCGCGGGCTGCCCGCCGGCTTCCGGGTCCCGGTGCTCTGCGTGCAGCACATCGCGGCCGGCGAGCAGTTCGCGGTCGCCTTCTCCGACTGGCTGGCCGGGCAGACCGGGCGCGACATCCGGTACGCCGACGACGGCACCCCGGTCGGCCGGCTCGGCGGGCGGGTGCTGCTCGCTCCCCCCGACCGGCACCTGCTGATCCGCGACCGGACGCTGCGGCTCAGCACCGGGCCGCCCCGGCACTCCTGCCGCCCGTCGGTGGACGTGCTGTTCGAGTCGGTGGCCGAGGAGTACGGCCCGCGGGCGGCCGGTTGCCTGCTCACCGGGATGGGCCGGGACGGTGCGGCCGGGCTGCTGGGGATGCGCGGCCGGGGCGCGGTCACCTTCGCCCAGGACGAGGGCAGCTGCGCGGTGTACGGCATGCCCCGGGAGGCGGCGCTGATCGGCGCGGCCGCGCACGTGCTGCCGCCCGGCCGGATGGCGGCCCGTCTCGGCGATCTCCAGCCCACGGCGGTGCGCCGATGACCCCGACCGTGCTGATCGTCGACGACAGCCTGACCGTACGGATGGACCTGCACGAGGCGTTCGCCGAGGACGGGTTCGCCACCATCCTGTGCGCCACCGGGGCGGAGGCTCGGCTCGCGTTCGCCGGGGCGCCGTTCGACGCGGCGGTCCTGGACGTGATGCTGCCCGACGCCGACGGTCTGGAGCTGCTCACCGAACTGCGGCACACGCCGGGCCGGTCCGGGGTGGTGACGATGCTGCTGTCCAGCGCGAGCGAGGTGGCCGACCGGCTGGCCGGGTTGCGCACCGGCGCCGACGAGTACGTGGGCAAGCCCTACGACGCGGGGTACGTGGTCGCCCGTACCCGGCAGTTGCTCGGTGACCTCCCGGACCACGACGGTGACCGGACCACCGTGCTGGTGATCGACGACAGCATGACGTTCCGGGAGGAACTGCGCGGGCTGCTCGAACCGGAGGGGTACACCGTGCTGACCGCCGCCGGCGGGGAGGAGGGCCTGCGGACGGCCGCCGACCGCCGGCCGAGCGCGGTGATCGTCGACGGGGTGATGCCGGACCTGGACGGCGCCACGGTGATCCGCCGGATCCGCCTCGACCCGGCGCTGCGCGACACCCCCTGCCTGCTGATGACGGCCGCCGACGACTACGCCACCGAGATGCAGGCGCTGGACGCCGGCGCCGACGCGTTCATCCGCAAGCAGCAGGACCTGAAGGTGGTGCTGGCCAAGCTGTCCGCGGTGCTGCGGCAGACCGCCGAGCAGCTGCCGATCGGGGCGCTCGGCGCGATGCACGGGCCGGGCAAGGTGCTGATCGTCAGCGCCGGCCGCGACGAGCTGGAGCTGTGGGCCGACACGCTGCGGGCCGACGGCTACGACATCGTCCGGGCCACCGGCGTCGACGACATCCTGGAGCTGCTCGCCGCCCAGCCGGTGGACTGCATCGTGCTCGGCTTCGGCGACGACATGGACCTGGCCCGGGAGTCGTGCCGGCGGCTGCGCGACGTGCCGACGGTCCGGGACACGCCGCTGGTGATGACCGGTGACGACGAGCGGATGCTGGACTGCCTGGCCGCGGGCGCCGACGACTACGTCCGGCAGGCCGACGTGCCGGAGGGGCTGCGGGTGCACGTACGGGCCCAGATCCGCCGCAAGCAGGCGCACGACGAGGCCCGCCGGATCCGCGAGGAGCTGATGCGCCGCGAACTGGACGCGACCGAGGAGCGGGCGGCGAGGCAGCTGGCCGAGACCCGGGCGGCGCTGGTCGAGGAGCTGGAGTGGCGCAACCGGGAGCTGGAGGCGTTCTCCGGCTCGGTCTCCCACGACCTGCGCGGCCCGTTGCAGGTGATCAGCAGTTTCGCCGAGCACATGCTGGAAGAGGAGGAGGAGCGGCTCGGCGAGCGGACCCGGCACCGGCTGACCCGCATCCACTCGGCCGCGCTGCGGATGGCCGACCTGGTGGAGTCGCTGTTGATCCTGGCCCGGGCCAGCCGGGGCGAGCTGCGCCGGGAACGGTTCGACCTGACGGCCACGGCACGCCAGGTGATCGGTGACGTCACGGCCCGGGAGCCGGACCGGCGGGTGACCTTCCAGGTGTACGAGGAGATGGTCGCCGACGCCGACGAGGGCCTGATCCGGGTGGTCCTGGAGAACCTGATCGCCAACGCGGTGAAGTTCAGCCGGAAGGTCGAGCGGCCGCTCGTCGAGGTGGGCTGCGAGAACGGCCGCTACTTCGTCCGCGACAACGGCGCCGGGTTCCCGGCCGAGCAGGCCGGTGAGCTGTTCCGCCCGTTCGCCCGGCTGCACGACGCCGGTGAGTTCCCGGGCACCGGGATCGGGCTGACCACCGTGCACCGGGCGGTGGAGCGGCACGGCGGGGAGATCTGGGCGGAGAGCGGCGAGGGCCGGGGCGCGACCTTCTGGTTCACGCTGCCCCCGGCCCCCGGCCCCGATGGACCGGAGCGGCACGGGACCTCGCGCCGCTCCGGTTGAGGATCACCTGACGTACGCGAGCCCGTCCGACACCACGGTCGGGCGGCCGGAGGTGCCCTGCACCACGATCGCCACGGTGTGCTTGCCGTAGGCGAGGTTCCGGGTCCACACCGCCTGCCGGTAGAGGGTCTTGCTCGACTTCAGGTCGATGGTGGTGACCTTCTTGCCGTCCACGTAGACGGCCACCTTGCCGGACATGGCGGCGCGGGAGAACAGCAGGGACGCGTGCCGGCCGGTGAAGGTCCAGGTCAGCTTCGCGTTCTTGCCGGTCGCGGAGAGCGCCTTGCCGCCGAGGTACGCGCTGCCGGTCTTCTTCGTCCAGGTGCCGGTCTTCTTGGCGGCGGTCTCCGGGGAGAGCAGGACGGCCCGGGTGATCGTCGCGCCCCGGGTGTTGCCGGCCAGGTCCCGGGCGGTGACCGTCCAGGTGGCGGTGCCCGGCCGGACGGCGGTCGCCCAGCTCGCGACCGGTCCCAGGTTGCCGGAGACCGGCCGGCTGACCGTGTAGCCGGCCAGCTTCAGGTTGTCGGCGCCGTTCGGGTAGAACGTCACCGGCACCGAGCCGGTGCTGTACGTGCCGGTGCGCAGCGCCACCGCCGGGGTGCCGCGGAAGGTGGGCGCCGTGATGTCGCCGTAGATCCACACACCGAACCGGGCCGTGCTGCCGGACGTGTGCCGGGCCACGATGGAGATCCCGTGCTTCCCGGCCGGGACGCTGACCGTGGCGCTGCGGGCGGTGCCCGGGACGGTGCTGGCGACCGCGCCGTCGACCAGCACGTCGAACTGGGCGATCTCGGCGGAGTCGTTGCCGACGGTCCAGCTGACGGTGGCGGCGTTCTTCACGTACCAGGCGCCGGCCGAGTAGCCGCCGCCGGTGACCGACTTGAGGGCCAGGCCGGTGACCATGAGCTGCGCCTTGGCCCGCATGTCGGCCAGCGCGTCGTACAGGTTGCCACCCGGGCACTCGGTCGCGTCGGCGTCCTTGTGCCCGGCCAGCCGCGCCACCGTGATCTTGTCGCCGGCGGCGAGCTTGTTGTTGGCGGATCCGGCGGTGAGGGTCACCGTCGACGCCGGGTTGTAGCCGTACCTACCGAGCCGGGCGGCCGCGACCTGCGCGATGGTCGTCTCGATGGCGTCGGTGGACTCGGCGTACCGGTAGTCGCCGAGCACCGCGATCGACGCGTAGCCGGTGTTGAAGCCCCGCACCGCGGCCGGGACCACGGCGTTCTCCACCCCGCCGGTCCGGCCCTCGTAGAGCCGCCCGCACTTGTCGACCAGGTAGTTGTAGCCGATGTCGGAGAAGCCGTCGCTCTTGATGTCGTAGGCCTGGATGGCCCGGATGATGGCCGGGGCGTCCGCGCACTCGTAGTCGTTGGAGCTGTCCCCGGCGTGGTAGGTGTGGTGCACCCAGACCGTCTGGACCTGGTTGGCCACCGAGATCTCGGTGGGCCGGGTGATGGTCTCGTCCGCGCTCCACGCCTTGCGCGAGTAGTAGCTCGGGAACTGCGCCTGGATCGGCGCCGTGGTCACCGCGGTGACCGCCGCGATCCCGGCGTCGGCGGGCGGCGTGACGACCTGCTCGTCGAGCGAGTCGATCTTCGTGGCGTCGTCGGCGCTGGGCGACGGCTCGGCCGTCGGCTCCGGCGCGGCCGGTTCCTCGGTGGCGGTGCTGGTCTCGCCCGGAGCGGGCTCCTCGACCACCGGTTCGGTCGGCTCCGCGGCCGGCTCGGTGGCCGTGGGCTCCACCGAGGGCGACGGCGAGACCGAGGGCGAGGGCGAGGCGGACTCGCTGGGCGCGGGCTCGCCGCCGCCGCGGCCGCCGCTCTCGCTGCCCGGGTCGATCAGGTCGACCCGCAGCCCGGCCGGCAGCCCGGCGCCCTTACCGGCGATGCGGGCGGCGACGCCGTCCGACGGGCCGACCCAGAGCGGGGCGGTGGCGCCCCGGCCGAGGTCGTCGGCCTCCACCCCGGAGGGGGCGTCGTCGCGCATCGCCAGCTTCCGCCAGTCCGACCACTTACCGGACGCGACGCTGCGGGTGCGCACCTCGATGGTGCCGTCCGGGGCGGCGCTCCCGTCGTTCCAGGTGACGCCGAGCAGGCTGAACCGCTTGGTCCGCTGCTGCGCCAGGTCGGCCTTCGCGCCGTTCGCCGTGAAGCCGACGGTGTTCAGCGCGGTCTTGATCCGCGGCGGTTCCGGATTCGGCTCCGCGGCCAGCGTGCCGGTCACCGTGACCGGCTCGGCCGCCTGTGCCTCCGATGTGGACGGCCAGGTCAGGGCGGCGACGCCCCCGCCTGCCGCGAGCACGGCGACCGCCGCGCCGATACCGATAGCCAGCCTTCGCTGCATCCCCGTGTCCCCCGCGTTGATCGACAACCTTCGCGGGCGTGAACCTTACCGGACGATCCGGACGCGTCCCGTCCCCCATCGGGAGATCGTTATTTGTGACCGGACGGCTACGCGGGCCGCGTCCCCACGGCCCGCGCGCATCGACAGCGGTCAGTCGGCGCCGAGGGCGGTCACCGGGCTGACCCGGGCGGCCCGGCGGGCCGGCATCACGCCGGCCAGCGCGGTCAGCGCCACGAGGATGCCGAAGACCGCGGCCAGCTGCCACCCGGGCAGGGTGAGCGGCGCCTCCAGGCCGATGGCGGAGACCGCGAGCCAGGCGTACGGGACACCGAGCAGCAGTCCGAGCACCGCCCCGATCACGCCGTACAGCGCGGATTCGCTGGTGAGCATGCCGTGCAGCCCGCCGCGGGACATCCCGACGGCACGCAGCAGCCCGGACTCGCGGACCCGTTCGACCACCGAGAGGGCGGTGGTGGAGCCGACGCCGACGATCGCGATCAGCACGGTCAGGCCGATCAGGGCGAGCGCGATCGCCATCAGCACGCCGAGCGCCTCGGTGATCTGGTCGCGCTGGTCGGCCAGGACGTTGACGCCCAGGTCCGGCTGCGCGGCGGCGACCGTCCGCAGCGCGCGCAGCCCCTTGGTACGGCCGTCCTCCCCGGCCTGGGCGGCGTCGGCGAGCAGCCCGGTCGGCGCGGCGGCCACCCCGAGGGCGGTCAGGTCGGCCGGGTCGAGCAGGACCTGGCTGTGCAGCGGGGCATCGCCGCCGAGCACGGCCGCGACCGTCACCCGTACCTCCGTGCCGTTGCTCTCGACCGTGACCGGATCGCCCAGGGCGAGCCCTTCCATCTCGGCGACGTAACCCGCGATCGCCGCCTTTCCGGGCGCCACGCCGGTGAGCGCGCCCGCCGAGGTGTCCAGGTCGGCGAGGCGGGGCACGGCCTTCGCGGACACGTCGGTGACGACCGCCCCGACGAAGGTGCCGACCCGCGCGCCGTCGATCCAGCGGTAGGTGGCGACCCGGCTCAGGTCGGCGCTCTGCCCGGCCCGTTCCGCGAGGCCGGCCGGAAGGGTGCTGCCGTCCGGTCCCCGGACCTCGAAGTCGGTCGGCGCCGCGGCCACCGTCTCCCGCTCGGAGAGGACCCGGATCGAGTCGCCGCCGACCAGCACCCCGGCGATCAGGGTGACGCCGAGCGCGACCACCACCGACACCGCGGCCGCCCGCCGGGAGCTGCCGCCGACCCCGCCGACGGCGAGGCGGCCGACCGGCCCGGACCGGCGCAGCGGCCAGCCGGCGATCGCGAGGACCGGCCGGACCAGGACCGGGCCGAGGGCGATCAGGGCGAGGTACGCGAGCAGGCCCGACCCGACGACGGCCAGCATCATGGTCTCGGCGTCGTAGTCCTGCTCCTGCGGGCCGGGCAGGTTGACCGTGACCAGGGCGGCGATCCCGGCCGCGGCCGCCGCGAGCAGCAGCCCGGTGATCGCCCGCAGCCAGCCGATTCCCTGGCGGGCGCCGGTGGTGGCGGCCGAGCGCAGCGCCTCGAGCGGCGCCACCCGGGCCGCGGAGAGCGCCGGGGCGAGCACCGCGACGATCGTGATCAGCACCGCCAGCAGGACCGTTCCCACCGCCTGGACCAGCGGGAACCCGGGCCGGGACACCTCCACGCCGAAGGCGCTGAGCAGTGGCGGGATCAGGTGGCCGACGGCGAGCGCGGCCAGCACCCCGGTGACGCCGGCGACCAGGCCGGTGAGCGCGCCCTCGGCGGCGAGCGCCCGGGCCAGGGCTCCGCGGCCGGCGCCGACCGCGCGCAGCAGGGCCAGCTGCCGCATCCGCTGGGCGAAGACGATCCGGAAGGTGGAGGCGGCGATCAGCACGGCCGCGGCCACCGCCACCGCCACGAACACCCGGACCACGATGAACAGCTGGTCGATCTCGGCGGCCGCCTCACGGGCCTCGGCGAGCCGGACCTCGGCCCCGGTAGCCACCTCCGGCACGGCCTCGCCGGCCACCTGGGCGACGACCCTCTCCCGTACGGCGTCGGCGTCCGCGCCGCTGTCGAAGCTCACATCGATGCGGTTGAGCTGGTCGTACCCGTTGATCTGGACGACCGTGGACAGCGGCGCGTACGCCAGGAAGCCGATGTCGTCGCGCGGTTCCAGCACGCCGACCACGGTGAGCGGCACCGCCTTGCCCTCGCCGGGCTGGGCCGTGGTGGTGGCGCCGAGGCCGAGGCCCATCCGTTCGACGGTCCGTGGGGTGACCGCGATCTCGCCGGCCGCCGTCGGGAAGCGGCCCTCGGTGACCTCGACGGTGCTGAGCGGGCCGCTGCCCGGGTCGGCGGCGACGATCAGGTCACCGGCCGGGGTGCGGGCGTAGGCCTCGGTGCGGGCGGCGGTCCCGGTGACCCCGGGCAGCTTGCCGATGGCGGTGAGATCCCCCGTGGTGATCTCACCGTTCTGGACCACCAGGTCGACGGTCTCCGGGGTGCCGCTCAGGCCGTTGAGCACGCTGCGCTCGGTGATCTGCTGGGCCAGCACGGTCGCATAGACCACGAACGACGCGACCAGCACCGCCAGGCCGGTGAGCAGCAGCCGGGCCGGGCGCCTGCCCACCCCCGTCAGCTGCGTACGCAGAACAACGCTCACCGTCCGGCCGCCAGATTGCGCAGGGACTCGGTGACCGCGGCGACGTCCGGGCCGTGGATCTCGCCGGCCAGCCGCCCGTCGGCGAGCAGGACGACCCGGTCGGCGTAGGCCGCGGCGACCGGGTCGTGGGTGACCATGACGATGGTCTGCCCCAGATCGTGGGCCGAGTCACGCAGCAGGCCCAGCACCTCCGCGCCGGAGCGGGAGTCCAGGTTGCCGGTCGGCTCGTCGGCGAAGACCACTTCGGGGCGGGAGACCAGCGCCCGGGCCAGGGCGACCCGCTGCTGCTGGCCTCCGGACAGTTCGGCGGGCAGGTGCCCGAGCCGCCCGGCCAGGCCGAGCGTGGTGATCAGCCGGTCGTGGAACTCCGCATCCGGCTTCCGGCCGGCCAGGTCGAGCGGCAGGGTGATGTTGGCGGCCGCGGTCAGCTGCGGCAGCAGGTTGAACGACTGGAAGACGAAGCCGATCCGCTCCCGGCGCGCTTTGGTCAGCACCCGGTCCGGCTGGCTGGTGAGGTCGGTGCCGCCGAGCAGCACCTGGCCGGAGGTCGCGGTGTCCAGGCCGGCGAGGCAGTGCATCAGGGTCGACTTGCCGGAGCCGGACGGTCCCATGATCGCGGTGAACCGGCCCCGTTCGAAGCCCACGGTCACGCCGTCGAGGGCGCGCACCGCGGTGTCCCCGGTGCCGTACACCTTCACCAGGTCCACGGCCGCGACCGCCGCGAGGCTGTCGCGGCCGGCGACGGGTGAGGACTGCGTCTGCATGAGAGCTCCAAGGTCGCTGGGAACGGACAGACGGATCCTGGTCGATCGGCGCAACCCGGCGCATCGGCCCGCTGTCAGACGCGGCACTCTTACTTTCGGCCGATGGGGCCGGCCGTTCGCCCGCCTACGCTGGGTCGCGATGATGAACCACACCCTGTTCCGGATGGGCCAGCTCACGGCCCTCGGGACGCTGGCCCTGCTCGGCATCCTCGATGTGAACGGCGGCATCGGGTCGAGCGGCCAGGTGTACGGCCTGTGGCGGGTGGGCGCCGCGATCGCGGCGGCCGCGGTCTGGCTGCCCGCGCACCGGCCGGGCTCGACGTTCCTGCCCCGGATCGCGACCCTGCTGGGCCTCCAGTCGCTGCTGCTGACCGCTCTGCTGGCCCGGCGATCGGACTTCGAGTCGATCTGGGGGCTGGCCGAGTCGGCGGCCCTGCTCGGCGTGCTGATGGTGGTCGCCCGCCGGGGCCGGGCGGCCTGGGCGGTCCCCGCCGTGGCGGTGCTGCTGCTGGCCGTGGCGGTGGTGCCGCTGCGCTCCGGGGACGTCCGTAGTTACGTCACGTTCAGCCTGGTCCAGGCGCTGGCCGGGGCCGCGGCCATCGGTGTCGGCGTCTACCTGCGCACGCTGGAGAGCACCCGGCAGCGGGCGGTCGACGCGGTCCGCGCCGAGCAGCGTGCCGAGTTCGCCCGCGACCTGCACGACTTCATCGCCCACCACGTCACCGGGATCGTGGTCCAGGCGCAGGGCGCCCGGTTCGTCGCCGAGCAGGACCCGAAACGGGTGCTGCTGGCCCTGGAGCAGATCGAGCAGGCCGGCGCCGAGACGATGGCGTCGATGCGGCGGATGGTCGGCGTGCTGCGGGACGCGCAGTCCCGGCCGGACGCGCCGCTCGCCCCGGTCGCCGGGGTGCCGGAGCTGGCGGCGCTGGTCGAGCAGTTCACCGCGGCCGGTGGGCCGGTGGCCCGGCTGGACGTCGAGGGCGACGTGTCGGGGCTGCCGGTGGAGGTGTCGACGTCGGCGTACCGGATCGTGATGGAGGCGCTGACCAACGCCCGGCAGCACGCGCCGGGCGCCTCGTCGGTGGCGGTGCAGCTCACCCGTACCCCGAAGCAGTTGTTCGTCAGGGTGAGCAACGACGGCCCGGCGCCGAGGCATCCGGCGCCGCGTGATCGCCCGGGGTACGGTCTCGTCGGCCTGGCCGAACGGGTCCGCGCGGTGGGTGGGCGGATGACGGCCGGGCCCGGCATCGGCGGCGGCTGGATCGTCGACGCCGCGTTACCTCTGGAGTGGAGTGGTCAGCGGTGATCCGGGTCCTGATCGCGGACGACCAGGCGATGGTCCGCACCGGCTTCGGCATGATCATCGGCGCGCAGCCGGACATGGAGGTGGTCGGTGAGGCCGCCGACGGCGTCGAGGCGGTGGCCGAGGCGCGCCGGCTGCGGCCGGACGTGGCGCTGATGGACATCCGGATGCCGCGGATGGACGGCCTCCAGGCGCTGCGGCTACTGGCCGGGCCGGAGGTGGCCGACCCGGTGAAGGTGGTCGTGGTGACCACCTTCGACCTGGACGAGTACGTGCATCAGGCGCTGCTCGGCGGCGCGGCCGGATTCCTGCTGAAGGACTCCGGCCCGGCACTGCTGGTGGAGGCGGTCCGGGCCGCCGCCTCCGGGGACGCGCTGGTCAGCCCGTCGATCACGGTGCGCCTGCTGCGGCACCTGGCCGCCCCGGTGGCCCCGTCCGGTGACGGCGGCCTCTCCCCGCGTGAGCTGGACGTGGTCCGCCTCACCGCCCGGGGCCAGACCAACGCGGAGATCGCCGGCGAGCTGTTCATCTCGGTCGGCACCGTGAAGACCCATCTCGGCAGCGTTCACGCCAAGCTGGGCACCCGGAACCGGGTGGAGATCGCCGCGTGGGCCTGGGAACGGCGGCTGGTGGGCTGAAAGGTCAGCGCACCTGACGGGTGGTGAGCCGGGCCGCGACCGGCGGCTCGGCCTGCTCGGAGGAGCGGATCTGGGTCCACAGGTTGCGGGCGGCCTGCTTGGCCGGGCCGAGCCGGTGCTTGGCGAGCAGCTCGGCGTCGGCCCGCATCTTGGCGCTACGGGCGATCGGGATCGACGGCTCGTAGCCGAACCGGGCCAGCAGGTCGCCGAACACCGCCTCGCACTTGCGCACCTCGTCGTCGGTGAGCCGGCTGCGCCAGCTCGCGATCCGCTCGGTGGTGGGCGCCTGGTGGGTCAGGGTGTGCCAGGTCTTGTACTCCGGCACGGCGACCGAGGCCAGCTTGTTCGGCGCGGTCATCGCCGGGTCGAAGTCCTCCTCGAGGAAGTCGCAGAGCCGGCGCAGGTGGGGCTCCGGGTCGGCGACCAGGTCCTCGTAGCGCACCTGGTGGTAGACGTCCTTCGGGTAGCGCCGCTGGGCCAGCAGCGACGCGTCCGCCGACTTCGCCCAGTAGTCGATGAGCGTGTCGAACTCGGACGGCTTCCACGGCGTCTCCTTGAGCGACGCCACGCAGTCCCGGCCGTCCCGCATGATGTTGATGATCTGCGCGTCCGGGAAGAGCCGCAGGATCGTCGGCAGGTGCCGCAGGTAGAGCGGCCGCTTGTCGCCCCACCGGGCCTTGCCGAAACGTTCCGAGTACATCCGGAAGACGATCCCGAAGGCGGAGCCCAGGGTCGGCGGGCCGGCCACGATCGCCTCCACCGTTTTCTCCGGATCCAGGCCGAGGTCCTCGAACTGTGACGATTCAACTATGAACTGCCCGAGCTCGCGCCGCTTGGCCGGGTCGCCGAGGTCGCCGAACTCCGCACGCTTCTGGTACGCCGCCAACAGGAAGCGGGTCTCCGGTGGGAGCGCGATGCGGGGGTGCGCATGCAGCATGAGCTGCAGCATCGTCGTTCCGGACCGGGGGCAGCCGACGACGAAGATCGGGCGATCAGAGGACATGCCGACCACCGTAGATTGCTGCCACCGGGCTTGTCGCCCCCACTGCTGTCATGACGCTCCCTCTCCAGGTCTTCCCCATGATCTTGAAGACTTGGCAAAGATTTCGCAAAAGTCGTCTGCATCCAAGCCGGAGGACCTGTCGTACACCTGTGAATTAACTGAGTGTTCACACACCTTTGCTACGCACGGTATTAGTTACCTATACAAATAGTAACGGTCAGAGCCGATCACCGGGTGGACCGGTCCGTTGTCGCGAGCCGGTCCACCCGCGTCTGCACCGGCGCCCGCGGCGGCCGCGTGGACAGCCAGCAACCCGCCACCACCAGGGCGAACCCGGCGGCCGTGCCGGCGCCGAACGGCTCGTTCAGCAGCAGCACGCCGAGCAGGACCGCCACCACCGGATTCACATAGGTGACCAGCCCGGCCCGGTTCGACCCGGCCAGCGCGATGAGCCGGTAGAACGACAGCAGCGCGACCGCCGTGCAGAACACGCCCAGCGCCACCAGCGCGGCCCACGACCCGGCGCCGACCGGGCCGACGGGACGGGCCACGACGGCGAACGGCAACAGCACCACCGTGGTGATCGCGGTCGTACCCACGGTCAGCGACTCCGGCGGGATATCCGAGGCCCGGCGCTGCACCACCACGGCCGCCACCGAGTAACTCACCGTCGCCAGCAGCACCATGGCCGCGCCGAGCAGGCCCTGCCCGTCGCCGGCGACATCGAGGCCGACCAGCACCGCCACCCCCGCGAAGCCGAGCACCAGACCGGCGAGGCGGACCGGCGTGATCGGCTCGGCACCGGCCAGCAGCAGGGCGATCACCACCGGCTCGACCGCGATCAGGAGGCCGGCCAGCGACGACGTGATGTGCTGCTCGCCGTACGTGATCAGCAGGAACGGCGCGACGATGTGCACCGTCGCGATCAGCGCGACCAGCCGGAACCGGCCACGCAGGGCGCTCAGGGTGCCACGCAGGAGGGCCACCGGGATCAGCACGGCGGCGGCGATGGCGGCCCGGCCGGCCACCACGAAGACCGGCGACAGGTCCTCGATCGAGATCTTGATGAGGAAATAGGGGATGCCCCAGAGGAACGAGACCAGCACGAACAGAAACCAGGCGAGACGATTCACGCTGTCAGCCTGGACCCGTACGGTAGTAAGCGGAAGTGGTTACTTACTGATGCCGTGTTAAGGAACACTGATGATCGACACGCGTCGCCTCCAGATCCTCACCGAGGTCGCCCGGCACGGCAGCTTCAACCGGGCCGCCGCCGAACTCCGGCTCACCCCGTCCGCCGTGTCCCAGCAGATCGCCGCCCTGGAGCGGACGATCGGCACCCCGGTCGTCCGGCGCAGCACCCGCGGCGTCGAACTGACCGAGGCCGGCCGGGTCCTCACCGAGACCGCCGCCACCATCTCCGCCGAACTGCTCACCGCCGAACGCGAGATCGAACGCCTCACCACCACCCGGCCCGAGCGGCTCACCGTGGCCACCTTCACCAGCGGCGGGCAGCGGATCCTGCCGCACGCGCTGACCAGGTTCGCCGGCGACCACCCCGGCGTCGAGCTGACCGTCATCGAGAGCGAGCCGGAGGACAGCATCCCGGTCGTCCGGGCCGGCGCCGCCGACCTGGCGCTGATCTACCACTTCGACGGGCAGCCGCCGTCACCGAGCGGGCTGGACTACGAGCCGCTCCTCGACGACCCGATGTGGATCGTGCTGCCGGCCGGGCACCGGTTCGCCGGGCGGACCGGGCTGGCCATCGCCGAACTCGCCGGCGAACGCTGGGTGCACGGCTGCCTGTCGGTCGGCGAGATGCTCGACCACTACGCCGCGATGGCCGGCTTCGAGGTGCTCACCGCCTGCCGGGGCACCGACTACCAGTTCGCGCAGTCGCTGGTCCGCGCCGGCGTGGGCATCGCCATGATCCCGGAGGTGGCGCTCACCACCGACCCGGCCGGGCTGACCGCGGCCCGGCTCGTCCCACCCGGACCGTGCCGTCACGTCGGGGTGGTCACCGCCCGCCGGCGGACCGGCCCACTGGTCACCGGCCTGCTGCGGACACTGCGCGAGACAGTCTCGGCGCTGCCCGCCACCCCACTGGCTACAACGTGATCCAGTAGCGCCGCAGGGTGCCCAGCTCGGTCTCCCGGACGTCCTCCAAGACGCCGCCGCTGTGCTCGATCGTCCGGGCCGAGGCCGGATTGTCCACCTTGCACGTCAACAGCACCCGCGCCAGCCCGAGCTTGCGAGCCTCCGGCAGGATCCCGGCAAGGGCCCACCCGGCCAGGCCACGGCCACGCGCCGACGGGCGGATGCCGTAACCGATGTGGCCGCCCGCGTCGAGCAGAAAGTCGTTGAGCTCGTGGCGCAGCGCGATCGCGCCCAGATAGCGCTCACCCTCGACGATCCAGCGGAAGGTGCAGGGCACCCAGCCCTCGAACAGCGCGGCGCCCTCCGCCTCGTGCAGGCCGGCCACCCAGCGGGCGAAGCCGTCCGGGGTGTCCACCTCGTCGGCGGCACGCAGGCCCGCCCCGTCCTGGTGGACGCCACGGCCCCACTCGTCACGGGACGCGATCCAGGAGGCGTGCAGGCGGGCGGTCGGTGCGATGAGTTCGGGCACGCGCTCGACCGTACCGTCATCGCTTGATCGTTTTCGGCCCCTCGCCTTTACCGGATCTTTGTGGTCAAGGTCCGCGTTTCTTCCTTTTCCTTGTACGCGTGCCGCAGTCCCGTTCCTGTTCGTCCCGTTCCGCCCGCCCGGCCCTTCTCGCTGCCCGCTCCAGCCTGTGCCGCCCCCGCCGGGCGTAGACCGGTTGGCCACCCCCGCATGTGCCGCCACTCGCGCCGGGTGGGTGGTTGCGGTTCGTGCCTGCCAGGGTGCTGCTCCCGGCCGTCACGCCGCTCACGCCAGGCGGGTGGTGGCGCTTAATGCCGGTCGCGCCACGGGAAACCCGCCGAACGTCACTAACCGTGACCGCGATCTTGGGCGCATGAGGGTGCCTGGTACATCCGTGCCGTTCTGGAGCCTGTTTCTCGGTTGTGGGCGGCCGCGATGTCGAGTCGCGCATTCGGATGGCCGCGGCGTCACCCCCGACCCACCGGCGATCTTGGGCGATGGTGACTGTAGGGCCGATCTTGATTCCTGGTCGCCGCCCCGGCGGCCAATCATCGCCCATGATCCATTTCCGCTGGAAGACCTTGGGTTATCGGATACATCCGGGAGCCTTCTCCTTGGACGTTTGCGGTTCGACGTCAAGCGCCTGGTCGGGCGAATCGGCGAAGGGGGGCGCCCCGTCCGCCGCACGAGGCGAAAATGGGGCTTTCGCCGGAAACAGGCGCCCGTTTCGCCCGCTTTGCACGCCGCTGTTGTGCGATCTTGAACGATTTGCCACCCGAGGCGGTAGTAAATCGCTCAAGATCGCTCCGGGTGGCGCGTCCTGCTGGCGAGGGATTGCGGATTCGGCCGTAGGCAGCCAAGAAGAAGACTCCCAGATAGCCACAATGGCGCAAGATCGCGCATTCGGTGACGATCACCCAAGATCTACATCGATGCCTGCGCATGACTCGCGCGGCCGACGATGACCGGCCAAACCTCGCGGCGAAGACGGGAAACACGCAAACAGGCGACTTGAACGTCCACCCCCGGCAACAACCGAGAAAGAGGCCCATTGGCTACCTCGATCTTCCACAAGAGATGGTGAACCGGGTTCCTCACTCACGCGGAGTGCCGGCTGGCCGGGCTTTCGGAGGTGAACGCACACGAAACATCGCCGCGATAGGCCACGTAGGCGACCACAACACCACCACCGTGCGCGCCCACCCATCCTCAGGCAAGCGCGACCACCCACACCGGGCGACCGGCGCAACGGCCGAGAGCGGGCAGCCCCGTGCCTGGGAAGCAACACCGCGACCACCCACCCCGCGGGACCGAAAGCAGCGGGTGGCAGCCGCCCGGGCACCGATCTCAGCCCGGCGGGCGCGGCACAGGCCGGAGCAGGCAGCAAGCGCGCGCCGACCGGACGGGACGGCCCTGAAAAGCCGGGACGAGGACACGCGTACCACAAAAGGTCTTCAAGACGCGGCCATCGCGAGCAGGCGCTGGATCTGCTGCTGCCGCGACTCCGTCATGCGTTTCGCAAGATCAACGGCCTGGGGGTACGAACCTGAGGCGGCCTCCATCCGGATGGTCTCCATGGCGTTGTGCAGGTTGCCGAGCAGCAGTGCCACCGCGCCGCGATCCAGGTCGGGACCCGTCAGCGCGCCCAGTCCGGTGAAATCCTCCTCGCGCAGCGAGTGCAGCGCGCCGTGGCCCGCGTGCGCCCCGGCCGACGGGTCCGCCGCGTGCGGCCGCTCCCAGTCGTCGAGCCAGCCCCGTAGCGTCTCGCCCTCGGTACGCCACCGGCTGCGCAGTTCGGTCGCGACGGCCCGCAGTTCCGGGTTCGCGGCCCGCTGCTCGGTGATCTCCGCGACCCGGTCGCCCTCGGTGATCTGTGCGAGCCCCATCTGCGCGAACATCACGTCGGTGTCGCTGAACGCCGGCTTCTGCTCCCGGCCGCATCCGGTGGCGAGAAGCCCCAGGAGCAGTACGGCGAGGGCGGCCCGGAGGACCGGGCCGCCCGTGGCAGCTAGACGGCGGCCCACAGCGCCGCGGTGTACGGGGGCTCCCAGCCGGTCAGTGCGGTGTGCGCCTGCCGGCACTGGTAGGTGACGCCGTTGTAGGTCACCCGGTCGCCCACCTTGTACGCCGTGCCGGCCGCCCACGTGGTCGTCCCGGAGGTGGCCGTCGAGGTCGGGGTCGGCGTGACCGTGGGACTGACCGTGGGCGTCGGCGTGGGCGTGGGGCTGGCGGTCGGGGTCGGTGTGGGCGTCGGGTTGGTGCCGCCGCCGATGTTCAGGTCCACGCACGAGTAGAACGCGTTGACGGTGTCCGAGATGTTCCACCGGGCCAGCACGGTCTGCCGTCCGCTGTAGCCGGACAGGTTCACCGTGTGCGACTTGGTGGCGCCGGGCTGCGCGCCGCCGTCGTTGAAGGACGCCACCAGCTTGTTGCCGATGAAGTATTCCCAGGTGGCGGTCGCGTGCCGGGCGGTGAGCACCCAGTTGAAGGTGACGCTGGTGCCGACGTTCGCGGCCGGCCAGGTCTTCGAGGTGTCGTTCAGGACGGTGAACCGGCTGCCGCCGCCGTTGCACTGCGTCGAGCCCTTGGGCGCCTCGACGCTCTGCGGCTCGTAGACGATGTCGCCGCAGCCGGAGACCGCGCCGCTCGCACAGTTGGCCTGCCGGCTGGGCGGGGACGAGATGTAGCCGTGGGCGGACGCCGGGGAAGCGGCCGCCAGGAGGGAGCCACCGACCGTCGCGACGGTCAGCAGGGGAAGGGTGAGTCTTCGTTTCATGAACTGCTCCTCATCCAGGGGAACGTGTTCATCAACGTAAATTAAAGACACCTAACAGTAAACAGTGTTAAGGGTTCTTTATGGTTGCCTACGCTGTAGGGATGTCCGTTGACCTGTTCGCCGGGATCTCGGTACGCGACTACCCGGCCGCCATGTCGTACCCGGGTGGCATGCTGCTGCTCGTGCGGGTGGAGTTCGAGAGCGAGCTGTGGATCTGGGATGCGCGGCGTGACGACAGCTGGACCTTCGTGAGCCTGCCGGTCGCGGCGTCCGAGGAGATCCGGGAGCGCGCCGGCGGGCTGAGCCGCGGCTTCGGCTCACTGCGGGTGCGGGCCGGGCTCGGCGGCAGCTCGTGGACCACCTCGGTCTTCCCGGACAGCGGCCGCGGCGCCTATGTGCTGCCGGTGAAGAAGGCGATCCGCAAGGCCG
Organism: Actinoplanes lobatus; assembly: GCF_014205215.1. Taxonomy (NCBI): domain Bacteria; kingdom Bacillati; phylum Actinomycetota; class Actinomycetes; order Micromonosporales; family Micromonosporaceae; genus Actinoplanes; species Actinoplanes lobatus. Next base: position 9,523,862 of record NZ_JACHNC010000001.1, read on the forward strand.
AGTCGCTGACCGCCGGCGACGTAATCACGGTGACCGTGGAGCTGCTCGATCTTTAATGTGGACGGATGCCGACCATCGACTTCCCCGGGCCGCCCGCGCCCAACGGTTACAGCCACGCCGCCGTGATCGCCCCGGGCAGCCGCGTCATCCACACGTCCGGCCAGGTGGCGATCGACGCCGACGGCACGATCCCGGACGGTTGGGAGGCGCAGACCCGGCTGGTCTTCCGCAACCTGGGCGAGGTGCTCGCCTCGGCCGGGGCGACCTGGGCCGACGTGGTCAAGCTGACCTGGTTCGTCACGGACACCACCGACCTCGCCACGATCCGGAAGGTGCGTGACGAGTTCGTCGACGTGACCCGCCCACCCGCCAGTTCCCTGGTCCAGGTGGCCGGCCTGTTCCGCCCCGGCCTGCTGGTCGAGGTCGAGGCCGTGGCGGCGGTGCCGGCGTGATCCGGATGCGGTTCACCAAGTGGGGTGGGCGGCTGCACTGGTTCTACCCGCTGGAGCCGCTCGGCGAGGACCGGCACGGGCGCTGGTTCGGCGCCCGCGCCGGCACCCCGGTCCAGCGCGGCGACGAGCCACCGGTCGTCCAGGGGCACGACGTGGTCACGCTGATCCCGGCGACCGGCTGCTGGATCGGCAGCTTCAACCCGGACCACGTCGAGCTCTCCGCCTACATCGACGTGACCACCCGCCCCGAGATCATCGACGGCGTCATCCACGCCGTCGACCTGGACCTCGACGTGATCCGCCGCCGCGACGGCTCGGTGGCCGTCCTCGACGAGGACGAGTTCGCCGACCATCAGGTCCGCTACGGCTATCCGGCGCCGGTGGTCGCCCAGGCCCGGGCCACCACCGACGACCTGGTCGGCCTGCTCACCACGGCGGTCCAGCCCTTCGAGACGGAGGCCCGCCGCCGGTTGGCCGCCTTCTCCCGCTGAGTCCGGGCGCCCGCGGGCGTCCGGGGAGTTCTCAGGCCCGCCGATCGAGGAAGTCGTAGACGTCGCGGTTGTCGACGCCCGGGAAGGTGCCCGGCGGCAGGGCGGCGAGCAGGTGCGAGTGCACCCGGGCGCTGGGCCAGGCGTTGCCGGACCAGCGGTCCACCAGCTGCGCCGGTGGGCGGCGGCAGCAGTCCGGGTCGGGGCAGTGCGAGACGGTGCGCCCGGTGACGTCCCCGCCGCGGAACCAGCGGGAGTGCTCGTACGGCGTGCCGACGGTGACGGAGAACAGCCCGGAGCTGGTCGCCTCCACGTGCACGGTGCACCAGTACGTCCCGGCCGTCGTGTCGGTGAACTGGTAGAACGACGAGTACGGGTCGTCGGCCTCGAACACCGTCCGCGACGCCCACTTGCGGCACACCGGCTGCCCCTCGATCGCACCGGTCACGTCGGACGGGAACCGCACGTTGTCGTTCTCGTACGCCTTGTAGACGATGCCGCTCTCGTGCACCCGCGCGAAGTGCACCGGGATGCCGAGGTGGTGGGTCGCGAGGTTGGTGAACCGGTGCGCCGCGGTCTCGTAGGACACCCCGAACGCGTCCCGGAAGTCGTCGATGGCCAGTGCCCGGTCGGTTTTGGCCTCGGCCAGGAAGTCGACGGCGAACTTCTCCGGCATGAGCAGCGCCGCCGCGAAGTAGTTGACCTCGACCCGCTGGCGCAGGAAGTCGCCGTAGTCGGCCGGGTCGTTGTGCCCGAGCACGAAGTGGCCGAGCGTCTGGAGCACCACGGCGCGCGGGTCGTGGCCTTTACCGCTGGCGACCTGCGGGAGATAAATTCTGCGGTTCTTCAGATCGGTGACCGACCGGGTGGAGCTGGGCAGGTCGTTGACGTAGTGCAGGGTGAAGCCGATCTGGGCGGCGATGTCGAGGATGCCGCGCTGCGACAGCGGGCCGGTCGTGTGCCGTACCGATTGGAGGACCCGTGCCGCCGCCTGCTCGATCTCGGCGAAGTAGTTGTCGCGCCGGCGCATGTCGGCGCGCAGCTGCGCGTTGGCGCGCCGCGCCACCTCGGGTGTGGCGGTCTGTTCGGTGAGCACCCGGTTGAGCTCGCGGTGCATGCCGATGAGCGATTCCAGCGCGTCGGCCGGCAGCCGTCGCCCGGCGCGCACCACCGGCAGGCCGAGGGCCTGGTAGGCCGGGTTCTGCTGGAAGTGGGCCAGTTCGATCTCCAGCCCGGCGCGCCGGCTCGGCGCCTCCGGGCGGAGAAGATCCTGCATCGGTACGCCGAGAGCGCCCGCGATCGCCTGGAGCACCGAGAGTTTGGGCTCCCGCTTCCCGTTCTCGATGAGCGACAGCTGGGACGGCGCGCGCCCGACGGCCTCGCTGAGCTGGTCGAGGGTCATGCCCCGGGTGCGGCGCAGATGGCGGAGCCGTTGGCCCAGCGTCACCAGGTCTACGGAGGGGTCGGAAGGTGAAGCGGTCACGGGTTTCACACTAGCAGAATTTTTGCACTTCTTTCCGCGAGAAGAGTCTTCAAAGGGGCTGGTGCGATCCGTGAGAGTGAAGTTCTTCCACGAGGAAGAACGCGACAGGGCACGAAAGGGATTTTCTGATGACTGAGTTCGAGAACCGGGGCGGTACCGCTGAGGACCTCACCCGGGAGTGGGCCAACAACCCCCGCTGGGCCGGCATCAAGCGTGACTACACCGCGCAGGACGTCGTGAAGCTGCGGGGCACCCTGCAGGAGCGGCACACCCTGGCCGAGCGCGGCGCCGCCAAGCTGTGGGAGCTGTTGCACACCGAGGACTACATCAACGCCCTCGGCTCGCTGACCGGTGGCCAGGCGACCCAGATGGTGCGCGCCGGCCTCAAGGCGATCTACCTGTCCGGCTGGCAGGTCGCCGCGGACGCGAACCTCTCCGGCCACACCTACCCGGACCAGTCGCTCTACCCGGCGAACTCGGTGCCCGCGGTGGTCCGGCGGATCAACAACGCCCTGCTGCGCGCCGACCAGATCGACACCTCGAACGGCAAGTACGAGCGCGACTGGTTCGCCCCGATCGTCGCCGACGCGGAGGCCGGCTTCGGTGGCCCGCTCAACGCGTTCGAGCTGATGAAGGGCATGATCGCGGCCGGCGCCGCCGGTGTGCACTGGGAGGACCAGCTCGCCAGCGAGAAGAAGTGCGGCCACCTCGGCGGCAAGGTGCTCATCCCGACCCAGCAGCACGTCCGTACCCTGAACGCCGCTCGCCTCGCGGCCGACGTGGCCGGCGTGCCGACGCTGGTCATCGCCCGCACCGACGCCCTCGCGGCCGACCTGCTGACCACCGACGTCGACCCCCGTGACCAGCCGTTCGTCACCGGCGAGCGCACCTCCGAGGGCTTCTTCCGGGTCACCCCGGGCGACGACGCCGCCATCGCCCGCGGCATCGCGTACGCCGACTACGCCGACATGCTGTGGGTCGAGACCGGCAAGCCGGACCTCGAGTTCGCCCGCAAGTTCGCCGAGGCCGTGCACGCCAAGCACCCGGGCAAGCTGCTCTCCTACAACTGCTCGCCGTCGTTCAACTGGAAGAAGCACCTGGACGACGACACCATCGCGCGTTTCCAGAAGGAGCTCGGCGCGATGGGCTACAAGTTCCAGTTCGTCACGCTGGCCGGCTTCCACGCGCTCAACCACTCGATGTTCGAGCTGGCCAAGGGCTACTCCACGACCGGCATGAGCGCTTACGTGAAGCTCCAGGAGGCCGAGTTCGCGGCCGAGGCCGACGGCTACACCGCGACCAAGCACCAGGCCGAGGTCGGCACCGGCTACTTCGACGCCGTCTCCACCGCTCTCAACCCGGACAGCTCCACCACGGCGCTGTCGGGTTCCACCGAGGCCGAGCAGTTCTGACAAGCGACAGCGACAGGTAGGTAGAGACCATGGGCGCCGAAGAGATCACCATCACCGGTACGACCGCAGGCCGTTACTCCGAGATTCTGACCGCTGAGGCCGTCGAGTTCATCGTGGCACTTGACCGCGAGTTCGGCGCCCGCCGGGTTCAGCTGCTGGAGCGCCGCCGGCGCCGCCGGGCCACCCGTACCACCGACCTGGACTTCCTCACCTCCACCCAGCACATCCGGGACGACCTGTCGTGGCAGGTCGCCCCGGCCGTGCCGGACCTCACCGACCGGCGGGTCGAGATCACCGGCCCGCCGGAGCGGAAGATGACCATCAACGCCCTCAACTCGGGCGCCAAGGTCTGGATGGCCGACTTCGAGGACGCGACGTCGCCCACCTGGGACAACGTGATCCTCGGACAGCTCAACCTGCGTGACGCGCTGGACGGGACGCTGGACTTCACCGCGGCCGACGGCCGCCGGTACGAGATCGGCGCCACCACGCCCACGATCATGGTCCGGCCGCGGGGCTGGCACCTGCCGGAGTGCCACCTGCGCATCGGCGGCCGGGCCGTCTCGGCCTCGCTGTTCGACTTCGGTCTCTACCTGTTCCACTGCGGACGGAAGCAGATCGAGCGGGGCAGCGGACCGTACTTCTACCTGCCGAAGATGGAGTCGCACCTGGAGGCCCGCCTCTGGAACGACGTCTTCGTCTTCGCCCAGGAGTACCTCGGCATCCCGCGCGGCACGATCCGGGCCACCGTCCTGATCGAGACGATCAACGCGGCGTTCGAGATGGAAGAGATCCTGTACGAACTGCGCGAGCACTCGGCCGGCCTGAACGCGGGCCGCTGGGACTACCTGTTCAGCATGATCAAGAACCGTCCGGACGTGGTTCTGCCCGAGCGTTCGCAGGTCACCATGACCGCGCCGTTCATGCGGGCCTACACCGAACTGCTGGTCCGTACGTGCCACAAGCGCGGCGCCCACGCGATCGGCGGGATGGCCGCGGTCGTCCCGAGCCGTGACCCGGTCGCCGCGAAGCGGGCCCTCAACCAGGTGCGCCAGGACAAGCGGCGCGAGGTCGGCGACGGCTTCGACGGCTCCTGGGTCGCGCACCCGGGCCTCGTCGAGACCTGCCGTGAGGTGTTCGACCAGTGGCTCGGCGACGAGCCGCACCAGATCGTGCGCAAGCGCGAGGACGTGCGGGTCACCGCCGCGGAGCTGCTGGACGTCAAGTCCACCGCGGTCTCGGTCAGCGAGGTCGCGCTGCGCAACAACGTGAGTGTCGCGCTGCGGTACATCGCGGCGTGGCTGGGCGGCCGGGGCGCGGTGGCGCTCGGCGGCCTGATGGAGGACGCGGCGACCGCCGAGATCTGCCGGGCCCAGCTCTGGCAGTGGATCTCGTCGGGCACCCCGACCGACTACGGAGTGCCGGTCACGGCCACCCTGGTCACCCGGATGCTGCGTGAGGAACTCGACGTGCTCAGCGAGACCGGCGCCCTGGACGAAGAAGGGGCCCGCTGCTTCGGCCAGGCCCGGACGCTGCTCTCGGTGCTGCTCACCGAGCGAACCTGCCCGGAGTTCCTGACCCTGCCGGCCTACCTTCGGCACCTGTCCGGCGGGACGGCGGCTCCGGTCACCGATCAGGCTCCTGTCGCGGCCTGATCGGTGCAGGGCGGGGCGGGGATGGTCTCGGTCCATCCCCGCCCCGTCGTTCCACTTCTGTTCTACCCCCGGTCCTGCCAGGTGCAGAGGCAGATCTTGTTGCCCTCCGGGTCGGCCAGCACCCAGAAGCTCGGCGCCTCGGCGTCACTGACCAGGGTGCCGCCGGCCGCCAGCGCCCGGTCGATCCGCGGCTGCACCTCGGACGGGTCGACCCACAGGTCCGGGTGCCAGCGCTGGCGCGGCTCCTCGCTTCCGGACCGTTGGAACCAGATCAACGGCACCTTCCCGTACGGGTCGCGCAGATCCCCTTCGGTGTCACGCGGATAGCCCAGCACCGCCTCCCAGAAGTCCAGCTGCTCCGGGAACCCCGGACTGTCCAGCGCCAGCTCCAGGACGGCCAGACCGTTCGCGTCCGCCGTCACGCCGACCGAGTCGGCCAGTTGACTGATCGTCGCCGCGAGCCGCAGGTCCCGCCCGGTCACCGCGCCCACGTCGTGGCTGCTCAGCACCACGTCCAGGTAGGTGTACCGCAGATCCAGGTCGGGATGGTGGTCGGCCGCCTCGGCCGCCGCGCCGATCGTGTTCACCAGTGCCAGCCCGGTCGCGAAGTCGCCGGTCCGCAGCCGGGTCCGCAGCGCCCCGAGCAGGTAGACCCATCCCTGCGGCGCCCGTTCGGTGATCTCGCGCCCACTCAGCTTCGTCATGGTCCTCATGCTTCCATCGCGTACCGTGATCCGGTGCTCAACGGGATCGACGACATCGACTGGTTCGCGCTGGACGGCGCCTACGGCCCGTGCACCGAGGCCCCGGACATCCTGCGCGCCATCGCCTCCCCCGATCCGGAGAAGGCCGGCGAGGGCCGCTACGACTTCTTCTCCAGCATCTGGCACCAGAACACCGTCTACCCGGTGACCGCCGAGGTGGTCCCGTTCCTGGTGGAGCTGGCCGGCACCCCCGGCGTGCACCGGCGCGACCACCTCCTGCACGCCCTCGGCTCCCTCTGCGACCCCGACCAGGTCAACGGCGACGCGCGGGAGGAGGTCCGGGCCTCGGTGGCGGTGCACAGCGGCCCACTGCTGCCTCTTCTCACCGACCCGGATCCGGAGATCCGGGCACAGGCCGCCTACGCGGCCGCATGGAGCGGTCCGCATTTCACCGGCGCTCTGCGTGAGCGCTGGGCCGTCGAGACCCATCCGGCGGTACGCGCGATGCTGCTCCCCGGTCTGGCCATGCTGGATCCGGTCGCGGCCGGGCCACTGCTGGACGCCGCCCTGCACGACCCCGCCCCGCAGGTCCGGGCCGCCGCCGCGGTGGCTCTCACCCGCGCCGGGCAGCCCCTGCCGGCCGCCGCGCTGGAAGCGGTCGGGTCCGCGTTCGCCGAGGCCGACCCGTACGAGAACGCCTGGTCCGGCCAGCGCCCCGGCTGGCAGCTGGTGTTCCGGGCGGCGGACACCGCATCCGCCCGGGTGCTGGCCGGCCGGATGGCCGCGGCCACCGGCCCGGAGGCCCGGGTCCGGCTGGCGCACATCCTGGCCGACCGTTTCCACGGCTCGCGGTCGGCGCCGGCCGACCTGCTGCCGGTGGTCCGCGACCTGTTCACCGACCCGGACCCGAAGGTGCGCGACGCCGCGGGCTCCGCCGTCCGGGCCGCCGGGGAGGCCGCCGCCCCGCTCGCCGAGGTGCTGATCGCCGACGGCGGCCACGACGCGCTGGACGTCCTGGTCCGCCTCGGCCACCCCGGGTACGCGCCGCTGTTGCTCGCCGCCTGGGCGGCCGGCGAGTCGCCGAGGGTCCTGGACGCGTTCACCCACCCGGAGCCGCCACCGTTCGACCCGGCGGTGCTCGCCGCCGTCCGCGAACGGCTCACCCGGCCACCCGCCCGGCACTCCTCGCTCTTCGCGGCGTCCATGGCCGGCGACCCCATCGGCGATCTGCTCCACGTGCTGCGCTCCTGGGGCCCGGCCGCCGCCGGCGCCGTCCCCGAGATCATCGCCTGCCTGCCCCACCACGCGGCCACCGCCGCCCCCGCCCTGGCCGCGATCGGCCCCGCCGCCCGGTCCGCGGTCCCCGCCCTGACCGCCCGGGCCGAGGCCGGCGACGTCCGCTGCGGACACGCCGTGCTCCGGCTGACCGGCGACGCGGGCCCACTGGTCACCGCCTCGGCACACCTGCTCGGCACCGATTCCGCATCCGCCTACGAGCTGGACCTCGTCGCCGACGCCGGTCCGGCGGCCGCGCCGCTGCTGCCGCTGCTCACCCGCTGGTTCACCGGCGCGGCCGAATCCGATCACGGGCAGCGCCGGACACAGGTGGCCGCCGCCCGGGTGGCCTGGCGTGCCACCGGCGGCACCGGACCGTTCCTGCCCACCCTGCGCGTGCTGGTCCGGGCCGGTTTCGGCCCCGGCGGCCTGGCCGCCGACCTTCTGACGGAGACCGGCGAGGGCGCGGACCTCACCCACGAGATCCGGCGACTGCTCAATGCCGACTGGTACGCCCGCAGCCGCGCCGCCCGGGCCCTGCACCGCCTGGGCGTCCCCGCCGGGGAACTGGTACCCGCCCTGCTGACCGCCGTCGCCTCCGGCCACCGGGACGCCCACGACGCTCTGCACACCCTGGTGACCATCCGGGCGGTGACCGCGGTCCCGGCCCTGACCACCATGGCGGACCGCGACGAACGCCACCCGGCGAGCGCCCCCGGCGACCTGTCCTGGAACGACGACCTGTTCCGCCACCGCCTCCGCACCACGATCGCCACCCTGACGGCGTAGACCAGGCCGGCTCCCCGAGCTGTGTCCCGCATCGCGGTAATGCCTTTAGTCCTATCGGACCGATGGATATTGTCGGACTTCCTCGATTCCTTGGAGACGACGTGACCCACCGTGGGACCAGCCGGCGGGGCGTGTTCGGCGCGCTCGCCGGCGCCGCCGCCGCGACCGCCATTCCCGCCGAGGCCGCCGCCGCGGAGCGTGCCTTCCAGGCCGCGCCGGGTCGGTCGAAGCGGCCGAACATCCTGTTCATCCTGGCCGACGACCTGGGCTGGGGCGACCTGAGCAGCTACGGCTCGCCGCTGATCAAGACGCCCAACCTGGACCGGCTGGCGCGCGGCGGGGTGCGGTTCACCAACGGGTACTCGGCGGGCGCCGTCTGCTCGCCGACCCGGGTGGCGCTCTACACCGGACGGTTCCCGGGGCGCACACCCGGCGGCCTGCCCGAGCCGATCGGCGCCGCGAACGCCACCGACGGCATCCCGGCCGCCCATCCGACGCTGCCGTCGCTACTGAAGGCGTCCGGCTACGCCACCGCGCTGATCGGCAAGTGGCACGGCGGGTTTCTGCCGCACTTCAGTCCGCTGCGCAGCGGCTTCGACGAGTTCTTCGGCAACTATTCGGGTGGCATCGACTACTACTCGAAGTACAGCCACACCGGAAAGTACGACCTGTACGAGGGTGAGACGCCGGTCGAGGACGACGGACGCTACTACACCGACATCGTCGCCGACCGGGCCGAGGCGTTCGTGCGACGGCCGCACGACAGGCCGTGGCTGCTGCACCTGAACTTCACCAGCCCGCACTGGCCGTGGGAGGCGCCCGGCGACCGCGCGGTCAGCGACGAGATCACCGCCAAGATCAAGGCCGGCAACGTCCGGGCGATCTTCCACGAGGACGGCGGCTCGCTGGAGACGTACACGAGGATGGTCGAGAACCTGGACCAGCGGATCGGGCAGGTGCTCGACGCGCTGCGCAGGACCGGCCAGGAACGCGACACCCTGGTGATCTTCCAGAGTGACAACGGCGGGGAGCGGTTCTCCTACAACTGGCCGCTGACCGGCAACAAGGCGAGCCTCAACGAGGGCGGCATCCGGGTGCCCACCATCGTCCGCTGGCCGGCCCGCATCCGCTCCGGGCAGGTCAGCCACGAGCCGATCGTCACCCACGACTGGACCGCCACACTGCTGGAGATCGCCGGCGCCGCCCCGCACCCGGACTACCCGCTCGACGGCGCGAGCTTCGCGGGCTACCTGCTGCGCGGCGCGGACGCGCCCGAGCGCGACCTCTTCTGGCGTACGCGTACCGCCCGGGCCCTGCGGCGCGGCCGCTACAAGTACCTGCGCGCGACCGCAACCGGCGCCGACACCCTCTACGACGTGGAAGCCGACCCGCGCGAGCAGGCCAACCTGGCGACCAAGAACCCGGAACTGGTCGCCGAACTGCGCACCCGCTGGGAGGAACTCGACGCCCCGCAGCTGCGCTACACCTGAGCCGTCCGGCTGTCCACCTCGCGCGCCGGGGTGGCGAGCCGCCAGGGGACGTGGCGGTCGAGGATCGCGCGGGACATGACGTAGACGCAGGTGCCACCGTTCACGAAGGCGGCGGCCACGTCGCTGGGGTGGTGCATGCCGCGGTACATGCGGGCCAGCGCCACCCCCGCCGGGACCAGTACGAGCGCCCAGCACAGGGCCTTCAGCCAGGTACGCCGGACCAGGGCCGCGAGCAGCACCGCCAGGCCCAGGTAGAGGGCGACGGCGGCCGAGGTGTGCCCGGACGGGAAGCTGGAGGTGGGTGGTGACTCGTCCATCCGGGGCACGTCCGGCCGGGGCCGGTCGATGGCGACCGTGGTGAGGTAGAAGACCAGCGCCTGGGCGGTCACCGCGAGGCAGAGGAAGAGCGGCTCACGGACCCGGCGCAGGGTGAGCGCGAGCACGAGGGCGGCCACCGCGGTCACAGCGATGATCCGGGGCGTGTCGGCGAGGCCGCTGGCCAGGTGTGACGCGTCGCTGAGTGTCTCGGTGCGGTGCCCGGCGAGGTAGCGGTTCACCCCGTCCTCGACGGTCAGCGGCCAGAGGTGGGTGGCCGCGCGGGTCAGCAGGACCCCGAGTCCGATCATGACGGCCAGCAGGGCGGCGATCGGCAGCAGCACCCGCTTGAGGGCTTGTACGACTATCGGCACGGCCGTTGCGTTACCCCGGCGGGCCACTCCGGACACTCGCCGGCCGTCGATGGCGGACCCCGGCACGCCGGAAGACGAGCAGGGTGATCGCCGGGACGACCGCGCCGAGGAGGAGGCCGGCCACCACGTCGCTGGTCCAGTGCACGCCGAGGACCACCCGGCTGATCGCGGTGCCCACCGGGATCAGGACGGCCGCCACCCACAGGGCCCGGACGCGGGGGAAGATCACTACGAAGACGGCCATGCCGAGGGCGGCGTTGAGGGCGTGGCCGGACGGGAAGGCGTACCCGACGGCCCGCGCCACCGGTTCCAGCAGGTCGGGGCGGTCCCGGCCGACCAGCAGTTTGATCGCGCCGCCGAGCAGGCCGCCGACGGCCATCGTGACGGCCACCCAGACGGCCGGCCGGCGGGCGCCGCGGCGGACCAGCCAGATCACCAGCAGCAGCGCGGCCAGCCGGAAGACGTTCGGCTGGAAGATGTTCGTCCACCAGTTCATCGCGGTGGTCAGGGCCGGGTTGTCCAGGGCGGCCTCGTGCAGCCGGTCGGTGACCGACCGGTCGAACGAGTGCAGCGGCTCCCAGCCGCCCACCACGAGGGCGGCGAGCAGGGCGAACGGGACGAGCGGGAGGACCGCGACGATGGCCGCCACGCCCGCCCGCGCGTCCAGGGAGATCTCCTGGTCCGGCTGCATGGCGAGTCATTACCCCACAGATCACCTGAATAGCACCTGTGGGGGCGCCGGCGGCCTAGTCGTCGTAGCCCAGCTCGTAGCGGTGGACGTCGTTGGAGACCTCGCCGTACGAGCTGATGCTGTTGTTCATGCCGTTCAGCCAGTTCAGTGTCTCCGGGCTGGCGCCGTAGGTGTTGTTGATCAGGTCGAGCGTGTTCTGGACCGATGGCGCGATGCCGGGCACCCCCGGGTCGGCGTACCCGCCGCTGAGGTCGCCGGCGAGCGACAGCTGGCCGTTGAGCTGCTGGATCAGTGCCGCGGTGTCACCGCTCACCGGCAGGCTCCCGTAGTCGATCATCGGCACGGAGGTGTCGGCGACAGGATCGCTGTCGAGACCGTCGAGACCGTCGCAGCCGCAGAGATCCTCGGAGAAGTCGTCGGAGAAGTCGTCGGAGAAGTCGAAGTCGGTCATCGGGGTCTCCCTTGCGGTTCGGCGAGGCTGGCGCTGACGGAGGCGAAGCGGGCGGACAGCGCGGACAGCTCGCCCCGGACCTGGGCGGACGCGACCGGCGCGGTCCCGGCGGTGGGCGCCGACAGCGCGCGCAGACGGTCGAGCGAGCTCCGGAGCGCCTCCTGCGCGGCGACCGGGAACTCCACCTCTACCTGAGCCAGGACCTGGTTGACGTACCGGACGGCGTCCTGCTGGGCCAGCCTGGTCTCCTGTGTGCGGCGCCGCCGTTCGTAGAGCACCAGGATCGTCCCGGCGCCCACCGCCGCCGGCGCCAGGAAGCCGACGGCCAGCGCACCGGCCGCGCCCGCCGCGAACGAGCCGAGCCCGAGCGCGGGAAGCACGGTCTCCAGCACGCCGCCGGGCCGCGCCGAACGGCTGGGCGGCGACAGCGCCCGCAGGTGGCCGGGCAGTTCGAGGGCGACCGGCTCGGCCAGTTCGGCGATCCGCTCGCGAAGCCAGTTCTCCTGCTCCAGCCAGAGGCCGTGGACGCGCTGGGCCACCTCGCCGGGAAGGCGGTCGATCAGCTGGTGATCGGCCGACCGGGACAGGCCGAGCAGGTCCTCCCGCAGCGCGAGCATCTGCCGCTTGAGTTGCAGCCGCTGGTCCTTCTCCAGGGTGCGGCCGCGTTCGGCGAGCAGCGCCGGGTCGACGGCGGGCGCCGGGGGCGTGTCGCCGAGGTGGCGGTGCACCGCCCGGGCGGTGACGGCGAGCGCGTTGCCCATCCGGATGGCGCGGGCCCGGGCGCCGACCCGGGCGGTGAGGGCGGCGGTGAGCGGGTCGATCCCGGCGGAGGCGCGCAGCCGGGCGGCCCGCTTCCCGGTCGCGGTGACCGCGTCGGCCGCGGCCCGGCTGCCGACCGGGAACCAGGCCGCGCCGGCGTGGTGCGGGGCGTGCGCGGCCAGGACCCGGCGGTTGCGGTCCAGCACGAGCTCCCAGTCGGGGTACCGGTCGGTGTGGGTGAGCACGAACGCCACCGTGCTGATCCGCTCCGCCGCCCCGGCCAGGAACCGCAGCTCGGAGGCGGTCAGCTCGGAGTCGGCACGGGTGACGAAGAGCAGCGCGTCGGCCCGCCCCAGGGTGGCCAGGGTGATCGCGCTGTGCCCGCCGTCCAGGCCGCCCGTCCCGGGGGTGTCGATCAGGCAGAGGCCACGCAGCAGCGGATCGGGGAGACCCACCTCGATCTCCGTCGCTTCCGCGACATCGGCCAGGGCGTCGAGCGGCACGGCACGGCCGTCCGGTTCGGCCATCGTTCGGATCATGGCGTACGGGTGAGCGCTGTGCCGGACCAGCAGGTGTACGGCGGTGCCACCCTCGGCGGGCAGCAGCCCCGGCCGGCCGAGCATCGCGTTGATCAGGGCGGACTTGCCGCTGCCGCGCTCACCGGCGACGACGACCGTGGCCGCTCCCCCGGCCAGCCGGTCGACCTCGGCCCGGATCGCGGCCACCGCGGCCCGGTCGCCGAGCCGGTCGAGGACGATCGCGGCGTCGGCGATGAACCGGATGGCGGCCTCGCTCATGTCACCGCCTCCGCTTCGCTCCGGCGGTGCCACGAGAACTGCCCTGAGCTCGATGATTCGCTCGTAGGCTCGCTCATCAGTCCAGCACCTCGTTGTCGTACCACCACTGGCCGACCTCGGTCGCGGAGGAGTCCAAGGCGATGGCCATGATCAGCTCGTCGTCGAAACTCCACACGACCTTGAAGTAGTCCTCGCCGTCCTCCTGGGTCCAGTAGCAGGCGAGCCGGCCCCGATCCTCGCCACCCTGCGTCCAGGGACCCACGGACTCGTCACCGTCCGAGCAGTCCCCCTCGTCGGTGGCCAGGGCTTCGCGCTCCTTCATCGCGGCCGCCAGTGAGGACGAGTCGTCGAACTGCGCGACCAGAACCTTGTAGTCGAGATCGGCGACGGGGTTGCACTGGATCGAGGCCTCGACCCCCGCGATGCCGGGCGTCCACTCCTTGCACGAATCGGCCTCGAGCACGTCGAAGTCGAGCTTGTCGTACAGGTCCTGCTGGCTGGAGCTCAGGTTGTCGCGGGCGCTGGGGGTGGTCTCCTCGGGCTCGGGGGTGGTCTCCTCCGGCTCGGGGGTGGTCTCCTCCGGCTCGGGCGTGGTCGGGTCCGGCTCCGCCGCCACGATGACCGGCTCGGGCGAGGGCGTGGTGACGGCCGGCTCGGGGGTGGTCACCACCGGGGTCGGGGTGGGGCCCGGATCGGCGGCCCTGGTGAGTGCGGTGGCCGTGGTCGCGGTGAGGCCGGCGAGCAGCAGCGCCACACCGGCCACCATCACCACCCGGCCCCGGGTGAAACGCCGGGCCCGGCCGCCGGCCGGCGCGGGTGGCGGCACCGTCATGGGCAGGGTGGCCGGCGGCGGCACGGTGTCCAGCGGCGCGGTCGCCGGCTCGGTCAGAGGCAGGGTCGGCTCGGCCGCGGGCACGGTGGGCTCGGTCAGAGGCAAGGTCGGCTCGGCCACGGGCACGGTGGCCGGGGCCAACGGCACGGTCGCGGGGCCGGACGCCGGAGCCAGCGGCACGGTCGCGGGCTCGGCCGAGGACGCGGCGGTCGAATCGAGCGGCACGGTCGCCGGGTCCGCGGTGACCGGGCCGGTGAAGGGGTCGACGGCGGGTGGGGCGGGCGGCGGCGGGGCGGTGACCGCGGTCAGCGCGCCGAGGCACACCACCGCCTTGGGGTCGCCCTCGGCCACCGGCAGCAGGCCGGTCCGTTCGGCGATCAGCTCGGACACCCGCGGGATCCGGCTCGATCCGCCGGTCAGGTAGATCGCCGCGAGGTCGCCGACCCCGATCCCGGCCGCCTCGACCGTCCGGACCAGCTCGTCGACGGTGGGCCGCAGCCGGTCCTCGATGGCCGCCTCCAGCTCGGTCCGGGTGATCCGGACCTGGGTGTCGGCGGCGTGCACCGGCACGTTCACCACGGTCCGGCCGGAGAGCGACTCCTTGGCCTGGGTGAGGTAGTCGAGCTGGCTGGCCCGGCGCTGCTGGCCGCGGATCGAGGAGTCGGTCCACAGTTCGTCCCACTCGGCGGCTGCCTCGTGCCGCACCTGGGCGCCGACCACCTCGCGCAGCGCCTCGCTCACGTCGGCACCGCCGAAGTCCGGGTCGCCACCGGGCGGTCCGCAGATCTCGAACCCACCGGCGGTACGCCGCAGCACCGCCGTGTCGAAGGTGCCTCCGCCCAGGTCGTACACCGCGATGTGGGCGCCCACCGGCAGGTTCGCCGAGGAGGCGTGGTGCACGGCGGCCGCGACCGGCTCCGGGACGAACTCGGGTGACGGCAGCCCGGCACGGACGGCCGCCTCGGCCAGCCGGGCGGTCTCCCGCTCGGTCCAGGCGGCCGGGTGGGTGAGCACCGCCCGGAACGGTGGACGGCCCCGCCGCCTGGTCGCCTCCTCGGCCACCCGGCGCAGGGTGGCGGCGACGATCTCGACGGTGTCGACGTCACGGTCGCCGAGGCGGATCACGGTGTCGGACACCAGCGCGCGCTTGGGTTGCAGCTCGGCCATCTCGGGGTGGATCGCGGCATCCTGCGCGGCGTCCCGCCCGGTGAGCAGAGTGCCCTCCTCGTCGAGGCAGACGACCGACGGAAGATAGCGACTATTGTCTATCTCAAGCACCTCGGGTGCACCGTCGCCGGACATGACGGAACAGGTGAGACTGCTCCCGTAATCGATCGCTATAACCCAGGGCCCCACACCCGGGAGCCTAACGGAAATGCAGGGGTTTCCCTATTCCCCGGATATTCACCTGATCGAACGAAAAAAGAATCAACTGTTCGGACGACTGGCGAAGAATGCGATTTCCGACAGTTCCCGCGCAGACCGGGCGTGTCGGGCCAGCAGGCGTGACGGGCTGCCTTCCAGCCGCCGCCACCGGGCTGTCCACCGGTCTGCCACAGCCGCCACCTCGGCCGGCTCGGCCTGATCCGGTAGGCCGAGCCGGGCGGTGTCGGTGCCGCCGGTGGCCAGGCGGATGAGCGCGTCGGCGTGTTCTTCGTCCAGGGTCAGCCGGCCGTCGGCGAGATCCCGCAGGGCGGGCGCGAGAGCGGCCTGGCGCATAACCGGATGATTCCGTAATTCGTTCAGCCGGGCCCGCAAATGGCGTTGTTCCGGACCGTCGCCGAGCCAGGCGGCGCGTTCCAGAAGGGTGATCGCGGTGACGCCGCGCAATCGGTCCGCGGAACGCACGAAACTCTCCTCGATGAAACGGGTGACCGAGGCGATGCCGGAACTCGCGGTGAGCGAGCGCAGCATTTCGTCACTGCGTGTCACGCCGGCGTCCCGCAGGCGGGCCGCCTCGCGCAACCCGTACATCCCGAACAGCCGCAGCAGGCGGCGCCGGTCCTCGCCGGACATCCCGGGCAGGTCGGCGCCGAGCAGCGCGGCCGGCGAGTAGAGGACGTCGTCCTCGGCGTCCGCCTCGGCCAGCAGCCGCAGCCGGCGCAGGTCGTCCTCGGTGACGGTGTCGCCGACCGCGGTCTCGGCGAGCAGGCCCACCACCGGCACCACCCCGGCGACCAGGCCGCGCAGCTCGATCGCGTACCCGCCGGCGGTCCGCCAGGCGTGCGGCCACGGGTCGTCGTCGTCGCTGAGCGTGTCCACCCGGCTCAGCACGCCCAGCACGTTCGCGGCGCTCAGCCCAGCCCGCCCGGAGGTGGCCCGCAGCGATTCGAGGGCCTCCCGGTCCCGGTCCCCCGGGTGCGGCATCACGTAGAGCAGCGCGTCGGCCTGGGCCAGCGCGGCCATGGCCGGCTCGTCGAGGCCGCTGACCGAGTCGAGCCCCGGGGTGTCGACGAGCTGGTAGCGGTCGGCGAGCCGGGCGTTGGGCGTCTCCACCACCACGGCCTCGATGTCGGCGACCGGCACCGGCAGCGTGGCCGGGACGCCGCCGCCGGGCGCCGACGCGACGAGTGTCTCGCCGCCGGACCGCAGCGCCAGCCGCACCCGGTTCTGGTGGTGGTGCCGGTACCACGTGACCAGCGTGGTCGTCTCGGTCGCGCCGGTCGCCGCCAGGCGCTGCCCGAGCAGCGCGTTCACCAGCGTCGACTTGCCGGCGTTGACCCGGCCGCCGACCGCGATCCGCAGAGTCCGCCCGGCGAGCCGGTCCCGGACCGCGGCGACCGCCTCCATGGCCGGGCCGGGCGGCAGGACGTCGAGGGTGTCCGCGCACAGCGCCCGGATCCGGTCACACAGGCTCATGCCCGAGAGATGGCTGGTCACGCCGCTACGGTAAGCCTTGAGGGTGACCACCCACGTCAGCCCGGCGGGCGCGCCGCGGCCGTGCGCCGGCAGCGCCTCGCGGGTCGCCCACGGCAGAGCGCGTAGCCCGTACCGGAAAATGATCTAGGAGTGACCCCGCAGATCCCGGACCGAGGTGATCAGCTCCTCCTGGGAGATCGGGGTGACCGGGCCGCCGCGCGCCTCCTGCATGGCCTTGCTGAGCTGCAGGCGGCGCAGCACCTCCTTGATGTCGGCGCCGGTCATGCCGGTGCTGGCGACGGCCAGCGCGTTCAGGTCGAGGTCGTCGGCGAACATCCGGAAGCCGGGGGTCTCGTGGGCGCTGATCAGGCCGCGGATCATCTTGCGGAAGATCTCGGCGCGGCCGTCCTCGTCCGGGCGCGGGATGCTCAGCTTCACGTCGAAGCGGCCGGACCGGGTCAGCGACTCGTCCACCCGGTGCGGGAAGTTGGTGGTGGCCACCACGATGATGTTCGGGTTCTCCTCGATCAGGTCGTTCATCTCCTGCTTGAAGATGCCGGCCACGGCGTTGAGCGCCTGGCTCGCCGCGTCCCCGCCGGCGCCCGCGTAGCTGACGATCGAGTCGAACTCGTCGAAGAGCATCACCGTCGCGGTGCGGTAGCGGCGCGCGTCGCGGAAGATCTGCTTGATGTTGCGCTCCGACCCGCCGAGCCATTTGTCCAGGATCTCCGGGGTGCGGATCTCCCGGAAGTCGGCGCCGATCTCGTTGGCCAGCGCCCGCGACAGCATGGTCTTGCCGGTGCCGGGCGGGCCGTACATGAGGATGCCCTGCGGACGGCGGGCGCCCCACCGGGCCATCGCCTCCGGATGCCGGAACGACACCGCGATCTGCCGCAGCTCGGCGACCACGTCGACCAGGCCGCCGACCATGTCCAGGGTGACCGTCTCGGTGGTCGGTGGCGCCTTCGGCACCGCCTCCCGGCTGATCACGAAACGCCGGCCGTCGAGCGAGCCCGGCCCGGCCAGCTCGGTCACCGCCTGGAGGGTGAGGGTGACGAAGGCGCGCAGGTGGGCCGGGGTGACCTCGTCGCGCGGCACCCGCGCCTCGACGCGGGCCACGGTGCCGTCCGCCTCGTAGGTGACGGCCGCTTCGAGACCGGCGGCGGCGTCGGCGAGGACCTCCGGTTCGCGCTCGGCCGGTTTCTCCAGACCCAGTTTCCGGTACGCCGCGGCGGCGGCCGTCCCGACGCCGTCGACCAGCCTCGTGACCACCTGGTCGCCGGCCGCGATGCGGCGGGCCAGCAGCGGGCCCAGCGGGTCGATGCTCAGCACGATGCCGCGCATCCGGTGCTCGGTGGCCAGCGGGGTGCTGAGGGTGGTGATCCGGGCGGTGAAGACGTGGTCGGCGGTGTCGGCCGCGACGGTCAGGTCGACCCGCTGGACCGGGACCGGCCAGGCGGCCCGGCGCAGCGGCTCCACCGGGTTGACCCGCGCGGCGGCGAGCAGGGTGACCGCGTCGACCAGCTCGACGGTCGCGCCGGCGAACTCGAACGTCTCGGTACGCGGCCGTGCGAAGCTCGCGTCGGTCATGGTGTCCTCCGGTCGGGTATCCGGGCACGACCATCCCAGCGTGACACGGTGACGCACGGTTTGGCCCGTCACCGGGCGGGCATGCGGCTGCCATGACTGACTTCCTCGGCAAGGCCAAGAAGTTCGCCGACCAGCACGACGAGCAGGTGGATCAGGTCCTGGAGAAGGCCGGCGACCAGATCGACGAGAGGACCGGGAACAGGTACTCGGACCAGATCGACCGGGGTGTCGACGAGGCACAGAAACGCACCGGGGAGGGAGACACCGTTCCGCCGTCATGACAGGCGGCGCCGCCCGTCGAGAACCGGGAAATCCGCTGGCCCCCGGGCCGGACCGTGGGCCACGATTCCGGCATGGACCGGACAGCGGAGATCCGCGCCTTCTACGCCGACCGTTACGACGAGGCGGGCCGGTTCGACCGGCGGCCGAGCAACCGCCTGGAGCACCTCCGCACCATGGAGCTGCTCACCGAACTTCTGCCGGCCGCACCGGCCGCCGTCCTCGACGTGGGCGGCGGTCCGGGGGCCTATGCCCGGCCGCTCACCTCGGCCGGTCACCGGGTCAAGCTGCTCGACCTCGTGCCGTCGCACGTCGACCAGGCCCGCGCGGGCTCCCCGCCGGTCGAGGCCGAGGTCGGCGACGCCCGGTCGCTGCCCGAGAAGGATCGGGGGTACGACGCGACGCTGCTCCTCGGGCCGCTCTACCACCTGCTGTCCCGGGCCGACCGGGTGCGGGCGCTGGGCGAGGCGGTCCGGGTGACCCGGCCGGGTGGGCTGGTGATCGCCGCGGCCATCTCCCGGTTCGCCGGACCGCTCGACTTCGGCGCCACCGGGCGGCTCGAGCCCCGGTTCCTCGACGAGGCGCGGCGGTTGATCACCGACGGGTTGAACGATCCGGGCATCGGGTTCACCCACTCCTACTTCCACCGGGTGCCCGAGCTGGTCGGCGAGTGTGCGGAGGCCGGGCTCACGCGGGTCGTGGTGCACGGCGTGGAGGGCCCACTGTGGACCGCTGTCGCGGCGGCCCCGGACGACCCGGCGGTCTTCGCCGCGGCGCTGGAAGTGGCCCGCATCTACAGCAGTGAACCGGATCTGGTCGCGGCCAGCGCCCACCTCCTGGCCGTAGCCACCGTCCCCTGACCGGCCGGCACCTCGCGGTGCTCGCGGCAGCGCTCGCGGGCGGGTGGAGATCGGGCGGTGACGGGGCGGGCCGGGGGTGGCAGGATGGCGGCATGCTGGTCGTGTTCGCGCACAGCAGCACCGGGTCGACCGTCGCCACCGTGCACCGGGCCGATGGGGTGGTCATGCAACTGCCCGGGCACGACCGGAAATATCGGGTTCCGCACGACCTGGCGCACTTCGCGACCGAGCGGGCCCTCGACATCTCCGGCGGTGTGTTCGGTTCGATCGCGGCCGGTGCGGTCTTCGCCAACATGCGCCTGGCCGGCGGGCGGCCCCGCCATGACGCGTCGGCCCGCAGCAGGCGGATCCTCGACGCCAACAAGCAGACGCTCGGTCTGGCCGAGGTTCTGGCCGGGGTGATCCATCAGGTGGTCGAGACCGGCGACCCGGCCCCGGTCGCCCCGATGATCCGCAACGCCTACGCGGTGCTGGATCCGGGCGGGTTCCCGTGGAGCGACGAGCAGGTCGGCGCGGCGGTCCGTGACCTGACCGAGCTGACCGCCGAGTGGGAGGCACAGGGGACGCTCCGCGTCACCTGGCCGGACCATCTGATCGCCGTCCCTCCTCCGCCGCGCGGCGTCCGGCGCGGCCGCCGCGGCCGCACCTGACCGGGCGTCGGCGCTGACGCCCGGCCTCGGCGTACGGGGGCCTACTTGACGTAGGTGACGGTGACGTTCGGGTCGGCGGCGTCGCCGGTGGTGTAGACGTACTTCTTGGCCGCGCTGTCGCCGGTCTGGGCCAGCAGCCACTGGGCCGACCAGCGGGCGATCGTCTCGACGCCGACCGCCTGGTCGAGGGTCTGGGCGGACGGGTCGGGGGCGGCCCCGGCCGGGTTCTGGCCGTCGGTGATGCCGTAGTGGTTGGCGCCGGTCAGGGAGATGAACGCCTTGGGGGTGCCGGCGGTCAGGTTGTAGGTGGTCTCGCCCTCGGACGGGCTGGCGACGCCGTCGGCCAGGCCCTGGATGTAGCCGACCGGGACGGTGTTGAGGACCGGCAGGACGAGCTCGGTGCCGGGCAGGACGTTGTTGCCGCCGTAGGTGACGACCGCCTCCAGCTCGCTCGGCGCGGTGTTCGCGATCGAGCAGAACGGGATGACGCAGAGGCCGGTGCTGACGCTGAGCGCGGTGGCCGCGCCGAACGAGTGTCCGGAGAGGACCAGCGTGTTCTCGTCGATCCGCTTGTAGAGCGGCGAGGCGGGGTTGTCGTCCTCGGCCTCGGCCCAGTCGACGGTCCAGCCGGCCTGGGCGCCCTCGGGGTAGAGGCCGCTCACGCCGAACAGGCTGCGGGTGTGGTTGGGGACGGCGACGACGAACCCGTACGAGGCGAGGGTCCCCGCGTACTCCGAGTAGTTCGCCTTGTCCACGTTGGCGCCCTGGAGGAAGAGCGCGACCGGCAGCCGGGTGCCGGTCGTCGGGTAGTAGACGTCGGCGCTGTCGCCGTTGATCGTCGTCGGGTAGCTCGCGACCGACGTGGCGGTCGCGGACGCGGACGCGGGCACCGGCGCGGACAGCGTCGCGGCAAGGAGGGCGGCCGAGGCCACCACCGCCTGTCGTTTCCAAGAACGGAACAGTGTCACATTCATGGATACGGACTATGTCGATCGATCGATGCGGCGTCAAGAGCCGGAACCTGTGGATTGGCCGTCGCCACGGGCCGCCGGCACCGGAAGGCTGGTGGCATGGTGACGATGTCGTCGGTGCTGGCGGTCTCCGTGGTCGCGCTGGGCATGGTGCTCACGCCCGGGCCGAACATGATGTACCTGGTGTCGCGGAGCATCACCCAGGGACGCCGGGCCGGGCTGGTCTCGCTGGCCGGTGTGGCGCTCGGCTTCCTGGTCTACCTGACCGCCACCAACCTGGGCCTGTCCGTGCTGTTCGTGGCGGTGCCGGAGCTGTACCAGGTGATCAAGCTGGCCGGAGCGGCGTACCTCGGGTGGCTGGCGTTCAAGACGCTGCGCCCGGGCGGCGCCTCGGTCTTCGAGACACGGGAGCTCGCGGCCGACTCACCGCGGCGGCTGTTCACCATGGGCCTGCTGACGAATCTGTTCAATCCCAAGGCCGCGGTCCTCTACCTGTCGCTGATCCCGCAGTTCATCCGGCCGGACGCCGGTCACGTGGTGGCGCAGGGCTTCCTGCTGGGCGGGGTGCAGCTGGCCGTCAGCATGGCGGTGAACCTGGCGATCATCCTGGCCGCCGGCACGATCGCGGTGTTCCTCGGCCGCCGACCGGGCTGGCTGCGGGTCCAGCGCTGGGTCATGGGCAGTGTGCTCGGCCTGATCGCGGTGAAGCTGGCCACCGACCGCGGCCGCCCAGTGCCGGTGTAGGCGCGCTCACCCGTACCGGTGAAGGAACGCGACCGCGCCCAGGACGGCCTGGAGGGCGGGCACCGCCAGGACCACCGCGAGCATCGCGCCCTCCGGGCGCATGCCCAGATGCAGCAGCATCATGAGGCCGCTGAGCGCGAGCAGGCTCATCCAGGCGGCGCGGTCGCCGGGGCGGCGCAGGAGCTGGACGCCGCACGGCAGGCAGACCAGCGCCAGCACCGCGAGACCGGCCAGTACGGCGGGCGCGTGCCCGGCATGCTCCCCGGCGAGGACCAGGTGCACGGCGATCCCGGCCACACCGGCCGCCGCCGCGATCCGGGCGGGCCAGGGGCGGTGCCGGGCTCCGGCGTGATCCACAGTTGTCACCGGCGCGGTCCTGTGTGGTCGGAGGATGCGGATGATCGCAGAGTCTGCCACACGGAGGATGCCGAATCGACGCTCAGAGACCGCTTTCGATCAACGACAGCGCATGGAAAAGTGAGGACGAATTCAGGCGCTGTACGCCTGCCCTCCATCCGGCACTTCCATGATCCACCGTGCGCGCGCCGTGGGTGCGGCGCCGCAGAAGGAGGAACTCAGTGCGCATCCTTGCCCGATCCGCGGCCGTCACCCTCGCGGCCGCCACGACAATCGCGCTGACCGGCGCCTGCTCCCCGCCCGAGAAGGAGTCCGAGGCGTCCAGCAGCGGCGCGGCCACCGCCACCAGCGCCGCCGACCTGGGCGGCATGGACGCCCTGGTCGCGGCCGCCAAGAAGGAGGGCGCGCTCAACGTCATCGCCCTGCCGCCGGACTGGGCCAACTACGGCGAGATCATCAAGGCGTTCGGCGCCAAGTACGGCATCACGGTCAACTCGGCGCAGCCGGACGGCTCCAGCCAGGACGAGATCAACGCCGCCAACCAGCTCAAGGGCCAGGACACCGCGCCCGACGTGTTCGACCTCGGCGGCGCGGTGGCCAGCGCGAACACGGCGATGTTCGCCCCCTACAAGGTGGCCACGTTCGACGAGATCCCGGCCGGGCTGAAGGACGCGAACGGCGCCTGGGTCAACGACTACGGCGGCTACATGTCGATCGGCTACGACAGCGCCAAGGTGCCCGCCCCGGCGACCGTCGACGACCTGCTGAAGCCCGAGTACAAGGGCAAGGTCGCGCTGAACGGCGACCCGACGCAGGCCGGCGCCGCGTTCGGTGGCGTACAGATGGTCGCGGTGGCCAAGGGCGGCACGCCGGAGGACATCAAGCCCGGTGTGGACTTCTTCGGCGCGCTGAAGAAGGCCGGCAACTTCCTGCCGGTCGACCCGACCCCGGCGACCATCGAGTCCGGCCAGACCCCGGTCGTCTTCGACTGGGACTACCTGAACGCGGCCCAGTCCAAGAAGCTGACCACCTGGAAGGTCGTCGTCCCGAACGGCGCCGTCCTCGGCTCCTACTACGTGCAGGCGATCAGTAAGGACGCCCCGCACCCGGCCGCGGCCCGGCTCTGGCAGGAGTTCCTCTACTCGGACGAGGGCCAGAACCTGTGGCTCAAGGGCGGCGCCCGCCCGGTCCGCGCCGACGCCATGCAGAAGGCCGGCACCATCGACGCAGGAGCCTTCGCCGCGCTGCCGAAGGTCGAGGGCACCCCGGTGATCCCGACCGAGGCGCAGAGCACCAAGGCCAAGGAGTACCTGACCGCGAACTGGGCCAAGGCCATTGGCTGAGGTCGCCGAAGCCGTTCCGCGGCGCGTGGCCGGCCGGTCACGCCCGCGGGCCGGCGCCCTGCTGGGCACGGTTCCGTTCTTCGCCTTCGTGACGATCTTCCTGGTCATCCCGACGCTGACCGTGGTGATCGGCGCGTTCACCGGTGACGGTGGGCGCGGTTTCACGCTGGAGAACGTGCGCGCCCTCACCGACGAGTACATTCTCGCGGCCTTCGGCCGCAGCATCACCCTCTCCGCGGCCAGCGCGATCGTCGGCGCGGTGCTGGGCGCCCTGCTGGCGTACGCGCTGGTCACCGCGAAACCGGACGGCCTGCTGCGACGGGTGGTCACCGCGGCCGCCGGGGTGCTCGCGCAGTTCGGCGGCGTCACGCTCGCCTTCGCCTTCCTGGCGACGATCGGGCTGAGCGGTTTCGTCACCCTCTGGTTGCAGGAGCACGGCCTCGATCCGTACGCGAACGGCGTCTGGCTGTTCGAACTGCCCGGCCTGACGCTGGTCTACACGTACTTCCAGATCCCGCTCATGGTGATCGTGTTCCTGCCCGCGCTGGACGGCATCCGGCCACAGTGGCGGGAGGCGACCGCGAGCCTGGGCGGCAACACCTGGCACTACTGGACCCGGGTGGCCGGGCCGCTGCTGGCGCCGGCGTTCCTCGGTTCGGCGCTGCTGCTGTTCGCCAACGCCTTCTCCGCGTACGCCACCGCCGCGGCCCTGGTCAGCCAGGGCAGCCCGATCGTCCCGCTCCAGATCCGCGGCGCCCTGACCAGCGAGGTCGTCCTCGGGCAGGCGAACCTGGGCAAGGCGATGGCGCTCGGCATGGTGGTCGTGGTGGCCGTGGTGATGACCCTCTACTCGCTGCTCCAGAAGAGGACCGCCAAGTGGCTAGGGTGATCTTCCGGTGGACGGTGCTGACCGTCATGGGCGTGTTCTTCCTGCTGCCGCTGATCGCCATGGTGGAGTTCAGCACCCGCGACCCGGAGACCTGGCCGCTGCTGCTGGACTGGCCGAAGCTGGCCGAGGAGTACCCGGCCCTGGCCGAGGGCATCCTGGCCTCGCTGGCGCAGGCGGCGCTGACCTCGGTGCTCATGCTGGTGCTGCTGGTGCCGACGGCGATCTGGGTCCGGCTGCGGCTGCCCCGGCTGCGGCGGGTGGTCGAGTTCCTCTGCCTGCTGCCGCTCACCATCCCGGCGATCGTGCTGGTGGTGGGCCTGGCCCCGGTGTACGCCTGGGTCAACTACCTCATCGGCGGCTCGTCGCTGACCCTCGTGTTCGCCTACACCATCCTGGTGCTGCCGTACGCGTACCGCGCCATCGACACCGGCCTGTCCGCGATCGACGTGAAGACGCTGGCCGAGGCCGCCCGCAGTCTGGGCGCCGGCTGGACCACCGTGATCTGGCGGGTGGTGCTGCCGAACATCCGCTCGGCGGTGCTGTCCGCCGCGTTCCTGACCGTGGCCCTGGTGCTCGGCGAGTTCACCATCGCCTCGCTGCTGCACCGTACCAACCTGCAGGTGGCCATCGAGTTCCTCGGCAAGAGCAGCGCGACCGTGTCGGTGGCGGTGTCGCTGACCGCGTTGCTGCTCGCGTTCGCCCTGCTGCTCGTGCTGTCCCTGGCGGGCTCGTCGTCCAAGGAGAGAAGATCATGACCGGGGTCGCCGTGACACTGGAGGGGCTGCGCCGGACCTTCGGCACTGTGCACGCCCTCGACGACCTGGACCTGGCGATCGAGCCGGGCGAGCTGATCGCCCTGCTCGGGCCGTCCGGCTGCGGCAAGACCACCGCACTGCGGATCCTCGCCGGGCTGGAGGACGCCACGGCCGGCCGGGTGCTGGTCGACGGGAAGGACGTCACCCGGCTGCCGGCCAACCGGCGCGGCATGGGCATGGTGTTCCAGGCGTACAGCCTCTTCCCGCACCTCACCGCCGCACAGAACGTGGAGTTCGGCCTGCGCCTGCGCCGGGGTTCGCTGACCCGGGCCGCCGAGATGCTGGACCTGGTGGGCCTGTCCGGCTTCGCGAAGCGGTACCCGCACCAGCTCTCCGGCGGCCAGCAGCAGCGGGTGGCGCTGGCCCGGGCGCTGGCGATCGAGCCGCGGGTGCTGCTGCTGGACGAGCCGCTGTCCGCGCTGGACGCCAAGGTGCGGGTGCAGCTGCGCGACGAGATCCGCCGGATCCAGACCGAGGTCGGCACCACCACCCTGTTCGTGACCCACGACCAGGAGGAGGCGCTCGCGATCGCCGACCGGGTCGGTGTGATGCGGGCCGGCCGGCTGGAGCAGCTGGCCACCCCGTCCGAGGTGTACCTGCGCCCGGCGACCGCGTTCGTGGCCGATTTCGTCGGTCTCAGCAACCGGCTTCCCGGTACCGTGAACGGCGACGTGGTGGAGGTGCTCGGGGCGCGGCTGCCACTGGTCACGCCGCACGCCGACGGTGCGGTCACCGCGCTGGTCCGCCCGGAGGCGGTCGAGGTCGTCCCGGCCCCGGACGCCACGGCCACCGTGCTGACCAGCAGCTTCCTCGGGTCGACCAGCCGCGTCACGGTGAGCGTCGGCGAGCAGGTGGTGGTGGTGCAGGTGCCGAGCGGGCGGTTGCCGGGTCTGCCCGCGGGAACCCGGGTCCGGGTCACGATCCAGCCGGTGGCGGTCGCTCTCGAATAGACAGGTATTGGCGCTCACGTTACAGTCAGGGACCATGGGAGCGCTCCCATCGCGGGTCGTCCCACCGCCGTTTCCCCGCGGCGGCCCCGCGTCCATCCCCCGAGGTGATGTTTCGTGAAACGCCGTACCACAACCATCCTGGCCGCGGTGCTGGCCGTGGCCGCGGTCTCGACGGCCGTCCTCTCCTCGCTCCCCGCGAACGCCGAGACCGCGGCGTTCCGGGTGGCGAGCTCCTGGAGCACCGGCTACCAGGCCGAGATCACGGTCGGCAACCCGTCCTCGTCGGCGATCAGCACCTGGAAGGTGGAGCTGACCCTGCCGGCCGGGACATCGGTCACGCAGGCCTGGAGCTCCACGCTCACCAGCAGCGGCAACACCTACACCTTCACCCCGGCGGCCTGGAACGGCACGATCGCCGCCAACGCCTCGACCAACTTCGGCTTCATCGTGACCGGGACCGGCCAGCCGACCGCCTGCCTGGTCAACGGCCAGACCTGCACCGGTACGACGGTGCCGACGTCCTCACCCACCACGTCACCCAGCGCGTCCCCCAGCACCAGCACCTCGCCGCCGCCGGTCAACGGCACCCCGGTCGGGATCAACGGCCAGCTCAAGGTCTGCGGCACCAAGCTGTGCAACCAGTACGGCAAGCCGATCCAGCTGCGCGGCATGAGCACCCACGGCATCCAGTGGTTCCCGGGTTGCTACACCGACGCAGGCCTCGACGCGCTGGCCACGGACTGGAACTCGGACCTGTTCCGGGTCTCGATGTACGTCCAGGAGCAGGGTTACGAGACCGACCCGGCCGGCTTCACCACACGGGTCAACAACCTGGTCGACAAGGCCGAGCAGCGGGGCATGTACGCGCTGATCGACTTCCACATCCTCACGCCGGGCGACCCGATGTACAACCTGGACCGGGCCAAGACCTTCTTCGCCCAGGTGTCGGCCCGTAACGCGGCCAAGAAGAACGTCATCTACGAGATCGCCAACGAGCCGAACGGCGTGAGCTGGGCGACCATCAAGAACTACGCCGAGCAGGTCATCCCGGTGATCCGGGCGAACGACCCGGACGCCGTCGTGGTGGTCGGCACCCGGGGCTGGTCGTCGCTGGGCGTCTCCGAGGGCGGCAGCTCGTCCGAGATCGTCGCCAACCCGGTGAACGCCTCCAACGTGATGTACACGTTCCACTTCTACGCGGCGTCGCACAAGGACAACTACCGCGCCGAGGTGGAGCGGGCCGCGGCCTCGCTGCCGCTGTTCGTGACCGAGTTCGGCACGGTGACCTACACCGGTGACGGCGCGGTCGACACGGCCAGCAGCAACACCTGGCTGGACCTGCTGGACCGGCTCCAGATCAGCTACGCGAACTGGACGTTCTCCGACGCGGGCGAGGGCAGCGCGGCGCTCAAGGCGGGCACCTGCGCGGGCGGCTCGTTCGCCGGCACCGGGGTGCTGACCGAGTCGGGCCTGCTGATGCGGTCCCGGATCCGTACCGCGGACAACTTCCCGACCTCCTGAGGAACCGTGTGAGCCGGCCGGCCCCGCTCCCGCCAAAGCAGGTCCGGCCCGGCGGCCCGCACCCACGATCCGGGTCGCCGACCGCGCCGGGTCCGCCCCCTCCACCGGGCGGGCCCGGCGCACCTCTTTCAATGTCCCACTTATATAAGTCGTATCTGATAGGGTGAACTCGTGCATGCGTTCGACGTGCTCGGCGATCCGGTCCGGCGCCGGATCCTCGAGTTGCTCGCCGAGGGTGAGCAGACCTCCGGAGCCGTCACCGCCATCATCCGGGCGGAGTTCGGCATCACCCAGCCCGCCGTGTCCCAGCACCTGCGGGTGCTGCGCGACAACGGCTTCGCCACCGTGCGCCCGGACGGCGCACGCCGGCTCTACGCGGTCGACGACACCGCGTTCCGGCAGGTGGACGACTGGCTGGCACCCTTCCGGCGGTTCTGGGCGCCGCACCTCGCCGCCATGGCCACCGAGGTGGCCCGCGGCAAGCGCCTGCGGCGACTGGCCGCCGGCGAGGAACCCACCGATGCGAGGAGCACGCGATGATCGAGGTCAAAGAGCAGATCAGCGAGGTACGGCGGACCATCGGCAGCCGCGTCCTGGCGGCCGGCGAGGCCCGGGTCATGACGATCAGCCAGGCCTACGACACCGACGTCGACGACCTGTGGGACGTGGTCACCAACCCCGAGCGGATCCCCCGCTGGTTCCTGCCGGTCTCCGGGGAGCTGCGCGAGGGCGGGAAGTACCAGTTCGAGGGCAACGCCGGCGGCACGATCACCACGTGCGACCGACCCCGCTCGGTCGCCGCCACCTGGGAGTTCGCCGGCAACATCAGCTGGGTCGAGGTCCGGCTCACCCCGGAGACGAACGGCCGCACCCGGTTCGAGCTGGAGCACGTGGCACACGTCGACGACGAGCACTGGGAGAAGTACGGCCCAGGCGCCGTCGGCCTCGGCTGGGAGGGCGCCTTCTGGGGCCTGGCCAACCACCTGGCCGCGCCGGACGCCCCGCTCGACCCGGCGGCCGTCATGGCCTGGATGACATCCGACGACGGCAAACTGTTCATGCGACTGTCCGCCGACGCCTGGGCCGAGGCCGACATCGCCTTCGGCACCGAGCCCGGCCAGGCCCGGCGCCAGGCGGAGAACACCCTCAAGGCCTACCTCGGCGAGGAGCACTGAAGCTCGTCCGCTGGAGCCTGTTTCTCGGTTGTGGACGGCCACGATGTCGAGTCGCGCATTCGGATGACTGTGGCATCACCCCGACTCGCCAGCGATCTTGGTCGATTTTAGCTTTCGGGCCGATCTTGATGCCTGGTCGCCATCCGGCGGTAAACCATCGCCCATGATCAATTTTCCCTGGAAGGCCTTGGGTTATCGGATACCTCCGGGAGTCTTCTTCTTAGCTGCCTACGGCCGAATCCGCAATCCCTCGCAGCAGGACGCGCCACCCGGAGCGATCTTGAACGATTTACCACCGCCTCGGGTGGCAAATCGTTCAAGATCGCACAACAGCGGCGTGCAAAGCGGGCGAAACGGGCGCCTGTTTCCGGCGAAAGCCCCATTTCCGCCCAGCGCGGCGGACGGCGCCCCCCATTTGGCGGTTCGCCCGACCGGGCGCTTGACGTAGAACCGCGAACGCCCAAGAAGGAGACTCCCGGATGGCCACAATGGCGCAAGATCGCGCGCTCGGTGACGATCACCCAAGATTCACATCGGCACCTGCGGATGACTTGCGCAGCCGACGATGACCGGCCGAACCTCGCGGCGAAGACGAGAAACACACGAACAAGCGACTCGACATCCACCCCCAGCGACAACCGAAAACGAGACTCTCTGGCTACCTCGATCTTCCACAAGAGCCGGTGAACCGGGTCCCTCGCTCACCCGGAGTGCCGGCCGGCCGGGCTTTCGGCGGTGAGCGCACACGAAAGCCGCTACGTGGACGGCCATCGCCCCGATAGGGCACGTAGACGACCACGACACCACCACCGTGCGCGCCCACCCTCACGTAAGCGCGACCACCCGCCCAGAGGGAACGGCGTGACGGCCGGGAGCGGGCAGCCCCGTGCCTGGAAAGCAAAACCGCAACCACCCACCCAGGGCGGCCGGTGCAACGGCCGCGAGCAGACAACCCCGTGCCTGGAAAGCAAAACCGCAACCACCCACCCAGGGCGGCCGGCGCAACGGCCGCGAGCAGACAACCCCGTGCCTGGAAAGCAAAACCGCAACCACCCACCCAGGGCGGCCGGCGCAACGGCCGCGAGCAGACAACCCCGTGCCTGGAAAGCAAAACCGCAACCACCCACCCAGGGCGGCCGGCGCAACGGCCGCAAGCAGGCAACCCCCGGCGCCTGGGAAGCAAGAGCGGGACCACCGCACCGGGCCACCGGCGCTACGGCAGAGGGCAACCCGGCAGCCCGGCCGGCAACACCGCGACCACCCACCCAGCGGGACCGAAAGCAGCGGGTGGCAGGCGCCCGGGCACCGATCTCAGCCCGGCGGGCGCGGCACAGGCCGGAGCGGGCAGCAGGATCGCGCCGACCGGACGGAACGGCCCTGAGAAGGCGGGACGAGGACGCGCGTACAAGAAAAGATCTTGAAGTGGAACGCGGACCTGGACCGCAGAACCCTCACAGGCGGGCGGGCAGTGCCGGGCCGCGGCGGCGGGCGCGCAGGCGTGCGCGCACGGCGGCGGCACGTTCCCGGGCGGGATCGAGCTTGTCGCGCACCGTCAGCCAGGTGCGGGTCGCCCTGATCTCGGGGGTACGGCGGCAGGCGGTCGACACCTGGTAGCCGAACCGGGTCAGCCGGTCCCCGAAGATCGCCTCGCAGCGGTCGATCTCCTCGGCCGTGAGCCGTCGCTGCCAGCTGCTCACCCGGGCCGTGGTGACCTCGGAGCGGGTCAGCGCGTGCCAGGTCTTGTACGCGGGGACGGCCACCGCGGCGAGTTCGGACGGGTGGGCCATCGCCGGGTCGTACTCCTCGCCGAGGAAGTCGCAGATCGCCCGCAGGTGCGGTTCCGGATCGGCGACCAGGTCCTCGTAGCGCAGCTGGTGGTAGACGCCGGCCGGGTAGGCGCGGGCGGCCCGCAGCGAGGAGTCGGCGGACCGCGCCCAGATGTCGATCAGCTCGTCGACGTCGCGCGGCCCCCACGGCGTCTCCTTGAGCGACGCCACGCAGTCCCGGCCGTCGCGCACGATGTTGATGATCTGCGCGTCCGGGAAGAGCCGCCGGATGGCCGGCAGGTGCCGCAGGTAGAGCGGCCGCTTGTCGCCCCAGCGCGGCTTGCCGAACCGTTCGGCGTACAGCTTGAAGACCGTGCCGAGGGCCGAGCCGAGCGTGGGCGGCGCGGCGACGATCGCCTCGACGGTCGCCTGCCGGTCCAGGCCGAGGTCGCCGAAGTGGCTGGTGCCGGTGATGAACTCGGCCAGGGCGCGGCGCCGCGCCGGCTCGCCGAGGTCGCCGAACTCGTGCCGCCGGTGGTAGGCGGGCAGCAGGAAGCGGCTTTCCGGGGGCAGCGCGATCCGCGGGTGCGCGTGCAGCATCAGCTGGAGCATCGTGGTGCCGGAGCGTGGGCAGCCGACGACGAAGATCGGGCGGTCAGACATGGCCTAGACGGTAAGATACGTTATGTCCGTTTTGCAAAGAAGGCCACAGCGGTTGCCGGCGGCCCGTACGTGGCGTAAGCACGAGTCATGATCGGTGACGAACTGTTGCGACACTGCCTCGCCAAGCCGGGCGCCTGGCAGGACGAGCCGTGGGAGGGCGACGTCGTCGCCAAGGTGGGCAAGAAGATCTTCGCGTTCCTGGGCACCGGGGAGGCCGTCGGCGTCAAGTGCGGGCCGAACCGGGACGTCGCCGACGAGTGGCTGGACCGCTACCCCGAGGACGCCTCGGCCAGCGCCTACATCGGCCGCCACGGGTGGAACACGCTACGCGTGGGCGGCGCCATCCCGGACGACGAGATCCTCGAGGCGGTCGACGCGTCCTACGAGACGATCGTCGCCACCCTGCCCAAGAAGGACCGGCCCGCCTGACGCGTACCGTGGGCATCCGGAGGATCTCTCGGGGAGGGTGAATGCCACTCACGCACCACTACGCCACCGTCGTCACCTGGACCGGCAACCGGGGCACCGGCACCAGCGGGTACCGCGACTACGGCCGTGACCACGAGGTCACCGCGGAGGGGCCGCCGCCGATCGCCGGCAGCTCGGACAGGACGTTCCGCGGGGACCCGGAGCGGTGGAACCCGGAGCAGCTGCTGCTGGCCGCGCTGTCCCAGTGCCACATGCTGTCCTACCTGCACGCCTGCGCCGACGCCGGGATCATCGTCACCTCCTATGTGGACCGCGCCTCCGGTGAGATGACCACCCGCGCCGGGTCCGGGCGGTTCACCGAGGCGGTGCTGCGGCCCGAGGTGACCGTGGCGTCGCCGGAGATGGTGGAGACGGCGATCAAGCTGCACGACGACGCGCACCACGCCTGCTTCATCGCGAACTCGGTGAACTTCCCGGTGCGCCACGAGGCGGTGGTGACGGGCGGCTGAACGAAGAACCCCGCCACCGGCGTGGGCCGGTGGCGGGGCCGAGGATCAGGCGAGCTTCTTGGACTTCGTGATGGCGGCGGTGATGGCCTCGATCAGCGGGGCCGAGCCGGCCCACGAGTAGATCGGGACGGCCTGCCACGGGAAGATCTGGTTCGCCTTGACGGCGGGCAGGGCGGCCCAGCCCGGCTTGGACGCCAGGTCGTTGGGCTGCAGGGTGCCGGTACGCGCGTCGAGGAAGATGATGTCGGCGTGGTACTTGTCGGCGTTCTCCCAGCTCAGCGACTCGTAGTAGTCGGCGCCATTGACCTCGGGCATGACCAGGTCGACGCCGAGCTCCTTGAAGTACATGAGGTCGGAGCTGACCGCGGCGCTGGACACGTAGAAGATGTCGGCGGCGCCGGAGCCGAACAGCACCTTGACCCCACCGGCGGCCTTGGCGGCGGCGCTCAGGTCGGCGGCGGCCTTCTCGAAGCGGGCCTTGGCCTCGGTCACCTTCGGCGCGTTGAGGTCGGCGCCCAGCGACTTGGCGAGCTCGGCGTACCGCTCGATCGGCTTGTTCAGCGGGACCCGGCCCACGGTGATGGTGGCGGCCGGGGCGAGCTTGAGGATCTGGTCCTTGCTGGCGTCCGGGATGTACCAGTACGCGCCCGGGTCGAACATGTGCGTGACCAGCAGCTCGGGCTGGAGGGCCGCGTACTTCTCCACGGAGAACTCGCCCCAGGCGTTGCCGATGATCTGGACCTTGTTGATGTCCAGGTCGCCGGCCTGCTCCTCGGCGGTGCCGTCGGCCTTCTTGGTCTCGCCGAAGACGCCGGCGATCCTGTCCTGGAGGCCCAGGTCGACAAGCGCGGCGGCGGTGCCGGTGAAGGCGACGATCTTGCCGGGGGTCTTGTCGGCCTTGTGTTCCTTGGGCTGGTCGTCGGTGAACGCCCACGGGCCGGCGGCGGTGGCGGTGGCGTCCGGTGCCGACCCGGTCTCCTCCTTGCCACCGCAGGCGGCGAGCAGGGCGCCCGCACCGGCGGCGCCACCCGCGGCCAGCAGACCACGACGGGACAAAGAAAGCTGTGAGTACTTCATATTCAAGTCTTTCTGGGGGGACGACCGGCCCTACGACCGAGTGCGATGGTTAGGCTAACCTAACGGACCGAACGCGCGTCAACAGGATCCAGATCACCAGGGCGGGAGAACCACACTGTCCACCATCGACACCCCCGTCGAGCAGGGGTTACGCGCCACGGAGCCGGCCCGTGCCGGGCGCCGCTCCGCCGTACGCCTGTTCGGACTGATCCTGGCCCTGGTGGCGCTCGCCGCGGTCCTGGTCCTCAGTGTCGGGTTCGGCGCCCGCTTCCTCTCCCCCGGCGAGGTGTGGGCCGGCCTAACCGACCCGGCGTCGGAGTACTACCGGATCGTCCACGAGATGCGCCTTCCGCGTACCCTGCTCGGTCTGATGGTCGGCATGGCGCTCGGCCTGGCCGGCGCGATCATGCAGGCCCTGACCCGCAACCCGCTGGCCGATCCGGGCCTGCTCGGCATCAACGCGGGCGCGTCGGCGGCGGTGGCCAGCGCCGCGGTGTTCTTCGGCATCGGCACCTTCTTCGGGTACGTGTGGTTCGCACTCGCCGGCGCCGCGGTCGTCACCGCGCTGGTGTACGCGGTCGGCGGCGGGCGCTCGGCCACCCCGGCCCGGCTCGCGCTGGCCGGGGCCGCGCTCAACGCCACGCTGTACTCCTACGTGAGCGCCACCCTGCTCTCCGACACGCAGGCCATCGACAAGGTGAAGTTCTGGACCGCCGGCTCGCTGGCCAGCGCCGACTTCGAGACCGTCCGGCTGCTGCTGCCGTTCTTCCTGTCCGGCCTGCTGGCCGGACTGCTGGTGGCCCGGCCGCTCAACGCGCTGTCGCTGGGCGACGACGCGGCCCGCGCGCTGGGCGCCAGGCCGGCGGTGATCCGGGTCGCGGTGATCGTCGCGGTCACCCTGCTGTGCGGCAGCGCCACCGCGGCGTGCGGCCCGATCGTCTTCGTGGGGCTTCTCGTCCCGCACCTGGTGCGGCCGATCACCGGACCGGACCTGCGCTGGATGCTGCCCTACACCGCGGTGCTGGCGCCGGTGCTGCTGCTCGGCGCCGACGTGCTCGGCCGGATCCTGGGCAGCCCCGGCGAGCTCCAGGTCGGCACGGTCACCGCGGTCCTCGGCGGTCCCCTGTTCCTCTATCTCGTGCGAGCCGCGAAATGACGCTTGTCGAAGTCAGGAGAAACCCGGGCCGGGTCCGCCCGCGGGCCGTGGTGGTCGGGGTGACCGCCGTGGTCGCCACCGTCGTGGTCAGCGTGTTCAGCCTCGGCACCGGCGACTTCCCGATCGCCCCGGCCGACGTGGTGACGACCCTGTTCGGCGCGGGCAACCCGGCACACGAGTTCATCATCAACGAGCTGCGACTGCCCCGGCTGATCGTCGCGATCCTGGTCGGCGCGGCCCTGGCGGCCGGCGGCGCGGTCTTCCAGTCGCTGGTCCGCAACCCGCTGGGCAGCCCGGACATGCTGGGCGTCACCAACGGCGCGAGCACCGCGGCACTGGTCGTGGTGATCCTCGGCGGCTCCGACCTCCAGCTGTCGATCGCCGCGATCGCCGGCGGGATGGCCGCCACCCTGCTGATCCAGCTGATCGCCGGCCGGGCGCTGCACGGCTTCCGGTTCATCCTGGTCGGCGTCGGCATGGCGGCGATCCTCACCGGCATCAGCGGTTACCTGCTGACCCGCGGGCAGCAGATGGAGAACGCCCGGGCGCTGCTCTGGCTCACCGGCAGCCTGGACGGCCGCTCGTGGACCCAGGCGGTGCCGCTGCTCGTGGTGCTCGGCGCGGTGCTGCCGTTCCTGGTGCTGGCCTGCGGTCCCGGCCTGCGGATCCTGGAGATGGGCGACGACGCGGCGTCGGCGCTCGGGGTGCCGGTTTCGCTGCTGCGCAACGGCGCGCTGCTGGCCGCCGCCCTGCTGGTGTCGTTCGGCGCGGCCGCCGCCGGGCCGGTCGCCTTCGTGGCGCTGATCGCCCCGCACCTGGCCAAGCGGCTCACCCGGGCGCCCGGGCCGAACCTGCTGCCGTCGATCGCGGTCGGGGCGCTGCTGCTCAGCGGCGCCGACTTCATCGCCCAGCACGCTCTCGACGACCGGGTCCTCCCGGTCGGGGTGATCACCGGCCTGGTCGGTGGCGCCTACCTGGTCTGGCTGCTCACCACCGAACGGCGAGCGGGACGGATCTGAGGCGGATATGACGAACACGGCAACTGGAGAGAACATGACCCGTCTCAGCGGCACCGGGATGACACTGGCCTACGACAAGCGGGTCATCGCCGAGGACCTCAGCGTCGAGATCCCGGACGGCTCGTTCACGGTCATCATCGGGCCGAACGCGTGCGGCAAGTCGACCCTGCTGCGGGCGCTGTCCCGGCTGCTCAAGCCGACCACCGGCACCGTGCTGCTGGACGGCAAGGACGTGCACTCGCAGCCCACCCGGACCGTCGCGAAGACGCTCGGCCTGCTCCCCCAGTCGTCGACCGCCCCGGACGGCATCACCGTCGCCGAGCTGGTGGCCCGTGGCCGCTACCCCCACCAGAGCATCCTGCGCCGCTGGTCGGCCGAGGACGAGCGGGTGGTCGAGGAGTCGATGGAGTCCACCGGGGTGGCCGACCTGGCCGACCGCAACGTCGACGAGCTCTCCGGCGGCCAGCGGCAGCGGGTGTGGCTGGCCATGGCGCTGGCCCAGCAGACGCCGCTGCTGCTGCTCGACGAGCCCACCACCTACCTGGACATCGCGCACCAGATCGAGGTGCTGGACCTCTGCGCCGAGCTGCACGAGCGCCAGGGCCGGACGCTCGTCGCCGTCCTGCACGACCTCAACCACGCGGCCCGCTACGCGACCCACCTCATCGCCATGCGCTCCGGCAAGGTGGCCCGTTCCGGACAGCCTGGCGAGGTGCTCACCGCCGAACTGGTCGAGGAGGTGTTCGGGCTGCCCTGCCGGGTGATCGACGACCCGGAGACCGGCACCCCGCTGGTCGTGCCCGCCGCCCGTCGACGTGCCGAAGATCTCTCAACCAACGCGCGAATCTGACGATCGGAGGGGGGTACCCCTATTCCCTCCTCCCCTCGCCGGAGCGTGAACAGATGTCCTCCGAAGCCGCACCCGAGCGTGCGACCAGCAACGCCGCGGTCGGCTGGTTCTCCGACCTCCGCGTCCGCACGAAGATCCTGGCCGCCATGTCGCTGGTGGCGATCTTCGTCACCGCCGCCTGTGTGCTGGCCGTCGCCCGGATGGGGGACATGGACAGCCGCCTCACCGAGGTGCGCTCCACCAACGTCACCAACCTGGCCCTGCTCGGTGAGATCCGGGGCCACCAGGCGATGATCAACCACTACGCGGCCGCCGGGATGGCGGTCGGCTCGGACAAGACCGCGCAGGCCGCCATCGGCGAGCAGCGCGCCGCGACGATCAAGAGTCTCGACGAGACGCTCAAGGCGTACCAGGCGCAGCCCAAGAGCCCGTCCGAGCAGAAGACGCTCGACGAGTTCACCGGCTTCTGGGACGAGTACAGCGGGGCGTGGGCCGACATCATGGCCGGCAAGCCGCCGACGATCGACTTCGACGCCGTCAACAAGGGCATGGAGAGCACCATCGCCCAGCTCGCCGTCGAGACCGCCGCCAGCGCGGACGCCGCGGTGGCCGACGCGCACGACAGCTTCGAGTCGGCCCGGCGCCAGGTGCTGATCGTGCTCGGCGTGGGCCTGCTGCTGAGTGTCGCGCTGTCCGTGATGGCCGCGCGGTCGATCACCCGTCGTCTCACCCCGGTGGCCGAGGCCATGGAGGCGATGGCGGCCGGCGACCTCACCCGTGACGTCCCGGTCGAGGGCAAGGACGAGATCGGCATGATGGCCCGCTCGGTGAACAAGGCGACCGTCTCGGTCCGGGAGACCGTGGCCGCGATGTCCGAGAGCGCCCGGCTGCTGGCCCAGAGCACCAGGGAGCTGTCCCGGGTCAACGACCAGACGGTCGCCGGCTCGGAGGCGGTGTCGGCGGGCGCCGGCTCGGCCACCGGCTCCGCCGACGAGGTGTCGTACAACCTCCAGACGGTCGCTACCGGCGCCGACGAGATGTCCCGGGCCATCCAGGAGATCTCGCAGAGCGCGGTGGCCAGCGCGGGCGTCACGCTGGAGGCGGTGGCGGTGGTCGCCGAGACCACCGAGACGGTCAGCAAGCTGGGCGCCAGCTCGCAGGAGATCGGCGACGTGGTGAAGACGATCACCGCGATCGCGGAGCAGACCAACCTGCTGGCCCTGAACGCGACCATCGAGGCCGCCCGTGCCGGCGAGTCCGGCAAGGGGTTCGCCGTGGTGGCCAGCGAGGTCAAGGACCTGGCCCAGGAGACCGCGAAGGCGACCGAGACCATCTCCGGGCGGGTGCAGGCCATCCAGGCCGACACCGAGAGCGCGGTCGCGGCGATCGTCCGGATCGGCGCGGTCATCGAGCGGATCAACCAGTTCCAGACGACGATCGCGTCGGCCGTCGAGGAGCAGACCGCGACGACCACCGAGATGAACCGCAACGTGGCGACCGCCGCGGCCGGCGCC
Organism: Actinoplanes lobatus; assembly: GCF_014205215.1. Classification (NCBI taxonomy): domain Bacteria; kingdom Bacillati; phylum Actinomycetota; class Actinomycetes; order Micromonosporales; family Micromonosporaceae; genus Actinoplanes; species Actinoplanes lobatus. Next base: position 9,561,815 of record NZ_JACHNC010000001.1, read on the forward strand.
CGGGAGATCGCCGGCAACATCGGGCAGGTCTCCAGTGCCGCCGAGCAGTCCAAGATGGCCGTCGCGGCGGGTCAGCAGGCGGCTTCCGAGCTGGCCTCGCTCGCCGACGACCTGCACCAGCTGGTCGGCCGGTTCGCCTTCAAGTAAAGATCAAGAGCAGGATGTCGTAGCGGGGCGGTGGTACAGACCGTCGCTCCTGCCGAGGGAAGGGCCGGGCCCAGCATTCGCTGGCCCTGGCCCTTCTACCTGCGTGCGTTTCAGACGACGGCCGGGACCGCGACGCCCAGCTTCTCGGCGGCGACCTGGAGTTCGCTCCAGACCTTGGCGGCGACCGGCACACCGTCGGCGGCCCGCTTCGCGGCGACCGAGGCGCCGCCCTCGCCCGGGTAGCGGATCTCGGTGCCCTCCCCCGCCGGGGTGAGGCCCTTGAGGGTGTCCAGGGTGGACGCCACCGCCGGGCCGAACGCGTCGCCGTCACCGAAGGCGGCCGGGTCGAGCGCCAGGATCAGCGCGTTCTGCCGGTGCACCCGGCCCTGCGGGTCGTCACCGTGGAACGAACTCAGGATCGGCGCACCCACCAGCACACTGGTGAGCAGCTCGAACACCAGCGACATGCCGGCGCCCTTGACCCCGCCGAGCGGCAGCGGCATCTTCGCGAGGTTCGGGTCGGTGGTCGGGGTGCCGTCGGCGGTGGCGGCGGTGCCCGGCGGCAGCTCCTTCCCGGCGTTGCGGAACTGGGCGATCTTGCCGAGCGCGATGCCGGCGGTCGCCATGTCCAGCAGGGCCGGAGCGTGGCCGGGCGCGGGCACCGCGATGGAGAGCGGGCTGGTCGCCACGGCCGCCCCCCGCACCCCCGGGTACGCCATGTTCGGCATGCCGGCCACGAAGGCGATGCCGACCAGCCCGGCCTCGGCGATCCGGGACGTGTAGTAGCCGATCGCTCCGGTGTGGACGGTACGGCGTACGCCGATCGCCCCTATGCCGTTGATCTTGGCCTTTTCCGCCGCGAGATCGGCGGCGGCGGTCAGCGCCACCGGGCCGGGCGCCCGGTCGGCGTCGAGCACGGCGACCGCCGGGCTGGTCGAGCCGACCGACAGCGACGGGTCGCGGTTGGCCTCGCCGGAGTCGAGCAGTTCCAGGTAGCGGGGCACCCGGGAGGCGCCGTGCGAGTCGACGCCACGCAGGCTGGCCCAGGTGAGGACGGCCGAGATGGTGGCCGCGTTCGCGGGGCTGACGCCCGCGGCGGTGAACAGCGAGGTGGTGAAGGTGCCCAGCTCATCGGCGGGGACCAGGACCTTGGGCGCAGGCATGGGTTACTCCTTGCGGCTGGATGCCGGTGCTGTCTCAGCCACGCTGAGACAGCACCGGCGACCAGCCGGGGTCAGCGGGATACACGGATGTTGACGATCGCGGTGGTGCCGCCGCGTACGGCCTTGAGCGCCCGGTCCAGCGCCGGCGCCAGTTCGTCGGCGCGCTCGACGGTCTCCGCGTGCATGGCGAACGGATCGGCGAGGGCGGCGAGGTCCGGCTGGTCGCTGAGGTCGTTGCCGAGGAACTCCCCGGTGTCGACGGCGGCGCCCTGCGGATAGAAGCGCAGGTGGTTCATCTTCATCGACCGGTACTCGTGGTTGTTGAAGACCACGATCAGCAGCGGTAGCCCGTTGGCGCGGGCGGCCTGCAACGACTGGACGATCGGGTTGTAGAGGAACGCCCCGTCGCCGATGGTGAGCACCACCGGCTTGTCCGGCGTGGCCAGTTTCACCCCGAGCGCCACGGCGATGCCCTGCCCGAGCCCGCCCTGCACGTAGAAGTACGAGTCGGGGGTGGCGCGCCGCAGGTGCCGCTGGACGACCCGGCTGTGCGTGATGGTCTCGTCGACGACGACCGAGTCCTCGCCGATCACCTCCCGCAACGTCGCCACGACCTGTACCGGGTCGAGCGTGCCGGCGGTCTTCCACTCCGCCGTCGTGACCGCGGCGCTCTCCATCGACCGGAACGTGGAACCGCTGACCAGCCCCTGCTCCCGGGCCCGGACGGCCAGCTCCCGCAGGGTGGCGGCGACCCCGCCCTCCAGGTAGAAGTCGGCGTTGAGCACCTGGTAGACGACGTGCGGCCGCTGCGGCACCTCGTCGATGACCACGATCTTCGCCCGGGCCGGCCGCCGTGACGGCGGGTAGAACGGGGCCCGGCAGTTGAGCAGCACGATCACGTCGGCGGTGTCGACGAACGGCTCGATCTCGCCGCCGGCGTGCAGTTCGTGGTCGCGCGGGAAGTTGGCGCAGACCGCCGAGCCGGGTTCGACCACCGGGACGGCCATCGCCTCGGCGAACGCGACGAGGGCCGCCATGCCGCCCGCCTCACGCCCGGTCGTCTCGGTGATGATCACCGGGTTCGACGCGCCGGCGAGCAGCTCCAGGACGGCCTGCATGTCCTCGGCGGCGCTGACCGTCGTACCGTGCGCGGCGACCGGTTTGGGGTCGGGCCCGTCCCACGGGTCGAGCAGCACCTCGAGCGGGATGTTCAGGTAGACCGGGCCGGCCGGGGCGCGGGCCGCCATCTCGGCGCCGCGGGTGATCATGGTGGTCAGCGTGTGCACGCTGGCCGCCTGGTTGGACCACTTGGTGAACGGCGCCGCCATCACGTGCGGGCCACCGACCACGGAGAGGTTGCGGTACCACTGGCCGCCCGGGTCGGGGCCCGGCCCGTCACCGTAGGTGATCGACTCCGAGGAGGTCACCACCATCGGCACCCCGGCCAGCAGCGCGCCGTGCACGGCCATCGAGCCCTGGAGCAGACCCGGCCCGGCGTGCAGCAGCACGCCCTGCGCGCGGCGGGTGACCAGCCCGTACCCGGTGGCCATGCCGACCGCGACGGTCTCGTGCGTCAGATCCATGTAGCGGGGGCAGGGCAGCCCGTCGCGGTGCCGGCGGGCCAGCGACTCCCACACCGGGGCCCACTCGGACCCCGGTGAGGAGAAGACGTAGTCCGCCCCGACCGCGTTGAACGCGCTGATGACCGCGTCGCCGCCATCGGTTCGATGCGTCATTTCGAGATCGGCCAATCGAGGACCTCGCAGATGCCGCGACCCATGATGTACTCCAGCTCCTCCGGCGTGAAGTCGAAGTGCTTGGTGAACTGCTCGATGGTCTCCACGTAGCTGAGGCCGTGGCCCAGCAGACGGGTGATGTCGGTGCCCCAGAAGCAGCGCCGCGGGCCCATCTTGTCGACCATCTCACGCACGTACTTCTCGATGTTGAGGTTCGGGAACGGCTGGGTCGAGTAACCCGGCAGGGCCGACACCTTCACGTAGATGTTCGGGTGCTCGTGCAGGTCGGCGGTCTCCTGCACCCAGTAGCCGATGGCGTCGTCCACGCAGCGGGCCATGATGCCCATGTGGTCGATGATGATCTTCAGGCCGGGGTGCCGTCCGGCGATCTTGCCCAGCTCGGCCTTCCAGATCGGGGCGTGCACCATGGTCGGGATGTTCAGTTCCTCGGCCAGCGGCCAGTACCAGTCGTTGGTGCCGTCGATCATCCAGTTCCGGTCGATCGGCCGGTGGAACGTCAGCCGGGTGCCCTTCACGTACGGGTTCTGCGCGAAGTCCCGCAGCATGGCCGCACCCTCGAGAGGCTTGTTCTGCGGAATGCGGGCCATGATGCCGAAGCGGTCCGGGTGGGCCTCGCACGCCTCCAGGGCGTAGTCGATGCGGTCACCCTCCCACGACGGCGGCAGGATCAGCGCCCGGTTGACGCCCGCCTCGTCCATCAGCGCGAGGCACTCCTCGTAGCTGAACGGGTCCTCCCGGTGGCCGTTGAGCCGGATACGCTCGCGAGCTCCCGGCACCCAGGGGCGATCCGGGGTCTCTTCCTTCCAGATGTGCACCTGGGAGTCGACGACGAACATAGGTGTTTCCTTTCGTTCCGGCTGATGCGAAGCCAGCGGGGATGTCCATGAAGCTATTGAGGTTTTCCGCCGCTGCGGAGTCCCTGCCGCGCAATCGGTTGTTGCACGCGGGGAGTGCTCGCCGTCACGTCCCGAAGACGTCGGCGACCACGTGTTCGGCGATCGCCAGCGACGACGTCGCGGCAGGTGACGGCGCGTTTCGTACGGCCGTGACGGGCCCCGTCCGGTGGATGCGGAAGTCGTCGACGAGGCCGCCGTCGCGGTCCAGCGCCTGGGCGCGCACCCCGGCGCCGGCCCGTACCACGTCGGCCGCCCCGATCTCCGGGACGTAGCGCATGGCCTCGGCCATGTACCGCTTCTTGGACAGCGATCCGCGCACCTCCTTGATCCCGGTACGCCAGTGCTGCCGCGCCATGTGCCAGGTGCCCGGCCAGGCCGCGATGCCGGCCAGGTCGGGGATCGAGAGGCTGGTGCGCCGGTAGCCCTCCCGGGCGGTCGCCAGGACCGCGTTCGGGCCGACCTCGACGACCCCGGTCACCCGCCGGGTGAAGTGCACGCCGAGGAACGGGTACCGCGGGTCCGGAACCGGGTAGATCATGCCGCGGACCAGGTCCGCCTTCTCCTCGCGGACCCGCATGTACTCGCCGCGGAACGGGATGATCCGTGGTTCGGCGACGTCGCCGGCCAGCCGGGACACCTGGTCGGTGTGGATGCCGGCGCAGACGATCACCTGGTCGACGGTGACGGCCCGGTCGCCCGCGACGATCCGGATCCGGCCGGGCTCCCGGCGGATCGCGGTCACCGCGAAGTTGAGCACGACCTCGCCGCCGGCCGCCTCGATGTCCTCGGCGAACGCCTTCGCGACGCCGGGGAAGTCGGTGATCGCCGTCTCCGGTGAGTGCAGCGCGGCCAGGCCGGCGGCATGCGGTTCGATCTCGCGGATCCCGGCCGGATCGACCCTCCGCAGACCGGGTACGCCGTTCTCCCTCGCCCGCCTCTCCAGGTCGTCCAGTCGCCCCAGCTCGTCCTCGCGGACCGCCACGACCAGCTTGCCGCACTCGTCGTACGCGATCCCCCGGTCCGCGCAGTACTCCCGCAGCAGCAGCCGCCCCCGGGTGCACAGTTCCGCTTTCAGGCTGCCCGGCGTGTAGTAGATGCCGGCGTGCACCACCCCGGAGTTGTGGCCGGTCTGGTGCCGGGCCACCTCGTCCTCCTTGTCGACGACCACGACCCGGGTGCCCGGCCGTCGTAGCGCGATCTCCCGGCCGATCGCCAGCCCGACGATGCCGGCCCCGATGATTCCGATGGTCTCGTCCGCCATGTGTGCGGCCTCTCTGGTACGGCCACTTCAGATTCCGAAGTGGATGGCGAAGGTCTTGACCCTGGTATAGAACCGCAGCGCCTCCACGCCCTGCTCCTTGAAGGGCGATCCGGAGTCACGGAACCCGCCGAACGGCATGTGCACGTCCCATCCGGACGTGGTGGTGTTCACGGCGATCTGTCCGCAGTCGGCCTCGGCCAGGAACCGGTGCGCGGCGGCGAGGCTGTCGGTGAAGACGGCGGCGGCCAGGCCGTACCGGGTGTCGTTGACCGCGGCGATCGCCTCGTCCAGGCCGTCGACGGTGCGGACCACCAGGACCGGGCCGAAGACCTCGTCGCGCCACACGTCCATGTCCGGGGTGACGCCGGTCAGGATGGCCGGGGTCACGTAGCAGCCGGTCCCGGGCAGTTCCTCGCCGCCCAGTTCGACGTGGGCGCCCTGCTCGACCGCGGTGGCGATGTCGCGCAGCACGCTGTCCCGGTGCGCCGGGCTGACCAGCGGGCCGACGTCGGTGCCCCCGGCCCTCCCCGGGCCGACCCGCAGCGCCGCGACCTTCTCCCGCAGCAGCGCCGTGAACTCGCCGGACACGGCCCGGTCGACCAGCAGCCGGCTGGTCGCCGTGCAGCGCTGCCCGGCCTGGCCGAAGGACGCCGCGACGACCGCGGCGGCCGCCTTCGGAAGGTTCGCGCCGGCCAGCACCACGGACGCGTTCTTGCCGCCCAGCTCGGACTGGAACCGGACGCCGCACGCCGCGAGCCGCACCCGCAGCGCCTCCCCGACGTCGTTGCCGCCGGTGAAGGTGACCGCCGCGATCCGCGGGTCGTCGAGCAGCGCGCCGGAGATCTCCGCGGTGCGGCCGGTGACCACGCTGAGCACACCGGCCGGCAGGCCCGCGTCGTCCAGGGCCCGGGCCAGGTGCAGCGCCGAGGTGGGCGTCTCGCTCGCCGGCTTGAGCACCACGGCGTTGCCGGCGGCCAGGGCGGGCGCCAGCTTGCGGGCCGGGGTGATCATCGGGTCGTTCCACGGTGCGATCGCCAGGACCACGCCGAGCGGCTCGCGCTGGAAGCCGGTACGGGTGTCCGGCCGCGCGTCGTGGATCAGGGAGCCGTAGTCCTGCCGCCCGACGGCCGCGTAGTACTCGAAGAAGTCGGCGGCCTTCTCGGCCTCGATCCGGGCCTCGGCGAGGGTCTTGCCGTTCTCGGTGACGATGGCGTCGGCGATCTCGGCGTTGCGGACCCGCAGCAGCACCGCGGCCTTCGCGAGGATCCTGGACCGATCGATCGCGGACATCGCCCGCCAGACGGCGAAACCGGCCCGGGCCGCGCCGTAGATCTCGGTGACCTGCTCGGCGGTGAGCGCCGGAACCCGGACGAAGGGCTCCCGGACGTCGGCCGGGTCGTACACGTCGACCCAGCTCTCGCCGCCCACCCAGCGTCCGCCGGCCAGGGTCTCCATGGTGCGAACGGACATCACTGCTCCTCAAGAGATCGCTTCGGTATCGCGAATGCTAAGAAGCCCGGAATGCGCCGACCATGCGCTGCGGAGGAAGCATTGATTGCGCCTGGCGCACCCATTTCCCTGATGAGATGCGAAGCCGAAAGACCGCCCGCGAAGCAAGGGAGAAATCGTGGCCTACGCCGTCATCGCCCACTACCGGTGTGCTCCGGAGGACGTGGCCCTCGTCCGGGAATCGTTGCTGACGATGCGTGAACACACCCGAGCCGAGCCCGGGAACCTGGACTACGTGGTGCACACCGACGCCGAGGACCCGAACGCGTTCCTCCTGTACGAGGTCTACGCCGACCGGGCCGGATTCGACGCGCACGCGGCCAGCGGCCACTTCGCCGAGCACATCATCGGCGTGATCCGCCCCCGCCTGCTGGACCGCCGGGTCACCTTCGCCGAAGTCCTGTGAACGACCGAGGGGCCGGCGCGCGGCCGGCCCCTCGACAACCGGCTCAGAGCTCGTTGCCCCAGCACATGCGGGCGAACGTCTCGACGTGGATCAGCTTGCGCCACTGGTCCTCGACGCCGATCAGCGGCTGTCCCGCGACGTCGGCGAACCCGGCGCTCGGGCTGATCGCCACGTCCTCGATGTCGCGGATCGAGGCGACCACGTCCATCCGGTCCATCACCGTGCCGACGTCCTCCAGCTCCGGCACCCGAGGGTCGACGATGCCGAGGCAGACGTCCCGCTCGGTGGGGACGACGCGCAGCAGCTCGGTCTCGGCCGGGGCGCCGGTGTCGTACGGCAGGATCCACCGGTCCACCGGCACCGCCGCGAACAGGCGCTCGGCGGCCGCCGTGTCCAGGCCGTCACCGACCCGGGTGAGCGGGCACAGGCCGATCCGCACGTCGAACGGCTTGTCGGCCACCGCCACGGCGAGGGCGTCCACGGCGACGGCGTCGTCGAAGCCGAGCACGCCGCCGCTGGTGTAGAGGCTCTTCCCGTACCCGTGATTGTCGATCTGGATGAGCCGCACGCCGCGCGAGATGACCGCCTCGATCTCCTCGCGCAGCAGAAGGGCGAGGGCTTCGCCCAGCTCGCGGGCGCTGGCCCAGGGACCGCCGGGGCGGAAGGTCCGCGCCGCGATCCAGGCCGGCGAGGGCAGCGTGGCCTTCGCCGGGATCTGGGTCTGCGCGGCGATCGCGGCCGTGTCGTCGGCGACCAGCGACCGCTCGGCCTTCAGTTGCCCGTCCTCGAAGCCGTGCACCGCGCCGGTGATAACGCTGGCCAGGTCGGCGCGCCGGAAGTGACCGTCGGTGACCACGGTCAGGCTGAGCCTGCGCTGTTTGCGGACCGTCTCGGCGATGGCCGCGTCCTCGACGGCCCGCAGGTTCGGGTCGTCGGCGGCGCGGGCGGCGAGCACCTCGGGCGGCCGGACCAGGCTGCCGTGGTGGTCGATCCGGAACTTGAAGGTGTCAGCCACGCTTCTTCCCCCATGCCGCGAAGACCAGCTCGTAGCCGAGCTCGGTCAGGACCTCTTCACAGGCCTGCTGGTCCTCGGCGGGTGTGCCGCCGGAGACGCCCAGGCCGCCCAGGATCTCGCCGTCCCGTTTGATCGTGACGCCGCCCTCGGTGGCCACGATCGGGTGCGCCGCCATCGTCGACAGCTGGGCGAAGAAGCCCGGGTTGCTCTGCGCCCAGTCGTAGAGCATGTTCGTCGGGCGCTCCATGATCGCCGCGCTGTACGCCTTGGCGATCGCGATGCTCGGGGTCAGCGCGCGGGCGCCGTCCGAGCGTTTCACCGAGATGAGATGCCCGCCGGCGTCGACGACCGCGACGCTGAGCGCCTTGCCCAGGTGCTCGCCACGCTTCAGTGTCCCGGCGAGGATCTCCTCGGCCTCGGCAAGGGTGAGTTTCACAGTGACTCCCGGATCGACGCCACGGCCGCGTTGTAGAGGTCGGGCGACTCCCAGTACATCGAGTGCGGGGCGCCCGGGACGACCGACAGGTGCGAGCCCTTGACCAGCTCATGCGCACGGCGCACGGTGGCGACGCTGAGCACCGCGTCGGTCTCGCCGGCCAGGAACCAGACCTGGAGGCCGGAGGCCACGATCTCGTCGATGGTGGGCCCGTTCACCGACAGGTTGCGCAGGTCGGCCATCTTGGCGACGTTGAACGTGCCCATCTGCTGGAAGAGGAACGTCCTGGCCGGCTCCTCCTGCTGGAACCGCCGGGAGAGCAGCCGGTCCAGGACGGGCAGCTTGACCGCCTCGGCCCGGTCCGCGTCGACCAGCGGGGACAGCTCCGGGTGGGCGAGGCCGCCGAGCGAGTGGCCGAGCGCGACCCCGGCGACCCGGTCCGGGCGTTGCAGGCCGGCCCGCAGGGCGGCGACCGCGCCGATCGACTGGCCGACCAGCAGGACGTCGCGCAGGTCCTCGGACTCCAGCACGGCGATCAGGTCGCCGGGGAAGTCCTGGCCGTCGAACTCGGGCATCGACGAGTCGGATCTGCCGAAGCCACGCAGGTCGACGGTGACGACCGTGAACCGGTCACGCAGCGCGGCGACCTGCTGCCACCAGGCGGCGTGATGCCCGCCGGAGCCGTGCACGAAGAGGATCGCCGGGCCGTCGCCGTGCCGCTCGTAGTAGATGTTCGCGCCGTCGGGGGCAGTGGCGAAGGGCATCAGGCGGGCCGCTTTCCGTGAAAGACGATCTCGATCATGGTGTGGTCCGGGTCGTGGATGTAGCAGAACTTCGACTGGTTCTCCGGGCGCTCGATCGGCCGGGTGTGCCGGATGCCCAGGTCGGTGAGGTGCTTGAGGAAGCCGTCCCAGTCCTCCACCTCGATGGCGAAGTGGTAGGGCGCCATCCGGTCCATCTCCTCGACCGGGGTGAAGTGCAGGTCGAAGTTGCCGCGGGTCATCAGCACGACCTTGGTGTTGCTCTTCGGCGTGATCGCCTTGAGCCCGAAGACCTTGGCGTACCACTCCTTGGTGCGCTCCGGATCGGTGGTCGGGAAGTTCACATGGTGGATGTACTTCGGGGCGTTACTCATGGGGGTGCCTTTCTGCCTGGACGGGATTCGACAGCACACCGATGCCGGTGATCTCGATGTCCACGGTGGATCCCGGTTCCAGCTGGACGGTGCTGTCGGCGCCCATCCAGAGCACGTCGCCGGGGTGCATGGTGATGTATTTCGTGGTCTCGACGATGTGGTCGTACGGGTCGAAGACCATGGCGCCGGTCGCGAACTTCGCCCTGACCTGCCCGTCGACACGGACCGTGGTGGTCTGGGCCAGCGGGTCGACGTCGGTCTCGATCCACGGGCCCATCGGTTTGAAGGTGTCGCTGTTCTTGCTGCGCCAGAGGGTGCGGTCGGCGTTCTGCCACTCGCGGGCGCTGACGTCGTTGCCGATGGTCCAGCCGAAGATCGACTCCTGCGCCTCGGCCCGGGTCGCGTTGCGCAGCGTGCGCCCGATGACGGCCACCACCTCGCCCTCGGCCTCGAACCGCCCGGTCACCCCGGCGGGCCGAATGATCGGCTGGTGATGGCCGGTCAGCGCGTTGTTGGCCCGGTAGCCGACCTCCGGGCGCTCCGGGAGCCTCGCCACCGCGTACCCCATCGCCCTGGCATGTTCGATGTGGTCGCGATAGTTGAGGCCGACCGCGTAGAAGACGCCCGGGACCACCGGTGGCAGAAGATCAAGACCTTCGAGGGGTACGCGATCAGCAGTCCGTTTCGGCCTTCCGTGAAGTGGTGAACCGTCGAGGACGTGGGCGATCCCGTCGGCGATCTCGGCGAAGACCGGCCGGCCGCCGAGGCTGATCCGTGCGTACCGCATCAGTCGACCAGCAGGTGCGAGACGCGCTTGGTGATCAGGTACGCCTCGACACCCTCGGGGCCGCCCTCCCGGCCGTACCCGGACTGCTTCACCCCGCCGGACGGGGCCTCGTGCACCGACCCGCCACAGTGGTTGATCGACAGGATGCCCGCCTCGAAGCCGGTGGTCAGCCTCTCCGCCGTCTTCGAGGACCGGGTGAAACCGTAGGCGGCCAGGCCGTACGGGAGCGAGTTGGCGATCCGCAGAGCCTCGTCCAGGTCGCTGAACGCCACGATCGGGGCGATCGGGCCGAACGGCTCCTCCACCATGATTCGCGCGTCCTCGGGAACGTCGACCAGAACCGTGGGAGGGAAGAAGTAGCCCGGCCGGTCCAGCCGCTCGCCGCCGGTTCTGATGACGGCGCCGCGGCTGACCGCGTCGGCGACCAGCTCCTCCATCGCCTTGAGCCGGCGCTCGTTGGCGAGCGGGCCCATCGTGACGCCCTCGTGCAGGCCGTCGCCGACCACGACCCGTTCGGCCGCCGCGGTGAACTCCGCGACGAACGTGTCGTAGAGCGACTCGTGCACCAGGAACCGGCTCGGCGACGTGCACACCTGCCCGGCGTTGACGAACTTCGCGAAGGCGGCCTTGCGGGCGGCCCGCACCGGGTCGGCGTCGGCGGCCACGATGACCGGGGCGTGCCCGCCGAGCTCCATGAGCGACGGCTTCATCTCGGCGCCGGCCTGCGCGGCGAGCAGCTTGCCGACCGGGATCGAGCCGGTGAACGCGACCAGCCGGATGTCCGGGGACGCGATCAGGTGCTTCGACACCTCGGCCGGCTCGCCGAAGACCAGGTTGAGCGTGCCGGCCGGCAGCCCGGCCTCGGCGAAGCACCGCACGATCTCGGAAGCCGTGCCGGGGGTCTCCTCGGAGGCCTTGATGACGATCGAGCAGCCGGCCGACAGGGCGCCGGCCATCTTGCGCATCGGCGACCCGGCCGGGAAGTTCCACGGGGTGAACGCGGCGACCGGGCCGACCGGCTCGTGCCGCACCGACAGGACGGTGTCGCCGGCCGACGGGATGATCCGCCCGTACGCCCGGCGGGCGTCCTCGGCGTCCCAGCGCAGCGCGCCGGCCACCCGCAGCACCTCGTTGCGGGCCTCGGGACGTGGCTTGCCCTGTTCCAGGGTCATTATCTCGGCGACCCGGTCGGCCCGTGCGGCGAGCAGGTCGGCGGCCTTCAGCAGGATCCGGGTGCGGTCGGCGACCGGGGTGTCCCGCCAGACCTTTCCACCTCGGACGGCGGCCGCGATCGCCCGGTCCAGATCCTCTACACCGGCCAGGGGCAGGTGGGCGAGGATCTCCTCGGTGGCCGGGTTGATCACCGGGACGCCTGCGCGGTCGGCGATCCACTCGCCGTCGATGTACAGCGACAAATCCGGATAAGTCATTACTCGCCTCGATCCCGGTTGGTGCGGAGAGTCCAGATGTGGTGCGGCGGGGTGGTCTCGTGCACCCGGGTGCCGTAGGAGCCGTCGATCCGGTCCATGTCCGCGGCCAGTTCGACGCGGCCGCCGCAGGGGGCGTGCACGAACCGGAAGACGTTCGACCCGACGGTGTGCCGGCCCAGCTTGCGGGCCTCCTGCCAGCCACGTTCGATCATGTGGTTGCCGCCCTCGATGACGTCGTCGAAGCCGTTCACCTCGTACGAGACGTGGTTGACGCCGGCGGAGTCCGGGCGGTGGCAGAGCAGGAAGTTGTGCTGGTCGGCGTCGCCCTCGACCCGCATGAACACGCCCATCGGCTTGACCACGTCGGTCGGGATGAACTCGAGCAGGCCGGTGTAGAACGCCACCGCCTCCTCGCGGCCCTCCTTGGGGATGTTCAGCGCGACGTGGCACATCCGGATCGGCCGGACCTGGCCGACCGAGTCGAGTGCCTCATTGACCCGTACGATATATCCGGATTTGTTTGATTTGCGCGGCGCGTCATGCTCGCTTTCATAAGAAGACGCGAGGGTGAGACCGACGCCGAAGCCGGTCCGGTCCACGGTGTGCAGCACGCCGTCCGGCGTCTGCCGGTCCGCCCCGGCCCGCCCGGCCAGGCGCTCCAGCTCCGCGGGGGTGTCGACGCCCCAGACGATCTCGCGGAGGGTGGGCCCGTCCTCGACCGGCGGCGGCAGATCCGGGCGCCCGGTCGTGTCCAGGATCAGGGTCTGCTTGATGCGGGTCTCGAAGACCGCGCGTGTCTCGTCACGCGACACCGGGGTGAGCCCGAAATCCGTGAAGAAGCGAACGTTCGTGTCGAGATCGTCGACGGTGTATGTCACCGACTCGATGCGCTGGATTCCCACCGTCGCGCCTGCCTTTCTCGTTTCGCGGTCAGCCTAGGAGCGATTTCGGCCGTTAAGACCTGGTGATTCCGCAACCCTTCATTGCACGCTGAGACTTGTTCGCGACCGACCTCGACCCTCGCCTTCGCGTAGGCTCCGCGGATTGGTCTCCACCGTCGCGAACAAGTCTCATGGCACGGGTTTCTCGAAGACCGGCAGCGGGTTCTCGGCGAACCATTTGGTGAGGTACGCGAGGAACACCTCGACCTTTCGCGGCGCCTGCACGGCCGGCCCGTAGATGGCGTAGAGCGACCGGCTCGGCACCGGCAGCTCGGGCAGCAGCAGGCGCAGCGTCCCGCTCACCAGGTCGTCGTAGGCCGACCGGGTCGGCAGCAGCGCGATGCCCCGGCCGTGCACCGCCGCCTTGTGCAGGGCGATGTACGAGTTCGACTGGAACGCGATGTTCCGGATCTTGTGCAGGGTGCTGGAGTGGCCGTGCCCGATCCGCCAGACCGGGTCGTTGACGTGTACGAGGCAGTCGTGCTGGCTGAGGTCGTTGGCGTCGGTGAGCAGCCCGTGCCTGGCGATGTACCGGTCCGACGCGCACAGCACGAACGGCAGCGACGCGATCCGCTTCAGCCGCACGCTGGAGTCCCGCAGGTCCCGGGTGTGGAAGGCGACGTCGAATCCGGAGTCCAGGAAGTCGTAGGTGCGGTCGGACATGCCGCCGAGCTCGAACCGTACCGCGATCTTGGGGTGGGCCACCGAGAACTCGGCGATCGCGTCGCCCAGGTCCAGGCCGCCGATCCACTTCGGGCAGATGATCGACAGCGGGCCCTCGGGACGGTCGTGCAGCTCCGCGATCCGGGTGTCCTCCTCGTCGATCTCGTCGAGGATCCGCTGCGCGAACTCGCTGTAGCGCAGGCCCGGCTCGGTGAGGCTGACCGAGCGGGCGGTGCGGTTGACGAGGTGGACGCCGAGCTGCTTCTCCAGGTCGGCGACGTGTCTCGAGATCAGGGAGCCGGAGGTGCCGAGCTGTTTGGCGGCGCCGCTGAAGCTGCCCACCTTGGCGACCGTCACGAAACTGCGCATGACCAGAATGCGATCCATCGATCCTCCAGCGGTAGAACGGGAGACGTGGGAGAGCGCGTCCGCTCCCCCACGGTTCCTTTGTCGAAAGAGACGTCAGCCCTCGAGGCAGTACTGCGGCGCCTCGGACAGGTTGTCCTTGGTGATCAGCTTGATCGGCGTGTTCGCGATCTTCTCGGTGGTCTCCTTGTTCAGCAGCGAGATCGTGTTCTTGACCGCGAGCTGACCGGTGACCGTCGCCGAGTTGGCGACGGTGGCCGCGAACCGGCCGTCCTTCACCGCGGCGAGGCCGTCGTCGGTCCCGTTGACCGTGACGATCTTGACGTCCTTGCCGGCCGCCTGGAACGCCTGGAGCGCGCCGAACGCCATGTCCTCGTTCGCGACGAACGCGTACTCGAGGTTCGGGTGCGCCTGGATCATGTTCTCGGCAACGTCCTGGGCCTTGGCCCGGTTGAACATGCCGGGCTGGTTGGCGACCAGCGCGGCGTTGGCGGGCAGGGCATCCTTGAACCCGTTGACCAGCAGGTCGGAGGCCGCGCCGGGGGCGCCGGCGATGACACCGACCTCGACCTGTGCGGCGCCCGCGTCCTTGGCGACGTAGCCGGCGTCGAGCGCGCCGACGCCCTTCAGGTCCACCACGACCGCACCCAGGATGTCGGAGGTGTCCTGGGTGATCACCGAGGTCAGGAAGATCGGGATGCCGGCCGCCTTGGCCTTGGTGATGTCGTTCTTCAGGGCGTCCACGTTCACCGTCTGCACGATCAGCGCGTCGACGCTGCGCGAGATCATGTCCTCGATGTTGGCCAGCTCGGTGCCGGGGTCCTGCTTCGAGTTGGCCGCGACGACCTCGGCGCCGGAGGTCTTGGCCTGAGCCTCGACCGCCCGCTGGAGACAGGTGTGGAACTCGGTGTTCGCGCCGTTGACGAAGCCCAGGGTGACGCTGTCACCGGCTTCGGATCCGGAGTCGTCGCCACAGGCGCTGATCGTGGCGGCACAGAGGGCGGTGGCGAGCAGCGCACTGAAGACACGCAGGGGTGTAGGCATATTTGTCGCCTTCCAAAAAAAAGGGGGGTTATCTTGCGGGGTTAGTGCTTTCCGCGGCTCTGCATCAGGTTCGCGATGGCCGCGACCAGCAGGACGGCGCCGACCGAGATCTGCTGGTAGTACGAGGAGATCTGGAGCAGGTTGAGCACGTTGGCGACCACGCCGAGCAGCAGGACACCGAGGATGGTGCCGCCGATCGTGCCCTTGCCGCCGGCCAGCGAGGTGCCGCCGATGACCACCGCGGCCACCGCGGTGAGCTGCAACTGGAGGCCACCGGTGCCGGGGCTGCTGGCCGCCAGCCGGGAGAGCAGCATGATCCCGGCGAGACCGGAGAGCGCGCCGGCCAGCCCGTAGAGCAGGAGCTTGTCGCGGACCACGTTGATGCCGCTGAGCCGGGCCACGTCCTCGTTGCCGCCGATCGCGAAGGCGTCCCGGCCGAACGTGGTGTAACGCATCACGAACGCGGTGACCGCGAGGACCAGGGCGGCCACGAAGGTCAGGTTGGGCAGGCCCAGGGTCTTGCCGTTGCCCAGGGTGGACAGGTGGTCGTCGATCGAGATGCTCATGCCGTCGATGACGAGCAGCGCCACACCGTCGAGCAGGGTGGCGGTGGCCAGGGTGGCGACGAACGGCGCCACCCTCGTGAACGTCACGACGGCGCCGTTGACCAGGCCGACCGCGATCGACAGGGCGATCGAGACGGCCAGGGTGACCGCCGTCGACCAGCCGTGCGACAGCATCTGGGCCGCCACCGCGGTGGTCACCGCGACGTTGCCGCCCATCGAGAAGTCCATGCCGCCGGCGACCATCAGCAGGGTCAGCCCGGCCGCGATCACCGCCACCACGCTGACCTGCCGGGCCACGTTGATCAGGTTGTTCGGGTTGAGGAACGCGTCCGTCCGCACGCTCGCGAAGATCACGATCGCGATCAGGACCGCGAGCAGGCCGAGGTGGGGAATCGACCTCAGCCGGGCGAGCGGCGGCGCGGCCGGCTTCGGCTTGGCGAGAGTCGACGGGCTGGTCACAGCGCTCCTCCTAGGGTGGCCGCGATCAGCTCGTCGCGGGTGATCCGGTCGACCTGGTACTCGGCGATGCGGCGTCCGTCGCGTACCACCACGACGCGGTCGGCCAGGCGCATCACCTCCTCGGCGGACGAGGAGGCCAGCAGGACGGCGACGCCCTGACCGGTCAGCCCGTCGACGAGGCTGTGGATCTCCGCCATCGCGGCGACGTCCACGCCGTTGGTCGGGTCCTCGAGCAGCACCGCGGACGGCGCGGTGCCGAGCCACTTGGCCAGCAGCACCTTCTGCTGGTTGCCGCCGGACAGCTGCTCCACCGGCGGGTTCCGGACGAGCGACACCACCCGGTAGTCGTCGCGCAGCGGGGCGGCCCGCTCGGCCAGCCGGCCCCAGCGGTGCAGCCGCCGGCCGTCCAGCCGGTCCTGGGCGAGCAGGACGTTCTCGTCGATGGTGAGGCCGGGGATCAGCCCGAGCCTGCGGCGGTCACCGGTCACGCAGCGCAGACCGCTGGCCAGCGAGTGCGCGATCCGGCCGGGCCGGACCGGGCGGCCGCTGATCGACACCGTTCCGCTGTCCGGCCGGCGCCGGCCGGACAGCAGGTCGAACAGCCGGGACTGGGCGTCGCCGGCCGGGCCGAGCACGGCCACGATCTCGCCGCGCCGTACGTCGATGTCGAAGCGGTCCAGGAACCGCCCGTCGCAGAGCCGCCGGATGCTGATGCCCACGTCGGGCGACCCGGCCGGGCGGACCGGGCGCCGCGACACCACGTCCCGGCCCACCATGTCGCGGACCAGGCCCTTCTCGTCGGTCTCCTTGGCCAGGCCGGCCCAGGTGACCTGCCCGTCGCGGAGCACGGTGATCCGGTCGGCGAGATGCAGGACCTCGGAGATGTGGTGCGAGATGAAGACGACGGCGACGCCGTTGTCGCGCAGCCGCAGCACCAGCTCGCGGATCTGGGCCGCGGCCTCCGGACCGAGGCACGCGGTGGGTTCGTCGAGGATCAGCACCTTGCCGCCCCGGCGAACCTCGCGGGCCACCTCCACCATGGTCTGCTCGGCCACGGTCAGGTCGCCGGCGACCGCGTCCGCGTCGATCGCGATG
Source organism: Actinoplanes lobatus (assembly GCF_014205215.1). Classification (NCBI taxonomy): domain Bacteria; kingdom Bacillati; phylum Actinomycetota; class Actinomycetes; order Micromonosporales; family Micromonosporaceae; genus Actinoplanes; species Actinoplanes lobatus. The sequence continues at coordinate 9,578,891 of NZ_JACHNC010000001.1, forward strand.
CCCAGGTCGGTGAGCGCCCGCTGGGCGGTGGCCCGGACCCGGTTCCAGTGGACCATCGATCCGCTGGCCGGCAGATCGCCGAGCATGATGTTCTCGGCCACGGTCAGCGTCATGACCAGTTCCCGGCGCTGCGGCACGCAGGAGATGCCGACCTTGCGGGCCCGTCGCGGGGTCAGGTGGCTCTGCGTGTGGCCGTCGACCTCCAGCAGTCCCGCGTCCGGGTTCAGCGCCCCGGAGATGATCTGGACGAGCGTCGACTTGCCGGCGCCGTTCATGCCCATCAGGGCGTGCACCTCGCCGGGCAGGAACTCGACCGACACGTCGCGCAGCGCGGCCGCGCCGCCGAAACTCTTGCTGACCCCGAGAACCCGCAGGACCGGGGTCTTCACTCGGTGACCCTGGCGTAGCCCCGGATGTCCGGGAACGGCGGCTCGCGGTCGGCCTGGAGGTCCACCTCGAAGGCGTTCAGGCACATGCCCAGCATGCTGAAGTTGCCGAGCGAGCCGACCGCGTCGACCAGGCCCCGGGACCCGAAGATCGCGTGCGCCCGCCGGAAGGTCCGGTCGCTGACGAAGTGGTTCTCCAGGATCTCCACGCAGAACCGGTAGAACGCCTCGTCCTCCTCGTTGCCGAACTCGGGCTCGCGGCGCTCGGCGATGGCCCGGACCGCCTCGGCCGGGATGCCCTCGGAGACCGCCTTCTCCCAGTGCGCGTTCCAGGAGTACTGGGCGTCGAAGTGGCGGGCCGCGATCAGCAGCGACAGCTCCCGCAGGCGCAGCGGCAGGCTCGACTCGAAGCGGAGGAAGGCGCCCAGCGACTCGACCCGGTCGCACAGCTCGGGGCTGTTCAGCCACACGCGGAACGGGCCACGGACGGCGCCCCGGCGGCCGGAGATGCGCTCGGCGACCTCCCGCTGCCGCGGGGTCATGTCGTCCGGATCAATCACGGGAAGTCTCATCGGTCAGCCTCTAGCTTGTGATCCCGAACACTCGGGGTGGGTGTTTCGCAAGAACGTAACAACGCGGTGTTAGGGCGTCACACGCCATGAAGTGCAAGGTAAGGCTGCATCTCGCGTGGCCCGGACCCTCGGACGGCGGCCTACGCTCGGCCCCATGACCGTGATCATCAAGGCCTCGCAGGTGCCCGTCCTCGACCGTGGCGGGGCCATCGTCACGACGCCGCTCGTCACCACCACCGCGGCCGGCGGCGAGAACCGGATCACCAGCGGGATCAGCGTCTACCCGGTCGGCACCGGCGCGCCCATGCACTCGCACAACTGCGACGAGCACGTGACGATCCTGGACGGCGAGGCCGAGGTCCTCGTCGAGGGGACGGTGACCCGGCTCAGCCGGTACGACACCACCTACATCCCGTCGCCGATCCCGCACCTGTTCCGCAATGTCGGCGACACGCCGCTGCGGATCCTGTGGGTGTACACCTCCGGGCATGTGACGCGGACCTTCACCGGCACGGGCGTCACCGTGAAGCACCTGTCCCCGCAGGACCAGATGGGCGAGGACTGAGTCCATCCCCGGACCTCCCGGTTCTAGGGCGCGAAGACCCGGCCGTCGAGCAGCAGTCGCGCGGTGCTCACCACCGACGTGTCCGACGGCGAGTCCCCCAGCACCAGGTCGAAGAAGCCGGACGGGTGCTCCAGGCGCAGCACGTCCCGGGGCACCGAACGGTCGGCGACCGGGGCCACCAGCCCCGCCGCGACGCTGCCGGCGAGTGCCACCGCCGAACCCACGCCGACCGCCGCGCGGACACCGATCGCCGCGTGCACCCGGTCCGGCAGGAACGTCCGCGTGCTCAGGCTGCCGCCGTCGGCCGGCCGCGCCAGCAGGCACATCCTCGGCACCGCGCCCATCAGCGCGCGGGCCGGGCGGCGCAGGCTCGCCACCCGGTGCCGCAGCCCGGCGTCGTACTCCAGGCGGGTCGCCGACTCGTGGCCGGTGACGCCGAGCGCCTCCGCCTCGATCAGCGCCATCGGCGTGCCGTTGTCGATCAGGGTGGCCGGCACCCCGTCCAGGTCGTCGACCACCCGGCCGGTGGGCAGCCGGGCCGGGCCCGGGTAGGAGATCCGGAGCCGGGCCGCGCCGCCGGGCACGCCACTGAGCCGGGTGTCGCCGGCGTACGACGGCCGGCCGTCCGCGGTGGGCACGTGCACGGTCACCACCTCGCCGGCGCCGAGCACGCGTACCCGTACGCCGGTGATCGGAGCGCGAGCGGGCACCAGGCCGCGCTCGATGGCGAAAGGCCCGACCCCCGCCAGGATGTCGCCGCACGCGCCCGCCCGGGGCTGCGCCACACCGACCTCGAGGAACAGGTAGTCGACGTCGGCGTCCCCGTCGGGCGAGCGGCTCACCACGGCGACCTTGCTCCCGCCGATGCCGTCGATCCGGCGCCGGCCGGGTGGGCCCATCAGCGCGCGCAGGAGCCGGTCCCGCTCGGCCGGGCCGGCCGGCAGGTCGGAGGCGAGGAAGTACGCGCCCTTGGACGCGCCGCCGCGCAGCACCTGCACCGGGATCCCGCCCATGGGCCCTCCTTCGGAAACGATGCCTCGAACGTTGTCGACAATCCTGTCGATCGTCCGGGCACGAGAAACCATAGGCTCGTCCTACCCGGCTCAGCAATTGTTGACAATCATGTTTGATCAAACGAAGCTGAGCAGCGGAGACCTGGACCGATGCCGACCACGGGGAACAGATGCCGCCCGAGCCCAGCACCGAACGACGGCCGGCCCGCGCCGTGAACACCGCGGTCCAGGTCCGCGACGCCCTGCGCGACGCGATCCTGAAAGGCGAGTACCTGCCGGGCGAGCGCCTGGTCGAGGCGCAGTTGTGCGTGCGCCTGGAGACCAGCCGGTTCAACGTCCGCGCCGCCCTGGCGGACCTGGCCGCCGAGGGCCTCGTCGAGGTGCAGCGCAACCGCGGGGCCCAGGTCCGCAAGGTGTCGACGGCCGAGGCCGTGGAGATCACCGAGGTACGGATGGTGGTCGAGGGCCTGATCGCGGCCCGCGCCGCCGAACTGGTCGACCCGGACCGCGCCACCGAGCTCGACGAGATCGGCGTGCTGATGCGCCGGGCCGTCGAGGCCGGCGAGCACCGCCGCTACAGCGACCTCAACCAGCGGCTGCACGCGCTGGTCCGGGAGATCGCCGGGCACGCCACGGCGGACCGGATCGTCGAGACGCTGCGCGGCCAGATCGTCCGCCACCAGTACATGCTGTCGCTCGTGCCGGGCCGGCCGGAGACGTCGCTGCCGCAGCACGAGCGGATCATCGCGGCCATCCGGGACCGGGACCCGAAGGCCGCCGAGGCCGCCATGCGGGAGCACATCTCCAGCGTCATCGAGGCGCTGCGGGCCATCGACTACCTCGGCTCCTGAACGGGCAGCCGGACCGTGACGATCGTGCCGTGCGGCCGGTTGCCCCCGGCGGTCACGGTGCCGCCGTGCTGGGTGGCGGTCTGCGCGACGATCGCCAGGCCCAGCCCGGACCCGGGCATCGACCGGGCGGCCGGCGCGCGGTAGAAGCGGTCGAAGACGTACGGCAGGTCCTCCTCGGCGATCCCCGGCCCGGTGTCGGCGACGGTGAGCACCCCGGCCGGGGTCAGCCGGACCGTGACGGCGCCGCCCGGCGGGCTCCACTTCGCCGCGTTGTCCAGCACGTTCACCACCATCCGCTCCAGCTCGCCGGGGCGGCCCGGCACCGTCACCGGTGACAGCCCGGCGTCGAAGACCAGGCCCGGGGCGCGGATCCGGACCCGGTTGATCGCGGCGGTCACCACCTCGGCGAACTCCATCTCCTCGATCGACTCCCGGCTGGTCTCCTCGCGGGACAGCTCGACCAGCTCGGTGGTGAGGGTGGCCAGCTCACGGACCTGCGCGTCCAGGTCGGCGAGCAGCTCGGCCCGCTCCTGCGGCGGCAGCCGGTGCGCCAGCTCGGGGCGGCGCTCGACCGCGAGCAGCAGCTCCACGTTCGTACGGATGCTGGTCAGCGGGGTACGCAGTTCGTGTCCGGCGTCCTCGACCAGTGCCCGCTGAGCCCGGCGGGACGCGTCGATGGCGGCCAGCATGGCGTTCACCGAGCGGCCCAACCGGGCGATCTCGTCGTTCCCGGAGACGCTGATCGGCCGGCTCAGGTCCATCGTGACGGCGACGTCCTCGACCGCGCCGGTGAGCCGGTCCACCGGGGCCAGCCCGGCCCGGGCGACGGTCCGGCCGAGCAGCGCCGCCCCGGCGATCCCGGCCCCGCAGCCGACCGCCAGGAGCAGGGCGAACAGGGCCAGCACGCGGGCGTCCGGGTCCCGGTCCACGGCGACCTGCACCGCTCCCCCGCCCTCGATCGGCACGGTGAGCATCAGATAGTCGCCGGGCCCCAGGCCGATCTCCTCCAGCGCCTCCCCCGCGTGCCGGCCGGTGGCCACCCGCGTGGCCAGAGGGGTGACCGGCAGCCCGGTGTCGCTGCCGCCGGCCACCGCGCCGGTCGAGTCCAGGATCTGCCAGCACGGCCCGATCTCCCGGCCGCCGGGGCCACCCTGCGCCGGGCCGGTCCGGGCGCCCTTGGTGCTCAGCCACTGCCACGGGTGCTCGGCGATGGTCCGGGCGTCGGCCAGCAGCTCGGCGGAGATCTTGTCCTGCTGGATCTCCCGGACGGTCAGCCACGCCCCGGCCGAGACCAGCAGCACGGCCGCCGCCACCGCCCCGGCGACCAGCAGGGAGACCCGGTCGTGCAGGGTCCGGCCGCGCCACCAGGTCCTCACAGCGGCTCCTCCCGCAACACGAAGCCGACGCCACGGACCGTGTGCAGCAGCCGGGACCCGCCGTCCGCCTCCAGCTTGCGCCGCAGGTAGCCGAGATAGACGTGCAGGCTGTTCGAGCCCTCGCCGAAGTCGTAGCCCCACACCTGCTCGAACAGGGCGGCCCGGGTGAGAACCTGCCGCGGGTGGCGCAGGAACACCTCGAGGATCCCGAACTCGGTGCGGGTCAGCCGCAGCGCGCGGTCAGCCCGCCACACCTCCCGGGTGCCCTGGTCCATCCGTACGTCGGCGAAGGTGAGCAGGGCCCCGGTGGGCGCCGGCCCGATCAGCGCCGACCGCCGCAGCAGCGCCCGGACCCGGGCCAGCAGCTCCTGCAACGCGAACGGCTTGACCAGGTAGTCGTCGGCGCCCGCGTCGAGCCCGGCGACCCGGTCGCCGATGCTGTCGCGGGCGGTGAGCATCAGCACCGGCAACACGACGCCGTCGGCCCGCAGCCGGCGGCACGCCTCCAGCCCGTCCATCCGGGGCATGCTCACGTCGAGGATCAGCGCATCCGGCTCACGGTCGCGGACCGCGTCGAGGGCGGCCCGGCCGTCGCCGGCGATGTCCACCTGATACCCCTCGAAGCGCAGCGTACGGGCCAGCGAGTCCCGAACCGCCGCGTCGTCCTCCACCACCAGGATGCGCATCAGGCCATTAAAGCCGGGCCGTGCGGCGGTGACGGTCATGGAGGCAACCCTGACGAGCCCGCCTAAGACGGCCACCGGCCGTTCCTAAGGGTTGGGTAAGAACGCCGCCGCGGAACTCTGAGTAACGGCATAGAGGGCTCACAGGACCCGGACAGAAAGATCCGGCGAAATGGAAACACCTGATGAACGCCACTTGAAGGAAGTCCTCACGTGACCACGTTGCTCGCCGTCGCCGCGGATCTCATCGCGATCGCCATCCTCACGTTCGGTGTCTACTTTCCCCGCCACCGGCGCCGTGACCTGGTCGCCGCCTTCCTGGGAGTGAACATCGGCGTCCTGGCCGTCGCCAGCGTCCTCGGCTCCTCGACGGTCGGCGCCGGCCTCGGTCTCGGCCTGTTCGGTGTCCTGTCGATCATCCGGCTCCGCTCCGACGAGATCAGCCAGCACGAGATCGCCTACTACTTCGCGGCCCTGGCGCTGGGCCTGATCGCCGGTCTCGGCGACGTCATGGACGTGCTGCACCTCGGCCTCATGGCGCTGGTGGTGGCCGCCCTCGTCGTCGGTGACCACCCGGCCCTCTACCGCCGGCACCGCAACCAGCTGCTCCGGCTGGACGTGGCCCACACCGACGAGGACGCGCTGCGCGCCCACCTGGAGGCGGTCCTCGGCGGCCGGGTGACGAACGTGGTGGTCAAGCAGATCGACATGGTCAACGACAGCACCCTGGTCGAGGTCCGCTACGTGGCGGCGGCCGCCGCTCCGGCCGGCGCCCACCTCGGCCCGCGGATGGAGCGGGTGAACGCCCGATGACGACCACCACCGAGGTTCCGCTCTTCCACCGCTTCGCCCCGATCTCCCTCGATGAGCTGGTCGGTGAGGCCGCCCTGCTGACCCGGCTGGACCGCAAGTACGTCCTCCCGGCGACGGCGCTCCCGGCCCTGCTGGACCGGATGCCGGCCGGTGTCCGGGCGCTCCAGATCGACGACCGGCGCACCTTCGGCTACCGCTCGGTCTACTTCGACACCCCGGAGCTGGACGCCTACCAGGCCGCCGCCCGGCAGCGCCGCCGCCGGTTCAAGATCCGGGTGCGGACGTACCTGGACAGCGGACTCGAATTCGTCGAGGTCAAGACGCGCGGCACCCGCGGCGTCACGGTCAAGGAGCGGATCCCGTACACCGGGAACGGCGGTGACCTGGGGCCCGAAGGCCGGGAGTACGCCTACGAGACCCTGGCCGGCGCCGGCATCCGCCCGGACGGCCGGCAGTTCCGTCCGGTGCTGGCCACCCACTACCGGCGCAACACGCTCTACGTCCCGTCCACCGGCAGCCGGGTCACCATCGACACCGGGCTGAGCTGGACGCTGCCGGACGGGTCGGCGGTGCACATGCCGCACTCGGTGATCGTCGAGACCAAGTCCGGCCGGGCCGCCTCCGACGTCGACCGGCTGCTCTGGTCCCTGGGCCACCGTCCCTGCCGCATCTCCAAGTACGCCACCGGCCTGGCCGCGCTGCGCCCCGAGCTGCCCGCCAACCGCTGGCACCCCGTTCTGAGCCGTCACTTCTCCACCCTGAAAGGGTTCCGATGAGGATCCGCAACAAGGTCGTCGCCGCCGTCAGCTCCCTGGTCCTGGTCACGGCCGTACTGGCCGGCTGCTCCTCGGCGGACGGCACCGGCACCACGGCGATCACCGCCACCACGGCCGCGGCCGCCGCCGTGAAGGTCGACGGCACCCAGGACGCCGCGGCCGTGCTGGCCGCCGACGAGGAGGTGCACAGCGCCGGCAGCTCCGGCGCCGGCGCCACCGGCGCCATCGAGCTCACCGGCGGTTCGGCCACCTCGACGGCCGAGGGGGTGAAGGTGGACGGCGCCACGGTCACCATCACGGCCGCCGGCACGTACACGGTCAGCGGGAAGCTCGCCGGGCAGATCGTGGTGAACGCCCCGGACGCCACCGTCACGCTGATCCTGGACGGCGCTGAGATCACCAGCTCGGAGACCGCCGCGATCGCCGCCACCGAGGCCAAGGAGCTGGTGATCCGGCTCGCGGCCGGGTCCACCAACACGCTGTCCGACACCTCCTCGTACGCCGAGGACGCCGACGTGAACGCCGCCCTGTTCAGCGCCGGCCACCTGACCGTCACCGGCGCCGGGAAGCTGACCGTCACGGGCACCGGCAACGACGGCATCACCAGCAAGGACGGCCTGCTCGTCGAGTCCGGCACGATCACCGTCAAGGCCAAGGACGACGGGCTGCGCGGTAAGGACTACGTGGTGATCAACGACGGCACGGTCACCGTCACCGCGGGCGGCGACGGCCTCAAGGCCGACAACGACGAGGACGCCACCGCCGGGTACGTGGCGATCGCCGGCGGCGCGGTCACCCTGACCAGCCAGGGCGACGGTGTCGACGCCACCACCGACATCGTGGTCACCGGCGGCACGCTGAAGGTCGCGGCCGGCGGCGGGCACACCGAGCAGGCCTCCGACGACACCTCGGCCAAGGGCCTCAAGGCCGGCGTCATCCAGGTCCTGGAGGGCGGCACCATCGTGGTGAGCGCCGCGGACGACGCCGTGCACAGCGACGGAGCGGTCCACTTCAACGGCGCCGAGGTGACCGTGGCCGGCGGCGACGACGGCGTCCACACCGAGGGCCAGCAGATCATCGACGGCGGCAGCCTGAACGTCGCCGGTGCGGTCGAAGGCCTGGAGGCGGCCGAGTTCGTGCTCAACAAGGGCACCGTGCACGTGGTCTCCAGCGACGACGGCATCAACGGCGCGGGCGGCACGACCAGCACTGACACCGCCGACCAAGGTGGTGGTTTCCCCGGTGGCGGCGAGGAGGTCGGCGACTTCTCGGTCACCGTCAACGGCGGCACCCTGGTGATCGACTCCGAGGGCGACGGCCTGGACTCCAACGGCACCGCGTCGATCACCGGCGGCACCGTCGTGGTGAACGGCCCGGAGGGCAACGGCAACGGCGCCCTCGACGTCAACGGCAGCTTCACCATCAGCGGCGGCACCCTGCTCGCGGCCGGCAGCGCCGGCATGGTGGTGGCGCCCGGCACCGACTCGGAGCAGGGCTGGCTCTCCGCGACGCTGGACAGCGCGGTCGAGGCGGGCACCACCGTGCAGATCACCGACGGTGACGGCAAGGTGGTCGCCACCTATGTCACCACCAAGACCGTGCAGAACGTCGTCTTCTCGTCGGCGTCCATCACGTCCGGTCAGCAGTACACCGTGTACACGGGCGGCACGGCGACCGGCGCGAACACCGGCGGCCTGCGCGCGTCCGGCAAGCTCGGCTCGGCCACCGAGGTCGCCACGGTGACCGCCGGCGAGGCGCCGGCCGGCGGCCACGGCGGGCGCCAGCCCCGCTGACCCTTCCACCCGACGGCGCGGCGCCCCTGGGCTCCGCGCCGTCGCTCGTCGCGTTGACCTCCTGGACCCATAGCCACTTGCCATGGGTATGCTGAGGCCGAATGGCCCCGAAGGATCCACTGAGGACTGTCGAAGAGGTCCACGTGTCCGAGGAAGTGCCCGACAGCGACACCGAGAAGTTCGACGAGAACGGTCGAAGCGGGGCGACCGTGCGCCGGCTACAGGTCGGCGCGCATCTGCGTGCCCTGCGCCGGGCCAGGGGTCTGAGCCGTGACGAGGCCGGCTACGTCATCCGGGCCTCCGAGTCGAAGATCAGCCGGATGGAGCTGGGCCGGGTCAGCTTCAAGGAACGGGACGTCACCGACCTGCTGAAACTCTACGGAGTCGAGGATCAGGCCGAGCACCGCCGCATCCTCACCCTGGTCCGCGAGGCGAACGCGCCGAGCTGGTGGCAGGCGTACGGCGACGTCCTAGACACCTGGTTCCAGAGCTATCTCGACCTGGAGCAGGCGGCCGAGCTGATCCGCACCTACGAGGTCCAGTTCGTGCCCGGCCTGCTCCAGACCGACGCGTACGCCCGGGCCGTCATCAGGCTCGGCCACTCCGCCGACGGCCCCGAGGAGATCGACCGCCGGGCCCGGCTGCGGATGGCCCGCAAGCAGGTCCTGGAGCGCGCCGACGCGCCCCGGCTCTGGGCCGTGCTGGACGAGGCGGTGCTGCTCCGGCCGATCGGCGGGGTGGAGGTGCTCCGGGACCAGATCCGCTACCTGCTGGAGATCAGCCGGTCGCCCCGGGTCCGCCTCCAGGTGATGCCGTTCGCCAAGGGCGGCCACGCGGCGCTCGGCGGCGCTTTCAGCATCCTGCGGTTCCCGCACGACAAGCTGCCCGACGTGGTCTACATCGAGCACCTCACCGGCGGGCTGTACCTGGAGAAGCGCGACGAGGTGGACCGGTACGCCGAGGCCATCGGGCGGCTCTTCATCGAGGCCGAGCAGCCCGACCGGACCCCGGCGATCCTCCAGCGCAGGCTCGAAGAACTGGACTAGTGGTTCACCGATAGATCGCGCACAGGGGCCCCACAAGATCCGCGGCTTCACTGCGAAGCGTGACGAACGAAACCGCTCCCGCCCGCCGCATCAGCCGCCGTGGTCTGCTCGCCGGTGGCCTGGGCCTGCTCGCCGCCGCCGGCGGTGGCGGCGCCTGGGCCCTCGACCGCTACGTCCTCGACCACGTGGAGGTTTCCGGCGCCTCCGGCCTGATCGCGCAGAACGTGGTCGCGGCCGAGGCCGACACCGATGGCACCGCCACCGCCACCTCCTACACCAGCGACACCGCGAAGATCTCCATCGAGACGGTGACCACCGGGTCCGGCGACGACCGGGTGACCTACTTCGTGGCCGACGTCCAGGTCACCGACGCCACCATCGTCAGGTCGGCGTTCGCCGGTGACCAGTTCGGCGAGAACATCATCGCGAACCCGTCGGAGATCGCGGCCGGTGTGGGCGCGGTCCTGGCGATCAACGGCGACTACTACGGGTTCCGGGACACCGGCATCGTGATCCGCAACGGGGTGAAGTTCCGTGACTCCGGCGCCCGGCAAGGGCTGGCGCTCTACGCCGACGGCTCGATGCGGCTCTACGACGAGACCGCCACCAGCGCGGACAAGCTGATCGCCGACGGGGTGTGGAACACGCTGTCGTTCGGGCCGGGCCTGGTCGGCGACGGGAAGGTGATCGACGGGATCGACCGGGTCGAGGTGGACACCAACTTCGGCAACCACTCGATCCAGGGGCGGCAGCCGCGCACCGGGATCGGCCTCGTCGACACCAACCATCTGCTGTTCGTGGTGGCCGACGGGCGCAGCAGCGGATACAGCCGGGGCGTCACCATGCCGGAGTTCGCGCAGATCTTCGCCGACCGGGGTGCGCGGACCGCGTACAACCTCGACGGCGGCGGCTCGTCGGTGATGGTCTTCCGGGACGGTCTGGTCAGCAACCCGCTCGGCAAGGGCAAAGAGCGGGGCACCAGCGACATCCTGTACGTCGCGGGCTGATCGCCATGATCGTGCTGATCCCCGCGTACCAGCCCGACCAGCGGCTCGCCGAGCTCGTCGGGCGTCTGGGCCACCACCGGGTCGTGGTGGTCGACGACGGCAGCGGTTCCCCGTACGCCGAGATGTTCGCCAAGGCCCGCCGGGCCGGCGCCGAAGTGATCACGCTGGACCGCAACCGGGGCAAGGGTTTCGCGCTGCGGACCGGTTTCGCGCACATCGAGGCGCGCCATCCGGGCGAGGACGTGGTCTGCGCCGACAGCGACGGCCAGCACCGGGTCGAGGACATCGAGGCGGTCGCCGCCCGGGTCCGGGTCTCCGGCGCCGCCATGGTGCTCGGGGTGCGCCGCTTCACCGGCCGGGTCCCGGCCCGCAGCCGGTTCGGCAACACCGCCACCCGGGTCCTGTTCCGCCTGATCACCCGGCTGGCGGTGACCGACACCCAGACCGGGCTGCGCGGCTATCCGGCCCGCACGCTGCCCTGGCTGGGCCGGGTGCCGGGCGACCGGTTCGAGTACGAGCTGCGGCTGCTGCTGCGGGCAGCGGCGGAGAAGATGAACGTCGAGGAGGTCGAGATCGCCACCGTGTACCTGGACGGCAACCGGTCGTCCCATTTCCGGCCGGTGATCGACTCGGCCCGGATCTACGGCCCGCTGCTCACCTTCGCCGGATCGTCGCTGCTCGCCTTCGCGGTGGACGCCGCCCTGCTCGCCGGTCTCGTCACCTGGACCGGCCACCTGACCGCCGCGGCGGTCGCGGCCCGGCTGGTCAGCGCCACGCTGAACTACACCGTCAACCGCAGCGCCGTCTTCCGCCACGGCACGCCCGCGCCGCACCGCACGGCCGCCCCGCGCTACGTCGCCCTCGCCGCGGTCTGCCTGGCCGCCAACGTCACGCTGCTGCACCTGCTGAGCGCGGCGACCGGCTCGCTGGTGATCGCCAAACTGGCCACCGAGATCGGGCTGTTCCTGGCCGGGTTCGCGATCCAGCGGGCGTTCGTCTTCCGCCGCGCCGCGACCGCGCCACCGGCGGCCGGCCGGGCCGCCGCCGACCGCGACACGACCACCGGGGCGATGGCCGCCTGAGCCGGGGCGGCAGAATCGTCGCCATGCGGTTCGGCATCCTCGGTCCCCTGTGGGCGGAGCACCCGGACGGGACCCCGATCCCGCTCGGTGGGCCCCGCCTGCGGGCGCTGCTCGCGATGCTGCTGCTCGACGCCGGCCGTCCGGTGGGCGCCGACCGCCTGATCGACGGGCTCTACGGCGAGCATCCGCCCGCCGGGGCCGGCAACGCCCTCCAGTCCCAGGTGTCACGCCTGCGGCAGATGCTGCCGGTCGAGCGGGAACCGGCCGGGTACCGGCTGGCCGTCTCCCCCGGCGAGGTCGACGCCCATCGCTTCGCCGCGCTCGCCGCCGACGGCCACCGGGCGCTGGCCGCCGGCGAACCGGACCGGGCGGTCACCCTGCTCGGCGAGGCCGTCGCCCTCTGGCGCGGCGACGCCCTCGCCGACGTCCGGGACGCACCGTTCGCCGCCGGCCCGATCACCCGTCTCACCGAGCTGCGCCTCACCGCCGTCGAGGATCTGCACGACGCGCTCCTGACCGGCGCACGGCCCTCCCCCACCGCGATCACCGAGCTGCGCGGCCTGATCGCCGCGCATCCGCTGCGCGAGCGCCTCCGGTCCCTGCTGATCCGTTCGCTCACGGCCGCGGGCCACACCGCCGAGGCCCTTTCCGCGTACGAGGACGCGCGCCGGATCCTCGCCGACGAACTGGGCGCCGACCCGGGCCCCGAACTGACCGCCCTGCACGCCGCCCTCCTCGGCCCGCCGTCCCGGGTCACGCCGCCGCCGGAGCCCTCCCCCGCCCCGGCCCGGCACGGGGTGCCCAGCCAGCTGACCAGCTTCGTGGGGCGGGACGGGGAGCTGGCGCGGGTGGCGGCGGCGTTGCGTACCGGGCGGCTGGTGACCCTGCACGGGCCCGGTGGCGCGGGCAAGACCAGGCTCGCCGCCGAGGTCGCGGCCCGGCACGACGGTGACGTGTACTTCGCCGAGCTGGCCGCCGCCGCTCCCGGTGACGTGGCCGGGACGCTGCTCACCGCGCTGGGGGTGCGGGATCCGGCGCGGCGGGACGTGGGCCGGCCGCCCGGCGCCCCGCAACGCCTGGCCGCCGCCCTGGCCGGCCGCCGGCTGCTGCTGGTCCTGGACAACTGCGAGCAGGTGGTCGACGAGGCCGCCGCGCTGGCCGGCCATCTGCTGCCGCGCGCCCCGGAGCTGCGGATCCTGGCCACCAGCCGGGAGCCGCTCGGGCTCACCGGCGAGGTGCTGCACCCGGTCGGCGGCCTGCCGGTCCCGCCGGAGGACAGCACCGACCTGGACGCGTTCCCGGCGGTGCGCCTGTTCGCCGACCGGGCCGCGGACGTCTCCCCCGGGTTCCGCGTCACGCGTGCGAACGCCGCCGCGATCCGCCGGATCTGCCGCACCCTGGACGGCCTGCCGCTGGCCGTGGAACTGGCCGCCGCCCGCCTGCACGCGCTCCCGGTCGGCGAGGTGGCGGCCCGCCTCGACGACCGGTTCCGGCTGCTGTCGCGGGCCGGTCGCGGCGTCACCGCCCGTCACCGCACCCTCCAGGCCGTGGTCGACTGGAGCTGGGACCTGCTCACCGAACCGGAACGCCGGCTGGCCCGCCGGTTCGCGGCCTTCGCCTCCGGCGCGACCCTGGACGCCGTCGAGCGGGTGTGCGGGCCACTGCCGGACACCGTCGAACTGCTGGCCGGGTTGGTCTCCAAGTCGCTGATCGAACGCGACGGCGACCGCTACCGGATGCTGGAGACGATCCGCGAGTACTGCGCCGGGCGGCTGGACGAGGCCGGCGAGCGGGACCGGATGCACCGCGCCCACGCCGGATACTTCCTCGACCTGGCGGCCGGCGCCGACCCGGTGCTGCGGACCGCCGGGCAGCTCACCGCCCTGGAGCGCCTCGACGCGGACCGCGACAACCTGCACACCGCGTTGCGGCGCAGCGCCTCGGCCGGCGCGCCGCGGACCGCGCTGCGCCTGGTGGCGGCGCTCTCCTTCTACTGGTGGCTGCGCGGGCTCCGGGCCGAGGCCGCGACGCTCGCCGGGCTCGCCCTGGAGGCGGCGGGCCCGGAGCCGCCGCCGGACCTCACCGAGGAGTACGTGATGAGCGTCTTCACGGCGGCCCTCGGCGGCTCGGCCCGGCCGTCCGGGCGCTGGACCGAGTTCATGCGCACGCTGACCGCCCCTCCCCGGCAGCCGTTTCTGCTCTACCTGTCGGCGATGGCGGTCGGCCCGCCGGACGGCGGCGCCGGTGACATCGTGGCCCTCAACCGGTACCTGCGCGCCCAGCTGACCGGCGACCCGTGGAGCGAGGCCCTCGGCGCCATCGGCGGCGGCTGGATGGTGCTGTTCTCCGGCGCCGACCCGGCCCTGGCCGAACCCGAGTTCCGGGCCTCGCTGGCCGGCTTCCGGGCCCTCGGGGAACGCTGGGGCGCCATGCTCGCCCTGTCCGGCCTGGCCGAGACCGCCGCCTGGCGCGGCGACCCGGCGGCCGGGACGGCGTCCGTCGCCGAGGCGCTGCGGCTGGCCGGGGAACTGGGCTCCACGGTCGACGTGGCCGACCTGCTCCGCGGCCGCGCCGAGGCCCGGCACGCGGCCGGCGACCGGGCCGGCGCGGCCGAGGACTTCACCCGCTCCGCCGAGCTGGCCCGCCGGGCCGGCGCCCCCGAGCTCACCGCGGCCGCCCTGCTCGGCCTGGGCGCGCTGGCCCTCGACCGAGGCGACCTGCCCGAGGCCACCCGGCTCTGCTCGGCGGCGCTGGCCACCTGCCCGGAGGGCTGGTACAGCGCCGAGGGCACCCGGATGGCGATCCTGCTGGCGCTGGGCCGCGTCGCCGAGGCCGCCGGCGACCCGGGGACGGCCGCGGCCCGCTACCGCGAGATGTTCACGGCGCGCGGCGGCATGCTCGGCTTCCAGGTGCTGGCCGAGGGCATCGACCGGCTCGCCGCCCTCGCGCTGGCCGACGGCGCCCCGGAACGCGCCGCCCACCTGCTCGGCGCGGTCCAGTCGCTGGCCCTGCGCCCCGGCCCGGAGTCGTCCCCGCTGGGCGCGGCGACCGCGGCGGCCGCGCGCGCCGCGCTGGGCGAGACCCGGTACGCGGCGGCGCTCGCCCACGGCGCGTCGCTCACCCCGGAGCAGGCGCTCGCCCTCCCCGGTGGCTGAGGTGCGCGGGCCGTCAGCGGACGGTGCGCGGCCGGTCAGCGTGGCGTTCCAACCTGGGCGCATGCAGACGACATTCGCGGTCGTGGCCGAGAGGCTGCGGAAACGGTATCGGGGCGGGCACGGGGCCACCGCGCTCGACGGATTCGATCTCCGGGTGCCCGCCGGGACGGTGTACGGCCTGCTCGGCCCGAACGGGGCGGGCAAGACCACGGCGGTGCGGGCGCTCACCACGCTGTTGCGGTTCGACGCCGGCCGGGCGGAGGTGGCCGGCGCCGACGTCGCCCGGGAGCCCGGGACGGTCCGTGAGCGGATCGCGCTGACCGGCCAGTACGCGGCCGTCGACGAGCTGCTCAGCGGGCGGCAGAACCTGGTGCTGTTCGGGCGGCTGCACCGGCTGAGCGGCCCGGCCGCGCGCCGCCGGGCCGACGAGCTGCTGGAGCGGTTCGGGCTGACCGAGGCGGCGGGCCGGTCGGCGAAGGACTACTCGGGCGGCATGCGGCGGCGGCTCGACCTGGCGACCAGCATGATCCGGCGGCCCCGGGTGCTGTTCCTGGACGAGCCGACCACCGGGCTCGACCCGCGCAGCCGCAACCAGGTGTGGGAGGCGGTACGCGGCCTGGTCGCCGACGGCACCACGGTGCTGCTGACCACGCAGTACCTGGACGAGGCCGATCAGCTGGCCGCCCGGATCGCGGTGGTGGACGCCGGCCGGGTGGTGGCCGAGGGCAGCCCGGACGAGCTGAAGGCGGCGATCGGCGCGGACCGGCTCGAGGTGGTGGTCCGGGACGCGGACCGGCTGGCCGAGGCGGCCGCCGCGGTGGCCCGGGCGGTGGGCGCCAGCCCGGACGCGGACCCCGATCAGCGGCGGCTGCGGGTGCCGGTCACCGACCGGGTGGGCGGTCTGACGGCGGCGGCCCGGGCTCTCCAGGACGCCGGGATCACCATCGCCGACCTGGGCGTCCACCGGCCGACGCTGGACGAGGTCTTCCTCAACCTGACCCGGACGGAGGCGCCGCGATGAGTGTGCGGACCGAGCGGAGCGGGGCGCTGGTGGACGGCTGGGTGATGACCGGGCGGTACCTGCGGCACGTGGTGCGGGCGCCGGAGGAGATCGTCATCTACTTCAGCCTGCCGATCATGTTCGTGCTGGTCTTCGGGTACGTCTTCGGCAGCGGGATGTCGGTGCCGGGCGGCGGCGGGTACCGCGAGTTCCTGATCCCGGGCGTGTTCGTGATGACGATGCTCTACGGGATCGGGGCGACGGCGACCGCGATCGCCGTGGACACCGGCCGGGGTGTGCTGGACCGGTTCCGGTCGATGCCGATGGCCCGGTCCGCGCTGATCACCGGCCGGGTGCTGGCCGACCTGGCCCGGGCGCTGCTGGAGACGGCGGTGCTGCTGGTGTGCGGGCTGCTGGTCGGCTGGCGCTGGCACCACGGGATCGGGCCGCTGGTGGCGTCGATCGGGCTGCTCCTGCTGCTGCGGCTGGCGCTGAGCTGCGCCGGGGTGGCGCTCGGGCTGGTCGCGCCGAACCCGGACACGGTGTCGATGATCGTGTTCCCGCTGGCCTTCCCGTTGAGCGCGGTGTCCAACGTGTTCGTGGCGCCGGAGATGATGCCGGACTGGCTGGGCGCGGTGTCCGAGTGGAACCCGATCTCGGCGACCACGGCCGCGATCCGTGAGCTGAACGGCAACCCTGGCCTGGGCGGCGAGACCTGGGCGGCCGACCACTCGATGCTGCTCGCGGTGGCCTGGCCGGTCGCGCTGATCGCGGTCTTCGGGCCGCTGTCGGTGCGCCTCTACCGGCGGCTGGGCCGCTGACCAGGGATCGGCCGCAGCGGACAAATAACGCAAAAGCACACGAAGACGCAACGACCTTGCGAAGATCATCTCTTAGGTGACGACAGCGGGGGTGGGTAGTTGCGGAACGAGGAGACGGGAGGCACACCTGTCATCAACCGGTGTGCCTCCCTCGACAGGACGACCGCCGACCGGCCCCTTCCCCGGCCGGCGCAGCGCGTCCCCCCGGACGCCCGCCTGATCCGCGCCGAACCCACCGGCACCGAGCCGATGCCGCTCGAACTGGTCCGCCGGGACGTCGCCGGCGACCGGCCCGGGGTGCCGCTCATGCTGCGGGTACGGGTCGTCGACGCGGTCACCGGGACACCGGTCGGCGGCGCGGTCCTGGACATCCGGCACCGCGACGCGACCGGTGACGGCGAGTTGCGCGGCGCGCAGGTGACCGGCGCCGAGGGGTACGCGGAGTTCCGTACCGTCCATCCGGGCCGCGAGGCGGGCGCGCCGGTGAGCATCCACGCCGAGGTCCATGTGGGCGGCTACCTGGCCGGAGGGCGGTCGGTGACGTACGCCGGCCCGCTCCTGGTCCCCGAGCAGATCGCCGGCCAGATCGACGGCCAGGTGGCGCCGCGGGCCGAGGATCCGCGCCCGGAGACCGGCGGGGTGCTGCACGTGGTGCCGCGGGACCGGTTCGATCTCAAGGCCGGACTTCTGGGCACCATCACCGTGGCGATCGGCGAATGACGCCCGGTAATGAACCGCCCGGCATGATATTTCGTGATCTTGACAGTGAAGGCCTTGCGCCGGACATGCTTTGGGGGGTTCTCTGCGGGCCTGAACGTTTCTAGGCTGACGCGACCACACTCAGCCAGGGGGTTGCGACGATGCAGGGCAGTGCGCGGAACGAGACCGTTCCCGGGTCGGCGAGCCTCAAGCGCCGCTGGACGCTGGTCGCCATCCAGGGCGGCACTCTGATCCCGCTGACCTACCTCTGGCTCGGCCCGGCCAGCGAGGCGGCCGCCGCCAGCCCCGAACCCGATCTGGCCGCCGGGATGGTCGGTCTCCTGCTGACCGTCTTCGGCCTGCCCTGGTCGGTCTTCGTCTGCCTGCTCGACAACCACTACGGCCTGTTCGACAGCCCGCTGCGCGACCTCTTCGTCATCGGCCCGGCGGTGTTCAACGTGGGCCTGACCGCCTTCGGCGTCTGGTGGACGAGCCGCCACCCGGCCGTCGAGCACGAGTGGGAGATCATCGAGGTCACCGACACCGACGACGTGGAGGTCGAGGTGGAGGCCGAGCCCCGGCCCCGACCGGCCTAGTTGCCGGTCTTGCCGGGGGCGTAGGCGTTGGCCGCCGTGAGGGTGAGGGTCGACCAGCGCATCGCGTCGAGGGAGAGCCCGGCCAGGTCGCCGGTGCCCCACTCGCCGTTCTCGTACGCCTGCACCGTGCTCAGCACCTGGCCCAGCCGGCCGGCGCCGTGGATGACCGCGTCGGCCACCTCGGCGCTCAGCGGCAACTGCTCGGCCATCGCGGCCGGGGTCGTCGCCATCACGCCGGCCATGCCGGTGACCAGCCCGGCCACGAAGGCGGCGCCCGGATCGGCACCGAAACGCGGGGCCAGGCTCTCACAGAGGCGGGCCTGGGCCAGGGCGGTGAGCAGCTGCTCCTCGGGGGCCTCGCCCACGTCGTCGACCACCATGAGGGTGGCCCAGCGGCGGATCCGGGTGAGTCCGACCATCATGATCGCCTGACGGACCGAGGAGATCCGGCTGACCACCCCGGCGGCCACCGAGTTGCTGACCCGCAGCACGCGCAGCGCCAGCGCCGGGTCGCTCGCGATGATCGTGGTGATCTTGTCGAGCGGCACGTCCGGTGACATGAGGGCGGCGACCAGTTCCAGCCGGCGCATCCGGGACGGGGAAAGACTGGGCGTGCTGAGCACCTGGGGACGGCTCAGCGCGTACCCCTGGCGCAGCTCCATGCCGTAATGGTCGGCGATCGCCACCTGGGCCTCGGTCTCCAGCCGTTCGGCGACGAGCTGGATCCCCGGATATTCGCGGCAGGCCGCGACGATCTCGTCGAGGCGGCTCAGGTCCCCGTCGAGGAGATCGAGTTTGACGTACGAGGCCAGGCCGAGCAGCTGCTCGTGACCGGAGCCCCAGACGAAGTCGTCGAGGGCGATCCGGTAACCGGCCTCGGAGAGGGCCGTCAGCCCGGCGATCACCTCGTCGTCGACGTCGACCGTCTCCAGCACCTCGAGCACCACCTGGTCGGGATCGAACGGCAACGGGAGCCGCCCGGTCACGAACTCGCGGGTGAGGTTGATGAAGCACGGCCGGTTGCCGACCACCTCGGCGATGCCGAACTCGGTGAACGTGTTCACCATGACGGCGCTGGTGGCGTACGTATCCTGCCGCCCCGATTCGACGGCATCCAGACGGCCACGGAACAGCAGCTCATACGCCACCACCGCGCCGGCCGCGTCAAAGATCGGCTGGCGGCCCACGTGTACCGCGTCCAACACCGGGATTCCCACGCCGGAGCAATCGGCACCCGGCGGCCGGACCTGATGAATCGCACCACGAAACAAAGACGAAACGGTGACTTCCACGGGTGGGGGCGCTCGTGCTGGGATGAGGCGGCCGTCACAATTCACCGGTAAGAAGGGTTCCACCGCATGCTCAACCTCTCCGTACTGCTGGAGGACAGCGCTCGCCACTACCCGGAGCGCACGGCTGTGGTGCTCGGCCCGCAGCGGCTGACCTACGCCCAGGTGGACGCCGCGGCCAGCCAGGTGGCGAACATGCTGGCCGCGCGGGGCGTGCAGCCCGGCGACAAGGTGGCGCTGACCTGCCCCAACCTGCCGTACTTCCCGATCGTCTACTACGGCATCCTCAAGGCCGGCGCGGTCGTGGTCCCGCTGAACGTGCTGCTCAAGGGCCGGGAGATCGCCTACCACCTGCGTGACTCGGGCGCCAAGGCGTACTTCTGCTTCCAGGGCACCCCGGAGCTGCCGATGGGCGCCGAGGGCTTCGCGGGCTTCACCGAGGCCGCGGACTGCGAGCAGTTCTTCCTGATCACCGCCGACCCGGCGGCCGCGTCGCCGATCGAGGGCGCCGAGACGATGGGCGCGGCGCTGGCCGGGCAGTCGCCGGCCTTCGAGACGGTGCTGCGCGACGAGACCGACGCCGCGGTGATCCTCTACACGAGCGGCACCACCGGCCAGGCCAAGGGCGCCGAACTGTCCCACTCGAACCTGGTGCTCAACGCGCTGACCTGCAACCGGCTCTTCGCCACCAAGCCGGGCACCGACACCCACCTGCTGGTCCTGCCGCTGTTCCACTCGTTCGGCTCGACGGTCAACATGAACGCCGGCTTCGCCACGGCGTCGACCCTGGTGCTGCTGCCCCGCTTCGAGGCGACGGCCGCCGTCCAGCTGCTCCAGTCGGAGAACGTGACGTTCTTCGCCGGCGTCCCGACCATGTACTGGGGCCTGCTCAACGCCCTGGACCAGACCGAGGGCGTCGACGTCGAGCGGATCGCCCGCAACATGCGGGTCGCCGTCTCCGGCGGCTCCAGCCTGCCCGTGGAGATCATCAAGGCGGTCAAGGAACGCTTCGGGGTGACCATCCTCGAGGGGTACGGGCTGTCCGAGACCTCCCCGGTGGCCACCTTCAGCGACCCGGACAGCGATCCGCGCCCCGGTTCGATCGGCATCCCGATCTGGGGTGTCGAGGTGAAGCTGATCGACGGCGACTGGAACACCATCGAGAACCCGGACGAGATCGGCGAGATCGCGATCCGCGGGCACAACATCTTCCGGGGCTACATCGGCCGGCCGGAGGCGACCGCCGAGGTGATGCGCAACGGCTGGTTCCGTACCGGTGACCTGGCCCGTCGCGACAAGGACGGCTTCTACTACATCGTCGACCGGGCCAAGGACATGATCATCCGGGGTGGCTTCAACGTCTACCCCCGGGAGATCGAGGAGGTGCTGATCACCCACGAGGCGGTCTCGCTGGCCGCGGTGATCGGGGTGCCGCACGAGAGCCACGGCGAGGAGGTCAAGGCGTTCGTGATCCTCAAGCCGGGGGCCGCCGTCACCGAGGAGGAGCTCGTCGCGTGGGGCAGGGAGCAGATGGCCTCCTACAAGTACCCGCGCGTCGTCAGAATCGTCGATGCGCTGCCCATGACCGCGACCGGCAAGCTGCTCAAACGTGAGCTCAGCTGAGCGTGATGGTCGAGCACGGCGCCCGGCGGCTCCCGCCGGGCGTCCTGCTTTCCTCCGGCCGCGCCCGGTCCGGCTCCCGGTTGCGCCCATGACGCACAGTGGAACTGCGGTTCCAACTGGGGAGAGGCTCGAAGCGTGACGATGGTTCAGGCGCCACCAAGGGCCGCGTTGCAGCACCTCACCGGGTTGCGGCACACCTCGCCCGGCCGCCTCCGGCTGCTGCTCGTCACCCTGCTCGTGCTCACCGCGCTGACCGGCCTGGTCGCCGGCGTGACCGCGAGCGCCGCCGCCACCGGCACCGCCGACCTGCGTGACCGGGCCCAGCCGCTGATGACCGAGGCGCAGACGGTCTACTCCTCGCTGGCCGACGCCGACACCACCGCGGCCCGCGCCTTCATCACCGGCGGCCTGGAGCCGGCCGTGCTGACCCGCCGTTACGAGGGCGACCTGGAGCAGGCCGCGGCCGCGCTCACCTCGGCCGCCCGCCGCGTCCCCGCCGACGGCCGGGCCGGTGAGGCCATCCAGCGAATCGCCGCCGGGCTCACCCGCTACACCGCGCTCGTCGCCTCGGCCCGCACGCTGAACCGGCAGGGAAAGCCGGTCGGCGCCGCCTACCTGTCCACCGCCTCCCAGCTGAACCGGGAGACCCTGCAACCGCAGGCGCAGCTGCTCTTCCAGGAGGCGCGCCGCGCGGCCGACACCGGGTACGACGACGCCGAGGCCTCCTGGTGGCTCATGCTGCTGGTGGTGCTGTTCGTCGGGCTCACGGTGGCGCTCGTGTGGACCCAGATCTACCTGAGCCGCAGCACGAACCGGGTGTTCAACGTCCCCCTGCTGGCCGCCTCCGGGGTCGCCGTGCTCCTGATGATCGGCTGCGTCGTGGTCTTCGGCCACCAGCGCGGGCAGCTGACCGCCGCCGACCGGGACGGGTCGGCGCCGCTGGAGGTCCTCGCCGAGAAGCGGATCCTGGTGCTGCGGGAGCGGGCCGACGAGGCGCTCACCCTCGCGGCGCGGGCCGGGCACGGGCCGCTCGAGGAGGAGTTCCGCCAGCTGAGCGAGCGGGTCACCTTCGACGACCCGCAGCTGGACGACATGCCGGCGCTGATGGACGAGGCCGCCGACCTGCACGGCGAGTTCCTGACGGCACACCGGCAGGTCCGCTCGCTGGACGACGGCGGCGACTACGAGGGCGCCGTGGAACTCGCCGCCTCGGACGGCATGGCACAGACCTTCGACCGGCTCACCGCCACCCTCGACCGGGCCATGGACGACCGGCGGGCCGCCTTCGGCTCCCGCAGCGAGGCCGCGGGGTCCGGGCTGGGCGCGCTCATCGTGCTGGGCCCGCTGCTCGCGCTGGTGATCGGCGTGCTCGCCACGATCGGCCTGCGGGCCCGGCTGGAGGAGTACCGCTGATGCGCGCTCTCGCTGTCGTCGCCGCCCTCACCCTGCTCGCCGCCGGCTGCACCCCCGCTCCCCCGCCGCCGGCGGCCGCGCCCGGCCCGTCGCCCACACCGTCCGCCACCGGCTCGGCGACAGCGGCGCCGGAGTGCGAGCCGCGCAAGAGCTGGCGCCCCACCCGGGGCCTGGAGATCCCGGCCGGCAGCCGGATGGCGGAGATCCGCGCACGCGGCCACCTGATCCTCGGCACCAGCCAGGACACCCTGCTGTTCAGCTCGCGCGACCCGTTCACCGGCGCCATCGAGGGCTTCGACGTCGACATGGCGCGGGAGATCTCCCGGGCCATCTTCGGCAGCCCGGACAAGGTGCGGATCCTGGTGATCCCCCGCTCCCGGCGGGTGGACGCGGTCGCCACCGGCCAGGTCGACATGGCCATCAACACCATGACCACCAACTGCGCCCGCTGGCAGCGGGTCGACTTCTCCACCGTCTACTACGAGGCCGGGCAGAAGGTGCTGGTCGGCAAGGACTCGACGGTGACCCGGATCCAGGACCTCGGCGGCCGCCCGGTGTGCGCGGCCAGCGGCTCCACCTCACTGGAGAACCTGGCGAAGATCGACCCGAAACCCGAGGCGGTGGCCCGCCGCGACTTCGGTGAGTGCCTCGTGGCGTTCCAGCAGAACGAGGTGGAGGCGATCTCCACCGACGACACCATCCTGGCCGGGCTGGCCGCCCAGGACCCGTACGCCAAGGTGGTCGGCGATGCCTTCACCCAGGAGCCGTACGCGATCGCGATCAGCCGGACCCACCGCGACCTGACCGAGTTCGTCAACGCGGTCCTGGAGCGGATGCGTGCCGACGGCACCTGGAAGGCCCTGTACGACAAATGGCTGCACGACA
Organism: Actinoplanes lobatus; assembly: GCF_014205215.1. Classification (NCBI taxonomy): domain Bacteria; kingdom Bacillati; phylum Actinomycetota; class Actinomycetes; order Micromonosporales; family Micromonosporaceae; genus Actinoplanes; species Actinoplanes lobatus. Next base: position 9,602,335 of record NZ_JACHNC010000001.1, read on the forward strand.
GCGGCCCGGCGCCGGCCCCACCCGTGGCGGAGTACCGATGAGCGAGCTTGCGAGCGAATCATCGGGCTCAGTCATCAACTCATTGCGACGCCGGAGCGCAGCGGAGGTGGCGCAATGAGCCTGGGAGGCTCGCTCGCGGCCGACACCGAACTGGAGCGGCTGGAGAAGGCGGTGGCCGCCATCTCCGCCAACCTGGTCGAGCTGGACCAGAACCCGGACCGCCAGGAGCTCGGCCGGACCCGCCTGACCGGCCGCACCGCGGCCGCCTGGTCCGACGCCGGCGAGGCCCTGGCCCAGCTGTGGCAGGGCCACCGGCTGCTCGGCGACGTGATCACCCGGGCCCGGGCGCTGCGCGGGCACGGCGACCGCGCGCTGAAGCGGATGAGCGACGCCGACCGGGCCGCCTACCAGCACGAGGTGCTGGGCCATTCGATCACCCTGGCCACCGCCACGGTGCCGCTGGCCCAGCGCGGGCTGCTCGGCTCCGGGCAGGTCAGCACCACCTGCACCCCGGCCGAGCTGCTCGCCGGGATGGAGGCGGCGTTCACCACCGCGGTCGCCGTGGTGACCGCGGCCGGGGACGCCTGGCGCCGGGCCGTGCCGGCCGCCGCCGACGCCGCGGCAGCGCTGTCCCGGGCCCGCTCGCTCACCCGGCAGGCCGGCGCCGGCACGCTGGCGGCCGAGGCGGAGCGTCTGCTCGACGAGGCCGACCGGCTGCTCGGTGACATCACCGGCACGCTGGCCTCGGACCCGCTGGGCACGAACACCGCCGGCCTGGACCGGGTGCGTGCCCTGATCGCCCGGGCCGACGCCGAGCGGACCTCGGCCACCGAGCTGCGGGAGTCGCTGACCCAGCGGCTGCGCGACGCCCGGGGGCTCGCCGCCGAGGTGGACGCGGCGTCCCGGGACGCCGCCGCGGCCCGCGACGCGGTGGCCGGGCGGTTCCCGGAGCACCGGGTCGCCACGGTCCGCGGCGACAGCCTGCTGCCCGACCTGGTCGCGATCGAGGCGCTCGCCGCGGCCGGGCACTGGGCGCTGATCAGCCCCCGGCTGTCGGCCTGGGCCCGGCAGGCCCGGCAGCGGCTGGCCGACCTGCGCGACGCCCTGGCCCGTAACACCGGCCTGCTGGCCGAGCGCAACGAGCTGCGCGGGCGGTTCGACGCGTACCGGGCGAAGGCGCTGAGCCGCGGGCTCGGCGAGGACCCCGGGCTCGGCCCGCTCGCCGGGACCGCCCGTGACGCCCTCTTCTCCGCGCCGTGTGACCTGACGGCGGCGCGGGCCGCCGTCGACGCGTACCAGGACGCGCTCTCCGCCACCATCGCCGCCAGGGAGGCACGATGACCAGCTGCCGGCGGGACAACTGTCCCGGAACGATCGAGGACGGCTACTGCGACACGTGCGGGCTCGCGCCCGTCACCACGCCCGCTCCCGCTCCTGCTCCCGTGCCCACTGTCGTGCCCGCTGTCGTGGCCGGCCACTGCAACCGGGACGGATGCGACGGGACGATCGACGACGGCTACTGCGACACCTGCGGGCTGGCCCCGGTCACGGTGCCCGCGCCCCGGACGGCGACCGCCGCGTCGGCCCGCGCGAGCAGCGCGCTGTCCTCCCGGACCCGGGGCAGCGGCCGCACCACCAGCTCCCGCACCGGCTCGGCCCGCCGCTTCGGCGGCGGCCTGGTCACCATCGAGCCGGTCCGCACCGCCGACCCGTCGACCGCCGTGATGACCGTCGCCGAGGTGCCGGAGTCCAAACGGTTCTGCGCGAAGTGCGGCAACCCGGTGGGCCGGGCCCGGGGCGAGCGGGTCGCCCGCCCGTCCGGCTTCTGCCCGTCCTGCGGCGAGGGGTTCAACTTCACCCCCAAGCTGAGCAAGGGCGACCTGGTCGCCGGCCAGTACGAGGTGGTCGGCCCGCTCGCGCACGGCGGCCTGGGCTGGGTCTACCTGGCCGTCGACAGGAACGTGTCGGACCGGTGGGTGGTCCTCAAGGGCCTGCTCAACTCCGGCGACGAGGACGCGCTGGCCGCCGCCGTGGCGGAGCGGCGCTTCCTGGCCGAGGTCGAGCACCCGAACATCGTGAAGATCTACAACTTCGTCGAGTTCGACGGCTCCGGCTACATCGTGATGGAGTTCGTCGGAGGCAAGTCGCTCAAGGACCTGCTCAAGGAGCGCCGGGCCGACGGGGCGGCGACCCCGCTGCCGGTGGATCAGGCGCTGGCCTACGTCCTGGAGATCATGCCGGCGTTCGGGTACCTGCACGACCGCGGCCTGATCTTCTGCGACTTCAAGCCGGACAACGTGATCCAGTCCGGCGACCAGATGCGGCTGATCGACCTCGGCGGCGTGGTGCACGTCGACGACGAGGAGGCGGCGATCTACGGCACCGCCGGCTACCAGGCGCCGGAGATGGCCACCGACGGGCCGTCGCCGCAGTCCGACCTCTACACCATCGGCCGCACCCTCGCGGTGCTGACCACCGACTTCCGCGGCTACCAGAGCACCTTCAAGGACAGCCTGCCGGACCGGGGCGAGTTCGAGGTGTACCGGCGGCACGAGTCGTTCTACCGGCTGCTGGTACGGGCCACCCGTACCGACGCCGACGAGCGGTTCGCCGACGCGGCCGAGATGTCCGAGCAGATGCTGGGGGTGCTGCGGCAGGTCCTCGCCACCGACGGGACCCCGCGGCCGGCGGTGTCCCGCTACTTCACCGGGGAGCTGCGCACCGACCTGCGCGACGAGAAGGCCCGCTGGCAGGACCTGCCCGTCCCGCTGATCGACCTGAGCGACCCGGCCGCCGGCTTCCTCGCCTCGATCACCGCGGCCGACCCGAAGACCGTGCTCGCCCAGCTGCGGACCGCCCCGGAGGACACCGTCGAGGTGCGACTGCGGACCCTGCGTGAGCTGATCGTGCAGGGCGACACCGCGGCCGCCGAGATGGTCCGCGACTCGCTGGAACCGGACTGGCGGGTCGACTGGTACGACGGGATCCTGGCGCTGTCCACCGGCGACCCGGCGCGGGCCCGGCAGCGGTTCGACGCGGTCTGGTCGGCGCTGCCCGGGGAGCCGGCGCCGCAGCTGGCCCTCGGGGTCACCGCCGAGCTGGCCGGCGACCCGGCAGGAGCCTGCGGGTACTACGACGTGGTCAGCCGCACCGACCCGGCGTACACGGCGGCGGCCGCGGGGCTGGCCCGGTGCCGGCTCGCGAACGGCGACCGGGCCGGGGCCGTGGAGGCGTACGGGCGGGTCCCCGGCACCTCGTCGGCGTACCCCAGCTCGCAGATCGGCGCGATCCGGGCGCTCGTCCGCTCGCACCGGACCGCGACGGTCGATGTGGACTCGCTGGCCACCGCGGCCGGGCTGATCTCCCGGCTCGAGGTGGAGGCGGCCCAGCTGGCGTCGCTGCGGGCCGAGTTGCTGGAGCAGGTGCTGCGCACCATGGACGGCGGCACCCGGCTCACCGGCACGGTGCTGACCACGGTGATCGGCGGGACCCCGGCGGAGAAGGATCCGGAACGGGACGTACGGTTCGCGCTGGAGTCGGCGTACCGGGAGATGGCCCGGGCCACGCACGGCGCGGAGAAGATCCGCCTGGTCGACCTGGCGAACGCGGTCCGGCCGCGTACGCGTACTTGAAAGGGCGGAAATGACGCTGACCACCGACTGCACCTCGTGCGCCGACGAGCGCACCGCCGGCGCGAGCTTCTGTGAGGTGTGCGGTCGCCGGCTCACCGAAACGGCGGAGCCGCCCTCGGCCCGGGAGGACTGCTCGCACTGCGGGGCTGCGGGCGCCGTGGACGACGACGGGTACTGCGAGGAGTGCGGCATGCAGGCCGGCCGATCCCGCGACCATCTGGAAGCCGACGGCGGCGCGACCGGCGCCGCGGTGAGCGACCGGGGCCGCCGCCACCACCGCAACGAGGACGCCATGTGGCTGGCCGTCGGGGCGGAGGCCGCCGACGTGGTGGTCTCCGACGGCGTGTCGGCGTCGTTCGACCCGGACGCCGCCTCGGACATCGCGGTCCGCGCGGCCGGTGAGCTGCTGGCCGCCGCCCGCCACCCGGACGAGCAGCCGGCGCCCGGCAACCCGGACGAGACGGTGGACCTGGACCGCCCGCAGGGCGCGGTGGGGCTGGCCGGCGCGGTGGCGCACGCCATCGCCGGGGCCGCCGCCGCGGTGGCGTCGCTGGCGCACACCGGCGACCCGCGCCGGGCCGCCGCGAACCCGGCCTGCACGATCGTGGCCGCCGCGGTCCGCGGGCCGCACGTCGGGTACGGCTGGGTCGGCGACAGCCGGGTCTACTGGCTGGGCCCGGACGGCCCGGCCGAGCAGCTCACCGAGGACGACTCGTGGGCCGCGCACGTGATCGCCCTGGGCGCCGACCCGGTGACCGCCATGAACGATCCGAAGGCGCACGCCATCACCGCGTGGCTGGGCGCGGACGCCGGGCCGGTGGCTCCGCGGGTGCGCTCGTTCACCGCCACCGAGCCGGGCCATCTGATCCTGTGCAGCGACGGACTGTGGAACTACCTGCCCGACCCGGCCGAGTTCGGCACCGTGATCCGGGAGGCGCTGGCCGCCGCTCCCGGCCCGCTGGACGCCGCCCGGACACTCGTCGCCTACGCGAACGCGGCCGGCGGCGCGGACAACATCACGGTCGCCCTGGTGCCGGTGCATCCAGTGCCCGAGACCGAACCGAAGACGACGGAACTGTCCACCACCAGCGAGGATTGAGGAGACACGCGTGTCGTACACCGCTGAGGCGTTCCAGAACGAGTACCTCGCCCTGGGTGCGAGCGAGGTCAACGCGATCGTGACGATCACGTCGACCGGGAGCGAGGGCGGGCGCCGCACGGCCGGCGCCACCGAGATCATCATCGTGGACGCGTCCGGGTCGATGCAGGCCGAGGGCCGGATCGGCGCGGCCCGGCAGGCCGCGAAGGCGGCCGTCGAGTGCATCGACGACGGCGTGAACTTCGCCATCATCGCCGGCGTCAGCACCGCCCAGCAGCTGTTCCCGGACCCGGGGCAGCTGGCGGTCTCCTCGCCGCAGACCCGCGCCGACGCGGCCCGGGCGATCGACCGGCTCCAGGCCAACGGCGGCACCGCGATGGGCGCCTGGCTGCTGTTGGCCGCCCAGCTGTTCGCCCAGCGGCCGGGCGACATCAAGCACGCCATCCTGCTGACCGACGGCGACAACGGTGAGCGGTCCGGCTACCTGGAGACGGTGCTGGACCAGATCAAGGAGCAGTTCGTCTGCGACTGCCGGGGCGTCGGCGCCAACTGGAAGGTCGCCGAGCTCCGCAAGATCGCCGACCGGATGCTCGGGACCGTGGACATCGTGGCCAGGCCGACCGAGCTGACCGCCTCGTTCCAGCAGATGATCACCGCGGCGATGGGCAAGACCAGCGCCGACGTCCAGCTCAAGGTGATCACCCCGGTGACCAGCAAGATCCGCTTCGTGAAGCAGGTCGAGCCGCGGGTGGCCGACCTGACCGGCAAGCGGGTCGAGGACGGGCGGGCGGGCCGTTACCCGCTCGGCTCCTGGGGGCAGGAGAGCCGCGACTACCACCTCTGCTTCGACGTCACGCCGGGCAACGTCGGCGACAACATGATGGCCGGGCGGGTGCAGATCCTCGAGGGCGACACGGTGCTCACGACCGTACTGGTCAAGGCGACCTGGACCGAGGACACCGCGCTCTCCACCAAGATCAACCGGCAGGTCGCCCACTACACCGGGCAGGCCGAGCTGGCCGAGGTGATCCAGGAGGGGCTGACCGCGCACAAGGCCGGTGACGACCGGACCGCCACCATCAAGTTCGGCCGGGCCGCCCAGCTCGCCCGGGCCAGCGGCAACACCGCCACCGAGGAGCTGCTGTCCAAGGTGGTGGAGATCGAGGACGCGGTCACCGGCACGGTCCGGCTCAAGCGCCGGGTGGCGGCCGAGGACGAGATGGCCCTGGACACCCGCTCCACCAAGACGGTCCGGGTGGGCCGCGGCCAGTGAGCGTCTACACCTGCCCGAACGGTCACGCGTCCACCGAGGACGATTTCTGCGACACGTGCGGTTCCCCGATTCAGGGCGCCGCCCCGGCGGCCGTGGCGACCCCGGTGGCGGCCGCGCCGGCCGCGCCGGCCGCGCCGGGCGGGGACTGCCCGAGTTGCCGGGCGCCCCGGGGGCCGGGCCGGTTCTGCGAGGACTGCGGCTACGACTACACCACCGGGCGGGTCCCGCAGCTCGGCACGCCCACCCCGGCGGCGCCGGCCGGCGAGTGGACCGCCACGGTCTTCGCCGACCCGGACTACTTCGCCGACAACGACATCGAGGGCGTCGAGTTCCCGGCGGGCGCGCCCCGGCGTACCGTCCGGCTGGCCCCGCCGCAGGTGCGGATCGGCCGGCACAGCTCCTCGAAGGGCACCGCCCCGGAGATCGACCTGGCGCAGGCGCCCGCCGACCCGGGGGCGTCGCACAACCACGCGCTGCTCACCTTCTCGGTGGACGGCACGTGGCTGGTCTCCGATCTCGGCTCGACCAACGGCACCTACCTCAACGGGGAGGCCCAGCCGCTGGACCCGGGCCAGACCCGGACCCTGAAGGACGGCGACCAGGTGCACGTCGGCGCCTGGACGACGATCACCCTGCACGCGCCGTGACGACCGCCGGGCCCCCGGTGTGACCGGGGGCCCGCGCGTCAGAAGGTGAACTCGCCGCCGTAGTCACGGGTGTGGTCGCGGTAGATCGTGTGGTAGTGGATCTGGTCCTGGACGACCACGCCGTTCTGGCAGACGAACTCCACCCAGACGCTCGGCCCGTCGATCCGCACGTAGTCGGCGTGCTTGGTCAGGGTGGGGGAGCCGGACCAGCCGATGTAGGTCTTGTCGATCTCCGACGTGTAGATCTTCATCAGCGCCGCGGCGGTGGCGTCGTCGGCGCCCGCCACCCACGGCTCGATGGCGGCCAGGACCAGCGCCTTCTGCCCGGCGGTGAGCGCCCCGGCGGACAGGCCCTCCTTCGTCGCCGGGAACTGGCCGTCCTCGCCCGGCCCGACCAGCACGTCGGCGTACGTCTTCGCCAGCTTCGCCGTCTCACGCTCGGTCTCGGTGAGGCTGTCGAGCATGGTGACCAGGCCGGTCCTCATGTCGTTCAGCGGCGCGTGCCGGACGTCCGCGGCGTCGGTCCAGGTGATCGGCTCGACGCCGACGAAGTACGGCGACGCCCCGGCCACCTCGCCGTTCTTGTACGCCATGTGCACCGCGAGGTGGTGGCCGCCGAAGCTGATCTGCCAGGCCCCGGTGGTGCTGGGCGTGCCGAGGAACGCCAGGAAGTAGTTGCCGGACGAGTAGCTCGTGTCCGCGCCGCTGAACGGGCCACCGCTCGGCATCTCACCGGGCGGGCCGCCGCCCGGCATGCCACCGCTGGGCATCCCGCTCGGTCTCCCGCTGGACATGCCACCGGGTGGGGCACCGCTGGGCATGTCCGGACGGGCGCTGCTGAGAGCGCCTTTGGCCTGGAGGACGCCGAGGTAGTCGTCGGCGGCCATGATCTGCTCGGCCCGCTCGTAGCCGCCGCCGGCCCCCGTCCCGAGCGCCGTCTTCAGCACGCTCTTGGCGGCGGCCTGCTCCTCGATGTCCAGGTCACCGAACCGGATGCCGGGGCGGCAGGACGAGCCGCACGGCAGGTTCGACCACAGGGTCGCGTTGGCCTCGGTCAGCTCCAGCTGGGTGAGCGCCTTCTCGTCGGCGTCGAGGGTGGCGAGGAACGCCTCGGCCGCCTGGACCACCCCGGCGACCGATTTCTCGTACGACCTGACGATGGGCAGCGCCGCGCTGGACCTCCCGGTCGTCGGCTCCTGGTCCGCCGACTCGCCGCAGCCCGCGGACGCGAGCACGAGAAGCACGCCGGCGAAGGCCGGCCACCGATTTCTCACGATCCGCCCCCTGGTGAAGATCCGTCCGGATCATCACGTTAGCGATCGTTGAGCACCTTCAAGGCGATATCACCCAACTCCGCACTCCGGGAATACAGCGACGCCCCCGGCCCCGGCCGGGTCCGCCCGTCCAGCCCCCGGTAGTCGCCGCCGGCCTCGGTCACGATCAGCGAGGTGGCCGCGAAGTCCCAGATCTTGCCGCCGGTCTGCACCGCCAGATCCAGTTCGCCCCGGGCCACCAGCAACGCGGGCTGCACCGTCCACGCGCGCTCGTCGGCCGCCTCGATGAGAGGGGCGACCTTGTCGCGTCCCCAGTCCGGCACCACGCCGAGCCGGCTCCCGGCCAGCTCCGCCGGCCCGGCGCCGGCGACCCGGATCCGGTGTTCGCCGAGGATCCGCCCGTCCTGGATCCGGCCCTCCCAGGTGCCGCCGCCGCGTTCGGCCCACCAGATCCGTCCCTGGGCCGGGACGGCCGCGACGGCGACGCTGATCTCGTCCCGCTCCTCGAGGGCGATCAGCACGAGCCACCGGTTGTCGCCCTCGACGAAGAGATGGGTGCCGTCGATCGGGTCGATGATCCAGCGGCGGCCCTCGGTGCCGGCGGTCTCGCCGTGCTCCTCGCCGAGAACCGCGTCCCCCGGCCGGGCGGCGGCGAGAACCTCCCGGATCCGGGTCTCGACGGCCCGGTCGGCGGCGGTCACCACCGACCCGTCGGTCTTGACCTCACGCGGCAGCCCGGCGAGCGCCGCGAAGTGCCGGAGGCCTTCGGCGGCACCCGCGAGGGCGGCGTCCTGGGCGAGTCTCAGATCATCAGCCACTCCCCCATCCTGCCCGCGGCACCCCCGAGGGGTTGTCCCGTGTAACGAGAACGTCATGGGAATCTTGAAGTAACAATGCGTACTCAGATGGACCGGATCACCGACGGAGTGATCTTCACCGTGCCGGCCGGCCTGCCCCGGGGCCGGCACGTGCTGGCCCGTGAGCAGGTGGTGGCCGCCCAGCGGGAGCGGATGATGATCGCCGCCACCGAGCTGCTGGCGGCCGGGGGCTACCGGGGCTTCGGGGTGCGCGAGATCTGCGCCCGGGCCGCGGTGTCGAGGGCGGCGTTCTACGAGTGCTTCGCCGACAAGGACGCCTGCGTGCACGCCGCGTACGACCGGTTCATCGCGGTGTTCCTGGACCGCCTGGCGGCGAACCGGGGCGAGGACTGGCCCGGTTGCGTGCGCGAGTTCGTGGCCGCGTACCTGGGCACGCTGGAGAGCGACCTGGTGGCGGCCCGCGCGTTCGGGGTCGAGATGGACGCGCTGGGCCGGGCGGCCCGTGAGCGGCGGCGCGCCGCGCTCACCCACCTGGCCGGGTTCATCCGCGACCTGCGGGAGCGGCGGTTCCCCGGCACGACCGGGGACACCCCGCTGAGCGCCTACATCGGAGCCGTCTACGCGCTGCGGCAGATCGCGTCGGACGCCCTCGACGCCGAACCCGTGCCCGGCCTGTCGGCCCTGATCCCGGAACTGTCCACCTGGCTGTGCCGGATGGTGCAGAGCCCAGCAGAGGAGAGAGTGTGACGATCTGTGCCGCGCCCGCGGACGAGAAGGCCCGCCTCGACGATCTACGGCGGGACACCCCGTCGTCGTTCGGTGCGATGTTCCTGCGGCGCGCCGAGCGTACCCCCGATGAAGTGGCCTATCGGCGACCCGGCAGCGAGGGTGAGTGGATCGCCCAGACCTGGGCGGAGACCGCGTCAGCGGTCCGGGAGATCGCGGCCGGACTGATCACGCTCGGCCTGCGCCCGGAGGACCGGGTGGCGATCGCGGCCGGCACCTGCGTCGAGTGGATCGAGGCGGACTTCGGGGTGATGTGCGCGGGCGGCGCGACCACCACCGTCTACCCGTCGTCGTCGCCGGAGGAGGTGGCGCACGTCCTCACCGACTCGGGCAGCCGGTTCGCGTTCGTGGCGGACGCCGCCCAGGAGGCGAAGGTCGGCCCGCACGTGGAGCGGGTGTTCCGGATGGACGCCCTCGGCGAGCTGCGGGACGCCGGCCGGGAGGCGCTGGCCGCCGATCCGGAACTGGTGCGGCGGACCACCGGCGCGGTCGGCCCGGACGACCTGGCCACGCTGATCTACACCTCCGGCACCACCGGCCTGCCCAAGGGTGTGCGGATCACCCACGGCGCGTGGGTCTACCAGGGCCTGGCGATCCAGGCGATGGGCTTCCTGCGGACCGACGACGTCGGCTACCTGTGGCTGCCGCTGTCGCACGCCTTCGGCAAGGCGCTGCTGGCCTGCCAGCTGTCGGTGGGCTTCGAGTTCGCCGTGGACGGCGACGTGAGCCGGATCGTGCAGCGGCTCGCCGAGGTGCGGCCGACCATCATGCCGGCCGTGCCGCGGATCTTCGAGAAGGTGTACGCCGGGGTCGGCGCGACGGTCGGCGGTGGCCTCAAGGGCCGCCTGTTCGCTTGGGCGATCAAGGCCGGGCACCGCAACGTGCTGGCCGACCGGCTGGTGCTGTCGAAGGTGCGGGCCCGGTTCGGCGGGCGGATGCGGTTCTTCATCTCCGGCGCCGCCGCGCTCTCGCCGGACATCGCGGTCTGGTTCGGCGCGATGGGCCTGCCGATCGCCGAGGGGTACGGGATGACCGAGTCCTGCGCCACCACGGTCTTCAACCGCCCCGAGGCCCCGGAGTACGGCACCGTGGGCCGCCCGCTGCCCGGCACCGACGTACGGATCGCCGAGGACGGGGAGGTCCTGCTGCGCGGCCCCGGCATCATGAGCGGCTACCACGGGCTGGACTCCGGCGAGACCCTGGTGGACGGCTGGCTGCACACCGGCGACATCGGCGAGATCACCGAGGGCGGCTCGCTGCGGATCACCGACCGCAAGAAAGACCTGATCAAGACGTCGAACGGCAAGTACGTGGCCCCGCAGGCGATCGAGGCGAGGTTCAAGGCGATCTGCCCGATGGTGAACCAGATCCTGATCCACGGCGACGGGCGGAAGTTCGTCACCGCGCTGATCGACCTGGATCCGGAGGTCACCCGTACGCCCGAGGTGGAGGCCGAGGTCGCCGCCTGCGTCGAGCGGCTGAACGCCGGTCTCAACCCGTGGGAGACGATCAAGAGGTTCCTGATCCTCGACGAGCACCTGGACGTGGAGAGCGGCCTGCTCACCCCGTCGATGAAGCTGCGCCGCCGGGTGGCCGAGGAGCGCTACCGGTCGCGATTGGACGGTCTCTACACCTAGGGTCCGATCATGCGTCGCAGCCACGACGGTCGCCGACCACGGCGGCCACAGGACGCTGCGGGCGCCGGGCGGCCGTCTGCTCTGCGTGGTGCCGGTGCAGAGCCCGCCCGGCCTGTTCGACGCGGAGGCCAGCACCTGGGCGTGACCTGGGCCGCACCCGGTCCGGCCTGCGCCTATACCGGTTGCGCGATCACATAGGGTTTTGGATGCGTCGATCCATGGGGGAATCAACATGTCGCCATCTCGCCCTGCCCTGCTCGCTCTCGCCACCGTCGCGCTGGCCGCCGGGTGCACCAGCCCGGCCGTCGAGCGGGCATCCACGCCCGCGTCCACGCCGGGCACCGAGTCCACGTCGGCCGCCACCGCGCCGAGCCCGACCGGAACCCCGGCCCGGGACCAGTTGCTCGCCGCGCTGGAGAAGTCACGCACCAGCACCTACCGGTTCAGCGTGACCGGTGACGTGCCGGACAAGCAGAAGGTCGCCGGATCCGGGACGTTCGACCCGAAGGCGAAGCGCCTCAGCGTCAAGTACAAGATCACCGGCAAGGAGACCGACCAGTCCCAGCGGATCGTGGTCGGCACCGACCTGTATTCGCGGGAGAAGAGCAACGAGACCTGGGTGCACCTCGACCTGAAGCGGATCAAGAAGGACTCGCTGTACTGGTTCGACATGACCGACCCGACCGGCCTGTCCCGGTTCACCTCGGCGGTCGACCAGGTCCGCAGCACCGGGCCGAACGCGTACGCCGGCACCCTCGACATCGAGGGCGACAAGTTCAACGAGGGCTTCCTGCCGGTCGGCACCCCGGCCATCTCGGTCTGGTTCGGCGGAAACGCCCAGTTCACCGCGACCACCGACGCGGCCGGCTGGGTCACCTCCATCGGCGTGACGCTGCGCGACAGCGACGGCGCGCTGAAGATGAGCACCCGGCTCAGCGGCCACGGCAAGCCGTCCGGGGTGAAGAAGCCGTCCAACTACGGCGAGGCCTGGGACTTCTACTACGACAAGAAGTAGCGGCCGCGGTCACATGTCGAAGAGGTCGGCGGCCCGGGTGGCGCGCAGCAGCCATCGCAGGTGCGGCTGCGGATCGTGCAGGTGGCAGGTCGCCTGCCGGGCCTCCGCCACCCGCCGGGCCGCCACCAGCATCCGCAACCCGGCCGCGTCGCAGAAATCCACGCCGGCCACGTCGATGTGGATCTGCCGGACCGGGTCGCCGAGACCGATCAGGTCGTGCACCCGGGTCAGGTCGTAGAGCTGGGTCTGCAACGCCTCCACCGACATGGCGTCCAGGCTGCCCTGGAGGGTGATCAGCAGACGGTCGCCCTCCCGGCTGCCGGCGATCCGGGTCCCGGTCACGACGGACCCTCCGGGCGCGATCGGATGATCGCCCAGACCAGCTTGCCGCCGCGGGCCGGCAGGGCGCCCCACGCCGACGCCGCCGACCCGACGATCCGCAGCCCCAGGCCCCGGTCGACCAGCGACGGACCGAGCGGGCCGGGCACCGGATCGCAGACCCGGGGCAGCACCAGGTCACCGTCGTAGACGGCCAGGTGCAGGGCGGCCGCCGGCCCGGAGCCGCGCGACGACACCACCACCTCGATGTCGGTGCCGGCGTGCTCGGCCGCGTTCACCACCAGCTCGGAGATCACCAGGCGGGCCCGCTCGCACAGGTGGCCCAGGCCCCAGCCGGAGCAGGCGTCGGACACCAGTGACCGGGCCTGCATCGCGGCCGCCGGGTCCGGGGGCAGGGCCAGGTGCAGCCGGTCCGGCAGCGCGTTCCGGCCGGACAGGGCGGCCCGCGCCTGGGAAACGGTCGCGTACAGCACCAGCCAGTCCCGGGCGCCGAGTCGCCGCAGCCGCCGGGCCACCGGCGCGTTCGCCGGCACGCAGACGGCGACCGCGACCGGCGGTTGCAGGGCGGCCCCCTGGGCGCACGCGGTCAGCCACAGCGGCGCGCTCACCGCGTGCGGGTCGCGCAACCGGTGCAGATCCACGATCACCCCGGTCGGGTGCTCGGCGAGGCATTTGTCCAGCACGGTACGGGCCTGCACCGACCGTCGCCGGTCCCAGCCGCCCCATACGGACAGCTCGATGACCGCGGTGTCCGCGTCGATGACGGCCAGCACCGAATCCGCCACCGCATCACCGGACCACCCGATCAGGTGCGGTGAGCCCGCGCTCATACCCTCTTCTCCCGGAAATCAGCAACATCGATGCCGCCGCCGCAATTCTTGGATTATCCGGGAGATACCGTCAACGGTGATTCACCATCCGCCACGATCTACAGGGCGCTCTGCAGTGCGAGCACCCCCCGGTTGACCGCGCTGATCGCCTTGCGGGCCGTCTCCCGCACGCTCGGCGAGGCGGCGGACGCGTCCTTCACCTGGCCGAGCAGGTCGAGCACCTGGCGCGCCCACCGGACGAAGTCGCCGGCCGGCATGTCGGCGTCGTTGGAGCCGCTGGCCAGCACCCGGGCCAGCGGCTCACCGCGGGCCCAGCGGTACATCGGCCAGACGAAGCCGGCGTCGGGCTCGCGGGTCAGCGACAGCCCGTGCTCCGACTCGTCGGCCGCGATCTCGCCCCACAGCTTGGCGCAGGCGTCGACGGCGCCGCTGACCGGGCCCTTCGGCACCGAGGCGCGGTCCTCGCCCTCACGGCGGGACTCGTAGAGCACCATCGACACGGCGGCGGCCAGCTCGTCGGGGGCCAGCCCCTCCCACACGTCCTGGCGCAGGCACTCGGCGACCAGCAGGTCGGCCTCCGACCAGATCCGGCCGAGCATCCGGCCGGCCTCGGTCACCTCGCCGTCGGAGGAGAGATAGCCGCGGGCGGTCAGGACGGCGCACACCTGGTCGAACGTGCGGGCGAGCGAGCCGGTGCGCCCGGACACCTTGGCCCGCAACGTCTCGGTGTCGCGGTGCAGGCGGTGCCGCCGCTCGGCCCAGCGGGCGTGGTCCTCCCGCTCCGGGCAGGCGTGGCAGGGGTGCTGCCGCATCCTCACCTTGAGCAGGCCGATCTCGGCGTCCTCCCCCGGGTTGGCGCGGCTGCGGCCGCCCCGGCGACGGTCCGGATGCCGGTCCAGCCCGGTGGCGCTGACCTGGGCGGCCAGATCCCGGCGGGCGCCCGGCGAGCGGTGGTTGAAGTTCTTCGGCACCCGCACCCGGGCCAGCACCTCGACCTGTCCGCCGAAGTCGCCGGGGCTGACCCGGCCGGCCCACCGGTCCTGGGTGAGCACCAGCGGCCGCGGCTCGCCGAACCCACCGGTCGCCGGCTCGATGACCACGGCCAGCCCGGCCCGGCGGCCCTGCGGCACCCGGATCACGTCGCCGGTCCGCAGCCGCTCCAGCGAGTCGACGGCCGCCGACCGGCGCTGCTGGACGCCCTGGCGCGACAGCGACTTCTCCCGGTCGGCGATGGCCACCCGGATCCCGAAATACTCGTCGAAGTCGCCGTGGTGGCAGGCGGCGTCCGCGGAATACGTCTCCATGGTCTCGACGTTGCGCTGCACCTGCCGGGCCAGGCCGACCACCGACCGGTCCGCCTGGAACTGGGCGAACGACGACTCCAGCAGCTCCCGGGACTTCTCCGCGCCGACCGAGCCGACCAGGTTGACCGCCATGTTGTACGACGGCCGGAACGACGACCGCAACGGATAGGTCCGCGTGGAGGCGAGCCCGGCCACGTGACGCGGGTCCACGTCGGGGCTCCACAGCACCACGGCATGGCCCTCGACGTCGATGCCGCGGCGCCCGGCCCGGCCGGTCAACTGCGTGTACTCCCCCGGGGTGAGGTCGACGTGCGCCTCGCCGTTGAACTTGACCAGGCGCTCCAGCACCACGCAGCGGGCCGGCATGTTGATGCCCAGCGCCAGCGTCTCGGTGGCGAACACCGCCTTGACCAGGCCCTTGACGAAGCACTCCTCGACCGCCTCCTTGAAGGCGGGAAGCATGCCGGCGTGGTGGGCGGCGACGCCGCGCTCCAGGCCGTCGAGCCACTCCCAGTAGCCCAGGACCGACAGGTCCTCGGACGGGATGGCGGCCACCTTGGCCGACACGATCCGGCGGATCTCGGCCCGCTCCTCCGGGTCGGTGAGCCGCAGCCCGGCGTCGAGGCACTGCTTGACCGCCGCGTCACAGCCGGCCCGGCTGAAGATGAACAGGATCGCCGGCAGCAGGCCGCCCCGCTCCAGGCGGTCGACGACCTCGGCCCGGGGCGGTGGCTGCCAGCGCTTGCCGCGCCCGCCCCGCCAGCCGCTGCTCGCCCGGTCGGTGAACTCGAGCCGCCGGTCCATCTCGCGGGTGTAGCGCAGCAGCTCGGGATGCACATCGTGCTTGCGGGCCGCGTCGGCGTCGTGGAACAGGTCGAACATCCGCCGGCCGACCAGCATGTGCTGCCAGAGCGGCACCGGCCGGTGCTCGCTGACCACCACCTCGGTCTGCCCCCGGACGGTGACCAGCCAGTCGGCGAACTCCTCGTAGTTGCTGACCGTCGCGGACAGCGAGACCAGGGTGACCGACAACGGGAGGTGGATGATCACCTCTTCCCAGACCGCGCCCCGGAACCGGTCGGCGAGGTAGTGCACCTCGTCCATCACCACATAGGCCAGATTGCGCAGCTGGTCGGAGCCGGAGTAGAGCATGTTGCGCAGCACCTCGGTGGTCATCACCACCACCGGCGCGTCCCCGTTGATCGCGTTGTCGCCGGTCAGCAGGCCGACCTTGTCGGCACCGTGGCGGGCCACGAGATCGTGGTATTTCTGATTGGACAGCGCCTTGATCGGTGTCGTGTAGAAGCACTTGCGCTCCCCCGAGCGCAGGGCCAGGTGCACCGCGAACTCGCCGACCACGGTCTTGCCGGCGCCGGTCGGAGCGCAGACCAGGACCCCGCTGCCACGCTCCAGCACCTGGCAGGACTCGCGCTGGAAGTCGTCCAGGTCGAAGCCGACGTCGAGCATGAAATCCTCGAGGGCCGGATAGGTGGCGACCCGCGCCGCCCGCCGTCGGGATGCCGCGTAGTTCTCGGCGGGACTAGTCATGACCCAAGGCTAGTTCGTGCGTATGACAATTTGCAGCACGGTATAGGGCCGCAAGGTCCGCCGGGACAGGTCGGTAAGGTGCACGACGTGCCGCTTGCCTCGAATCCTCCAAACCGTCCGGTGCGGCCCGTCGAGGCCGTGCTCTTCGACTTCCACGGCACACTCGCCCAGGTGGAGGATCCGCTGACCTGGGTGATCGCCGCGGCCGCCGCGTGCGGGACCGCACTGGACCGGGGAAAGGCGACGGTTCTGGCCGACCGTCTGACGACCGCCGGGCGGGCCGGCGGGCCGCTGCCGCACCGGGTGCCGCCGCATCTGGCCGAGCACTGGGCCGACCGCGACCTGTACCCGCACAGTCACCGCGCCGCCTACACCGGCCTGGCCGCGACCGTCCACACCGATGTCGAAGGATTCGCGGACGCCCTCTACGAGCGGCTGCTGCTCCCGGAGGGCTGGCTGCCGTACCCGGAGACCGAGCCGACGCTGCGCAAACTCCACGAGGCCGGGGTGAAGGTGGCGGTGGTCAGCAACATCGCCTTCGACATCCGGCCGCTGTTCGCCGCCTGGGGGCTGGACGGGTTCGTCGACGGTTACGCGCTGAGTTACGAGATCGGGCGGATCAAACCCGACCCGATGATCTTCTACCGGGCGTGCGGCCTGCTCGGCGTCGACCCGGAGCGGGCGCTCATGGTCGGCGACACCCCGGCCGACGCGGGCGCCGTCAACGCGGGCCTGGCCACGCTGGTGCTTCCCGCCGCCGACCCGGGCCGGCCCAACGGCCTGTCCGCAGTGCTGGCGCTGGCGCTCGCCGGTCAGGCGTAACGGTCCAGGACGGTCCCCTGGCGGCCCTTCTTCGCCGCCTCGGCGACCGGCGCCTCGTCCTGCGTGCTGACCGCCGCGTCGGCGATCGCCCGGAACGCGTCCTTGGCACCCCCGAACAGGGCGGACGCACGAGACGTCACCGAGGGGGCGCTGCTGCCGATCGAGTTCGTCATGCCCTACGGTTCGGCACCCGCACCGGGATCTGACCCCGTGGTCAGCGGAGCAACCGGACCGCACCCGGCACACAGCTCACCTCGACCGGCAGAGGGCCGAGACGCTCGCCGTCCGCGTACCCGATGATGCCCTCCGCCTCGATCCGCACCTCGCGCGCCCGCAGCACGGTGACCCGCGGATCGGTGACGTGGGTGCCGTTGCGCAGGCGCGGCTTCAGCCGCGTCAGGGCCGCGCGCCCCAGCGTGGTCGCGAAGATGACGTCGAGCAGGCCGTCCGCCGGGTCGGCGTCCGGCACGATCCGCAGGCCGCCGCCGTAGCTGGGGCAGTTGCCCACCGCCACGATCTCGCCCCGCAGATGATGGACGGCGCCGTCGGTGTGCACCGTGTAGTCGCGGGCCCTCAGCCGGGCCAGCTCCAGCAGGATCGCCAGGTCGTAGCGGCGCGGTCCGGAGGGCCTGCGCATCCGGTTGGCGCGCTCGTTGACCAGCGCGTCGAATCCGCCGGCCAGGACCGCGCAGAACCATCGCCGCTCACCCCGGGCGTCACGGGTCCGGGCCAGATCGAACCGGTGGTCCCGCTGATCACGGAGGGCCCCGGCGATCGCCTCCGCGGCCTTCAGCGGATCATGGGGTACGCCCACCGCGCTCGCGAAATCGTTGCCCGTCCCGGCCGGCACCACCCCGAAGCCGGCCTCCTGCCCGGCGACCGCCTGGAGCGCCCGGTGCACCGTGCCGTCGCCACCGACCGCGACCACCGCGGCGGCCCCGTCGGCGACCGCCCGGTGGCAGGCCAGCTCGGCCTCGGCGCTGCTGCCGGCGTCCAGGAGCCGCACCGTGTGCCCGGCCGTCCCGAGAGCCTGCAACACTCCCGGAAGCAGGCCGCGGTGCCGGCCACGCCCCGCCGAGGGGTTGGCCAGCACCGCGATGAAGTCGCTCGTCACAGCCGCGAACGGTACCCCCCGGTCAGGATCGCCGCCGGTGAGGGGGCATGCGATCGCCGCGGAGCGAAGCGAAGCAATCAAGCTACGTCGCGATCGCCGCCGGTGAGGGGGCAAGCGATTTCTCGACGCCCGCGCTCTTGGTTTTGCGGGCGGCGGGAAATCGCCTGCCCCCTCACCGGTTACCAGGCGATCGCCGCGGAGCGAAGCGGAGCAATCAAACTACGTCGCGATCGCCGCCGGTGAGGGGGCAAGCGATTTCTCGACGCCCGCGCTCTTGGTTTTGCGGGCGGCGGGAAATCGCCTGCCCCCTCACCGGTTACAAGGCGATCGCCGCGGAGCGAAGCGAAGCAATCAGGCTAAGTCATGTCGTCGAAACGGCGTTCGATCGGCATGGGCTTCTCCACCGGCGCCGGGGCGTCGATGGAGGTGGGCGACTCGATCGGGTCGGACGCGCCGACCGGCACCCGCTCCTCCTCGAGCGGGGAGATCGCGTCGTCGTCGAGGCCCGCGTAGATCTCCCGACCGCGGCCCTTGCGCCGGTCGTAGAGGAAGGCCACGCCGACCGCGATGAAGTACAGCAGGCTCATGCAGGCCGCCAGCAGGGTCATGCCGAACGGCCCCGGGTCCGGGGTGGCGATCGCGGCGAACGCGAACGACAGGAACACCACCGTGCGCCACCAGCTGAGCAGCCGGCGCGCGCTGACCACGCCGGTGAAGTTCAGCATCAGCAGCACCAGCGGGAACTCGAACGCCACACCGAACAGCAGGATCATCGTGGTCACGAACCCGATGTAGGCGGTGACCTCGAGCTGCTGGGACTCCTGGAGGACACCGGCCTCCATGATGAAGGCCAGGCTGTGCTCCACCACGAGGTAGGCCAGGACCGCGCCGCCGAGGAACAGCGGGGCGGCGATCGCCACGAAGACGTACGCCCATTTGCGCTCGTGCCGGTGCAGGCCCGGCGCGATGAAGGCCCACAGCTGGTACAGCCAGACCGGCGCGCCGATGATCAGGCCGAGCCACAGCGCGATCTTCAGCCGGATGATCAGCGAGTCGGTGGCGCCCAGGGTGAGGAACATGCACTGCTTCTCGCCCTGGGCGTTGAGCACCCACGAGGTGTCGAGAGCGCAGTACGGCCCGCTCAGGACGTCGAACGCCCAGTTGGCCAGGATGAAACCGACGATCAGGCCGACGACGATGCCCAGTGACGCCCAGAAGAGCCGGTTCCGCAGCTCACGGACGTGCTCGATGAGCGTCATGGAGCCGTCGGCGGCCTGCTGGAACTTACTGGGTCCCTTGTTCTTCCGAAGGCTCAGGTCCATCGGCCCGGGTCAGCGGTCGTTGGTGCGCTGCACCGGGTCCACGTACGGCTGGGCGGACGGCTGCTGCGGCTGCTGGTAGCCCTGCTGCTGGTACGGCTGCTGCACCTCGCCCTGCAAGGGGGTGCGGCTGTGCTGCGGCTCAGCCTTCTCCGCGACGTTGTTGTCGTCGTCGACGAGGCCCTTGGTCTCCGCCTTGATGATCCGCAGCGAACGGCCGAGGGACCGCGCCGCGTCGGGCAGTCGCTTCGCGCCGAAGAGCAGGACAAGCACAACAACGAGAACAATGATGTGCCATGGCTTGAGGGCGCCCATGGGAGACTCCAGTCGGTCGGATCAGGTTGCGGGGTCCATCGTACGTGTGGATCCCCGGGATGTTGCCCTCCGGATCCTTCCGGTTTCTTATGATCTTCGGAAGGTCCGGACAACAGGCCGGGAACTGTCTAACGGTGGCCCAGACCTGCTTTGATCTGCTCCACCTTCTCCTGGGCCCGCTCGGCCCGCTCCTGCACGGCGAGCATCGTCTCCTGCATCACCTCGGCCTTGGCCTGCACCGCGAGCGCCTGCTCCTGGCGGTGCCGCAGCCGCCGGGCCGCACGCTCCAGGACCCGCAGCCGCCCGAGAAGTCTCGTCCCGGCGACGATCAGGACCACCAGCGCGACCGCCACCACGGCGATCCAGACCCACATCAGCACGCGGCCACCCTATCCGGCCGCCGGACGGTCCGCCGCGAGGCCGTGCGGCGCGGCGTACTGGCCGAGGGCGGTAGCGGCCTGGGCACGGATGCGTTCCAGCAGCTCGGGCGGGCCCACCACGGTGACGTCGCGGCCCTGGCCGGCCAGGAACCGCTGAGCCCAGCCCAGGTCGGTGACCCGCATCGTGACCAGCCATTCCGGGCCCTCCCGGACGACCTGCTCGACCGGGTAGTACTCGGTGATCCAGCGCCCGCCGCGGCCCACCCGCAGGGTGACCAGCGGCAGCTCCGGGCCGGGGTGGAAGACGCCGCTGGTGACGTCGTGCGGCACCGCGCCGACCGGCGGCGCGGACGGCTCGTCCAGCTCGGTGAACGCGTCGATCCGGTCGATCCGGAACAGCCGGGTCGCCTCGGCCCGGCGGCACCACGCCTCCAGGTAGTTGAAGCCGCCGACCATCAGCATCCGCATCGGGTCGACCACCCGATCGGTGGTCTCGTCCCGCGACGGGGTGTAGTAGGTGAGCCGCAGCGCGTTGCCGGAGGCGACCGCGGCCCGGACCTTGGCGAGCCGCTCCTGGTTCGCCGGCAGCTTGACGGCCACCGGGGCGTCCGCCAGGTCACCGGCCGCGTTCTCGATCTTGGCGAGGGCTCGCTCGATCGCGTCCCGGGTGCCGATGCCGGGCGTCTCGGCGAGCATCCGCAGCGCCACCACCAGGGCGAGGGCCTCGTCCGGGTTGAGCCGCAGCGGCTTGTCCATGCCGGCGTCGTGGCTGATCGTCACGTGGTCGCCGTCGATCGCCATGTCGATCAGGTCACCGGGACCGTAGCCGGGCAGCCCGCACACCCAGAGCAGCTCCAGGTCCTCGCGCAGCTGCTTGTCGGTGACGTCCAGGTCGGCGGCCGCCTCGGAGATCAGGATTCCGGGCCGGGCCAGCAGGTACGGCACCAGGTTCAGCAGCCGCCCGAGCCGGTCCGCGCTCGGCGTACGCGCGCTCATGACGCCACCTCCGCCGCGTTCCCGCGCCATCTCGAAACCGGGCCCGCGCTCATGCCGGCACCGCCGGGGCCTCGTGCCGGGTGATCATTTCCTTCAGGTGCTGGATGACGGCGTCGCGTAGCTCGGGCGGGCCGTCGGCGCGGGCGTCCGGACCGTACCCGGCGATCCGCGAGGCCAGCCAGTCCACGTCCCCGTAGCTGATGGTCAGCCGGTCGCCGTCCGGCCCCGGGGACACCTCGGCGGCCATCCGGCGCAGCCCGGCGGCCCGGCCGGGACGGACCGTCACGGTGGCCCGGCCGTTGCGCGCGATCGGCCCGGACGAGCGGGCCACGTGGCTGATCAGGTCCGCGCCGACGGGCGGCTCGAAAGCGCCCGGGCGGCCGGTGGCCTTGACCTCGCCGACGATGCGGGACAGGCGGAAGCAGCGGGTGGCGGCCCGGTCGCGGTCGTGGCCCACCACGTACCACCGGCCGCGCCAGCAGACCACGCCCCACGGCTCCAGGCGGCGCGAGCTGGGCTCGTCGACCTCGGGCACCCGGTACTTGAAGGTGACCGCGCGGCGCTCCCGGGCGGCCGAGGTGAGCGGCCCGAACGACGGGTCGACGGTCACCACCGGCTCCACACCCAGGGTGGCCTGCGGGTCCACCTCGACGCCGGCGGCCCGCAGCTTGGCCAGCCCGGACGACGCCGCGGCGGCCAGGCCGGCGTGCTGCCACAGGCGGGCCGCGATGCCGACGGCGGCCGCCTCGTCCGGCTCCAGGAGGATGTCGGGCAGCGCGTACTCCCGCTGGGCGATCCGGTAGCCGGGCTCCTGGTCGAAGATGCTCGCCGTACCGGTCTCCAGGGGCACGCCCAGCTCACGCAGCTCGGCCTTGTCCCGTTCGAACTTGCGCTGGAACGCCTCGTGGTCACGTGGGTCCGACGGGTCGTGCTCGTAACCGGGCACGGTCAGGGCGATCTGCGCGGCGGTCAGGAACCGCCGCGTCGACAGGAGGCAGATGACCAGATTCACCAGGCGCTCGGTACGAGTGCGCGACACGAGTGGCAACGCTAGCAGCCCCCGGTCGAGGGACTGTCAGGCGTCACTGCCCCCGCAACCTTGTAGGGTTCGCCGCATGGTGCGATGGCGGTCCGGGACGGTCCAGTCGGTGCGGCGCAGCTGGCACGGGGCCGTCGAGCTGGAGGTCAGCACCGCGGACGGCCCGCTGCGTGCCCTCGCCTACCCCGACCTGGTCGGCAGCCCGGAGCCCGGCGACCGGGTGCTGCTCAACGTCGGCGCGCTGGTGATGGGCCTCGGCACCGGGGGGTACGCGCTGGTCGTCGCCCTTCCCGACCGGCTGCCCGCGGATCCGGCCGGCGACGGCGCCACCCGCGACGGCGGACATCTCGTGAAGGCCCGCTACACCCCGTTGCAGGCGATCCGGCTCGGCGTGGACGAGGAGGCGTCGCCGTACCGGGAGGTGCTGGCCGCCGCCGAGTCGATCGACGGGATGCCGGTGGTCACCGCCGACCTGCACTCGGCGCTGCCGGCGATCCTGGCCGGGGTCCACGCCGACCGGCCGGACGCCCGGGTGGCCTACCTGATGACCGACGGCGGGGCGCTGCCGGCCTGGTTCTCCCGCACCCTCGACGGGCTGCGCGGCCATCTGGCCGGGACGGTCACCACGGGCCAGGCGTTCGGCGGCGACCTGGAGGCGAGCACCGTGCACACCGGGCTGCTCGCCGCCCGGCACGTGCTGCACGCCGACGTGACCATCGTCGCCCAGGGGCCGGGCAACCTGGGCACCGGCACCACCTGGGGGTTCTCCGGGGTGGCGCTGGGCGAGGCGGTCAACGCGGTCGCGGTGCTGGGCGGACGGCCGGTCGGCTCACTGCGGATCTCCGACGGCGACGGGCGCGAACGGCACCGGGGCGTGTCGCACCACAGCCTCACGGCGTACGGGAAGGTCGCGCTCGTCCCCGCCGACCTGCCGGTGCCGGACGGCCTGGAGCCCGGACTGGCCGCGCTGGTCGACGCCGCGCTCGCCCCGCTGAGCGGGCGGCACCGCCTGGTCCGCGTCGCCACCGCCGGTCTGGACGCGGCGCTGCGCGCCTGTCCCGTCCCGCTCTCCACGATGGGCCGCAAACTGGACCAGGACCACGGCTACTTCCTGGCCGCCGCGGCCGCGGGCCGTCACGCCGCGTCGTTGCTGGCCTGACCGGGGAGCCCCGCGAGCCGCCGCTGCGCAACAGCCGGGTGGTCAGGGCGGCCGCGCACGCCGGGTGGAGCCCGAGGAACAGCGGATCCGCCGGGGTCGGCAGATCCTCCAGCCCGTCGTGCAACTGCCGACCGGTTGCCGGGTTTTGAGCGGAACCGCTCACGCACGCCGCACGGTGTGGCTCGCGTTCTGGACGCGCCAGCGGCCAGCGGGGCGCGCCGGGCCCTCGGCGGGAGCAGCGGTCTGTACCCACCACCCCGCTACGACATCGATCTTGATCTTCGAAGCCGGTCAGGAAGTGATGATCAGGTACACCCAGCCAGCCAGAATCAGGGCGAGGACGGCGGCCAGCACCCACGTGGGGATGCGGTGGTTGCCGGCGCGATCGCGCTGGATGTCGCGGTAGATCTTCTCGCGGCGGCGTTCGGCGCGCCGGAAACGGACCTCGCGCTCCGAGCGCTCGGGTGGTTCGGGCTGGCCGGGTGTCGTCATGGCCCGGCCAGCCTATTCCACAGGCGTCACATGCTGGCGATCAGCCGCTCCACCCGCTCGTCGTAGGCGCGGAACGGGTCCTTGCAGAGGACCGTGCGCTGCGCCTGGTCGTTGAGCTTGAGGTGCACCCAGTCGACGGTGAAATCGCGCCGCTTCTCCTGGGCGTGCTTGATGAACTCGCCGCGCAGGCGCGCCCGCGTGGTCTGCGGGGGCGTCTCCTTGGCCTCGAAGATCTGCAGGTCGTTGGCGATCCGGTCGACCTGCTTGCGCTTCTCCATGAGCGCGTAGAGGCCGCGGCCCCGGCGCACGTCGTGGTAGGCCAGGTCGAGCTGCGCGATCCGCGGGTGCGACATCGGGATCTCGTGCTTGGCCTGGTAGCGCTCGATCAGCTTGTACTTGGAGACCCAGTCGATCTCGCGGGAGACCGGGTCGAGGTCGCCGCTCTCGATGGCGTTGAGGACGCGGCCCCACAGCTCGACGACCCGCTTGGCGACCGGGTCGCCGCCGCGGCGCTCGACGAACTCGGTGGCCTTCGCCAGATACTCCTGCTGGATCTCCAGCGCGGAGACCTCCTTGTTGTTCGCCAGGCGGATCTTGCGGCGGCCGGTGATGTCGTGGCTGACCTCGCGGATGGCCCGGATCGGGTTCTCCAGGGTGAGGTCGCGCATCACCACGCCGGCCTCGATCATGCGCAGCACGATGTCGGCGCTGCCCACCTTGAGCAGCGTGGTGACCTCGTTCATGTTCGAGTCGCCGACGATCACGTGGAGGCGGCGGTAGCGTTCGGCGTCCGCGTGCGGCTCGTCGCGGGTGTTGATGATCGGCCGGGACCGGGTGGTGGCGCTGGAGACGCCCTCCCAGATGTGCTCGGCGCGCTGGGAGAGACAGAACACCGCGCCGCGCGGGGTCTGGAGCACCTTGCCGGCGCCGCAGATGAGCTGGCGGGTCACCAGGAACGGGATGAGCACGTCGGCCAGGCGGCCGAACTCGCCGTGCCGGCTGACCAGGTAGTTCTCATGGCAGCCGTAGGAGTTGCCGGCGGAGTCGGTGTTGTTCTTGAAGAGGTAGATCTCCCCCGCGATGCCCTCGTCGTGCAGACGCTTCTCCGCGTCGACGAGCAGGCCTTCGAGGATCCGCTCGCCGGCCCGGTCGTGGGCGACCAGGTCGGTGACGGAGTCGCATTCGGGGGTCGCGTACTCAGGGTGGGAACCGACATCGAGGTAGAGGCGTGCGCCGTTACGAAGGAACACGTTGCTGCTGCGTCCCCAGGACACCACTCGGCGGAACAGGTAGCGGGCCACCTCGTCCGGAGACAGCCGCCGCTGCCCCCGATAGGTGCACGTGACTCCGTACTCGGTCTCGAGGCCGAAAATTCGCCGTTCCATGACGAAACACTACCGGTAAGGACCGGCTGAGCGGCACCCACAACCGGCCCTTTCCATGACAGCGGGGCGTGGTCCAGGTGACCACGCCCCGCAATCGTGCGACGGAACGGCTACTTCTCGGTGTCCTCCGACGCGGCCGACTCGGTCGGCTTGCCCTCGGCCGGCGCGGGCGGCGCCGCGTCGACGTCGCCCAGCTCCGCCTCCGGCACCGACTCGTGCCCGAGCAGGGTGATCAGCGCCGCCCCGGCGATCCGCCGGAACGCCCGGCCCGGCCGCCGCCGGTCCAGGACCGCCACCTCGAGCTGCTTCGGCGTCAGCGTGCGGGCCTGGCCGTTCTCCCCGCCGACGCTGCCGAGCGCCTCGGCGGCCAGGGCCAGGGCCACGGTCAGCTCGGCCGTCGCGTCGTGCCGCTCGCGCAGCACGTTGCCGATCGCCTCGGCCTGGCCGCCCATCGCCATGAAGCCGGGCTCGTCCATGACCGAGCCGTCGTAGGTGATCCGGTACAGCTCGTCGGCCGCGGGCGTCGCGCCGACCTGCGCCACGCAGATCTCCACCTCGTACGGCTTCTGCGTCTCCGAGAAAATGGCGCCGAGGGTCTGCGTGTACGTGTTGGCGAGCGCCCGCCCCGTCACGTCCCGCCGGTCGTAGCTCAGACCGACCATGTCGGCCATCCGGACGCCACCCCGCCGCAGCGCCTCGAACTCGTTGTACCGCCCCACCGCGGCGAACGCGATCTTGTCGTAGATCTCGCTGATCTTGCGCAGGGTGGTGATGTTCTCGGCGACCAGCAGGATGCCGCCCTCGTAGGTGAGCACCACGGCCGACCGGCCGCGGGCGATGCCCTTGCGGGCGTACTCCGAGCGGTCCCGCTGGACCTGCTCGGGCGACGCGTAGAACTGCATTGCCACGGGTGGCTACCTCCTCTTTCTCGAAAAGCGCGGGTCAGCCGCCCGGGTTCTCCATACGGCCCGCGACGACCCGCTCGGCCACCGTGGTGATCTCTTCGTCGCTGAGGCGGTGGGTGCCGGACGCCGTCGCGGTCATCACCACCGGGTAGATCTTGCGGGTCACGTCCGGCCCGCCGGTCGCGGTGTCGTCGTCGGCCGCGTCGTACAGCGCCTCGACCGCCAGGTTGATCGCGTCGTCGGTGCTCAGCCCGGCCCGGTAGCGCTTCTTCAGCGCCGACTTCGCGAACAGCGAGCCGGAGCCGATCGCCTCGTAGCCGGTCTCCTCGTAGAGGCCGCCGGCCACGTCGAAGCTGAAGATCCGCCCGGCCCGCGCCGGGTCGGACGGGGACAGGTCGAAGCCCGCGAAGAGCGGCACCACGGCCAGGCCCTGCATCGCCGCGCCGAGGTTGCCGCGCACCATGGCCGCCAGACGGTTCGCCTTACCGTCGAGCGAGAGCATGGTGCCCTCGATCTTCTCGTAGTGCTCGAGCTCCACCTGGAACAGGCGGATCAGCTCGATGCCGATGCCGGCCGTCCCGGCGATGCCGATCAGCGAGTAGGCGTCGGCCGGGTGCACCTTCTTGATGTCCCGGCTGGCGATGAGGTTGCCCATGGTCGCCCGGCGGTCACCGGCCATCACCACACCGTCGGCCGTCGCGAGCGCGACGATCGTGGTGCCGTGCGGGGCGATGTCCGCGGACAGGCCCGGGGGGAGCGGCCGCCGGCCCGGTAGCAGCTCCGGGGCGGCCTGGCTCAGGAACTGCGTGAAGGAGGACGTCGAAGTGCTGGTGAAGAAATCCGGTAGACGCCCGGATGGATCAAAGCCCGTCGCCACGTGGTTCCTTTCAGGTACGTGCAGTTGAAGCACAATATCCCGCCGAAGCGAGTGGTTGCGATCAACGCCATCGACATGTCTTGAGGAAATGCCGGACGCCGCCGAAACGGCGGCGTCCGGTCACTTACAAGCGGACAAACCGGTCACTGGCCGCCCTTTTGGACGTATCCCCTCACGAACTCTTCGGCGTTCTCCTCCAGGACCGAGTCGATCTCGTCCAGCAGGTCGTCGACGTCCTCGGTGATCTCCGCGTGCCGCTCGGCGACCTCGGGATTGGCCTCGACGGTGACGTCCTCGATCTCCTGGTCGCTGCGGCCCTTCCCGCTCTGCGACTGACCACCTGTGTCTCGGGTTGCCATGGATGCCCCCTTCTGAAGCCACCCGAAGTCCTGCACCATCGGGTTGGAAAAACCTACCTCGCGCCTATGACGAAAAGGTCCGCCGGAACGGGTGTTTTCTTACCGGCTCGTGATCACCTCGAGCAGGTCCTTGGCGCTCTCGCACGTGTCGAAGAGCTGGCCGACGTGCTTCTTGGTGCCCCGCTCCGGTTCCATCATCGGCACTCGCACCAGCGATTCCCGGCCAACGTCGAAGATGACCGAGTCCCAGCTGGCGGCGACCACCTCGGAGGCGTACTGCGCGAGGCAGCGGCCCCGGAAGTAGGCCCGGGTGTCCTCCGGCGGCTCGTACATGGCGCGCTGCGTGTCGTCCGGGTCCAGCAGGGTCTTCATCGACCCGCGGGCCACCAGACGGTGGTAGAGGCCCTTCTCCGGGCGCACGTCGGAATACTGCAGGTCGACGAGCTGGAGCTTGGGCGAGGACCAGCCCAGGTTCTCCCGCTCCCGGTAGCCCTCCAGCAGCCGCAGCTTGGCCACCCAGTCCAGGCTGTCGGACAGCAGCATCGGGTCGCGGCCCAGCTTGTCCAGCACGTCCTCCCAGCGGTCCAGGACGTCGAGGGTCTGCTCGTCGGCATCCTGGCCGTACCGGTCGTCGACGAACTGGCGGGCGCGCTCGTAGTAGGCCCACTGGAGGTCCAGCGCGGTGAGGCGGCGGCCGTCGCGCAGCCGCATCAGGTGCTGGAGCGCCGGGTCGTGGCTGACCGCCTTGAGCTCGGAGACCGGGTCGGCGATGCCCAGCTCGCCGGTGAACACCTTCTCCTCGATCATGTTCAGCACCAGGGCGGTGGTACCGACCTTGAGATAGGTGGCGATCTCGGAGAGGTTGGCGTCGCCGATGATCACGTGCAGCCGGCGGTACTTGTCGGCGTCGGCGTGCGGCTCGTCCCGGGTGTTGATGATCGGCCGCTTCAGGGTCGTCTCCAGACCCACCTCGACCTCGAAGAAGTCGGCGCGGGAGGAGATCTGGAAGCCGGAGCCGCCGCCGTCCTGCCCGATGCCGACGCGCCCGGCGCCACAGTAGATCTGCCGGGTCACGAAGAACGGGGTGAGGTGGGCGACGATGTCGGCGAACGCGGTCTGCCGGCGCATCAGGTAGTTCTCGTGGGCGCCGTACGATGCGCCCTTGTTGTCGGTGTTGTTCTTGTAGAGCTGGATCCGGTGGGCGCCCGGGATGGTGGCGGCCCGCCGCGACGCCTCGGCCATCACCCGCTCGCCCGCCTTGTCCCACTTCACGATGTCGAGCGGGTTGGTCACCTCGGGCGTGCTGTACTCCGGGTGGGCGTGGTCGACATAGAGGCGCGCGCCGTTGGTCAGTATCACGTTGGCCAGGCCGAGATCCTCGTCGGCGAGAGCCTCCGCCGGGTCGTAGGCGGCGCCGGAGTAGGTGAAGCCCCGCGCGTCACGCAGCGGGGACTCCTCCTCGTAGTC
Organism: Actinoplanes lobatus; assembly: GCF_014205215.1. Classification (NCBI taxonomy): domain Bacteria; kingdom Bacillati; phylum Actinomycetota; class Actinomycetes; order Micromonosporales; family Micromonosporaceae; genus Actinoplanes; species Actinoplanes lobatus. The sequence continues at coordinate 9,631,166 of NZ_JACHNC010000001.1, forward strand.
CCAGCGCGCACGGCCGTTGCGGTTGAGCTCCGGGCGGGCGCCGTAGGCGTTGACCACCTGGGACGACGTGACCATCGGATTGGCGCCGGGCTGACCGGGCACCGAGATTCCGTACTCCACCTCGGTGCCCATAATCCGTCGAACGCTCATGCGACCACCCTGTCCGCCACGAAGCCAAGCCTGCACATGCATCGAGCCTAGACGCTCTCATGGCGCTTTCCGAAGCTGCGCGTGCGCGCGTCGGTACCTTGCGTGGCGATGTTGATCATCGGGAGCCGGCGGGCGAGCGCCTGGGCCGGGCGCTCCACATACCGGTGACCTGCCCAGGCCGTGCCGAGAGCACCCGCCGTGAACAGCAGCGCGATGATCAGCGGCCGGCCGGAGACGTGCACGGCCACCGCGAGGACCGGGACATGGAGCAGATAGAGCGAATAGCTGACCTCGCCGAGCCACACCAGCACGGCCGGCGGGCGCTGTTCGCTCAGCGCGTAGCCGACGGCGAAGGTGCCGGCGACAGCGAGGACGACCGCCGGTCCCAGATGGACCGCGGCGCCGGCCAGGACGACGGTCAGGGCCACCGCGGCCGGCAGCCGGCCGATCTGCCGGTGCTGCATCCGGTGGATCACGGTTCCGGCGAACATCACCGCGAGCATCTGCGTGGCCTGGACCGAGGACGCGCCGGTCACCTGGCCGGTGGCCGAGCCGTTCACCAGCGGGAGGGCGGCCGCGCAGAGACCTCCGGCGGCGGCCACGAGCGACACGGCCTTCCACCCGGTGAGGTACGCCGTGACGACGCCGATCAGGAGCACCAGGACCGCCACGGCGGTGATCCGGCGTTGCCCCACGGTCCCGCCGAGCAGGTCGTCCGGCAGCGCCACCACGGCGGCGACCACCGTGAGCCCGGCCGCCCACCAGCCGCTCCAGCGGTGCCGTCCCCAGGCGAACAGCCCGGCGGTCAGCAGGTAGAAGACCATCTCGTAGGAGAGCGTCCAGAACGGCCGCAGCACACCTTGGACGCCCAGCAGGTCCTGGAGCATGGTGACGTGCCCGGCGACGCTGGCGACGGTCTCGGTGGTCAGCTGGGCGGGCATCCGCAGCAGCCCGGCCGCGCCCAGGGCGAGCGCCACCACGGCGGCGACCAGGTAGGCGGGATAGATCCGCAGGAGGCGGCCGGCCCAGAAGCGCCGCAGCGAGCCGTGCCGTTCCAGGGACATCGGGATGACGTAACCGCTGACCAGGAAGAACAGCAGGACGCCGTACCGGCCCAGGTCGAAGGCGTGGTAGAGGCTCAGGTGGCGCTCGCTGCCGAGCACGGCCGGGCTGAGGTGGAAGACGGCCACGGTGACCGCGGCCCAACCGCGAAGCGCGTCGAGCCAGGCTAGGCGGGTCATACGGGTTGAACGAGGACGGGGCCGGAGGGAAACCCCCCGGCCCCGTCAACCGCACGTGCTGGTTACAGGTACTGACCGGTGTTGGTGGCGGTCTCGATGGACCGGCCGGCCTCGGCGCCCTTGCCGCCGGACACGAGGGTGCGGATGTAGACGATCCGCTCGCCCTTCTTGCCGGAGATCCGGGCCCAGTCGTCGGGGTTGGTGGTGTTCGGCAGGTCCTCGTTCTCCCGGAACTCGTCGACGCAGCTGTCGAGCAGGTGCTGCAGCCGGAGCCCCTTCTTGCCGGAGGTGAGGAACTCCTTGATCGCCATCTTCTTGCCACGGTCGACGATGTTCTGGATCATCGCGCCGGAGTTGAAGTCCTTGAAGTACAGGACCTCCTTGTCACCGTTGGCGTAGGTGACCTCCAGGAAGCGGTTCTCCTCCGTCTCCGTGTACATCCGCAGGACGACGGCCTCGATCATCGCGGCCACCGTGGCGTCCCGGTTGCCGCCGTGCTCGGTCAGGTCGTCCGAGCTGAGCGGCAGGTCGGCCAGGATGTACTTGGCGAAGATGTCCTTCGCCGCCTCCGCGTCCGGGCGCTCGATCTTGATCTTCACGTCGAGACGGCCGGGCCGCAGGATCGCCGGGTCGATCATGTCTTCCCGGTTGGAGGCGCCGATGACGATCACGTTCTCCAGGCCCTCGACACCGTCGATCTCGCTGAGCAGCTGGGGAACGATCGTGTTCTCCACGTCGCTGGAGACACCCGAGCCACGGGTCCGGAAGATCGAGTCCATCTCGTCGAAGAACACGATCACCGGGGTGCCCTCGCCGGCCTTCTCCCGGGCACGCTGGAAGACCAGGCGGATGTGCCGCTCGGTCTCACCCACGTACTTGTTCAGCAGCTCCGGGCCCTTGATGTTGAGGAAGTAGCTGGTGTGCTTCTCCTCGCCACGCCGCTCGGCGATCTTCTTGGCCAGCGAGTTGGCCACCGCCTTGGCGATCAGGGTCTTGCCACAGCCGGGCGGGCCGTAGAGCAGGATCCCCTTGGGCGGGCGCAGCTGGTGCTCCCGGAACAGGTCGGCGTGCAGGAACGGCAGCTCCACCGCGTCGCGGATCTGCTCGATCTGCGAGTGCAGGCCACCGATGTCGCCGTAGTCGACGTCGGGGACCTCCTCCAGGACGAGCTCCTCGACCTCGCTCTTCGGGATCCGCTCATAGGCGTACGCCGAGCGCGGCTCGATCATCAGCGAGTCGCCGGCGCGCAGCTTGGTGATCTCGAGCGAGTCGGCGAGGAACACGATGCGCTCCTCGTCGGCGTGCGACACCACCAGCGCCCGGTCGGCCGGACCACCCGACGGGTTGTCCAGGACCTCCTTGAGCAGCACCACCTCGCCGGTGCGCTCGAAGCCGAACGCGTCGACGACGTTGAGAGCGTCGTTCAGCAGGACCTCCTGGCCCCGCTGGAGCTCCTCGGTGGCGAGCGACGGCGAGACCGCCACCCGCAGTTTGCGGCCACCGGTGAACACGTCCACCGTGCCGTCCTCGTGGGCCGTCAGGAACACGCCGTAGCCGCTGGGCGGCTGGGCTAGCCGGTCAATCTCTTCCTTGAGAGTGACGATCTGGGCCCGGGCTTCCTTGAGGGTCGCCACGAGCCGCTCGTTGTTCTCGGTCACTCGGGCCAGCTGCGCCTGCGTTGCCGCGAGCCGTTCCTCGAGCTGCCGGAGGTGTCGGGGGCTCTCCGTCAACTTCCGCCGGACCAGAGCGAGTTCCTCTTGCAGAAACGCGACCTGACTCGAGAGATCGTTGACTTCCTTCTCCGCTCGCGCGGCGCGGGAGTCCGCTTCGTCGCTACGTGCCACGTCCCACCTCCCCGGGGGGCTCGAACGTCTTGGGTTAACACTAGCCGTTGCGAGGCGGTTTTCGACCCATGCAACACCCTCGTCACCGACTCTTGATCGATTGGTCCGACCGCACCTGAGCCGGTCGGACAGACTTCGGGTACCGTCAGCCCTCACCGGTTGTGGGAGGTAGGAGTGTCCGCTGACACTGATGAGCTGCGCGTCTGGATCGATCAGGACCTGTGCACCGGTGACGGACTCTGTGTGCAGTACGCCCCGGAGGTGTTCGAACTGGACATCGACGGACTCGCCTATGTGAAAGACCACTCCGGCGAGTTGCGGCAGGAACCGGGGGCCCGGGTAGGGGTGCCCAGGGGTCTGTTCCTCGAGGTCGTCGACTCGGCCAAGGAGTGCCCCGGCGACTGCATCCACGTGGTCCGGGCCTCCGACGGCACGGCGGTCGCCGGTCCCGACGCCGACTGACCGCCCGCGGCCCTTCCGCGGCTTTTCCGCGGCGCGAGTGAAGGTGAGTGACGTTCAGAGGGTGGGACGCCCGACCAGGGACGCCACCACCCGGGAGAACTCCTCGAGCCGCGCGATCTGACCGGGCCCGCCGTCGTCCAGCGTCTTGCCGAAGCGCAGCGCGTCGTGCCGCAGCGGGGCACGGCCCTCCTCCTCGCCCACCCCGGGCGGCGGCACCGCGTCGTCGACCGAGCTGAGCAGCAGGTAGACGTCGATGCTGTCGACCCGGGCCTGCCCGTTCGGGGTGCGGGTCAGCCGCCGCCGGCAGCCCACCTCGGTGACCGTCGACAGCGGCACCACCCGCAGCGACGAGGTCATCGCGCCGGCCGGGCCGTCGCCGGGGGCCACGTCCTCCCCGTGCCACAGCACCAGCCGGCTGCCGTCGCAGACGACGACCTCCTGCCACACCCCGTTCACCTCGTTGACGAAGCGCTCCAGGGTGAAGCACAGCACTTGGGCGCCGCGCAGCACCCCGAACAGCGCCTCCAGCGCCACCTCGGGATCACGCAGGTAGGCGCGGGCCGCCGAGTCCAGATCCGGGTAGGGCGACCAGTCCGGGAAGACCGCGGGCATCTCGTTGCTGCCGCCGAAGGGCGGAGAACTCATGACTGGCGCTCCTCCGTGTCGTCCCGATCGCTAGGAACCTACCCGACCGCAACGGAGACGGTCACTCCCCCGTCGACTCCTCCCGCTGCGCGGCGAGAGCGGCCAGGGTGGCCTTGCGCATCGCGTACGCCTCGGCGCCCTTGCTCGGTTTGCGGCGCCGCGGCGGCGCGGTGACGCCGGGCGCGAGCTTGCGCGCCGACACCAGGAAGGCGGTGTGCGCGATCATCCGGTGGTCCGGCCGCACCGCGAGCCCGTCGGCATGCCAGTCCCGGACCAGCGACTCCCAGGCCCGCGGCTCGGTCCAGCCGCCCCGCTCACGCAGCGCCTCGACCAGCTCGGACAGCTGCGGGGTGGTGGCCACGTAGCCGATGAACACGCCACCCGGGACGAGCGCCTTCTCGACCATGTCGAGCGCCTCCCACGGGGTCAGCATGTCCAGGATGATCCGGTCGAAACCGGTGATGTCGTTGCCGGCCACGTCGCCGTGGTGCAGGTGCCACGCCGGGTGCGGGCCACCGAAGAACGCCTCCACGTTCTTGCGGGCGACCGCCGCGAAGTCGTCGCGCAGCTCGTAGCTGTGCACCTCACCGGAGCCGCCGACGGCCCGCAGCAGCGAACAGGTCAGCGCGCCCGAGCCGGCGCCCGCCTCGAGCACCTTGGCGCCCGGGAAGACGTCGCCCATCGCGACGATCTGCGCCGCGTCCTTCGGGTAGATCACCTGCGCCCCGCGCGGCATCGACAGCACGTAATCGGACAGCAGCGGCCGCAGCGCCAGGTAGGCGGTGCCGCTGGACGCGGTGATCACGCTGCCGTCCGGCAGGCCGATCAGGTCGTCGTGCTCCAGGGCGCCGCGGTGGGTGTGGAACGCCTTCCCGGGCTCCAGCACGATGGTGTGCATCCGGCCCTTCGGGTCGGTCAGCTGAACGCGGTCACCCGGCCGGAACGGTCCGCGGTGCGCGGGCACCGAGTCGTCGACGGCGGTGGTCGGGGTTGTGGTCACTGCTCTTCTTTCCCAAAGGTCCGTCAGGTACGGCTCGCGCGCCTCGGTTCCAGCACGGCGGCCACGTCGGCGACCCGCAGGACGCCCACGACATCCTCGCCTGCGGTCACCAGGTACTGCGCACCCGGGTGGGCCTGCAGCGCGCGGACCACCTGCTCGCCGGTCAATCCGAGCGGCAGGGCGGTGAGCGCGTCCCGGGAGCGGGAGACGCTCTCCACGCTCACCCACGGCCGCCGGTCCACCGGCACCCGCTCGGCCTGCGCCGGGTCCACCACCGCGGTCAGGCTGCCCGCCGAGTCCGCCACCGCCAGCACCACGTCCGGCCGCGGATCCTCGGCCCGGCGCCGCTGCGCCTCCCCCAGCGGGGTGCCGGCCGGGACCGCCAGCACCGGCCGGACCAGCGCGCCCAGGTCCACCAGCGGGAACCGGCCGGTCATCCGGCCCAGCCGGATCGACTGCCCCGCACCCTGCCACAGGGTGAGCACCACCAGCAGCACGAAGATCAGCCCGAGCAGCGTCAGCAGCCCGGTCAGATGCAGCGCCACCACGACCGCCGCGGTGACCAGGGCCAGCACCCGGCCCGCCCAGCCGGCCACCACGGTCGCCCGGTTCCGGTCCTTGAGGATCGCCCACAGCGCCGCCCGCAGCGCCCGGCCACCGTCCAGCGGCAGGCCCGGCAGCACGTTGAAGACCGCCACCAGCACGTTGCTCACCGCCAGCTGGAAGGCGATCTGCCCGGGCACGGTCCGCTCCGGCAGCGCCAGCGCGGCCGCCGTCGCCACCCCGCCCAGCACCAGCGACACGGCCGGCCCGGCCAGCGAGACCAGCGCGTCCACCCGGGGCGCCGGCGCGTCCCGGTCCATCTCGGTCCAGCCGCTGAGCAGCTCCAGCGTGATCCGGCGCACGCCGATCCCGAGCCGTCGGGCGGTCAGCGCGTGGCCCAGCTCGTGCAACAGCACCGAGCCGAGCAGACAGACCACGAAACCCAGACCCACGAGGTACGCCCACGGCTGCACGAGCCCCAGCTCGGCCTGCGCATAGTTCCCGTACACCACGGTGACCAGCACCGCGAGCAGCAGCATCGATGCGTTCGCGTGCACCGGGATGCCGGCGACGTGCCCCACCGGCCGCCCACCGGCCGGCGGCGGGACCTGCGGTGTCCGGCTCTGCTCCACGCGATCGATGCTACGGACACGCCCGCGTGGGACCCACCCCGCATTTTTCGTCGTACCCCTGGCCTAGCCTCTTGAGACATGACGGCGCTCTCTCCCATGGCTGCCCAGCCGGTCTCCCCACCCCCGCAGCCCGGTGACCCGGCCTCCGCCTCCGTTCCCGGCCAGGCCACGACCGCCGACGGCCCGGTCCCGGCGCCGGCCGGCCGGGGCCGCCGGATGGCGACGCCGTCCGGGCCGTCGTTGTCGCCGTCGCGGGCCGCCGACTTCAAGACGTGCCCGCTGCTGTTCCGCTTCCGCACGGTGGACAAGCTGCCCGAGACCCCCTCCGCCGACCAGGTCCGCGGCACCCTGATCCACGCCGTCCTGGAGCGCCTTTTCGACCTGCCCGCCGCCGACCGCACCCCGGAGGCCGCGGCCGCGCTGGTCGCCCCCGAGTGGGACAAGCTGGTCGCCCAGGAACCCGAGCTGGCGTCCCTGTTCGCCGCCGAGCCACCCGTGCCGGCCGGGCCGTCCGCGGCCGCAGCGCCGTCCGCGGCCGACGAGCCACCCGTGCCCGCCGGGCCATCCGCGGGCGCCGGGCCATCCGCGGGCGCCGGGCCATCCGGCGCTCCGGCGCCGAGTTCCTCACCCGCCGGAGCGGGCGGCCCGTCGGTCCCGGATTCCCCCGCCGCCCGGACGGGCGACGCACCGCCCGGCCCCGCGGCGGGCGGCGGGCTGATGCGTGACCCGGCGGCGGTGGCGGCGGAGGCCGATGCGACCGGCCAGGCCGCGCTCGTCGACGTTCCGTCCGGTGCCGCCGAGGCGGCCCGGATCGCGGCCTTCCTCTCCGGCGCCCGCGACCTGCTGGCCGGCTACTTCGCGGTGGAGGACCCGCGCCGTCTGGAGCCCGCCGAGCGGGAGAGCCTGATCTCCACGATGATCGGCGACGAGCTGCTGCTGCGCGGCTACATCGACCGCCTCGACGTCTCCCCGGCAGGGGACCTCCGGGTCGTCGACTACAAGACCGGCGGCGCGCCCCGCCAGGCGTTCGAGGGCCGGGCACTGTTCCAGCTGAAGTTCTACGCGCTGGTCCTGTGGCGCACCCGCGGCGTGGTTCCCCGGGCGCTGCGGCTGCTCTATCTGAAGGATGCCGAGGCCCTCGACTACAGCCCCGAGGCCGGTGAGCTGGAGCGTTTCGAGCGCACCCTGCTCGCTCTCTCCCAGGCGATCGAGCGCGCCAAGCGCGACCGCGACTTCCGCCCCAAGCCGAGCCGCCTCTGCGGCTGGTGCAGTCACCAGAGCCTGTGCCCGGAGTTCGGCGGCACCCCGCCGCCCTATCCGGAGACGATTCCGATCAGCGACCTCACGCCCGACGCCGAGCCCGACCGGGTCGGCACCCTGCTCCGGGACGACCCCCTTGGCTGACTCCGCACACCACCGCCACGCGAACGCCACCGGCCGATGAGGCCGCTCCGGGTGCTTCTCGCCGATGCCGCCCCGCTTCAGCGGGCGGGTCTGCGGGCCGTTCTCACCGGGCCGCCCGACGGCGTGCCCGCACCGGCATCGCACGACCGGCCCGTGAACGTCCCCGGGCCGGCATCGCGCGGCGAGCCCGTGAACGTCCCCGGGCCGGCATCGCGCGGCGAGCCAGGGGGCGTCTCCGGGCGGGCATCGCGCGGCGAGCCAGGGGGCGTCTCCGGGCGGGCATCGCACGGCGAGCCCGTGAACGCCTCCGGGCGGGCATCGCACGGCGAGCCCGTGAACGCCTCCGGGCGGGCATCGCGCGGCGAGCCAGGGGGCGTCTCCGGGCGGGCATCGCGCGGCGAGCCAGGGGACGGCCCTGGGCCGGCGGAGATCGTCGTGGCCGGGGAGACGGGTGACGGGGTCGAGGCGGTCGACCTGGCCCGGCGGCTGCTCCCCGACGTACTGATCGTCGATGTGGCTCTTCCCCGCCTTGACGGGCTGGCCGTGACCAGGGCGGTCACCGAGGCGCGGCTGGCCGTCCGGGTGCTGGTCCTGACCGAGCGCGACACCGACGACGAGGTGGTGGCGGCCATCGCGGCCGGGGCGAGCGGCTATCTCTGCAAGGACACCCCGCACGGCGAGCTGATCGCCGCCGTCCGGGCGGTGGCCGCGGGTGGCGCGGTGATCGCCCCGCCGATCCTGGCCCGGGTCCTGACCCGGCTGGCCGGGGCCCTGCCGACGGCGGCGGACGGTTCGGCCGCCGCCCGGCTCGACCCGCTGACCGGCCGGGAACGCGAGGTGCTGGTGCACGTGGCCCGCGGCCGGTCCAACGCCGAGATCGCGACGATCCTCGGGGTGAGCGAGACGACGGTGAAGACCCACGTCGGTCACGTCCTCACCAAGCTGCGGCTGCGGGACCGCACCCAGGCCGTGGTCCTCGCCTACGAGACCGGCCTGGTCCGCCCCGGCACCTGACCAGCCCCGACGGCCCGGCCCGGACGCATCGACCCGGACGACGAGGGCAGCCGAGCGGGCCCGCCACGACACGAAAAACCAGCGGGGCGGGCCCGCCACGACACGAAGGACCAGCGGGGCGGGCCCGCCGCAATGCGACGAGCGGGCCGGGTCAGACGAGAAGGGCGGCCAGGAAGAGCGGATCCACGCCGGTCAGCGTCGTGCGCAGATGCACCCCGTCGACCGGCTCGAGCTCCAGCTCGGCCGGCACCGCCAGCACCGCCGCCCCGGCGGCTCTGGCGCTGGCCACCCCGCTGTGCGAGTCCTCGATCGCGACGCACGACCCGATCGGCACGCCGAGCAGTTCGGCGGCGGTCCGGTACGGCTCCGGATCGGGTTTCGGCCGTTTCACCTCGTCCCCGCAGACGACGACGTCGAAGTTCTCCGCGCCGAGCGTCTTGAGGGCCACCTCGACCAGCTCCCGCCCGCTGGACGTGACGAGCGCTGTCGGGATGCCCGCGGCCCGCACCGCGAGCAGCAGCTCCATGGCGCCGGGCCGCCACACCAGGCCGTCCGCGAACATGTCCCGCACCCGGGCGGTGAGCCATGCCAGGTCCGGCGCCTCGGGCCGGTCCGGCTGGCCGATGTCGTCCCGGAAGATCCGCATGCTGGTCGCCGAACTGGTGCCGACCATGGCGAGCCGGGCGGACTCGGAGAGCGTCCCTCCGGCGCGCGCGGCGAGCTCGGTCAGGGCGATGCCCCAGATCCGCTCGCTGTCGACCAGCGTCCCGTCCATGTCGAAGAGCACCGCGGCAGGTTTCACCGGACCATTCTGGCCGGGCCTCCGACCCCCTGCCGACCGGATGTGACGGAGCCGACCGTCACAGCCCGCACGCCTGCAGGGAGTTGTTGTAGCCGTTCGCGAACGACTGGAACCGCTGGGCCGGCGACCCGTGCGATCCGGGCGCGAACCACGGCTGATCAGGGTCGTCGCCGACCGCCGCGAGCCCGTCGGACAGCTCCTTGGCGTCGTTGTCCTGCATGCTCAGCGCCTTCTGCCGGACCATGTCGCCGATGAACGCGCCGGACATGCAGTCGGCCTGCAGCTCCTGCTCGATGGTGAACTGCTTCTGGATGCCGAGGCGGTCCTGGATGCCGTGCGCGTACTCGTGGCCGAGCAGGTAGAACACGAACGCGTCGCCGATCTGCTGGAACGCGCCGAAGGCCCAGTTCACGTCGTACGCGATGAAGTCGCCCGCCGAGCAGTAGACGGCGTTGTTGAGCGGCAGCGGCTGCCCGGCGCACGCCACCTCGCCCTCCTGCTGGTACGGCACCACCTGGCTCACCGGCCGGAAGGAGCCGCCGAGCCGCTGCGCCCAGTACCGTTCGGCGACGACCTGGGAGGCCCGCATGTCCTTGGCGAACTCCTCGGGGGTGTCGGTGCCGTCCGGGTCCACCGAGCCGGTGACGTCGACGGTGGGTGCCGGGCCGGTCGGCTCGGGCCCGGGGGTGGGCGTGGTCGTCGGCAGGCAGGCCGCCAGCAGCAGGGCGGCCGAGATCGCGGCGAGAAGAGACATGAGCGGTACCGGCCGAACGCGCATGTGGTCCTCCAGAGCGGGGCGTGTTTCCACGTTAGACCGGCTCCGCCGCACCGTTCCGGCTCAGGGGCTTCCCTGAGTGTTCCCTGGGTGCCTCCCCGAGAGAAATCTCCCCCCTCCTCTACCCCCGCAGGGGGACGCCGGAGGAGGTTTCCGCCGCAACACTGGGCCGGACACGAACGAATTCCACAGGGGGAGACACGGTGGTGGCAGCGACGAATGCCGGCGGGCCGGTGGCGGCGCGAGCGGACGCGATCTGGAAGGTGTACGGCTCGGGCGAGGCCCGGGTGGCGGCGCTGCGGGGGGTCAGCGTGGAGTTCGGCAAGGGCCGCTTCACCGCGATCATGGGCCCGTCCGGCAGCGGCAAGTCCACGCTCATGCACTGCCTCGCCGGACTCGACACGGTGGACGAGGGCTCCGTGCACGTCGGCGGCACCGAGATCAGCCGGCTGAACGACAAGGCGCTGACCCGCCTGCGCCGGGACCGGATCGGCTTCATCTTCCAGCAGTTCAACCTGCTGCCGACGCTGAGCGCCGCGGAGAACATCCGGCTTCCGCTGGACATCGCCGGGCGCAAGGCCGATCCGCAGTGGTGGGACACGGTGATCAACACGGTCGGGCTGAGCGACCGGCTCGGGCACCGGCCCAGCCAGCTCTCCGGCGGCCAGCAGCAGCGGGTGGCGTGCGCGCGGGCCCTGATGGGCCGCCCCGATGTGATCTTCGCGGACGAGCCGACCGGCAACCTGGACTCCCGTTCCGGCGCCGAGGTGCTGTCGTTCCTGCGGTCCAGCGTGCGCGAGCACGGCCAGACCATCGTGATGGTCACCCACGACCCGGTGGCGGCGAGCTACGCCGACCGGGTGGTGTTCCTCGCCGACGGCGCGATCGTCGACGAGCTGGCCGGCCCGACCGCCGAGACGGTGCTGGACACCATGAAGAAGCTGGACGGCAAGAGCGACCCGGTGATGCTCTGATGCTGCGCGCCACGCTGAAGAGCCTGCTCGCCCGCAAGCTGCGGCTGGTCCTGTCCGGTCTGGCCGTGCTGCTCGGCGTGATGTTCGTGTCGGGCGCCCTGGTGCTCACCGACACCCTCAACCGCACCTTCGACTCGATCTTCTCGGAGGCCTTCGCCTCGACGGACGTCTCGGTCACCGCGAAACCCAAGGTCGAGGTCTCCGAGATGGAGGGCGAGGAGGTCGCCGCGCCGCTTCCGGCCTCCGTCGTGGAGACCGTCAAGACCCAGGAGGGCGTACGCTCGGCGACCGGCCGTGTCGACGCGGACGGGGCCCGGGTGATCGCTTCCGACGGCAAGGTGCTCACCTCGTTCGGTCCGCCGCGGATCGGCTCGAACTGGACCGGCACCGACGAGATCATGGAGATGCGCGCCGGCCGCGGCCCGGAGGCCCCCGGCGAGATCGCCATGAACGCGACCACCGCCGAGCTGGCCGGCTTCACCGTCGGCGACCGTGTCTCGGTGCTCACCCAGCGGCCGAAACAGGAGTTCACCCTGGTCGGCATCTGGGGTTACACCGGCGGCCGGGACAGCATCAGCGGCGTCCAGGAGGTCGCCTTCACCACGCCGGTGGCGCAGGAGCTGATGCTCGGTGAGAAGGACGTGTTCACCTCGGTGACCGTCCGCACGGCCGACGGCGTCACCCCGGAGCAGCTGCGCGACCGGATCGCCCCGGTGCTCGGCGCCGGCTACGAGGTGAAGACCGGTGAGCAGCTCGCCGAGGACAACTCCTCGAGCCTCAAGGAGGGCATGGGCTTCTTCAACCAGATCCTGCTGGGCTTCGCCGGGATCGCGCTGTTCGTCGGCATCTTCCTGATCCTCAACACGTTCTCGATCGTGGTGGCCCAGCGCACCCGGGAGCTGGCCCTGCTCCGGGCGATCGGCGCCAGCCGCCGCCAGGTGATCAACTCGGTGCTGGTGGAGGCCGTGGTGGTCGGCGTGATCGCCTCGGTCCTCGGTCTGGCCGCCGGGGTCGGGGCGGGCGCCGGGCTGGGCGCGCTGTTCAGTGGCATGAGCGGCGGCATGGACCTGGCCCCGATCGGGGTTCCGCTGTCCGCGGTGATCAGCTCGTTCACGGTCGGCATCCTGGTCACCGTGGTCGCCGCGGTGCTGCCCGCGCTGCGCGCCTCGCGGATCTCGCCGGTCGCCGCGATGCAGGACGTCGCCACCCCGGACCGGCCGCTCACCAAGCTGACCGTGGCCGGCACCGTGGTGACCGCGGCCGGGGCGGCGGCTCTGGGCATCGGGCTGTTCGCCGACTCCGGCGACGCCACGCTGTACCTGATCCTCGGCGGTGTGCTGGTCACCTTCATCGGTGTCGCCCTGCTCACCCCGCTGATCGCCCGCCCGGTGGTGTCCCTGCTGGGCCGGCTGTTCTCCTGGTCGGTGCCGGGGCGGCTGGGCCGGCTCAACTCGGGCCGCAACCCGCGCCGCACCGCGATCACGGCGGCCGCCCTGATGGTCGGCATCGCCCTGGTCACCGGCGTGACCGTGGTGATGGACTCGGCGAAGAGCAGTCTCAAGGCCGAGGCGGCGCGCATCCTCAAGGCCCAGATCATGATCAGTGGCGATCAGGGCGGGCCGCGGCCGCCGACGTACGATCCGGCCGTCCTGGACAAGGCCGAGCAGATCCCCGGGGTGCGGGCGGCCGCCGGCCTCTACAACGACCTGGTGGCGATCGGCGACGACCGGACGTATGTGGCCGCCACCGAGGACCTCTCCCGGATGGCGGAGGCCTACGGCACCACCGCCGCGAAGCTCGGCCCCGCCGAGATCGCGGTGAGCGAGCCGGAGGCCACCGAGCGCGGCTGGCAGACCGGCTCGACCGCGACGATCCAGACGTCGAAGGGTGAACCCCGGACGTACACGGTGGCGCACGTCTTCGGAGAGAACGCGCTGCCCGGCAGCATCATCATGCCGGCCGAGGCGATCAAGGGCTTCGGCATCAGCCAGCCGGTCCTCGGGTTCATCCGCCTGGACGACGGTGTCGCGGTGTCGTCGGTGCTGCCGCAGGTGAAGGCCCTGGTCGCGGACAGTCCCGAGGTGACCGCCACCGACCAGCAGACCTTCGTCGACGATCAGGCCGCGGTCTTCGACCAGATCATCACGATGATCCAGATCCTGCTGGGCCTGGCCATCCTGATCGCGGTCCTGGGCGTGGTCAACACCCTGGCGCTGTCCGTCCTGGAACGCACCCGCGAGCTGGGCCTGCTCCGCGCCGTCGGCCTGGGCCGTGCCCAGACCATGCGCATGATCACCGTCGAGGCCGTGGTGATCGCCGTCTTCGGCGCCCTCCTCGGCGTGGCGGTCGGCGCCGGCATGGGCAGCGCGGTGGCCCGCGCCCTGGAGAACGACGGCATCACCGAGATCGTCCTCCCCTGGGCCCGCATGGGCACCTACCTGGTCCTGGCCGCCCTGGTCGGCGTCTTCGCCGCCGTCCTCCCGGCGATCCGGGCCGCCCGCCTCAACGTCCTGGGCGCCATCGCCCACGACTGACCATCGGCGAACATCCCGCGCCCACTCCGGGCGCACGAGCCGGCCCCGGCCCCGTGCCGGGGCCGGCCCGTTCCCGGAACACGTCCGCCGGCCGGACCACCGATCTTCGCCCGGCGGCGCCTCGCGGGCGGGACCATGCACGGGCCTCGCGGTGCGCCACGGGACGTCCTGGATGCGGTGGGGGACGGTTCGGCCCGTACCGGAAAGGGTTGTGGGAAAGGACGGCCGGGAGCCCTCCGCGGACAGTGCCCGTCAGACCTTGCTGGGCAGGCGACGGTGCAGTTCGGCGAGCAGGACCTCGGGGCCGGGGGACATCAGGCCCACGTCGATGACGTAGGCGAACTCGCCGCCCCGGCGCCGGACCCGTGGCGGGCCGCCCTTGCCGGGCAGGCGGGTGGCGTAGTTCTCGCTGATCGGCGAGATCACCAGCTCGGTGAACGGGCCACGGCCGTGCAGGGCCACCGCGGCGATCCCGGACCAGGGCAGATGGACCGGCTGCCGGCTGGTGGCGGCGAAGTCGATCCCGTGCACCGAGGTGTGCAGCCAGCCCAGCCGCCGCCAGACGACCAGCATGAGCACGGCGGCCACCACCGCCGGGACGACGAGGGTGGCCTCGAAGAAGACCACGATGTCGGATGCGCTCGGGCGGTATCCGGTGGCCATCCGCACAGCGATCGCGATCAGCAGCAACGGCAGCCAGGCGGCGGCCAGCACCCACAAGGCGGTCACATAGAACATGCCGCGGGCCTGGATGAAGCTGACGGTGTCGTCGGTGGGCCCCAGCACCTGATCCAGGTGATCTGTCATATGACGATTATGTTCGGATAAGTGCCTCCTTTTCGGTGGAATAGCTACGGGTGGTCAGCCACAGCTTGTAGATGAGCAGCAGCTCGAACGCGGTCAGCAGAACCGCCGCGACCACGGTGAACGGCACGACGAGGCCGGTCAGCGGGCCGAGCACGAAGACGAACATCATGAACTCGATGCCGCTGAACACGTGCGCCCGGATCCGGTGTGCCAGCAGGAACCCGCGCGCCCGGCCGAACAGCCCGAACCGGGCCCGGAAGTCGCCGTGCACGTCGGCCGCCTCCGGGCCGTCGCCGCGCATCAGCTCCCTGATCTTCCCCATCTGGAGCGCGTTCAGGTAGCGGAACAGATCGAGGAAGATCACCAGCCCGGCCAGCCCGATCCAGAGTGGGTCGCCGGTGCGCTGCCACTGCCCGCCGAACAGCCCGAGCGCGCAGATCACCACGCGCAGCCGGTCGAAGATGTAGTCCAGCCAGACGCCGAACACCGAACCGGTCCCGTTCAGCCGGGCGATCTTGCCGTCCAGGCAGTCGATCAGGAACGCCACGTGGAACAGCAGCGCCCCGGCGATCAGCCACCCGGTCCAGAAACACGCGGCGGCGCCCGCCCCGACACCGAACGCCAGGAGGCTGAGCCGGTTCGGCGTCACCCACCGCCACGGCGCGATCAACCGCACCAGGTGCACCGCCACCGGATCGACGAGCCACACCGTCCACCAGGAGTCCCGCCGTTTGTAGGTGCGCTCCCGGATCTCGTCGACCGTCAATCGGGGGGTCATGCGGGCGACATTACCGCTAGTGAGCAAGGTCGATACAGATCGTCACTCCTGAGGTGCCCGGCGCGGCCATCGGGTACGCACCGCCGCGCGCACGTAGGCTGTTCCCCATGAGTGAGTTCGACGGCCTCCCCATCCTCCGTTCTCCCGTGGCCATCGCCGCCTTCGAGGGCTGGAACGACGCCGCGGACGCTTCGACCGCGGCCGTCGAACACCTCGAGCAGGTGTGGGAGGCGCGAGAGGTCACCAGCATCGACCCGGAGGACTTCTACGACTTCCAGGTCAGCCGTCCGACGATCACCATGGCGGAGGGTGAGACCCGGAAGATCGAGTGGCCGACCACCCGGTTCACGGTGGCCAGCCCGCCCGGCGCCGACCGGGACGTGGTACTCATCCGGGGCATCGAGCCGAGCATGCGCTGGCGCACGTTCTGCGAGTCGGTCCTGGAGATCTGCCACAGCCTCGAAGTGACCCGGATCGTCCTGCTCGGGGCGCTGCTGGCCGACGTTCCGTACACCCGGCCCCTGCCGATCAGCGGCACCGCCAGCGACCGCGAGACCGCCGAGAAGTACAAGGTCGTCCCCACCCGCTACGACGGCCCCACCGGCATCGTCGGCGTGCTCCAGGAGGCGGCCACCCGCGCCGAGCTGGACGCGCTGTCGTTCTGGGTGCACGTCCCGCACTACGCGAACAACCCGCCCTGCCCGAAGGCCACGCTGTCGCTGCTCAGCCGGATCGAGGACGTCCTCGACCTGCCGGTGCCGATGGCCGACCTGGCCGAGCAGGCCGACGACTGGGAGAAGAAGGTCCGCGCCGCCGCCGAACAGGACTCCGAACTCGGGGAGTACGTGCGGGAGCTGGAGGAGCGGGTCGGCGACGCCGGGATCCAGCCGCTCACCGGCGACGAGATCGCCAGCGAGTTCGAGAAGTACCTGCGCCGGCGCGGCGGTTCGGCCGGCCCCACCGCCGGCTCCTGGTGAGACACCGACGGCGGGCGGCCCCGATCGGGGTCACCCGCCGTCACGGAAGACGAATATCAGGACGACTTCTCGTAGGAGAGAACGAGATCCTGGAAACC
The DNA here is from genome assembly GCF_014205215.1 of Actinoplanes lobatus. Lineage (NCBI taxonomy): Bacteria > Bacillati > Actinomycetota > Actinomycetes > Micromonosporales > Micromonosporaceae > Actinoplanes > Actinoplanes lobatus. Next base: position 9,647,846 of record NZ_JACHNC010000001.1, read on the forward strand.
ACTCCACTCCGCCTGGGTGAAGACCAGCGGCGGCTGCCCCGGGTTCTTGCTGTCCCTGAGCCGGATGGTGCCATCAATTTGGGCAACCTCGATGCACCCGGAAGTCGCACAGAACGAACTGCGCTGCCACGCCATTGTGGTGTCTTTCATCTCGCACCTTTCTGGACATGTCAGGACCCTTTGTCCTGATCCCTGCCGGGCTCTCGGGCTATACGCGCACGCAGGTCAAAGGCCCGCGCTAGAATGAGTGCCCGGCTCGCATTCTCGTCGAGCGACTGTTTCCAGAAACGCTCGAAGACATCCATGTGGAACTGCACCTCTGGCGAGTCTTCTACCATTTCATCCCGCGTGTACGACTCTCGGTAAAGAACTGCGTCATCGGGCGGATCATCCCCAAGATGAATGACCGCGAATGCGCCGAACATGCCCATTACCGCACCGTCGTCCATCGGGAGAACCCGGACATGGACGTTCGGCCGGGAGGCGGAGGCAGCAAGATCATCCAACTGATCGGCGGTTGTCGACATCCCGCCCACCCGGCGCCACAAAGCGGATTCATCGAAGAGGAGCCGGTACTCCGGCGCGCCGTCCTGCTCGATCAACCGCAGGCGGCGGTCCAGCCGGACCTCCCGGCGAACCCGGCGCTGATCGTCGCTGAGATTGGCGCCGTACCACGCCAGGGTCGCCTCGGCGGTCGCCGGGGTCTGGAGATGCCCCGGCACCATGGTCGGCTGGTACTCCCGGATGGAGGTCGCCGCCATCTCGAACTGCATCAGCTGGAGCAGGCCGGGCGGGAGGTGATCACGGTGCTCGGGCGGCGTCAGGTACCGCTCGCGGCGGGCGGTCCGCGCCTCCTCGACCAACTCGGCGATCCGGGCCTCGTCGGTCACCTGGTACATCGTGAGTGCGGCGCGGAGGTCGGTGGGCGACACGGTCACCTCGCCCAGCTCGATCCGCTGCAATTTGGACAGCGACCAGCCGAGCTTCTTGGCGACCTCACTCTGGCTGAGACCGGTGCGCTCACGGGCCGCGCGCAATGCCAGACGCACCCGCCGCCTCGAGACAGCGGGCAGGTCGTCGCGCGCAGCCGACATCCAGCCTCACCAAACGCTTGAATCGTCGCGAATCGACCATGACTGCGACCTGGCATTCTGCCGTGTCGCTCACGGCTTGCCGAAGGATACCCCACCCGCTCAGGGCCGACGAAACTCCAGACAGCGGACCAGGCCACGGCAGAAGCCGGTGAACTCGCGCTCGTCACGGGAGGAGAACACCTCGACCACCCGGCCGTGGTAGGTGGCCCGCAGCTGCCACCAGCGGCCGGCCCGGGGGCGCAGCCAGTACAGCGCGTTGACGGCCAGGACACCCGACACCAGGACCGCCAGCAGCCCGGACGCCGGCCCCACCAGGGGCACCGCGACAACCGCCGCGACCAGCGCGGATGCACCGAGGAACTGGCGGCCGGCACCCTCCGGGCCGGGGTCGAACCGTACGATGTGGAGCTCCGTCATCTCGGCCACCTGGAACCGCCGGTGGCTCTCCCTGGAGACCTCGACGATCTGCTCCGTGATGACGGCCCGCGGACCCTTGTAGAAGACCGGCACCTCCCACCCTCCTCTCGGGTTCTCCCCCCGGAGAAGGACCCTCCCCCGGGGAGAGAAGGCCGGGGCGGCACTCAGTTGCCGCTGAGTGCCGCCCATCCACCGACCCGTCCTTAACGTGCGCTCAGTATGGGGTCTAACCGCCCGTGTCCGCCAGACTCCTGGGAGCCATATAGCTGATAGCCGAATTCACTCATGGTTTCATTCGGCGAAGGTCGGCGCGTCGCGTGACGGCGCCACCACCGCTGGCGCATCCTAGGAACCTAGCTGGAAGGGGGACGATCATGACCGTCAATCCGGGCGCCGCCGAGTTCCCGCATCGGCAGATCGCGGCTCAGCTGCGGGAACGCATCCGTCGCGGGGACTGGCAGCCGGGCGAGCGCCTGCCCTCCATCCCGGCCATGGCGGAGATGTTCGGCGTCGCGAAACAGACCGTGCAGCGTACCGTCGACCAGCTACGGGTCGAGGGCATCCTGATCACCAAGCCCGGCTCCGGCACGTACGTCCGGGGCACCCGCCGCCGACTGAACCGGCTCTCCCGCGGCCGGTACGGCGCCCACCGCGGCTACCACGCCGACTTGGCCGCCCGCTACCGCCAGCAGCTCACCGCCGTCGGCCGGGAACCCGCCCCGCCCGAGGTGGCCGACGCCTTCGGGGTCCGCGACGGCACCGAGATGCTGGTCCGGCGGCACGTCGTGCGTACCGACGACGCCACCGTGGAGGTGGGCGCCTCCTGGTTCCGGGTGACCGACGCGAGCGGCACCACCCTGGAGCGGCCCGAGGCGTTCGGCCGGCCCCTCTACCAGGAGGCCGAGGAGGTGCTGGATCGCAGGTACACGACGGCCACCGACACGATCAGCGCCCGCCAGCCGAGCCGGGAGGAGGCGGAGATCCTCCAGATCCGGCCGGACACCCCGGTGCTCCATCTGCTACATGTCGCTTTCGACGAGACCCGTAAGCCGATCGAGGTGGCGCAGGCGACCTGGCCGGGGCCGATGACCACGCTGACCGAGGAGTACCGGATCCCCTTGCCGGCCGCCGAGCCCGATCCCGACCCGGGGCTAGCTCTGGCCTGACAAAAGGCCTGACAAAAGGCCTACCTAAAGGCCTGACAGCAGCTCCGTCACCGCCGCGGCGAACCGGTCCGGCTCCTCCGACATCGGATGGTGGCCGGACTCCGGCAGGACCACGAGACGTTTGCCCGGGGCGCGCAGCGCTGCGTACCAGGTGGCGAACGGCTCCGCCAGGGAGCGCATCTCCCGGCCGCCCTGCACGAAGTAGGCCGGGATCGCCAGCTCCGGCACGTCCCGGCGCAGGTCGACGTCCTGGAGGTTCGGGTAGAGGGCGTCCCAGGCGTCCAGCATCGTGGTCATCACGTGCGCCCTCGCCAGCGGGGTGTACTCGGGGACGCCCAGGTCGAACGGCGGGCCGGCGATGCCGTACACCTCGGGCGCGTGCAGCTGGAACGGCTCGTAGTCGTAGACGTCCGGCCACGGCGGCGGGCCCTGGGCGGTCAGCCGGTCCACCAGGTCGTCGCGGCCGGCCGAGCGTGCCCACGCGAGCATGTCGCCGTACAGGATCCGGTCGCTGTCACGCAGGTCGACGGCCTGACCGATGCCCAGGTAGGCGTGGAACAGCCCGGGACGGCGGTGGGCGGCCGTGACCGCCGGGATCGAGCCACCCGAATGGGCGGCCAGCACGATCCGGTCCCGCCCGAACCGTTTCCGCAGGTGTTCGGTGACCGCGACGATGTCGGCCACCTCGCTGTCCAGGGTCATCCCGGCGCCGCTGCGACGGTCCAGGGTGGCCACCACGAAACGCTCCTCCAGGGCGGGCAGGCGCAGCCGCAGCGTGCCGATCATCGAGCCGCCCGGCGGACCGGGCACGAACAGCAGCACCGGCGCCGCCGTGTCCCGGCCGCGGATCATCACCCGCAGACCGCCGACCTCGGCCAGTTCGGCGACGCCGCCGGGGATCCGCTGGGTCCGGGCCGGCACGGCGGCCGCCACGGTGACCAGCACCAGCCCGGCCGCGGCCAGGCCGAGAGGGATCCGGCGCCGGACACCGCTCCCCCACGCCGCGCCGGCCGCCATCGGGAACAGCGACAGCAGCCCGTGCACGCCACGCCCGGTGATCAGCACCAGAAAGCCCAGCACGCTGGGGTGCGGCGCGTCCACCGAGGGGCCGGTCGCGCTCATCCGCGCCAGTTCGAAGGCGATGGCGTACGCGAGAGGCGCGCCCAGGATCATCCAGCGGGTACCGGCCGCGCGCCCGGCCAGGATGCCCACCACCAGGCTGATCGCGATCGACCCGAGGGCCTGTCCACCGGTGAGCGGGCCGCGTGGCGTCCACAGGGCGGCGGCCACTCCCCAGGCCACGGGAACGAGGACGGCGAGGGATCTCTTCATGCCCGGCAGCATGGGACCCCGCCCCGTCCACACACACCGGCCGGCGGACGGGGTCCGGGCCCTACTTTGGTAGGTGCCGGTACGGACGCCCTACCCCATAGGGTCTGCATCATGCTCCTCGCCCTGCTGGTGCCGGACCCGGCAGCGCCTCGCGCGGCTTCCCGCGACCGGATCGCCGACGCCGTCGCGATCGTGCTGGCGCTGGCCTACGGCCTGGGGATGATGCTGCTCGGCGACGCCACCCGGCCCGGCGCGGCGCTGCCCTGGCCGGCCGACGTGGCGGTCGGGCTGGCCTGCGCGGCCGCGCTCACGCTGCGGCGACGGCATCCGCTCGCGGTGACGGCGGCGCTGCTGCCGTTCGGTGCGGTGTCGGTGACCGCCACCGGGCCGATCGTCGTGGCGCTGTTCACCGCCGCGATCCGGCTGAGGCTTCCGGTCCTGGTCGTGCTCGGCACGGTCAACGTCGGCACCGCCGGGCTGTACTTCGTGCTCCACGACCACCCCTCGTTCGACATCTGGGTCGACTTCGTGGTCCGTGGCGTGGTCACCGTGGCGGCGCTGGGGTGGGGGCTGTTCGTGCAGGCGTACCGGCGTCTCACCACCTCCTTGCGCGACCACGCCGCCCGTCTGGAGGCCGAGCAGCGGCTGCGCGAGGACCGGGCCCGGCTGACCGAACGCGCCCGGATCGCCCGCGAGATGCACGACGTCCTCGCCCACCGGATGTCGCTGATCAGCCTGCACGCCGGCGCTCTCGAGATACGCGGCACGGTGTCGCCGGAGGAGCTGACGCTCGCGGCCGGCGCGATCCGCGGCAGCGCGCACGAGGCCCTCGAGGAGCTGCGGGCCGTGGTCGGCGTGCCGAGCGGGCGTCCCGAGCCGCCGCAGCCCGGCCTCGGCGACATGGACGAGCTGCTCGGCGGCGCGCGGGCCGCCGGGATGACCGTCGACTACCGCAACGAGCTGCCCGCGGACATCCCACCGGAGGTCCTCGGCCGCACCGTCTACCGCATCGTCCAGGAGGGACTGACGAACGCCCGCAAACACGGCACAGGGCCGGCCGCCACGGTGCGGCTGGCGGGTGCCGCCGGTCACGCTCTCCACGTCACGATCACCAACCCCTTCACCGGTACGCCGTCCGCGCGGCCGCCGGGCACCGGACTGGGCCTGGTCGGCATCGCCGAACGGGTGGCCCTGGCCGGCGGCCGCGTCACCCACGGCCCGGCCGACGGCACCTTCCACCTGGACGCCTCACTGCCGTGGCCGGCATGACCCCCGGCCGGCCGATCCGGCTGGTGATCGTCGACGACGACGCGCTGGTCCGGGCCGGGCTGCGGATCCTGGTCGGCGGGTCGCCGGACATCGAGGTGGTGGCCGAGGCCGGCGACGGCGCGGAGGCGGTGACCGCGTCCGAGGCACACTGGCCGGACGTCATCCTGATGGACATCCGGATGCCCCGGGTCGACGGTCTGATCGCGACCCGCCGCATCCGCACCCGGCCGAACGCGCCGCAGGTGATCGTGCTGACCACCTTCGACGCCGACGAGTACGTGCTGGAGGCACTGCGTGGCGGGGCCGCCGGTTTCCTGCTGAAGGACACCCCGCCCCGGGAGATCCTGGCCGCGGTCCGGTCGGTCGCGGCCGGCAGCGCCTCCCTCTCCCCCACGGTGATCCGCCGGCTGATCGACCACGTCGCCGACCCGGAGGCCGGGACCCGCCGCGCCCGCGCCCGGACCCGGCTGGCCGCCCTCACCGACCGGGAACGCGAGGTGGCCGTCCTGGTGGGCCACGGCCGGTCCAACGCCGAGATCGCCACCGAACTGCGCATGAGCGTCCCCACCGTGAAGGGCCACGTGTCCCGCCTGCTGAGCAAGCTGACCCTGAACAACCGCGTCCAGATCGCCCTGCTGGTCCACGACGCCGAACTGCTCTGACCCGTCCCCGGGCGCGCCGCCCCCGGCGTGCCCGGGGACGGTGGCCGGTCAGGCCTCGGCGGGGACGACGGGAGCGGGCGCCGGGGCTGGGGACCGGGCCAGGTCGTGGGCCATCAGACCGAAGCCGGCCAGGAGCAGCAGGGGGCCGGTGACGCCGATCGGGCCGAGGCCCAGACCGAGGAAGGCGACGATGCCGGGCGGCGGCCGGCCGGACCAGGCGCCGGGCCGCCGCGCCGTAGGCGCCGATCAGGACGACCGGGCCGAGCAGGCAGAGCGGCACCGGCGAGATGGCGAACGCCAGGTAGAGGGCGGTGCCGAGCAGTGCGGCGCCGGCTGTCCACCAGTCGATGACCCGGCCGCGGGCGGCGGCGATCGGGGTGAGGACGAGCGACAGCCCCCAGCCGATCAGGCCCGGCCACTGCCAGCCGGCCGCCGTGACGCTCATCGCGAGGAAGCGCTCGTCGACCGCCCGCACCTGGGCGTCCGGGAGGGACGTGGTGCTCATGGACATCGCCATGCCCCGCCAGGACGGGCTGTCCGCGACCCGGGCGCTGCTGTCCACCCCGGATCCGCCGCGGGTGATCGTGCTGACCACCCTGACGCCACGGGAGCTGGACGTGCTGCGGCTGATGGCGCGGGGGATGTCGAACTCCGAGATCGCGGCGGCGCTCACCGTGGGCGAGGCGACGGTGAAGACGCATGTGGCGCGGGTGTTGATGAAACTCGGGCTGCGGGACCGGGTGCAGGCGGTCGTCTACGTGTACGAGTCGGGGCTGGTCCGGGCCGGCGGCGGCTGATGCCCCAGAAGTTTTCGACGCCCGAGGCGCCAGTGCGGGCCTCGGGCGTTTGTCCCTGAACGGTGTTTCCGGGGGTGTTGCGGTGATCAGTTGAAGATCGTGCCAGGCACCCGGCGCTGGCCGCCGAAGGCGTTCTGGGTCTGGTCGATCAGGCTGATGTTGATCAGGCCGTGCTGCTCGACGTAGGCACTCTGGTCGGCCACGTTCACGGTCGGGCCCTGCTGCGGCCGAGCGTAACCGGCCGGGCCATAAGCATTGCCGTAGGACGGACCGTAGGCCGGACCGTAGGCCGGACCGTAGGCGGGCGAAATCGGGCCGCAACCGCAGGAGAGAGCCGCCGCCTGAGCCGGGGCGGACACTGCCAGGGCGGCACCGGTCGCGATGAGGAAACCGCCGAGAGTCAGAGCCGTCTTGCGCATGTTTTACCTTTCCCTTACGTGTGTTTGGACAAGTGGCCGGAGACCGGCCGAACTGACGCCCGAAGCGCCATCGGCGCTTCGGGCGTCAGTTGAACAACGAATCCACTACGCGAGTGGAAACGGCATTGTCACCAGGGGTAGACGTTGACGTCGTCGCCGGCCTGGTTCTGGGTCTGGTCGATGATGCTGAAGTTGTACTTGCCGTTCTGGTGGTTGTAGGCCTTCTGCGAGGCAACGTTCGAGACGTACGGCTGCTGGTAGTACGGCTTGTTGTAGCCGCAGTAGCTGGTCTGGTAGTAGCCGCACGTCGGGGTGCTCGGGGCAGCCTGGGCGGGGGCGGACACTGCCAGGGCGGCGCCGGTCGCGAGGAAGAGGCCACCCAGGTACAGAGCCGTCTTACGCATGTCGTTTCCTTTCGGATTTGGGGTTTGGCTTGTTGTGCCAAGGAGAATCTTGGACGGAACAACCCGCGATCGCTGGGATTTGGGCGAACAACTTCCGCCGTTTCACCTAATAGAGGAAACTCCCGAAACCCGGCGAGAATCTGGCTAGGGTCACGCGGGGCGATTCTCATCCCGAACGGCCCCGGGTACGCGAAAGGGCCCCCGCCCAAGCGTGGACGGGGGCCCTTTCTGAATAGCCTTACAGGCGCACACCGAGAAGAGCGTCCACCGTTCGTGTCATCAACTCCGGCGCGCCGATGTCGTCGCCCACGCCGGCCAGCGCCGCCTCCGCCCAGGCGTCCACGAGGGACAGCGCGGCGGGCGCGTCCAGGTCGTCGGCGAGCGCCTCACGGACCGCCGCCAGGAGGCCGGCCCCGGACGGCCCGGACGGCGCGGCGGACGCCTCCCGCCACCGGGCCAGCCGCGACTGGCCCTGCTTGAGGACGTCGTCGGTCCAGTCCCGGTCGGCGCGGTAGTGCCCGGAGAGCAGGCCGAGCCGGACCGCCATCGGGTCCACGCCGTCGCCGCGCAGCCGGGACACGAAGACCAGGTTGCCGCGCGACTTCGACATCTTCTCGCCGTCCAGGCCGATCATGCCGGCGTGCACGTAGTGCGCGGCGAACGGCTCCGCCCCGGTCAGCACCTCGGCGTGCGCCGCCGAGCACTCGTGGTGGGGGTAGAGCAGGTCGCTGCCGCCGCCCTGCACGTCGATGGTGTCGCCGAGCAGGCGGAGCGCGATGGTGGCGCACTCGATGTGCCAGCCCGGGCGGCCGGGGCCGACCTCGCCACCGTCCCACACCGGCTCGCCGTCGCGGGCGCCGCGCCACAGCAGCGGGTCGAGCGGGTCCCGCTTGCCGGCCCGGTCCGGGTCGCCGCCGCGCTCCGCGGAGAGCACCGTCATCTCGTCGCGCGACAGGTGCGACTCGTAGCCGAACCGGGGCGCGGCGGAGATGTCGAAGTAGACGTCGCCGGTGCCGTCGCCGAGCTGGTACGCGGCCCCTTTCCCGACCAGTTCGACGACGTGCTCGACGATTCGCGGAATGGACTCGACGGCGCCGACGTAGTGGGCGGGCGGAATGATCCGCAGCGCCTCCATGTCCTCCCGGAAGAGGGCCGTCTCCCGCATCGCCAGAACGATCCAGTCCTCGCCGTCGCGCTCGGCGCGTTCCAGCAACGGGTCGTCGATGTCAGTCACATTCTGCACATATCGGACATCGTTTCCGAGGTCCCGCCACATACGATTCACCAGATCGAAGGTGATCATCGTGGCGGCGTGGCCGAGGTGGGTGGCGTCGTACGGCGTGATGCCGCAGACGTACATCGTCGCGCTGCCGGCCGGCGTGCTGGGCTGCGCCGACGCCCGCGCCGTGTCGTACAGCCGCAGCGGGGACCGCGCGGGCGAATCCGGCAGGGTGGGTACGTCGTGGCCGGTCCATGCATCCATGAAAGGAGCCTAACCAGCGGCCCCGGAAGGTACCCGGGGGCGTGAGCTAAACCTCTAGATCGGCGGCCAGGGAATAGCCGGCCAGTCGGTCGGCGGCTGGGGGAACCGGGCCGCCCGCAGCAGCCGCTTCACCCGCAGCGCGGCATGCTGCACCTCGGCGACGGTCAGATGCTCCTCGAGCGCCGCGCCGAGCGGCCCCGTCAGCTGCTCGCCGAGCCGGGTGAGCACCGCCGTGCCCTCGCCCGGCAGCGGCCGGCCGGTCCAGCCCCAGAGCACCGTGCGCAACTTGTTCTCCACGTGGAAGCTGACCCCGTGGTCGACCCCGTGCAGGCCGCCGGTCGCCGGGTAGAGCACGTGCCCGCCCTTGCGGTCGGCGTTGTTGATCACCGCGTCGAAGAGGGCCAGCCGGGCCAGGCGCGGGTCGTCGGCGTGGGCCAGCGCGAACGCGTCGCCGTCGTCGTCGCGCGCCGCGGCCACCGGGATCCAGCCGGGCGGCACGTCGTACGCCGGGACGAACCCGATCAGCGCGGGCGCCTCCGCCGGCTCGTCGATCCAGAGTTGCAGCGCCCCGGGGCCGAGCGGCCCGTCCCGCAGGACGGTGGGCGGCACCAGATCCCACCCGGTGGCCCGGGAGACCAGGTAGGCCGACACCTCACGGCCGGCCAGCGTGCCGTCCGGAAAGTCCCACAGCGGGCGCTCGCCGCGCACCGGCTTGTAGACGCAGCGCCGGGTCAGCCCGTCCAGGCTGATCTCGGCGCGCAGGGTGGTGTTGGAGGCGTCCACGAGGCGCCCCTCGATCTCGATCCGCCCGCGCCCGAGCAACTCGAGCGCGTCGGCCTCGGCCAGCACCGACGTCGGCTCCGCCGTCACCGGTGGTAGCCGTTGTGCCGGGGACAGAGGTGACCGGCCGGGTCGAGCGGCTGGCCGCAGAGCGGGCAGGGCGGCCGGCCGGCGGCCACGACCCGGCGGGCCCGGTCGATGAACGCGCGGGTCGCCTCAGGGGTGAGCCGCACCCGGAGCCGGTCCAGGTCGTCGTCCGGCTCGTCGTCGTCGGCTTCCTCGTCGTCCTCGTCGTCGAGCGGGCTGCCGGAGAGATCGGCATCCGGCTCACCGGCCTCTATCGCCTCGATCACGACGGTGCTGGTGTCCACGTCGAAGGCCAGGCCCAGCGTGCCGACGCGGAACTCCTCGTCGACCGGGGTGTCGAGCGGCTCGTTGTCGTGCCCGGCCGTCAGCACGGCCTCCGGCAGCGTGACGCCGAACCGCTTGTTCGCCTCGAGGAGCAGCTCCTCCAGCTTCTCGGCGAGCAGCGACACCTGGACCTTCTCCAGCGCGACGCTGATCACCCGGCCGCCACCGCGGGCCTGGAGATAGAAAGTGCGGTCCCCCGGCTCGCCCACCGTCCCGGCGACGAACCGCTCCGGCGGCTCGAAGGCATGCACTTGGTGGGTCATGCGGACAACCCTAGCCATCCGCGGCGGTAACCGCGCGGGCCAAGGTCCCCGGTTCGCCGAGGGCGCAAACGGCCCACGCTGCGACGATACATCGATCACGGAGCGTCGTCAGACACCGCCTCCGGCGCCACCACCCACGGCCGCGTCACTCTCCGCGGCCCTCTCCCGCCCATCGATCTTCGGGGGTACGAGTGAGCCCAGTTCACCGGTCTCGTTGAGGCGCACCACGAACGGCCGCCCGGCGGTGTACCGGATCGCGGTGATCGACGCCGGGTCGGCCACGATCCGCTGGAACTGGTCGAGGTGCAGGCCCAGCGCGTCGGCCACGATGGCCTTGATCACATCGCCGTGGCTGCACGCCAGCCAGACCGCGTCCGCCCCGTGCTCGGCGGTGATCTTCGCGTCCCAGGAGCGGATCGCCTCGACCGCCCGTGCCGACATCGCGGCCATCGACTCGCCGTTCGGGAAGACGACCGCGCTGGGATGGTGCTGGACGACCTGCCAGAGCGGCTCCTGGGCCAGCTCCTTGAGTTGCCGGCCCTCCCAGTCGCCGTACCCGCACTCGGTCAGCGCCTCGTCCAGCGCCGGCTCGGCGCCCGGCACCGCCAGCCCGACCGTCTGCCGGCAGCGAACCAGCGGGCTGGAGACGACCGCGGCCAGCGGCAGCCCGTCCAGGCGGGCGGCCACCCGGCACGCCTGGGCACGGCCGGTGTCGTCCAGCTCGACCGGCCGGCGCCCGGCCAGCTCCCCGGAGGCGTTCGCGGTGGTCCGGCCGTGCCGGAGCAGCAGTACGGTGGCCACTACCGGCCCACGCCGGAGGAGTCGAAGGCCTCGGCCACGATCCGCAGCGTCCGCAGGCCGCTCTCCAGATCACCCACGTAGGGGCTGATCGACAGCGTGCCGACACCGGCCGCCGCGTACTCCTCGATCCGTTTCCGGACCTGCTCGCGGGTGCCGATGATCGAGGTGCGCTCGATGAACTCGCGGGGCAGCGCGGCCGCCGCCTCGGCCGGCCTACGGCTCAGGTAGAGATCCTGCACCGTCCTCGCCTCGTCGGCGTAGCCGAGCCGGACCGCGAGCGCGTTGTAGAAGTTCTGCTCCCGGCTGCCCATCCCGCCGACGTAGAGCGCCGCGTACGGCCGGATCACGTCGGCGCAGGCGTCCAGGTCGTCGCCGATCGCCACCGGCACACTGGCCACCACGTCGAAACCGGACAGCCCGAGGCCCCGCTTGGCCCGGCCGGCCGCGATGTGCCGCAGGTGGTCACCGGACGCGTCCGGGGCCACGAAGATCCCCAGCCAGCCGTCGGCGATCTCACCGGCCAGCTCCAGGTTCTTCGGGCCGACCGCGGCCAGGTAGACCGGGATGTCGGTGCGCGCCGGGTGGAAACCCAGCTTCAGCGGCTTGCCGGCGCCGCCGGGCAGCGGCAGCGTGTAGTGCTCGCCCTGGTAGGACACCGCCTGACGGGACAGCGCCTGCCTGACGATCGCCACGTACTCCCGGGTGCGGGCCAGCGGCTTGGCGAACCGCACGCCGTGCCAGCCCTCGGACACCTGCGGGCCGGAGACGCCCAGGCCCAGCCGGAACCGCTTGCCGGACAGCGTGTCCAGGGTGGCGGCGGTCATCGCGGTCATCGCCGGGGTTCGCGCCGGGATCTGCATGACGGCCGCGCCCAGGTCGATCCGCTCGGTCTGGCCGGCGATCCAGGCGAGCATGCTCACCGTGTCCGAACCGTACGCCTCGGCGGCCCAGACCACCGAGTAGCCGAGCCGGTCCGCCTCCCGCGCCATGGCGAGATGATCGGCGGGAGTGCTCCACGCCGTCTGGTAGCCGAGGCTGAGTCCGAGCCGCACCGAGCTGCCCTCCCGAGATCTTGATAGGTCTCGGGCAAGCGTACTGACCGAAGACCGACCCGTTTCGGTCCGGTAACCGACCCACCCGGCTGAGGCTCGAGCATTTCGCGAAAGGGCTGGTCTGAATAAGGTTCACTCATGCATCAGCGACCGCTCGGCCGAAGCGGGCTAGCGGTTTCGCGGCTCGCGCTCGGCACCATGACCTGGGGCCGGGACACCGACCCCGACGACGCGGCGGATCAGCTGAAGATCTTCCTGGAGGCGGGCGGCACGCTTCTGGACACCGCCGACGTGTACGGCGACGGCGACGCCGAGTCGGTGATCGGCTCGCTGCTCGACCACCTGGTCCCCCGCGACGAGGTGGTGATCGCCACGAAGGCGGGCCTCACCCCGCACCGCTACCGCCCGCGCGACGGCTCCCGCGGCAACCTGCTGCGCTCGCTGGACGCGTCGCTGCGCCGGCTCGGCACCGACTACGTCGACCTGTGGCAGGTGCACGGGTACGACGCCCAGACCCCGTTCGAGGAGACCCTGGCCGCGCTGGACCACGCGGTGGCCAGCGGCCGGGTCCGCTACGTCGGCGTGTCCAACTTCGCCGCCTGGCAGACCGCGCGGGCCGCCACCTGGCAGGCGGCCCACCCCGGGCGGGCCCCGATCGTGGCCGCCCAGATGGAGTACTCGTTGTTGGAACGCGGCATCGAACGCGAGATCCTGCCGTCCGCGGCCGCCCTCGGGTTCGGCGTGCTGGCCTGGTCGCCGCTGGGCCGCGGGGTCCTCACCGGCAAGTACCGCAACGGCCGCCCGCTCGACTCGCGGGCCGCCTCCGAGCACATGGCCCCGTTCGTACAGACCTACCTGGAGCCACGCAGCTCCAGCATCGTCGAGGCGGTGGTCACCGCGGCGAGCGGCCTGGGAGTGTCCCCGCTGGAGGTGGCCCTGGCCTGGATCCGCGACCGCCCGGGGGTGGCCGCCCCGGTCCTCGGCGCCCGCACCGCGGGCCAGCTGGAGGGCGCCCTGCGCAGCGAGCACCTCACCCTCCCGGCCGAGATCGCCTTCGCCCTCGACGACGTCTCCGCGATCGAGGTCGGCTACCCCGAACGCGAGGGCGCCAGCCACCCGCACAGCTACTACGGCTGAGTAAGCGCTGGTCAGCGCTTGTCGTCGGTCAGGGCGGGGAGCATATTAGACGCCATGGACTACGAATACGCGCCGCTACGGTTGCCTTCGAATGTCGATCGACTGACCGCGGCGGCGCAGCTCGCCATCCAGGCCGAGTTCTCCGGCTGGGAGCTGGCCAGGGTTCAGCTCTTCGCCGACGGCAGCCGCAAGGTGATGCTCCGCCGTCGCCTCCAGCCCATCCCGCAGCCCGGCCTCAGTTACTGACAGGGCCCGCCCGCCCGACGCGGACGGGCCCTGGTCCGTCAGTGGTGCTTGTGACCGGCGTGGTCGTGATCGTGGTCGTCCTCGTCGGGCAGGAACGGGTGCTCGTCGAGACGGCCGACCAGCAGGTCGCCCTCGACCGGGGCGAACGGGCCGCTGCCGTCCGCGTCGTCGAAGGCCTCCAGGTCGAGCGGCTCGGTCACCTCGGTGACGGTGAGCAGGCCGTCGAGCGGCTCCAGCTCGGGCACGTCGAGCGAGGCGAGCGACCCGTCGCCGGCCTGCAGCAGTTCGAGCACGGCCTCGCCGACCGACTCGACGGGGCCGGCGTCCTCGTCCTCGGGGACGGAGCTGCGCCGGGCCGCCTCGGCGACCCGCAGCAGGGCGGTGACGCTGGGCACCCGGTAGTCGCGGCGCTGCCGGACCGAGACGACCTGCGGGTACGGGTCGGCGCCCGGCCCGCCCGCGGACTCGGCCAGCTGACCGAACCGGCGGTCCGCCTCGTCCGGGTCGATGGCCTCGACGTCCCACGGCGTGACTTCGCCGAAGGCGTCCAGCAGCTTCTCGTCGTACGCGAAGGAGGCGTTGTTGAGATCGACATACGCCTGCCAGACGTCGTCGTCGTCGATGCGGCCGGCGGCCGTCTTGACGGCCGCGAGATGCGCCCGCGCCGCCTCGACCACCCGCTCGAGAGCCTCGTCGAGCTCGGCGTTCTGGTCAGTCATGGATTTGGGGGTCCTTCCGATTTCAGCTGTTTCGGAGCAAACGGTCGAGCACACGCACGCCGAACTTTAGTCCCTCCACCGGAACTCGCTCGTCGATGCCGTGGAAGAGGGCACTGAAGTTGAGATCCGGGGGCAGCCGGAGCGGCGCGAAGCCGAAGCAGCGGATGCCGAGCGTGGCGAAGGCCTTGGCGTCGGTGCCGCCGGACATCAGGTACGGCACGGTACGCGCTCCCGGGTCCTCGGCGCGCAGCGCGGCCCCCATGGCGTCGACCAGGGCGCCGTCGAAGGAGGTCTCCACGGCCGACTGCTGGTGCATGTGCTCGATCTCCAGGTCCGGCCCGATCACGTCACGCAGTTCGCGCAGGAACGCGTCGGCGTGGCCGGGCAGGGTCCGGCAGTCGATGGTGGCCGACGCCCGGCCCGGGATGACGTTGTCCTTGTAGCCGGCTTCCAGGCGGGTCGGGTTGGCGGTGTTGCGCAGGGTGGCGCCGATCAGGTTGGCGATCGGGCCGAGCTTGGCGACCGCGAGTTCCGGCTCCTCCGGGTCCAGGTCGATCTCCAGGGCGTCGCTGACCTGTTCCAGGAAGGCCCGTACGGTCGGGGTGACGATGGTCGGGAACCGGTGCCGGCCGACCCGCGCGACGGCTTCGGCGAGCGCGGTGACCGCGTTGTCGTCGTGGATGAAGGAGCCGTGGCCGGGCCGCCCGGTGGCGTGCACCCGCAGCCAGTCGAGTCCCTTCTCGGCGGTCTGCACGAGATAGAGACGAAGGTCGTCGTTGACGGTGTACGAGTACCCGCCGACCTCGCCGATCGCCTCGGTGCAGCCCTCGAACTCGTCCGGGTGGTTGCGGACCAGCCACTGGGAGCCGTACTCCATGCCGGCCTCCTCGTCGGCGGTGTACGCCAGAACGATGTCGCGCGGCGGGACGTAGCCGGTGCGCCTCCATTCGCGGACGACGGACAGCACCATGGCGTCGAAGTCCTTCATGTCGACCGCCCCGCGGCCCCACAGGTAGCCGTCCTTCTCCTCGCCCGAGAACGGCGGGACCGACCACTCGCTCGCGTCGGCCGGGACGACGTCGAGGTGCCCGTGGACGAGCAGCGCGCCCCGGGACGGGTCGGCGCCGGGTATCCGGGCGATCAGGTTGGCCCGTTTCGGCGCGGACTCCAGCAGCCGCGACTCGATCCCGACCTCGCCGAGCTTCTCCGCGACGTACTCGGCGGCGGCCCGCTCCCCCACGGTGGTCCGCTGGTCGCCGGTGTTGGTGGTGTCGATCCGGAGCAGGTCGCGGCACAGGCCGGTGACCTCGCTCTCCGCGGTCGTGGTGTCCATCCGCCCTTCTTACCAGCAAGGCGTAAAGAGCCTTCAGTCCGATCTAGGGGTGGTGGGCGGGGCGGTCGGATGGAGAGGTTTGGCCGGAGAGCCGTGGCGGGTATCGGGACGGCCGTGTCCGACGTGAATCTTCCCCCGCTGCCGCCGACCGGCGGCGAGACCTCCGGCCGCAGCATCGTCGACGTGGTCGGCGAGGAGCACCGGCAGATCCTCGCCCTGACCGGGCGGCTCCGGAGCGATCCCGCCGACGAGCGGGCCGCCTCCGTGCTGATCGCCGTCGTGTCCCGGCACCTGTGCGCCGAGGAGCAGTACCTCTACCCGGCGGTCCGGTCCGCGGTGCCCGGCGGTGACCTGATCGCCGACCGCGAGCTGGCCGAGGACGCGCGGCTGCTGCGGTTGCTGAGCGACGGTGACGTGGGCGGGTTCGGCGCCGCGATCGAGCGGCACGTGGCGGCCGACGCCGCGGAGTTGCTGCCCCTGCTGGAGCAGATGGTCCCGGCGGAGGATCTGATCCGGCTCGGCAACCGGTTCGAGACGGCCGAGGAGGCGGCGCCGACCCGGCCGCACCCGGCCACGCCGTCGTCACCGCCCTGGAACAAGGTGGTCGACCCGATCGTGGGCGTGGTGGACAAAGTGCGGGATGCGGTCACCGCACGTGCCACCTACATGAGCGATCTGTGACGATAAATGAGCTACAGGCGGTAAGCACGGTCTGTCCTGTTCGTTCATACGTTTGTCACAGGTCGCCGATCATTCCACGCTTCCCGGACTAGCATTCCCTCCCGTTCTAGTCCTAACGTCACGCTATGAACCTCGAGCTGCGGCATCTGAAGGTGGTCTGCGCCATCGCGGAGACCGGCAGCGTGACCAAGGCCGCGTCACAACTCGGCCTTGCCCAGCCGGCACTCACCGCCCAACTCCAGCGGATCGAGCGCACTCTGGGTGGCCCGCTGTTCGATCGTGACCGCCGGGGCGCGCGCCCCACGGCCCTGGGAGAGCTGGTGCTGTCCCGTGCCAGGGTGTTGCTGCCAGCGATGAAGGGTCTGCAGGACGAGGCGGCCCGGCTGGCCGCCGGCGGTGGGCACGACACGATGAGCAGGTACCGCATCGGCGCCATCAGCGGCCCGGTCGTGGCACACCTGGTGCACCGCCTGTCGGCCACCCAGCCGGAGGCGCAGATCTCCACCCACGCGTCGTACTACATCTCCGAGCTGTCGAGCATGGTGCTCGCCGGCAAGCTGGACTACGCGCAGGTGGGTGTCTGCGGCGACGCCATCCCCTCGGCGGAGTACGGACTGGTCTGGGAGACGATCGGCATCGACGCGGTCTGCGTGCTGATGCCGGAGGACCACCCACAGGCCAAGAACATGGAGGTCGACCTGGCCGACCTGGCCGAGGAGCACTGGGTGGCCAGCGCCGGGGACGGCTGCTTCGCCGACTGTTTCGCCGCGGCCTGCGCCCGGGCCGGCTTCGCCCCGCGCCGGGTGCTGGAGTCGGACGTCCGCAACTGCGTCGACATGGTGGAGCTGGGCTCCGCGATCGGGCTCTGCCAGCCCACCTTCCGCGCGCCGGCCGGGCTGGTCAGCCGGCCGCTGATGGGGGCGCCGCTGCGCTGGCGGATGATCCTCGGCTGGCACCCGGACTCGCAGGCCGCCCGCAGCGCGCCCAACCTGATGGACCACGCGCAGGAGGCGTACCAGGAGATCCTGGCCCGCAACGAGAACTACATGGAGTGGATCCGCACCCAGACCCATCTCGGTGGCGGCAGCAGTCAGCTGGCCGCGGCGTGACGCGGACGGGCGCCCTGGCGTGAGGGCGCCCGTCGCCACGCCGGATCAGACCGCGGCCGTCAGCGCGACATCGAAGGTGAGCGAACCGTCGCGGGCATCCACCCGGACCGTTCGGCCGGGGGCGAGATCCGCCGCGATCAGCATCTTCGACAGCCGGTTGTCCAGCTCACGCTGGATGGTCCGGCGCAGCGGCCGGGCGCCGAACTCGGGCTGGAAGCCCCGCTCGGCCAGCCAGTCCACCGCCGCCGCCGTGATGTCCATGGCGACGTCCTGCGCGTGCAGGCGCCGCCGGGTCTCCTCGAGCAGCATCTCGGTGATCCGGTGCAGCTGGTCGTCGTCCAGCTGCCGGAAGATGATGATCTCGTCGATCCGGTTGATGAACTCGGGCCGCAGCTGCTCCTTGAGCCGCCGGTCGAGCCGGTCACGCAGCTCCTCGCCGGGGGACCGGCCGGTCTCCGCGCCGCCGAAGCCGACGCTGCGGGTGCTCCCGTTGATCAGGTCGGCGCCCAGGTTGCTGGTCATGATCAGGACGGTGTTCTTGAAGCTGACCGTCCGCCCCTGGCTGTCGGTGAGCCGCCCGTCGTCGAGCACCTGGAGCAGGATGTTGAAGACGTCCGGGTGCGCCTTCTCGATCTCGTCCAGCAGCACCACGCTGTAGGGCCGCCGCCGGACCGCCTCGGTGAGCTGACCCGCCTCGCCGTAGCCGACGTACCCGGGCGGCGCCCCGACCAGCCGCGACACCGTGTGCCGCTCCTGGAACTCGCTCATGTCCAGCCGGATCATCCGGTCCGGCTCGCCGAACAGCGCCTCGGCCAGCGACCGGGCCAGCTCGGTCTTGCCGACGCCGGTCGGGCCGAGGAACAGGAAGCTGCCGACCGGGCGGTTCGGGTCGCCCAGCCCGGCCCGCGACCGGCGGACCGCCTCGGCGACCGCGGTGACCGCCTCCTCCTGGCCGATGACGTGCCCGTGCAGGTGCTGTTCGAGGCGGAGCAGGCGATCCCGTTCGGCCTCGGTGAGCTGGGCCACCGGGATGCCGGTGGACCGCGACACCACCTCGGCGATCTCGTCCGGCGTCACCTGCGGCACCCCGGCGGCGCCCGCGCCACCGCCGGCCAGCTTCGCCTTCAGCGAGTTGATCTGGTCGCGCAGCCCGGAGGCCTGCTCGTAGTGCTCGGCGGCGACCGCCTGGTCCCGGTCCCGGGACAGCTGCTCCAGCCGGCGCTCCAGCTCACGGCGGTCGGCGTCCGGCGTCTTGGTACGCAGCCGGACCCGCGCGCCGGCCTGGTCGATCAGGTCGATCGCCTTGTCCGGCAGGAACCGGTCGGTGACGTACCGGTCGGAGAGCACGGCCGCGGCGTCCAGCGCCTCGTCGGTGATCCGGACCTGGTGGTGGGCCTCGTAGTTGTCCCGCAGGCCGCGCAGGATCGCCACGGTGTCCTCGACGCTGGGCTCGCCGACCAGCACCGGCTGGAAGCGGCGGGCCAGGGCCGCGTCCTTCTCGATGTTCTTGCGGTACTCGTCGAGCGTGGTCGCGCCGATCACCCGCAGCCGCCCGCGGGCCAGCGCCGGCTTGAGCATGTTGCTGGCGTCCATGCCGCCGCCCTCGCCGCCACCGCCCGCCCCGACCAGGGTGTGGATCTCGTCCAGGAAGACGATCAGGTTGTCGCCGGAGGCCTGGATCTCGTCGATGACCTTCTTCAGGCGCTCCTCGAAGTCGCCGCGGTACTTGGTGCCCGCCACCAACCCGGCCAGGTCGAGCTGGACGACCCGCTTGTCCTGGAGGGTGAGCGGCACCTCGCCGTCGACGATCCGCTGGGCCAGGCCCTCGACGATCGCGGTCTTGCCGACGCCGGCCTCACCGATCAGCACCGGGTTGTTCTTGGTGCGCCGGGACAGGATCTCGACCGCCTGCTCGATCTCCTCGGCCCGCCCGATCACCGGGTCGATCTCGCCGCGCCGCGCCGCCTCGGTCAGGTCCACGCCGAACTGCTCCAGCGTGGGCGTGGGGGCGGCCGGGGTGTGGGTGACGCCGGACGGCTTCGGCAGCTCGCTGTGGTGCGGGATGGTGCGCGGGTCGACGATGCGCCCGGCCAGCAGCCGGCCGGCCGCGGAGTCGGTGTTCAGCCCGAGCGCCATCAGGATGTGCTCCGGGCCGATGTAGGAGGCGCCGACCGCCCGGGAGATCTGCAGGCTGTCCAGCAGCGCCCGTTTGGCGGCCGGGGTCAGCGCGATGCTGTCCGGCAGGCCGCCGGGCGTCTCCGCCGGGCGGCCCATCTCGGCGAGGAGCCGGTCCGGGTCGGCACCGGCCCGTCGTACGGTCTGCTTCATCGGCTCCTGCTGGAGCACCGCCCAGAGCAGGTGATCGGTGTCCAGGTCGGCCGGGCGGCCGCCACCGGCCAGCTCGGCGGCCCGGCGTGCCGCATCGGCGAGCACCTGCCGGGCGTCGTTGCTCATGTAACGCGCGATGTCGAAACGCTGCGCCGACCGGCGCGGCTCGGCCGCACCGAAGAACTGCGCGAACAGGTCGTCCCACTGGCCGGGCCCAGCCGGCCCGAACGGTCCGATGCTCATCTGTCTCTCTTCTCCTGGTACCTCGAGCCTGGGTCCCCGCAAGGGGCTACCCGGCCTCCCGGGCGGCAAACTCACGCCGCCGGATCACGCGAAAACTTGACTCCAGTAGGCTCAACTTCATGGTTGCCCCCTCCGATCCACCCTCCCTGACCCCGGAGTTCTTGGCGCCCGATTCTCGCGACCCCGATGTCCCGCTGGTGGTCGTCGACGGCGCGAACGTCGTCGGCTCGGTTCCGGACGGCTGGTGGCGCGACCGGGCGGGCGCGGCCGAGCGGCTCCGTGACCGCCTGGCCGCGGTGCCCGCCGCCGGCCTCCCGGACGTCCCGGCCCCCGTCGAGGTGGTCCTGGTGGTCGAGGGCCGGGCCAGGGACATCGCGCAAGCTCCGGGCGGCGTGCGCGTCGAGCGCGCCGCCGGCTCCGGCGATGACAAGATCGTTGATCTGGTACGGGTGAGCGCCGCCACCAGGCGCACCGTCGTGGTGACCGCCGACCGTGGGCTCCGTGCCCGGGTCACCGCCCTGGGCGCCGAGGTCCGCGGCCCCTCCTCGGTCCCCCGCTGACGTTCCCCACGGCTCTCCGCCCGGCCCACGGTCGAGGGCGTGTCGGTCACCCGGGGGACGGGTGTCATGTCACCGCCGATCCGGGGACGACGGGCCCCCTGTCTCCACTGTGGATCTTCGTCCGATACGATCCCACCTGCGCGATCTTCGGCCGTGCCGGGGGAACCCGGTGCCGTGCCGCGCCTGGCACGGTCTGCCAAATCCGGGCGACCGAGGACAGCCGGGCCGGAACCGGGCGGTAGGCTGGGACCGCAAGTCGTGAAACCCGCACAGGAGGCTGCCCGGGTGGCCAGTGTCGCCGAACTCAGAGCTGCCGTGGAGGCCGCGCTTCAGCAGGTCACCGAGGGGCAACAGGCGATTCAGGCAGCGAAGGAGAAGCTCGGCGAGGCCCAGCAGAGCCTGGCCGCCGCTCTCGACGGCAGCGCCAACGACGCGGTCGGCGCCGCCCACGCCTCGCTCTCGCACGCCGAGCAGCAGCTGGAGGACGGGTTCAACGCCACCGTCGCGGCGGTCGAGCAGGCGCACACCTACACGGCGAGCCTCTGACGCGATGTCGCTGCTCCAGGAACTCGGCGCCCAGCTCCGGGCAACCTCCGACGACCTGCCGATGGGGCTGGTGACGGCGGCGATGGAGAAGCTGCGCGCCGCCACCGAGCTGATCCGCTGGGTCCAGGAGGAGTCCAGTCAGGACATCGGTGTGGCCCGGCTCGGCCACGCCACCGAGCACGTGGAGAACGCGGCGGCCGCCCTGCGGGGCGCCCAGGAGGCCCTCGACCGCTATCTCGCGGTCCTCGGCCTGACCGGTGTGCCCGGCGCCCCGGCCGGCCAGGAGTGGCGCGAGGGCCTGCGCCGCGAGGAGGAGCGCCCCCGCCCGGAGCGGATCGAGGCCGAGCGGGTGGAGACGCTGGGCCCGTGGTGGCAGCGGCGGGTCGCCGAGCTCACCGGCGAGCAGCCGTCCGGCGAGCGCTCCGGGTCCGGCGAGTCCCCGGACTCCGCCGAGCTGTTGCGCCGGATCGCCGCCGGGGTACGCTCCGGCGACCGGGCCAGGCTCGGGCGCGAGCTGCACGCGGTGAACGCGTCGACCGGCCTGGGCCTGTCCGCGGTCACTCCCCCGGTGCTGCACCGGCTGGCCGGCGACCTGCTCGGCCACGATCCCCGCCCGGAGGACGTGCCCCGCCTGCGGACCGCGGCGGAGGGCCGGGTCCGGGCGCTGCTGCCGGGCACCGAGCCGGGGGTGCTGGAGACCCTGCTGGACCGCATCTGCCGGGTGCCGGTCAAGGAGCAGCAGGAGAAGCGCGGCGACCGGCCGCCGGGCCACCCGGCCGACACCGCGGTGACCGCGAGCGTCCTGACCGGGATCCTGCTGGCCCGGCTGGGCCGCGACGCGGACGCCCTGTCCCCGGACGCGCCGGAGCCGGTCCGGTCCCGCCCCGGCGCCCCGGAGGACGACCGGTGAGCCGCGCCCGGATTTCCGTAACTGCGACGATGCCGGCAGGTCATGGCTGAATCCACCAAACACCGGGTGATGGAGATCCGCGCCGGGCTGTCCCATGCGCTCGGCGCCGCGCAGGTGGCGCTGGAGCGGGCGCAGGCGGCCCTGGAGGAGGCCGAGGCGCGGCACCGCAAGGTCGGCACGGCCGTGACGGCGCGCCGGCGGAAACTGGCCGCGACCCGGGACGAGCGGATCCGTGAGATCGAGGCCTGGCACGACACCGAGCTGGCGGCGCTGGCCGGCGCGGCGGCCGGCGCGGCCGACCGGGCGGCGCCGGGCGCGGCCGGCGAACCCTGGCACAGCTGGGAGGTGACCCCGCTGGACGCCGCCGCCGAGCTGCGGGTGGGCCGCCTCATGCTGCCCGAGGCGCCGGTGCCGTCACCGGTGCGCACCGAGCGCCCCGGGACCACCGGGCCGGGCGACGGCGACGCCTGGGCCGGTGGCGCGTGGGCCGGCGCGCCGGGCGAGGCCGCCGAGCCGCCGGCCGGGCCGGAGAGCGAGCCGCCGCCGGTGACCGGGCCGGCCGGAGAGGACGGGCCGCCCGAGGTGCCGGCCCTGGTGCGGCTGCTCGACCACGGGCACATCGTGATCGAGGGCGACCGGCGCGCCGGTGACGACGTGGCGGCCGGGTTGCTGCTGCGGGCGCTCGGCAGCAGCCCGCCCGGGCACGTCCAGATCATCGGGTACGACCCGGAGAGCCTCGGCGGTGGCCTGGCCGGGTTCGCGCCGCTGGCCAGCGCCGGGGTGCTCACCTTCGTCGGCCCGGACGGGCTGGAGAAGCTGCTCGACGAACTGGTCGGGCACGTCCGGCGGATCAACGAGACGGTCCTGGCCGGGGAGTATTCGTCGTTGCGCGAGTTGCACCGGGCCACCAAGCGCCGCCCGGAGCCGTGGCGGGTGGCGGTGCTGCTCGGCGGTGGGGAGCTGTCCCGGCACGAGCGGTCCCAGCTGGACCGGCTGTTGCGTACCGGGGCGGCGTGCGGGGTGCACCTGGTGATCCGGGGGCTGTCCGTGCAGCCGGGCCCGGACGTCGAGTCGGTGACGGCCGCTCCCGGTGACGGTGCCCGGATCGGGGGCGCCGGAGCGCTGCCGGTCCGCCTGGACCCCGGCCCGCCGCCGGCCCTGGTGACCGTGACCTGCCGGCAGATCGCCGAGGCGGTGGCCGCCGGCCCGGCCCCGGTGGCGCTGGACAGCCTGCTGCCGGGCGCCGGTGACGAGTGGCGGGAGGAGTCGGCCACCGGGCTGACCGCGCCGCTCGGCGACAGCCCGCAGGGTCCCCGGGTGCTGGTGACGTTGAGCGACTATCCGCCGCACGCGCTGATCGCCGGACCGTCCGGCACCGGCAAGACCAACTTCATCTACGCCTGGCTGGGTGCGCTGGCGGCCCGCTACTCCCCCCGCGAGCTGGCCTTCTACCTGCTCGACTTCAAGGAGGGCGTGTCGTTCGCCCGGTTCGCGCCGGGCCGGCGGGACCCGACGTGGCTGCCGCACGTGCGCCTGGTGGGGGTGAACGTCAACACCGACCGGGAGTTCGGGCTGGCGCTGCTCCGGTTCCTCAGTGGTGAGCTGCGGCGCCGGGCCGACGCCGCCAAGCAGCACGAGGTCACCAACCTGGCCGAGCTGCGCGCCGAGGATCCGGAGGGGTCGTGGCCGCGGATCGTGGCGGTGGTCGACGAGTTCCAGGTCCTGCTGGCCGGCCGCGACGCGGTCGCCGCCGAGGCGGTCGACCTGCTCGAGGACCTGGCCCGGCGGGGCCGTTCCCAGGGCATCCACCTGATCCTGGCCAGTCAGGACGTGTCCGGCATCGAGGCGCTGTGGGGCCGGCCGGCGCTGGTGGCCCAGTTCAGTCTGCGGATCGCCCTGCCCCGGGCCCGCCGGGTGCTGGCCGAGACGAACGCGGCGGCCGACTCGCTGCCCCGCTACCACGCCGTGGTGAACGCGGACTCCGGCGCGACCGAGGCGAACCGGGTGGTCCGGGTGCCGGCCGCCGGTGACCGGGAGCAGTGGTCCGCCCTCCAGCACCGGCTGTGGCGGCGGCGCCCGCCCGAGATGGGGCCGCCCCGGCTGTTCGACGGTGACGTGGTCCCGAAACTCGCCGACAGCCCGGACTTCCGTGGGTTGCGGGCCGCCGCGTCGCCGGCCGCGCCGATCGCCCTGCTCGGCGAGACCATCGACGTGACGGCACGCTCCGCCCGTACCGTGCTGCGCCGTGCCCCCGGCCGGAACCTGGCCGTTCTCGGCACCCGGGTGGACGAGGCCTGTGCCGTGCTGGCGACCGCGGGCCGCTCGCTGGCCGCGCAGTTCACCCCGGAGGGTGCCCGGTTCTCGGTGGTCTGCCTGGACGCCGACGCCCGGGCGGCCGCCGAGGCGCTGCACGCGCGGATCCCGGACTGCGGGTGGTACGACGCGGAGAACGTGGACTGGCTGCTCGAGGACGCCGCCGCGGAGGCGACCGCCGCGTGGCCGGCCGACCGGCCGCACTTCATCCTGATCTACGCGGCCGACGCGCTGCCCGGCGGCAAGGCGGCCGGTGACCAGCTGCGCACGGTGCTGCGGCAGGGCCCGGAGCGGCGGCTGCACGTGCTGGGCTGGTGGCGCGGGGCCGGGTTGCTGCGGGACAGTCTCGGTGGGCACGCCGCCCGGACCGACGCGATCGGCTCCTGGGTGGCCCTGGACGTGCACGGCAGCGAGCTGGCGCCGTACTACCCGGGGACCGGGGCGCCGAACTGGTACCCACGCCCGTGGCGCGCCCTGCACTTCGACCGCTCGGTCCACCGCGGCGCCGAGGTGCTCATCCCGTACGGAAACTCATGACCCGAGTGGAGGTCGCGCCGTGAGCGAGCTGGAGCCCGCGGACTTCGAGCGGGCCGACTACCGGACGGTGCTGCGCCGCCTCACCACCCTGGACGAGCGCGCGGCCACCCTGCGCGACGAGGCACACCGCTGGCACACCGAGCGCCGGGCCGCCGCCGACACCGCGGTCCGGGAGGCCGCCGGCCAGATGGAGGACGCCGAGCTGGCGGTCCGCCGGGCCCGGCGCGACCTGGAGCACGTGGACGCCCGGGCGGCCGGGCTGTGGTCGGAGTTCGTGCACCGGATCGGGCCGGCCGCCGAGCGGTTCGGGCGCACCCTGCCGCCGGCCAGCATCCCCCGGCAGCGCGGTGACCGGGACGCGGCGGACTATCTGGACGAGGTGGAGAGCCGGGTCAAGTACACGCCTCCGGCCCGGCCGATCACCTTCGGCACCAAGCTGGGCTTCGTGCTGCTGGGGCTGGCCGGCGGCCTGCTCGGGGTGACCGGCAACCTGCTGGTCACCCGGACCGGTGCGGCGGCCGGCGGCGAGTGGCAGCAGGCCGCCCCGGTGGTGGCGCTGCTGGTGCTGCTCTGTTGCCCGGTCCTGGCCGTGGTGACGGCGAAGCTCATCGCCGACCGCCGTGGAACCAGCCTGGACACGGCCGCCGTGGTGACGGTCCTCGGCACCGGCCTGCTGACGGCCGGGCTGCTGTTCAGCGCGGTGCGGTTCGCCCAGCCAGGCTGACCCGCCGCTGCGCCTCCTCGCGGAGGGCGGCCGGCACGTCGGGCCCGCTGTCGCCGCCGCCGTGCGCCTCGTCGTACTCGTAGTCGCCGGACTGCTCCTCCGGCTCCTCGGTCTGCTGTTCGTCGGGTGCGTCCGTCATGAGACGGAAGTTACCCGGGTATGAGGGCGGCATGCTGTGGATCGGGACCTCGGGATGGCGGTACCGCGACTGGCGGCCGGAGAAGGGGGCCGACGCCACCGGCTTTCTGTGTCCCGCCGGGCTGCCGCAGCGGGCGTGGCTGGGGCAGTACGCGGAGGCGTTCGCGACGGTCGAGGTGAACTGCGGCGGCGCGGTGCGGCGCTCTGCTGGGCCGACCGTCGCGGGCGGCCGGTCACCCCGCTCTGGCGTACCGCGGATTTCGGATATCTACGGCTTCACGAAGGAGCCGCGAAACCCTGGCCCCGTTACGGGCGGGCGGCGCTGACGTCATGGCCGGACCGCTGCGACGGACCGGAATTCTTTGTGTTCTTCAACAACGATCCGGGTGGCGCCGTGATCGACGCCGGTGTGATGGCGGCCGAGGCGGAGCGCCGCGATCGGCGGATCAGCCGGGTTCCGCGGGTCCGGCCGCGCCGGTAATCGGTGCGGAATTGCGCATGTGGTGGTCGCCACCATTGTTGGAAATGACGTCGCCGGATTCGGCGAATCCCGGGCCCGCCGCACGGACGGGCCCGGACGACCGGTCAGCTGGCCCGGCGCTCGCGCACCTGTTTGCAGTTGACGCACGTGGTGGCCGAGGGGAACACCTCCATGCGCTCGACCGGAATCGGGTTCGAGCAGCCCTCGCAGTTCCCGTACGTCCCCTCGTCCAGCCGGTGCAGCGCGTGCTCCGCCTGGGTCCGCCGGTCCAGCAGCGTCCGCAACAGCGAGGTCGCGGCGTCGCGCTCCGCCGTCTTCGATCCGCTGTCGGCCTGGTCGTCGCCGGCCGCGTCGCCGATCTCGACCAGCCGAAGCCGGGTGTTCTGGGCGACGGCCTCTTCGTACTCGGTGTTGAGCTCCTCGAATCGGCTCTGCAGGATCACCCGGATCTGCTCGATCTCCTCGACCGAACGTAAGCCCTTCGACGTGCTCGCGCCCTTACCCGCAACAACCGCTCCGTTGACGAGCATGCAGTCCCCCTGCCCTTCCCTCAGCCCCAGCCGGTGGAGCATCCGCCGGGTCACCCTCGTCCCGGCCGGCTCCACATGTGGAGCCGGTCGATACCCACCGCCGGAGATCCCAAACGGGACCCCCGCGAAAAAGTAACCGGAGCATAACTGTCAGTGGTCGGATCCGCCACGGACTCGGCACACGGGTCTTGTGCCGAGCGTCACCAGTCACTCACCACCAGCGCCGGGCGCTTCGGGTCATCGAGACGAACGACCACGTCAGCGAAGGTTTCCGGGGCCACCTCGGCGGTGTAGCGGTGGTACGCCGGAAGCGTCCAGGCGGCGCCCGCCGGGGTACGCCGTGACAGCGCGGCCCGGGACAGCTCGAGATGCACGGCGAAGTCGAACGGCAGCCCCGAGCCGAGCAGGAGCGGGCCGCTGACCAGCACGATCGCGCCGGCGGGGAGCTGCCGGTAGGGCTGGCGGGCGGCCCGGTCGGCGGTGGCGTCCCAGAGACGCTCGACGATCCGCCCGGAGCCGTCCGGGCCCGCCGGGGCCAGCACCTCGCGGATCAGCCCGGCCTCGTCGAACCAGCCGCTGTAGAACGAGTCCGGATTGGTCCGCCCGAACTCCAGGCGCACCGAGGCCGGGCGCAGGAAATCCCTGGTCTCGACCCGTACCGCGGGGCGGCCGCGGACCCGCAGCGGGTCGACCAGAGCGTCGGCCAGGCGGGCCGGATCGGCGGCGTCGGCCCCGTCGACGGCCACCCGAATTCGATTGTCGGATTCCCGACTGGCGAGACGGTCGGCGAGATCCTCGACCAGGACCTCGAAGGAGAGCGGGCGGACGTGCATCCGTCAGTCGTGCGGCAGGACCACGATGCGGGCGTCGTCGGCCAGCCGGTAGCCCACGCCGTACACCGTGGTGATGAGCGGGAGCTGCCCGCCCAGCTTGAGCCGCAGCCGGCGGACGTGCACGTCCACGGTCCGCTCGCCGGCCCGCTCGTAGCCCCACACGGCGGCCAGCAGCTGCGCCCGGGTGAACACCCGGCGGGGCCGCTCGGCGAGATATTGCAGGAGGTCGAACTCGAGCCGGGTGAGCGGCAGCGCCTCCCCGTCCAGCAGCGCCTGACGCGACGCGGTGAGCAGACGCACCTCCGGCCCCCCGAGAACGCTCTCCGGCTCGTCAGCGACCGGCTCGGCGGGGTCCACGGGCACGGCCTGCTCGACGGTCACCGTCCCCCGGCTCAGCTCGACGAGCTCACGGACCGCGGCGAGCAATCGGTGCGCCTGTGGCGATATCGCGTCTCCGGTGAGCGGAATGGCGAGCGTCACGGTCAGCGCGGGCTCGGCGGAACGACGACCGGCGCCCCGGCCCGGTCCGGCGGATCGACGATCGGCTCGCGGCGACAATGCGCTGACCGGCATTGGTGTATCCCCCAGAATTTGCTGCGGCAAGCGAATATGACTGATCACTGTGCGTAAAGCGGGGACGATATTTCCCGCCCGCCCGATCGCGGGTCAAGTCGCCAACCACAGTGTGGGAAAGACGTTCCATATTGTCGCGCGTCACACAAATGCATTCCGGGAACGTTTTCTGTCAGCCTCATTAAACGTTGCCGAACGCGGGTAGCGGTGAAACGTGACACACCTCGACGTGGGGACCCGTCGCCATGGGGCGATCTCGGGTGGCCACGGAGCCGGCGGCGAAGATCTCGAACCGCCGAAATGGTGGAACCGGTGGGGGCGCCGCACGGGCGGCGCCCCCGGGAGAGCAATCTCTCAGCCGCCCGACGTGAGGCGACGGCCGACGGCCGCGATGAGCCGGTCCAGTTCGGAGCCGAACGGGTTGTCGTGCACCAGGTAGGTCCAGGTGGCGCTGGGCCGGATGATCTCCGCCCGGTCCGGCTGCCAGCCGTCCGCGAGGTCGACCTCCTCGAAGGTCTCGATGGTCCGCGCCTCGACCTGGGTGAGCAGCTCCTGGAAGGCGGGCACCGCGGCCCGGTGGAACTCGTCCAGCGGGTCCAGCTTGCCCAGCGCCCGCAGGTGCACGCCCTCGCGCACCTCGGACAGGTAGGCCAGGTGCTCGGCCCACAGCCGGTCCAGGTGGTAGAGCGCGATGGCGCGGGCCGAGTCGGACAGCACGTCCTCGTCGGTCTCCTCGGCCTTCTCCTTCGCCTTCTCCAGCAGCATGATCGCCGCCACCTCGGAGGTGAGCAGGCGCTCGCGGCGCTCGGCCAGCAGCAGGCGCTGCTGCTCGATCACGACGCTGTACCGCCAGGTGTTCTTGTGGATCTCGTGGTTCACGCCCTCGGCGACCCGCTGGGCGTGCTCCACCGCGTACTCCACCTGGGAGTCGTGCACGACGCCGTCGATGTCCATCCGCGGGGAGGCCGGCAGGATGTCGCCGGCGTGCCGGTGGACCAGCTCGTCCTCGAGGCTCACGAAGAACACCGAGCGGCCCGGGTCGCCCTGCCGGCCGGCCCGGCCACGGAGCTGGTCGTCGACGCGGCGGCTGTCGTGGCGACCGGAGCCGATCACGTACAGCCCGCCGAGCTCGACCACCCGGTCGCGGTCCTTCTCGTCGCTGCCGCCGAGGCGGATGTCGACACCACGGCCGGCCATCTGGGTGGAGACGGTCACCGCGCCGAGCGCGCCGGCCTCCGCGATGATCTCGGCCTCCTCGGCGTCGTTCTTCGCGTTCAGCACGCTGGACGGGACCCCGGCGTCGGCGAGCTGGCGGGCCAGCCGTTCGGAGGCCTTCACGTCCAGGGTGCCGATCAGCACCGGCCGCCCCGACTCGTGGGCGATCTTGATCTCCTCGACCAGGGCCTCGTCGCGCATGTCGTGCGCCGAGTAGATCCGGTCGACGTCGTCCTCACGGATGTTCGGGGTGTTCGACGGGATGACCGCGACCTCGAGCTTGAAGTACTCCCGCAGCTGCTCGCCGACGTGCACGGCGGTCGCCGTCATGCCGCAGACCGTCCGGTAGAGCGCGATGAACGCCTGCACCGTGCAGGTGTCCAGCACCTCGCCCTCGGCGGTGGCGGACAGGCCCTCCTTCGCCTCGACGGCCGCCTGGAGCCCGTCCGGCCAGCGGCGGCGCTGCGCCACCCGGCCGCGCATCTCGTCGATCAGCTCGACGCCGCCGTTGCGGACGATGTAGTCGACGTCGCGGCGCAGCAGGGCGTGCGCGTGCAGCGCCACGTTCACCGCGGAGAGGACCTCGACCTGGTCGTCGGCGTACAGGTCGATGCCGCCGAGCTGCTCCTCGACGTGCTTGAGGCCGTCGTCGGTGAACGCCACGCTGCGGCCGTCCTCGGCCACCTCGAAGTGCTTGCCCTTGCGCAGCTCCTTCATCAGGGCGGCGGCGTCGTGCACCGGGTCGCTCTCCACCGCGGTGCTGCCGGCCAGCACCATCGGCACCCGGGCCTCGTCGATCAGGATCGAGTCGGCCTCGTCCACGATGCAGGTGGCCAGGTCGCGCTGGACCCGGTCGGCCACGTCGGTGACCAGCTGGTCGCGCAGGTAGTCGAAGCCGGCCTCGCTGACCGACACGTAGGTGACGTCCGCGGCGTACGCCTCCCGGCGCTCCTCCGGCGTCATCAGCTCGGTCACCGAGGCGACGGTGAGGCCGAGCAGCGTGTAGATCGGCTCCATCCACTCGGCGTCGCGCTTGGCGAGGTAGTCGTTGACGGTGAGCACGTGCACCGGGCCGTTGCCGAGGCGGGTGTGACCGTACGCCGCGATCGTGGCGGTGAGCGTCTTGCCCTCACCGGTGGCCATCTCGGCGACCCGCTTGTCGAGCAGCGCCATGGCGCCGAGCAGCTGCACGTCGTACGGTCGCTGGCTGATCGCCCGGCGGGCCGCCTCGCGCCCGATCGCGCAGATCTCGGCGTAGTCGGTCGCCTCGCGGGCGGCCTCGGTCAGTGCCGCGTCGTCGAGCTCCCCGAGCGCGTCCTCGCGCGCCTCGATCGCACCGAGCCGCTTCGACAACGGCCCCAGGTCCACCGTCGTACCCGGACGCTGGAGAAACTTGCGGAACCGGCTCTTCAGCCGCTGCGACACACCCATGGCGCGCAACGGTACTTCATTTTGCCCCGTCTCAGGCGGCTGACTCCCGCCCGCCCATCAGAAGGTGATCACCACCGGCGGCTCCATGACGGTGACCAGGAGTTTCTTTCCGGCGTTTGGTCCGGGCGGGCGCAGGGCACCTCAAGGGGTCGACATCCGCCGGCGGAGGAGGAAGGGGAATGCCCAGTCAGCTGGTCTGCCGTCCGGAGCAGGATCTTCCGGCAGCGGTCCTGGCCGTCAGCGGCACCCTGGACCGGATCACCGGCGACGCGCTGGGCGCGGCGATCCGCCGCAGCCTCTCGGTGCAGCCGTCCCGGATGATCCTCGATGTCACCCGGTTACGCATCGGTGATCCGCTGGCCCTGCCCGCCCTGGGCGAGGTCGTCTGCCGGGCCGAGGAGTTCCCGGCGGTGCCGATCGTGGTGTGCGGCGCCGACCCGGCGACCCGGGCCGCGCTCGCCGCCGAACCGGGGTGCGCCGGCCTGGAACTGGCCGACGGCCCCCCGCGGTCCCTGGCCGGGGCGCGGGCCGAGCCGGGCCCGCCGGCCGTCCGGGCCCGCCTGCGGCCGGTGCCCGAGGCCTGCCGCCAGGTCCGCCACCTCGTCACCCAGGCATGCGCCGGCTGGCAGCGCTCCGACGTCACGCCGACGGCCGCGCTGGTCGCCACCGAACTGGTCGCCAACGTGGTCCGGCACGCCCACACCAGCATGGACTTCACGCTGCGGCTGCGCGGTGGACGGCTCATCGTGGCGGTACGCGACCGCGACCGCCGTATGCCGCGCTCCCTCGACCCCGGGGTCACCGACATGGGCGGCCGCGGCCTGCGCCTGATCCGCGACCTCACCGAGACGTGGGGTGTCCTGCCGGTCAGCGACGGCAAGGTCGTCTGGAGCCGGCTCAGCACCGGCGCCGCCGGATGACACCCCGCGCTCCGCCGAGGCCGATCCGGCGTGACGTGCGATAAGTTCCGACACGTGCAGGAGACGGACCCGACCTTCGAAGCGCTGCTGGCGTACCTGAAGGAGACCCGCGGCTTCGACTTCACCGGGTACAAACGCTCGAGCCTGATGCGGCGGGTGCGGCGCCGGATGAGCCAGGTCGACACCCCCGCCTATCCGGAGTACCTGGACCATCTACAGGTCCACCCGGACGAGTTCACCGCGCTCTTCAACACCATCCTGATCAACGTGACCGCGTTCTTCCGGGACGCCGACGCCTGGAAGTACCTCCGGGACGAGGTCCTCGAACCGATGGTGACGGGCAAACCCGGCGACTCGATGATCCGGGTCTGGTCGGCCGGGTGCGCCTCCGGCGAGGAGGCGTACACGCTGGCCATGGCGCTGGCCGAGATCCTCGGCGTGGAGCAGTTCAAGGAACGCGTCAAGATCTACGCCACCGACGTCGACGAGGAGCAGCTCAACGAGGCCCGCCAGGCGGCGTACGGGGAACGCGAGGTGCAGGATCTCGCCCCCGAGCTGGTGGAGCGCTACTTCGAGCAGGTGAACGGCCGGTTCGTCTTCCGCAAGGACCTGCGCCGCTCGGTCATCTTCGGCCGCAACGATCTGGTGCAGGACGCCCCGATCTCCCGGATCGACCTGCTGACCTGCCGCAACACCCTGATGTACTTCAACGCCGGGACACAGGCGAAGATCCTCGGCCGGTTCCACTTCGCCCTGGCCGAGACCGGCGTGCTCTTCCTCGGCAAGGCGGAGATGCTGCTCAGCCACTCCAGCCTGTTCACGCCGATCGACCTGAAACGGCGCGTCTTCCGCCGGGTCCCCCGCCCGTACGCCCCCGGCGTCGTCTTCACCGATCCGCCGCAGGCCGTCCCCGGACGGGTCACCGGGCTGGACGAGCCGCGCACCGAGACCTTCACGGCCAGCCCGCCGGCCCAGCTCGCGCTCACCCCGGACGGCCTGGTCGCGCTCTCCAACCGGCAGCTGGAGAAGCTGTTCGGGGTGTCCTCGCGGGACATCGGCCGGCCCTTCCGGGACCTGCGGGACGAGCTGGAGCACGCCAACCAGCAGCTCGAGGCGGCGTACGAGGAGCTCCAGTCGACCAACGAGGAGCTGGAGACCACGAACGAGGAGCTCCAGTCCACGGTCGAGGAGCTGGAGACCACCAACGAGGAGCTCCAGTCCACGAACGAGGAGCTGGAGACCACCAACGAGGAACTCCAGTCCACCAACGACGAGCTGCAGAGCATCAACGACCGGTTGCGGATCAGCACGGCCCGGCTGGACGAGGCGAACGCGTTCCTGGAGACGGTGCTGACCAGCCTCCAGGCCGGCGTCGCGGTGGTCGACGCCGACCTGCGGATCCGAATGTGGAACCGGCACGCCGAGGACCTGTGGGGCCTGCGCTCCGGCGAGGTGATCGGCCAGCACTTCCTCAACCTCGACATCGGCCTGCCGATCGACCGGGTCCGGCCGCTGCTGCGCGGCTCACTCGGTGCCGGCGGCGCCTCCGCCGAGACCGAACTCGACGCGGTCGACCGGCGCGGGCGCCCGATAACGGTACGGGTCGCGTGCACCCCGCTACGGCGGCGCGACGGGGGTCCCGCCGACGGCGACGGGGCCATCATCGTGATGGAGACGGCCTGACGTTTACCACCCACGCCGCCGGGTAAGCCGCCGCCCTGAGGAAGGCGAAGCCATGACGATCCGGTGCGAGACGCGCGACGACGGCGCGAACCTGGTCATCGCGGTGACCGGCGAACTTCAACTGACCGATGCGGGCGCGCTGCGCGAGCGCCTGCTCAAATGTCTCGCCGAACAGCCCGGCGCCCTGCTCGTGGACCTGGCCGGGCTGCACGTCGTCCAGTCGCTGGCACTGGCCGCCTTCACCGCCGTGCTGCGCCAGGCCGCCCGGTGGCCCGGCACCCCCGTACTCATCTGCGGGCCGTCGGCGCAGACCCGGAGGCTGCTGCTCGCCGGCGCCTTCCGCGGGCTGCCGCTCTACGACGACCTGGCCGGCGCGACCGCCCACCTGCCCGACGAACGGCGGATCCGGCCGTCGCTCAGTGAGCAGCTGCTGCCGGTGTCCGGCTCCACCCGGCACGGCCGGGACGTCGCCACCGAGGCGTGCCTGCGCTGGGACCTGCCCGATCTCGTCGCCCCGGCCAGCCTCATCGCCACCGAGCTGGTGGCCAACGTGGTCGATCACGTCCACACGATGATGACGCTGCACCTGACGCTGCGGCCCCGCTATCTCAACATCGCGGTCCGCGACGGCTCCCCGGTGCTGCCGGAGCCGCCCGGGCAGATCACCCCGGAGGCCGCCGGCGGGCGCGGACTGCTGCTGGTCGGGGAACTGGCGCACACGTGGGGATGGCTGCCGTCGAAAGACGGCAAGGTGGTGTGGGCGTCGCTGCGCCGGTGAACCGTCAGCAGTGCCGCAGCACACCGGCCAGGCCGGACACCGCCAGGATCCGGGCGACATAGGGCTGGGCGCCGGACATGCGGATCTCCCGGCCCGCCCGGTCCGCCACCCGGACCGCGTCGAGCAGCACCGACACACCGGCCGCGTCGAGCAGCGGAACAGCCGTCAGATCCACCACGACCGAGGCGGCCCCGCCCGTCGTGATCGCGTGCCGCAGCCCCGTCCGCAGCCGCTCGGCGGTGTCCCGGTCGACCTCGCCGCACACCCGGACCCGCAGCGCCGTGCCGTCGCGGGTCACCGAGACGTCCATGCCGTGCTGGTGCCCGGCCCGGCATTCGCCCTCCCACGGCGGCGGGGCGTCGCTGAGCATCGCCTCGCGCAGCCAGGAGAGGGCCCGGCTCAGCAGCCGGGACACGTGCATCTGCGAGATGCCCAGCTCGGCGGCGATCTCCGCCTGGGTACGGTTGCCGTAGAAGCGCATCGCCAGCATCCGGCGCTCCCGGGCCGGCAGGCGCAACAGCAGATCGGTGACGGTCAACTTGTCGGTCACCGACTCCAGATCCTCGTCGACCTCGCCGATCAGATCACCGAACTCGGCCGCCCCGTCCCCGGCGACCGGTGCGTTCAGCGACGCCGGCGAATATCCGGCGGCCGATTCGACGGCCTCCAGCACGGCCGGTTCACTCACCCCCAGGTGCTCCGCGAGCTCCGCGACCGTCGGGGTACGGGCGAGCGCGCTCGTCAGAACCATGGAGGCGTGCCCCACCTCGAGACTCAGATCCTGAACCCGCCGGGGCACGTGCACGCCCCAGGTGCGGTCCCGGAAGTGGCGCTTCAGCTCGCCGGAGATGGTGATCACCGCGTACGCCGTGAACGAGCCGCGGCCCGGGTCGTACCGGTCCACCGCCTTGACCAGGCCGAGCCGGGCCACCTGCTCGAGATCCTCCATGTGCTCGCCCCGGCCGCGGTAGCGGCGGGCGAGCCGCCCGGCGAACGGCAGACAGTGCCGGAGCAGGTCCTCGCGCAGCAGCTCGGCCTCGGCCGGGGTGGCGCCCTCCCGGCCCGCCGCGAACTCCAGTGCCGCGGTGTCGAGATCCTCGAGCGTGTTGTCGGCCGCTTCACCGAACTGACCTCGCACGGGCATGTCACCCCTTCCCGGTACGTCCCCGACGGAGACGCCGCCTCACCGGCAGTCCTCCGCCGGGAGTGTCGGAACCAGTCCAAAACCGACTATCCGTCACCTTCCCGGCCATCAGGACGCTACCGCCCGATCCGGTCACCGCCCCAACACCTCCGGTGTACGGGGGTCGCGCCGTCCTTCGCCGGCTCACCGCGTATGCCGCGGCGGCAGACCACTCGGCGCGGCCGACGCGTCGTCGTGCCCCTTCGGCGCGCCGGGCTCACCCGGCCGGACCGGCGCCGCCCCGGCCCGCGACGGCAGACCGGACGGCGTGCCCCCGTCCTCCGCCGGCGCGGCCTCCGCTCCCGGCCGGCCCGCGGCGGGCGGGGCACTCTGACCCATGTCCGGCGCCTGCAACGGGCTGCGGGCCGGGGCACTGTGCTGCCCCAGGTCCGGCGCCTGCAACGGCGGCCGACCCGTCGACTGCCCCATATCCGGCGCCTGCAACGGCGGCCGGCCCGCGCTCTGACCCAGATCCGGCGCCTGCAACGGCGGCCGACCCGCGGACTGCCCCATGTCCGGCGCCTGCAACGGCGGCCGGCCCGTCGACTGCCCCAGATCCGCCGCCCGGCTCGCAGACTGGCCCATGTCCGGCGCCTGCAACGGGCTGCGGGCCGGGGCATTCTGCTGACCGGAATCCGGCGGCTGGAGCGGGCTCCGGGTGGGCTCGTTGTGCCGGCCCACATCGGGAGCCTGCAGCGAAGAACGGGCCGGGCCCTGCTGACCCGCGTCCGCCGAGCGAGCGGTGCCGTCCTGGCCCATGTCCGGCGCCTGCAACGGAGAACGGCCCAGATCCTGCTGACCGGCCGACCGGGCGGTGCCGCCCAGCCCCATGTCCGGCGCCTGCGACGGCGGACGGGCGGAACCCGCCGCCGGATCCCCGGTCGCCGTCCCTTCGCCCGGCGTGGGTGAACTGTGCTGGCCCATGTCGGGCACCTGGAACGGCGGACGGGCGGGAGCGGACGCGCCGGCCGCCGGGAGAGCGGTCGCCGCATCGGGCGCGGGAGAAGTCGTGACCCCACTGCCGGCCGCCTGTGCGGGGCGCGCCGAGCGGGTGAATCGGGGCGCGTCGAGCGGGCGGTTCTGCTGGCTGTGGAGCGGCGGCCGCCTGATCGACTCGTCCAGATCCTCCGGGGCGCGCGGGCTGCCCACGGCGGGGCCGCCCCCGGCGGGTGCCTGCGATCCCGGTACGGATGCCGCCTGACCCGCCGGGTCCGGCCCTCCGGTTCCGAAGCCACCGGCCCCGGCCATGCCATGCCCCTGCGCATCCGGCCCGGCCGGGCTCCGTCCTCGGCCGCCCGCCACCGGTTCGTCCAAGCCTTGACCAGCGCTTCCGTAGAGCCCTTGACCAGTAGCCTCCGGCGCGCCCGCGCCACCCGGCACGAAACCCGAACCACCCGGGCCTGGATCACCGAACCCGGAGTCATCCGCACCGGCCGACCCCGAACCACCGAACCCGGGAACACCCGCGCCAGCCGACCCCGGTTCACCGAACCCAGGAACGCTCACTCCGGCAATCCCCGAACCAGCCAGCCCCGAACCAGCCAGCCCCGAACCAGCCAGGCCCGAACCAGCCAGGCCCGAACCGGCAATCCCCGAACCGGCAATCCCCGGATCACCGATCCCAGGAACGCCCGAACCAGCCATCCCCGGATCCTGGAACCCAGGACCACCGGCCGTCCCCGGAGCGCCGAGCCCGGGAGTCGCCGGGCCGGGTGGCATCGAGCCGCCCAGTACCGGCCCAGCCTGCATCAATCCACCCACCACGATGCCGGATATCCCGGACGGGACGGCTCCTGCCGGACCGCCTCCCGGGATGGCATCGGTCGCTCCTGGGACTGCCCTGCCGCCCGCCGGGAAGGCGCTGGCGGCTCCAGCGTCCGCGTCCGGAATCCCACCGCCACCGGCACCAGCCGATGTACCGCCGGGGAAGCCGCCGCCCATCCCAGCGGAATCGCTGCTCTCCCTGCCCTCCGCTCGGCCCGCACCGAGAACGGGCGAGCCCGGGACCGCCGAACCAGAGCCTGGGAAACCGCGATCCGACGATGCGGGAACCGCCGATCCCGGAACAGGCGAACCCGGAACAGGCGAACCCAGGACCGGCGAACCCAAGACCGGCGAACCCAGGACCGGCGAACCCAGGACCGAGGAACCCGGGGCGGGCGAACCCGGGACGGGCGAACCCGTGAAGCGTGAGCCCGGAACGCCAGGGATCGATATCCCGGAATCGCCCGGCTCGCCGGGCAGCCAGGGCGGCCGGCTTCCTTCCGGCCGGCCCGAAGCCGCCCACTCCCCGGTCTCCTCCGTGGCCCACGACGGCACGGACGGTTCGGTCGGCGGCCAGGGCCGCGGCTCCCTCTCCGCCGTGGTGGCCGGCGGTGGTGGCCAACTTCCGGGGCCGGAAGCCGGCCATCCCCCGGCGGGCCCGGTGCTCTCCGCGGCCGGACCCGGGGCGAGCGGGTCGTACGCCGGCGGCGGAGGCATCGGTACCGCACCCCGCGAGGGCACCCCGCCGACAGCCGGAGCGGATCCGGCTATCGGACCGGCAGGACCGGCCGCACCAGCGGCCTCTGTTCCCGGCCCACCACCCAGCGGCCCGAAACCGGCGGCATCGCTCCCCGGCCCACCACCCAGCGGCCCGAAACCGGCGGCATCGCTCCCCGGCCCACCAGCCAACGGCCCGAAACCGGCGGCGGCCGCGCCGGCCGCGCCGACCCCCGGCAGGCCGGAGAGGTCAGGCCGGTCGTACCCCAGGGAGGGGTCCGCGGGCGCGCCGGAAAAGTCCGGAGAAGGAGCCGCGGAACCATACGGAGAAGAAGCGTCAGGGGAGAGGGGCTCCTCAACGGCCCACGGCGGCGGCCCGGGAACCGCCGACGGCATCAACCCGGACGAGCCCGGCTCCCACGCCGGACGGCTCGCGGCGACCAGCCCGGACTCTTCGGCGAGCCCGGCCGCGACGAGGACCTCGGCCGCGGACTGCGCGGCACGGCAGGGCAGCGGTTCACCGCAGGCGGGACAGTGGGTCATGCCGTCGCGGGCGCCGGACCCGCCGCCGTGTGCTTCGACCACCTCACGCGCGACGGTCGCCAGCACGCTCTCCGGTTTGACGTATGCCTTCACCGGTCTCCGCCCCCCATCCCCGGCTGTCCACGTGCCGGGACGGCACGGCGGTCTTGCCGGGTTCACACGGCCCGGGTCCAGTTCACCCCTTCGAGTGCTCCGGGAGGGTGATTTTCCGAAGATCTGCGCAGATCAGCGGGGCTGGGCGAGCGAATCGGGGTGATCCGGCGGCGGCCGGGCGGAGCAGGCGGTATGCAGAGACTGCATATTCACTCACGGTGGTGAAGCGGATTCCCTCCGTAGCATTTGACGTATATCCAGGAGGTGACCCCCCATGGACGACACCGAACTGCACCGCGAGCGGATCCTCCGGCACGTCAGTCCCATCATCACCGGCCGGTTCCTCGGCTTCCAGGCCTCCTACACCCGTGAGGTACGGGTGGGACGCCCAGTCGCACTGGCCGTCTTCGTGGCCGCCGGCATCGCCCAGATGATCGGCGCCCTGCTGCGGATGAAGCCGTCCCGGCGCACTCTCAAGGAGCTCCGGAAGGGCCCGGAGTTCCTGGTGACGCCGGTGCGGCTGCGCGACGACCTTGGCCAGACGTACGAGATCGAGATGCACGGCCAGCTCCCCCAGTCGGCCCTGCACCGTGGCGATCTGGTCCAGGTCCGCACCCAGCCGCAGACCGACCCGACCCTCCCGGTCCGCCTCGTGCAGGTGGTGAACCTGACCACCATGCAGCCGCTGACCCCGCGTATCCCGACCCAGTGGTCGCACATGGGCCCGGCGCTGCTGCTCCAGGCGGCGGTGGGGGTGGCGATCGCCGGAGGGCTGCTGGCCGCCCTGCTGGGATGATTTCCGGCCGGTCCGGGTAGAGACAGCGCCCATGGAAGATCGTTTGCCAGTCTGCCGAGAATGGACGGTCGGCACCGGGCGCCACACCATCGACAGCGGTCATCATGGGCGCAGGGGATGGCGGCTACGGCGCCGCGCGATCTCCTGGCGTCTCTGACGGCTCGAAAGGTGGTGCGCGGTGGGCGAGAAAGTCGACCAGACCGATTTCACCCGTGAGGACCGGACCCGCTACCGGCAGAAGATCCGCCGCAGTCTCGACGTGTTCGCGACGATGTTGCGCGAGGCACGCTTCGAGTTCGAACGGCCACTGACCGGCATGGAGATCGAGCTCAACCTGATCGACGGCAACGCCGATCCGGCGATGCGCAACGCCGAGGTGCTGGGCGCGATCGCCGACCCCGACTTCCAGACGGAGCTGGGGCAGTTCAACATCGAGATCAATCTGCCGCCGCGGCGGCTGGCCGGCGACGACTTCGCGGAGCTGGAGCGTGGCCTTCGGGCCAGTCTCAATCAGGCGGAGCGGCGGGCCCGGGCGGCCGGCGCGCACATGGTGACGATCGGCATCCTGCCGACGCTGCGGCGCGAGCACCTCACCGGCGAGGCGCTCACCGTCAATCCCCGGTACCAGCTGCTGAACGAACAGATCTTCGCGGCCCGCGGCGAGGATCTGGACATCCGCATCGACGGGGTGGACCGGCTGGCCGTCACCACCGACACGATCGCGCCCGAGGCGGCGTGCACCAGCACCCAGTTCCATCTCCAGGTGAGCCCGGCGCAGTTCGCGGCGTACTGGAACGCCTCGCAGATCACCTCCGGGGTGCAGCTGGCCCTCGGCGCGAACTCGCCGCTGCTGTTCGGCCGGGAGTTGTGGCGGGAGACCCGCATCCCGCTCTTCGAGCAGGCCACCGACACCCGGTCGGAGGAGATAAGAGCACAGGGGGTACGCCCACGCGTCTGGTTCGGGGAACGCTGGATCACCAGTGTCTTCGACCTGTTCGAGGAGAACGTCCGCTACTTCCCGGCGCTCCTGCCGATCTGCGACGTGCACGATCCGGCCGAGATCCTGGAGCGGGGCGAGATCCCGGAGCTGAGCGAGTTGCGCCTGCACAACGGAACGGTCTACCGGTGGAACCGGCCGATCTACGCGGTGGTCAACGGCCGCCCGCACCTGCGGGTGGAGAACCGGGTGCTGCCGGCCGGGCCGACCGTCGCCGACACCATCGCCAACGCCGCGTTCTACTACGGCCTGGTCCGCAGCATCGCCGAGGCGGAGCGCCCACTCTGGACGCAGATGAGCTTCCGCGCCGCCGAGGAGAACTTCCACAACTGCGCCCGGCACGGCATCGACGCCAGCGTGTTCTGGCCCGGCCACGGCACGGTCCCGGTCACCGAGCTGGTGTTGCGCCGGCTTCTGCCGCAGGCCGCCGAGGGCCTGGACCTGTGGGGTGTCTCGCCGGCCCAGCGGGACCGGTTGCTCGGCATCATCGAGCAGCGCTGCCTGCGGCACCGCAACGGCGCGTCCTGGCAGGTGGAGACGTTGCACGAGATCGAGGCGCAGGGCGCGGACCGGCAGAAGGCGCTGCACGAGATGCTGCGCCGCTACCTACCGCTGATGCACGACAACATCCCCGTCCACGAGTGGCCCCCGGGCAAGTGAGCGGGCCACCGCGACGGTGATGCCGTCGCGCACCCGCTTGCCGACGACGAGGCGGGCGCCGGGGCCGGCCGCCAGCAGGGCGGCGGCCTCGGCGACGCTCGGCGTGCCGACCGCCGCCCCGACCACGGCGCTGGGCGTGGGCACCCGCTGGGCGGCCAGTTCGGCGGCCGGGAAGCCGAGCAGCCGCCACCCGGCAGAGGCGGCGAATTCGCGCGGACCGTCCTCGGCGGCCCGCCGGTCCAGCGTGGCCAGGGCCACGACCTGCGGCAACGCCAAACCCTCGCCCAGCAGAACACCGCGAACCACATCGGAGAGGACTCCGGCGGTCACCCCGGCGCGTGCGCCGAACCCGACGACCAGCCTCACGCGGCCGCCGCGCGGACCAGCCGCTCCGCGATCCCGCGCCGCCCCGCCCAGTGCAGGTGCAGGTAGGAGGCGTGCACCGACGGCGTCGCGAACCCCTCCGGATCGGCGCCCCGCCACGCCCACGCCGCCTGCCCGGCCGGGGACAGCAGCAGCCCCGACCGCGGATGCGCCACGGTCCGGTGGAACTCGTGCCCGGTCACCCGGGTCCCGGCCACCGCGAGCGGGCTGTCGCCGAGCGCGACCGCGTCCCGGTAGCCGAGGGTCAGCGTCGGCGTCATCACCGCCTCGGCGTCGAGGACCCCGCACATCGGCTCGCCGTCCAGGGTGCGGCACAGCCACAGCAGCCCGGCGCACTCGGCGGCGATCGTCCCGCCCGCCGACGCGAACGACCGCACCGACTCCCGGAGCGGCTCGTTGGCGGACAGCGACGACGCGTACACCTCGGGGAACCCGCCGCCCACCACCAGCGCCCGCGTCCCCTCGGGCAGGGCCTTGTCGTGCAGCGGGTCCACGGTCACCACGTCGGCTCCGGCGCCGGCCAGTAATTCGCGCGTCTCGGCGTACGAGAAGGAGAAAGCCGGACCACCGGCGAGGGCGACCAGGGGACGGCCCGGAACCGGCGTCTCGCTGACCGGTGTCCATGCCCGGAAGGGCAGGGGTGGCGCCGAGCGGGCCACCGCCGCGACCGCCTCGAGATCGACGGACGTGGCGATCAGCGCGGCCAGCGCGTCGACCGAGGCCAGCGCTTCGGCACGCCGTTCCGCCGCCGGGACCAACCCGAGATGCCGGGAGGGCGCGGCCACCGCGTCGGCGCGCCGCAGCGCCCCCAGCACCGGTGTGCCCACCTCCTCGCAGGCGTCCCGCAGGATCCGCTCGTGCCGGTCCGAACCGACCCGGTTGAGGATCACGCCGGCCAGCCGCACCGTCCCGAAGCTGCGGAAACCGTGCACCACGGCGGCGATCGACCGCCCCTGGGCGGCGGCGTCCACGACCAGGATCACCGGCGCGTCGAGGAGCGCGGCCACCTGCGCGGTCGAGCCGGTGTCCCCCGCCCCGGTACGCCCGTCGTAGAGCCCCATCACCCCTTCGACGATCGCCAGTTCGGCGCCCTGCGCCCCGTGTGCGAACAGCGGCCCGACCAGGTCCTCCCCGACCAGCACCGGATCGAGGTTGCGGCCGGGCCGCCCGGCGGCGAGCGCGTGATAGCCCGGGTCGATGTAGTCCGGCCCCACCTTGAACGGCGCCACCGGCACCCCGCGCCGCGCGAACGCCGCCAGCAGCCCGGTGGCCACGGTCGTCTTCCCGTGTCCCGACGCCGGCGCCGCGATGACCAGCCGGTCTACCATTCGATGCCCTGCTGCCCCTTGCGCCCGGCGTCCATCGGGTGCTTCACCTTCGTCATCTCGGTGACCAGGTCGGCGGCCGCCACCAGGTCCGGGTGCGCGTCCCGCCCGGTGATCACCACATGCTGGGTGCCCGGCCGCTCCCGCAGCGTCGTGACCACGTCCTCGACGTCCACCCAGCCCCATTTCATCGGATAGGTGAACTCGTCCAGCACGTAGAACCGGAACGTCTCCGCGGCCAGGTCCCGCTTGATCTGCGCCCACCCTTCGGCGGCCTCGGCGGCATGGTCCCGCTCGCTGCCCGCACGCTGGATCCAGGACCAGCCCTCACCCATCTTGTGCCAGGTCACCGGCGTCGGCCCGGCCGCGCCGAGCGCTTTGAGCGCGGCCTCCTCGCCGACCTTCCACTTCTCCGACTTGACGAACTGGAACACCCCGATCGGCCAGCCCGCGCTCCAGGCCCGCAGCGCCATCCCGAACGCGGCCGTCGACTTCCCCTTGCCC
The DNA here is from genome assembly GCF_014205215.1 of Actinoplanes lobatus. Lineage (NCBI taxonomy): Bacteria > Bacillati > Actinomycetota > Actinomycetes > Micromonosporales > Micromonosporaceae > Actinoplanes > Actinoplanes lobatus. The sequence goes on from NZ_JACHNC010000001.1 coordinate 9,691,130, forward strand.
GCCCCGGTATGCACCGCGAACACCGCCTGCCGCCGCCGCTGCCGCGTCGTCAGCCCGTCGTCGGGCACGCTCGTCACTTTCCCTTGCGGCACGCGCTCCTCCTCCTTCTCAAGATCAACCCCATTCCCGGTACGCGGTGAGCCGTCCAGCCCATCCCACACCGTCCCGCCGGCCGCGGCGAAGGTGGCCCGCCCGGCGCGCGCCCCTCACGCCCCTGCGAAACTCCCCCTCACCCCACCGTCACCTCACCCCCGGCGAAACCCGCCCTCACCCCGCCGTTACCTCGGTACCGTCCCGGCCCGGCGGGGACCGCGCCGACGGGCGGATGAGGGCAGCACACGGACGCCGGCCTGACCCGCACCGAACCGCCTACGCGGCGGTGCGGTAGGAACGGTCGGCCGGAGCTGAGGCGGTGCGGTAGGAGCGGTCGGCCGGAGCCGAGGCGGTAGCGGCGGTGCGGGCCGCCGGCTGGAGAACGGTAGTGGCTTGAAGGTGTTCCAGCGGCATGAGATCGGCTCGAAGAACCGCCGCCAGCTTTCCGGCCAGGCCCAGCCGGACCGGGCCGGACTCGCAGTCGACGACCACGGTCGCCACACCGGCCAGCGCGGGCGCGAGCAGGGCCGGATCGGGTCCGCTCGTGGCCCGGCCGTCGGTGACCACCACCAGCAGCGGCCGCCGTCGCGGGTCGCGGCGGCGCTCGGTGGCGATGGTCGCGGCCGCGGCACGGAGCCCCGCCGCGAGCGGGGTACGGCCACCGGTCCGCAGCGCGGCCAGCCGCATCACGCCGACCTCATGGCTGGACGTCGGCGGCAGCACCACCTCGGCGTCCCGTCCCCGGAAAGTGATCATCCCGATCCGGTCCCGCCGCTGGTAGGCGTCCCGCAACAGCGACAGCACCGCCGTCTTGACCAGCGTCATCCGCTTCCGCGCGGCCATCGACCCGGACGCGTCCACCACGAAGAGCACCAGGTTCGCCTCGCGCCCCACATGCACCGACTCCCGCAGATCCCGCGGCGACACCCGGATCCCACCCCGCCGCTCCCAGGCCGCCCGCCCCTGAGCCACCTGACCCTGAGCCACCTGACCCTGAGCCACCTGACCCTGAGGCACCCGATCCTGGGACGCCACAAACCGATCCGGGGATAGGGCGGTTCGGTCGAGGGCGGCTCGGTCGAGGGCTGCCCGGAGAGTGGCGAAGAGGTGAGGGGCGCCGGAGAGCTTGCCCTGCGGGACGCGGCTGCCGACTACGCGGCCCCGGCGGGCGAAGGCCGGGGAGCGGCGGCCGGCGTGACCGCCCTCGCCACGGGCGGTGATCCGGAGTGTGCGGGTGCGGAACGCCTGGCCGGCGGCGGCTGTCGCGCCCGCCTTCTCCGGTTGCGGCGCCTCGTCGTTGCTGGACGGGGGCGTGCTCTCCTCCGTACCCCCGTGGGGTGATCCTGCTCCGGACGGCCCGCCGCCGTCTCGCGGGGTGTCGTTTCGCGGGCCTCCGCCGCCGGGGCCGCCGCCGTCCGGGTCCGGGTCGATGTCGGGGTCCGGCTCGTCGTCGGGGCCGCCGCCGTTCTGACCGTCCTGGCCGGCTCGTTCCCGGTCGGCTGCTTCGCGCTCGGCCCGTTCGCGGTCGGCCTGATCGCGCTCGGCACGTTCCTGTTCGGCGCGTTCCTGTTCGGCGCGTTCCTGTTCGGCTCGGTCCTGTTCGGCCTGGCGTTCGGCTTCGGCCAGGGCGTCGTCGAGCTTCTGTTCGTCGGTGCCGGGCGGGTCCAGCGGGTCGGTACGGCGGCGGTGCGGGAGAGCGAGGCGGGCCGCGTCCCGGACGTCGTCGGCGGTGACCCGGTCGCGGCCGTGCCAGGCGGCCAGGGCTACGGCGCAGCGGGCGACCACGATGTCGGCGCGCATGCCGTCCACGCCGTAGGCGAGGCAGACCCGGGCGATCCGGTCGAGTTCGGCGTCGGGCAGCGTCACCGCCGGAAGAGCGGCGCGGGCGGTGGCGATGCGCGCCGCGTAGTCGCGTTCGGCGTCGGCCCAGCGCGCCGCGAAACCGTCCGGGTCGGCCTCGTAGGCGAGGCGGCGGCGCACCACCTCGGCGCGCTGACGGGCGTCGCGGGGTGCGGCGACGTTGACGACCAGGCCGAACCGGTCGACCAGCTGGGGCCGGGGCTCGCCCTCCTCCGGGTTCATCGTGCCGACCAGCAGGAATCTCGCCGCGTGCTTGACCGACACCCCGTCCCGCTCGACGTGTGCCCGGCCCATCGCCGCCGCGTCCAGCAGAAGGTCCACCAGGTGGTCCGGCAGGAGGTTCACCTCGTCGACGTAGAGGACACCCCGGTGGGCGGCGGCGAGCAGGCCCGGGTCGTAGGCCTTCACCCCGTCGGTGAGCGCGCGCTGCAGGTCGAGCGTGCCGACCACCCGGTCCTCGGTGGCGCCGACCGGCAACTCGACGAGCGACGCGGGCCGGACCGTGGCCGCGGTCGTGGCGTCCGCCGGGGCGTCCGGACGTGCCGGGCCGGGGAGGGTGGGGTGCGGGCCGTCCGGGCAAGCCGGGTCCGGGGCGGCGGGATCGCAGGCGAAACGGCAGCCGGGCACCACGGTGACCGGTGGCAGCAGGCCGGCCACGGCGCGGACGACGGTGCTCTTGGCCGTGCCCTTCTCGCCGCGGACGAGGACCCCGCCGACGGCCGGTGACACCGAGGTGAGCAGCAGGGCCAGGCGCAGGTCGTCGAGACCCACCACGGCCGAGAACGGGTACGGAGTAGTCACCAGGATCCCTTCCGGCGGGTGTCCACGCCCGCTCGTCGGTCGACGCGAGCGGCCGGAGTCTCCTGACTCCCGGATCGACGTTTCCCGCTCGCCTTCCGGCGCAGGTGCCGTGGCGTGTGTGGTCAGCGGGTCGCTCCCCGGTCACAGTGGCGGGACCGTCCCGGAATCGCACCGGGTTCCTCCGCAACCGCTCGCCGGTCACTCTTCCCGACCGGCCGGGCACCCGTCAACGCGGGATCCGTCACCCGCCGAGCGCACCTTCTCCGAAGGCGGTCCGCACGGCCGGCGCCGCGTGTGCGCCAATCCGTCCGGCATCGACGGCCCGACCCCACGCCGCGTCCACCGTGCGCCCACGATCAGGCGGTCTCGAAGCGGCACCGCGACGGTGCCGTGACGGGGCGGGCCGCGGTCGAATCAGCCGCGGGCGGGGTCGGTCAGCGGCTCACCGCCTTCTCGGTGGCGGGGAGAGGCTCGGGGGCCAGGCGGTCGAGTTCGGCGACCACGTCGAGGACGGCCAGGGCGGAGCGTTCCACCAGGGGGCGCAGGCGGCGGTAGAGGGCGGCGTCCTCCGGGTCGGGGTGGGTGGCGTTCGCGGTGGGGACCAGGTCGGCGGCGCGGTCCAGGTCGGGGAGTTCGCCGAGGGCGTGCCGGGCCAGGAGGCAGGCGCCCAGGGCGGTGCCCTCGGGGACGTCGGCGACCGTCACCGGGAGGTCGAGGGCGGAGGCCAGGACGGACACCCACAGGCGGGAGGCCGCGGCGCCGCCGGTGGCGCGGATCTCGGTGACCGGGCAGCCCTCGGCGTCGAACGAGTCGCGGACCAGGGCGAGTTGCTGGCAGACGCCCTCCACGGCGGCGCGGACCAGGTGCGGGCGGGCGTGTTCGCGGCGCAGGCCCAGGTAGGCGCCGCGCATGCCGGGGCGCCACCAGGGGGCACGTTCGCCCAGGAGGTAGGGCAGGCAGAGCAGGCCCTCGCTGCCGGCCCGGATCTCGGCGGCCTCGGCCAGCAGGGCGGCGTCCAGGTCGTCGGCGCCCTCGCCCGCGACGCCGGGCGCACGGCCGGGACCGCCGGAGGTGCCGGGAACGCGGTCGTCATACGCGCCGGCGCCGCGGTCACCAGGGGCTCCGGGGGCGGGGGCCGCGAGGCTCTGGGCGGCCCAGCGTACGACCGAGCCGGCGTTGTTGACCGCTCCGCCGATCACCCAGCGGTCCTCGGTGAGGGCGTAGCAGAACAGGCGGCCGGCGGCGTCGGCGGTGGGGCGGTCCACGACGGTACGGAGGGCGCCGCTCGTGCCGAGGGAGACCGCTGCGACACCGGGCGGGGTGGCGCCGACGCCCAGGTTGGCGAGCGGGCCGTCGGCGGCGCCGATGATCAGGGGTACGTCCGGCGGCAGGCCGGCGGCGGACGCCACCTCGGGACGCAGCCGGAGGGCGTACGTGGTGGGGACGACCTCGGCGAGCTGCCCGGGGCGCACGCCGGCGATGGACAGGGCCTCGTCGTCCCACCGGCGGGCGTGGATGTCGTAGAGGCCGGTGCCGGAGGCGATCGACAGGTCCACCAGGAACGGGGCGTCGGCCAGCGCCGCGACGATCAGCTCCTTGACGCCGCCCCAGCGTGGGGTGCCGCGCAGCGTGTCCGGGTCCTCCTCGGCCCACCAGGCCAGCTTCGTGAGCGGCGACATCGGGTGGACCGGGGTGCCGGTGCGGGCCTGGAGCCGCTTCGCCGGACCGGCCGCGACGATCTTCTCGCACTGCCGGGCGGAGCGGCCGTCCGCCCACGTCACCACGGGGCCGAGGGGGCGGCCCGCGGCGTCCATCGGCAGCAGCGCGTGCAGGAAGGAGCTGAGGCTGATCGCGATCACCCGGTCGCCGCGGTCGCGGCACTCGGCGGCCACGTCGGTGAGCGCCTTCACGGCGGCGCCGGTGAGCTGCCGGGGGTCGAGTTCGGCCCGGCCCGGCCCGGGGACCGACAGCGGGTAGTGGACGCTGGTCAGCGCCCGCAGCTCACCGGCCGGGCCGGCGGCGACCCCCTTGGTCGCGGTGGTCCCGGTGTCGATCCCGATCACGACGTCCATGCTTCCCCTCCCGAACGTGCCGTCCCGACCCTCTCATGCCCACCCTCCCCACCCCTCATACCGCTGACACGTTCAACCACGAAACGGTCACGCTGAGCTAAACGGCCGTGCACTCAGCGTCCCCCGCAAAACACCGCCGGTGTCGGGGCAAGGCGTTTTGCCGCGGAGCGAAGCGGAGCAATCAGGCACAGCAGCTACGCCCGGCGCGGGCGGCAATGGCTCACGTTGCAGAAGATCGCCGGAAATTTCGGGACGGGGAATTAATCGATAACGATCCACCCCGTACCGGAAATGGGTCTTGAAAAGCGAAACGCCCCGCCGGGAAGGGCGGGGCGTCGCGGGGTGGAGAAAAGGTCAGCGCTGGTCCATCGGCGTGAAGTCGCGGACCGGCGAGCCGGTGTAGATCTGCCGCGGGCGACCGATCTTGTTGGCCGGGTCGGTCATCATCTCGCGCCACTGGGCGATCCAGCCGGGGAGGCGCCCGATCGCGAACAGCACCGTGAACATGTCGGTGGGGAAGCCCATGGCCTTGTAGATGAGGCCGGTGTAGAAGTCGACGTTCGGGTACAGCTTGCGGGAGATGAAGTACTCGTCGGAGAGGGCGATCTCCTCGAGCTTGAAGGCGATCTCCAGCAGCGGGTCCGGCTTGTCCAGGGTGTTGAGCATCTCCTGGGCGGCCTTCTTGACGATGGCTGCGCGCGGGTCGTAGTTCTTGTAGACCCGGTGGCCGAAGCCCATGAGCTTGACGCCCTTTTCCTTGTTCTTCACCCGGGTGACGAACGAGGTGACGTCTCCGCCCTCCTTGCGGATCTGCTCGAGCATCTCGAGGACGGCCGCGTTGGCGCCGCCGTGCAGCGGGCCGGAGAGGGCGTTGATGCCGGCGGAGACGCTGGCGAACAGGTTGGCCTGCGCCGAGCCGACCAGGCGCACCGACGAGGTCGAACAGTTCTGCTCGTGGTCGGCGTGCAGGATGAACAGCATGTCCAGGATCTTGGCGACCTTGGGGTCGACGTTGTACTGGACGGTCGGCAGGCCGAAGGTCAGGCGCAGGAAGTTCTCGACGTAGTCGAGCGAGTTGTCCGGGTACGGCAGCGGGTGCCCGATGGACTTCTTGTAGATGTACGCCGCGATGGTCGGAAGTTTCGCCATCAGCCGGATCGTGGAGATTTCGACCTGCTCCTCGTCGAGCGGGTCGAGCGCGTCCTGGTAGAAGGTCGACAGCGCCGTGACCGCGGACGACAGCACCGACATCGGGTGCGCGTTACGCGGGAAGCTCGAGAAGAATGTCCGCATCTCCTCCTGGAGGAGGGTGTGGACGCGGATCTTGTCCGCGAAGTCCCGGAGCTGGGCCGCGGTCGGCAGCTCGCCGTTCATCAGCAGGTAGGAGACCTCAAGGAAGGTGCTCTTCTCCGCGAGCTGCTCGATCGGGTAACCCCGGTAACGCAGAATGCCCTGGTCACCGTCGATGTAAGTGATCGCCGACTTGGTCGACGCGGTGTTCACGAAACCCTGATCGAGGGTTACGTAACCGGTCTCCTTCAGCAGAGCACTGACGTCGATGCCGCCCGGACCGTCGACGGCCTTCGTGACCGCCATCGACAACTGACCACCAGGGTGGTCGAGCTTGACATCCGTCATGTATTTCCCTCACTTCACCGGCAGATGTCCCAAAGATTTTGCCGTTCACCGTAAACCCTCAACCTGAATGGGTCATCAGGTGGCCGCCTGTTGAGGCATTGGTCACCAGTGCGTATGGGTCGTTGCGCCATAGACAATGGTCGGTATATTGCGACGCTGTTACGGGAGGGACCATGCAGATCCCGGCCGAGGGACCCGTCGTCGTGGGGATCGGCGGCACGGCGACCGACCCGGCCGCAGTGCGGTTCGCCGCGCGGGAGGCGGTCTCCCGTGGACGGGCGCTCACCGTCGTCCACGCCTTCACGTGGCCGGGCCCCGGCGAGTACGCCCTGGCGCGCCGGGCCGCCTCACGCATCGTCGAGGAGGCGGTCTCCATCGCCCAGCGTTCCACACCCGGGGTCGACGCGCGGGGCCATCTCGTGGATGGGCCGCCCGAGCGTGTCCTGCTGCGCCTGACCAGGGCTTCCGCACTGCTGGTCCTCGGTGGCGGCCTGGTCGAGGTGGTGCTGCGGGCGTGGTGCCCGGTGGCCGTGGCCCGCCGGCACCGTACGCCGTCCGGCCCGGTCCTGGCCGCCGTCGACGGGTCGCCGGTCTCCGCCGCGGTGCTGCGGTTCGCCGTCGAGCAGGCCCGGCGCCGGGGTGGCCGGGTGGACGTGGTGTACGCCGGCGAGCCCGCCGGCCGCCCGGTCCTCGACGGCGTCCGCCCCCGCCTGCTCTCCGGCGACCCGGCCGGCGCCCTGGTGCACGCCTCCCGCGGCGCCGGCCTGATCGTGCTGGGGCCGCGCGGTCCGGGCACCCGCGGCCGGCTGGGCACGGTCGCGGCCGCGGTGCTGCGGCACGGCGGATGCCCGGCGGTCTTCGTGCACGGACCGGCAGGTTTCCGGAACCCCGGTAACCCGGTGCCCGAATTGCTACCGTTGGCCCACACATAGGTCTTCGGCCTGTACGGGAGGAATGCCCGGTGCAATCGGTGCTCCCGCCCGGAATCGCCCGACGGTTGTGGCAGGTCATCGCCGTGGGCGGCGTCATCGCCACCGTGCTCTACGGCTTGTTCCCGTCATCGGCTGTCGGCACGATCGCGTTCACGCTGCTCGCGGTCGTCGTCGTGATCGCCTGCTTCGCCGGGCCGCGGCGATGGGGCGCCGAGCCCCCGGGCGCCTGGCTGCTGATGGGCGCGGCCGCGCTGCTGTTCATGATCGGCGTGATGATCCGCCCGACGGTCACCGAGATGCCGATGCCGTGGCCGCTGCTCGCCGACGTCGCCTCCTTCAGCGGGTATCTGCTGCTCGGCGCGTTCGTCATGGTCCTGTTGAAGAAGCGGGGCAGCCTCGACCGGCACGCGGTACTGGACGGGCTGATCGTCTGCCTGGCCGCCGGGGTGGCCACCACGCTGCTGCTGGCCCTGCCGGCGGCCCAGATCCCCGGCCGGGACCCGGTGCTGTCGGGCATCCAGGGCATGTACCCGATGTTCGACGTGCTGCTCCTGCTGCTGCTGGTGAACCTCACCTTCACGGCGAAGACCTGGCCGGTCAGCCTGATCGGGCTGATCGTCATGATGTCGATGATCTTCGCGGGCGACCTGGCCTACGCGATCGTCGGGGTACAGGGCCACATCTACGCGTCGCCGCTGCTCAACGTGCCGTACATGATCGCGTACACCGGGCTCGGGGTGGCCGCGACGCACCCGTCCGTGGTGGAGATGAGCCGGGCCGCCAAGCTGCCCGCCCAGGCCTGGTCCTGGCCGCGGCTGTCGCTGCTGCTGCCCGCCCTGGCCGTCCCGTTCGCGCTGCTGCTGACCACCGGCACCCGGTCGGCCGCCAGCCGGGTGCTGATCGCGGTGACCGGCGCGATGATCGTCGCGCTGCTGCTGGTCCGGGCGATCGGCGCGGTCCGCGCCCAGGTGGCCGCTCAGCTGCGCTCGGAGCATCAGGCCATCCACGACCCGCTGACCGGGCTGCCCAACCGGCAGTCCATGTCGGCCGAGATCGAGCGCCTGCTCACCGTGGTGGATCCGGAGGGGCACGACCGGGTGTGGGTCTACATGCTCGACCTGGACGGGTTCAAGTGGGTCAACGACTCGTGGGGCCACGACACCGGCGACCAACTGGTGATCGACGTGGGCCGGCGGCTGCGGACCGGGGTCCCGCACGGGATCCCGGTGGCCCGGGTCGGCGGCGACGAGTTCCTGCTCCTGTTCATCGGCGAGAAGGGCGGGGCGCTGCGCCTGGTCGACGACATCCGCGGCTGCTTCGCCAAGCCGTTCCCGGTCCGTGACCACGACGTGGTGATCAGCGCGTCGATCGGCATCTCGCACGCCGCGGCCGACCCGGTCAACGCCACGGTCACCGCCGAGGCCCTGATGCGCGACGCCGACACCGCCATGTACCGGGCCAAGGACGAGGGCCCGGGCCGGTCCATCATCTTCGACACCAGCATGCACACCCAGGTCCGGGAGCGCATCGAGCTGGAGGTGGCGCTGCGCCAGGCGCTCGCCAAGGAGCAGCTGCACGTGGCCTACCAGCCGCTGGTCCGGCTGGAGACCGGGATCCCGGTGGGCGCCGAGGCGCTGGTCCGCTGGATGCATCCGGAACGCGGCCCGATCCCGCCGATGACCTTCATCTCGATCGCCGAGGACGCCGGCCTGATCAACGCGATCGGCACCTGGGTACGCAAGGAGGCCCTGCGCCAACTCGGCGTGTGGCGCTCGGAGGGCACCGTCCACGACGACTTCTACCTGTCGATCAACGTCTCGCCGCGCCAGCTCAGCGACCCGGAGCTGCCGTTGATCGTGTCCGGCGAGATGGTCCGGTACGGCGTCCCGCCGCACTGCGTGGCCCTGGAGATGACCGAGTCGGTGATGGTGGACGGCTCCAGCGTCACCTCGCGGGTCCTCTTCGAACTGCGCGAACTCGGCGTACGGCTGCTGGTGGACGACTTCGGCACCGGTTTCTCGGCGCTCGGTTACCTGCGCAAGTTCCCGGTCACCGGTGTCAAGATCGACCGCTCGTTCGTGACCGGGCTCGGGGTCAACCACGAGGACGACGAGATCGTCCGTGCCGTGGTGGCGATGAGTCACGCGCTCGGCCTCAGCGTGATCGCCGAGGGGGTGGAGACGCCGTTGCAGCGGGAGGCCCTGTACGCGGTCGGCGTCGTCAACGGCCAGGGCTGGCTGTGGGGCGCCGCCGTGCCGGCCGACGAGTTCGCCCAGCGCTGGCGGGACGTGGTGATGGGCGGCCCGGCCGTACCGGAGATCCTGGAGAACCAGTCGGGCCGGCACCGCCGGCCCGACTGAGTTCGTCAGATCCGGGCGGCCCGCCGCTCCTGCTGGCCGTCGAGCCGGGCCGGCACACCGCGCCGTTCCTCACGCCGGAACGGCATGTCGTCCTTCGGGAACTCGAACAGCCAGAACGACTGCGCGTCCAGCCGGGTCGGCTGGGCCCGGCCGCAGGAGGCCGCCCGGCTCAGCACCAGGGCGATCATCCGGGGCAGCTGGTTGCGTTCCTCGTTCCACGAGCAGATGTCGAAGAAGACCTTGCCGTCCACCTCCTCGATCGGCGCGTACATCTGCCGTTGCAGGGAGACGAACACACCCCGGCCCCGCTGGCCCAGCGCGGACCCGGCGAAGATGCAGTAGAAGAGCCGGCGCTGCTCGTACAGCTCGGGCCAGTGGTACTTGAAGTAGTCCGCCGAGATCAGCGGGACCGACTCCAGGTCGTTCGTGATCGTGCCCATCCCGGCGATGCCGTCGTCGTCCAGCGCGACGTGCTTGGCGATCCGTTTGTCGCTCATCATCTCGTCGAACTCGTGGCGGTACATGAGGTGCCGGTTGACCGCGAGGATCCGCAGGTCGCTGAAACAGTTCGAATAGAAGTCCCAAGCCTCGTCCCGCATGTCGGCCGGTAGCTCGGGCATCACTTCCACGCGCATTGTCGCCCCCTCTCGGTGTCAAACCTTCCAGGGACCCTGGTGCCGTGCGGCCAACTCGGGCATTATTCGCTGGCGGAATCCTGGTGTAAGCCACGTCACTGCCGATCGGAGGTCCGATGATCTGGCTGACCGTCCTGCTGGTCTCCCTCAGCGTCGGCCTGGCGGCCGCGCTGATGGCCGCGACCAGGTAGAAAGCGGGTATGCGCTTCGCCACCTGGAACGTCAACTCGGTCAAGGCCCGGCTGCCCCGCCTGATCGACTGGCTGGAGAACACCGCCCCGGACGTCGTCTGCCTTCAGGAGACCAAGGTCGCCGACGACGGCTTCCCCTCCGAAGTCGAGAAACTCGGGTACGAGGTGGCCGCCTACGGCCAGGGCCGCTGGAACGGTGTCGCCCTGCTCTCCCGAGTCGGCCTCGACGACGTACGCCGCGGCTTCGACGGCGAACCCGGCTATCCCGGCCCGGAGGCGCGGGCGATCAGCGCCCGCTGCGGCGGCATCCGGTTCATGTCGGTGTACGTGCCGAACGGGCGCACACCGGAGGATCCGCACTACGACTACAAGCTGCGGTGGCTCGCCGCGCTGCGCGACGCCCTCGTGCCCGACCTGGCCGGCGGCCCGGTGGTGGTGGCCGGCGACTACAACGTGGCGCCCACCGACACCGACGTCTGGGACATCGCCGTCTTCGCCGCGTCCACCCACGTCACGCCGCCCGAGCGGGCCGCCCTGGCCGCGCTGCGCGACCTCGGCCTCACCGACGTGCCGGCCCGGCCGCTCAAGGGCGACCACCCGTTCACGTACTGGGACTACCGCGCCGGCATGTTCCACCAGAACAAGGGAATGCGCATCGACCTGGTCTACGCCACCGCGGACGTGACGGCCCGGGTCGCCGACGCGTACGTGGACCGGGAGGCCCGCAAGGGCAAAGGACCGTCCGACCACGCCCCGATCGTGGTCGACCTGAACGATGCTCCATCCAGACCCTAGGCTGGGGACATGACCGTGGTCGCACCGGCATCGGCCCTGCTCCAGGCCGCCTTCGAGGCCGCCGGCGAGGGCATGCTGCTGTGTGACACCGCCGGGCACACGGTGCTCCTGGCGAACGCGGCGGCCCGGCGCCTGCTGCCCGGCGCCCTCCCCGGCGAGCCGGTCACCGGCCCGTTCCCGGAGCCCGGCGCCGACTCGTTCCGGTGCGAGTTCGAGGGGCGCTCGCTCTCCGGGACACGGCGTGACCTCGACGGCGCGCACTACGCCTGGTTCATCCGGGACGAGACGGAGCAGGCGCGGCACATCGCCCACCACGAGTTCCTCGCCGAGGTGGGGTGGCGGCTGTCCACGTCGCTGCATGTGGGGCGCGTCATGCGTACCGTCGTGGAGCTGGCCGTCCAGCACCTCGCCGACACCGCGACGGTGGTCCTGCCGCCGCACCGGCACCGCAGCTCCTGGACCAGGCTGCTGCCCGGGCGCGCCGTCGAGGAGGGCACACTCCCCGAGCGGCTGCTCGACGGCGTACCCGGCCTGACCGAGTCGCTCGCCGGCCTCCCGCCGACCCCCAGCCGCTGGCTGGACCCGGCGCAGGCGCCCGGCTGGCTGCTCCCGGCCGAGCTGGGCCCGGTCGGCGCGATGCTGGTCACTCCACTGCCCGGCAACGCCGAGCCGGCCGGGGCGCTGATCCTGGCCCGGCACGGTGCGACCGCCGTGTTCGGCGAGGAGGACGAGGCGCTCGCCCGGGTCTTCGCGGCCCGCGCCGGCATGGCGATCGCGGGCGCCACGCTCTACCACGAGCAGTCCGAGACGGCCGACATCCTCAAGGCCGACCTGCTCCCACCGGACCTTCCGGTGATCGACGGCTTCGAGCTGGCCGGATCGCACCACCTGCACATCGGCGGCGACTTCTACGACGTCTTCGGGCCCGCCGGGGACAGCACCGACACCGTGATCGCCCTCGGCGACGTCTGCGGCACCGGCCCGGAGGCGGCGGTCCTCACCGGCAAGGTGCGCCAGACCCTGGGCGCGCTGCGGCTGGTGCGGGCCGAGCCGGAGGCGATGCTGCGGGTGCTCAACGACGTGCTGCTGCAATCCGGGCCGCGGAGCCGGTTCGTGACCATGGTGATCGGCTCGGTCCGACGGGTGGAACACGGCCGGGTCCGGCTCGAGCTGGCCACCGGCGGCCACCCCGGCCCACTGGTCCTGCGTGCCGACGGCGCGGTCGAGGAGGTCCCGGCCAAGGGGGCCCTGATCGGGGTGATGCCGCTGGCCGACATCCGGCCGGCCACCGTCGAGCTGGGCCCCGGCGAGCTGTGCCTGCTCTACAGCGACGGCCTCACCGAGGCCCGCGGCGGTCCGGCCGGGCGCGGGCACTTCGGCGAGGACCGGCTGCACCGGGCGCTCGCCGGCTGCGCCGGCATGCCCGCCACCGCCGTCGTCGAACGGCTCAGCCAGGTCGTCTCCGACTGGCTGCACGGCGGCCGGTCCGACGACATCGCCATGCTGGCCGTCCGCGCCCCGGCGCGCACCCCGCTCAGCCTGCGCGGCGGCGGCGTCCCCGAGCGGTCGCCCTTCCTGATCGCCGCCCGGCGCGGCGACCGCCGGCACCGGGCCCGGTCGTGACCGTCGATTTCCTGGTGACGGACCGCTATCTGGGACTGGTGGCAGACAGTGACGAGGCCGGCGCCATCGAGCTGGTCGGCGAGCTGCACGACAGGGGTGTGCCGGCCGAGCGGATCATCGTCGACCTGATCGGCGGCACCCAGCTCCGGGTCGGCGAGCTGTGGGCCGCCAACGAGTGGTCGGTGGCCCGCGAGCACGCCGCCACCGCGGTCAGCGAGCGCGCCCTCGCCACGGTCGCCGCCCACACCACCACGCGGGAGCCACGAGGCCGGATCACCCTGGCGTGCGTCGACGGCGAATGGCACGGGATGCCCGCCCGGATGCTCGCCGAGCTGCTACGACTCGACGGCTGGCGGGTCGACTTCCTGGGCGCGAGCGTCCCCGGCCGGCACCTGATCACCCACCTGCACCAGACCGGGCCGGACGCGGTCGCGCTCAGCTGCACGATCCCCACCCGGCTGCCGCGCGCCCACGCCGAGATCACCGCCTGCCGCGCCGCCGGTGTCCCGGTGATCGCCGGCGGCCGCGGCTGCGGCCCCGGCGGCCGCTACGCCGCCCGCCTGGGCGCGCACGCCTGGGCCGGTTCCGGCGAGGAGGCCGTCGCCCGCCTGACCACCGACTGGCCGCCACGCACCGTGACCGGCTTCCCCGCGGTGGGAACCGACGGTCACCTCGGCGGCGACGAGGAGTACACCCACCTCGTCCGCGGCCGCCCCGAGCTGATCGCCACCGCGATGGAGCGCCTGACCACCGCCTACCCGGCCGCCCACGAATACGACGCCGCCCAGACCGAGTCGACCGTCGAGGACATCGGCCACATCGTCGACTTCCTGGCGGCCGCCCTCTACGTCGGCGAACAGGAGATCTTCACCGACTTCATCGTCTGGACCAGCGGCGTGCTGGCCTCCCGCGGCGTGCCGCCCGCCGCGCTGCGCACCGGCCTCCGGCTGATCCACGACCAGCTGACCGACTTCCCGGCCGCCGTCGCGATGCTCGACGCCGCGATGGTCCGGCTTCCCTGACGGTACGTCAGACCTGGAACGTCGCGACGAGGCGCCGCATCGTCGTGGACATCTGCTCGAGTTCGCCGACCGCACGCCGGGTTCCGGCGATCCCGGAAGCCCTTGCTCGTTGCCGTTGGGGGGCGGCGGCGTCCGTACAGAGTGAATTCGGTGGCGAAGGTGACCGGGACGGATTAGCGTGAGCGACATGCTGTGATGCCTTCCCGACCTGCCGCCTGGCGCCCGCCGCTCCGAGCCGGTGACGCGTGCGGGCCGCGTTCGTCGCCGTGCGCCGGAAACGGCCGGGGTGGGAGCGTCGCGCATTCCTCGCGGCATCATCACCGGGTTTCCGGCATGTCCGGTCGAGGGCCCCGTGCCCGCCGGGCTCTTCGCCGCTGATCGGGCCGCCGCGCTCCGGGCGCGGGGCCGTTCGTTCCGGCCATGCCCTCCGATACGGAGGTGAGCGTGGCCCGTCCGCTCCCCAGTGGAGCCGCAAGGAGGTCGTTTTGCCTGCCGAACCGTTTTCCGTGCACCCGAACCTCGACGAGATCGCCGAGCGGGACATCGCCGCGGCGCTGCGCCCGGCCGTGCCGGGTGGGACCGCCGACCATCCGTCCGATCAGGCCGCGCATCACGGGGCGGGGGATTCCCGTCAGGCCTCCCGGGAGCGGTCCGGGCGGGCTCGCGCGGGCCGCGCGGGCCAAGCCTCGGGTGGGCGTTCCTACGCGTTCCGCCGCAGCTGAGCCGAACGGATCAGGCCGCGGCTGAGCGGCCCGGATCGAGTGGGGGCCCGGTGCCGGAGGAATCCGGCGCCGGGCCCGTCGTCGTTCTCTGGTGGGAGTGGGTCAGCCGAGCTGCGCGTACACGTCGTCGATCTGACCGTGGTACATGTCGCCGTTCCCGGCGAGGTTCGGGCCGCCGATGCGCAGGGGCATGGCGTTCTCGACGGAGAGCGTGGACGGGATGGTGGTCTTCGGGCCGGCCTCGCCGTCGACCGAGACGCCCAGGGTGGTGCCGACGCGCTCGCAGACGACGCGGTGCCAGTTGCCGTCGGAGATCGGGTGGGCGGAGCGCGCCACGAACGACTGGCGGGAACCGCGGGCGACCATCACGCACTGGGCGCGGCCGGTCTTGCCGATCTGCATCTTCCACTGGCTCTCGGTGGTGGCCACGCCCTTCTGCATGACGTTGGCGTTGCCGCTGATCTGGGCCGTCGTCAGCCGTACGGTGGCCGCCCACCGGAAGTTGCGGGTGCCCGGGTCGAGGTCGGCGTCGTCGGGCGCCTCGAGCAGCGCCTTGGCGCAGGTGGCGGCCGCGGTGGCGGCGCAGGCGCCCGGGAAGGACGCGAAGCGGCTGGTGCCCTGGGTCATGATGGCGACCTGGCCGTTGTTGGCGCCACGGATGGTGAGCTGACCGCCGCGGCCGGACAGGTCGCTGATCTTGCCGGCGTTGGCGCCGCCGTCGAAGTTGTAGCGGGCGACGACCGCGGAGCCCGCGGGTTCGTCGGTGGCGAAGGCCGGAGCGCCGAACAGCGGCGCGAGGAGAACGGCAGAAAGAGCCGCGAACATCTTCATGAGATGAAAGATGGCCTAAAATCCGATTTGATGCCCAACGTCCTGGAAAAAGTAGATCGGATGGGGGTCGTCCCTCAGAGGAGGCCCTCCGCCTCGGCGATCATGCAGATCGCCACCACACGCAGCAGCGGAAAGCCGGTGGCCAGCCACTCGGCGGCGGTGAGCGGGGCGAAGCCCGGCTCCGGCAGCGGACGGCCCATCCGGACGGCGCCGGCCGCGATCGACCGGGCGTACGCCGCCAGGCCCGCCGCGTCGGTGGCCCGGCCGGCGGCACGCAGCGCGTCACGGACCGCCGCGGCGTGCTGGTCGAGCCGGGCCAGCAGGGCGGGTTCGGCGAACGCGGCCGCCAGCCCGTCGACTCCGGCGCGGGCCATCATCTCGTCGAGGTAGACCCGGGCGGGGAGGTCGGCGGCGACGGCGGCGGCGATCGGAGCGGCGGCGAAGGCGAGGTTCTCGTTCGTCATGCCGAAGACGTTAGAGGGCCATGAGCTGCAATGACACAGGGGTGACCGGTTAGCACCCCAAGCGCCACCGCGAGCCAACCGGGCTAACCGGGCAGCGCGTCCATGGCCTTGTAGATGCGCTTGTCGGAGACCGGGTACGCCGTCCCGAGGGCCTGCGCGAAGTAGTTGATCCGCAGCTCCTCGATCATCCAGCGGATCTCCCGAAGCCCCTCCTCGGCCGGCCCACCGGGGGACGTCGAGGCCCGCAGCTCGCGGTACTCCGACTCGATCTCGTGGATCTGGGTGGTGAGCTGCCGGTCGCGGGCCAGGCCGCCGCCGAGCCGGTCCAGCCGGTGCACGATGCCACGCAGGTAGCGGGGCATCTGGTGCAGCTGGCGCCACCCGGTCTGGGTGACGAACCCGGGATGGACCAGGCCCTTGAGCTGCTGCCGGATGTCGGCGAGGGCGGGCAGCAGCTGCGGGTCGCGCAGCTGCTTGAGGCGCTGGTCCACGTCGTACGACGTGGCGAGCACCGCCCGCACCTGGGTGACCAGGTTGGCGACCGCGTCGACCAGGTCCTGCCGGACGGTGTCGCGCAGCGACGCGAACTCCACCGACGACCAGACCGGTCCCCCGGCATCGGCGACGAGCCGGTCCACGGCCGCACCGGCGCAGTCGTCGAGCAGGTCGGCGATCGACCGGTACGGGTTGGCCCGGCTCAGTTCCAGCTTGGCCCGGTTGTCCAGCCGCCCCTGGAGGAACCGCGCGGCCGGCGGCAGCGTGAGCAGCAGCAGGCGCCGGGTGCCGGCGACCATGGCGACCCGCTGCGACGCCTCGTCCTCGAACACCCGGACCGCCACGCTGTCGCCCTCGTCGACCAGCGCCGGCCAGACGTTGACCTCGTAGCCGCCGCGGACCTGGGCGACCCGCCGGGGCAGCGCGCCGAAGTCGTTGGCGGTGATCCCGCGCCGTTCCAGGTTGCCGGCCGCCCGGGAGATGGTGGCCTGCACCTTGGGCGCCAGCTGGCGGCGCAGCACCTCCAGGTCGCGGCCCTCGGCGACCGTCTCGCCGCTCTCGTTGACGATCCGGAAGTTCATCCGCAGGTGCTCGGGCACCTGGTCGGGCCGCCACGCGTCGCGCGGCACCACGGTGCCGGTGAGCCGCCGCAGCTCGGTGCCGATGGCGTCGGGCAGCGGGCCGCGCCGGACCGGCACCCGGTCGAGGACGGCCTCGGCCCAGTCCGGCACCGGGACGAAGGCGGTGCGCAGCTGCTTGGGCAGGGCCCGGATCAGCGCGATCACCACCTCCCTGCGGAAGCCCGGCACCGACCAGCCGAAGTCGTCCGCGTCGACCTTGTTGATCAGGTCGAGCGGCACCCGGACGGTGACGCCGTCGGCCGGTGAATTCGGCTCGAAGGAATAGGACAGCGGCAGTTTCACGCCACCGGACAGCCAGGCGTCCGGGAACTGGTTGGGGTCGATCGTGTCGCGGCCCGTGTTGACCAGATCGTCGCGGGTGAAGGTGAGCAGATCCGGCGTCTCCACCCGCGCCTTCTTCCACCAGCCGTCGAAATGGCGGGCGGAGACGACGTCGGCGGGGATCCGGGCGTCGTAGAGCGCGTACACCGTCTCGTCGTCGACCGCGATGTCCCGGCGGCGGGCGCGGTTCTCGATCTCGGTGATCTTCTCCAGCAACCGCTGGTTCTCGGAGAAGAATTTGTGGTGGGTCTCCCAGTCACCCTCGACCAGCGCGTGCCGGATGAAAAGCTCCCGGGAGACGACCGGATCGACCCGGCCGTATCCGACGCGGCGGCGCGGCACGATCGGCAGCCCGTAGAGGGTCACCTTCTCGAAAGCCATCACCGCGCCCATCTTGCGGTCCCAGTGCGGCTCGCTGTAACTGTGCTTGACCAGGTGCGGAGCGAGTTTCTCGGCCCATTCCGGCTCGATCCGCGCGTTCACCCGGCCCCACAGCCGGCTGGTCTCCACCAATTCGGCGGACATCACCCAGCGGGGCTGCCGCTTGAACAGCGCGGAACCGGGGAAGATCGCGAACTTCGCGCCGCGGGCGCCGATGAATTCGCGTTTCTCCTGGTCCTTCATGCCGATGTGGCTGAGCAGACCCGCGAGCAGAGCGGTGTGCACCGGTTGTGGCGCGACTCCGGCTTCCCAGTCCTCTTTCAAAGACAGATTCAGCGTACGGGTGACCTGCTTCAGTTGGGCGTAGATGTCCTGCCACTCCCGGACCCGCAGGTAGTTCAGGAATTCGCTGCGGCAGAGCCGGCGGAACTGGTTCCCGGACAGTTCCTGCTGCTTCTCCCGCAGATAGCGCCACAGGTTGAGATAGCTGAAGAAGTCCGATTCCTTGTCGGTGAACCGGGCATGCTTCTCGTCGGCCTGCTGCTGTTTGTCGGCGGGCCGCTCGCGCGGGTCCTGGATCGACAGGGCGGCCGCGATGACCATGACCTCGGCCAGGCACTCCTGCCGGTCCGCCTCGATGACCATGCGGGCCAGCCGGGGGTCGACCGGGAGCTGGGCGAGCTGCCGGCCGAGGGGGGTGAGCTTGCGGTCGTCGAGGGCGCCGAGCTCCTCGAGCAGCTTGATGCCGTCGGTGATGTTGCGCCGGTCCGGCGGGTCGATGAACGGGAACCGCTGGAGGTCGCCGAGCCCCAGGTTGGTCATCTGGAGGATGACGCTGGCCAGGTTGGTCCGCAGGATCTCCGGCTCGGTGAACTCCGGGCGCTGCTCGAAGTCCTCCTCGGAGTAGAGCCGGATGCAGATGCCGTCGGAGGTCCGCCCGCAGCGGCCCTTGCGCTGGTTGGCGCTGGCCTGCGAGACCGGCTCGATGGGCAGCCGCTGGACCTTGAGCCGGTGGGAGTAGCGGCTGATCCGGGCGGTGCCGGGGTCGATCACGTACTTGATGCCGGGCACCGTGAGCGAGGTCTCGGCGACGTTGGTGGCGAGCACCACCCGGCGCTGGCTGTGCCGTTCGAAGACCCGGTGCTGTTCGGCCGAGGAGAGCCGGCCGTAGAGCGGGATGACCTCGGTGCCGCGCAGATCCTTCTTGGTCAGGGCGTCGGCGGTGTCCCGGATCTCCCGCTCGCCGGAGAGGAAGACCAGGATGTCGCCGTCGGTGGGGAGCTCGTCGACGGCGGCCGCGATGCCGTCGATCTGGTCGATCGGCTCCTCGCGGATCTCGTCGTCCTCGATCACCGTGGTGGTGACCAGCGGCCGGTAGCGCACCTCGACCGGGTAGGTCCGGCCGGACACCTCGATGACCGGGGCGGGTTTGCCGTCCGCGGCGGCGAAGTGGGCCGCGAACCGCTCGGTCTCGATCGTCGCCGAGGTGATGATCAGCTTGAGGTCGGGCCGCTTCGGCAGCAGCTCCCTGAGGTAGCCGAGGATGAAGTCGATGTTGAGGCTGCGCTCGTGGGCCTCGTCGATGATCAGCGTGTCGTACCGGTACAGCATCCGGTCGGTCTGGATCTCGGCCAGCAGGATGCCGTCGGTCATCACCTTGACCATGGTGTCGTCGCTCACCTGGTCGGTGAACCGCACCTTGTAGCCGACCGTGGAGCCGAGCGGCCGGTCCAGCTCCTCGGCGATCCGCTCGGCCACGGTACGGGCGGCGATCCGGCGCGGCTGGGTGTGGCCGATCTGGCCGTGGATGCCCCGGCCCAGCTCCAGGCAGATCTTCGGGATCTGGGTGGTCTTGCCGGAGCCGGTCTCGCCGGCCACGACCACGACCTGGTGGTCCCGGATGGCCTCGGCGATGTCGTCCTTGCGGGCGCTGACCGGCAGCCCCTCCGGGTAGGTGATCCGGGGCGCCGACGCGATCCGGCTCTCCAGGCGCAGCCGGGCCCGCTCCACCTCGGCCTCGATCTCGGCGAGGGCGGTGGCACGGGCGGCGTCGTCACGGACGCGCCGGGTCCCGTCGAGGCGGCGCTGGAGCCGCCGCTGGTCACGGGGCAGCAACTCGGAGATCCGGCTACGCAGCGAGGAGACAGGCGTTATCGACATGGCGGAGCAAGGATAGGCGCAACCGGCCGGAAACGCCTGGTGATTAACGCCGCCCTGCCCGGGCTCGCCACGAGCGGTTCGGCGGACCCGACGGCGGCGGTCACCCTTTCGGGCCGGAGGGGCGGGGCCGTTTCCCGGAGGCCGTCCGGCTCGGTATCCCGGGGGACGAAACCGGATCAGGAACGGGGCCGACGGTGATCGTAGTCGCTGAGGATCACGACGACATCCGGTACGTGGTGCAGCGTTCGCTGGAGCGCGCCGGGCACCGCGTGGTGGCCGCGGCCGACGGTGCCACCGCGCTGGCGGCGGTCCGGGAGCACCGGCCGGACCTGGTGGTCACCGATGTGGACATGCCGTACATGACCGGCCTGGAGCTGTGCCGGGCGATCCGGGCCGACGACGATCTGCGGCACATCCCGGTGGTGGTGGCCAGCGGCTCGCTGATGCCGGGCGACGGGCTGGCCGAGGACGCGGGCGCCTCCGCCACGCTGCTCAAGCCGTTCCTGCCGGCCCAGCTGCTGGCGCTGGTCGCACAGCTGTTGCCGTCGCGGTGCGCCTCCGACGGGGCCTAGGACCCGGCTCGGCGAACGGTGGCCGCGGGTAGGCCAGCCGGGCCAGCAGGCCGGTCAGGACCAGGCCGCCGGCCAGGACGGTGATCGGCAGGTACCGGCCGGTGCCGGCAAGCTGCCGGGAATCGCCGCGGGTCTCCAGGACCCACTGCCGGTCGCCGACCTCGAACGGATCGGCGCGGCGCATGTCCGGCACACCGGGGCCGGGCCAGCCCGCCACCGTGTCCCGGCCGCCGTCGCTGTCGACCGCGACGAGCTCGCCGGAGATGCCGGAGTCGCCGACGGTCCGCAGGACGTCCCGCAGGAAGGTGCCGCCGTGCAGGGCGGAGACCACCCAGCCGCGGAACTCCGGGGTGTTGGCGCGGGTCCAGACCGGCGCGGCGAACGTGAACGACCGCTGCCCGTCCGCGTCCGAGACGGTGGTCCGGTGGGTGTCCCGGGCCAGTTCCAGCGCGGTGGACAGCGGCCCGGGGCCGGCCACGTCGGTTCCCGGGCGCGGGCCGGCCTGCCCGGCGTCGTCGAGGGCGCGGGTCAGCACCCGGAAGTAGTGCACGTCGTTGCCCGGGTTCGGGCGCAGGACGAGACCGGCCGCCCCGCGGTCGCGCCACCGCTGCTGGGCCGCCGCCACGCCGTTCTCGGGGACGCTCACGAGGAACGCCACCGGGGTGGCGCCGGCCAGGCGTGCGTCCGCCAGCGGACCGGTCGCGACGTCGAAGTCCTCCCAGGTGAGGTGGCTGTCGGTGGCGATGCCGGCGGCGACGCTGTCGAGCATGCCGCGAAACCGCTCGGTCTCGGCGCGGACGGCGGCCAGGGCGGTCCGGTGCCGCTGGTCCATCACCCGGCTCGCGATGTCACGCTGCGCCCCGTAGAGGGCGGCCGAGGACAGGACGGTGACGGCCAGCCCGGCCAGAAGCACCGAGACGGAGAGCAGCGGGCCGGTGACCCGCCGCGCTCCGTCCCTACGTTTCCCCACGTGAAAAAGGGTATGCCCGGCACTACTTCCAGGTGTCGTACTGATACAAATCGTAGTTTTTCATGATCTTAGTGACCTTGGCGGTGTAGTCGGGATCGGTGGCGTACCCGGCCTTCCGCACCGCCTCGATGAACCTGTTCGCGTCCTTCGTGTGGGCGAACGCCGGCGCGTACCGCTTGTTGTTCTTCAGGAAGTGGCCGTGGTCACGGAACGAGCGGCCCATCGTGGCGTACGTCCGGAACGCGTCGGACGTCTCGAAGCACTTCCCGGCCTTGTCGCACTCGGTCGTCCGGTAGACGTGGCACCCGGTGGCGTGGGGCCCGTAGTAGCCGCCCTGGCACTTGATGCCGAAGTAGTTGCGGTCCACCGACGACAGGCCGCTGCGGCCCCAGCCGGACTCCAGGATGGCCTGGGCGATGGTGACCGACGCCGGTACGCCGTACTCCCGCCAGCCCTGCTGCGCGCCCGGCACCGCCGCGGCGATGAACTGCGCGGGCGTCAGCGCCGGGGCCGGGGCCGGGGTGGGCTTCGGCGCGGGGGCGGGCGCCGCGCTCTTGCAGGCCGGGATCTTGGCGGAGGTGCGCACGTAGGCGTGCGACACGTACCGGCCGTCGGCGAGCCGGTCCCACAGGGTGGTGGTCCGGACCTTGCCGCGCACGCTCTGCCCGCTGATCGAGCAGGCCACGGCGATCCGCTGACCGTCGCGCAGCGTCCCGGTGACCGCGGCCGTCTGCGACGGCTTGGCGCGCACCTTCAGCTTGCTGTTCACGTCGATGGTCGCCCGGACACCGGCCGCGTGCGCCGCGCCGGGCGCGGTCACGGTACCGGCCCCGGCGGCGAGCACCAGCAGAACACCGGTGAGCAGTCGTCGGGTGGTGTGGCCCATGAATGAGATCCCCTTCGTCACCGGCAACGTCGGTTTCGAAGGTGGGGCGCGGCCGTTGCACCGGAAGATCACGATCGGGTGCGGTCACGTTGCGGTCGAGGGAAACCACGCTTGGGAACCGGCGGTACGGGGAAAGGGCGTTGGCGCATCGCCAGTCCTGGAGGTTCCCGATGACGGCTGTCGCGCCCCGCCCGGCTCCCGCCCGCACCAAGGGCCGCACCCTGCGCCACACCCTCACCCCACTGCTGGTCGCGGTGGCCGCCGCGGTCGGGGCGGTGGGCGTGCACCGGCTGTTCGTGGGGACCGGGCTGGGGCAGGCGGTGGACACCGCGGCCCTGCTGGGCGGCGACTTCCAGCATCCACGGGTCGGTGACGTGCTCACCCGTACGCTGGACGCCACCCGCCTGGCGGTGCTGGCCGTGGTGTGCGTGGCCGCCGCGGCCTTCGGCGTGCTGCGCCGCCGCCTCGACCTCGCCGTCGCCTCCGCCTTCCTGGTGATCACCGCCAACCTGGCCACCCAGCAGTTCAAGGCCCATCTGGACCGGCCGCTCCTGGACGGCTTCCCGGCGCCCAACTCGTTCCCGAGCGGGCACGCCACGGCCGCCGCGTCGGCGGCGTTCGTGCTGGTGCTGGTCTTCCCACGGGCGCTGCGCGGCACGGTCGGGCTGCTCGGCGCCGGCTACGTCGCGGTGGTCTCGGTGGCCACCGTGTGGGCCGAGTGGCACCGGCCCGGCGACGTGCTCGCGGCCCTGCTCATCGTGCTGGCCTGCGGCTCGGTCGCGGTTTTCGGGGTGCGGCTGCGCCGGTCCGGGCCGACCCGGCGCCTGCACCTGCCGAACCGGCTGGTCATGGCGGTCCTCACGGTGACCGCAGCCCTCACCGCCACCGCCGCGGTGGTCGGGTGGCTGTCCGTGGCCCTGTCCGAACGCGCCCTCCCGGACCTGGTGTCGGGTCGCTACGCGTTCCTCACCGGCGTGGCCGCCATCGTGGCCGCCACCGCCGCCACGTTCATCGTCTGGGTCCGGCTCACCTCCGGCGAACCCGCCCAGGAAGCGACCCGCTGAGCGGGCATGCCGACGGCGCCCGGCTCGCCGGGCGCCGTGGAGGAGCCGGGACCGTCAGGCCTCGGCCAACTGCCGGCGCAGCTTGGCGAGCGCCTTGGTCAGCAGCCGGGAGACGTGCATCTGGGAGATGCCGATCTGGTCGGCGATCTGGGATTGGGTGAGGTTGCCGTAGAAGCGCAGGGTGAGGATTTTCTGTTCGCGTTCGTCGAGGGTGGCGAGGGCGGGTCCGAGGGCGACGCGGGTTTCGGCGATTTCGTATTCGTGGTCTTCGCCGCCGAGGGTGTCGCCGAGTTCGGTGGTGCCGTCGGCGCCGATGGGGGTGGAGAGGCTGGTGGCGTTGTAGGCGCGGGCGCCTTCGAGGCCTTCGAGGACGTCGTCTTCGCTGATGCCGAGGTGGGTGGCGATGTCGGGGACGGTGGGGGATCGGCCGAGGGTGTGGGTGAGGGTGGCGTTGGCTTCGGTGATGGCGAGGCGGAGTTCCTGGAGGCGGCGGGGGACGCGGACGGACCAGGTGCGGTCGCGGAAGTGGCGTTTGATTTCGCCGATGATGGTGGGGATGGCGTAGCCGGCGAAGTCGACGCCGCGGTCGGGGTCGAATTTGTCGACGGCTTTGATGAGGCCGACGGTGGCGGTCTGGATGAGGTCGTCGGTGGGTTCGCCGCGGCCGGAGTAGCGGTGGGCGAGGTGCCGGGCGAGCGGCAGCCACGCCTCGATCGCCTGGGCGCGGAGCCGATCGCGGTGCCGGCCCGGTGAGGTGGTGGCCATCGCGGCCAACAAATCTGACGCACTGTTACCGGCCACGCTGTGCACGGGCTGGTGCGGCGCTTCGGTCACGGTCATGACTGGTCCTCCATCAGACGGGCAGAGAGCCGTGCCCGCACGCGGCGACCGTTCTGAAATGCAACGCTAACCGAGAAGCCTACGCCTGAATAGCCGAAAGTATGAGTGACGTTGCGTGAACGCGGGGAACACGGCGCGGATTCACCCGAGGGTGGCAGGCATGCCGGTACCGGGACGGGGGGAATCAGTGTCGGTCGCGCGTGGTAGACACCCACCAGAAGTGGCATCCGGAAGAACGGAAGACGCATGACCATCCTCGGTATCGACATCGGCGGGTCCGGCGTGAAGGGCGCACCGGTCGACCCGGCCACCGGCGAGCTGCTCGCCGAGCGGTTCCGCGTGCCCACGCCGCAGCCCGCGGACGTGGACAGCGTCGCCGCGGCGGTGGCCGAGGTGGCCGCGTCGTTCGGCGGCTTCGACCGGGTCGGTGTGACGTTCCCCGGCGTGGTGGTCGACGGGGTGACCCGCAGCGCCGCCAACGTCGACAAGTCCTGGCTCGACGCGCCGGCCGCCCAGATCTTCGCCCAGCGGCTCGGCCTGCCGGTGACGGTTCTCAACGACGCCGACGCGGCCGGGGTGGCCGAGGTGGCGTTCGGGGCGGGCCGCGACCAGTCCGGCCTGATCATGATGCTGACCTTCGGCACCGGCATCGGCAGCGCCCTGTTCTCGGACGGGATCCTGATCCCCAACACCGAGCTCGGCCACGTCGAGATCGACGGCGCCGACGCCGAACTGCTCGCCTCCGACCGGATCCGCGAGGCCGAGAGCCTGAGCTGGGAGCAGTGGGCGGCCCGGGTCGAGCGCTACCTGCACCATGTCGAGATGCTGCTCTCCCCCCGCCTGTTCATCATCGGCGGTGGCGTGAGCAAGAAGTCGGAGAAGTTCCTTCCGCTGATCGACATCAAGACGCCGATCGTCCCGGCCACCCTGCTCAACAACGCCGGCCTCATCGGCGCGGCCATGGCCGCGCATCAGGCCGCGGCCGGTCCGGGTGGCCGGCATCCGGGGGCGATCCCGGTCAACGCGGCCGCGGCCTTCTGAAAACCACGAGGGGTACGGGTAATGGCGCGCTCGATCGCGACGAACAACCGGGTCGGCCGGGCCGGGCTGCTGGAGTTCCTGCGGCCCCGGCACCGGGCGATCCTGATGACCACCCGTAAGGACGGCCGCCCCCAGTCGTCGCCGAACACGTGCGGCGTCGACGCCGAGGGCCGGATCGTCATCTCCAGCTATCCGGAACGCGCGAAGGCGGCGAACGTGCGCCGCGATCCACGGGTCTCCGTCTGCGTCCTGTCGGACGAGTGGAACGGCCCGTGGGTGCAGGTGGACGGCGTGGCCGAGGTGCTCGACCTGCCGGAGGCGCTGGAGCCGCTGGTGGAGTATTTCCGCGGCATCTCCGGCGAGCACCCGAACTGGGAGGAGTACCGCCAGGCCATGCGGGACCAGGGCAAGTGCCTGATCCGGGTGACGATCGAGTCCTGGGGCCCGATCGCCACCGGCGGCTTCCCGGCCCGCCTGGCCTGACCCGGGGCAGAGCAGAAAGAGGCCGCAAGGCCGGCACCCAGGAGGACAAATCCGGTGCCGGCCTTGCGGCCTGAGACCCCTCCCGTTCCGGCGGGCCCACGAACCCGTGGCCCCTCGGGAGGGGGAAGTAAGCGCAACCAGAGCCGGATCGCGCCCGTCGGTGTCGAGGGCTCCGAAATCGGCTAGCGAAGCGTGGTCGATTTCGGCGCCCTCGACACCGGCTTAAAGGGCGCGATCCCTGCCGAGCGGAGCGAGGCCATCAGACTCAGTCTCAGCGCCCAGCAGGTAGAGCAGGGTGTCGCGGTGCAGGGTGGCGATCGGCTCGAGGAGGTCCGGGTGGCGCAGCAGGGCGGCGGCCTCCCGGTCACGGGTGTCCGGCTGGAGCAGGCGGCGGAACTCGGTGGGCATCCCGGCGGCCCGGCGGCCGGCCGGGCGGGGCCGCGGGTCGGGCGCCGGCACGGCGGCGATCACCGCGTCCACGCCGCGCCGGGCCAGCAGCGGGTCGGCCAGCAGGCAGGCGGCCCAGCTGACGACGACCTCGTCGACCCAGGTGCGCCAGCCCTCGCCGTCGGCGAACTCGTCGTCCGGTTCGCTGCCGGCCTTCCAGTCGAGGATCGCGGAGCCGCCGGGGCCGGCGATCGCCACCAGCGCGGCGTCGATCTCGGTCGGGTAGCGCAGCCAGGCGGCGACCGTCACGGCCTGCCGGGCCTGCAACTCGGCGAGGGTGTGCGACACGGTGTTGGACTCGCCCCCCGGGTAGGCGCGGGCCAGCCAGTGGGTGCTGGCGGCGATCACCGGGGACAATGCGGTGGACGGTCCGGCCACGTCGGTTTCTCCTCCTTCAGGCGCTAGCCGGGTCGGCCCGCGTCCAGGAATACAAGCTCGGAGCCGGCGGGCCCTCCTTGAGCAGGCTTCCTCGATGGCAACGCACCGCAACCGACGCGCTCCCTTCGCCCCGGGACGGCCGGGTCGCCCTGTCCGCGGACGCCGTGCCGGGACCGTGATCCGGCTCGCCGGGGCCGTGATCCGGCTCGCCGGGGCCGTGATCCGGCTCGCCGGGGCCGTTTCACGTCTGCCGCCCGGGAAAGATGAACGCCTGTTGCGAGCAGGTGAAATTGTCGTGTTTTCCGGCGGCGCGCGGCCGCGTCCGGATGCGCCGCGGGCACCCCCCTCCGGTAGGTTGGGACGCATCGGCGATCGGCCGTTTCACAGCCTCCACTGCGGAGAAGTCATAGAGACGCCGGCGGTGGTTTTCCCGGTCGCCGAGTCCTCCCGTGCCCCTCTGACTACGGTGGAGATCATGACCGGTCGCTTCCCCATCGAAGACGTGACGCCGGCGGTCGCCGGTGGCCGCTATCCCGCGAAAGCGGTGGTCGGCGAACTGGTCCCGGTGTCGGCGGTGTCCTATCGCGAAGGACACCACGCCCTCGGCGTGAACGTGGTATGGCGCGGCCCCGACGGCGAGACCAGGCCGTTCACCCGGATGACCCCGGGCGAGCCGGGCCTCGACCAGTGGCACGCCGCGATCCGGCCGGACCAGGTGGGCCGGTGGACGTTCACGGTGGAGGCGTTCGACGATCCGTACCGGACGTGGCGCGACGCCGTGGTGAAGAAGATCGGCGCCGGTCAGGGCGCCGGGGACCTGGCGAACGACCTGGCCGAGGGCGCCGACGTGCTGGACCTGGCCACCAAGATCGTGCCGGCCGAGCAGGAGGACCTGGTCCGCGACGCGGCGGCCGCGCTGCGCGACGAGCAGAGGTCGCTGTTCTCCCGGGTCACGCCGGCGCTGGACCTGGAGGAGCTGCTCTGGCACAACCCGGTGCGGCAGCTGGTCACCGCGACCCGTTCGTTCGCCATCTGGGTGGACCGCACCCGGGCCCTCTACTCGGCGTGGTACGAGTTCTTCCCGCGTTCCGAGGGCGCCGAGATCGGCCCCGACGCGGCCCCGGTCAGGCACGGCACGTTCCGGACGGCGGCCGAACGGCTGCCGGCCATCGCGGCGATGGGCTTCAACGTGGTCTATCTGCCGCCGATCCACCCGATCGGCAGGGTCAACCGCAAGGGGCGCAACAACACGCTGGTGGCCCGGCCGGAGGACGTCGGCTCGCCGTGGGCGATCGGGGCGGCCGAGGGCGGCCACGACGCGATCCACCCCCAGCTCGGCACCCTGGAGGACTTCGTCCGTTTCCGGGAGAGGGCGGAGGAGCTCGGCATGGAGGTGGCGCTGGACCTGGCGCTCCAGGCCGCGCCGGACCACCCCTGGGTCAAGCGGTTCCCGCAGTTCTTCACCACGAAGGCGGACGGCACCATCGCGTACGCCGAGAACCCGCCCAAGAGGTACCAGGACATCTACCCGATCAACTGGGACAACGACTACCGCACGCTGCGCGACGAGGTCTACCGCGTGGTGATGCACTGGGTGAACAACGGGGTCAAGATCTTCCGGGTCGACAACCCGCACACCAAGGCCGTCAACTTCTGGCAGTGGCTGATCCCGAAGGTCAAGGAGACCGACCCGGACGTGCTGTTCCTGGCCGAGGCGTTCACCCGCCCGGCGATGATGAACGGGCTCGGCAAGATCGGCTTCACCCAGTCGTACACCTACTTCACCTGGCGGACCACCGCGCAGGAGATGCGGGAGTACATGGGCCAGTTGCTCGCCTCGGCGGACTGGATGCGGCCCAACTTCTGGCCGAACACGCCGGACATCCTGCACGAGACGCTCCAGCACGGCGGGCCGCCGATGTTCAAGATCCGCGCGGTGCTGGCCTCGATGCTGACCCCGTCCTGGGGCATGTACTCGGGGTACGAACTGTTCGAGCACGTGCCCCGGCCGGGGGCCGAGGAGTACATCGACAACGAGAAGTTCGAGCTGAAGCCCCGTGACTGGGCGGCGGCGGAGCGGTCCGGGCGGTCGCTGGCACCGTACCTGACCAAGCTGAACCGGATCCGGGACGAGAACCCGGCCCTGCACTGGCTGCGGAACCTGCGCTTCCACGAGGTCGACAACGGCGCGCTGCTCTGCTTCTCCAAGCGGGACCCCGCCACCGGCAACACCGTCCTGGTCATCTGCTCGTTCGACTCCGGCAACGTGCAGTGGGGCAACACCACGCTGGACATGTCCGCCCTGGGCCTGGACTGGCACCAGCGATTCACGGTGGTCGACCAGATCACCGGCGCGACGTACGAGTGGGGTCAGCACAACGCGGTCCGGATCGACCCCTTCGTCGAGCCGGCGCACATCTTCGTCGTCAGGACGGGGTAGGGGGAGAAACTCGATGGAGCTGACGAGCGAGCACGACCCGGCCGAGGGCAGCCACACCGAGGGCGGGGTGGTCGAGCACCCGACCGCCGACGACTTCGGTCATGCCCGCGCGCTTCCGGCGGACCGCACCTGGTTTCAGCGGGCGGTCTTCTACGAGGTGCTGTGCCGGGCGTTCTACGACTCGGGGACCGACGGTTCCGGCGATCTTCGCGGCCTCATCGAACGACTCGACTATCTGCAATGGCTCGGGGTGGACTGCCTCTGGCTGCCACCGTTCTACGACTCACCGCTGCGCGACGGCGGCTACGACATCCGCGACTTCTACAAGGTGCTGCCGGAGTTCGGCACGGTCGAGGACTTCGTGGCCCTGCTGGACGCGGCGCACAAGCGCGGCATCCGGGTGATCACCGACCTGGTCATGAACCACACGTCCGACTCGCACCCGTGGTTCCAGGCCTCCCGGCACGACCCGGAGGGGCCGTACGGCGACTTCTACGTGTGGAACGACACCAGCGACAAGTACAAGGACGCGCGGATCATCTTCGTCGACACCGAGGAGTCGAACTGGACGTTCGACCCGGTGCGCCGGCAGTTCTACTGGCACCGGTTCTTCTCCCACCAGCCGGATCTCAACTACGAGAACCCGAAGGTGCAGGAGGCCATGCTGGACGTGCTGCGGTTCTGGCTGGACCTCGGCATCGACGGGTTCCGGCTGGACGCGGTGCCGTACCTGTTCGAGGAGGAGGGCACCAACTGCGAGAACCTGCCGGCCACCCACGCGTTCCTCAAGCACTGCCGCAAGGTGATCGACGACGAGTTCCCGGGCCGGGTGCTGCTGGCCGAGGCGAACCAGTGGCCGGCCGACGTGGTGGAGTACTTCGGCGACGCCCGCTCCGGTGGCGACGAGTGCCACATGGCGTTCCACTTCCCGCTCATGCCACGGATCTTCATGGCCGTCCGCCGGGAGTCGCGTTTCCCGATCTCGGAGATCCTGGCGCAGACACCGTCCATACCGGACAACTGCCAGTGGGGCATCTTCCTGCGTAACCACGACGAGCTGACGCTCGAGATGGTCACCGACGAAGAGCGCGACTACATGTACTCGGAGTACGCCAAGGACCCGCGGATGAAGGCGAACGTCGGTATCCGGCGCCGCCTGGCCCCGCTGCTGGAGAACGACCGCAACCAGATCGAGCTGTTCACCGCCCTGCTGCTGTCGCTGCCCGGCTCGCCGGTCCTCTACTACGGCGACGAGATAGGGATGGGCGACAACATCTGGCTCGGCGACCGGGACGGCGTCCGGACCCCGATGCAGTGGACGCCGGACCGCAACGCCGGCTTCTCCACCGCCACGCCGGGCCGCCTCTACCTGCCGGTCAACCAGGACCCGGTCTACGGCTACCAGGCGGTCAACGTGGAGGCCCAGCGGGACAGCGCGACCTCCCTGCTGAACTGGACGCGGACCATGCTGGCGGTCCGCCGGCGGCACGAGGCGTTCGCCGTCGGCACGTTCCGCGAGCTGGGCGGCTCCAACCCGTCGGTTCTCGCCTATCTGCGTGAACATGGCGACGATGTGGTGCTCTGCGTCAACAACCTGTCACGCTTCCCGCAACCGATCGAGCTGAATCTGCAGCACTGGAACGGGTACACCCCGGTGGAGCTGACCGGGCACGTCAACTTTCCCCGGGTCGGGCAGTTGCCGTACCTCTTGACCCTTCCGGGCCACGGCTTCTACTGGTTCCAGTTGTGCGGGTCGGAGGAGAAGCAATGACGCTGCCGTTCGCCGAGTGGTTACCGAAACAGCGCTGGTACGCCGGCCGCAGCCGGATTCTCGCCTCGGTCGAACAGGCGGCCGCCACGCCGCTGGGCGGGGATCTGGAGCTGGTCCTCCTCGACGTGGCGTACACCGACGGCAGTTCCGAGCGTTACCAGATCCTGGTCGGGTGGGGCGCCGGCCCGATACCGGAGTACAGCGCGGTCGCCACCATCGGCACCACCGACGACGGCCGGATCGGCTACGACGCCCTCTACGATCCGGTGGCGGCCCGGCATCTTCTGGGGCTGATCGACCGGTCCGAGCCGGTCGGCGACATCACCTTCGACCGGGAGCCCGGCATCACGCTGCCGCTGGAGGCCTGGCCGCGGGTGTTCGACGCGGAGCAGAGCAACACCAGCGTCATCTTCGACCAGGACGCGATCCTCAAGCTGTTCCGCCGGGTCACCTGCGGCGTCAACCCGGACATCGAGCTGAACCGGGTGCTCGGCCGGGCCGGGAACGCGCACGTGGCCCGCCTTCTCGGCTCCTTCCAGGCCGACGACTGCTCGCTCGGCATGCTCACCCAGTACGCGGACAACTCGGCCGAGGGCTGGGCCATGGCGACCGCGTCGGCGCGGGACCTGTTCGCCGACGCGGCGTACGCGGCCGACGAGGTGGGCGGCGACTTCCAGGGCGAGTCGTTCCGGCTCGGCGAGGCGGTCGCCTCGGTGCACCTGACGCTCGCCGCGGAGCTGGGCAGCGGCCCGTCGCCGTTCCCGCTCGACGCCGTGCTGGCCCGGCTGCGCACCGCCGCCACCGCGGTGCCCGAGGTCCAGCGGTTCGTTCCGGCGATCACCGACCGGTTCACCGCGCTGACCGGCGAGCAGGTCGAGATCCAGCGCATCCACGGCGATCTGCACCTCGGGCAGGTGCTGCGCACCCCGGAGGCGTGGCTGCTGATCGACTTCGAGGGCGAGCCGGGCCAGCCACTGGACGAGCGCCGGCTGCCCGACTCGCCGTTGCGTGACGTGGCCGGGGTGCTGCGCTCCTACGAGTACGCGGCCTATCAGCTGCTGGTCGACCAGGACGAGGACGAGCATCTCGCGGCGCGTGCCCGGGAGTGGGTGGACCGCAACCGGACGGCGTTCTGCGACGGATACACGAACGTGGCGGGCACCGACCCGCGCGTGCACGGTGCGCTGCTGGCGGCGTACGAGCTGGACAAGGCGGTCTACGAGGCCGCCTACGAAGCCCGGCACCGGCCCGGCTGGCTGCGGATCCCCCTGCGGTCGATCGCCCGGCTCGTCGGATGAACCCCGGAGGGCAACCCGAGATCATGATAGGCCAGTCCACCTCTCCCCTCGCCGCCGACCAGCGGGCCATGAACAGCGTGATCGCCGGGGACACCCACGATCCGCACGCCGTCCTGGGCGCGCATCCGCACGGCGGGCGCACCGTCATCCGTACCCTGCGCAAGGGCGCCGGGAAGGTGGCCGTCCTGCACGACGGGGAACGCCACGAGACGACGAAGGTGCACGCGGACGGGATCTTCGCGGCCGAGCTGCCCGGCACCGTGCTCGACTACCGGCTCGACGTGGACGGGGTGGAGTGCGACGACCCGTACCGGCATGTTCCCACCCTCGGCGAGCTGGACCTGCACCTGATCGGTGAGGGCCGGCACGAGAAACTGTGGACGGTGCTCGGCGCGCGGCCGCACGAGACCGGGGTCGCCTTCGCGGTGTGGGCGCCGAGTGCCCGGGGCGTGCAGGTGATCGGTGACTTCGCGGGCTGGGGGCCGTACGACGGGTGGCCGATGCGGTCGCTCGGCTCCAGCGGCGTCTGGGAGATCTACGTCCCGGCGGCGCATGTCGGCACCAAGTACAAGTTCAAGATCCTCGGCCGGGACGGGGTCTGGCGCGAGCACGCCGACCCGCTGGCCCAGCACACCGAGGTGCCGCCGGCCACCGCGTCGGTGGTCTTCCAGTCGTCCTACCGGTGGCACGACGAGCAGTGGATGCGGGAGCGGTCCCGCCGGTCGTGGCACCAGGAGCCGATCAGCGTCTACGAGGTGCACCTGGGCTCGTGGCGGCCCGGCCTCACCTACGTCGAGCTGGCCGAGCAGCTGGTCGACTACGTGGTGGAGACCGGGTTCACCCACGTCGAGCTGATGCCGGTGATGGAGCACCCGTTCGGCGGCTCGTGGGGTTACCAGGTCACCGGCTACTACGCGCCGACGTCCCGGTTCGGCACGCCCGACGAGTTCCGGCACCTGGTCGACAAGCTGCACCAGGCCGGCATCGGCGTGATCCTGGACTGGGTGCCGGCCCACTTCCCGAAGGACGAGTGGGCGCTGGCCCGGTTCGACGGGACCCCGCTCTACGAGCACGGCGACTGGCGGCGCGGCGAACACCCGGACTGGGGCACGTTCGTCTTCGACTTCGGCCGCAAGGAGGTCCGCAACTTCCTGGTGGCCAACGCCCTCTACTGGTGCGAGGAGTTCCACGCCGACGGGCTGCGCGTCGACGCGGTGGCCTCGATGCTCTATCTGGACTACTCGCGCAAGGACGGCGAGTGGACCCCGAACCAGTACGGCGGCCGGGAGAACCTGGACGCGATCAGCTTCCTCCAGGAGATGAACGCGACCGTCTACAAGCACCACCCCGGGGTGGTCACCATCGCCGAGGAGTCGACCGCGTGGCCGGGCGTCACCCGCCCCACCCACCTGGGCGGTCTCGGGTTCGGCTTCAAGTGGAACATGGGCTGGATGAACGACACCCTCTCCTACATGGAGAAGGAGCCGATCCACCGGCAGTGGCACCACCACCAGATGACCTTCGCCACCGTCTACGCCTGGAGCGAGAACTACGTCCTGCCGATCAGCCACGACGAGGTGGTGCACGGCAAGGGCTCACTGACCGGCAAGATGCCCGGCGACCTGTGGCAGAAGCTGGCCAACACCCGCGCGCTGCTCGGCTTCATGTGGGCCTTCACCGGCAAGCAGCTGCTCTTCATGGGCTCCGAGATGGGCGACGAGTTCGAGTGGAACGAGGGCGGCGGCCTGCACTGGCACCTGCTCGGCGACGAGCAGCACGCCGGGGTGAAGCGGCTGGTCACCGACCTGAACCGGGTCTACCGGGAGACCCCGGCCATCTGGACGCAGGACACCGGCCCGTCCGGCTTCCGGTGGATCACGAGTGAGGACTCGCACCACAACACGTTCTCGTTCATCCGGTTCGCCCCGAACGGCGACACCCTGGCGTGCATCGTCAACTTCGCCGCCATCCCGCACGAGGGCTACCGCATCGGCCTGCCGCGGGCCGGCCGCTGGACCGAGGTGATCAACACCGACAGCGAGCTCTACGGCGGCTCCGGCGTCGGCAACATGGGCGCGGTCGAGGCCGAGCACCTCGCCTGGCACGGTTTCGACGCCTCGGTCTCGCTGCGGGTCCCCCCGCTCGGCGCCGTCTGGCTCAAACACGAGGGCTGACCGGTCACGGGGGCGGGCTCAGGCCCGTCCCCACCACTCGGTCGCGAGCAGACCGTAGATCAGGTCGTCGGTCCACTCCCCCTTGATGAAGGTCTGCTGCCGCAGCAGACCCTCGCGCTGGAAGCCGAGCCGCTCCATCAGGGCCGCCGACCGGACGTTGCGCGCATCGCACTCGCCGGTCACCTTGTGCAGCCGCTGCCGGCGGAACAGGCGGTCCAGGACGGCGCCGACGGCCTCGGACGCGAAACCCCGTTTCTGGTACGGAGCGGCGAACGTGAACCCGAGTTCGGCCTGCTTGAGGTTGTCGTGCAGGCGCACGTACACGTCCCCGATCAGCCTCTCCTCGGCGGCCAGCTCCACCGCGTACTGAAAATGGCCGGCCCGGTCCGGGGAGCCGGCCGCGAAGTTGCGGACCGCGATCACGGCCCGTTCCGGTGGGAACGGCGCGTCCCACGACTGGTAGCGCGCCACCTCGGGATCCGACCGGTACGCCGACAGCACCGGCGCGTCGGATGCCCGGAAACGCCGCAGGATGAGCCGCTCGGTCGGTATCAGCACGCGCCGAGGATATGTCACACCCGCCCGGCGGAGGCGCCGGGCGGGTTCCCGGCGGCGCTACACCTCGATGACGTCGGCGACGATGACGGTCACGTTGTCGGGCGCGCCGTTCTCCAGGGTGCGGTTGACCAGCTCGGCGGCGCAGCCCTTGCGGTCGGCGACCTCGCGCAGCGTCTGGGCGATGACCGCGTCCTCGACGTAGTCGGAGAGGCCGTCGCTGCACAGCAGGTACCGGTCACCGGCGCGGGCCGGGATCATCCGGCCGGCCGGGCGGAAGGGGCCGCCCTGCACGGCCTGGGTGACCAGGGCGCGCTGCGGGTGGCGGCGGGCGTCGTCGGGGGTGAGCACGCCCTGGTCGACGAGCGCCTGTACGTAGGTGTCGTCCCGGGTGAGCTGGGTGAACTCGCCGTCGCGGAGCAGGTAGCAGCGGGAGTCGCCGACGTTCAGGGCGGCCAGCCGGTCGCCGGAGAGCAGCAGCGCGGTGACCGTGGTGCCCATGCCGTCGCGGGCGTCGTCGTCGGCCACGGCGGCCTCGATCCGCTCGTTGGCGGTCTGGAGGGCGCTGATCAGATCCTGGAGGGGCTCGCCGGTGTCCGGCGTCGAGTCGACCGTGCTGAGCGTCTGCACGAGGATGTCGCTCGCCAGCTCCCCGGCGGGCAGACCACCCATGCCATCCGCCACCACGAAGAGTCGATTACCGACGAAGACGGCGTCTTCGTTATTGGACCGGACCAGGCCCTGATCAGTGGCGGCGACCGCCCGGACAGCAAGCGTCATGTGACAAGAGTGCCAAAGGCCAATTCCGTTGTCTCTAGTACCTCCTACCAAGTGTCATCGAGTACCGCCCCGAACGCTCCGGCCGCCCCCGTCGGGCAACCCCCACGACAGCGATGATTACGCAGGTCAGGACCCTTCCACGGGGGCCGGGAGGCCGGTCCGGGGCGGGTCCGGCCGATCGGGCCCTCCGGGCGCCGCCGCGACGGGCCCTCGTGACATTCGCGACATCGGGGTACGCGCGGCGGCCCGCGGGGCGAAAGCGGACATCGCCGGGCGTACCACATCGTGCCCGTCGCGTCCGTGGAATCGGCCCGCGGCGTCCGCCGGGGGGCGACTGCGCGGCCGACCCTGCGGGGCGGCGCGACAACCCGCGGCGGCCTCGGTAACAATCGTCGGCGTGACGACAGCTATCCATCAGCGCATCGCCTCGGAGCTCGGGGTACGGGAAGGGCAGGTCACCGCCGCGGTCGAGCTGCTCGACGGCGGGGCCACGGTGCCGTTCATCGCCCGCTACCGCAAGGAGGTGACCGGCACGCTCGACGACGCCCAGCTGCGCACCCTCGAGGAGCGCCTGGGCTACCTGCGGGAGCTGGAGGACCGGCGGGCCGCGGTGCTGGAGTCGATCCGCGCCCAGGGCAAGCTCGACGACGCCCTGGAGCAGCAGATCCTCGAGGCCGACACGAAGGCCCGGCTGGAGGACATCTACCTGCCGTTCAAGCCGAAGCGGCGGACCAAGGCGATGATCGCCCGTGAGGCCGGCCTGGAGCCGCTCGCCGAGGGACTGCTGGGCGACCCCTCGGTCGACCCGAAAGCGGCCGCAGCGGCGTTCGTGGACCCCGGGAAGGGCGTCGCCGACGCGCAGGCCGCCCTGGACGGGGCGCGGGCCATCCTGATCGAGCGGTTCGCCGAGGACGCCGACCTGATCGGCGACCTGCGTGAGCAGATGTGGACCCGGGGCCGCCTGGTCGCCAAGGTCCGCGACGGCAAGCAGACCGACGGGGCGAAGTTCTCCGACTACTTCGACTTCGCCGAGCCGTACTCGAAGCTTCCCTCGCACCGGATCCTGGCGATGCTGCGCGGCGAGAAGGAGGACGTCCTCGACCTCACCATGGAGCCGCACCCGGAGGAGGACGAGGGCTACTTCGAGGGCCGCATCGCCGGCCGCAACGGGGTCAGCGACCAGGGTCGGCCCGGTGACCGGTGGCTGGTCGACACGGTCCGCTGGGCCTGGCGCACCCGGATCCTCATCCACCTCGGCGCCGACCTGCGGGTCCGGCTGCGGGAGGCGGCCGAGGACGAGGCGGTGCGCGTCTTCGCGGCCAACCTGCGTGACCTGCTGCTGGCCGCGCCGGCCGGCACCCGCGCCACGATGGGGCTGGACCCGGGCTTCCGTACCGGGGTGAAGGTCGCGGTCGTGGACGCCACCGGCAAGGTGGTGGCGACCGACACGATCTACCCGCACGTGCCGCAGAACAAGTGGGACGAGTCGATCCACCGGCTGGCCGCGCTGGCGTCGAAGCACGACGTCGAGCTGATCGCGATCGGCAACGGCACCGCCTCCCGGGAGACCGACAAGCTGGCCACCGAGCTGATCAAGCGGCACCCGGACGCCAAGCTGACGAAGGTGGTCGTCTCCGAGGCGGGCGCGTCGGTCTACTCCGCGTCGGCGTACGCCTCGCAGGAGCTGCCCGGCATGGACGTGTCGCTGCGCGGCGCGGTCTCCATCGCCCGCCGTCTCCAGGACCCGCTCGCCGAGCTCGTGAAGATCGACCCGAAGTCGATCGGCGTCGGCCAGTACCAGCACGACCTCTCCGAGGTGAAGCTGGCCCGGTCGCTGGACGCGGTGGTCGAGGACTGTGTGAACGGCGTCGGCGTCGACATCAACACCGCCTCGGCGCCGCTGCTCACCCGGGTCTCCGGCATCACCGCGGGCCTGGCCGAGAACATCGTGCTGCACCGCGACCAGAACGGCCCGTTCAGGAACCGCCAGCAGATCAAGAAGGTGGCCCGGCTCGGCCCGAAGGCGTTCGAGCAGTGCGCCGGCTTCCTGCGGATCCGTGACGGCGAGGACCCGCTCGACTTCTCCAGCGTGCACCCGGAGTCGTACCCGCTGGTCCGCACGATCGCGGCCGACGCCGGCTCGGACGTGAAGACGATGATCGGCAACAGCCCGCTGCTCAAGGCGATCCGGCCGGACCGGTTCGTGACCGACACGGTCGGCCTGCCGACCATCACGGACATCCTCAAGGAGCTGGAGAAGCCGGGCCGCGACCCGCGGCCGGCGTTCACCACGGCCACCTTCGCCGAGGGCGTCGAGAAGATCGCCGACCTGAAGCCGGGCATGATCCTGGAGGGTCAGGTCACCAACGTGGCCGCGTTCGGCGCGTTCGTCGACATCGGCGTGCACCAGGACGGTCTCGTGCACGTGTCGGCGCTCTCCGACAAGTTCGTCCAGGACCCGCGCGAGGTGGTCAAGTCCGGTGACGTGGTGAAGGTCCGCGTCCTGGAGGTGGACCCGGTCCGTAAGCGGATCTCGCTGACCATGCGCCTCACCGACGAACCGAGGCAGGGCGGCGGCCGCAACCGCGACGACCGCGGCCAGAGCGGTCAGGGCGGCCAGGGCCGGGGTCAGGGCGGCCAGGGCGGCCAGGGCCGGGGTCAAGGCGGCCAGGGCGGCCAGAGCCGGGGCCAGGGCGGTCAGGGCCGGCAGGGTGGCGGACAGCGCCAGCCCCGGCAGGGCGGCGGCCAGCGGGGCGGTCAGGGCGGCGGAAACAGCTTCGGCAACGACGCCATGGCCGACGCGCTGCGCCGGGCCGGCCTGACCAAGGACTGAGCGACCGAACGGATCACGGGCCCGGGCGTCTCGCCCGGGCCCGTGCCGTCACAGCTTCCAGACCCGGAGGTCGGTGAAGGCCACCTCGTACCGGCCCTCGTCCGGCGCGTCCCGCTCGTTGTAGATGCCGAGCAGCACCCGGCCGATCCCGAAGTCCTTCTCCAGCGGCGCGTCGCCGACCCGGGCGCCGTCGCGCGACACCTGCACCGTGTCGCCCTGGACGACCAGGGTGATCAGGGTGGGCTCGCCGTTCAGCGGGACCGCCTCGCCCAGCGGCATGGTCTTCACCACCGACACCTTGCCGTCGCTGCTGTGCACGCCGAAGTAGATGTTGTTCTCGCAGACGCGGACCTGGTAGCCGGCCTGTTTCACGTTGCGGAACCAGATCGCCGCGCAGCTGTCCGGGGTGAGCAGCCGCACGCCGGTCTCGATCCGCAGGTCCGGCGGCAGCTCGTCCTCCGGGCCCTTGCACTTGTAGGTGCCCACGCTGTCGCGGTGCGCCACCAGGCCGCCGTCGAAGTGGCAGTTGCCCTCGCCGTCCTGTTCGCTGGGCCGCCAGTAGGACTGCTGCCGTAGCGTGTCCGCCATCCACGGGCGGTCGGCGGGCACGGCCGTGTCCTCGCTGGGCGCGGGCGTGGGATCGGTCACCGTCTCGCCGTTCCGGTCCGGGCGCATCGAGAGGGCCAGCATGACCGCGCCGGCGACCACCGCGAGGATCAGGAAGGCCACCGCGACCGGCAGCGCCCAGCGGCGGGCCGGCTCGGGCGGCGGCGGGCCGGTGGGCCGGGTGTGCCCCGGGGGTGCCGAGATCGGCACGGTGACGATCGAGTTCTCGTCGTAGCCGACCAGGCCGGCCGGGATGTCCAGGGTCGGCACGCTTTCGCCGGCGGTCTCCGGCGCCGCCGCGAACCCGGTCACGGCCTGCGCCTCGACCGCCGCCGCGCGCAGGGCGGGCTGGTCGGCGAGGGCGGCCGCGGAGGCCGCCGGGCGCTCCCCGGAGATCAGCAGGTCGAGGAGCTCACGGGCGCTGGGCCGGTTGGCCGGGTCCTTCTCCAGGGCGTGCGCCACCAGGTCGCGCAGCGGGCCGCTGAGCCCGTCCAGGCGGGGCGGCTGGGTGAGGATGCGGGCCGCGGTGGCCGGCGGCGAGTCGGCCCGGAACGGGGTGTGGCCGGTGCCCGCGTACGCCACCACGCTGCCCCAGGCGAACACGTCCGCGGCCGGCGTGACCGGGGTGCCCGGGTCGGAGCTGAACCGCTCGGGCGCCATGTACGCCACGGTGCCCACCATCTGGTCGGTCCGCGTGTTGGCGCTGGTCGCCTCCATGGCCCGGGCGATCCCGAAGTCGATCACCTTGGGGCTGCCCGGCGCCAGCAGCACGTTGCGCGGCTTGAGGTCGCGGTGGATCACCCCGGCGCCGTGGATGGCGGTCAGCGCGGTGGCCACCCCGATCGCCACGCCGTGCAGGTTGGCGCTGGTCAACGGCCCGCGCTGCTCGACCACGTCGGCCAGGGTGGGCCCGTCCACGTACTCGACCACCAGGTACGGGTGCTCGTGGTCGGGGTCGGCGTCGATCACCTCGGCGGTGCAGAACGGCGGCACCTGCCGGGCACGGTTCACCTCGCTGCGGAACCGGCGCCGGAACTCGTCGTCGAAGGCCAGGTCGGCGCGGACCATCTTGACCGCGACCAGCACTCCCCCACCGGTTCTCGCCAGGTAGACGGTGCCCATGCCACCCTCGCCGAGGCGGCCGACGAGCTCGTAGTCGCCCAGGGTACGTGGGTCGCGCGGCCGCAGCGGTTGTGTCCGCTCGCCCGGCAGTGCGGCATCGACCATCCTCGTCCCCCCGGAGCGCCTCCTTCGTGTGCCGATCGCACTGTATAGGGCCGTGTCCCGGGCGGAAATATCGGCGGCCTCATGGAGATCCCCGATACAGGAATCGGGGCACCACCCGATGCCGGACACCCCCGCACCGGCACACCATGGAGTCACGGTTTCACCACCAGTGACAGCCACCAGTGAAAGTAGGAGTCCACGATGAACGCCGTGCACGACACGCTCGCCCGACAGGGTCTCGTCCGCCCGCTGAACGGCCGGATGCTCGCCGGCGTGTGCGCGGGCCTGTCCCGCCGCTTCGGCCTCGACCCGTGGATCGGCCGGCTGCTGTTCGTGCTGATCCTCTTCGTCATCCCGGGCAGCCAGATCCTGGTCTACCCGCTGCTGTGGATCCTGATGCCGGCCGAGAAGCCCGCCTTCTCGCCCACCCCCACCACCTTCTGAGGAACCCGCCGCGCACCCGGTTGACCCACCGTGACGAAGTGGACACGATGGGGTCATGGCAAAGATTCTGATCCTGACCGGTGACGCGGCGGAGGATCTGGAGGTGATGTACCCGTACCAGCGCCTCCTGGAGGAGGGGTACGAGGTGCACATCGCCGCCCCGTCGGCCAAGAAGCTCCAGTTCGTGGTGCACGACTTCGTGGACGGTTTCGACACGTACACGGAGAAGCCGGGCCACGCCTGGCCGGCCGACCTGGCCTTCGCCGACGTCGACCCGGCCGGCTACGCGGCGCTGGTGCTGCCCGGCGGCCGGGCGCCGGAGTACATCCGCAACGACGACGACTGCCTGCGGATCGTGCGGCACTTCGCCGCGGCCGACAAGCCGATCGCGGCCCTGTGCCACGGTCCGCTGGTGCTGGCCGCGGCGGGTGTGCTGAGCGGGCGGACGATCAGCGCCTACCCGGCCTGCGCCCCGGACGTGCGCGCGGCCGGGGCCACCTTCGCCGACAGCGCGGCACAGATCGACGGCGTGCTGGTCACCGGGCGGGCGTGGCCGGACCACCCGGCGTGGATGCGTGAGTTCCTCACCGTCCTGCGGGCCAAGGCGCCGCTCGCCTGACCCTCACGCGGTCAGCTCGCGGACCTTCCCGGTCAGCTGGAGGTCGTCCAGGTAACCCCGGTAGACGATCTTCCCGGTCCGGTCCACCATCACGTACCAGCTCTGCTGCGCGATCCCGAACCGCTTCCACAGCTTGCCGCCGGGATCGTTCAGGTGCGTGATCGACTCCAGTTCGAAGTCGGCGACGAACTCCTTCATCTCCGCGGCGCCGCCCATCCCGGCGATGCCCAGGATCGCGAGCTCGTCGCCGTACTCGGTATGGATGTCGCCCAGAGATTGCGCCTCGCTCGCGCACGTGGCGCACCAGGGTGCCCAGAACCAGAGGATGGCCGGCTTGCCGGCCAGACCCGCCGCGTCGAACTTCTCGCCGGCGAGGGTGGTGCCGGTGAAGGAGAGCGACTTCGGCACGGCCACCGCTTCCGCTTTCGCGGTCGCGGTGGCCGTCGGCCCGGAGCTCGTGACGGGCCCGGAAGCCGTGGCGGGCGCGGGAGACGCGGCCGGTGTGGTGCCGCAGCCGGTTGCCGCGAGCGCGGCCGCCAGCATGATCAGAACCAGCCGGGGTACGCGTGACGCGCGCCGCCTCGTCATTTGGCCGTGGTGGGCTCGGTCAGCCGCAGCGCGAGCGCCGGGCAGACGTTGACCGCCTTGCGGGCGCCGTCCTCCAGCCACGGCGGCAGCGGCGTCTGGGGGAACGCCGGGAACCCGTTGTGGTCCAGCCGGATGATCTCCGGGGCCACCGCCGAGCAGAGCCCGTGGCCGTCGCACCGCGACCAGTCCAGGGCCAGCTTGCGCGCCCCCTTCTCGGCCGTGTACGGCAGCGGCAGGATGCCGCGCACCGGCTTGCCACAGCCCTCGCCGTTGGAGTGCGCCTGCACGTCGGCGCGGAAGACCTCCAGCGCGGACAGCGCGAACCGCGAGCTGCCGTCCGGGTGACTGCACGCGCCCCGGCCCTTGACCAGGCCGGCCGCCTGCCGCACCTGCTCGACCGCGTTGCCGCCGAGCGACACCAGGGTCACCGCGCGGGCCAGGTCGGGCAGACCGATCCGGCACGGGCCGCACTGACCGGCCGACTCACCGGCCAGGTACTGCACGACCTGGGCGACCTCGCCGACCGGGCAGGTCTTGGAGCCGATCGGGATCAGCATGCCGGCGCCCAGGGTGCCGCCGACCTTCGCGAACCCCTTGCGGGAGATCTGGATGGTCTTCGCCTGCTCGGCGCTCACCCACTTGCCGTGGTAACCGCCGACCAGCAGGCCCGGGCCGATGTCGGCGCCGCACATCTCCAGCACCTCCATGAGCGAGGTGCCGGTGGGCGCCTCGACCACGGCGGGCGCCGACGCGGAGCCGCCGATCGTGAGCATCACGGTGCCCGGCTCCTCCGGGATGCCGACCGCGTTGTACTCCCACGGCCCGAGCCGGGCCGCGATCGCGAGCTGCGAGTACGTCTCGGCGTTCGACAGCAGGGTGGGCAGGCCCATCACGCCGTTGTCGCTGGACCGGACCTTGCGGCCGGGCGGGATGTGCGCCTCGCCGTTGATGCCGCGGACCAGCGCGCCGCCCTCACCGGAGATGAACCGGTGCGGCACCAGGACGATCCGGGTCGGGCAGGGCATCTTGCGCTCGGCCAGCGCCGCGGCGAGCGACTCCTGGCCGACACCGTCGTCGGCGACGCCGATGACGATCTCCTCGGCGTCCAGGGCGGCGGCGGCCAGCGCCGCGCCGTCCAGGATCAGGTGCGGGCCGCGGGTCAGGATCGCCTTGTCCTTCCAGGACGGCGGCTCACCCTCGGTGGCGTTCACCACGATGACCGGCGGCAGCTCCTGGCGGCGGCACGAGTCCACCACCGCGCGGACCTTACGGGCGAACGGGAAACCCGCGCCGCCGCGGCCGCGCAGCTCGATCCGGTCGGCCAGGCCGATCAGCTCGCCCGAGGAGAGCGCCGCGAAACCGCCGTGCACCTCCTGGTGGGCGAGCAGGTCGAGGCGACCGTACTCGTCGAATCCCGCGGTGATCCGCGGCGTGCCGATCGCCGTGACCGGGGGAACCTGTGCCGTACTCAATTCGCTTCCCTCGCGTCACCACGGAG
Organism: Actinoplanes lobatus; assembly: GCF_014205215.1. Taxonomy (NCBI): domain Bacteria; kingdom Bacillati; phylum Actinomycetota; class Actinomycetes; order Micromonosporales; family Micromonosporaceae; genus Actinoplanes; species Actinoplanes lobatus. The sequence goes on from NZ_JACHNC010000001.1 coordinate 9,734,681, forward strand.
CTGGGAGAGGTAGGCGTCGTCGGCGTCGTCGCGCCCACCCCGGCGGCCGCCACCACGGCCCGGCTCGTCCCGCCGGGCCCGGCGGGAACCCGTGTCGACCAGGGTCGCCGAGTCGTCGGCCGGGTAGCCGCCGCCGGACCCTTCGGCCAGGTCCACGAACTCGCTACGGCTCTGCCGGCGGGGCGGCTCCTCGTAGCGCGGCTCCTCGTAGCGGGCCGAGCGGGACCCGCGGGGGGCCGCGTCGTAGTCGTCGTCGGCGCGGCGACGGCCACGGGAGCGGTCGTCGTACTCCGGCTCACGGCGCATCCGGGTGCCGGTCGCCTCGACGTCGTCGCGGCGGCGGGAACGGGGCTCGTCGTACTCCGGTTCACGGCGCATCCGGGTACCGGTGGCCTCGACGTCGTCACGGCGCATCCGGGTGCTGGTCGACTCGACGTCACGGCGCGACATCCGGGTCTGGGTGTCGTAACGCTCGTCGTCCTCGTACCGGCGGCCGCGGCCGCGCGGGCCCTCGTCGTAGACCTCCTGCGAACGGCTGCCACGGGAGCGGGGGGCCGGCTCCTCGTCGTACCGGTAACGCTCCTCCTCGACGTCACGGCGCGACATCCGGGTCTGGGTGTCGTAACGCTCGTCGTCCTCGGCGGGCCGGCGCTGGCGCGGCGCGGGCGGCGCCTCCAGCTCGGCCTGACGGCGGCCACGCGGCGGGTAGTCCTCCTCCACCGGCGCCGGAGCGGGCGCCGGGCTGACCGGGCGGGTCGGCGGCGGCTGGTTCCACGTCTGGGTGGGCGCGCCACCGTCCGGGGCGCCGGCCGGGGCCAGCAGGTCCACCGGGGGAGCCTCGCGACGGGCCGGACGGCGGATCGGGGCCGGGGCGGTCGGCACCAGCGTGCCGGTCTCGGACGGCTTGACCGCGCCGACACCGGCCGGCGAGGCGAAGTCCTTACGGCGGTTCAGGCTGACCGAGAGGCGTACCGCCAGTCCGACCAGAACACCGAGCACACAGACGATGTAGCTGACGGTGACCCAGGTGGCCGCCGGACGGCCCGCGGAGAGGCCGTGGGTGAGGGCGATCGGCCACATCAGGTAGGAGATCGCGTGGATACCCCGCCACATCCAGGGCTTGCCGCGGCCGATGAACCTGGCCCGGGCGATACCGGACCACAGCACCAGCACCATGATCCAGCCGGCGATCGGGCCGAGGCCGACGAACCACTTGTTGAGCCCGTCGGTCAGGAACGGGATGAAGATGTCGACCAGGCCGATGTAGTCCTTGGCGAACTTCGTCCAGACGTGCGCGACCAGGGCAGCGACCGCGATCACACCGGTGGTGCGGTGCGCGGACTGGAGCAGCACCCGCTGGCGGACACTCAGAACCAGCCTGTCGGTGGCGACCAGTCCCACCATGATGGTGATGGACAGCGACACCAGACTGACGACCCCGATGTAGAAATCGAGGTAGTAGAAAAAGTAGACGTACCCGACTTTTCCGGGCGTGGTCATCATCGCGACGGCCCAGATGGCGGCCCCGATGCTCAGGATCAGCAGGGTCACCTCGAGCTTCGACGCCGATCGGGTGCCGGTGGAGCCGACGTCGACCGCGACCCGGGAGGCGGCGGTTGCCTTGTTGTTCTTCGAGCGGGCCATGGACTCCTCGTTTTCCTTGGTGCGGTCACGTCCCGTGGGCGGTGGGACGCCGGCGTCCGTGGGGAACGCCCCGCGCTCAAGCTCTGCGCTGGACCCGTCCTCGGCCTTGCTTTCCCCTGCGTGGCCCCAGTCCGTGTCCTCCCCGGATTACGTGCCGGGCCCAGGATCGGATGAACACCGGCCGAACTTTTTGCGTAGTCTCCTGACTACTTTCTGCGCAGGCCTGCTGAGCTGCGCAAACACCGAAAAGGTTGCTCTCTTAAGGAAGAAATAAGGATCGGCGGGTGGGTGACGCGGGCCACCCACTGAACCATTTCCGGCCCGGAGGCGAACTAAGTAGTGCAGGCGAGTCGATGACAGGCAGCGAAGGGGGATCGTCATGCGTCACCGGATCACCGCGCTCACCGGCGCGGTCATCGCCGGCGCCGTAGTGAATACCGTGGTGTGGGCGGCGCCGGCCGCGGCCGACGTGGAGGGGTTCAACGTCCGGGTCACCGCGCCGGACCGGTTCACCGCCGGGCGCAACGCCCAGGTCGTGACCGCCGTCGTCACCTCGGAGAACCGGCAGTGCCGCAAGGTCCGGTGGGCCCTGCTCGTGCACTCGCGGATCGACCCGGGCCAGTTGCAGGTCACCCGGTTCGAGGACAACGGGCCGTTCGCCACCACCGACCAGACCGAAGGCGTCACCACGACGATCGTCGACAACGACCTCGACCCGGGCGAGGCGTGCCGGGGCCGGACGGTGACCGGCCGCTGGCAGGTCGGGTTCGCCGGGCCGGAGGGCGGCGACGTGCGGTTCGAGGTGCGCGCCTTCGACGCCGAGAACACCCTGCTGACCGCCGGCGGCGCGGCGGCCCGGGTGCGCGGCGAGGTGGAGGCGGAGGCGTCCCCGTCGGCCACGCCGGAGGAATCCGCCGCGCCGGAGGAGTCCGAGGAGGCGGCACCGGAGGAGACCCGCGAGCCCACCCGGGCCGTAGCCGACCCGGACGAGACCGAGACCGCGCTGGTCGCCGACGACACCACCCTGCTCGGGCCGGGCCTGATCGTCGGCGGCGTCTGCGTCTTCCTGGGCGTGCTCCTGCTGGTCCGGCTGCGGGCGCGGGCACGGCAGGCCCGGCAGGACGCGCAGTCGACACCCACCGGTTTCTACAGAATGCCCGGATAATCCAGATAGGAACACTTCCTCCGGGTGATTTCCCGGCGCAACGAGCCTCCCCGGCCCCACGGCCCACTACCGTGAGGACCCAGCGTCACCGTCCATAGGGGAGGACTCCGTGGCCCAGATCCCGCCCGCCCGTCCGCGCCCACCGGCCGACCAGCAGCCGCCCGCCACCGAGCGTGCGCCCGTCGATCAGCAGCCGCTGAGCGACCCCCAGCCACCCGCCGCCCTACAAACGCCCGCCACCCACCAGACGCTGGACGGCCCCCAGCCGGCCGCCACCCACCAGACGCTGGACGGCTCCCAGCCGGCCGCCGCCCGGCAGGCGCCTGCCGGGGCCGGCCGGTCGTCCGGTGAGCAGCCGCCCGAACGGGGGCGTTCCGCCGGGCGGCGGGTCAAGGTCGCCGCCGCGTTCGGGGCTCTCGCGCTCGTCGCGGTCGCCGTGCCGGCCGGCGTCTCGTTCGCCGGGACCGACCGGGCGCCGGCCGAGTCCAAGCCGCCCACCACGCAGGCCGAGAACTTCCATGGGGTCGACCCGCGGGTGCCGGCGGAACTGACCCCGCCCGCCGGGAACGTGCTGCACTCGGTGCTCAAGGCCCGGGGCGTGCAGATCTACGAGTGCCGCGGCGGCACGTGGACCCTGCTGGAGCCGGCCGCCTCACTCACCGGCGTCACCATGCACCCGGTGAAGAAGCTGTCCGCCCTGCACTTCCGCGGCCCGAGCTGGCAATCCGACCAGGACGGGTCGCTCCTGGAGGGCGACGGCCCGAACGCCAAGCGCGCCCCCTCCGAGCACCCGAACAGCATTCCGCAACTGCTGATCCCGGCGAAACTGAACCGTGGCGACGGCGTCTTCGGCAAGGTCACCTACGTCCAGCGGCTGGACACCGTCGGCGGTGTCGCCCCGGCCGGCCCGTGCACCGGCTCCGGCGCCACGGCCGTCCCGTACCGCGCGGTCTACCGCTTCTTCGCGGCCAAGCCCTGACCCCGCCACCCGCGGCCGCTTCGGCAATGGCTCCCCAAGCCGGCGGCACGAAACCGGCCGACTCCAGAGGCTGTTTCAGCAGTACCGGGACAGCCCCGGGAGCCGGCCGGACCACCGATCTGCGCCCGGCGGGCGCGGCACAGGCGTGACCCGGCAGTGAGCTCGCGGGGAGCTCCGGGAACGGGGTGTTGCGGTTGTGGGCGGCCTACCGCCGTACAAGAAGAGGGTTCTGGGTTTAGGCCGGCTGGGTCTCGGAGCGGTCGGATGGTCGGGCGGCCAGGTGGGTGCGGGCCGCCTGCACCAGGGCCTCCGGGTCGTCGGCGTGGAAGCGGACCGTGGTCGCCGGCCGGCCCTTGGCCTTGCGGACCGGGAGCACCATCGGGCCGGTCAAGCGCACGTCGATGCTGGTCTGGCTGGCCATGCCGAGGGAGAGGACGCCGTCCTCCAGCTGGATCTGGCCGCCCGGCGGCATCGAACGGCGGCGCACCTCGAGGGACTCGACATGCTCCCAGGCGATCGGGACGTCCAGGGTGATGCTGTTGCGGATGCGCAGCCCGGATGGGCCGACCAGGTGGGGATGGACCACCATGGTGGCGGCCAGCCCGATCATCCAGAACAGGCCGTAGACGCCCGCGGCCAGCGCCGTCACCCGGACCGGCTCCCACGGGATCATCAGGTCCAGGATCGGGATCTCCACGGCCGAGACGACGATGAACGCGCCCAGGATCAACTTGACCGCGCCCACGTAACCGAATCGCTCGACCCCCGGCCCGACCGGGACCGGCCGCCGGAGGATCCAGCGGAACAGCGCCGCCCACAGCCGCAGCTCGTAGACGACCACGAACCGCGCGAGTCCCCACACTTTCGTCACCGGGCCACCGTAGTTCGCGATGCACTCGTATTGCAATGGCCGAACGGACATCCCACGACGAGGACGACCGGCCGGCGCCACGCGGGCGCCGGCCGGTCGCCGGTTCGGTCAGCTGATCAGAGCGCCGGGTAGGCGTTCGCCATGAGCTGGGTGAACTGCGCCGGGAACCAGGCTCCGGAGATCGGAGCGCCGGACAGGGAGCCGGTCATGCTGTTGCCGTTACGGGCGTTGCCGGTGTAGGTCGGGTCACACATCCGGTCGAAGCCCTTGCCCTCGTCGTTCTCGATGAGGGTGCTGGAGCCGTCCGACTCACCCGGCGGCTTCACCCAGACGTAGGCGTCGATACCGGAGGCCGGAGCCGCGGTGGGACGCTCGCCGAGACCGGCGCCGGACTGGTTGCACCAGTTGCCGGCGTGGATCCGGCGGTCGATGCGGGACTCGTTGACGTAGGTGTCGACGACCGTCGAGGTGCTCGCCGCGGTGGGCCGGGCCGAGCCGCCCCAGCCGTTGCGGGAGGTGTCGATCAGCATGCCGATGCCCGAGTCGAAGCCGATCGAGACCAGCTTGGTGCGGAACGCCTGGGCGAAGGTCAGCTCGTCGGTGTACTGGTTCCAGTCCACCCACTTCGACTGCCGGACGCTCGTGCCGCCGACCGTGGTGGTCGGCTGGACCCACGGCTCACGCAGAGCCGAGTAGTTGGCGGTGTTGGTGATGAAGCCGTGCACGTTCTTCACGTTGCCGGACGCCTGGGCGGCCTGCAGCATGATGTCGGCGGTCGGGCCGAAGTTCGAGTCCCAGCCGATCCAGCCGTGGTGGGCGGCGTCCACGTAGTTGTAGGTGTTGCCGAGCCCGCCGAGCTTCTGCAGGGCATAGCCGATGCCCTGCACGTACCCGCCGTTGGCCTTCATCGTGTCGCACATCGCCGTGCCGCCGGCCTGGCCGGAGGTGTTGGTGACGAGGTTCGGCAGCGAGTCGATCTCGACGACGTTGATGATCCGCAGGCTCTTGTACTTCGCGTCGCCCTGGATCGCGGCGATCGGGTCGATGTACTCGGCCTTGTACCGCGGCAGGTCGGTCGGGCCCAGCTCACCGTTGGAGGCGAGGGCCGCGCAGTCCCGGCCGGGCAGGTTGTAGATGACGAACTGGATGTAGCCGGCGCCCTGCGTGAGGGCCGCGTCCAGGTGGTCACGTACGCCCATGGCGCCGTTGGAGCTGCTGCCGGAGGTGCCGTTGATGGCGGCGATCCGGTCGATCCAGACGGCGGTCGGGTTGTTGGAGACCCGGCTGCCGCCGGACACCGACTCGGCCTTCGCCTTCCACTCCGGGTTCACGTAGCCCTTGGCCCCGGCGTACGGGTTGTCGACCTTGGTGGTCGGCGACGTCGAGGTCGACGGGGACACCGAGGTCGACGGCGAGGTCGAGGTCGACGGGGACGTCGAGGTGGACGGCGAGGTGGACGGGCTGCCGGTCGAGCCGTTGCAGACCGTGCCGTTCAGCGAGAAGGACGCGGGCGCCGTGTTCGTGCCCGACCAGGTGCCGTTGAAGCCGAAGTTCGCGGTGCCGTTGGTGGGCAGCGAGGTCGCCCACGACGGGTTGGTCGCCGTGACGGCCTGCCCGGACTGGGTGACCGTCGCGCTCCAGGCCTGGGTGATCGTCTGGTTGCCGGGCCAGGTCCACTTCAGGTTCCAGCCGCCGCTGATCGGGTCGCCGAGGTTGGTGACCGTGACGTTGCCGGTGAATCCTGTGTTCCACTGGTTGACCGAATAATCGACGCGACAGCCGGCCGCGGCGCTGGCGCTGGTCGCCACGGCGACGGCGCCGGAAGCGGCGACGACGCCCACGGCGGCGGCCGCCGTGAAGGCCCTGGCACGGGTGGGGATGGGTCTCATGAGGACTCCTCGAGACGGGGACGGCGCGGGAGGCGCCGGGGAACGGTCGGCCAACACATCGGTGGGGATCGCTGGCCGATGTCGACAGCATTCCATGGGAGCGCTCCCAGCGCAATCACTCCGAAACAGTCGGGCAACGCCGATTTCATGGCGCAACAGGATCCCTGCTCGCGGGCATAGTCAGGTGTGACGATCCAGCGCGAGACCCTCTGGCAGAGCGGCGACTCCGACGAGTTCGAGGCCGTGTTCGACCGCTGTTCCCGGGCGGTCTACAACCACGCCTTCCGGCTCACCGGCTCATGGTCGGTCGCGGAGGACGTGACCCAGGCGGTCTTCCTGACCGCCTGGCGGCGCCGGGCCGAGATCCGGCTGGTCGACGGGTCACCGCTGCCGTGGCTGCTCGTCACGGCGAGTCACCACGCCCGCTCCGAGCAGCGCACCCTCACCCGGTGGCGCAACCGCCTGTTCCGGGCGCCGGCCGACGAGATCCTCCCCGATCCGGCCGACGACGTGGCCGGGCGCCTCGACGACGAGCGCCGGATGCGGGAGGTGCTCGCCGCCGTGCGCCGGCTGCCCCGGGCCGAGCGGGAGGCGGTCGCGCTCTGCCTCTGGTCCGGGGTGTCGTATGCCGAGGCGGCGGCCGTTCTGGGAGTCACCGAGTCGACCGTCCGGAGCCGGGTGAGCCGGGCCCGCGCCCGGCTGTCGCGCCAGCTGGCCACCGATCCCGACCCACCCCCGCCGATCGTCCGCCCGCCATCGGTGGGCGCCGCCGTCCCGGTGCGCCCGAACGACCCGGGGCCGCCGGGGACGACGGCATCACTCGCAGCAGGAAGATCACCCAAAGTGACCGCCGCCACCGCTCACCTCCAGGAGGAGTCATGATCACGAAGCTGGACCCACCCGCTGAGCGTGACCTGCCGGCCGCCGGGGCGGCCCGGATGCGGGTCCGTCTACGGTTCGAGATGCACGGGCCGGCGCTCGCCCGGCGCGGGCGGGCCGGCCGGCTGGCCCTGGCCGGGGTGGCCACGCTGGCCGCCGCCGCGGCGGTCGCGACCCCGTTGGTCCGCGACGGGGACCCGCCCACCACGATCGCGATGGGCCCGGGCGAGCTGACCTCCTCGCTGACCGCCACCGCGAAGGCGTGCCTCCACGGCTACCCCGACGGTCCCATGTTCGAGCGGGGGCCCCGGTTCCCCGTCACGGTCGGGGACCTGAGCGTCGCCGTTCAGCACCGGGGCCGGACCGGCGCGCTGTTCCTCACCGATCAGGGTTATGTCGCCTGCAGCCGGGAGGCCGAGCCGGGCCGGGAGGACAGCGGCAGCTTCAGTATCGAGCTCTGGAACGGCACCCGGGACTGGCTTCCCGGCCCCGTCCAGGTCCTCAGCCGCAGTTCGTCGGAGGCCGAAAGCGGCTGGGTGATCGCGGCCGGCCGGATCAGTGGGCGGGTGAGCCGGCTGACCCTGGAGCACGGCACCGGGAGGACGACCGCGGCGCGACTGTCCGGTGGCACGTTCGGGCTGCTCACGAGGACCGACGACGTCCAGCCGACCGCCGAGCTGGTGGCCTACGACAAGGGTGGTCAGGAGGTGTGGCGGGAACGGTTCTTCAAGCCGCTGCTGGGAAGGGACCGGTGCTGGACGGCCCCGGACGGCCGGGTGGTCTACGAGAACCAGTGGCGCCAGGGGAAGGACACGGAGCCCGGTCGTGCCGACGGCGACAGCGGTGCGGTGGTCGACCTGCCCGAGCCGGTCAACACGCCGGAGCCGGCGCCCGAGCACCCCTGCCGGCCCGCGGAGGCGTGGACGCCCTGATCCACCGCCGGCCCGGCTCGACGGGGGCCGGGCCGCGCGTGGCCGGCGTCACGGCCGGATCCGGGTACCGGGTCGCACCCGATTTGCGACCCGGCACACGTCCTCGGCGTCTCAAGCGCGGGCTGCGGTTGCCGACCACTAGGGCCATGAGCGTGGGCAGCGAGATGCACACCGCCGGTCCCGAGGTGGAGGGGCCCAATGGGGCGGTCATGACACCGGATCGGCAGTCGCTTCTGCTGACCGAACTGGTGGGGTTCATGACCAAGGACACCCCTTCGGTGCAGCATGTCCTGGATCTGACGACGCCTCACCTGCGGGACATCGCCGGCCTGACCGCGGCCACCGTCTTCGAGCTGGACTCGGAGACCGGCATGATGACCGTGAGCGCCCGGGTCGGCGAACCCGGCCGCCGTGACCAGATGGTGGCCGGCAAGGTGTTCCGCACCCCGGCCGGTGGCAAGCCGGTGGTCAACGGCGAGCAGATGGCGATCCGTCTGCGCATCGGCGGCCAGACCGTCGGCGTGCTGCTGCTGACCGGCACCGCTCTGGACGAGCTCCAGCTGGACACGATCGCGACGATGTCGCTGCACTTCGCGACCACCCTCCAGGGGCTGGCCGCGGAGAAGCAGCGGCAGTTCGTGGCGCACAGCAGCGCCACCATCCGGGAGCTGTTCGAGCACGGTATGTCGGCCGACAACGTGGAGACCGCCGCCGAGCTGCTGGCCCGCTCGTGCGCGACCGCGTTCCGCACCGAGCACGCGGCGATGCACCTGATCGACGGCGAGGGCCGGATCCGGTACGTGCACGGTGTCGGTTTCCCCGACGAGGTGCACCGGGCGCTCAGCACCAACCTGCTCGGCAAGCGGGCCGCGGAATCACCGGTCTGGTGCAACAGCGCCGAGAAGGGTGAGCCGATGCTGGTCAGTGACGCCGGCACGGCCAAGGTCCGGTCCGGCGGGCTCACCCAGACCATCGGGTTCCGCTCGTTCATCGCGATGCCTCTGCTGTCCGCGCAGGGCCCGGTCGGCATGGTGATGTGCGGTGACTCCAGCGGCACCCGGGACTGGACCGCCCAGGACCGGATCCTGGCCGAGCAGCTCGCCGTCGAGGGCACGCTGATCATGGACAGCGCCCGGATGCGGCAGGCCGCCGAGCTGCACATGAACGAACTGACCCAGCAGGCGTTCCACGACTCGCTGACCGGGCTGCCCAACCGCAAGCAGCTGCTGGACCGGGCCGAGACGGCGGTCGAGATCGCCTCCTCCACCGGCACCCGGGTCGGCCTGCTGCTGCTCGACCTGAACGGATTCAAGCAGGTCAACGACACCGTCGGGCACCACGCCGGCGACGTGCTGCTGCAACTGGTGGCGAAGCGCCTCCAGGGGGTCGTGCGGCGTCCGGACCTGGTGGCCCGCCTCGGCGGCGACGAGTTCTCGGTGCTGCTCACCGGCGACCCGGACGAGAAGGCCGCGATCGCGGTGGGCGAGCGGATCTGCGAGCGGCTCCGGGAGCCGTTCGACATCGAGGGCGAGCCGGTACGGATCGGGGCGAGCATCGGTGTGGCGCTCTTCCCGGACCACGCCACCGAGTTCGAGGCCATGATGCGCGAGGCGGACGCCTACATGTATCAGGCCAAGCGAGGCGGTGGAGGGGTACGCCTGGTCGGCTCCTGACTCGCCATGTCGGCAAACCGGCGCGCGATTCGACCCGTACTGGTAGTTTTCGTGCTGAAACAACACGAAACTACCCCACGGGGAGGATCAACGTGGGCAATACCCGTTTGCTCGCGGCCGGCGGCGCGCTGGCCGCCACGATGGCCGTCGCGGCGCCCGTCGTGACGCTGGACCGGGCGGTCGCCGTCCCGGCGCCGGCTCGCGGGCCGGCGAGCGGTATGGAGTTCTCCGCCCCGCACGGCGAGGTGGAGGCGGGCACCCCGATCGTCCTCAGCGGCCGCGCCGGATACCTGGACCGGACAACCGGCAACGGAGGGCGGGTGGACATCTTCTTCCGCAAGGGGCAGGCCACGCCGAAGGTGTACCTGGGCTCGGCCACGGCCGGCAGCTCGGGCAGGTTCCGCTTCCCGACGCGGGCCAACGCGACCGGCGAATACGTCGCCCACTACCAGCACCGGAAACTGGCGGTCACCGCGGACGCCACCGACTTCCTGGCCGTCTACACGAGCCGGGCGGTGGACCGGAGGCTCTTCTCCTGGACCGCCACCAACCTGTCCTGCCTGCCCACCTGCAAGGCCGTCGGCCCGGATCAGCAGATCAGCGCGGGCCCGGTGAAGGTGAGGCTCGAACGGAAGTGCCTACAGCCGAAGTCGGGCGGCCGGATCGGTTTCACGACCGACCAGAAGAACGCCTACCGGGCCGGCGACCTGGGCTGGCGTGACTTCCCGCAGGGTGACGGGCCGACCGAGTTCGAGCTGAAACCGGCCACCACGAAGGGTCACTTCTACCTCGAGTGGACCAGCGCCACCCCGCCGCAGGGACAGTTCTCCTCCTGCGACATCACCTTCGCCGTCTCGCAGACGAGCATGGACAAGACCTACGTCTGACGCGGCTCCCCGGAGGCGGCCCGGCCGCCTCCGGGAGGTCCTGAAAGGCGTAAAGATCTCCGAGTAGCACAAATCGCGTACCTCCCCCGGTGTGGGCGCACCTAGACTTCGGTCCCATGCTCACCATGCAGGACGCGCTCGCCCGGTTGACCACCTACTGGACGGATCAGGGCTGCCTGGTCGTCCAGCCGATGAACACCGAGGTCGGCGCCGGCACGCTCAACCCGGCCACCTTCCTGCGGGTGCTCGGGCCGGAGCCATGGCGGGTCGTCTACACCGAGCCGTCGGTGCGGCCGGACGACTCCCGTTACGGCGAGAACCCGAACCGGCTACAGACCCACACCCAGCTCCAGGTGATCCTCAAGCCCGATCCGGGCAACCCGCAGGAGCTCTACCTCGGCAGCCTGGCCGCGCTCGGCATCGACGTGACCGCCCACGACGTCCGTTTCGTCGAGGACAACTGGGCCTCCCCCGCGCTCGGCGCCTGGGGTCTCGGCTGGGAGGTCTGGCTGGACGGGCTGGAGATCACCCAGTTCACCTACTTCCAGCAGGCCGGCGGCCTGAACCTCGATCCGGTGAGTGTGGAGATCACTTACGGCATCGAGCGGATCATCATGGCGCTCCAGGACAAGACCCACTTCAAGGAGATCGAGTACTCCCCCGGGGTCAGTTACGGCGAGGTCTTCGGCCAATCCGAGTACGAGATGTCGCGCTATTACCTCGACGACGCCGACATCGAGGCGAACCGGCGACTGCTGGAGATCTACGCCGGCGAGGCGCAGCGCATGATCGACGCCGGCCTGCCCGTCCCGGCCCACTCCTACGTGCTGAAGTGCTCGCAGGCCTTCAACGTCCTGGACGCCCGGGGCGCCGTCTCCACGGCCGAGCGGGCCGCCGAATTCGGCCGGATGCGGCGGCTCGCCGGGGAGGTCGCCAGACTCTGGGTGGATCGCCGCACCGAACTGGAACTGCCGCTCGGCACCGTCGCCCCGCTCGCCCCGGCCCGGCCTGCCGCCGCCGTGCAGACCGGCGACACCGCGCGCACGCTGGTCTTCGAGATCGGCACCGAGGAACTGCCGCCCGCCGAGCTGCGCTCCGCGCGTGAGCAGGTGCAGCGGCTGCTCACCGAGGGTCTGGCGGCCACCCGGCTGGGCCACGGCGAGGTGCGGGTCTTCGGGACGCCGCGCCGGCTCATCGCCGTCGCCACAGCGGTCGCGGCCCGCGAAGAGGATCACGTGCGCACGGTGAAGGGCCCCAAGGTCCAGGCCGCCTACACCGGGGACGGCACCGCCACGAAGGCACTGGAGGGCTTCGCCCGCGGGCAGGGCGTCCCGCTCGCCGACGTCGAGACCGAGGAGGTCGGCGGCGTACCCCATGTGGTGGTCCGGAAGCACGAGGCCGGGCGCGCGGCGCCCGAGGTCCTCGCCGCCGTTCTCGCGCAGGTCGTGACCGGCCTGCGGGCCGCCAAGAACATGCGGTGGAACGATCCGAGGCTGGCCTTCAGCCGGCCGGTCCGCTGGCTGACCGCGCTCTGGGGCGACGACGTCGTGCCGGTGGCCGTCTCCACGCTGGCCGCCGGACGCCGGACGCGGCTGCTGCGCACCGCCGTGCCGCCGGAGACCGAGATCGCCTCGGCCGAGACCTTCCTGGAGACGCTCGGCGTCAACGGCATCGTCGCCGACCACGAGGACCGCCGGGAGCTGATCGTCATCGGCGCCCAGGACCTCGTCTATCCGGACGGGCGGATCGACGTCACGGGCGAGGCCGCGCTGATCGACCAGATCACCGACCTGGTGGAGCAGCCGCTGCCGCTGCTCGGCACCTTCGACGAGGGCTACCTGTCGTTGCCGGACGCGGTGCTGACCACGGTCATGCGCAAGCACCAGCGTTACCTCCCGGTGCGCGACGCCGACGGGAAGCTGCTGCCGATGTTCGTCACCGTGGCGAACGGGCCGGTCGACGTGGAACTCGTCCGCGCCGGGAACGAGGCGGTGCTGCGCGCCCGTTACGAGGACGCGGCCTTCTTCTACCGCGCCGACCAGGCGACGCCGATCGCCGAGATGAAGTCGCACCTGAACCGCCTCACCTTCACCGACAAGCTCGGCTCGATGGCCGACCGGGCCGGCCGGATCGCCGCCCTCGCCCTCTCTGTCGCCGACCGCCTCGAAACCGGTTCACCGGTCCTGCGGAGGGCCGCCGAACTGGTCAAGTTCGACCTCGGCTCGCAGCTGGTCACCGAGATGACCAGCCTGGCCGGGGTGATGGCACGCGACTACGCGCTGCACGCCGGTGAGGACCGGGCCGTGGCGCAGGCGGTGTACGAGGCCGAACTGCCCCGCAACACCGGTGACGAGCTGCCGCGCACGCTGCCGGGCGCGCTGCTGTCGCTGGCCGACCGGCTGGACCTGGTCGCCGGGCTGGCCGCCACCGTGGGCCTGCCGACCGGGTCGAGCGACCCGTTCGCGGTCCGCCGGGCGTTCCTCGGCCTGATCGCGGTGCACCGGGCGACGCCGCGGCTGTCCGGGTTCGACCTCATCGAGGGTCTGGCGCTGGCGGCGGCCGCACAGCCGGTGCCGGTGGCGGACACCGTCCTGGAGGCGTGCGCCGAGTTCCTGACCCGGCGGCTGGAGCAGGTGTTCACCGAGGAGGGGCAGCCGGTCGACCGGGTACGCGCGGTCCTGCCGCACGCCGCCCGGCCGGCGGTCGCCGCCGCCCTGCTGGGACAGCTGCGCGACGCGGTCGGCGATCCGGGCTTCCGGGCCGTCGCCGAGGCGGTGCAGCGGGCGCGCCGGATCGTGCCCGCCGGGACTCCGGCCGGCTACGACGCGGGGCTGCTCAAGGAACCCGCCGAGATCGCGCTGCACGAGGCGGTGACGGCGGTCGCCGTACCGGCCTCGCCGGACGTCACCGCGTTCGTGGCGGCCACCCGGCCGCTCGTGGAACCGGTCGGCCGCTTCTTCGACGAGGTGTTCGTGATGGCCGACGACCTGGCGCTGCGGGCCGCCCGGCTGGGTCTGCTGGCCCGGGTACGGGATCTCGGCGACGGGTTGCTCGACTGGTCCCATCTGCGGTTCTGAGAAATGTCGTAGCCCGGCTCTAGGGTGTGCCGCATGCCGCTCACCTGGGCCGGGCTCGCCCGCCCGTTCAGCCACATCGACAGCGCCGCTCTGACCGCCCTCCTGCTCGGCGCCACCGAGCGGGAGCGGCTGGCGTTCGCCGCCGAGATCGAGCGACGGATCCGGGCCGACGGCGAGGGCCCATGGGAACGGTCGACGAGCCCGGCCGGGCTGTTCGGGCTGACCGTGATCGCCTGCATGCCGACGGCGGCCCGGGCGGCGGCCCTGCTCACCCGCCGGAGCATGCGCGACTGGGGCCGGATCCGGGTCGACCTGTTCCTGGAGATCGCCCGGGCCCGGGAGCTGCCATGGATCGGTGATCTCGGCGTCCGGCTGTGCGGGCGGCTGCCGGCCCGCAATCCGGCGCCGCGGGACTGGGAGTTCGCCGAGGCGCTGCTCATCGAGGGCGGCGCCGAGCCGCCGGTCACCGAGCCGGTGGTGCGCGGCTGGCTGGCGGCGGTCCGGTTCGCCCCGCTCGCCGACCACTTCCGTGCCAGCCCCTGGCTCGACCTGCTGCTGCCCAGCGCCTTCGAGCTCGACGGCCTGTCCGGTGTGGAGGCCAGCTTTCCGTACGCGGTGGCGCAACTGACGGCCGAGGGCCGCCTGGACCGCGCGACCGTCCTGGCCGCCACCGCCGATCGTCTCACCCGCCCCGGGACGGCGTCGGCCCTGCGGCCGTTCGCCCGGCTGCACGACGCCCTGTCCCCGGCGCCCGCCGAGACGGCCCCGCACCTGCCGGTCTATGCCCGGCTGCTGCCGGAGGCCCCGTCCCCGGTCGCCGCGATGGCCCGGGGCGTGCTCCAGGCGCTCGACGACGACGGCCGACTGCCGCTGGAGACCCTGCTGGAGATCGGCGCGGCGACCCTGGTCCGGTCCGAGAAGACCCTGGTGCGGGAGCAGATCGACTGGCTGGACCGCGTGGCCCGGCGGGAGCCGGACCGGGCCGGGGAGATCCTGGAGACGGTCGCCGTCGCGCTCGCCCACCCCTCCCTCGACCTCCAGGAGCGGGCTCTCGGCGTGATCGCGGTCCACCTGGGTGCGGCCGGCCCGGAGACGGTGACCCGGCTGGCGGAGGCCGCCGGTGGCCTGACCGGGACCGTGCGGGCCATGGCCGGTGCACTGCTCGGGCCGGTGCCCGCGGAGCCTCCCGGGGTGGTGGCCACTCCCCCGGCCGGGCGACGGGCGGTCGCGATGCCGCCGCCCATCGGGAGCGCCGCCGAGCTGGCCGAGGAGCTGACCGCGCTGAGGCACGGCGGGAGCGCGGTCCGCTGGGAGCGGGTCATGGCCGGTCTCGTCACGCTGCACCACGCCGGCAAGCTGGCCGGGATGCCCGCCGAGGTGATCCGGATGCTCCCGACCGGGTTCGAGGTCCCCCCGTTCAACGTGCCGGCGGATGTGCTGACCTGGCGGCTCGCCGAGCTGTCGGCCCGGCTCACCGGCAGCCCGGTGCCGGTGCTGCTGGCGACCCCCACCGACGTGTCCGGGAGCATCGGCGCGGGCACCCTGGTCGAGCGGATGGAGCGGCTGGAGGAGGCCGGCCGGGACCCGTGGCCGGTCGACTTCGAGCAGGCGCTGCTGCGGGTGGCCGACACCGGCGACGCCACGGTGCTCGCCCGGGCCGCCGCCCTCGGCTCGCCGGAGGGGGACCGGCTCGCCGGGTGGCTCGGCGCCGCACGGGTCGAGACGGTCGGCACCCGTGTGGAGCAACCGGCCGGACACTACGGGTACGACGCCTGGACCCCGGTCGACACGGGGCCGAAGCTGATCCGCCGGGTCGTCGTCACCATGGCGCCACGACGCGACGACCCGCGACTGCCCCTGCTGGGCCGCCTGCTGTTCACGATCGGGCGGCGGCCGACCGCCCGGGAGGACTACCTGTCGTTCCACCACTGCCCGCCGGAGGTGCTGGCCATGACGCTGCCGCACGACCGGGAGGCGGTCGCGGCGTGGGCGCTGCCGGAGATCGCCGCGCTCGCCGACCGGGACAGCCGGGACGAGACGGCGCTGCCGCTGCTGGGGGACTGCTCCGGGCCGCCCGGTCCGGCCGTGGCCCTCGCCCTGGCGTACGGGCTGGGCGCCCGCCATCAGCCCGGCCGGGCCGCGGCCGTCGACACCTACCTGGCGGTCACCGCCGGGACCGGACCGCCTCCCGCGGCCGCCGGCACCTGTCCGGGGGTCACCGCCGGGGCCGGACCGCTGCCCGCGGCGGTCGGCGCCGAGCTGGGTGACCTGTGCGCCGACGGCGCCGTGAAACTGACCCGGGTGGTGCCCGCGCTGGCCGACGCCCACGCGGCCGGAGCGTCCGCGGCCGTCTGGGAGACGATCACCGGAGCCCTGCCGCCGCTGCTGAAAGCCACGCCCCGCGGCCTGCCCGACCTTCTGGAGCTGGCCACCCGGGTGGCGTCGCAGCTCGGGAGGCGGGGCGAGGTCCCCGGACTCGGCACCCTGGCCGAGCGCGGTGGCGGAGCCCGGCTGACCCGGGAGGCGAAGCGCCTCCGGACCACCCTCACCGGACCGTTAGGTTGATCGACATGCTGACCTGGGACGTCCTCGATCGACATGTCCGCGAGGGCGACGACGAGACGGCCACCGCCCTGCTGCTCGCCGCCGGGGAGAAGGAACGGCTGGCGTTCGCGGCGGAGCTCACCGCGCGGATCCGCGCGGAGCGGGACGACTGGTGGCGGCGATCCCGGCATCCGGCCGGGCTCTACGCGCTGGCCGTCATCGCGTGCGCCCCGTCGGCGGCCCGGGCCGCCGGCCTGCTCTCCCGCCCGGAGATGCGCCGGTGGAACGAGATCCCCGTCGACCGGTTCCTGGAGATCTCCCGCGCCCGTGGGCTGACCTGGACCGGTGATCTCGGGGTGCGGCTCTGCGCCAAGATCCCGTCCGACGGGCTCTGGCCCCGGGAGTGGCGGTTCGTGGCAGCCCTGCTCGACGAGGGCCGGGCCGAACCGCCGGTCACCGAGGGTGTCGTCCGCTCCTGGCTCGACGCGCTCATCGACAGCCGGCTCGCCGAGTCGGCCGATGTGCGCTTCCTGCATCTGCTGCTGCCGGCCGTCTTCGAGATCGACGGCCTCGGCAGCTCGGTCATGGCCCACACCGGGGACTCGCGACCCGGCTTGGCCACGGTCCTGACCCGGCTCATCGAGGACGGGCGGACCGATCGGGCGAAGGTGCTGGAGATGACCGTGGACCGGCTCGTCCGCGGCGACCGGCCGGCGAGCCTGCGGGAGTTCGCCGTGCTGCACGAGGCGCTGGTCCCGGCACCCGGCGAGATGGCCGCGCACATCTCCGGCTACACACGCCTGCTCGGCTCGGCGCCGTCCGTGGTGGCCGGGCTCGCGCAGCGGTGCCTGCGGGCCGTCGACGACGCCGGGCTGCTACCCGTGGAGACGCTGCTGGAAGCGACCGCCGAGGTCCTGGTGCGGACCGAGCGGACGCTGGTCAGGACACAACTCACCTGGCTCGGCCGGGTGGCCCGCCGTGAACCGGACCGGGCCGCGGAGATCGCGGAGACGGCGGCGGTGGCGTTCGGGCATCCGGCCCTGGACGTGCAGGAGCGGGCGCTCGGCCTGGTGCAGCGGGTTCTGCCCGCGTCCGCGTCCACGGCGGGCGCAGACATGGACCCCGCCATGGCAGGGCAGGCCACGCCGGCCGCCGTGGGTGGGTCCGGGCCGGTCACGATGCCGCCGCCGATCACGGGCGCCGCCGAGTTGGCGGAGGAGGTGTCCGTGCTGTTCGAGGCGGAGGACGCCGTCCGGTGGGAGCGGGTTCTGGCCGGGCTGGTCACCGTGCACAGAGGTGGCGACACCGCCGCGCTGGGGCCGGTGCTGGACCGGCACGACGGCCGGCATCGGTTCCACCCCAAGATGATCTACCTGTTGGAAGCGTTCCGGGTCCTTCTCGGACGGCCCGAGCGGGACGACGACGTCCGGTGGCGGATGGCCGGGGTGGTGCAGGCCGCCCTTCCCGACAGCAGCCGCCCTCGGTCGTCCGCGAGTTCGCCCGCGGACCTGCTGCCACTCCGGATCGGGGAGCTGGCGCTGCGGCAGGCCGCACAACCGGTGCCACTGCTGCTGGCCACACCGACCGACGTCACCGGCGCGATCGACGCCGGTGTCCTGGTGGACCGGCTGGCCCGGCTGGAGGCGGCCGGTCTGACACCGTGGCCGATCGACTTCGAGCAGGCGCTGTTGCGGGTCGGTCCCGCCGCCGGCACGGAGGTGACCGGGCGGGCCGCGGCGCTCACCTCCGCCCGGGGGCGGCAGCTGGCCGCGTGGCTGGCCGCGGGCGGTCTGCCCGACCCGGTCAGCAGCCGCAAGGTGCAGTGCAACCGTGGGCCGGACGGCGAGATCGTGATGCGGCGGGTGCTGACCGAACTGGAGTCCGCCCGCACCGGAGACGACGGCCTCCGGTTGGAGGGTCTGTTCCTTCCGTTACGGAGGGCAGACCATCCCCGCTACTTCGGCGACCGTGGCTACCGTCCGGACATCCTGGCCATGGCGCTCCCCCGGCATCGTGAGGTGATCGCCGCCTGGGCTCTGCCCGACCTGGCGGGCCTGGCCGATCAGGACGCCCGCGACGCCTCGCTGCTTCCCCTGCTCGCCGACGCGGGCGGCCCGGCCGGCCCGGCGATGACGCTGGCCGTCACCTACGGCCTCGCGGCACGCCACGAGGCCGACCGGATCGCGGCCGTCGACGCCTTCCTGGTCCTGGCCTCCGAAACACCCGGCGCCGGGTTCGGGGACGACACCCCGGCCGAGGGCGCCGACCCGGCGGGGGCGCGTGCCGAGAGCGCCCAGCCGGCGGGGACGCGGGCCGAGAGCGCCCAGCCGGCGGGGACGCCGGCCGGGGCCGCCCACAGGTCGTTCGCCGCCCGGGTCGGGGCGGAACTGGGCGATCTCGGCGCGGACGGCACGATCAAGCTGGGCCGGGCGGTGTCCGCCCTGGCCGGGGCCCACCAGGCCGGGGCCTCGGCCGCAGTCTGGGAAGTGCTGGCCACAGCGCTGGCTTGGCTGTTGCCGACCGCGCCGAGAGGCCTACCGGACATGATCGAGCTGGCCACCCGCGTCGCCGCGGCCGTCGGCGCCCGGGCCACGATCCCAGGACTGGCGGAGGCCGCCGGGCGACCAGGCAGCAGCCGCCTGACCCGGGAGGCGAAACGCCTGCACGCGACCGTCACCCGCTGACCACGCCGGGCCGGATCCGGCCACCGGGGTCGGCCCTGGCCTCGGCACCCGGCGGGACGAGAGCGGGGATGACCATTGACCCGGCGTTCGCGGACGCGCCATGAGATCGTCGCCTGGGTGACGGATCGGTCACGTCGACTCTCAACGGGCATCCGGCGATCTCCGCCGGAAAAGTTCTTCCGGCGGGTGGCGCCGGGTGGTGGTTCCGGCATCGCGGCCGGACCGAGTTCGTGGAGGAGAACGTGGCAGATCGCCGTCAGGTGCTGCGCTTCGGCGCTGTCGCCGCCGCCGCTCCGGCGCTGGCCGGGGCCGCTTCCGCGCCCGCATGGGCCGGCGGCGACGGCAGCACCCGGAACCGGGCCCTGGTGGTGGGCCACCGTGGCGCGTCCGGTTACCGGCCCGAGCACACGCTGGCGTCGTACGAGCTGGCCGCACGGATGGGCGCCGACTACATGGAACCCGACCTGGTGATCACCAAGGACGGTGTCCTGGTGTGCCGGCACGAGCCGGAGATCGGCGGCACCACCGATGTGGCGTCGCGGGCCGAGTTCGCCGACCGGAAGAGGACGGTCGTCCTCGACGGGGTGAGCGTCACCGGCTGGTGGACCCAGGATTTCACGCTCGCCGAGCTGAAGACGCTGCGTGCGGTCGAGCGGATTCCGGCGGTCCGTCAGCGGAACACGCTGTACGACGGCCGGTTCGAGGTGCCGACCTTCCAGGAGGTGCTGGACCTGCGCCGGCGGTTGTCGAAGGAGCTGGACCGGGATCTGGGCGTGTTCCCGGAGACCAAGCACCCGACCTTCTTCCAGCGGCTCGGCCTGGAGCTGGAGAAGCCGCTGGTCCGGGCGCTGCGCCGCAACAGCCTGGACCGGCGGGGCGCGAAGGTGTTCATCCAGTCGTTCGAGGCGGCCAACCTGCGGACGCTGGCCGACGAGCACCGGGTCGACGTGCCGCTGGTGTTCCTGAGCAGCGCGTCGGGCAGCCCGTTCAACGATCCGCGCAGCTACGCCGACTACCTGACGCCGGGTGGGCTCAAGGAGCTGTCCGCGTTCGTGGACGGTCTCGGCCCGGAGAAGGGGCAGATCATCCCGCGTAGGGCGGACGGCACTCTCGGCACGCCGACCAGCCTGGTCGGCGACGCGCACGCGGCCGGGCTCCGGGTCGTGCCGTACACGTTCCGCGCGGAGAACTCGTTCCTCCCGGCCGAGCTGCGGGTGGGCACCGACGTCAGCGCCTACGGTCGGGCGATCGACGAGCAGGTGACGTTCTTGCGGACCGGGATCGACGGCATCTTCACCGACAATCCGGACATCGGCGTCCTGGCCCGCAGCCTGGCCTGACCGCACACTCGTGCCCGGACGGCCGTTCCGTCCGGCCGCCGGGTTGAGGAGGAACGGACCGCTCAAGCCCGGCGGGCGCGGCACGGCCGTGCGGGCGCACCCGGCTCGCGGGTGCGCCACGGTTCGCCGCCGTCGCTGTGAGGGCGTTCGTCCCGTACCGGAAATGGGTTTGAAAGCGACAACGGCCCGCGGCCGCAACGCCCGGTGGACGACGAAGGCCCCGGCGCGAAAACGCCGGGGCCTTCGTCGCCACCGCTACTTCTCGACGAGCGTCGGGTAGAGGTGCGAGAAGTCGAGCTTGTAACCGAATCCGCTGGCCACGATGAACGTCAGGCCGAGCAGCACGCCGAGGACGACCACCGCGAACAGGGCGTAGCCGAGGACCGTGCCGAGCGGGCGCCGGGTGCCGGCGGTGACGCCGCTGGTGTTGACGGACGCCTCGCCGGCGCCCCAGGCGAGGGAGCGGATGCCGAGGGCGAAGAGGATCGGCAGGCCGGCGCCGAGGGCGAGGCCGGCGAGCAGGACCTGCCACGCGCCGGTGAGCGCGAAGTCGAGGTTGTGCATGTCCCGGCCTTTCAGTTCGCCGCGGTGGCGGGGATCGGGGTGACGGGCTGGCCGGCCGGGGCGTCCCAGTCGTCGTTGACGTTGTCGTGGTCGACCCGTCCGGAGCGGGAGCGAAGGTACATCGCGCCGGAGGCGGCGACCAGGAGGGCGAAGACCACCAGGGCGCCGGCCATACCGCCGACGGCGTCGCCGACGTACCACATCGCGGCGCCGACGAGGCCGGCCGAGGGAAGGGTGATCATCCAGGCCAGGACCATCCGGCCGGCGACCGCCCAGCGGACCGTGGCGCCGGGACGGCCGAGACCGGAACCGATCACCGAGCCGGTGGCCACGTGGGTGGTGGAGAGCGCGAAGCCGAGGTGGCTGGAGGCCAGGATGACCGCGGCGGCGCCGGACTGCGCGGCGGTGCCCTGCGGCGGGGTGATGTCGGTGATGCCCTTGCCGAGGGTGCGGATGATGCGCCAGCCGCCCAGGTAGGTGCCGAGCGCGATGGCCAGCGCCGCGGAGACCTTGACCCACAGCGGGATGTTCTCCAGGTCGTCCCAGTGACCGCTGGCGATCAGGGCGAGGGTGATCACGCCCATGGTCTTCTGGGCGTCGTTGGTGCCGTGCGCCAGGGAGACGAGCGAGGCGCTGCCGATCTGGCCCCAGCGGAAGCCCTTCTCGGTGAACCGCGCGGCCACCCCGGCAGTGATCTTGAAGATGACCCAGGTGCCGGCCACGGCGACGAGGCCCGCGATGACCGGGGAGATGACGGCGGGCAGGAGCACCTTGCCCACGACGCCGTCGAGCTTGGAGCCGTCGCCGTTCCAGTTGACGCCGGCCACGCCGAGACCGGCGAGGGTGGCGCCGATCAGGCCGCCGAAGAGGGCGTGCGACGAGCTGGATGGCAGGCCGAAGAGCCAGGTGAGCAGATTCCAGACGATGCCACCGACTAGGCCGGCCAGGATGATCAGCAACAGTCCGCTGCCGCCGTCGGCGAGGAGTTCCGCCTTGGGCGCGCCGCTCTTGTCCTGGATCTTGACAACGGCATTGGTGACGGTCAGCGCGACTTCCACGGAGAGGAAGGCGCCGACCAGGTTCAGGACACCGGACAGAGCGACGGCCGTTTTGGGCCGGAGCGCCTTGGTCGCGATGGAGGTGGCCATCGCGTTGGCGGTGTCATGGAACCCGTTGGTGAAATCGAAGGCCAGGGCCGTGATGACCACCAGCGCCAAGATCACGGATGTTTCTGTCACGCCGTGATCGTGACCGAGTTACGGGCCCACTGCCATACCCCCAACGGAACATGTACAAGGTTCGGCCCTCGTTAACCTTACGTTTCCCAAATATCACCCCTCGGTGACCGAAGAATTACTCTTCGCGTCCGCCGGTGGACGCTGGATGAACAAAACTTTAGGCTCGGCACGGCGGAAACCCGGCAAAGGATCATATGTCGCATCGGGGTGGTGGGTTCGGACCGTCGCTCCCGCCGAGGGCCCGGCACGGCCCGCCGGCCGCTGGCGCGTCCAGAACGCGGGCCGCACCGTGCGACGTGCGTGAGCGGTTGCGCCCGAAAAGGCCCAGCCGGCTCGGCCTAGGCGATCCGGGACTCGGCGTCGGCCGTGGCGATCGCGCCGGACAGGATCGCGAGCCCCTCCCGGGCCTCGTCCTCGGTGAGGGTGAGGGGCGGGCCGATCCGGAGCACGTTGCCGTACAGACCCCCCTTGCCGACCAGCAGGCCACCCTCCCGGCAGAGGTCGAAGACCCGCAGCGTGGCCGCCGGGTCCGGCTCGGTGGTGCCGGGCCGGACGAACTCCAGCCCGATCATCAGGCCCCGCCCGCGCACCTCGGCCAGGATCCCGTACGACAGCGCCCGCAGCCCACCGAGCAGGATCCCGCCGACCCGCCGCGCGTTGCCCTGGAGGTCGTGATCGAGCACGTAGTCGAGTACCGCGTTGCCGGCGGCCGCGCTGACCGGGTTGCCGCCGAAGGTGGAGAAACTGACCGCCGGGACCGCGTTCATCACCTCGGCCCGGCCGACCACGCCGCCGAGCGCGAACCCGTTGCCGATGCCCTTGGCGAAGGTGATCAGATCCGGGGTGACGCCGTGCGCCTGGTAGCCCCAGAAGTGGTCGCCGGTCCGCCCCCAGCCGGTCTGCACCTCGTCGGCGATGAGCAGGATCCCGTGTTCGGCCAGCACCTTCCGGTACGCCCCGAGCAGCCCGTCCGGCCCGTGCACGAACCCGCCCACACCCTGGACCGGCTCGGCGATCAGGGCGGCCACGTCCCCGGCGGTGACCGTGGCGAGGACCTCCCGCAGGTCGTCGACGGCCGCCTCGATCAGGTCGGCGTCGGTCAGCCCGGCCATCCGCCCGCGCAGCCGGTCGGCGGAGGCCAGCCAGTTCACCGACAGTGGACTCAGTGAGCTGGACGACCAGCTGCGGTGCCCGGTGACCGCCATGGTCGCGAAGGTCCGGCCGTGATAGCTGTTCTTGATCGCCAGGATCTGGTTGGACCGCCGTACGTTCGTGGCCATGAGCAGCGCCGACTCGTTGGCCTCGGTGCCCGAGTTGGTGAAGAAGACCCGCGCGTCCGGGATGCCGGAGAGCCGGGCGATCTTCTCGGCCAGCTCGACCTGCCGCCGGATCAGGTAGAGCGTGGAGGTGTGCGCGACGCCGGTGCCGATCTGGGCGCGGACCGCGTCGCTGATCTCGGCCACGTCGTAGCCGATCATCGTGGTCAGCACCCCGCCGAAGAAGTCGAGGTAGGTGCGGCCGCCGGCGTCGGTGACCCGGCGCCCACTCCCGGAGACGATCTCCAGCGCGTCGTCGCCGTAGTAGACGGGCATCCAACCGGGCATCACCGCCCGGTGACGGTCGAGCAGACTCATCGATGGCCTCCCTTGTCGTGAAGTCCCCTAGCGCCATCCGGATGGGTGCGCGAGGTCCCGCCGGCCGCTGCCGCGGGTGGTCTCCGAGGTGGCCGCCGCGAGCACGTCGGCCAGTTCGCCGTAGCCGTCGGCGACCAGTCCCGCGGTGATCCGCAGGTGGTCGCCGGGCAGCGGGGTGACGCAGAACGGGGCGCCGGGCGCGGCCGCGATCCCGTTGGCGGCCAGCGCGACCATGGCGTTCTGCTGGTCGGGGACCGGCAGCCAGAGGTTTATCCCGTCGGTCGCCTGGGTGGTCACCCCGCGTTCGGCGAGCGCGGCCGACAGCGCGGCCCGGCGGTACGCGTACGCCTCCCGCGCGGCCGCCACCTGTGCCGTGACGTCCGGGTCGGTGAGCAGGTCGAGCAGCACGCCCTGGAGCAGCCGGCTGGACCAGCCGGGCCCGAGCAGCCGCCGGTCGGCGACCGCGTCGAGCACGTGGGCGGGCCCGCCGACCGCCGCGAGCCGCAGGTCCGGTCCGTGGCTCTTGGAGAAGCTGGCCACGTGCACGGTCCGGTCGGGCAGGTAGCGGCCGAGGCTGACCGGCGGGGCGGTGGCGATGTCGCCGGCGTGGTCGTCCTCGACCACGAGCAGGTGCGGCGCCTCCAGCAGGACGTTGGCGAGCAGCGCGGCCCGGGACTCGTCCATGCTGGCGCCGGTCGGGTTGTGGGCCCGCGGCTGGAGGAAGAGGGCGACCGCCCGGTAGCCGCGGACGGCCCGCAGCAGCTCGTCCGGGATGATGCCGGAGGCGTCCATCGGCACCCCGACGACGGTGGCGCCGACCGCCTGGAGCAGGTCGAGCAGCGGCGGGAAGGCCGGGTTCTCGACGAGGACGTGGTCGCCGTACCGCAGCACCGCCCCGGCCACCCGGTCGAGCGCGTCCATGGCGCCGTCCACCACGGTGAGCCGCTCCGGCGGGTACGGCCACCGCTGCCGCAGCACCTCGTCCAGTCCGGGCAGCACCGGCGGGTCGAGGTAGCTCCCGGCCCACCGGCCGTCGCCGATCCGGCGCAGCGCCACGTCGAGCGACGGCAGCAGCAGCGGGTCGGGCACACCGGTGGACAGGTCCCGTGGCAGGCCGATCCGGGCCCCGCTGAGCTGGGCGTACCGCAGTCGTGCGCGGGGCGGCAGCGGCCCGGACACGAAGGTCCCGGAGCGGCCGCGGGTCTGGATGGCCCCGGCGAGGATGAGGTTGCGCCACGCCTCGCTGACCGTCGTCGGGCTGACGCCGAGCCCGCCGGCCACCGTGCGGACGGTGGGCAGCCGGGCCCCGGCGGGCAGCCGGCCGGAGGTGATCAGACGGCTCACCGCCGCCGCGATGCCCCGGGCGCTTCTGTCCTGAACCGCCCCGGTGATCAGCGTCAGCAAATTATCGTCTCCGAAACATTCCGTAACGTACGGGCAATTGTCCGCCATCAGGTGTGTCGTTAGTGTCCTACGGCATCCGACGCCGACAAGCAACCCCTGGCGCGGGACCCAGAACGAGGAGTAAACACACGATCACAGGCGCTTCGAGGCGCACTGCGCGTGCCAGAAGATCAAATAGAGAGGGGCCGCAATGACGACCGGAGTCGTCCGCGCCGCCCTCGTCCAGACCACCTGGACGGGCGACAAGGAATCCATGATCAAAGCCCACGAGGACTACGCTCGTGAGGCCGCCGCCCGGGGCGCGAAGGTGATCTGCTTCCAGGAGCTCTTCTACGGCCCGTACTTCTGCCAGGTCCAGGACGCCGCCTACTACGAGTACGCCGAATCCGTCCCGGGCCCGACGACCGAGCGTTTCCAGGCGCTCGCCGCCGAACTGGGAATGGTCATGATCCTGCCGATGTACGAGCAGGAGCAGCCCGGCGTCCTCTACAACACCGCGGCCGTCGTCGACGCCGACGGCAAATACCTCGGTAAATACCGCAAGAACCACATCCCGCAGGTGAAGGGGTTCTGGGAGAAGTTCTACTTCCGTCCCGGAAACCTGGGTTATCCGGTCTTCGACACCGCGGTCGGGAAGGTCGGCGTCTACATCTGTTACGACCGGCATTTCCCCGAGGGCTGGCGCGCGCTCGGCCTGGGCGGCGCGCAGATCGTGTTCAACCCGTCGGCCACCAGCCGCGGTCTCTCCTCCTACCTGTGGCAGCTGGAGCAGCCGGCCAGCGCCGTGGCGAACGAGTACTTCATCGGCGCCATCAACCGGGTGGGCGTCGAGGAGCTGGGTGACAACGACTTCTACGGACAGACGTACTTCGTCGATCCGGAGGGTAAGTTCGTCGGTGAGGTGGCGGACACCCACAATCCCGAGCTGATCGTTCGTGACCTGGACCTGAGCCTGCTCGGCACGGTCCGGGACCGCTGGCAGTTCTTCCGCGACCGCCGCCCCGACTCCTACGACGGGCTGGTGGCGCCGTGACCACGCTGATCAGGGGCGGAACCGTCGTCGGCCCCACCGGCCCGGTGAAGGCCGACGTCCTCATCGACGGTGAGACCATCGCGGCGATCTTCGCGCCCGGGCAGGCCCCGGACGGACCGGAGGTCATCGACGCCACCGGGAAGTACGTCATCCCGGGCGCCGTCGACGCCCACACGCACATGGAGCTGCCGTTCGGCGGCACCCACGCGAGCGACACCTTCGACACCGGCACCAGGGCGGCCGCGATCGGCGGGACGACCACGATCATCGACTTCGCGGTGCAGCGGTACGGCGAGGTGGTGCAGGACGGGCTGGCCGCCTGGCACGGCAAGGCCGACGGCAACTGTCACATCGACTACGCCTTCCACATGATCCTCGGCGGGGTGGACGACGAGTCGCTCAAGGCCATGGATCAGCTGGTGGCCGGTGAGGGCATCTCCAGCTTCAAGCTCTTCATGGCGTACCCCGGGGTGTTCTACTCCGACGACGGGCAGATCCTGCGCGCCATGCAGAAGGCGCGGGACAACGGCGCCATGATCATGATGCATGCGGAGAACGGGCCGGCCATCGACGTCCTGGTCAAGCAGGCCCTGGAACGCGGTGAGACGGACCCGGTCCACCACGGTCTGACCCGCCCGCAGGAGCTGGAGGCGGAGGCCACCAGCCGGGCCATCTGGCTGGCGAGCGTGGCCGCGGACTGCCCGCTCTACATCGTGCACCTGTCCGCGTCGAAGGCTCTGGAGCAGGTCCGCAATGCCCGTGACCTGGGCCGGAACGTGTTCGCCGAGACCTGCCCGCAGTACCTCTACCTGACCCTGGAGGACCAGCTCGGCGCGCCCGGCTTCGAGGGCGCCAAGTGGGTCTGCTCGACGCCGCTGCGGTCCAAGCACGAGACGCACCGCGCCGATCTGTGGCAGGGCCTGCGCACCAACGACCTGTCGGTGGTGTCGACCGACCACTGCCCGTTCTGCTTCAAGGACCAGAAGGAGCTGGGCCTCGGCGACTTCTCCAGGATCCCGAACGGGATCGGCGGTGTCGAGCACCGGGTGGACCTGCTCTACCAGGGCGTCGTCGACGGCAAGTTGTCGCTGGCCCGCTGGGTGGAGACGATCGCGACCACCCCGGCGCGGATGTTCGGCCTCTACCCGCGCAAGGGGATCATCGCCCCCGGCTCGGACGCCGACATCGTCCTGTACGACCCGAACGGGCGTACCCGGATCAGCGCCGAGACGCACCACATGAACATGGACCACTCTGCGTGGGAGGGCTGGGAGATCGATGGCCGCGTCGACACGGTCATCGCCCGCGGCGAGGTGATCGCCTCCGGCGGCGAGTACACCGGGCGGGCCGGCCGCGGCCGCTATCTCAAGCGCGGCCTCAGCGACTACCTGCTCTAGAAAGGGGTGGGCATGGACATCGGTGTCGTCTTGCAGAACGACCCACCCGCGCGGGAGGTCGTCGAGTGGGCGAAGAAGGCGGAGGCGGCC
Organism: Actinoplanes lobatus; assembly: GCF_014205215.1. NCBI lineage: Bacteria > Bacillati > Actinomycetota > Actinomycetes > Micromonosporales > Micromonosporaceae > Actinoplanes > Actinoplanes lobatus. The sequence goes on from NZ_JACHNC010000001.1 coordinate 9,762,605, forward strand.
GGCTTCAGTCACTTCTGGACCTTCGACTCGCACGTGCTCTGGCAGGAGCCGAACGTGGTCTACTCGGCCATCCTCGGCGCCACCGAGCGGATCGTGGTCGGGCCGATGGTCACCAACCCGGGCACCCGGGACTGGACGGTGACCGCCTCGACCTTCGCGACCCTCAACGAGATGTACGGCAACCGCACGATCTGTGGCATCGGCCGGGGCGACTCCGCGCTGCGGGTGCTCGGTCTCGCCCCGCAGACCCTGGGCCAGCTGCGCGAGAGCGTGCTGGCGATCAAGGGCCTGGCCAACGGGGAGAAGGTCACGGTCCGCGGTCAGGAGCTCCAGCTGGCCTGGGCCGCGGACAGCCGCCTCGAGGTCTGGGTGGCGGCCTACGGCCCGAAGGCCCTCGCCCTCACCGGGGAGGTGGGTGACGGCTACATCCTCCAGCTCGCCGACCCGGACATCGCCGAGTGGATGATCACGGCGGTGCGCAAGGCCGCGGTCCTCCACAAACGGGATCCGGACGCCATCAAGTTCTGTGTGGCGGCGCCCGCCTACGTCGGCGACGACCTGGCCCATCAGCGCGAGCAGACCCGCTGGTTCGGCGGGATGGTGGGCAACCACATCGCCGACATCGTGGGCCGCTACGGCGGTGACGGCCGGGCGGTGCCGCCGGCGCTGACCGACTACATCGCGGCCCGGCAGGGGTACGACTACGCCGAGCACGGGCGGGCCGGCAACACCCACACCTCGTTCGTGCCGGACGAGATCGTGGACCGGTTCTGTGTCCTCGGGCCGGTGGAGAACCACGTGAAGCGGTTGCAGGAGCTCCAGCAGCTGGGCGTCGACCAGTTCGCCGTCTACCTCCAGCACGACGCCAAGGAGCAAACCCTTTCGGCGTACGGCGAGCACGTCATCCCGGCGTTCCCGTGAGGCGGGTCCTCTCGGTGATCGCCGGGCTGGCCGTGGCCGCGCTGCTCTGGGAGGGCTACAAGGCGGCCGGCGATCCCGAGGGGACGGTGCTGTTCGGCGTACGGGTCCTGCCCCGCGCCGACGACCTCTCGATGCCCCATCTGTGGACCATCGGACAGCGGCTGGCCGATCCGGAGATGACCGGTGGCCGGCCGGTGTGGCTCGTGGTCCTCCAGGCCTGCCTGTTCACCCTCGGCATCACCGCGGCCGGGTTCGCCGCGGGCACGGTGATCGGGCTGGTCCTGGCCGCGGCCATGCAGCGGTTCCGGATCGTGGAGCGGGGGCTGCTGCCGTACGTCGTGCTCTCCCAGACCGTGCCGCTCGTGGCGCTCGCGCCGCTGATCGCCGGCTGGGGCGGCACCCTCATGCCGCCCTGGGCGACGGTCTCGGTGATCGCCGCCTACCTGGCGTTCTTCCCGGTCGCGGTGGGCATGCTGCGCGGGCTCCAGTCGCCGTCGGCCGCCGGGGTGGAGCTGATGCGCAGTTACGCCGCGGGATGGTGGCGCACGCTGGTGAAGCTGCGCTTCCCGGCGGCGCTGCCCTACCTCTTCCCGGCGCTGCGGCTGGCCGGCGCGGCCGCGGTGGTCGGCGCGGTGGTCGGTGAGATCTCCACCGGCACCCGGGGCGGCATCGGCCGCCTGATCATCGAGTACTCGCGGGAGGCCACCTCGGATCCCGCCAAGGTCTACACGGCCATGCTCGGCGCGGCCCTGCTGGGCCTGCTCGTCGCGGGCGCCGTGAGCCTCCTGGAACTGCCGCTGATGCGGCACCGGCGTCACGTGGAGGTGGCAACACTGTGAGTGAGCTGGCGAGCCCGGCCCCGGACGTCGTGCCGGCGCCGGAACGCGCGGCCTCGGTGGTCGTCGACAATGTCACGAAGGTCTTCAACCAGGGCCGCTCCGACGAGGTCCCGGCCCTGTCCGGCGTGAGCCTGACCGTGGGCGGCGGCGAGTTCGTGTCGCTGATCGGGCCGTCCGGCTGCGGCAAGAGCACCCTGCTGCGGCTGATCGCCGACCTGATCGAGCCGACCACCGGCACGGTCACCGTCGCCGGGCGGCCGGCCGCTCAGGCCCGCCGCGACCAGGAGTACGGCATCGCCTTCCAGCAGGCCGGCCTCTTCGAGTGGCGGACCGTCCGCCACAACGTCGAGCTGCCGCTGGAGCTGCGCGGGGTGTCCAGGGCCGAACGGCGGGCCAAGGCCGAGGAGATGCTGGAACTGGTCGGCCTGGCCGACTTCGCCGGGCACTATCCCGGTCAGCTCTCCGGCGGCATGCAGCAGCGGGTGGCGATCGCCCGTGCCCTCGCGGTCCAGCCGCCGCTGCTGCTGATGGACGAGCCGTTCGGCGCGCTCGACGAGATGACCCGGGAACGGTTGCAGTCGGAGCTGCTCGGCATCTGCGCCAAGACCGGGACCAGCACGGTCTTCGTCACCCACTCGATCTCCGAGGCGGTGTTCCTCTCCGGCCGGGTGGTGGTCATGTCCGCCCGGCCAGGACGGATCACCGCGTCGATCGAGGTGGAGCTGCCGTCGCGGGACGAGGCCGGGCGGCAGGCCCCGGCCTACTTCGAGAAGATCACCGAGGTACGACAGGCGCTGCGCTCATGAGCGAGCTTGCGAGCGAATCATCGAGCTCAGTTGTGTACTCATGGCGACGCCGGAGCGCAGCGGAGGTGGCGACATGAGGAAAATTCTGCCGCCGGTGATCGTCGGCGTCGTGGCCCTGCTCCTCTGGGAGCTGTTCGTGACGCTGGGCCGGGTCGCGCCGTTCATCCTGCCGGCGCCGTCGGCGATCGGGGCGCAGATCGTCGAGCAGCGGCGCAACATCGTGGAGGCGGCCCTGGCCAGCGGCGCGAACGCGCTGATCGGCCTGATCGGCGGCACCCTGGTCGCGGTGCTGGCCGCGCTCGCCGCCAGCCGGTTCCTGGTCCTCGGCGAGGTGTCGATCCCGTTCGCCGCGGTCCTCAACGCGCTGCCGATCATCGCCCTGGCCCCGATCCTCAACAACATGTTCGAGTCGACCAGCAGCGTCCCGCGGCGCCTGGTCACCGGCATCGTGGTGTTCTTCCCGGTCTTCCTGAACCTGCTGCGCGGGCTGCGCGAGGTGGATCCGGTCCACCAGGAGCTGATGCGCACGTACGCGGCGTCCGGCTGGACCTTCGCCCGCAAGGTCCGGCTGCCCGGCGCGCTCCCCCACCTCTTCACCGGCCTGCGGCAGGCGTCGTCGCTGGCCGTGATCGCCGCGGTCGTCGCCGAGTACTTCGGCGGGTTGCAGGACGGGCTCGGTGCGCGGATCACCTCCGCCGCGGCGCTCACCGCCTACCCCCGGGCCTGGGCCTTCGTGGCCGGCGCCTGCCTCCTCGGACTCACCTTCTACCTGGTCACGCTCCTGCTGGAGCGCCTGGCCATGCCGTGGAGGTCTATTCACGACCTACCTTGACCTGCACTTACCCGCAGGAAGGCACCTGGTCTTAACCGTCGTGAACAAACCTCCCAAAACAACGCCTTACAAGTTAGTTAGGGGTACGCGTTGAAGCTCTCCCGGATATTCCTCGCATCGGTTCTCGCACTGACCGCCTGCGGCACCGCCGATACCGCCACCACTCCGGCTCCGGGCGCGAGCGGCGCCCTGACCCCGATCACGTTGCAGTTGCAGTGGTTCTACCAGGCCCAGTTCGCCGGCTACATCGCCGCCGTGGACCAGGGCTTCTACAAGGAGCAGGGCCTGGACGTGACGCTGCTGGAGGGCGGCGTCGACATCGTCCCGCAGACCGTCCTGGCCCAGGGGAAGGCCGACTACGCGATCGCGTGGGTGCCAAAGGCGCTGGCCTCCCGCGAGCAGGGCGCCGGCATCACCGACGTGGGGCAGATCTTCGCCCGCTCCGGGACGTACCAGGTGGCCTGGAAGGACAGCGGCATCACCAAGGCCGCCGACCTCAAGGGCAAGAAGGTCGGCAACTGGGGCTTCGGCAACGAGTTCGAGCTGTTCGCCGGCATGACCAAGGCGGGGATCGACCCCGGTAGGGACGTCACCCTGGTGCAGCAGCAGTTCGACATGCAGGCGCTGCTGAAGAAGGAGATCGACGCCGCCCAGGCGATGAGCTACAACGAGTACGCCCAGCTGCTGGAGGCGAAGAACCCGGCCACCGGCAAGCTCTACACGGCCGACGACTTCGCGGTCATCGACTGGAAGACCGAGGGCTCCTCGATGCTCCAGGACGCGGTGTGGGCGAACACTCAGAAGCTGGACGATCCGGCGTACCAGCAGCAGACCGTCAAGTTCCTGACCGCCACGATCAAGGGCTGGGCGTTCTGCCGGGACAACCCGGAGAAGTGCCGTGACCTGGTCGTCGCGAAGGGATCCAAGCTCGGCAAGAGCCACCAGCTGTGGCAGATGAACGAGGTCAGCAAGCTGGTGTGGCCGGCCGCCGCGGGCGGGATCGGCACGATCGACGAGGCGGCCTGGAAGCAGACCGTGGAGATCTCGCAGACCACGAAGAACCAGACGGGCGACAGCGTGCTGACCAAGGCGCCGGAGGGCCTGGCCTACACGAACGACTACATCAAGCAGGCGATCGAGCAGGCCAAGGCCGCGGGCGTCGATGTCGAGGGGGCCGGTTTCCAGCCGGCCACGGTCACCCTCACCGAGGGCGGCGCCTGAGCTACTGGGACGACATGACGAGCCGGGCCGCGAGGGCGACCGTTGCCAGGTCGCCCTCGCGAAGCTTCTCGGCCGCGTTGGTCTCGCCCAGGGCCTCCAGCCGCAGCGCCGACGCGTCGATCAGGGCGTCCTCCCCGGCCAGAAGGCGGCGGGCGACCCGCACCTGAACCGGGTCCAGGTCGGCGTACGCGCACTTGTCCAGCGCCTCGACCGTCTCGTCGTCGAGCCGGCCGGCCATCGCCCGCTCGGTGATCACCTGGAGCAGCCAGCTCGGCCACCAGTTGTACTTCCCGACGATCTGGCCGGAACGGAGCGCGACGGCCGGTTCGAACCCGGCGGCCAGCATCTTGACCGCGAGATCGGTGTCGAATCGTTCCATCCGCAGCGCGCCCACGAAGGCCCGCAGGACCTTCTGCGTCGGCACGAACGCCTCGGCCGCGAACGCCGCCTCCCCGAAGCGGCCCAGCAGAAGATGACAGGTCGCGCGCGCCTCGGCGACCATCGACGAATCGCCGGATTTGTCCTCGATCCGGTCGAGGGTGGCGACCAGCCGCTCGGCGCTCTTGGCGGCGCGCTCGGCCAGCTCCCCGCTCTCCGGCTTGTTGAGGTGCCGGACCATGACCTCGGTGGCGATCTCCGCTTCCCGTCGCAGCAGCTGCGAGGCGATGTTCGGGTTGATCAGCTCACCCAGACCCTCGGTGAGGTGCGCGGTGTCGAACCGCTCGGAGGCCTCTGGGAACTGCTCCCACCACGACGCCGGATGTCTCTGCTGGGGTTCTGTCACGCACCAAGCGTGACCTACCGATTACGCTCCGGCAATCATTTTGGCCAGGTGAATGCGTGGTCAGCTTCACCGCGCCGTCTGCTCAACCAGGGCGGACGGGTTCAGCAGCCCCGCTTTCACGATCGCCCGGCTCAGCGGCCGGGTCAGCGAGGCGAGCCGCAGGCACCCCTGTTCGCCGATCGCCCGGTAGGCCGCCTCGGCCACCGCGTCGGTCCGCTCCTCGATGTGCGCCCGCAAGGCCGCACCGGCATCGGTGAGCCCGTCGTCGCCGTACAGGCCGCTGCGCCGCAGGTCGTCCTCGGCCTCGGCCCACTGCTCACGGCTCCACCCCCGGGTGGCCCGCAGGAACCGGCCGTCGATCTCCCCGCTTGCCGCGTGCATGACGATCGCGTCGAGGCCGCTGACCCCGTTGGCCAGCAGCGCCGCCACGTGCCCGTCGCCCCGGAACTCGCGGAGCAGCATCTGGGCGTGGAACAGCACCAGGTGCGGCGCCTCCGGCCAGGGCAGCGCGGCGTGGACGGCGAACAGCGGGCGGCCGTGCGGCAGCCGGGTGGCCGCCTCCGCCGCCGTACGGGCCAGCCCGGCCGCCTCGGCCATCTCCGGGCCGGCCAGCACGTCCGCGCCCAGCCCGCGGGTCAGGGCGACGTCGGCGGCCTCCAGCCGGGCCTGGATCAGCTGCTCGGGGCTCGCCCTGGCCCACGCGGCGGGCAGCGCGCGAGCGACGCGGGCCGGGTTGAAGTTGTAGAAGGTGGCGGCCACGATCTCCGGCCCCACCGGCCCGAACGCGGCCCCGCGGGACGCGAAGTAGCCGTCCATCGGGCTCAGGCCCAGCTCCGCGTACCGTTCGAAGGTCTCCGGCACGAAGTAGACCATCGAATGCAGCGGCTCGGTGACCCGCCAGGCGAGTCGGTACGGGCTCTCGGTCACGGTTCCCACGGCAGCTCCTCGGCGTGGACGGTGTCCCCGGGGCCGACCGCCCCGGAGTGGCGCGGCGCCGGCCGCGCCGCCACCGTATGCCATCGGCCGGATCGACGGGACGCCTCACGGACCACGAGATGCACCGGCAGCGGCGGTGGCGGGAACGGGCCGGCGCCCCAGCGCACCCAGATCGCCAGCCGGCCGGCCGCTGCCTCGGCGAGGAGTTTGTCGACGGTGCGCTGCCGGTCCAGCCGGTCCACCTCGATCGCCAGCGGCGGACCGCCCGGGCGCGCGCAGGCCACGTCCAGGACCGAGTGGCCCCGCAGCGGCGCGGGCAGCGGGAAGACGCTCGGCGCCCGCCGGTAGACCCGCCAGCCCTGGGCGGCGGCCCACTCGGCGACCGCGTCCACGATCCGGGCGGTCGCCTCGGTCTCCGGCAGGTCGGCGAAGGTCACCCGCTCCAGCCAGCCGGCGAGCGACCGGGCGGTCGACGTGCCCTCGTCAGAAAAGCTCACGCCGTACGATATCGGGGGTTTATGCGGCGATCTTGACCCGCCGGGCGGCGAGAAGCGCGGTGAGCTGCTCGGCCGGCATCGGCCGGCCCAGGTGGTAGCCCTGGCCGACGGTGTAGCCGAGCCGGAGCAGCCGGTCGGCCTGCTCCTGGTTCTCGATGCCCTCGGCCACCGTCTCCAGGCCGAGCGCGCCGGCGAGCTGGGCCACGGCCCGGGCCACCGCCTGCCGCGCGTCGGCGGCCGGGGTGCCGGGCTCGTCGAGTTCGACGCCGTCGACGAACGACTTGTCCAGCTTGACGATCGCCGCCGGGAAGGCGCGCAGCAGGCTCAGCGACGACTCGCCGGTGCCGAAGTCGTCGAGCGCCAGGCGCACCCCGGAGTCGTGCAGCTCGTGCAGCACCCGCAGGACGTGCTGGCCGCGCAGCACCGCCGACTCGGTCAGCTCCAGGACCAGACGGTCGGCGGGCAGCCCGTGGCCGGCGAGCGCCGCCGCCACGTCGGCGACGAAACCGGGGTCGTGCAGCTGGCGCACCGACACGTTGGGCGCCACCTTCTCGAGCGCGTCCGGACCGAACTCGGCCAGCCACGCGGCCCCCTGCCGGCACGCCTCCCGCAGCACCCAGCGGCCCAGCGGAACGATCAGCCCGGTACGTTCGGCGGCCGGGATGAACTCGGCCGGCGACACCATGCCCCGCGTCGGGTGCTCCCACCGGACCAGCGCCTCCACCCCGACGATCCGGCCGTCGCCGAGGTTCACGATCGGCTGGTAGTGCAACCGGAACTCACCGGCGTCCAGGGCCCGGCGCAGGTCGCCGGCGAGCTGGGCGTGCGCCTGGGCGGGCCGTTCCATGCCGTCGGCGTACCGGATCCAGTTGGCCCGGCCGCGCTGCTTGGCCGCGTACAGGGCGGCGTCGGCCTGGCGCAGCAGGGCACCGGCGGCGGCGCCGCGCGACCCGGTGGCCAGGCCCGCGCTGAACTGGACCAGCAGCCGCTGGTCGCTGATCGGCACGGCGGTCGCCCCGGCCACCCGTTCGGCCACCGCCTCGCCGTCGGCCGGACCCGGCAGCAGCACCGCGAACTCGTCGCCGGCCAGCCGGGCCACCACCGACCCCGGCCCGGCCGCGTCGCTCAGCACCGCCGCGAACGCGACCAGCAGCCCGTCGCCGGCGTCCTGACCGAGCGAGTCGTTGACCGAGTTGAACTCGTCCAGGTCGGCGAGCAGCACGGTGGCCGGCCCGGTGGCCAGCGCCTCCTCCAGCCGCTGCCGGAACAGGGCCCGGTTCGCCAGCCCGGTCAGCGGGTCGTGGGACGCCTGGTGCCGCAGCCGCGCCTCGGACTCCTGCCGCTCCCGCAGCAGCCGGGTGTTCTCCCGGAAGGTCACGTACTGGCGGACCGCGACCAGGGCGGTGACCAGCACCGCCGCGGACACCACGAGGACGCCCTCCCAGGCGCCCGGCGCCCAGTGCCAGCGGCGGATCAGCACGTCGGCGACCGGCAGGTCGACCGCCGCGATCGCCAGGTAGGGCAGCCACACATTGGCGGGACGGCCCGGCCCGGCGGTGGCGGTCAGCTGACGGCGGGCGCCGACGGCGACCAGCGTGCCGCCGACCGGCAGCACCAGCGCATGGCCGGCCAGCAGGCCCTGGTGGCCGCCGAGCACCGTGAGCAGCGCCGCGACGGCCGCCACCAGCCCGATCATGGCGACCAGGCGCACGGCGGCCCGGTCCACCGGACCGCCCGCGATGTACGACACCTTGGTGATCGCCCCGGCCGCGAACATGCACGCCAGCACCAGCAACACCAGCGCCTGCGGGGACCACGGCTCGGGCGCCGAGTACATCGGGGCGACCCCGAAGTGCCACAGCAGGGTGGCACAGCCGAGGAAGGCGATGGTCCGGTCCAGCCACTGTTTGCCGCGCTCGTAGCCGGTGGTCACACCGACCGGGACCTGGCCCACGGCCCACATCGCGACCAGTACGCCGAAGCCGATCAGGGCGGCGCCGGCCACCGGCATCGTGGGCAGTACCGGGGCGGTCCAGAAACCGGCCACGGCCTGCAGGGCGAAGCCGGCCACGAACAGGGAGCTGCTGATCTGCAACAGCAGCCAGAAACGGCGCCCGGCGGGAGCCATCGGCACGGCACGCCGCAGCGATCGCACCGACAGCCCGCCGAGCGTCATCGACACCGGCAGGAACAGGTAGCCGATCGCGAGGGTGCCGGGGCTCGACACCTCCCATGCCACGTACCAGAGGATGCCCAGCAGGCAGGTGAGACCGGTGGCGAACACGTAACGCCTCATGACGCGTACTCCCGGGTGCGCTGCTTCTCCTCGTACATCCGCAGGTCCGCGGCGTTGAGCAGGTGATCCGGGTCGGCGGACGGCCCGACGGCGACGCCGATGCTGGCGCCCACCCGCAGCGGCCGCCCGGCGATCTCGAACGGCCGTTCCAGCACCGTCCGCAGTCCGGCGGCGATCCGCTCGGCGCTCTCCACCCCGGTGGCCAGCACCGCGAACTCGTCGCCGCCCAGCCGGGCCGGCACGTCGTCCGGACCGGAGCACTCGCGCAGGCGGTCCGCCACATGCCGCAGCACCGCGTCGCCGGCGGCGTGCCCGTACGTGTCGTTGATCTGTTTGAAGCCGTCCAGGTCGATCAGCAGCACCGCCGCGTCACCGGACCGCCCGGTCACGGCCGCGGTGAACTGGCGCCGGTTCGCCAGCCCGGTCAGCTCGTCGTGGCCGGCCTGGTAGCGCAGCCGCTCGTGCAGCTCCCGGGACTCGGTCACGTCCCGCGCGTTGCACACCACACCACCGATGCCGCGCTCGTGGGTGAGGTTCATCGCGACCACCTCCAGCCAGCGCCACGAACCGTCGGCGTGCCGGTACCGCCCCTGGTAGGTCAACTCGGCTCCCGGCGTCGAGTACAGCGTGGTCAGGTCGGCGGCCAGGGCCGCACGGTCGTCGTGGTGCAGGATGTCCAGCGAGTTGCGGCCCAGCGCCACCGACGCCGGCACCCCGAGCACCCGCTCGACCGCCGGGCTCACGTAGGTGAAACCGGCGTCCGGCGCCGCGATCGAGATGACCTCGGAGGAGTGCAGCAGCAGGGCGTTCAACCGCTGCTCACGGTTACGGATCCCGACCAGCAGGGAGTCGTTCTCGGCCAGCGCGAGAACCTGCCGGCCGATCACCAGGGCGACGTTCACCAGCAGCCCGGCCAGCGCGCCCCAGGCGCTCAGCCCGAGACCCGCCGTGGTCAGCACGATCACCAGGGCCACGGCACAGAGGATGGTCCCGGTGTACGGGAGCACGCCGAACCGGCCGCGCAGGGTCCGGTCCAGCCAGCGCCGGCCGTCCAGGCCCTCGGCGCCGCGCAGCGACTGGACCCGCGGTCCGGCCAGGACCATCAGCATCGGAGCGAGGGTCAGCGCCATCTGGGTGCCGGGAGCCCCGGCGCTGCCGCTGGGCAGCAGGATGCCGCCGAGCGCCTGCACCACGGTGGCCGCCACGATCGGCACCGCGGCCGACCCGGCCAGCGGCGCCTCCCCGGTCAGGCTGGAACGCACCGTGACGAAGACCGCGCAGAGCACCAGCCCACAGCCGAATACCGCGACGGCGTACACCTCGACGCCGGGATCGGGCAGACCCGGGCGCGTCACCAGGCACCAGGCCACCGACACCGCGGCGGTGTTGACGATCGCGGTGTCCAGCAGCATCCGGATCCGCCGGCCGCGCGGCTGGCCACGCGTCCGGTATTGCAGCAGCGCCACCGCGCTGACCAGGACGACGCCGCCGATCGCCCCCGCCGACTGCGCCGGATGGAACACCAGGTGGTCGATGCCGGGGTCGGACAGGGTGGCGTAGAGCTGCACCAGGTCGCCGGTGAGGAAAATCAGCGCGGCGACGGAGAGGGCGCACCAGAAGCGGTTGGCGTGGGGCGGCAGATCCAGGGTGCGGTGCACCCGGCGGGCCGACCAGAACAGCAGCAGGTCCAGCACCAGGGCGATCAGCCAGCCGGCGATCAGCTTGGGCCGGGGCTCGCCGGGGCTCAGGACGAGCCCACCCAGCACGAGCGCGCCGCCCACGGTCAGAGCGATCAGCACGGGGTCGCGCCGCAACAGCATGCCATCTCCCGTCAGTGCTCCGGTCCCGCACCGGTTGCCATCGGCCGACCGGGCGCGGGCATTAGCAGAAGACGGTGACCGGTACGCCCCGGCTTGTCATGGCGGTGGGGCGCACCGGTCACCGGGGTCTCACTGCTCGGGGGTCTCGGAGGCCTCGGGCTCCTCCGGGGCCTCGGTAACCTCCTCGGACGGCGTCGCGCTGGGTGACTCGGTCGGCTCGACCGTCGGCGACGTGGTCGGCGTGGCGGACGGCGACGACGGGGCCGGGGTCGGCTTCGCCTTCCTACCGGTCGCCTGGATCTTGCCGGCGGTGTAGGCCGTGTCGGCGCGGGTGCCGGTGATCGACACCTTGTTGCCGGCGCTCAGCCCGGCCACCGTGACCTTCTTGCCGTTCAGGATGATCCGGGCGCCCGCCGGGACGGTCATCGTCACGGTCTTACGACGGACGTCCCTGGTGCCGCTCTTCGCGGCCACCGTGATCGTGCCGGCCGACGCGTCGACCTCGGTGATCGTGCCGGAGGCCTGGAAGCCGATCTTCTTCGGCGCCTTGGTGGGCCTGGTCTTGGTGGGCTTGGCCTTCGTGGGCTTGGCCTTCGTGGGCTTCGCCGCGGCGGGCTTCGTCTCCCTCGGCCCCTTGGCGGCCGAGGCGGTGGCCGACGAGCTCTCGGCGTACGCGACCCCGCCGATACCGACAGCGGGAACGGTGACGGCCGCGACGATGGCGACGGCGACGGCGGTACGGCGCATGCGCATCTGAAATGAACTCCTCAGCTCGGGGGGAGTCACCACTGTGGGCAGCACCGGGTTCAGGTTGGTTGGCCTACCGGTTGCCGCACGGTTGCATCCATTGGGCCCACGGCACACCGGCACGGGTTGACATGCCCGACCCACTGGGCGAATGTCCTGGGATGCACGAAGTTTGGCCGGCCCCCGACATTCTCCTGGCCTCCCGGTACCGCCTGGTCACCCTCCTCGAGACGGGTGGCATGGCACAGGTCTGGCGAGCCGCCGACGAGCTGCTGGACCGTCCGGTCGCGGTCAAACTGCCGGCCGGCGACACCCGCGCCGCACACCTGGCCTGGCGGGAGGCCCGGCTCGCGGCCCGGCTCTCCCATCCCGGGATCGCGGCCGTCCACGACTACCGGGAGGCGGTCCGGCCGGACGGCTCGGTGGCGCCGTTCGTGGTGATGGAGCTGCTCGACGGCGAGACCGTGGCGGCCCGGCTGTGCGACGCAGGCGGCCCCATGCCGTGGGGCGAGGCCGTGTCGATCGGCACCGCGGTCGCCGAGGCGCTGGCCGCCGCGCACGCCGCCGGGGTGGTGCACCGCGACATCAAGCCGGGCAACGTGATGCTGTGCCCCGGCGGGGTCAAACTCCTCGACTTCGGCATCAGCGCCGCCGCCGGCGAACCCGACGACGACGAGACCGGCGTCAGCTTCGGCACACCGGCCTACGCGGCCCCGGAGCGCCTGGACGGCAAACCGGCCGAACCTGCCACCGACCTGTACGGACTGGGCGTGCTCCTGTTCGAGATGGTCACCGGGGAGCCGCCGTACGACGTCAACACCTGGGAGGAGCTGGCCCTCGCCCAGGCGAACGGCCCCACTCCCCTGCCCGAGGCCCTCCCGGCCCGGCTGCGCGAGCTGATCCTGCGCTGCCTCGACGAGGACCCGCTGCGCCGCCCCACCGCCGCGCAGGCGCGCCGCGTGCTGTCCCGGCTGATCCCGTCCGCCCCGGCCCGGCTCACCATCCCGCTGCCCGGCCGGCCACCGACCGGCCTGGCCCGCGTGCTCCCCACCCCGGCCGCCGCCTCCTCCCCGCTGCCGCGCCGGCTCGCCGTCGGCGCCGCCCTGGCGGTCACCGCCATCGCCTTCATCGCTGTGATCAACGCGGTCGGCGACTCCCAGCAGGAGGCCGAGTTCGCCCAGCCGCCCAGCGGCGCGCCCACCACCACGGCGCCGGTCGAGTCCGCATCCACGGCGCCGCCCGCGCCGCCGCCGGCGACCTCGGCCACGACCCGCCCCAGCCCCACCGCCACACTGACCGTCGACGTGGCCCTCAGCCGGGTCCGCGCCGCCGTCGAACGAGGCGAGGACCGCGGCGAGATCCGCCCCGACGTGGCGCTCGACTTCATGAACCTGCTGCGCCTCATCGACCCGGATTCCGAAGCCGACATCACCGGCCAGGTCGACCAGCTCACCCGCAAGGTCCGCGAGCGCCTCAACGAGGGCGGCATGACCGAAACCCAGGCCGCCGTCCTCCAGCAGCGCCTGGCCGACCTCCGAGGCCTCCTGACAACCACATGACCGGCCTTACCACGGGGCGGTCAAGCTGAGCTGGACGGCGGTGCACTCAGCGTCCCCGCAAAACGCCGCCGGTGTCGAGGCAGCTGATTTGCCGACGCCAGCGGTTTTTGCTGGCGGCGGGAAATCACCTGCCTCGACACCGGTTACAAGGCGTTTTGCCGCGGAGCGAAGCGCAGCAAAGCTAGCCCAGCGTTTTGCCGCGGAGCGAAGCGGAGCAATTAGGCACTACCGCGCAGGATCAGGCGGGTGGGCAGGACGGTCTCCCAGTCGGCGGGCTCCTCGCCGTCGATCTTGGTGAGCAGCAGGCGGACCATCTCCTGGCCCATCTGCTCGATCGGCTGGTAGACGCTGGTCAGCGGCGGATCGGTGTGCCGGGCGATGACCGAGTCGTCGAAACCGATCACCGCGACGTCCTGTGGGACGCGCCGCCCGGCCCGGCGCAGCACACGCAGCGCACCGGCGGCCATCATGTCGGAGGCGGCGAAGACCGCGTCGATGTGCGGGTACTGACTGAGCAGCCACTCCATCGCGGTGGCGCCGCTGAGCTCGCCGAAGTCGCCGCGGGCGGCCGGGCCGTCGCCGACGACGTCACGGTAGCCGTCGTAACGGGCGATACCCACGGCCATGTCGAGCGGGCCGGTGATCGTGGCGATGCAGCGCCGCCCCTGGTCACGCAGGTAGGTGACGGCCGCCCGGGCGCCGCCGCGGTTGTCGGCGTCGACGAAGCTGACCGGCTCGGGATGGAACGGCCGGCCGGCCCGGACGGTGGGCACGCCGCGTTCCTCGAGCAGGGCCGGCAGCGGGTCGTCGCCGTGCAGCGACAGCAGCAGGGCGCCGTCGACGTGCTGGCGGGTGAGGTAGCCCTCGAGCTGGCGCCGCTCCTCGGGCGCCTGCGCGATCATCAGGACCATCTGGAGGTTGCGCGCCACCAGCACGGACGAGATGGACTGCACGATACGGCCGAAGAACGGCTCGGCGAAGAACCGCTCCCCGGACTCGAAGATCACCAGGGCGATCGAATCGGTCCGCTGGGTGACGAGCGCACGGGCCGCCCGGTTCGGCACGTAGCCGAGCGCGTCGATGGCGTCCTGAACAGCCTGCCGCGCCTTCGGGCTGACCTGCGCCGACCCGTTGACGACCCGGGACACCGTCCCGCGGCCGACACCGGCCCGGGCAGCGACCTCTTCGAGGGTCGGCCGCCCGGTCGAGCGGCTCCGGTCCTCCCTCATCGTTTGACCGTCCTTTCCGCCACCTGAGATGTGCACGATTCCAGGTGCGCCCTGATGAGGGTAGCCCCCCAACCGAAAGTTACGGGAACTGTCCCCGCGACCGATCCGGAACCGTCGATCGACGGCTTCGGCCGGGTCGTCGACACATCCGCCCCGCCGGGCCGTTAACCTGTCCGGATGGCGGTCACCCTGGCGGATGTTGCCCGGCTCGCCGGGGTCTCCCCGGCGACCGTCTCCCGCGTCATCAACGACAGCGCGAAACGCGTCAACGAGGATCTCCGCGAGCGGGTCCTGGCCGCGGTGCGGCAGCTGCACTACGTGCCGAACGCGCACGCCCAGAACGTGGCCCGCCCCCGCAAGTCGGCGGTCGGTGTGATCGTGCACGACGTCTCCGACCCGTACTTCGCGGAGATCACTCGGGGCCTGCAACGCCAGGCCGGGGCGCACGACCGGCTGCTGGTGATCTGCAACAGCTACCGGGAGCCGGAGCGGGAGCTGGCGTATGTCGGGCTGCTGCGCGCCCAGCAGGTGCACGCGCTGATCCTGGCCGGCTCCGGCTACCACGACGACGCGTTCACCGAGCGGCTCAACGGCGAGCTGGACGCGTACCAGCAGGCCGGCGGCCGGGTCGCGGTGATCGGCCGGCACCGGCTGGTCGGCAGCGCGGTCCTGCCGGCGAACGAGGACGGCGCCCACGAGCTGGGCCTGCGCATCCTCGGTCTGGGTCACCGGCGGATCGGGGTCATCGCCGGGCCCCGCTACCTCACCACCACCACGGACCGCCTCACCGGTTTCCGCCGTGCCTTCGACGAGGCCGGGGTGGAGCTGCCGGCGTCCCGGCTGGTCTACTGCGACTTCACCCGTGACGGCGGCGCCCGGGCGACCGGGGCCCTGCTCGACGCCGAGCCCGGCCTGACCGCCCTGATCACGCTGAACGACTCGATGGCCGTCGGCGCCCTCGCCACCTTGCGCGAGCGCGGGGTCCGGGTGCCGGAGGACATCTCGGTGACCGGTTTCGACGACATGCCGATCGCCCGGGACGTCACCCCGGCCCTGACCACGGTGCGCCTGCCGCTGGTCGAGATGGGCGAGCGCGCGATGGCCCTGGCGCTCGGCGACGACACCGGCCCGCACAGCGAGCGCGCCGCGGCGGCCCTGGTGTGGCGGTCCAGCCTCACCGCGCCGGGCTCGTCCTGACCCGGCTCAGGAGTGGACGTGGGTGCGCTCGCCGTCGGGCGTGAGCACCGCGATGACCTCGGCCGGCCCGCCGCGCGCGCCGAAACTGTGCGGCGTCATGGTGGAGAACGACGCGGCCTCGCCGGTCTCGACGATGACGACGCGGTCGCCGAGCACCAGCTCGACCGTCCCGGAGAGCACGGTGAACCAGTCCCGCCCGGGATGCACCCGCAGGTCCTCGGGGCGCCGTGACGCGGGCCGGGTCACCCGCACCCGGGCCACGGTCAGCCCGGCGTGCTCGTGGTCGCCGCTCAGCATCCAGGTGGTGATGCCCCGCTCCGGATGGTGGTGCGGCTTGATCACCACGTCGTCGTTCTCCGTCTCGACGAGCTGGTCGAGGCTGGCGCCCAGCGCCCGGGCGATCGCGGTGAGCTGGTCGAGCCCGATCCGGCGGTGGCCGGTCTCGATCCGGCTCAGCGTGGACGGGCTCAGGTAGCAGCGGGCCGCCAGCTCGTCGAGGGACCAGCCCTTGGCGATCCGGAGCCCCCGGATGCGCGCCCGGACGAGGGCGTCAACCTCAGCGTCTTGCGTCATACGCAAGATTGTATGCGTGAGCCGCAAACCAGTTCTACAGTCGTCGTATGGCTCACGAACATCACCACCACGGCCACGGCCACGGCCACCACGGCCACGAGCACGGTGACGGATACGACCTGACCGAGATGCTCCTCCTGGACGCCGAGGTCACCGCCGCCCACCTCGCCGCGTTCACCGGCCGGATCGCCGAGCTGGCCGGGGAGGCCGCCGTCCATCGTGTCGTCGACCTCGGCAGCGGCACCGGGACCGGTGCGTTCGCGCTGCTCCGGCGCTTCCCCGGGGCCGTCGTCACCGCCATCGACACCGACGAGGGGATGCTGCGGCATCTCACCGAGAGCGCCGCCCGGCACGGCGTGGCCGACCGGATCCGCCCGCTGCACGCCGACGCCGGCGGCGGCCTGCCGGAGACCGGCGAGGCCGACCTGGTCTGGGCGTCGTCCTCGATGCACCACATGAACGACCCGGACCGGGTGCTCGCCGACATCCACGCCACCCTGCGTCCCGGCGGTCTGCTCGCGATGATCGAGATGGAGTCGATGCCCCGGTTCCTGCCCGACGACATCGGCATCGGCGCCCCCGGCCTGGAGGCGCGCTGCCACGCCCTCGCCGACGCGGCCAAGGCCGAGCACCTGCCGCACATGGGCTCCGACTGGCCGGCCCGGCTGCGCGCCGCCGGCTTCACCGTCCTCGACTCACGGGACCTGGTCGTCGACCTGGCCCCGCCGCTGCCCGCCCCGGCGGTCCGCTACGCGGTGGCCACGCTGAAACGGTTCCGGGCCGGCGTCGCCGAGCGGCTCTCGGCCGAGGACCGGGAGACGCTCGACACGCTGCTCGCGAAGGACGAGCACGTCCTCCGGCATCTTCCCGGCCTGTCGGTGCACAGCACCCGCTCGGCCTGGATCGCCACACCGGCCTAGGGTCCGTCCTGCCGACCGGGGACCGGCCGCGATTCGTCAGGCGGTCGCCGTCTCGGCGGCGCGCTCCTCGATGAGCGTCTTGATCCGGTCGGCCTGGACCCGGCTCTTGATCCCGGTCACGGCCTGCACCTTGTACCGGCTCAGCCGCCCGGTGCTGCGCAGGTGCTCGAACAACTCGGCCCCGTGCACCTCCAGCAGGTCCTCGTCGCTGGCCGGCCGGACACTCTGCGGGCGCGGCAGCAGGTGTGCCCACGGCTGGACGCTGCCCGGCCCCGGCATCCCGCTCAGCGCGAGGACGTAGTCGCTGATGAAGGCCCGGATCGTGGCCTCGTCGAGCCGGGGCGCGCTCGGAGCGAGCAGCTCGGCCAGTTCGTCGGAGTCGAGCGGCTGCCCCTCCGGGAGCTCCTCCTCCAGGGCGGTACGCAGATCGGCCAGAGCCGCGTGCCACGCCTCCGACCCGGGCGGCACGGCGGCCGCGGCGGGCAGGAAGTCCCGCCACGGGTACGCCGACTCGACGTGCTCCCCGTCCAGCTCCCGCACGTACTCGTTGATGAACGTCCGGACCACGCCCTCGCCCAGCTCCGAAACCCGGGGCGCCAGCTTGCGGGCCAGCTCGTTGATCCGCAGGTAGTTCATCTCCGGCAGGTCCTCGGCGGTGATCTCCTGGGCGACCATCTTGCTGAGCCGGTCGACGGCGAGCCGCCACCAGGGCGAGCCGGCGATGCTGACGGCCGGACGGGCGCCGGTCGGGGTGGCCGCCCAGGCCGGCTGCGGGGCGGGCGCCGGGGAGACCGGGACCACCGCGGTGACCGCATCGCTCCGATCGACCGGGCCGCGCTGGACCGGCACCGTGACCGTCGCGACCGGGAAGGCCGCTTCGGGCTCGGGCAGCGTCTCTTCCGCCTCCACGGAAGCCGCCACGGAAGCCGCCGCAGGCGCCTCCACGGAATCCGGCTCCGCGGGGGCCGGCAACGAGGGGGCCGGCACCGCGGGATCCGGCTCGACCGGCTGGACGAACCGGACCGGCTGCACCGACGGCACGGCCGGAACCGAGGGGGCCACGGCCGGATCCACCTGCCCGGCCGGCGCGGGACCGTCCGGGATCGCCTCGGCCGCGGGCCCCGAAGCCCCGGCGGAGAGCAGCGCGGACGCGGAGGGCGCGGTGACCGCCGGCACGCCGGCGGCGGCCGGGACCCGGATCCGCACCGCCCCCGGAACCAGCAGGTCCATCACCCGCTGGATCCGGGCCAACTGCTCGACGACCTCCTCGACGACCGGCTCCCCCGCGGTCCGGGCGTCCTTGAGCAGCCGGGACCGCCACCACGGCTTCGGGAACCGGCCGGCGCTCACCCGGTGGTAGTTGACGACCATCCGGCGCACCTGTCGCTCGGCGGCCATCCGTACCAGATCGGGGTCGTCGTCCGGGATGAGCCAGCCCCACCGCTCGGCGAGCCGCCGCGGGCTGTAGGCGAAACGCCCGCGGCGGACCCGCTGCCCGGCCGCGGTGAGCGCCGCCCACCACATCAGGAAGATCATGCAGGGTACGGCGAGGCGCAGCAGTTTCTCGGTGAAGGTGGCCGCGTTGCTGGCCACGATGACACCGGAGAGCCCGGCGATCAGCGCCGCGATGTAGAGCATCGCCCCCGGATGGCCGGGGGTGACGATGGTGCCGTCGCTCGCGTAGACGGAGGTGCGCCGGTACTGCTCGGCGGCCAGCGAGGTGGCGGTGAGGAAGCAGATCTCGAAGACCGCGAACACCAGCACCGCGAAGATCTTCGGCAGGTTCAGCTGGTCGATCGCGATGACCCACATGCCCTCGGCGTTGAGCAGCAGCGCCAGGTTCATGCTGAAGGCCAGGGCGAGCGGGCGCAGCGGCTTGCCGGTCCGCTTGGCCCAGATGCCGAAGCTGATCAGCAGGATGACCCCGAGCAGGCCGCCGGCCAGCAGGACCAGGGCGGCATAGTCCCCCCAGAAGTCCGCGATCAGGTCGTTGAGCTGCTTCACGATCGAACGCCTTTCGATGCGGCCGGGAGGTACTCGTCGAGCGCCGCGGCGATCAGCGCGGAGCGGTTGCCGGTAGTGTGCCGTCGCCGGCCGGAGCGCTGGGCCGGGAAGATCGTGATCGGGTCCGTACTCCCCATGACGGCACCTCCCCTGTGCGCCCGCTGTCTACCACGCCCGTGTCACGGCTTCGGTGCGCCACGCGGCGCATGAGGCTATCCGATGGTGAGGTCCCGGGGCGATCACACCCCCGGCCGGAGTGGAGTGGCGGGCGGCGGGTGATCAATTTACGGTCGTGGGATCGACGGTGGTCGGGTGCCGGGAGGAGTAGCGGTCGATGGTCTTGAGGTGGGCGGTCGTGGCGGCCGCTGCCGTCGTGGTGATCCTGCTCTGTGTGGCGGTGGTGGCCGTCTGGCAGCGACCCCGGCGGGTGACCGCCGAGGCGGACGAGATGGTGGCCGACGTGGAGGCGGTCCGGGCGGCGGCCGGCCGGGCGGTCCGGGCGGCGGACGAGGCACGGCACCGGGCCGAGTACGCGGCAGGCGTTCGCGACCGGGCCGAGGACCGCTACCTGGAGGCGCGCTGGGAGTCCCGGGTGGCCACCGCCGACGAGACGCAGATGCTGGTGCAGCGGGCGGCGCTGGCCGCCTACCGGCGCGGCGAGCTGACGGTGGAGCAGCTCAACGGCATCTGGCAGCACGCCGGCCCGCCGGCCGACCAGGTCGACGACGACCGGGTCCGGGTGGCCCGCCGCGCCTATCTGGACGCGGTGTCGGAGACCGTCCAGGTCCGCGAGGCGGCGCACGTGGCCGCGGTCGCCGCCGAGGTCCTGGTCGAGGAGGCCCACAACGTCGAGCGGGACGCCATCGAGGCGCGGGTGGAGCACGAGGCCACGTCCGGGATCAACGGACTGTTCACATCGGACGGCCCGGAGGGGATCACGCCGGCCTGATCCGGCATGATCACCTCACCATGACCGAAACCCGGGCGATTCTCCGCTCCGCGCTCCCCCTGTACGTCACGATGGCCGTCTCGTCGGCGAGCGCGCTGGTCAGCACCGCACTCCTGGGCCGTCACGGCACCGCCTCCCTGGCCGCGTTCGCGGTCGCCGCCGCGGTCTACGTGCCCGTGGTCACCGCGGTGTCCGGGGTGATGCGCGGCATGATGCCCTATGTCACCGCGGCGCACGACGACCCGGCGGCGCTCCGGCGGGTGCTGGGCAGCGGCCGGGTGCTCGGTCTCGGGATCGGTGGCTGCGGGGCTCTCGTGGTGCTGGCCACCCCGGCGGTCGCCCGGGCGTCCGGGGTGGACGGTGCGGCGGTCGACGGTCTCGGCCCGCTGCCGCTGCTGCTGGCCGCCGCGGTGCTCGCCCAGTCGGCGGGCGCCTCGGCGAGTTCCGCGCTGGTCGCCCTGGACCGCGGGAAGCTGGTGATGTGGGCGGGCCTGTCCGGCACGGCGGTCACGGTGCTGCTGTCCGCGCTGCTGACGCCGCGGACCGGGGTGGTCGGTGCGGGCATCGCGATGCTGGCCTCCGCGGTCGTCGTCGCGGTGGTGGCGCGGGCCGGGCTGCACCGCAGGACCGGCCGGCCCGGCCGCCCGGACCGCCGGGAGATCGTCACCCTGGCCCGGACCGGCCTGCCGATGGCCGGGACGGTGCTGGTGAAGTTCGCGGTCCTGAGCGTCCTGACGTTCGCGGCGGCCCGGCTGGGCGCCGCGCAGGCGGCCGCACACGGCATCGGCGAGACCCTGGTCAACCTGATCTTCACGGCCGCCGTGGCGCTCGGCCAGGCCACGGTGCCGCGGGTCAGCGCCGGCGCGTACCGGGCGGCCCGGACCGCCGCCGTCCTGGCGCTGATCGGGACCGGGACGCTGGCCTGTGTCCTGATCGCCGCCGGCCGCTGGATCGTCCCGGTGTTCAGCTCCGACCCGCAGCTGCGGCCGGACGTGGTGGTGCTGCTGCCCCTGGTCGGGTTCGCCGTGGTGACCGACGCGCTCCAGGCCGTCTACGGGTTCGCGCTGCTCGGCCTGCGCAACACCCTGCCGAGCCTGTTCTGCACGCTGGTCTTCTTCGGCCTGCTGGCGGCGGTGGCCGTCCCGGCCGCCGAGCACGGCGGACTGCCGCTGCTCTGGACCGCGCTCGGCCTGGCGAACCTGTCCCAGGCCGCGGCCAAGGCGTACTTCTACAACCGCGCCGCCGGAAAGGCACGGGAACGGCCCGGCCGCCAGAGGCAGCCGGGCCGTTCCGTCGATCGAACTGGCTAATTCACTTGTTCAGGTTGCAGGCGGACAGGCCCTCGGCGTTCAGGTCCGGCTTGGCGGCGTTGCGGCCGATCGCCGTCTCCATCCGGTTGATCGCCGCGAACCGCTTGTCCTTCAGCGGGCCGAGGATCGCGTTGTTGATGAAGTTCACGCCACCCTGGAAGGCCGTGCTCTTGATCCGGGCGTTGGCCTCGTTGATCTGGGTCTGCAGCAGGGCCAGGTTCTGGTTGACCTCGTTCGCGGCCTGCGCCGGGATCGCCACGTTGATCACGACGGCCGGGCAGTCCACCTGCGCGGTGCCGTCGTTGATGCCGACGTTGCCGGTGTTCCGGCTGGCCGCGGCCTGGTTGTTGCCGTTGTTCCCGGCGTTGCCGTTGTTCGCCGGGGCCTGCGTGGTCGGGGCCGCGGTCGGCGCGGCCGCGGCGCCACCGCCGGCGGCGTTGAGCGAGCAGGTCGACAGGCCCTCGGCGTTCAGGTCCGGCTTGGCGGCGTTACGGCCGATCGCCGTCTCCATCCGGTTGATCGCCGCGAACCGCTTGTCCTTCAGCGGGCCGAGGATCGCGTTCTGGACGAAGTTGGCGCCGCCCTGGCCGACCGAGCTCTTGAGCCGGGCGTTCGCCTCGTTGATCTGGGTCTGCAGCAGGGCCAGGTTCCGGTCGATCTCGGCCTTCGCCTGCGCCGGGATCGCCACGTTGATGACGACGTCCGGGCAGACGATCGTGCCGACGTTCCCGACCGCGGCGGCGCCGGCCGACACCGAGGCGGCGGGCACACTGGTCGGCTCCGGCGAGGCGTTGCCGCCGCCGTTGGTGTTCAGCGAGCAGCCCGACAGGCCCTCGGCGTTCAGGTTCGGCTTGGCGATGGTCCGGCCGATCGCCGTCTCCATCCGGTTGATCGCCGCGAACCGCTTGTCCTTCAGCGGGCCGAGGATCGCGTTCTGGATGAAGTTCGCGCCGCCCTGTCCCTGGGTGGTGCGGATCCGGTTGTTGGCCTCCTGGATCTGCGTGTTGAGCAGTTGCAGGTTGCGGGCGATCTCCGCCTGGGCCTGCGCCGGTACGGCGCCGAGCTTGTCCGCGACCGTGGGGCAGTTCACCGTCGGGACGGCGGTGTCGGCCGCGGCCGCGACGCCGAGCCCCACACCGACCAGGGCCACCGCGACACCCGCAACACCGGCCACACGCCAGCGCTTCGCTCCGGCCGACGAGCCCTTCGCGTAGCTCCGGTACCGCTTCATCTGCGTGCCTTCCTGTCGAACCGCTCTCTCGACCGGTCCATACGGGAACGCTCCCAACGGCGGATCACCAAAGATGCGAATAAAGAAAAACTTAAGGTTCGAGGGGCTGCACTCTTAAGGCTCTTACCAGACGAGTCGGCCCCTACCAGCTGAAAGTCTCCTCGGCGCCGACGCTCGTGGCCCGGGCGCGCAGCGTGCCGTACGCCCGTCCCCGGAACGTGACCTCGGCGGAAACCCATCGCCGGGTGTCCCGGGCGTAGAACGAGAAGTTCCCGCCGGGCTCCCGGTTGGAGTAGTACCGCTCCCACCCGCCGACCGTCTCGGACTGGGCGCGCAACAGCCCGTACCTGGCGCCGGCGTAGTCCAGCTCGGCGGAGACGAAGTCGTTGTTGGCCTGTGCCCGGATCCGGGTGACGCCCGAGCCGGTGTCCCGGCAGACGATGAACCTCTCCCACGGGCCGACCGAGGTCGCCCGGGCACGCAACGCCCCGTAGAAGGGGCCGTCCCAGCCGATCTCGGCGGAGACGTACCGGCCGTTGGCCGCGGATCTGATGGTGATGTCGCGCCAGCAGGGCACGTCGGGTGATCCGGTCGCGGCGGCCACCTCACGCCGCATCCGTTCCAGGGCGGGCGCGCCGGCGCCCGGGGCCACCGGGACCGCACCGGCGGGCGCGGAGGGCGCCACGAACGGGAGGAGACCGGCCGCCATCACCGCCGCCGCGCAGCGGGCAGCACTGTTCATGAGGATCACCCTCGAATTGCGGAATCGCCGGGAAGCAGACGCCCGCCAGCGTAGCCCAGCCCATTCCGCGATTCGGCGCGATCGGCGGAGGACCCGGCCGGGGAAGCCGAAAACCCCGGCCGGGAGACTTCCGTCAGATCCTTCCGGCACCCGCCCAGACATTCACCAGAACCGGCACCGCGACGGTCGGCGTGACCGGGCCGGCCCGCAGCGCCGGGGTCCAGCCGGCGTCCGTGCCGAGGTCCGGGTCGTGCGTGGCGTTGTACTCGCCGAGCAGGTTGACCTCGCCTACCGGGCCGGTTCCGACCCTGGTCAGCGTGCCGATCTCGGTGATCGCCGTGCCGCCCCAGTCGTAGACGAAGTCGTCGAGGGCCAGGTCGGCGCTGCGCAGCAGGAAGTTGTTCTCCGCGTAGATCGCCGATTGGACGCCGACACCCCACGAATACGAATAGGTGTCCTCATCGGTCATGTAGTAGTAGTTGTTGAATACGTCGACCTGGCCGAACCGCACCCGCGGAACGCGCTGCCCGACATTGGCGAAACGGTTGTGGTGGATGGTCACGCGCAGTTTCCCGACATCCGCGCCGACGGTGTTGGTGGAACCGATCAGCATCGTCTTGTCGTGCTCCTGGAACACATTCCAGGAGATGGTGACCAGATCGGACGCCCGGATCACGTCGAGCGCGCCGTCGTGCACCTGGTACGGCCGCCCGTAGTACAGCGGCTGGTTGGCGTCGACGTTGTTCCCGTCGCTGAGCGTGTTGTGGTCGGCCCACACGTGCGTCGCCCCGGTCAGGGTGATCAGGTCGTAGGCGGAGTTCCAGTTGCCCGCCGACCCGTCGGTGGGGTCCCACGCCGGGAAGCAGTCCGCCGCGTCCTCCATCCGCAGGTTTCGCACGATGACGTTGTCCACGTTGGAGATCAGCAGGTTGGTGCCGACCAGGCGGGCGTTCGGCAGCCCGTAGATGGTGGTGTTGGCGCCCACCTTGAGCTGCATCCGGGCGGCCTGGGTGCGCGCCGACCGGACCCGGGCCTCCTCGAGCGGCCCGGAGGGCTTGCTCGCCCGGCCCCACACGGCCGGGTCGTAGGCGGCCAGGTAGGCGTCCAGGCTGTACGCCGGGTCCGCGTAGTCGGCGCAGGTCAGGGGATTGCCCGCGTCGTCCACATTGGTGTTGATGGTGCCCTTGACCAGCACGATCCGCGGGGTCGGATCGGTGCCTGCGGCCAGGGCGGCGGCCAGTTCGGCACGGTTGCGCACCACGAAGACGTGCGCGTCGTCGGCCGCGGAGCCACCGGTGGTCCCGGTGGTGGCGGCCGCCCACCCGTCGTTCGCGGGCAGGGTCTGCCGCGCGAGCACCGGGACGGCGGGCGGGGCGGCGGAGGCGGGGATGGTGGCGACGCCGGCGGTGAGGACCACGCCGAGCGCCGCCGCGAGAGCGGTTCGCACGACCCCGGCCCTACTCGACCGGTTCCAGGTGCATCCAGACGAAGGCCAGCGGGCCCTCGCCCCGGCTGATCAGGTGGTGGTCCTCCTCCGGCTCGATCAGGATCGCGTCACCGGCCTCGAACTTGTCCACCACCTCGCCCTCGATCTCGATCTCGCCCCGTCCCTGCACGATGTAGAACACCTCGGGGATCGGGTGCGTGTGCCGCCCCGGCCCGTCGTGCGTGCGATGGTTGCGGTCCGGATAGATCCGGAACCCGCCACGGTCGGTCACATGTCCGGGCAGGACGTTGGTGAATCTCGGCCCCTGATCCCCGGTGTCGAGATCGGCGAAGCTCAACTTGCGCATGGCGTTCCTCCTTTCAGATCTTTTTTCGTACGGGCTGAGCAGCCCGCAACCGCAGCCGCACCTCCCCGTGGCGCCCGCGCGGGCATCTGCCACGCGAGGCCGCGGCGCGGCCGCCGGGCTGAACCGGTGGTCACCGGCTGGCTTCGGAAGCCGGCCGGGGTTCCACGACGATGCGGTGGACCTCGCCGGCCCAGGGCACCCTCGTCTCCGAGGGCAGCCGATCGGTCTCGGCCACCTCCCGGACGATCTCGTCGATCCCGGTGACGACCCGCCCGCCGCCGTCCGGGTGCGGCGCCAGCCAGCCGTCGCCGATCACGTGCGGCGCGGGCGCCCGCACGATCGCCTCGGCGACCGCGGTGAACAACCCGGTCCGGGCCAGCGGCGCCAGCAGCGGCGTCCGGGGGTCGCGCCGGTGCTCGATCAGGTTCTCCAGCAAACCGGTTCGCCCGGGGACCCGCTGGAGCCCGGCCTGGCCGGACAGCCGCAGGCGGTCGGTCGGGTACTCCAGGACGGCGTCGCCGACCCGGATCTCCCCGGCGATGAAGACCGCCGACGCCAGCGTCACCCCCACGGTGATGCGGCGCCCGTCGTTCCCGGTGAGGCGCAGGAAGGTGGTGTCGTCGGTCTCGATCGGCCGGGTCCGGTAGCGCTCCAGCTCCATCCGTACCGGCCGGAACCCGGGGCCGCCCTCGTCGGCCAGCACCAGCGCCTGCATGAGGGCGTGCGCGAACGGGTTGACCAGCGCCCCGTCCAGCACCGGCCGGCCGTCCACGGCACGGCGCCCGGCCCAGGGCGCCCGCTCGTAGTAGGAGTCCGGGCGCCACCACGCCCCGGACACCCCGATCGGCCCGGCCGGGGCGGCCGCGCACAGTTCCGCGAGGGCCGCCGACCCGAGCGCCTGGAACCCGACCTGGCAGAGCCGCCCGCTCTCGGTCACGGCCGCCGCCAGCCGGTCGTGCTCGAACGACGACATCACCGGCGGCTTCTCCAGCAGCAGGTCGGCGCCGACCGCCAGCACGTCCAGCGCGATCGCCAGGTGGGTGTGCGGCGGAGTGCAGACGATCACGATCTCCGGCCGCTCCCCGGCGAGCAGCTCCCGGTGGTCGCGGTAGAACGGCACCCCGGGCAGCGGCGCGTCCGGGTGCGCCTCGACCGGCTGCCGGTCGCAGAGTCCGGCCACCTCGACGGTTCCGGCGTCGGACAACCGCTGCAACGTACGCCGGTGCGAGAGCCCGTGGCCCCCGGCGCCGATCAGCGCCACCCGGGTGGCCATCAGCCGAGCCCCTTCACCGTCGCCACGGCGCCGTGCCGGTCCAGCTCGCCGTACCACCGCAGCAGCTCGGCGCGCAGGACGTCGTCGCCGGCGAGCTCCGGACCGAAGACCGCGTCCAGGCCGAGCAGGGCGTCCACCACACCGGCCGGGGTGTCCGGCGCGGCGGCCAGCGCGTCCCGGATCGGCCCGGCCAGCGGGTCGTCCAGCGGCAGTTGGGCGCCGCTGTCGGCGGATCCCCGGACGAAACGCATCCAGGCGGCCACCATCAGCGCGCCCCAGACCGGCACGGCGCCGGCCCGGCGGCGTTCGGTGATGGTGTCGAGCAGCCGGTACGGCAGCTTCTGGGTGCCGTCCATCGCCACCTGGAGGTTGCGGTGGCCCAGCTCGCGGTTGGCGAACCGTTCCAGAACCGATTCGCCGTACCCGGTCACGGTGACCCCGGGCGGCGGCGCGATGGTCGGCGCGATGTCCTCGGCGATGAGCCGGCGCAGCAGCCCGGTCATCCCGGCCAGCTCCAGCGAGTCGGCGATGAACTCCCGGCCGGCCAGCGCGCCCAGGTAGGCGGCCGACGAGTGGACGCCGTTGAGGGCGCGCAGCTTCAGCGTCTCCCAGGGGGTGACGTCGCCGGTGAGGACCGCGCCCGCGGCCGCCCAGTCCGGCCGCCCGCCGGGGAAGTCGTCCTCGATCACCCATTGGGTGAACGGCTCGGCCACCACCGGCACGGCGTCGTCGGCGCCCAGCGCGGCGGCCGCCCGGCGGATGTGGTCCGCGCTGGTGGCGGGCACGATCCGGTCCACCATGGTGGACGGGAAGGCGACATCGGCGGGCAGCCCGGCGCCGGCCACCGCGAGCGCCTGCTCGACCAGGCCGCGGATCCGGGCGCCGTTGCGCTGCATGTTGTCGCAGCAGAGCACGGTGAGCGGGCCGCCGCCGGCCGCCTGCCGCCGGATCAGCCCGCGGGCCAGCAGCGCCGGCACGGTGACCGGCGGCGCCTGCCCGGTGAGCTGGGCGCGCAGGTCGTCGTCGAGCAGCAGCCGCCCGGCCGGGTCGAGCCGGTACGCCTTCTCGGTGACGGTCGTCGACACGATCCGGATGGCCGGGTCGGCGATCGCCGCGACCACCCCGTACGGGTCTCCGGCGGCGTGCCCGAGCCCGGCCAGGATGCCGATCGCGCGGGCCCGGTCCGCTCCCCCGCCGACGGTCAGCACGCTGTAGAGCCCGTCCTGCTCGCGGAGCTTCTCCAGGATGTCGCGGGAGCGCGGGGCGACGCCCAGGATCCCCCAGTCGCCACCCGACGCGGCGACCGCGTCCTCGGTGAAGACGGCCTGGTGGGCGCGGTGGAAGGCGCCCAGACCGAGGTGGACGATCCCGGCGCGGACGCTGCCGGGGCTGACGGCGGGACGGCTCGCCTCGGGCAGCGACGTGAGCGCCCCGCGGCCGAGGCGGTAGGTCACCGCCATGCCGGCCCGTCCGGGAAGCGGAACTCGGCGATCGACTCCGGCTTCATCTCGACGCTGTAGCCGGGCAGCCGCGGCAGGCGGTAGCGGCCGCCGGCCACGGTGACCGGGTCGGTGAAGTGCTCGTGCAGGTGGTCGACGTACTCGATCATGCGGCCGTCCAGCGACCGGCCCACCCGCAGGAAGTCGAAGATCGCCAGGTGCTGCACGTACTCGCAGAGGCCGACGCCGCCGGAGTGCGGGCAGACCGGCACCCCGAACTTGGCGGCCAGGAGCAGGATGGAGAGCACCTCGTTGACGCCGGCGACCCGGCAGGCGTCGACCTGGCAGACGCCGATCGCGCCGGCCTGCAACAGCTGCTTGAAGATCACCCGGTTGGCGGCGACCTCGCCGGTGGCGACCCGGACCGGCGCCACGGCACGGGCGATCCGGGCGTGGCCGAGGACGTCGTCGGCGTGGGTGGGCTCCTCGATCCAGTAGGGGTCGAAGGCCTTCAGCTCCGCCATCGCGGCGATCGCCTCGTCCACGTCCCAGACCTGGTTGGAGTCCATCATCAACAGCGCGCCCTCGGGCAGCTCGCCGCGGATGATGCCGGCCCGGCGGACGTCGTCCTCCAGCGGGCCGCCGGTCTTCATCTTGACCGCGCGCCAGCCGTCGGCCACCGCCTGTCGGGTCAGCTCGCGCACCTTGTCGTCGGGGTAGCCGAGCCAGCCGACGCTCGTGGTGTAGGCCGGGAAGCCGTCACGCTCCAGTTCCGCCAGGCGTTCGGCGTACCCGATGGTGCCTTTTTCCAGGATCTCGCGCGCCTCGCCGGGCGTGATCGCGTCGCTGATGTGCCGGAAGTCGATGGAGGCGACCAGCTCGTCGGCCGGCATCTCGGCGAGGTACCGCCACATCGGCTTGCCCGCGAGGCGGGCCCGCAGGTCCCAGACCGCGTTGACCAGCGCACCGGACGCCATGTGGATGACGCCCTTCTCCGGGCCGAGCCAGCGCAGCTGCACGTCCGCGGTGATGGACCGCCAGAAGCCGACCTGGTCGGCGGCGATCTCCTCGACGGTGCGGCCGGTGACGTGGTGGGCCAGTGCCTCGACGGCCGCGCAGGTGAGCTCGTTGCCGCGGCCGTTGGTGAAGGTCAGGCCGCTGCCGGTGACGCCCGCGTCGGTGGTGACCTCGACATAGGTGGCCGAGTAGTCACCCTTGTTGATCGCGTCGGAGCCGTCGCCGGCCGCCGCGGTCGGGAACCGGACGTCGTGGACGTCGACGCCGGTGATCCGCACTGTCATGAGTTCTTCTCCAGTCGGAAGACACGCTTCGGGAGGTGGTAGGCGAGGTCGGCGATGGTCTCGGCGGCCTCGTCGAGCGGGAGGCGGTGCTCGGCGACGAGCCGGGCCAGGAAGCCGGCGTCGATGCGGCGGGCCACGTCGTGCCGGGCCGGGATGGAGCAGAACGCCCGGGTGTCGTCGACGAATCCGGACGTGTTGTAGAAGCCGGCCGTCTCGGTGGCGGTCTCCCGGAACCGGCGCAGACCCTCCGGACTGTCCAGGAACCACCAGGGCGCGCCCAGGTAGAGGCTGGGGTAGCCGCCGGCGAGCGGGGCGAGCTCGCGGGTGAAGACGGTCTCGTCCAGCGTGTAGAGCACGATCCGCAGGCGGGGGTCGGTGCCGTACGCGTCGAGCAGCGGCTTGAGCGCGTGCACGTAGTCGGTGGCCGACGGGATGTCGCCGCCCACATCCCGGCCGTGCCGCTGGTAGAGCGCCTCGTTGTGGTTGCGGACCGAACCCGGGTGCAGCTGCATGACCAGGCCGTCGTCGAGGGACATCTTGGCGAACTCGACCAGCATGTGCGCCCGGAACGCCTCGGCGTCGGCCCCGGTTGCGCCGCCGCCGAGGGCCTTGCGGTAGAGGACGGCCGCGTCGGCGTCGCTGAGCAGCAGGGTGGCCGCGGTGAGGTGGCCGTGGTCCGAGCTGGTGGCGCCGGCCTCGATGAACGCGGCCCGGCGGCTGCGCAGCGCGTTCAGGAAGCCGGGGTAGGTGCCGACGTCGAGGCCGGTCAGCTCGCCGAGCTGGGCCACCCGCTCGGCCCAGCCGGGCCAGTCCGGGTCGACCAGGTTGTCGGGGCGGAACGTGGTGATCACCCGGCCGCCCGGGCCGCCCCAGCCGTCGGCGGCCAGTTTCGCGTGCGCGTGCAGTTCGTCGAGAGGGCTCTCGGTGGTGGCCAGCACCTCGATGTTGAACCGGGTGAACAGCGCCCGCGGCCGGAACTCGGGCTCGGCGAGCCGGGCGGACAGCTCGTCGTAGATCTCGTCGGCGTTCTGGCCGTTCAGCGGCTTGGTGAGGCCGAAGACGTCGGAGAGCACCTTCTCCGTCCAGAGCCGGGACGGGGTCCCGCGGAACAGCTTCCAGTTCTCCGCGAGCAGCCGCCAGATCGCCCGCCCGTCGGTCTCGACCGCCGACCCGTCGACGCTGGGCACGCCGAGCCGGGCCGGTGGAATGCCCTGGCTGGCCAGCATCCGGGTGACGTAGTGGTCGGGGACCACGAACAGCCGGGCCGGATCGGGAAAGGGCTGGTCGTCGGCGAGCAGCACCGGGTCGACATGCCCGTGCGGGCTGATCAGGGGCAGATCCTTGGCGTGCCGGTACAGCTCGCGGGCGATCTGCCGCTGGGTCGGCTCGGCGGGGAAGAGATGGTTCTCGTCGATCACTCGTTGTCCTCAAGATCTAGGAGGTCTTGCACGCGTATGGCCTGCCCCTGGGCCAGGGACTCGTTGGCGGCCAGGCCGGTGAGCAGGGCGCGGGCGCCGTCGACGGCGCCGGCCGTCCGCCCGAGCGGGTCCGCCGGCGCGTCCGGCCGGATCAGGTCGGCGAGCATCCGCACGTCCGCGCCGCCGTGCCCGTGCCGGGACAGCCCGTCCACCACGACCTCCCGGGGCGGCGCCCAGAACGGCCGGACCAGCAGCCGCTTGAAGCCCTTCTCGGCGGACGACTCGGCGCCCGGCTCGCCCTTGACGCCGGCCGCGGCCCCGGGTGAGACGTGGTCGCTCTCCACGACCTCCAGCTCCAGGCGGCCCCGGCTGCCGTTGAACATCACCCGGTAACCCTCCCAGGGCGCGTACGCCGTGAGGTGGTAGCTCATCGACGCGCCGCGGGTGTAGCGGACCAGCACGGCCATGTCGTCCTCGATGGTCACCCCGGGCGCGAAGACGTTGCGGTCCCGGATGTAGCCGTCGTTGCCCTCGGCTTCGAGGTAGAGCTCGCGCATGGTCGGCTCGTCGGCCATCCGCAGCGCGAACGGGTCCCCGGCGGCGGTCGCCGCGCCGTGCGCCCGGTCGTAGTCCCGGGCGTACCCGTGGCGGCGTCCCTGCTCGCCGTAGAAGAACAGCCGGCCGGCCGCGAAGACCTGCTCGGGCCCGTCGTCGAGCCACCAGTTGACCAGGTCGAAGTGGTGGCCGGCCTTGTGCACCAACAGGCCGCCGGAGTTGGCCTTGTCGCGGTGCCAGCGGCGGAAGTAGTCGGCGCCGTGCCGGACGTCGAGCAACCACTCGAAGTGGACCGAGCCGACCTCGCCGATCTCGCCGGACGAGATCACCCGCTTCACCGCCTCGTGCAGCGGGTTGTAGCGGTAGTTGAAGGTGACCCGGACGTCGCGCCCGGTGCGCCGCTGGGCGTCCAGGATGCGACGGCAACCGGCGACGTCGACGGTCATCGGCTTCTCGGTGATCGCGTCGCAGCCGGCGTCGAGCGCCGCCGCGACGTAGTGGTCGTGGTAGCGGTCCACGGTCGCGACCAGCACGACGTCGACGCGCTCACGCTTGAGCATCTCGGTGAAGTCCGCCGCGTCGTACACCGGGACGGGCTCGGCGAGCCGCTTGTTGTGGGCGGCCATCCGCGCCCGGTTGGTGTCGGCCATCGCGACCAGCTCGGCCACGTCCGCGTGGTCGCCGGTGATCGCGCGGAGGAACATTCCGGCCCGGGAGCCGGCGCCCACGAGGGCGTACCGGCGGCGGGAAGAGAGGGGCATTCCGTCGCCTCCATTCGGCAAACGTTTGCAACAGCTTAGGGAACAGACCACGACCAAAGTCAATGCATGGCCAGCATTTGTCCATATATGACCTGACTGAGCCATGGCCCGGCAACAAGATCGACATCGAAGGGCGTTGACATGACAGCAACCGTTTGCATTAATGGCTGTCACCTAGAGACCCGGGTCACATCCGGGCCGTCATCAAGGGAGGCACCGTGGCTGTGACGATCCGGGACGTCGCAAGGGCGTCCGGCGTGCACATCTCCACGGTGTCGCGCACGTTCTCCGCACCGCACCTGGTCAATCCCGAGACCCGTTCCCGGGTCCTGGCCACCGCGGAGCAGCTCGGCTACCGCCCCAACCGGGCGGCCCGGGCACTGATCACCGGACGTACCCACAACATCGGCCTGATCGTGGCCGATATCGCGAACCCGTTCTTCCCGCCTCTGATCAAGGCGGCCGAGACCCACGCCCGGCGGCGGGACTACCACGTCTTCGTCGCCGACACCGACGAGGATCCGATCGTCGAGTCCGACCTGGTGCAGGCACTGGCCAAGCAGGTCGACGGGATCCTGCTGTGCAGTCCCCGGATGAGCGACGACCAGATAGAACAGTTGCGCCGCGAGGTGCCCCTGGTCGTCGTCAACCGCATGATCACCGGCTTGCCCGCGGTGGTCATGGACGTGGGACAGGGCGCCCGGGAAGCCGTGCGCCACCTGCTCGGCCTGGGCCACCGCCACCTGGTCTATCTGGCCGGGCCGCGGGGCTCGTGGACCAACCGGGAGATCCGCCGGGCCGCCGGGGCCACCACCCGTTCGGCCGGCGCGGACCTCACCGTCCTCGGCCCGAACCAGCCGGTCGAGGAGGCCGGGGCGGCCGCCGCCGAGGCGGTGCTCGCCACCGGCGCCACCGCGGTGCTGGCCTACAACGACCTGATGGCGATCGGCCTGCTCCAGGCGTTGCAGGACCGCGGTGTGGACGTCCCCGGGCAGGTCAGCATCGTCGGGATCGACGACATCGCGTACAGCGGGCTGGTGCGACCACGGCTCACCACCGTGGCCAACCCGACCGCCGCCGCCGGCCGCACCGCCGTCGACATGCTGCTCCAGCAGGGCGACGACGGGGCGACCGGGCAGGTCACCCTCCGGACCGACTTGATCATTCGCAACTCCACCGGCCCGGGGCCGTACGCCCCGGCCGTCGCGATCGCCGCTGAGGTTGCCGCACACGTCAAGGAGTGACGAACCCCCATGACCGCATCCCACCCCCTTCCCCGGCGCCGCCTGCTCCGCGGCCTGGTCGCCGGCATGCTGGCCCTTCCCCTCGCCCTCGGCGCCTGTGGCGGCGAGGAGTCCAGCGACGACGGCAAGGTCGAGCTGAGCTTCTTCTGGTGGGGCGCCGAGGCCCGCGCCCAGCTCACCGAGCAGGCCCTCGCCCTCTACACGACCAAACACCCCGAGGTCACGTTCAAGAAGACCTGGCAGGCCAACCAGGGCTACTTCGACAAGCTGGCCACGCTCACCGCCGGCAACGACGCGCCGGACATCTTCCAGATCGACGACAACTACCTGGCCGAGTACGCGACCCGCAACGTCACGCAGGACCTCACCGAGTACCAGAAGTCCGGGAAGATCGACACCTCGAAGTTCCCGCAGGGTCTCGTCACGTACGCCACCGTGGACGGCAAGCTGGCCGGCCTGCCGATCGGTGAGAACACCCAGGGCCTGGTCTTCAACAAGACCAAGCTGGAGGCCGCCAAGGTGCCGCTGCCCACCACCGGGCAGACCTGGGAGGAGCACATCGCCTGGGCCAAGGACGCCGCCGCGAAGACCGGTGTCGCCGGCACCCAGGACCCGAGCGCCGACTACAAGGCGTTCTGGGTGTGGCTGCGCCAGAACGGCAAGGAGTTCTACAACGGCAGCCAGCTCGGCTTCACCCAGGCCGACGTGCAGGCCTGGTTCGAGCTGTGGAAGGGCGCCCGGGACGCCAAGGCCACCCCGACGCCGGACGTGATCCACGAGGGCAACGCCACCGACGTCAGCAAGCAGCTGGTCGTCACCGGCAAGGCGCTCACCTCCTGGGTGTGGGCCAACCAGATGCCCGAGCTCCAGAAGAACACCAAGGACGCGCTGGAGGTCATCGCGTACCCGGGTGACGCCAGCAAGCAGTGGCCGCGCGCCTCGATGTACTTCTCCGTCTACAAGGGCAGCGAGCACAAGGACGTCGCCGCCGACGTGCTGAACTTCCTGGCCAACGACCCGGAGGCCGGCAAGATCCTCGGCACCGACCGCGGCATCCCGGCGAACACCGAGATCCGCGCCCAGGTCGCCGCGACGACCGAGAACCCGTCGATGAAGCAGACCATCGCGGTCGTTCAGGAGCTGGCGAAGAACTTCGGCCCGGCGCCCGCCGTGCCGCCGAAGGGCCACAGCACGGTCCGCTCCGAGCTGATCAAGGCCGCGGAGGAGGCCCAGTACGGGCGCGCCACCCCGGCCAAGGCCGCCGAGCAGTTCTTCGCCGCCGCCCAGGCCGCGATCAGCCGGTGAGTCCCATGGCAACAACGGCACGGCCCTCGCCGACCGCGCCGACGACCGGTCCCGCCGCTTCCCAGCGGCGGGGCCGGCCCGCCAAGCGCAGGAACGACGGCGTCGCCGGCTACGTCTTCCTCTCCCCCTGGCTGCTCGGGCTGCTCACCATCACGGCCGTCCCGATGCTGATGTCGCTCTACCTCAGCTTCACCAACTACGACGTCCTCTCCGACTGGGAGTCGATGAAGTGGGTGGGGCTGGACAACTACCGCACCATGTTCACCGAGGACCCGTCCTTCTGGCACGCGGTCCGGGTCACCCTGGTCTTCGCGCTGGTGGCCACCCCGCTCAAACTGGCCGCCGCGCTCGGTGTGGCGATGCTGCTGAACAAGTCGTTCAAGGGCGCCGGCCTGTTCCGTGGCCTGTTCTACCTGCCCTCCCTGCTGGGCGGCAGCGTGGCGCTGGCCATCGTCTGGGTCAACATGTTCAACCGGGACGGCGCGTTCAACTCCTTCCTCGGCTGGTTCGGCATCGAGGGCAAGGCGTGGGTGAACGACCCGGACTTCGCGCTCGGCACGCTGATCCTGCTGGCCGTGTGGCAGTTCGGCGCCCCGATGGTGATCTTCCTGGCCGGTCTCAAGCAGGTCCCCGTCGAGCTGTACGAGGCGGCCTCGGTGGACGGCGCCAACCCGTGGCGCAAGTTCCTCAGCATCACGCTCCCGATGCTGTCACCGGTGATCTTCTTCAACCTGGTGCTCGAGACGATCAACGGCTTCCAGGGCTTCACCTCGGCGTTCGTGCTCAGCAACGGCACCGGCGGCCCGGTCGACTCGACCCTCATGTACACGCTGCACCTCTACATCAAGGGCTGGAACGAATACCAGATGGGCTACGCCTCGGCGATGGCCTGGGTCTTCCTGCTCGCGATCGGCCTGGTCACCGCCCTCGTCTTCCGGACCGGCAGGTTCTGGGTGCACTACTCGGACGGAGAAGACTGATGACCCTCCAGCGCCTGGCCCGGCCGTTGACGCTGGTCCTGCTCTCGGCGGTGGTGCTCTACCCGCTGGTGTGGATGCTCGGCAGCTCGTTCAAGAGCCCGTCCGAGGTCCTGAACAACGTGGCGGTGCTGCCCGAGGAGTGGACGCCGAGCAACTACACCGACGGCTGGAGCAACTTCGACGTCAGCTTCGGGCGGTTCTTCCTCAACAGCGCGCTCGTGGCGGGCCTCACGGTGGTCGCCAACTGCATCTCGTGCCTGCTGGCGGCGTACGCCTTCGCCCGTTTGAAGTTCCGGCTGCGCGGCTTCTGGTTCGCCATCATGATCGGGACGCTGCTGCTGCCCGGCCACGTGCTGATCGTGCCGCAGTTCGTCATGTTCAAGACGTTCGGCTGGGTGGGCGGCGACTGGCCGTACGCGCCGCTGATCGTCCCGCAGCTGCTGGCCACCGAGGCGTTCTTCGTCTTCCTGATGGTCCAGTTCATGCGGGGTGTGCCCCGTGACCTGGACGAGGCCGCCACGATCGACGGCTGCTCCCCGTACGGTGTCTTCCGGCACGTGATCCTGCCGCTGTCCCGGCCGGCCCTGGTGTCCACCGCGATCTTCTCGTTCATCTGGACGTGGAACGACTTCTTCCGCCAGCTGGTCTACCTGTCCGACCTGGAGAAGTACACCGCCCCGGTGGCGCTGACCCTGTTCATCGACTCCAGCGGCCAGTCCTCGGTCGGCCCGATGTTCGCCATGTCGGTGCTGTCGCTGGCCCCCGTCTTCCTGTTCTTCGTGGCCTTCCAGCGGATGCTCGTCGAGGGCATCAACACGTCAGGCCTCAAGGGATGACGACGCCCGCCGCCACCGGCCCGCTCGCCTCTCCGGCGGGCGGGCCGGGCGCCCCGCTCCCCACCACGACCGGTGAACCCAGCGCCCCGCTCCCCACCACGACCGGTGAACCCAGCGCCCCGCTCCCCACCACGACCGGTGAACCCAGCGCCCCGCTCCCCACCACGACCGGTGAACCCAGCGCCCCGCTCCCCACCACGACCGGTGAACCCAGCGCCCCGCTCGCCATGACGGCCGGTGGGCCGGGCGGCCCGAACTGGCCGCAGGAGGACGAGCCGGAGATCCGTCCGGACTGGCGCGAACGGTTCGCGCTCGGCGCCGATCTCGCGCTGATCGGCATCGGGGTGACGGTCGCGGCACTGCCGGTCCTGACCCTGCCGGCGGCGCTGGCGGCCGGTTCGACGGCGGTCCGGCACCGCTACCACGCCGGTTCGCTGCCGGCGTTCCGGCCGTTGCTGCGACAGTTCCGCCGCACCCTGCTGCCCGGTGTCCCGGTCGTACTGGTGGCCGCGCTGCTGCTGGTCGACCTGGTGGCGCTGAGCCGCGGCTGGGTACCCGGCGGCACCCCGATGCTGGTGATCACCGCGGCCGTCGTCAGCTGGCTGGCCGGGGTCGCCACGCTCACCCTGGTGGCCGGCGGCCGTGATCCGTCTCAGTCGTGGAAGGCCGCGATCGGCTGGGCGTGGGGGCAGGCGGTGAGCCGGCCGTGGTCGGCGCTCGCCCCGGCGCTGGCCGGCGTGCTCGCCTTCTTCCTGGCCCTCTCGGTCCCGGCGACGATCCCGCTGGTGGTGGGCTTCCACCTGTTCGCCGCCCACGTCCTGAGCGACCGCCTGGCCCCCGCGGAGTAATACCGCCGCACCAGCGACGATCACTCACCGCATCCCGCGCCCACACCCCCGCAATCTTGGACGCCTTACGACCGCCGACGGCGGCAAAGCGTCCAAGATCAACGAAGGTCAGCGCGCGCAGCACCACCCCACCCACGCCTCCACGATCTTGGACGACCGCTCACCGCCCCACCCAGACCCTCGCAATCTTGAACGACCGCTCACCGCCCAGCCCAGACCTCCGCGATCTTGAACGCCTTACGACCGCTGTCGGTGGCAAAACGTCCAACAACGCGGAAGGTCAGCGCACGAAGCACCGCCCTCATCCACGCCTCCGCAATCCTGGACGCCTGACGACCGCCGGCGGCGGCAAAACGTCCAAGAACGCGGAAGGTCAGCGCACGAAGCACCGCCCTCATCCACGCCTCCGCAATCTTGGACGCCTGACGACCGCCGGCGGTGGCAAAACGTCCAAGAACGCGGAAGGTCAGCGCACGAAGCACCGCCCTCATCCACGCCTCCGCAATCCTGGACGCCTGACGACCGCCGGCGGTGGCAAAACGTCCAAGAACGCGGAAGGTCAGCGCACGAAGCACCGCCCTCATCCGCGCCTCCGCAATCCTGG
This sequence comes from Actinoplanes lobatus, assembly GCF_014205215.1. Lineage (NCBI taxonomy): Bacteria > Bacillati > Actinomycetota > Actinomycetes > Micromonosporales > Micromonosporaceae > Actinoplanes > Actinoplanes lobatus. The sequence goes on from NZ_JACHNC010000001.1 coordinate 9,800,375, forward strand.
ACGCCTTACGACCGCCGGCGGTGGCAAAACGTCCAAGAACGCGGAAGGTTGGCGCACGAAGCACCGCCCTCATCCGCGCCTCCGCAATCCTGGACGCCTTACGACCGCCGGCGGTGGCAAAACGTCCAAGAACGCGGAAGGTTGGCGCGTGGCGCGCGTGGCGCGCCACGCGCGTGGGTCAGCGCGGTGGGGGGCCATAGGCGGGTGGCCAGATGCCAGGCGCCGAGGAACAGGAGCACCAGCAGGCCGGTGAGCACGACCGTGACCGGCCCGCGGAGCGGCCGGGCTGGCCGGACACGATCTGGCTGGAGCGACGGCCAGCCCGGTAACGGCCGAAGCGCTCCGGTCCGGTCCAGAGCCACGGCGGCGCGGTCATGACGGGAGCGGCAGCGCGAGCAGGAGGAAGCCGCGGCGCGGTCAGGAGCCGCGGCGGTGTTCGAAGATCAGGTAGGTCTCGGTGCCGGCGACCAGGCGGGTGCCGCTGAGCCGCTCGGTGATGATCGAGCGGAGGTCGTCGACGTCGGCGCAGGCGACGTGCAGCAGGAAGTCGTACGACCCGGAGACGAAGTAGACGTCGCGGACCGCCGGGATGCCGGCCAGCGACTCGGCGAAGCGGCCGATCTCCTCGCGGGCGTCGGATCGGATCCGCACGGCGATCATGGCCTGGATCGGGCGGCCGATCCAGGCGGGGTCGACGTCGGCGTGGAAGCCGCGGACCGCGCCGATCTCGCGCAGCCGGCGGATCCGGGTGAGGCAGGTCGACGGGGCGATGCCGACCCGTTCGGCGAGCGCGTTGTTGGGCATCCGGCCGTCGGACTCCAGGAGGCTCAGCAACTCCAGGTCGATGTGATCGAGGCCTCGAACATCCTTCGGCAGATCGGTCACCCGAGACCGCCGCATCGAAGGATCTGCCCATGGACGTAAGCGTTCAGAATCTTCTTCGCTCGTGTTGCCCCCGGGCTGCACATCGTTCCACTCTATCGCCATCGGGAGTTGATGGCGGAAGGAACCCCATGCACATCGGTGTGCCTGCAGAGGTCAAGAACCACGAGTACCGGGTGGCGATCACCCCGGCCGGTGTCGTGGAGGCGGTACGACACGGGCACGAGGTGTCGGTCCAGGCCGGCGCCGGCGTGGGATCCGCCATCAGCGACGCCGACTTCGAGGCGGCGGGCGCCCGGATCCTCGCGGACGCGGACGCGGTGTGGGGCACCGCCGACATGATCCTCAAGGTGAAGGAGCCGATCGCCGAGGAGTACCACCGGCTACGCGCCGGGCAGGTCCTCTTCACCTATCTGCACCTGGCGGCCGACGCCGAGGGCACCAAGGCACTGCTGAACAGCGGGACCACCGCGATCGCGTACGAGACGGTGCAGCTCGCCGACGGGTCGCTGCCGCTGCTCGCGCCGATGTCCGAGGTGGCCGGCCGGCTCGCGCCGCAGGTGGGCGCGTACAGCCTGATGCGCAACAGCGGCGGCCGGGGTGTGCTGCCGGGCGGTGTCCCGGGGGTCGCGCCCGCGAAGGTGACGGTGATCGGCGGCGGTGTCTCCGGCGTGAACGCGGCGACCATCGCCCTCGGCCTGGGCGCCGACGTCACCGTGCTGGACCTGAGCATCCCGCGGCTGCGGCAGATCGACGACCGGTTCGGCGGCCGGGTGAAGACCCTGGTGTCCAGCTCGTACGCGATCGAGCAGTCGGTCCTGGACGCCGACATGGTGATCGGCGCGGTGCTGGTGCCCGGTGCGAAGGCCCCCACCCTGGTCAGCAACGCGCTGGTGAAGCGGATGAAGCCCGGCTCGGTGCTGGTCGACATCGCGATCGACCAGGGCGGCTGCTTCGAGGACTCGCGGCCCACCACCCACCAGGACCCGGTCTACCGGGTGCACGAGTCGGTCTTCTACTGCGTCGCCAACATGCCGGGCGCGGTGCCGAACACCTCGACCTACGCGCTCACCAACGCCACCCTGCCGTACGTCCTGCGCCTGGCCGACCTGGGCTGGCGCGACGCGCTGCGGGCCGACCCGGCGCTCGCGCTGGGCCTGAACGTGCACGCCGGCGTCCTCACCAACGACCTGGTCGGCTCGGCCCTCGGGCTCCCCACCGAGCGGATCGAAACGATCCTGGCCTGACCGGGCGGCTAGCGCCGCACGGTCCGGCCCGGGCGGCTAGCGCCGCACGGTCCGGCCCGGGCGGCTGGCGCCGCACGGGCCACTGTGGGCACGGTTTGGTTTGGGCGGCTGGCGCCGCACGGGCCACCGGGTTCGGCGGGTGACCACCCACTCACGCCCGGCGGGCGCGGCACGGTCTGGACCGGTGATCAGCTCGCGGGGAGCGGCGGGGGCTTTTGGTAGGCGTACCGGACAAAGGTTTGAAGCTCTGTTGCCTCAGGCGGCCGTGTGCAGGGCGCGCTCGTGTTCGGGGTCGAGTGCGGTGGCCGGCCGGCCCTCCGGGCGGCGGATGTCGACCAGCTCGACGTGGTCCTCGGGCCGGATCCGGGCGGGCAGTTCGCCGAAGCGCCGGCGCCGTTCGGTGGCGGTCTCCTCGGTCATGCCCCGATCATGCGCCGTCGTGTGCGGATCGCGCCATCCCGCTTTTAATTTAGGAAACCTTACTTTATATTTCTGTCACATCCATCAATCGACATCCGTCATTGGAGGGAGTGGCATGCGCAAGTTTCTGGCCCTGCTCGCCGTCGCCGCCCTGGGGACCGCGGGCTCGATACTGGTCGCCTCACCGGCGGCCGCGCACGGATATGTCTCGTCACCGCCCAGCCGGCAGGCCCTCTGCGCGCAGGGGCGGGTCTCCTGCGGGCAGATCAAGTACGAGCCGCAGAGCGTCGAGGGCCCCAAGGGCCTACGGAACTGTCACGGCAACAACGCCGTCTTCGCCGAGCTCAACGACGACAGCAAGGGCTGGCCGGCCACCAACGTCGGCACCTCGCAGACGTTCACCTGGATCAACACGGCCCGGCACGCGACGACGAGCTGGGAGTACTTCATCGGCGGCACGCGGGTCGGGTACTTCGCCGGCAACAGCCAACAGCCGCCGGCGACGCTGTCGCACACCGTCAACCTGAGCGGGTTCTCGGGACGGCAGAAGGTCCTCGCCGTCTGGACGATCGCCGACACCGCCAACGCGTTCTACTCGTGCATCGACGTCAACATCGGCGGCACCGGCGGGGGCGGCACCACTCCCCCGCCGACCGGATGCTCGGCGGCGGCGTGGAGCAGCAGCGCGGTCTACGTGGGCGGCAACCTGGTGTCGCACAACGGGCGTACCTGGCGGGCCAAGTGGTGGACGCAGGGCGAGACGCCCGGATCCGCCGACGTGTGGGCGGACCAGGGCGCCTGCTGAGGGTTTCGGGGAGCCGCACGCGGCTCCCCGAAGATCAGAACGCGGCCAGCACCGAACCCTGGTACTTGTCCTCGATGAACTTCTTCACCTCGGCGGAGTGCAGCAGCTTCTCCAGCTTCACGACCCGCGCGTCGGTCTCGTCACCGGCGCGGACCACGACCAGGTTGGCGTACGGGTTGTCGTCGCCGGCCTCCAGCACGAGCGCGTCGGTGGCCGGCTTGAGCCCGGTCTCGATCGCGTAGTTGCCGTTGATCACCGAGATCGCGGTGTCCTCCAGGCTGCGCGGCAGCTGCGCGGCCTCGAGCGCCTTGAACTGGAGGTTCTTCGGGTTGGCGGTGATGTCCTTCTCGGTCGCCTTGACGCCGACGCCGTCCTTCAGGGTGATCAGGCCGTTCTTGGCGAGCAGGGCGAGGGCGCGGCCCGAGTTCGACGGGTCGTTCGGGATGCCCACGACGCCGCCGGAGGGCACCTCGGCCAGGGTCTTCACGGTCTTGGAGTAGACGCCGAGCGGCTCGATGTGCACCGGCTTGAGCGCGGTGAACTTGTAGCCCTTCGACGCGACCTCCTCCTCCAGGTACGGGATGTGCTGGAAGTAGTTGGCGTCCAGCTGCTTCTCGCTGAGCGCCACGTTGGGCTGGATGTAGTCGTTGAACTCGACGATCTCGATCTTCAGGCCCTCGGCGGCGGCCAGGTTCTCGGAGACGTACTTGAGGATCTCGCCGTGCGGGACCGGGCTGACGCCGACCTTGAGGGTGTCCTTGTCCGCGCTGTCGGAGGAGTCGGACGAGCCGCACGCGGCCAGGCCCAGGGTGAGGGTGGCGGCGGCCAGGACGGCGGCGAAGGAGCGGCGGCGCATGATGAGCCTTTCATTTCGATGGGCGTTGAAGGAATTGAGACGGACCCCGGCCCGGGTCACGGCCGGGGGGTGTTCAGCGGTGTGACAGCCTGCGGACGAGCAGGTCACCGAGCATCTGGACGAGCTGGACGAGGATCACCAGGGCCACCACGGTCGCGATCATCACTTCGGTCTCGAAGCGCTGGTAGCCGTACCGGATGGCGAGGTCGCCGAGACCGCCGCCGCCGACCACCCCGGCCATCGCCGAGTAGCCGACCAGCGCGATCACCGTGATGGTCAGGCCCGCGACCAGGGCCGGAAGGGCCTCGCGGAGCAGCACCTTGCCGACGATCTGGGTGCGGGTGGCGCCCATCGCGGTGGCCGCGGCGACCACGTCCGGCGGCACCTCGCGCAGCGCCGACTCGACGATCCGGGCGAAGAACGGGATGGCGCCGATGGTCAGCGGGACGATCGCCGCGTCGGTGCCGATCGTGGTGCCGACGACCATGCGGGTGAACGGGATGACCGCGACCAGCAGGATGATGAACGGCAGCGACCGGCCGACGTTCACGATCAGGCCGAGGACGGCGTTGAGCGGCCGCATCGGCAGCAGGCCGCCGGGGCCGGTGAGCACCAGCAGCACCCCGACGAGCAGACCGCCGACGGCGGTGAGCAGCGCCGACACGCCGACCATCCAGGCCGTCTCGCGCACCCCGACGTCGAGCAGCTCGTAGATCTCCGACCAGGTCATGCCGCCACCTCCGCTTCGCTCCGGCGTCGCCACGACCTCAGCACTGAGCCCGATGATTCGCTCGCAAGCTCGCTCATGCCGCCACACCCCGTTTGCGCAGGTAGTCGAGGGCCTCGCGGTTGTCGTCGGGGGCGCCCGGCAGGGCGAGACGCCAGCGCCCGGCGCGCGTCGCGGCGAGCGTTTCCACGGAACCACCCAGGATGCGTACGTCGAGAGCGAACCGCCGGGCCAGTTCCGCGATGATCGGCTCGTCGGCCTCGGCACCGCTCACCGTGATGTCGACGATCGTCTCCCCGGCCGTGCCGGTCACCGGCTCCAGCGGGAACAGGTCGCGGGCCAGCTCCGACTCCGGCCGCCGCAGCAGGTCGGTGATGGCGCCGGATTCGGTGAACCGCCCGTCCCGCATCACCGCGGCCGACGTGCAGATCCGCTTCACCACGGTCATCTCGTGGGTGATCAGCAGGATGGTGAGGCCGAGCCGGCGGTTCAGGTCGAGCAGCAGCCGCAGGATCGAGTCGGTGGTCTCCGGGTCGAGCGCCGAGGTGGCCTCGTCGGAGAGCAGCACCCGGGGCCGCGCGGCGAGCGCGCGGGCGATGCCGACCCGCTGTTTCTGGCCACCGGACAGCTGGGCCGGGTACGCGTCCGCGCGCTCGCTGAGACCGACCAGTTCGAGCAGCTCGGCGACCCGGGCCTTGCGCTCGGCCCGCGGGGTGCCGGTCACCTCCAGGGCGAACGCGACGTTACCGGCCACGGTGCGTGAGGAGAGCAGCGCGAAGTGCTGGTGGATCATCCCGATCCCGTGGCGGGCGGTCCGCAGCCGCTTGCCGCGCAGACCGGTCAGCTCGACGCCGTCGACCGTGACCGTGCCGGCGTCCGGCCGCTCCAGCATGTTGACGCAGCGCAGCAGGGTGCTCTTGCCCGCGCCGCTGCGACCCAGGACACCGAAGACCTCGCCCTCACCGACAGTGAGGTCAACCCCGTCGACAGCCCGCACCGAGCCATTCCTGGAGCGGTACGTCTTACGAAGACCGCCGATTTCGATCACGTTGAACACCCTGCTCAGCAGTTGTGACGAGCGTCGCAATGCCTACTGAACAAGTAGGTCTTTGCGTCCGTCAAAGCTAGCCGGAGTCACCGCCGGAAACCACCTCCTGTAACGACCCTCACGAGAGATGTCACTTTCCGGCGCGGGACTCGTGGACCAGGATCGCCACCTGCACCCGGTTCGCGCAGCCGAGCTTGTCGAGCAGCCGGGAGACGTACGCCTTCACGGTCGGCACGCTCATGTGCAGCTCCGCGCCGATCTCCGCGTTGGAGCGCCCGGTCGCCACCGCGTCGGCCACCTCCCGCTCCCGCTCGGTGAGCCGGTCGAGCACCGCCGACGCCCGGCTGCCGCGGCCGCCGTCGCTCTCCGGGTCACGGGCCACCGCGTACCCGATCAGGCGCGGCACCACCGACGGCGCCAGGATCGACTCACCGGCGGCCGCCCGCCGCACCGCGTCCAGGATCTCGGTCGGCGCGATGTCCTTCAGCAGGAAGCCGTTGGCCCCCAGGCGCAGCGCCCCGAGCAGGTTCTCGTCGGTGTCGAAGGTGGTCAGCACCACGATCGCCGGGGCCGGGCCGTACCGGCGCAGCTCGGCGGTCGCGGCCAGGCCGTCCGTCCGGGGCATCCGCACGTCCATCAGCACCACGTCCGGCCGCAGGCGCCGGGCCAGCTCGACCGCCTCGGCGCCGTCGCCCGCCTCACCGACGATCTGGATCTCCGGCGCCGCGCCCAGCACCAGCGACAGGCCCACCCGCACCAGCGGGTCGTCATCGGCGATCAGCACCCGGATCAGCTCGGCCACGGCAACCACGCCTCCAGATCGAAACTCAGGCCCGCGCCCGGGTGGGTGCGGACACCGTGCGACAGCCGCCCGTGCAGCAGCTCCACCCGTTCGGCCAGCCCGACCAGCCCGGCGCCCGCCCCCGGAACCACGCTGCGCGCGATGCCCGGCAACGGGTTGGAGATCAACAGATGCAGCTCACCCTCACCGGTGCTCTCCAACAGCAGGCGTACGGACGTGCCGGGCGCGTGCTTGCCCGCGTTCGTGAGGCCCTCCTGGATCAGCCGGTACAGGGTCCGCCCCAGTGAGGCGCTGATCGGCAGTCCGTCCAGGTGGTTGACGGTGCTCACCCGTACCCCCGCCCGGTCGGCGTCGGCGAGGAGATCGCCCAGGTCTCGCAGGTCGGGTTGCGGCCGGAGGCCGTCGCCGTCGCCGTCGCCGGCCCGCAGCACGCCGAGGATCTCGCGCAGGTCCTCGAGGGCCTGGTGGGCGCTGTCCCGGATGGTGGCGGCCGCCTTCGCCACCTCCTCCGGGGTCAGGTCGGGACGGATCTGGAGGGCACCCGCGTGCAGGCTGACCATCGAGATCCGGTGGGCGAGCGCGTCGTGCATCTCCCGGGCGATCCGTTCCCGTTCCAGCGAACGCAGGCGGTCGGCCCGCAGCCGCGTCTCCTCCTCGGCGCGGGCCGCCCGCTCCCGCAGCGACGCGATCAGCTCCCGCCGCGCCCGCGCCGCCAGCCCGATCGCGACCGTGGCGGCGGTGATCGCGACAGTGAGCGCGACGGCGACCACCGCCGGCACGGCCGGGTCCGGATTGAGCCACGTGAAGAGCAGCCCGGTCACCAGGCTGAGCGCGGTGACCAGCACCGTCGGCCGCCCGCGCCGCAACGTGACGACCGTGAAGAGGGCGATCAACGAGGCCACGCCGGCGCCTTCGGCGACCACCGAGACGAGGTTGAGGAAGACCGCCACCGCCACCGGCCACCGGTGCCGCCACCAGAGCGCCTGGGCGAGGACGCACCCGGCCACCAGATGCAGGAACACCTGCTCGTCGGTCAACCCGCGGCTGGCCTGGGCCTCGCCGAGCACGAACGCCGCACCGAGATAGGCGGACAGCACGGCCGCCACGTCCCAGACGCGCTGCCTGTTCCGCTCCTTCCGCTCCGCCTCGGTCGCGGGTGTCATGAGCGCACCAGCGGGCGCCAGAGCTGGTGGGCGCCGTCGTCACGGACCGCGTAACCCAGCTTCTCCAATGAGCCGCGCAGCTCGGCGGCCTCCTTCGCGGCCTTCTTGCGCAGCGCGACGGAACGGGCCGACAGCACCGCCTCGACGGCCACCGGCAGCTGACCGCTCTCCGGAACCCACCGCTGGTAGAGGCCGGCGAACGGGTCCTCGGCCCGCCAGGGGTAGCCGTGCTCGCGGAAGACCCGCTCCAGCACGTCCTGTTCGGCCTGCGGGTCGCCGTGGAACACCCGCCGCGACTCCCGGTCCAGGATCACCAGGGCGGCGTCGTCCACGAACAGGGCCCCGATCTCCGAACGGGCGACGACGGCCTCGCTCTCCCCGGTCCGCAGCCGCACCTCCTCGGCGCCGACCGTGACCCGGACGGTGCCGCGCACCAGCTCCACGCTGGCCAGCGCGCCCACCACCGCGAAGATCGCGGCCTGCACGACGGCCTTCCACCAGGTGTCGACCGAGGCGGCCACCCGCCACACCACACCGAGGACCGGGAAGCCCACGTCGACCAGCCATCGGGCGGCCACCGGCAGCGCGAACCCGATCAGCACGCCGAGCGTGGCCGGCCCGAACACCACCAGGACGCGGGCCACCGGCGAGAACGTCAGCACCGTCCCGTCCTGCCGTGACGCATCGCCGCCGCTCATGTCCCCGACCACCCGGTTCCCCTGCCCGGCCTTGCGGTGACCACGCTATTTCGGGCCGTCCAGGCGAACCAGTCGTCCGAAGTCGGCCGGTTCTGACTTTGGTATATCCGCCGTTCACTCCGGAATGGCGAGGGCGATGGTCAGGGCCAGGACCCACCGCGGGTCGCGGAGGCGGTCGCCGTACAGCTCGCGGAGCCGGGCCATCCGGTAGCGGACCGTCTGCGGGTGCACGAACAGTTCAGCGGCCACGTCCTCGCGGCGGCCGTGGTGCAGCAGCCAGCTGCGCAGCGTCTCGACCAGCTTGGCGGCGGCCGCGCCGCGCTCGCCGGCCAGCGGGGTCAGCGCCCAGGCCCGCAGATCCGCCAGCGCGCCCGGGTCGGCGGTCACCACCACCGCGGCCAGGTGGTCCTCGGTGTCGACGACCTCGCCGCCGGCCGGTGCGGTCAGCCGGTGCACCCGGATCGCCCGGTCCAGCGAGCTCTTCGCCTCCAGCCATGGGCGGGCCGGGCCCATCACGACGTTGTGGCCGGTCAGCAACCGGGTCATGGTCGGGCGGGAGCTGCCCTGCGGGTCCGGTACCAGCAGCACGGTCAGGCCGGGATGCTCGGGTACGGCGTCGGCGAGCTGCAGCGTACGCGGATCGAGCAGGTCGATCACCCAGCGTGCCGCGCGTTCCGGCAGCAGCAGCGCGGTGAGGGTCTGCGGGGCCGCCCACTCGGCCTGCTCGGCGGCGGCCTGGAGCACGTGCGCGGGTTCCCCGGCGACCAGCGCCTGCGCCAGCTCCTGGAGGTGGCGCATCCGGATCCGGCCGGAGGCGGCCAGTTCGTCGGCGTGCCCGGCCACGCTGGCCGCGGACAGCTCGTCGATGTAGGCGAAGACCAGTTCGGCGAAGTCGGCGATGGTGGCGGCGGGCTGCCCGGCGGCGACACTGATCGCGGCCAGCTCACGCCACGCCACCCGGGCGCCCACCCGGTAGGCGGCGAGCAGCGCGTCCAGGCTGCGGCCGGAGCGGGCCTCGCCGCGGCCCAGCGCGTACGCCGCCTCGATCGCCGACGCCATCGGGGTGCCCGGGTCGGCGCCCGGACGGGACACCAGGTTCAGGAAGGTGGCGAGTGCGGCCCGCACCGCCCTCGCGATCTTGTGCCCGAGCTCGCCGGCGAACGGTTCGGCGTACGCCGGGACCTCCCGGATGATCGCCTTGATCGTCTGTGAGGAGACTCCGGACAAACCCTGCCGGAGTGGGTCGACGACCTCTGGCGGCAGGCGATAGGACCGTACGTCGCGCAGCGGCTGTTTCACGCGGCTCCCTCACATTCCGTCCGTCCTTGTCCCCGCCGAACAATTATGCGGCCCCGGATTCACTTTCCCAGGTCAGGACTTTGCCTTTGCGAGCGACCAGTCTTGGTAGGTGCCTGTAAATCAGACATCGCTGTTCACCCGGCGACTCAGGAACGGCGCGTGGCGCGTGGTCGAGCTGATCACCACTCCGGTGGTGCCGGCCGACTATCTCGACGTCATCGCGCCCCTGCGCAACCCCACCGTCCTGCGCGCCCGGATCGAAGCGGTGCGCCCCGAGACCGCCGACGCGGTCACCCTGGAGCTGCGCCCGGGTCGTGGCTGGGAGCCACACCAGCCCGGACAGTACGTCCGGCTCGGCGTGGACGTCGACGGTGTCCGGCTGTGGCGTGCCTACTCGGTGACCAGCGCGGCCGGCCGTCGCGACGGCAGGTTCACCGTCACCGTGAACGCCGTCCGGGACGGCGTGGTCAGCGGTCACCTGCTGCGGCACGCCCGCAAGGGCATGCTGGTCCACCTCGACGTGCCGGCCGGCGACTTCGTGCTGACCTCGCCCCGGCCGGCCAGGACGCTGTTCGTCACGGCGGGCAGCGGCATCACCCCGGTGATGGGCATGCTGCGCAGCGCCCTTCCCGAGCTGGGCGACGTGGTCGTCGTGCACTCGGCCAGGACCCCGGAGGGCGTCGTCTTCGGCGCCGAGCTGCGTGAGCTCGCCGCCCAGGGCCGGATCCGGCTGATCGAGCGGCACACCCGCGCCGACGGGCGGCTCAAGCCGGCCGCGCTGGCCGACCTGGTGCCCGACCTGTTCGAGCGGGAGACCTGGGCGTGCGGCCCCGGCGACATGCTCGACGACCTCCAGGAGCACTGGGCCGACGCGGGCGCCGCCGAGCGGCTGCACGTCGAACGCTTCCGTCCCACGGTGCTGGTCGCCGGCGACGGCGGCACGGTCACCTTCGAGAAGTCCGGCCTGGTCGTCGACGTCGCCGCCGGCGCCACGGTGCTCGACGCGGCCGAGGCGGCCGGCCAGTTGATGAGATCCGGCTGCCGGATGGGCATCTGCTTCAAGTGCGTGCTGCCCATGCGCGAGGGCATCGTCCGCGACGTCCGCGACGGCAAGCTCACCACCGCGACCGAGGTGGACGGCGACAACGTCCTGATCCAGACATGCATCTCCACGGCCGCCGGCCCGTGCCGGCTGGACGCCTGACTTTCTTGAGAACGGCTTCCTCCGAGCCCGCAACCTCGGAGGCGCCACCTCCGAGCCCCGCCGCCTCGGAGCCCCGCCCGCGAGCCGGCTCCCCGCCGAACCGGCTCCCGAAAGAACGAGGAAGTTCTGTGACGACGCTCCAGCGCAAGGAAGTCAACCCGATCGCCCATCTCTCCCCGGAGGACATCGAGCAGCTCGGCCGGGAGCTCGACGCCATCCGCGACGAGATCCTCGCCGTCCGCGGCGAGCAGGACGCCCGGCACATCCGGCGGATGATCGCCGTGCAGCGGCGCCTCGAACTCGGCAGCCGCGCCGTCCTGCTCTTCTCGGTCTTCCCCCCGGCCTGGGTCCTCGGCACGATCGGCCTGTCGATCTCCAAGATCCTGGAGAACATGGAGATCGGCCACAACATCCTCCACGGCCAGTACGACTTCATGCGCGACCCGAAGATCCACTCGACCACCTGGGAGTGGGACTCGGCGTCGCCGGCCGAGCAGTGGAAGCACTCGCACAACGAGCTGCACCACAAGTACACCAACGTGGTCGGCCGGGACAACGACCTCGGCTACGGCATCATGCGCGTCGACGAGCAGCAGAGGTGGGCGCCCGCGCACCTCGGGCAGCCGCTCTACAACTTCGTCAACGCGTGCTTCTTCGAATACGGCATCGCCGCCTACGACCTGGAGCTGGGCCGCAACCTGCGGACCAAGAAGCGCCGCAACAACCCCGAGTTCCGTGCCCGCGCCCGCCAGGTCCTCCACAAGATCCGCCGGCAGGTCACCCGTGACTACGTCGTGCACCCGGCCCTCGCCCTCCCGGTCGGTTTCGCCGTCGGCAACCCGCTCGGCGCCCTCTTCGGCACCATGGCCGCCAACTTCGTGGCCAACCTGGCCCGGAACCTGTGGACCCACTCGGTGATCATGTGCGGTCACTTCCCGAACGGCGTCGAGACCTTCGAGCGCACGTCGATCACCGGCGAGACCCGGGGTGAGTGGTACCTCCGGCAGATGCTCGGCTCGGCCAACATCTCCGGCAGCAAGCTGATGCACATCATGACCGGCAACCTCTCCCACCAGATCGAGCACCACCTCTTCCCCGACCTGCCGGCCAGCCGTTACGCCGAGGTCGCGCCGAAGGTGCGGGCGCTCTTCGAGCGTTACCAGCTCAACTACGTGACCGGGCCGCTGGTCTTCCAGGTGGCGTCGGCGTGGGCCAAGGTCTTCCGCCTGGCCCTGCCCAACCGCAAGCCGGCCCGCGAGATCGACCACTCGATCCCGCCGCGCCACCCCGCCGAGGTCGCGGCCTGACCGCACGAAACGCCGGGGCCGGGCGACACACGCCCGGCCCCGGCGCCGTCACTCGGGTGGGACGCCCAGGCCGCCCAGCACGGTTGTCTCCTGACTGGTGAACTCGCCGGTCAGCAGCGGCATCGCCGCCGCGATCGCGGCCCGGGTCGCGGGCAGTTGCAGGGAGGCGTCGTGATGCTCCTTGCTCTCCCACACCTCGTTGACCCAGATGGTCTGATCGTCGTCGTCCGACACGCCGACGACGTAGACGTGGCAACCGGCGGAGCGCAGCCCGTCGGCGCCGCTGAGCAGGATGGACACGACCTCCTCCCGGTGGCCGGGCCGGGTCCTCATCGTGCCGAAGTAGCCATACCTCATCTCGTGCCCCCTTTCACCGGTCACCCTGCCAGGCGGGTACGACAGTTTTCGGCTCACCCGGCCCGCAGGTAGGCGAGTTCGGGGAACTCGGCCCGGTAGGCGTCGATCAGACGGGCCGCGACGGGTTCCGATCCGACCAGGGGATGCTCGGCCATCGCCCGTACCGCTGCGGCCTTCGATCCTGAATCGACCGCTTGCAGGACCCACCTCTCGGCCGTCTTGACCGCCTGGATCAGCCCCGTGCCGTGCGCCGGAAGCGGCGAGATCCGCTGGGGCGAAGCCCCGCGGGCGTCCACCGTGCACGGCACCTCGACCACCGCGCCGTCGTCGAGAGCGGCGACGGCGCCCCGGTTGCGCACGTTCAGGATGAGGGTGGTGGGCTCGTCGTGGGCCAGGGCGCGCATCACCGCGAGCGCGACACCCTCGTAACCGGCCGGCCGGGACTCGTCGTGCTCCCGCTCGCCGGCGCCGGTGAGCTCCCGGTTCTCGGCCATGTAGGTGGCCTCCCGCTCCCGCCACGCACCCAGCCAGGCGCCGAGCGGATCACGGACGAGGATCTCGGCATAACAGCGCCGCTGCTGCCCGAGCAGGAACTCACCCCGGGTCTGCGCCGCCTGCCGCACCGCGGCCAGCGTGCCGGCCGGATCGTAGTAGTAGTGCAGATACTCGTTGGGGATCGCGCCCAGGTCACGAAGACGGTCGGCGCCGAAGAGGCGGCCCTCCTCGAAGGATTCCAGCCGCGGGCGGTCGGCCAGGAGGCGCGCCAGGAGATTCCCGTCGCCGTCAGCGCCGGGCCCGGCCGGCCCGGGCGCCCCGGTCCCGCGAGCCGATCCCGGAACACCCGGCAGACCCGCCCCGGTACGCCGAGCGCCCGCCCCGAGCGGGACCGCGGCACGCGGGTCGGCCGCGTCGAGGAGGTGGACGCCGTAGAGCCAGCCCAGGTGGTTGAGCCCGGCGTAGTCGACGCGGACCGTGCCGGGGTCGGCGCCGAGGGCCTTCAGCACGCGGTCGACCAGTCCGGACGGGGAGTCGCAGATGCCGATGACCCGGTCGCCGAGGTGGGTGGCCATGGCCTCGGTGACCAGACCGGCGGGGTTGGTGAAGTTGATCGTCCAGGCGGCGGGGGCGAGGCGCGCGATGCGGGCGGCGATACGGCGGGCCTCGGGGACGGTGCGCAGGCCGTAGGAGATGCCACCGGCGCCGACCGTCTCCTGGCCGAGGACGCCCGCTTCGAGTGCCACCCTCTCGTCGGTGACCCGCCCGCGCAGGCCGCCCACCCGGACCGCGCAGAACACGAAGTCCGCGCGGGTGACCGCGGTGTCCAGGTCGGTGGTGGTGATCAGCCGCGGGGCTCCGGGCACGCCACGCGCCTGGGCGGTGAGCACCCGGCCGATCGCGTCGAGGCGCCCGGCGTCGACGTCGTGCAGGACCAGCTCGGTGATGCCGGTCTGCTCGCGGTCGGCGAGCAGCGCCCGGTGCACCAGCGGCACACGGAAACCCCCGCCGCCGAGAATCGTCAGTCGCATGCGATCTCCATGGCTCGGTTACCGATCATCGTTCTCCGCCGCCCTGACCCACGGGCGACGGCCGGGCAGAAGGCGCCGGGCCGTGACATGAACGCCGGCGGACGCCGGACACGAACGGCCGGGGAAGGGCATTCACCCGGGTCAGTGGCCGGGGCTGACGTCGGAGAGGCGGGCGATCGTGGCCGTGGCGCGGTGGACCGCGTTGCGGCTGCCCGGTGGGATCACGTCGTCGAGGAAGCCGAACCGCCGGGCCAGGACCGCCTCGCTGGAGTCGCCGTGGTGGCGGGCGGCGCCGGCGCGGGTGGCGGTCCACCAGTCGGCGATGTCGCCCCAGCCGGGGGCCGACAGGGAGCCGCCGAAATGCTGCACCGACAGGGCGCCCACGAGCGTGGCGAAGGCCACCCGCTCGGCGAGCGGCCAGCCGCCGAGCGTGCCGGTGACGAATCCCGCGGTGAAGACGTCGCCGGCGCCGGTCGGGTCGAGGGCCTCCACCGGTACGCCGGGGACGGACGCGACCTCCCCGGTGCTCCCGTCGACGGCGAGCGCCCCGTCGCCGCCGCAGGTCACCACCACCACGGGTACGAGACCGGACAGTTTCTCCAGGGCCTGGCGCGGCTCGTCGGTACGGGTGTAGCGCATGGCCTCGACCGCATTGGGCAGGAAGGCGTGACAGTCGGCGAGCACTCCGAGCACCTCGCACGACCACTGGTCGGTGTCGTCCCATCCGGCGTCGGCGAAGACGAGTGTCCCGGCGGCGCGGGCGCGGCGCACCCAGCCGGTGCCCTCCGGCGCCAGGCTCACGGCGGCGCTGCGGGCCGCGGGGAGGCCGTTGACCAGCCCGTCGGCGTCGGTGGGCAGGGGATGGCCGTGGGTGATCATGCTGCGGTCCCGGTCGTACGCCACCGACACGGTCACCGGCGAGTGCCAGTCGTCGAGGCGGCGTGAGGCGGAGAGGTCGATCCCCTCCTGACGGCTGAGCACCTGGTGGCAGAACTCACCGTAGGCGTCCGAGCTCAGCGCCGTGCCGAGCCCCGTGTGCAGGCCGAGCCGGCTGGCGGCCACCGCCAGGTTGGCGACGCCGCCGGGGCACGAGCCCATGCCGGGCGCCCAGACCTCGGTGCCGGGCTCGGGCAGCTCACGGAGGCCGGTGAAGATCACATCGAGGTAGACGATTCCCGGGACGAATAGGTCGAGCTGTCGAGCCATTGTCCGATCTTAGCGCCGCTCCTATCGGCGAAGTGGCCTTTGATCAGCGAGCCTTCCGAAGGTCTACATGGGCGGCACGCAGGGTGTCCACAGTCCGGTCGGTGCCCGGCGGCCGTATTTCATCGAGAAGCCTCCATGCCTCATCCAAGGCTTGGGACAGGTCACCGATGCGTTGCGCGTGCTGGCGACGGACGTCCTCCCGCACCTTCTCGATACGGCGCATCCACCCCTCAGCCGCAGCCGAGGGCGCCGCCGGAGGTGGCGGCGGAGGTGGCGGCGGGTCGAGCACCTGCGAGGCCGGCACGATGGCGGCGATCGGCCGCCCGCCGTCGACCACGACGGTCACCTGCCCGGTCACCCCGGTGACGCGGACGAGTTGCTGGAACCGCAGGCGAGCCTCAGCGACGGTGAGCTCAATCCGGCGGCGAATCGGCGTTGCTGGTTCTCCCATACCGCGATGATGCGCCTGGGGTACGACAAATTCCGTGGCCGCTCGTCACCCGTGGGGATAAATTGCCGCGATGACTGAGAACTCCATCGGTGCGCGGGATGTCCGCGAGGCGGTTGACCTGGCCATCGCCACCCTGCGGACCGCGACGGACCGGGATTGGCACACCCCGGCCGCCGGCCTGATCTGGTCCTGCTGGGAAACGATCGAGCACATGGCCGACGATCTGTTCGCCTATGCCACCCAATTGACGCCGAGGAATCCGCCACGGGCCACCTACGTCCCCTTCGGATGGCGGCACCACCGGGACGGCGGGCCGGCGCTGACCGTCTACGCCGAGGACGGCGCGAGCCGGGAGGGCCTGATCCAGGTGCTGGACTCGGCGGCCGGCCTGCTGGTGGCGGTGGTCGAGGTGGTTCCGGCGGACCGGGTGGCCTACCACCCGTACGGTGCTTCGGATCCGTCCGGTTTCGCCGCCATGGGCGTTGTGGAGACGCTGGCCCACATGCACGACGTCGCACGGGCCCTCGATCTGGAGTGGGCCCCGCCGGAGGACCTGTGCGACCGTGCGCTGCGCCGCCTGTTCCGCGACGCGCCCACGGACACCGGCCGCTGGCCGACACTGCTCTGGGCGACCGGCCGCGGCGACCTGCCCGGACGGGACCGCCGGCCGTCCGACTGGCGCTGGGACGGCGCGCCCCTGAGCAAGGACGAAGCCGCTACCTGAGCCGGTACGCGTCGAGCAGCCGCATCACCTTCTCCGCCCCGTCGGCCAGCACCGCCCGGTCGACGTCGGTGAAGATCCGTGGCCGCGCGTCGATCACGCAGTGCGCCCCGAGCGCGTGCCCACCGCCGATCAGCGGCACCCCGAGATAGCTGCGCATCCCGGTCATCCGCAGGAACGGGTTGTCGGCGTGCCGGGGATCCTGCGTCCCGTCGACGACGCAGTAGGGCTCCCCGGCGAGCACGGTGTGCGTGCACATGGCCCATTCCGCCGGCGTGCCCTCCGCGTCGGCCACCCATCCGGACAGCCCGTACGAGCCGATGATGAACTGTGAGGTGTCGAGGATCATCGACACCATCGAGATCGGCGCCTCGAGGAGCCCGGCGCTGCGTTTCGCGATGGCGTCGAGGCTGGTCCGCAGGTCCTCGTCGAAGAGGTCGTACCCGGCGATCTCCCGGATCCGCTCCGGGACGCCGAGCCGGTCGAAGAGGTCGGTGTTCACGGTGACTCCTACAGGATGCTGTGCGCGGCGGCGAGCTGGGTGTATGCGGTGACCCGGATCTTGACGGCGACGGCGCAGAGCCGGGTGGACGGGTCGGCGTCGTGCATGACGGCGAGCATCCGGTCCAGGCCGGCGGGCTCGTTTCCGGTGAGCCCGGCGGTGCGGAGCAGGTCGTTCCAGATCCGGGCGCCGTCCCCGGCGTGGACCCGGAGCACCGCGGCCCGGGCGTCGTCCAGGGTGGGCCGGCTGAGCCCGTAGGGCGCACTGGTCACGATCTCTCCCGTCACGAGGGTCCAGGGTTCAGTGGCGGAACCCGCCGACCAGGTTGGTCAGGTCCCCGGCGAGCCGGGTGAGGTCTGCCGCCGCCTGCTGTGTGGCCTCGGCGCCCTCGGCGGTGGCAGCCGCGACCTCGGCGACCCCGGAGACGGTCCGGGCGACGTCGCCGCTGCTGGTGGCGGCGTCCGACACCGACCGGCTCATCTCGCCGGTGGTGGCGGTCTGCTCCTCCACGGCGGACGCGATGGTCGTGGTGTAGTCGCCGATGCGCTGGATGACCTGGGTGATCTCGTCGATCGCGGTGGCCGCCGAGCCGCTGGACTCCTGGATGGCGGCGATCCGCTCGATGATCTCCTCGGTCGCCTTCGCGGTCTGCTGGGCGAGCTCCTTGACCTCACCGGCCACCACGGCGAAACCCTTGCCCAGCTCACCGGCGCGGGCGGCCTCGATGGTGGCGTTGAGGGCCAGCAGGTTGGTCTGCTCGGCGATGACGGTGATCAGCCGGACCACGTCGCCGATCTCCGCGCTGGCGGCGCCGAGTTCGGCGACCTGGTTGGTGGTGCGCTCGGCGACGGCCATGCCCTCGTGGGCGACCCGGGCCGCGTCGGCCGCGTTGGAGGCGATCTCGGTGATCGAGGCGCTCATCTCCTCGGCGCCGGCGGCGACCGACTGGATGCCGATGTTGACCGACTCGCTGGCCGAGCTGGCGGCGCCGGCCTTGTCGGCGACGTCTGCGGCCCCGCTCTGCAACTGGGCGCTGACCGTGGACAGCTCCTCGGAGGCACTGGCCAGCGTGATCGCGGACCCGCCGATGGTGCCGACGGTGTCCCGGAGCCGGGTGATGGCGAGGTCCAGGGCGCGGCCCATGCGCCCGGGCTCGTCGCGGCTGGTGAGCCCGGTCTGCCGGGTCAGGTCGCCGTCGGCCAGGCCTTCACAGACCGCGGTGACCCGGTCCAGCGAGCGGACGATGCCCCGCGCCACCAGGACGCCGAGTCCGAGTGCCACGACGACGCCGACGACGAGCAGCAGGATCGACTGGAGGCGGCTGCTCTCGTGCCGGGAGCGGGCGTTCTCGGCCGCCTGTGCCGCCGCGCCCTGCTCGATCTGGACCATCTCGGCGAGGTGTCCGTTGACCTCGGTGGTCAGTTCCTGGAGCGGGCCGTTGCGGATCGCCACCCAGGCGTCCATGTCGTTGCTCTGGGCGGCGGGGACCAGTTTCTCGTTCGCGGTCTGCACGAACTTCTGCCAGTCGGCTTTCACGTCGTCGACCATGGCCGGATCGGGGACCGGGTCGGTGGCCTCGTAGGCGGCCCAGGCCTTCTGCACGGCGTCGAAGTCGTCGGAGATCTGCTCCTCGTACTGCCCTTCGGCGTCGGTGCCCGCGTTGAGCATGTGGTCGGAGAGGGCGAGCTGGGTCTGGGTCATCCCGTTCTGCACCGCTCCCAGCGCCGCCACGCCCAGCACGTTGCTCCGGTAGATCGACTGCGCCGCGTCACTGGCCGAGGCGGCCGCCCGTAGTCCCAGCACACCGATCAGCAGCGCGACCACCACGGCGATCACGATCGCCGCAATGATCTTGAGGCTGACGCTGAGATCGGCCCAGAACCGCCGTCCTCCGGCGCTCGGGTCCGCCTCCCCGGTCACTTCGGTCATCTCGTGTCCCCCTGGCCCGGCCGCCCCCAACCGGCCGCCCGTACTACTCACGTCGGCACCGTCCGGCAACCTCTGAGCAACCCGGGCCAGATAGAGGTCAGGCGACCCGGTCCCCGACCGGTCCGGGCCGCCGGACCCGGCGCGGCGGCACCGTCCGCTCGCGAGCCCGGTAGCGGACCGGTGGGGTGATCCGCAGCCGCCGCAGGAACGGCGCGAACGGGTCGCCGAAGGTGCGGGCCGCCGTGTTGAGCAGGAGCGCGGCGGCCACCATGCCGACCGCCGGCATGCCCAGCAGCAGGGCGATCACCGACCCGGTCAGCCCGCCCCACACCATCACCCGCAGGCCGACGTCGGCGACCGGGATGCCGCTGGGCCGCTGCCTGGTCCAGATCGGCAGGAACGACGAGGCCAGCGCGAGCGCCACCGCACCGAGCACGGCGGCCGCCGTCAGGAACGCCTGCGGCCAGTCGTAGTGCCGGCCGAGCGCGTAGCCGCCGGAGAGCACCACACCGAACCAGACCTTGGCGAGCGCCCAGCGCCCGACCCGGACCAGGGGATCGTCGGAATCCGTCATGACGCTCCAGCCGGGCTGCGACGGCGGACAGGCGGTAGCGACTACCCTACCGTCCGCGGACCCGCGCCGGCGGGAAGCGCGAAGGCCGCCCGGAACTCGTCACGGACCGTCTCCCGCCGGTCCATGATCGCGAAGACCACCCGGTCGAACCACGGCCCGTCGCGCAGCGCCGCGGCGAAGACCCGCGCCACCTCGCCCGGGTCGTTGCCGAAGACGCCGCAGCCCCAGGCCCCGAGGACCAGCTCGCGGACACCGTGGGCGGCGGCCACCCGCAACACCCGCGCCGCCCTCCGGGCGAGCGCGCCGGAGACCTCCGCGAGCAGGTCCGGCTCGTTCCGGGTGATCGCCGCGCGGTTGGGGGCGGCCGAGGTCAGAATCGAGACGGGGTACGGGTGAGCCAGCAGCCGGCCACGGTCGTCGCGGAAGACCGGAACCGCCGGGGACCAGATGATCCGGTCCGTGTAGAGCAGTCCCCGGTCGGCCCGGTGGAAGGCGTAGAAGTCACCGGCGGCCAGCAGCGCGGGATAGATCGCCGAGCCACGGGCGATGCTCTCCTCCTGCGCCTGGGCCCCGTTGAGGAAGCCGCCGCCCGGGTTGCGGGCCGACGCGAAGTTGAGGCAGGCCACCCCGGCGCCGACCCGGCGCGCGGCGGCCAGAGTGGACTCCGCGGTCACCTCGATCACGGGTGGGCCGGCTGCCGCCACGGGCTCCGGAAGTGGATCATCAGGCAGGTGCAGGCGGGTCCCCTCGACCGCGGCGGCCACCGTGGCGGCGATGTCCACGACCCCGTCCGGACCCTCATACCACCCCTGCTCGGTGATCGCGACCGTCTCCCGCGCGATCCCGCGCAACCTGGCACTCATGCCCTCGATGATCGCCGTGTCCGGCGGATCGCACCAGACATTTACCGCCCGCGGCGGGGCCGTGACCGCGAATCGACACCCTAGTTAACCGGTAGGAATAGTCGGTATAGTGCGCGGCATGAGCGCCGTACCCCTGCACATCTCCGGCGTCGGCAAGGAGTTCACCGCGAGCGGCCGTCGCCGCGCGATCCTCGCGGACGTCGACCTCGACGTGGCCGCCGGCGAGGTGGTCGCCCTGCTCGGGCCGTCCGGCTGCGGCAAGTCGACCCTGCTGCGGCTGGCCGGCGGCCTGGACACCCCGACCACGGGCAGTGTGCTGGTGGACGGACAGCCGGTGCGCGGCTTCGAGCCCCGCTGCGCCGTCGTCTTCCAGGAACCGCGGCTGCTGCCCTGGCGGAACCTGGAGCGCAACGTGGCGTTCGGGCTGCCCCGCGACGTCACCGGCGACCGCGCCCGCGCGGAGGTCGCACATTGGCTCTCCGTCGTGGGGCTCGCCGGCTTCGCGAAACACCGGCCCCGGCAGGTGTCCGGCGGCATGGCGCAGCGGGCCGCACTGGCCCGCGCCCTGGCCCGGCGCCCCGGCGTGCTGCTGCTCGACGAGCCGTTCGCCGCACTTGACGCGCTGACCCGGCTGCGCATGCAGGACCTGCTCGCCGACGTCCAGCGGGAGGCCGGCACCACGGTCCTGCTGGTCACCCACGACGTCGACGAGGCGCTGCACCTGGCCGACCGGATCGTGCTGCTGGGCGCCGGGCCGTCCGCGCGCAAAACCGCCCCCACCGTCGGCCCGCCCTCCCAGGGGGAGCCCCCACAGGACAGTGTGGCGGAAAGCGGATCCCGCCGCCGGACCGCCTGTGGACAACCCGGCGATGTGGACGACGCCGCCTCGATCCGGCTCGTGCTCGACGTGCCGGGCGCCCGCCCACGGGACCGCGGCGACTCCGGGCTCGCCGCACTCCGCTCCTCGCTGCTGGCCGAGCTCGGCGTCCGTACCCCCGCTGCCGTCGCCTCCTGAACCACCGCACAACCGCAACAGACCCCCCTGGAAGGACCCGACATGAAGATCTTGCGTGCCGTTTTCGCGGCGGCCGCCGCGACCGCGCTGCTGGCCGGCTGCGTGCAGGGCGAGGACGCCCCGGCGAAGAGCGCGGACGGCAAGGAGTCCGTCGCGCTGCGGCTGGACTACGCCTAC
Organism: Actinoplanes lobatus; assembly: GCF_014205215.1. NCBI lineage: Bacteria > Bacillati > Actinomycetota > Actinomycetes > Micromonosporales > Micromonosporaceae > Actinoplanes > Actinoplanes lobatus. Next base: position 9,822,154 of record NZ_JACHNC010000001.1, read on the forward strand.
TACAACCCGGCCAGCCTGGTGCTACGCGAGCAGAAGTGGCTGGAGACCGAGCTGGCCGGCAAGGGCGTCACGGTGAGCTGGCAGCTGTCGGCGGGCAGCAACAAGGCGAACGAGGCGCTGCGAGCGGAGGCCGTCGACGTCGGCTCGACGGCCGGGGCGGCGGCGCTGGTGGCCCGGGCGAACGGATCACCGATCAAGACCATCGACGTGTTCAGCCAGCCGGAGTGGGCGGCCATCGTGGTGCCGAAGGACTCGGCGGTGACCTCGGTGGCGCAGCTCAAGGGCAAGAAGATCGCGGCGACCAAGGGTACGGACCCGTACTTCTTCCTTCTCCAGGCGCTGGACGAGGCGGGCCTGAAGCCGGCCGACGTGACCGTGACCAACCTCCAGCACGCCGACGGGAAGACCGCCCTGGAGCGTGGCGACGTCGACGCGTGGGCCGGTCTCGACCCGCTGATGGCGACGTCCGAGGTGGACGCCGGCTCCAAGCTGATCTACCGGAACGTGGCCTTCAACTCCTACGGCGTGCTCAACGCCCGGGAGGGCTTCCTCACCGAGCACCCGGATCTGGCCCAGTCGGTGGTGAACGCCTACGAGAAGGCCCGCCAGTGGATCAAGGACAACCCGGATCAGGCGGTCGCCCTCTACGCCCGGGAGGCCAAGATCTCCGAGCCGGTCGCGAAGGCGGTGCTCACCGAGCGCACCAAGCTGGACATCGACCCGGTCCCGGGCGCCGCGCAGAAGGCGGTCTTCGAAAAGATCCTGCCGGTGCTGGTGGCGGACGCCAACGTGAAGAGCGAGGCGGACGCCCGCGCCGCGATCGACACCCTGTTCGAGCCGAAGTACGCGACCGCGCGGAGCGTTTCGTGACCCGACGGGCCCTCAAGCCCGCGATCGGTGTCATCCTGCCGGTGCTCCTGCTGGTGGGATGGCACCTGGTCGCGTCCGCCGGGATCTACTCGGCCGCGCAGCTGCCCCCGCCCGGCGAGGTGGTGACCGCGCTCGGCGAACTGTTGCGGCGCGGTGAGCTGTGGCACCACCTGGCGATCAGCACGCAGCGGGTGCTGATCGGGTTCGCCGCCGGGTCGTTGCTCGGGCTGGCGCTCGGCGGCCTGGTCGGGCTGTCGCGCACGGCGAACGCGGCCATCTCCCCCACGGTGCAGGCGATCCGGGCCGTGCCGTCGCTGGCCTGGGTGCCGCTGCTGCTGCTCTGGCTGGGCATCGGCGAGACGCCGAAGATCGTGCTGGTGGCGATCGGCGCGTTCTTCCCGGTCTACACCACGGTGTCGGCGGCGCTCGCGCACATCGATCCGCACCTGGTCGAGGTGGGCCGGGCGTACGGGCGCCGCGGGCTCCCCCTGCTCGGCACCGTCCTGTTCCCGGCGGCCACCCCGGCCATCCTGTCCGGCCTGCGGCTGGGGCTGGCCCAGGGCTGGCTGTTCCTGGTCGCGGCGGAGCTGATCGCCTCGTCGATGGGCCTCGGCTTCCTGCTCATCGACAGTCAGAACACCGGCCGTACCGATGTGATGCTGCTGGCCATCATCCTGCTGGCCGTGCTCGGCAAGCTGAGCGACACGCTGCTCGGGTTCGTCTCGCAGCGCGCCGCCCAGGTGTGAGTCACGCCGTCCGGAGGGCCTCGGTCGGGGCCATCCGGGCGGCCCGCAGTGCCGGGTAGAGGCCGGCGATCGTGCCGACCAGGATCGCGGCGGCCAGACCGCCGCTCGCGGCCTCCGGTGGGATGAGCGGCTGCCAGCCCCTGTTGACCGCCAGTGCCACCGTGACGCCGGCGCCCAGCAGTACGCCCACCCCGCCCCCGACCGCGCCGAGCAGCACCGACTCGACCACGAACTGTGCCGCCACGTGCCGCCGCGCCGCGCCCAGTGCCCGGCGCAGACCGACCTCGCCCCGGCGTTCCAGCACCGAGATCACCATGACGTTGGCGATGCCGATGCCGCCGACCAGCAGCGCCACCGCACCCAGCCCGAGGAACAGCGAGGTGCTCGCGTCGTCGACCGCCTGCCGGGCGGTGAGCACGTCGGACGGCTGGCTGACCGAGGTGCGGCCGGGGTTCTCCGGGTTGGCGGCGCGCGGCAGCATGTTCTCCACCTGCTCGGTCAGCGCGGTGTCGGTCCGTACGTAGATCCGGCTCGGATTCCCCTGGTAGCCGAACTCGCTCTTCGCCACCGCGAACCCGATCAGCGCGGCCCGGTCGATCTCCGGTGCCAGGTCCACCTGCCGCAGGATGCCGACCACGGTGAACCACCGGTCGCCCAGCCAGACCCGCTCGTACCCGGTCACCTCGGCGATGCCGAGCACGGTCGCCGCCTGGTAGCCGAGGACGACCACCGGGTAGTCCGCGGTGGCCGCGTCCAGGAACACCCCGTCGAGCAGGGCGCCGTCCAGGGTGGACAGCAGCTCGGTGTCGGTGGCCCGGACGTCGAGCCCGCCGTGCCGGTTCGCCGGCATCCGGTCGTTGCGCAGCACGTGCACGTCCGGGATCTGCGCGGTGCCGGACGCCGATGTCACCCCCTCGGTACGCCGGATCGACGCGGCCGCGGCGGCCGGCAGTTGCTCCTCGGGCGCGCCCTTGGGCTGGCTGCTGGCCACCGTGAGCAGGTTGGTGCCGAGCCGGTCGAGCTGGGCGATCACCTGGGCCTGGCTGGACCGGGTGACGCCGAGGACGGCGACCATGGCGGCGATGCCGATGGCCACGCCGAGCACCGACAGGGCGGCCCGGCCCGGCCGGGTGCGCAGCCCGATGGTGGCAACGGGCAGCAGGTCGGCCAGGCGCAACCGGGACAGCGGGCTCATGTCGTCACCTCCGCTTCGCTCCGGCGCCGCCATGAGTTCAAAACTGAGCCCGATGATTCGCTCGCAAGCTCGCTCATGGCGCCACCCGCCCGTCCAGGATGGTGACCTGCCGCTGGGCGGCGGCTGCCACGTGGGCGTCGTGGGTGATCACCACGATGGTGGCGCCCTCGGCGTTGAGTTCCCGTAGCAGCGCCAGGATCCCGTCGCCGTTGGCCGAGTCGAGGTTGCCGGTCGGCTCGTCGGCGAAGAGGACCGCGGGCCGGCCGATCAGCGCCCGGGCGATCGCCACCCGCTGCCGTTCCCCGCCGGAGAGCAGCCGGGCCCGGTGGTTCATCCGGTGGCCGAGGCCGACCCGTTCCAGGGCCTCTTCGGCGGCCGCCCGCCGGCGCCGGGCCGGGACGCCCCGGTAGAGCAGGCCGGTCGCCACGTTGTCCCGGGCGTCGGCGTGGTCGAGCAGGAAGAACTGCTGGAAGACCACGCCGAGCCGGTGCGCCCGCAGTCCGGCGAGCCGGCGTTCGCTCAGCTCCTCCAGGGCCTCCCCGGCGATGCGTACCGAGCCGGAGGTGGGCCGGTCCAGTCCGGCGGCCAGGTTGAGCAGGGTGCTCTTGCCGGATCCGGACGGGCCGACCACGGCGACCATCTCACCACTGTGCACGGTGAGGTCGACGCCGCGGACCGACTCGACCGGCGGGCTGCCCGGGTACGTCTTGGACACGCCGACGAGTTCCAGTGCGGCGGTCATGTCGCCGGCACCTCCACCCGGTCGCCCTCACTGATGTTCCCGGTCACCTCGACCAGGCCGGAGGCGTCGTCGTACAGGCCGGGCTTCACGTCGGCGTACGCCCCGGAGGCCAGCCGCACCCGGTAGCCGGCCCCGGGGGCGGCCAGCAGCGCCGACATCGGGACGACCAGGACGTCCTCGTGCTTCGCGGTGGCGAGATTGATCTGCACCGACGCCTGGTCCAGGGTGGCGCCGCCTTTCGGGCGGCCGATCCGCATGACCACCCGGACGGTGGCCGCCTGCTGGTTGCCGTTGTCGTCGGTGGCGCTCGTGGCCACCTTCCCGACCTCCAGCACCTGGCCGTCGACCGTCCCGGCACCCGGCACGGTGACCGACACCTCGTCGCCGGCCCTGATCTGGTTCTGCCGTTCGGCGGCCAGGTCGGCGGTGACCACCCGTCTCGTGGTGGTGCCGGTCAGCACCGGCTGGTCCGGGCCGGCCGACGCGCCGACCCCGATCTTCGCCTCGGTGACCCGGACCTCGCCGGCCAGGAACGCGACCGTCCCGAAGGTCAGCCGGCCCGTCTGCGTCACCTTCCACTTCTTCTGGAGGCGTTTCACCGCGGCGGCGGTCGCCGCGGTGAAGTCCCGGTCGACGGTCATCTCGCCGTCCGGGTCCATGCCGAGCGCCTTCAGGTTGCGCTCCAGCTGGCGGACGTCGTCGCCGTCGGTGACGCTGGAATCCAGGTCCCGGTACGCGGGGACGTTGCCGTAGAGCAGCCGGACCGGCGCGCCGTCGACCCGGTAGAGGACGCCCCCGCGGCGGACCGTCGACCCGGCCGCGGCGGCCCCGGTCAGGATCCCGGCGGCCCCCCGGTGGATGACCGTGTAGGAGCCGTCGAACCCGTACGTCCCGGAGATCCGGAACCGCTGGGTGACGGTGCCCTTCTCGACCGCCACGGTGTTCGTGGGCACGTCGCCGGCGCTCGCCGCCGCCTCCGGTTCCGCGGTGACGGTCCAGCCGGTGACCAGGGCGCCGGCGGCGACCACCACGCCGGTCAGCGACACCGCGACCGTCCGCCGGGCGCTCACGAGATGCCGATCGGGCCGGACCAGATCTGCTCGCACGCCTTGCGGGCGGTGTCCAGGCGGTTGCCCGGTTCCGGCTTCTCGCCCTCCAGGGACGTGCCCTTGATCGGGAACCGGCCCTGGGCGTCCGGGTCCGGCCACTCCGGCACGCCGTTGTCCCGGTAGCACTGCGCCAGCTTGCGCAGCGCCTCGACGTCCTCGGGGCCGGGCGGTTCCGGATCGCTGCCCTCCTCCTTGGCGAGGGCGCCCTCCGGGATCTTCCCGATGGTCTCCCGGCAGGCCTCCTCGGCGGCGTTCCAGGTCTGCTCGCCGGCCTTCTCCTCGGCCGCGTCCATCTCGTCGTCGGGCACCTTGAGGCGGTTGTCCTCGACGTACGGGTCCGGCATGTCGGCCACGCCGTTCTCCCGCAGGCACTGCACGGCCGCCTTACCCAGGGTGAGCAGTTCCGCGTCGGAGATCGTCGGAACGTACGACGAGGGATCCGTGGCCGGTGAGCCGTTGACGCCGGAACATCCGGCCAGGGCGACCATCAGGGCCGCCGCTACGCAACTCGTCACGATTCTCATGGGAGCCAGGTTGGCGGTCCGGCATGCGGCCGGTCGTCCGCGAGCGGTCGGATTCTTTCCGGTACGCGTATGCCCGCGGTCGTACACCGAAGTCCGACCGTGGACGGACGGCCGCTGCGCCCGGCGTCTCTAGACTGGGCGAATGTCCAGGTTAACCGGCCTCCGATGGGTCGCCGTCGACGTCTGCGGCGCGGCCGTGCTGGCCATCGCGTCGGCGGAGGACGCCCACGAGACCGACCTGTGGGGTCTGTACGCCACGGTCATGGTGGCGAGCCTGCTGCTGGCCCGGCACCGGCCGCTGCTCGCGCTGGCGCTGAGCGTCGCCGGCACCGCGCTGCTGCACCTGCCCGAGGCGACCGGCATCGACCCGCTCGACCTGGCCGTCCCGGTGGCGCTCTTCGCGCTGGCCGCCGCGGAACGGCCCCGGCGGGCCGGTGCGATCGCCTGCGGGCTGCTGCTCACCGGGATCGGCCTGGCCAGCCTGGCCCAGCCGGTCGCCCGCGCCGACGCCGTCCAGCCTCCGGACACGCACGCCGTCGCCATCCGTGTCGAGAAACCGGCCCGGCCGGTCGTCGTGGAGACCGTCGAGCCGGCCTGGTCGGAGCGGCTGTGGCAGAGCAGCGGGCTGATGCTCGCTTTGGCCGCCGCCTACCTGCTGGGCGACAATCTGCGCGGCCGGCGGCTGCACCTGCGCACCGTGGAGCGGCGGGCCGCCGACCTGGAGCGCGAGCAGCGGCAGCGGGTGGCGCTGGCGACCGCGGCCGAGCGCGCCCGGATCACCCGCGAGCTGCACGACGTGGTGGCGCACGGCCTGTCGGTGATGGTGGTCCAGGCACAGGGGGCGGCGGCGGCTTTGAAACGCCACCCCGATCGTACGGAGCACGCGCTCGGTGACATCGTCACCACCGGCCGGTCCTCGCTGGCCGAGATGCGGCGCCTGCTGGCCATCGTCCGGGAGGAGCCGGAGCTGGCGCCGCAGCCCGGGGTGCAGGCGCTGCCCGAGCTGATCGACCGGATCCGGGCCGCCGGGACCACTGTCACGTTCACGGTCGAGGGCGAGCCTGCGCCGCTGCCGGCCGGAGTGGACCTGTCGGCGTACCGGATCGCCCAGGAGGCGCTGACGAACACGCTGAAGCACGCCGGTCCGGGGGCGGGCGCGGCCGTCCGCCTGGGTTTTCACGCGGAGTCCCTGGAGATCGAGGTGTGCAACGACGGCCGGCCGCCGTCCGGGCCGGTCGATGTGACCGGCAGCGGTCTGCGGGGGATCGCCGAGCGGGTGCGGCTGCTCGACGGTGAGCTGGAGGCCGGGGTCGGTGACGGCGGCGGTTTCCGGGTGCTGGCCCGGCTGCCGCTGCGGCCGGTGGGCGCCTGATGGCCATCCGGGTGGTGCTGGTCGACGACCAGGTGCTGGTGCGGACCGGCTTCCGCATGATCCTCGACGAGACCGAGGGCATCGAGGTGGTCGGCGAGGCCGGGGACGGCGCCGCCGCCGTGGAGGTGTCCGCCCGGACCAGGCCGGACGTGGTCCTGATGGACGTGCGGATGCCCGGCGTCGACGGCATCACCGCGACCGAGCGGATCCGGGCGCTCTCCCCCGCCCCTCGGGTGATCATCCTGACCACCTTCGACCTGGACGACTACCTGTTCGCCGGGCTGCGTGCCGGGGCCAGCGGCTTCCTGCTGAAGGACACCCTGGCCGACGACCTGATCGCCGCGGTCCGGGTGGTGGCGTCCGGTGAGGCGGTGACCGCGCCGACCGCCACCCGCCGGCTGATCGCCCACTACGTCGCCGCCCCGGCGGCCGGCCCGGCCCGCGCGGACCACCGGCTGGATCCGCTCACCGCCCGGGAGCGGGAGGTGCTCACCCTGATCGCCCGCGGCCTGTCGAACGCGGAGATCGCCGAGTCGCTGCGTGTCTCGGAGGGCACCGTGAAGACCCACATCGGACGGATCCTGGCGAAACTCGGGCTGCGCGACCGCATCCAGGCCGTCATCCTCGGCTACGAGTGCGGCCTGGTCACCCCGTAGGGCCGTCGGCTAGCCCGCGAGGCGGAACAGCTCGGCGTGGATCTGGCGGGACGGGACCTTGAGGCGGCGCAGGCCGGCCAGGACCGCCTCGGTCAGGGCGGCCGGGCCGCACACGTACACGTCGCGGTCGGTGATGTCGGGGACCATGGCCCGCAGCCGGTCCGGGTCAAAGGGCTGGTTGCCGGGCCCGGTCCGGCCGGTCAGCAGGTGCAGCCGGGCGCCCCGGGCGGCGGCCAGGTTGCGCAGTTCGCCGAGCAGGACCGCGTCGGAGCCGCCGCGGACCCGGTAGAGGACGATCACGTCGTCGCCGATCCGCGGGTCCTCCAGCAGGGACCGGATCGGGGTGACGCCGATGCCGCCGGCGATCAGGAGGGTGGCGGTGCGGGCCCGCCGGTCCAGGGTGAACGCCCCGTACGGCCCTTCGGCGAACACCCGCGCCCCGACCGGAAGGTCCCGCAGCCCGGCCGTGGTACCGCCGACCGCCTTGGCGGTGAGCCGCAGCGACCGCCCGTTCGGCGCGGCCGACAGCGAGAACGGGTTGACCTGCCACCAGCGGTTGTGGCCGGGGAACCGCCACAGGAAGAACTGCCCGGCCCGGGCGCCCAGCTTCTCCAGGTCGCGGCCGGTCACGTGGACCGACACCACGTCGTCGGACTCGGGCACCACGGCGGCCACCCGCAGCCGGTGCCGGGAGTTGCGGACCAGCGGCACGATCACCCGGTTGGCCAGCAGCGCGCCGAGCACGAACGCCCACAGCCCCCACCAGTACAGCCGGGTCGCCAGGTTGGTGGTGAAGGCGGTGCCCTCGACGTACTGGTGGATGAGGCCGAGCACCAGCACCGCGTAGAGCAGCAGGTGGACGGCGTGCCAGGCCTCGTAGGAGAGGCGGCGGCGGGCGGCCCGGATGGACAGCGCCACGACCAGCACGATGAGGGCGACCGCGATCATGCCGAGCAGCACCGGCCACTGTTTGGCCAGGGTGAGCGCGGTGGCCGGGACCGGGTCGCGGCCGGCCCGGGCGAACCCCACGATCACCCAGGCCGGGTGCAGCAGGGCCAGCCAGAACACGGTGAGCCCGGCGCGCCGGTGCCAGCGGGTCAGCCGGTCCATGCCGAACGACCGGTCCAGCAGCGGCAATCGGGAGATCAACAGCACCTGTACGGCCAGGGCGAACGCCAGGTACAACCCGAGGAGGCGGCCGGCCGCGCCGATCAGGTTGTAGGCGGGCGGCCGGCCGAGCAGGAACAGGACGTGGACGGCGGCCAGATTGACCACGAGGAACGCCGCGACCGCGGCACGCGCGAGGATCATCCGGTCTCCCCCTGCCTGGACCTCCATCATGGGGGGTGTACCGCGGTCGGCGCCGTCTAGTTCAAGACAGTCCGGAATTGTTTTTCAAGAATGGAGACCGCAACCGGATTCGAACCGGTGTGGATCGTTTTGCAGACGATTCCCTAACCACTCGGGCATGCGGTCGTGAAATGGTGCGCGCATTCGGGCGCCAAAAGAAACGCCACCCGCCCCCAGCAGGGGACGGGTGGCGCGGCAAGCATCGCGAACGGCTCTAGCCGCACCACCGGTCCGGGGTACAACAGACGCGACACATAGCCGATCTCCTTCTAGAGCCGTTCGAAGCTGTGGCCCACATTAATCGAGGCTCGGGGAATGCGCAACTATTTAAATCCGTCCCCGGCGGCGAACTCCACCAATTGGTCGACGGTGAACGGCAGCGACTTCAGCGGCCGCACGCCCTCGCCACCGGTGGACAGGCCCTGCGCCACGAAGACGACGGTGTCGTCCGGGTGCTGGAAGGCGACCCACTGGTCGACCCCGTCGCGCGTGCTCGGCCCGGCCACGATGCCGGCCTCCTCCCCCGGGCGGACGGCACGCTTCTCGCAGGAGCCACCGATCCCCCAGAACGACTGGGCCAGTTCGCAGGGGTCGGCCGGCTGGTCGTTGTTCGGCTCGTGGACCTCGACGATGATCCGCCCGGTCCCGCCGTCCTTGACCAGCGGCACCGACACCAGGTAGGACCAGTGGTCGCCCTCGATGGCGGCCTGGTGGTAGCGGAACGGGATGTCGTCCGGGCTGTTCCCGGTCGGCACCGTGTAGCCGGCCGGCGCCACCTCGATCAGCTTCTCGAGCAGCGCCACGCCCTTCTGGTAGTGCACGCCGGAGTCCGCGGTGGCGTCGCCGCTCGCCTCGGCCGGCCAGGACGGCTTGGTGTTCTCCCCCGACGGCACCTGCCCGGACGGGAAGGCCGTGGGAAACGGCTCCCCCGACGGCACGGCCCCCGACGGGTAGACCGTGGGAAACGGCTCCACCGGCGCGGACGGTGCGGACGGTGCGGCGGCCGGTGCCCAGCCCGTACCCCCGCCGGGGTTGCCCTGACCGGGCAGGGCCGCGAGGGTGACGCCCAGGACGACCACCGCGGTGCCGGCACAGGCCATGATGTTGCGCCGCCGGGCGGCGCGGCGGGCCGTGACGAGCGCCGTCCGGGACTCCATCGGTGGTGGCTCGGAGTGCTGCGTGATGGTGGCGCGCATGGCGTCGCGAAGCTCGTTCTCGTCCATGGGAGGTCCCCTCAGTCGGCGTTCACGGGATGGGCGACCAGCGTGCGCAGCGTGTCGAGGCCGCGTGCCGCTTGACTCTTGACGGTTCCCGCGGAGCAGCCGAGTGCCGCCGCGGTCTCCTCCACGGACAGGTCCTGCCAGTAGCGCAGCACCAGCACGGCCCGCTGCCGGGCCGGCACCCGGGCGAGCGCGCCGAGCAGGGTCACCCGGTCGTCGGACGGCTCGGGCGCCGCGGCCCGATCGATCCGGGTCTCCTGCGGCCGCTCCCGCCGCCACCAGCCCCACCGCCCCTCGTCGATGAAGGTCGAGATCAGAACCCGGCGGGCGTACGGGTCGAGCGACTCGTGCCGCTGGACCCGGTTCCACCGCAGGTAGAGCTTGGTGAAGGTCTGCTGAACCAGGTCCTCCGCACGGTGCCAGTCACCACAGAGCAGGAACGCCGTCGCCCGCAGGGCGGACGATCTGGCCGCGAAGTACTCGGCGAACGCCTCGTCGCGGTCGGTCATGAGGTCTCCATCCCGTCGGTCCCGCTAATCACGAGGCGAGCACCGGGGAGGGTTGCACACATCCGGTCGTTATTTCGGGGCGCCCAGGTCGTCGAGGGCCTTGGTGGCGCCGCGGTGGAGGGTCACCGGGGTGGTCTGGCGGGCCGTCTCCAGCGTGATCTCCTTGGCCGCCGCGTTGGCCTGCTCGAGCTGGGCCTTGCGGTCGAAAAGCGTGCGAGTGAGCACGCAGGCCACATTCGGGTCCAGGTCCTCGCGGACCAGCAGGACGTTCGGCACCACGATGGTCTTCACGTCCGCCGGGGTCCGGTAGGTGGCGGCCGGGATGACGCCCTCCCGGTAGACCTCGTTGATCCTCCGCATCTCCGGCAGCAGCGGGGTGATGTCCAGGAACTCGACCTGGTCGGCGCCGGTGGTGAGCAGATCGGTGATGCCCGGGGTGGGCAGGCCGCCGGACCAGAACAGGGCGTCGATGGTGCCGTCCTTCATCCCGTCGACGGTCTTGGTGAGGTCCAGCTTCTGCGCCTGCACGTCGGTGTCCGGCTGGAGCCCGGCCGCGGTCAGCAGCCGGTTGGCGATCACCTCGGTGCCGGACTTCGGGGAGCCGGTCGAGACGCGTTTGCCCTTCATCCCGGCGACGTCGGAGATCCCGGCCGCCTTGCGGACGATCACCTGCGTGTAGTTGCTGTGGATCCGGGACAGCGCGGCGACCTTCTGCTTCTCGGTGAAGCTGCCGGTGCCGTTGACCGCGTCGGCCGCCGTGTCGGCCAGGGAGAAGGCGACGTCGTACGTGCCGGCCACCAGCTGCTGGATGTTCTGCACGGACGCGCCGGTCTCGGCCGCGGTGGCCTGCAGATTGCCGCCCACGGCGTTGATCTGTTCGGCGTACGCGTTGCCGAGGGCGAAGTAGACACCCGTGGCGTTGCCCGTCGCGATGCCGATCCGGGTCGCGCCGGCCACCTCGCAGGTGACCGCCCCGCCGGTGTCGGTGCTCGCCGTGTCCTGCCGGCCGCCGCACGCCGCGGTGGCGACCGCCAGCATGCCGACCAGCGCTGATCCCAGTATTCGTCTCATGCGTCTCCTCCGGGTGGGGTGGTGGGGCAAGGGCGAATCTCCACAGGGGGCCGGTGCCGGCGCTTCTCCAGGGCCGCGACTCCGGCGGCGGCCAGCAGCGCCGCCAGCCCGGCCACGATCGCCACCGGGTCCAGGTAGAGCAGCAGCAGCCCGGCGGCCGCGGCCAGCACCCGGGTCGCCGGGCCGGCCGGGCCGACGCCGGGCAGCCACGCGCCGGTCGCGACGGCCAGCCCGAACACGGCCAGCCCGGCCACCACCGTGGTCCAGAGGATGCCCAGGAACGGCCCGCGGGCCAGCAGGTACTCGCCGTTGGCGGTGAGCACGAAGGCGATCGGCGCGAGGAACGCCGGCAGCGCGTACTTCAGCGCCTGCCACATGGTCGCGACGGCGCGGCCGCCGGTGATCGCGCTCGCCCCCACGGCGGCGAGTGCGGTCGGTGGGGTCACCTCGGACAGCACCGAGTAGTAGAAGACGAACATGGCCGCCGCCGGGGCCGGTACGCCGAGACCGAGCAGCGCCGGGCCGATGATCACCCAGCCGATGATGAAGCTGGCCGTCACCGGCACCGCGAGGCCCAGCAGGGCGAGCGCGAACGCGGCCAGCACCACGGTCAGCGCGAGCACCGCCCGCGGTTCGTCGGTGATCGCCCGGGCGCCGTTGACCAGCAGCGACGCCAGCTGTGCGCCGAGGCCGGTCTTGGTGGTGGTCGCGGTGATCACCCCGGCCGCGGCGCAGACCGCGACCACCGGCAGGACGCCGCGTACGCCCGCGGACAGCGCCGTGAAGATCCGGGGCGGGGTCAGCCGGTGCCGCCGGTCCAGAAAGGACAGCGCGCCGGCCAGGATCGTCGCGTACACCACCGAGCGGGTGGCGCTCGTGCCCAGGGCCAGCAGCACCACGATGACGATCAGGGAGGAGAAGTGGTAGCCGAACCGGGTGAGCAGCCGCCAGGCACTGGTGGGCGGGGCGTCGACGGCGCGGACCCCGTACCGGCGGACGTCGATCTCGACGGCGAGCAGGATGCCCAGGTAGTAGAGGACGGTCGGGATCATCGCCCAGCCGAGGACGGTCAGGTAGGAGACGTTCAGGTACTCGGCCACGATGAACGCGGCCGCGCCCAGCGTCGGCGGCGACAGGATGGCGCCCACCCCGGCGGCCGCCAGCATCCCGCCGGCCTGCTCCGGTGGGTAGCCGGCGCGGCGCAGCATCGGCCAGGTGACGGCGCCGACGCTGACCGCGGTGGCCGTACCGGATCCGGAGACCGTGCCGAGCAGGAAGCCGGCGGCGACCGCGGTGCGCCCGGCAGCGGAGCGTGACCTGCGGAAGGCCGCGACCGACAGGTCGACGAAGAACCGGCTCGCCCCGGACAGGTCCAGCACCGCGCCGTAGATGGTGAACAGCACGATGTAGGTGGCCGCCACGTCCAGCGGGGTGCCGTAGAAGCCGCTGCCCGAGTTGTAGAGGGCGTCGACGATCTGTGCGAAGTCGAGTCCGGCGTGTGCGATCGGCCAGGTCTGCGGCAGCAGGCCGCCGTAGTAGCCGTACGCCAGGAAGGCCAGGCAGACCACCGGCAGCGCCCACCCGGTGGTGCGGCGGCAGGCCTCGATCACCAGGACCAGCAGGACCGCGCCGAAGACGACGTCGACCGGTTCGAGCAGCCCCTGCCGGTTCAGGAAGTCGTCGTAGCCGCCGGCGATCGGATACAGACAGACCACCAGCGCGGCGCCGGCCAGGATCCAGTCGGTCACCCCGGGCGTCTCCCGGCCCTTTCCCAGACCCGATTTGTACGCGAGGAAGACGAGCGGCAGGGTCCCGGCCAGAAAGATGATCAGGTAGTACTGGCTGCCCTGGGCGAGCGGGCGGAACACCTGCCAGAGGACGAGCAGCGCGACGGCGAACGCGACGACCGAGACGAACACCCCGACACGGCCGGGCAGCTTCCGGGCGGGCCGCTCCTCCTCGTCGTAGTGCACCGCGGGCGGATCCACCGGATATCGATCGTCGCCCATGAAACGGACAGTACTAGGTAGCATCCCTTCCTGTAACGATCGTCGCCCCAGGCCGGTTCCTACCGAAAGATCGCGAATCCGTGGACCGGGCAGGCCCCTCATCTCCCTGAGGCGCCTCCATCACTCAAACTTCACCGAGCCACTCGGCGATCCGCCTGGTCAGCTTGTCTCGCCCGCCGGCCCGATCGGCCAGCACGCGGATGGTCACATCGATCGCCTCATGGAAGAACGGCATCAACGACGACGTCTCCAGTTCCTGGACCAGAGCTCCGGCAAATCCCACCGGGAGATCTACGTCCGCTCGCACCGCCGCCAGCAATTGCGTGACGTAGGCGCCGTAAGCCGTGGCGTCCCACGACCGGAAATCTTCTGGCGAAAGAAAGGCGCATTCCTCGTAGGCAGCCTGCCTCTCCTCGTCATCCAGTCTGGAAAGCGGCAGAAGCCAAACCCGGAACAGTCCTTGGACAATCGATGACGAGTCGCCGGAAGAATGACCTGAGAAGAGCTGCATCGCCGGGGCCAGCGATGACTCCAGCACAGGCTGGAGCGCATGCAGCAGAAGCGAATCCATGGAGCACGACTGGAAACGGATATGCCGCACCATCGCCTCGGAGGTGAAGCTCGAACCGAAAGGGCGGCCGTACTCCCGATCACCGTCGCGGCCGAAGAGCCACAGCTCGTCGGTCCGCGAGACGGCGGTGCCGTCGGCGACGAACCGCAGTCTGAGATCCCGCTCGCCGTCGGGATCACGGCACTGGTCAGCGGCGAGAGTAAGAGTGATCGCGTCCCACGCGTCTCCGCCACCGAGCTGGGAGTGCCAGAGCAGGCTCTGGTCGTGCCACTGTTTGCGGGCGCTGGCCTCCTCGGGCTCGGCGATATCACGGAAGTCCAGCTCGCCGCCGGCGACGAGCACCGCCAGCACCACGAGATTCGCGGTGTAGGCCGCATATCGAAGCGGCATGCGAACCGTCACCGGACGGTATTCGCCGGACTGGCTTCCCCAGGTCAAATACTGACTACGCCGGTACATCCCGATCACGGCGGCGAGCCACTCGGCACTCTGCTTCTCGGTCAGCCCAGCAGAGAACTCGGCGAGAAAGCGAAGAATCAGGGACCGGATGGCGAGCGGGACGAAGGACAGCAGGCGGGAGAAGAGACCGTCATCGGCATTCCAGGTCGGCGAAACCGCGACGGACAGCCGTGACACCGCCTCTTGAAGCAGCTGCCAGGTGAAGCGCGCGACGAGGTATTCGCCGAAACTCCCGTGCAGAAACTCGTAGGTCGCCAGCGTCCGGGAGGCACGAACCGCCTGAGCCCGATGCACGAAGAAGAACCGTCCCAGGAGCAGTCCGGCGGCGTCGATACCGCCGTTGGCGGAGCCGGGCATCGTGCCGAAGACCGCCATGAGGTCACGTTCCAACTCGGGCTCGGTGATCCACTGGGCGGAACGGTTGAGCATCCCGAACGCGACGACCGACAGCCGCCGCAGCTCCCGTTCGGCCTCGGCGTCGCATTGTGCGGCGGACAGGTTTGGGCTGCCCTTGCGTACCTCCCGGCGGGCGAAGCTGGTGAGCAGGCGCTCGTAGAGGTCGCTGGGCGACAGCTCGCCGGTGTGCTGGAGTGCGTTATCGCCGGCGTCGTAGAGGGCGAGCAGCAGCAGGAGCAGCGGTTGCCCGGCAAGTTCCGGAAAGCGCATGGCTACCTCTGCGGGCAGCGGATGGAGTCCGCGTGCCGCCAGCCGCTGACTGTTCGCGGCGTGCCACACGTCGAGCCACGCGGACACACGCTGGGCGTCGAACGGCTCCAGCCGCAGCAGGAGCGTGTCCGGCGGCGGGACGGCCCGGTCGGCCACGCTGGTCCGGGTGGTCACCACAACCGCGACAGCCCGCCCCTGATCCTGCTCACGCTGCTGGAAATCGGCGACACGATCCAGATAGTCGCTCTGGCTCGTCGCGGTCGCCTGGAGCAACTCGTCAAAGCCGTCGAGTAACACGACCGGGAGGCGCCTGTCCGCCGTTTCGGCCAGCCGTGGCCAGGCGATCGCCTCACCGGTGGCGTCCAGTACCGCCTGCTCGATCTGGCGCTGTAGTCCGAGTGCGGTATCCACCTCCCGCAGCGACACCCGAACCGGGACAAATCCACCCTCGGCCAGTTCCGCGGCGAGCACCTTGGTGAGAACCGATTTGCCGGCGCCCGGCTGGCCGAGCACGACGAGCGGCGCCGTCTGTGCCCGTGGGGACGTGAGATAGCCGGTGAGGTACTTATGCAGGTCGCCGCGAACGGGCACGTCCGCCCAGAATCGCTCGTCACTGGCCGGCTGGTCGGGCACCGCCTCCATAGCCCGGAACAGGGAGGGCAGATAGGCACGGCGCAATGTGGGCATGTCGACGTCAGCGGTCCGCTCGCCCGTGCCAACGACCGGCCGGTCCAACAAGCCGGCATAGGCGCGGGCCAGCGCCCGCGGCACCTCAGCCGCGGTAGCCGGGCCGGCGACGCTCCGCATCAACTGGTGGATGTCACGCACCGACTCCAGAAGGGCGCCGGTGTCCCAATCGCGGACCCAGAGATCCGCCTCCGGGCAGTCGGCCCGGAGGTCGAGGAGCATCCGTTCATAACGGACGAGGGCCCGGTCCGGGATGTCCGCCAATTCCCGATCCACGCGCTCCTCCTCACCCGGACTGAGTTCGTCCCAGACCGCGAGGCCGCGCAGGAAGCCGTTCACCGTGCCGGCGAGACGCTGGTAAGTGGACCGAAGCCGGGCGCGGTGATTCTGGCGCGGTCCGTGTGGTTCCGGCAGGTGAACCCCTGTCTGTAGGACGGCTCCGGCCAGATCGCGACCCCGAACCACCGCCGGGCCGAGAAGCCTACGGTCCTTCGCCCCTGCATCGGTGAGCCGAAGTTGATCGTCAGCGGTGATTCCCAGCGCCGAGGTGTCGAACGGCAGGTCCGCGCCGTTGAGGGCATCGAACCAGGCGGCGATCACGATAACCGTGTGGGCGGCGGCGATCCGCTCAGTCCGGTCGAGCCGGTGAGCGCCCACGAGGCGCTGCCCCACCGTACCGGCGAGTTGCTGTGACAGCCGGGCGAACACCGCATAGGCATCGAACCACTGGAGCACCGTCGCCGTCGTCACCGATGCGCCGAGCAGCGCTCCCCCGGTCAAATCGTTGAGGCGCCGCATCGACTCGGCACCGGACCCCTTGCCGAGGATCCGCACCGCCTGCGCATAGCTGAGAGCTTTGGGCACTGTTCCATCCTGTCGATGACCGACCGTCCCCGCCACTCCGAACTCCCCGTCGCGGCCTCTTGCGAAGTACGCTAGGTCGTACGTCAGGAGGTACAAGAATGAAGGTGATGACGGTCAGCGAGGTTCGGAAGAATTTCGCCGCCGTGCTCGACGCGGTGATCGACGATGCCGAGGAGACGGTGATTCCGCGCGGTGGCGGCCGGGCGGTGGTCATCGTCTCGCTGAACGAGTGGAACGCGATGCGGGAGACCTTGCACCTGCTCAACAACCTCGGCAACGCCCGGAGATTGCTGGAGAGCATCGCCCAGGCCGAAGCCGGCCTCTCGCACGAGCGCCAACTCGTCGACCCCGACACCTTGGAGGCCGAGGCGGGCGGCGACGCCAAGGCTGTTGCGTGAGGCTGAGCGTCAAGTTCACCCCACACGCCTGGGAGGACTACACCTCTTGGCGGGATCCCAAGGTCATCCGTCGAATCAATCGGCTCATCGCCGACATTCAGCGGGACCCGGACGGCACCGGGCTCGGTAAGCCGGAGCATCTGCGTGGCGCCCTGGCCGGCTGGGCGTCACGGCGCATCGATGAGGAGCACCGGCTCGTCTATCGGGTACGCGGCGATGTGCTGGAGATCGCCGCCTGCGCTGGGCACTACGAGGAGAAGTGACGCAGGGAGCGCGGCCCCGGGTGGGGCCGCGCTCCCTCCCCCCGTTCGGGTCAGAGGGTCACGGTGGAGATCGTGCGGGCCGTCACCTCGACCGTGTCGATGGCCAGCAGCTGGGTGTCGGTGGCGGCCAGCCGGGTGCGGGCCTCCTGCGGGACCGAGACCGGGGAGCCGGCGGCCAGGGGCAGCAGGTGCAGGGTGAGCTGGGCGCCGGCGCGGTAGCCGATGTCGGTGAGGTTGACCGTCCAGCCGGAGCCGTCCCAGTAGCGGTCGGTGACGGTCCGGCCGTCGACCCGCAGTTCGCCCACGTCGCCGGCCCAGATGACGCGCAGCAGCGGGTCGCGGGTGGGGTCGGCGGCGTAATCGGGCAGGCGCAGGCGGTAGACGGCGGCCAGTTCGTCGAAGACGTCGGCGGACGGGGCGGACGGGCGGCCCTCGTGCTTGCCGTAGCTGACCGGGACCGTGGGGGCGGCCGGGCGCAGCCGCTCGACGGTGACGTCCTCGGTCACCGGGGCGCTGTCCTGGGTCACCTCGACCGGGCGGAAGGCACGGAGCGCCGGGTCGTACACCCGTACGTCCGCGGTCTTGGCGGCCTTGACCGTCACCGTGCCGGAGGCGTCCCACTGGAGCTCGTCGTCGCTCAGCAGCAGGCGGCGGCCGCCGTCCTCGGGCGCCCAGACCGATCCGGCGACCTCGGCCGGGAGGACGAGGACGTCCGCGCCGTCGAGCCGGACCGGCTCGAAGCCGGGCGTGATGTCGTGAACGGTGCCGGCCACGGCGATCTGGGGTTCGATGCCCGGGGCGGCGATGAGGACGAGGGTGGGCACGTCGCCGGGCAGCAGGGTGAGCGCCGAGGCGGTGGCCCAGGTGATCGTGGTGCCGCCGAGGGTGAGGTTCAGCGGCCAGCGGGCCAGGGTGCCGGGCGGGATGTCGATCGGCCGCGCCGGGAAGTCGATCACGTGGTCGTCGGCGAGCGTGACCTGGAAGCGGGCGCCCCGGTAGGCGGGGAGCGGGAAGTGCGGCTGGTGCCGGGAGAGGAACAGGAAGCCGCTCTGCCCGTCGCCGCGCAGCGCCCACCGCAGGGTGTCGGAGTCCTCGACGTCGGCGGGCCGTACGTCCGGAAGGCTGGACGGCATCTCCGCGAGCACATGACCGAACGCGGACAGGAAGGCGTGCTGGCGGCGTAGTTCGGCGTGGCTCGGGGCGAGCGTGCCGGCCTCCCCGATCGGGGCGTGGAAGTCGTAGCCGAGGCGGGCGATGTCGTTGGGGTAGCCGCTGGCGTGCGACTCGTGCATGTCCGGGCCGGGGTTGGTGCCGCCGGCGTACATGTAGTAGCCCTGCCAGGCCGAGCCGTTGCCGATCTTGCAGTGGGCGATGGCCGCCACGTCGAGCGCCTCGGGCCGCGGCCGCCGGTGGTACGCGGTGGCCATGCCGCCGCCGAGCTCGCAGGTGGCGGGCGGGAACTCGTCGGACGGGGTGCGCGGGCCCCCGGAGGCGGCCGCGATCGCCTGGGCCCGGCGCACGTCGGCGCCGATGCCCGCGTCGTCCCAGACGTGGGAGAAGAAGTAGTGGTCGCGGAACGTCGGGTCCCACGGCGCGCCGGCGTCGACCCAGAAGCCGTCGCCGTAGCCGCCGTAGAGGGGCAGCACCTCGGAGGCGGGCAGGTCGGCGCCGCCCCACGCGGTGGCGGTCCAGAGCGGAGCGGACATCCCGGCCGCACGGGCCAGGCGCTTGAGCGTGACGAGGTGCCCGGGCTGGTCGTAGAGCTCGTTCTCCAGCTGAATGCCGATGATCTTGTCGAAGCGGGAGCCGACGGCGGCCGCGATGGACGCGAACCAGGGTGCGACCAGGTCGAGGTACGCCGGGTCGTCGGTGCGGTGCCGGACCGGGGCCTGCTGCACCCAGTCGGGGAAGCCGCCGTTGCGCGTCTCGCCGTGGCACCAGGGTCCGATCCGCAGGACCACGTCGAGGCCGATCTCGACAGCCAGGTCGACGAACGCGCCGACGTCCAGGTCGCCGTCGAAGCGGGTCTCCCCGGGCGTGGGCGCGTGGTGCAGCCAGAAGACGTAGCTGGCCACCACGGTCACGCCGCCGGCCTTCATCTGGCGCAGCCGCTCGGCCCAGCGCGCCCGCGGGACCCGGCTGTAGTGCAGCTCGCCGGAGACCGGGATGACCGGCACCCCGTGACGGCTCAGATAGCGGTTGGTCAGCGAGATGCCGTCCCGTACGTCTTCGGAGTTGCTCATCCGCGGCCGGCGCAGCGGCGTCGCCCAGGGTTGGTGGCGAACGGTGAGCGGCTCGAGCCACGACATGGGATCAGCTCCTTGCGGGTTTGACTGTAACCGGTCACAGGCCGGCAAGCCCGCACGATACACAGGCGTAACGGGTGGGACGCAAGGGCTTGACACAACGCCGTAACAGCAGCACTGTAACCGGTCACAGGGGCCGCACCGAGCGACACGCTTCCGGCGCGGCGCCGTCCCCGGCTTTCCGCTCCGGCCAAGCCGATCAAGGAGGATCAATGAAGACGAAATACGCCCCGCTCATGGCGGCCCTCACCGCCGCGGCTCTGTTTACCGGCACCGCCTGCTCCAGCTCCGACTCCTCGTCCGAGACGACCACCGACCCGAACGAGAAGGTCTCGCTGACCTACTGGACCTGGGCTCCGAACATGGACAAGGTCGCCGCGGCGTGGAACGCCAAGAACCCGAACATCCAGGTCACGGTCAACAAGCAGGACGGCGGCGACCCGGCCGTCACCAAGCTGCTGACCGCGATCAAGGCGGGCTCCGGCGCGCCGGACGTCATGCAGGCCGAGTACCAGAAGATCCCCACGCTGGTCTCCGCCGACGCGCTCGCCGACATCTCCGCCGACGCCGGCTCGCTCAAGGACAAGTTCCCGGCCGGCGCCTGGAACGGCGTGACCCTCGGCTCGGACGCGGTCTACGGCGTGCCGCAGGACACCGGCCCGCTGATGTTCTTCTACCGTTCCGACGTCTTCGAGAAGAACGGCCTCGCGGCCCCGAAGACCTGGGACGAGTACGCGACCGCCGCCGAGAAGATCCACAAGGCGAACCCGAAGCAGTACCTGGGCACCTTCTCGGCCACCGACGCGGGCCTGTTCACCGGTCTCGCTCAGCAGGCCGGCGCCTCGTGGTGGGGCGTGCAGGGTGACGCCTGGTCGGTGAAGATCGACGAGCCCGCCACCCAGAAGGTCGCCTCCTACTGGGGTGGCCTCGTGGAGAAGGGCGTCATCGACAACAAACCGATGTACACCCCGGAGTGGAACGCCGCCCTGAACGACGGCACCCAGGTCGGCTGGGTCAGCGCCGTGTGGGCGCCGGGCGTCCTGGAGGGCTCGGCCAAGGACACCAAGGGCAAGTGGAAGGCCGCCGCGATGCCGCAGTGGGACGCCGCTGCCCCGGCGACCGGCGCGTGGGGCGGTTCGGCCACCAGCGTGACCACCCAG
Source organism: Actinoplanes lobatus (assembly GCF_014205215.1). Taxonomy (NCBI): domain Bacteria; kingdom Bacillati; phylum Actinomycetota; class Actinomycetes; order Micromonosporales; family Micromonosporaceae; genus Actinoplanes; species Actinoplanes lobatus. The sequence goes on from NZ_JACHNC010000001.1 coordinate 9,842,901, forward strand.
TCCAAGCACAAGAAGCAGGCCGCCCAGTTCGTGTCCTGGCTGAACAGCGACCCCGAGGCCGTGAAGCTGCTCGCCACCGAGGCCAGCGTCTACCCGGCCGCGAACGAGGCCACCAGCGTGCTGACCAGCCCGCCGGCCTTCTTCGCCGACCAGGCCGACTACTACACCATCGCCGGTGAGGCGTCGAAGCAGCTCGCGCCGTTCACCTACGGCCCGAACGTGAACGTCGCCTACAGCGCCTTCAACGACGCCTTCGGCAAGGCCGCCGAGTCCAAGAAGGCGTCCGCCTTCACCGAGTCGCTGACGACCATGCAGAAGACGACGGTCGACGACCTGAAGAACGCCGGGTTCAACGTCGCCGGATGAGATCGTCTCCGGGCGGGCACGGCCCGCCCGGAGCGCTCCTTCGAAAGGAGAGTCGGCGATGTCGCTGATCACCACAGCCGCGCCCCGCACCACCGCCACCCCCGCGGCCACGGCACGCCGCCGGCCCGCCCGGAGCGCGGGCACCCCGTACGCCTTCCTCGCCCCCGCCATGATCCTGTTCGCCGCGTTCCTGGCCGCGCCGATCGTCTACGCGGCCTACCTGAGCCTGCGCAAGGTCAAGGTGAGCGGTCTCGGGCTGGGCGCGAAGTCGCGGACCGAGATCTGGGCCGGGCTGGACAACTACGCCCGGTCCCTGAGCGACCCCGACTTCCTGCCGAGCGTCGGGCGGATCGGCCTGTACGGCCTGATCGTGGTGCCCACCATGCTCGGCCTGGCCCTGCTCTTCGCGCTGCTGCTGGACGCGAACCGGACACGCCGGTCGGTCGGCAAGTTCGCCCGGATCTCGATCTTCCTGCCGTACGCGGTCCCCGCCGTCGTCGGCTCGCTGCTCTGGGGCTTCCTCTACCTGCCCCGGGTCAGCCCGATCACCGACGCGTTCGAGGCGGTCGGCATCACCGCCCCCGAGCTGCTCTCCCGGGACCTGACGCTCTGGGCGGTCGCCAACATCGCGGTCTGGGGCGGCACCGGCTTCAACATGATCGTCATCTACACCGCGCTGCGGGCCGTCCCGCTCAGCCTGTACGAGTCGGCCCGGATCGACGGCGCCTCCGAGGTCGCGATCGCCTGGCGCATCAAGATCCCGATCGTGACGCCGTCGCTGATCATGACGTTCGTCTTCTCGCTCATCGCCACGTTGCAGGTCTTCGCCGAGCCGATGACGCTGCGGCCCCTGGCCAACACGATCTCGACGACGTGGACGCCGCTGATGAAGGTCTACCGGGACGCGTTCACCCGCAACGACCTCTACGCGGCCGCCGCCACCTCGGTGATCATCGCGCTCGCCACGTTCATCCTGTCCTTCGGCTTCCTGAAGCTCGTCGGGCGCCGGGCCTTCAACCAGGAGGACTGAGATGTCGGTCATTTCGGCAAGAAGGCGCAGTCCACTCGCCACCACGATCCTTCTGCTGGGCGCCGCGTACTGCCTGCTCCCCGTGCTCTGGGTGCTGATCGCCTCGTCGAAGAGCTCCGGGGAACTGTTCTCCACGTTCACCCTCGCCCCGAGCACCCACCTGTTCGACAACCTCGCCGACCTCAGCGGCTACCGCGACGGCCTCTACTGGCGGTGGATGGCCAACACCGCCCTGTACGCCGGAGTCGGCGCCGCCGCCTCCACCCTGATCTCGGCGATGGCCGGGTACGCGCTCGCCAAGTTCGACTTCCCCGGCAAGAGCACGGTCTTCAACGTGATCCTGGCCGGCGTCCTGGTGCCCGGCGTCCTCCTCGCCATCCCGCAGTACCTGCTGCTGGCCAAGGTGGGGATGACCAACACCTACTGGGCGGTGCTGCTGCCCAGTTTCATCAGCCCGTACGGCATCTACCTGGCCCGGATCTTCGCGGCCGCGTCGGTGCCGACCGAGATCCTGGAGGCGTCCCGGATCGACGGCGCCGGCGACTGGCGTACCTTCTTCACGGTGGTGCTGCCGATGATGCGGACCGGCCTGGTGACCGTCTTCCTCTTCCAGTTCGTGGCGGTCTGGAACAACTTCATGCTGCCGTACATCATGCTCGGCGACGACCGGCTCTACCCGATCACCGTGGGCCTGAACGGTCTGCTCAACCAGGGCGCCAACCAGCCCGCCATGTACACCGCCGTGGTGACCGGGGCGCTCGTCTCGATCGTCCCGCTGATCGCCATGTTCCTCACGTTGCAGCGCTACTGGCAGGTCGACCTGGCCGCCGGCGGCGTGAAGGCCTAGCTATGATCCCGAAGGTGTCGCGCAAACGCCCCACCATCCGCGACGTCGCGGCTGAGGCAGGGGTGTCCTACGCGACGGTCTCCCGGGTGCTCAACGGCCGGGACTGGGTCAGCCCCGAGGCCGTCCGCGCGGTCCGCGACGCCATCTCCCGTACCGGGTACACCGCCAACCCGCACGCCCGGTCGCTGGCGACCGGGAAGTCCGGCTCGATCGCGTTCCTGCTCACCGAGCCGCAGCATCTGCTCTTCGAGGACCCGAACTTCTCGGTGCTGCTGCGCGGGGTGGCCCAGGCGCTCTCCGACCGGGAGCTGACGCTGATCCTGATGATCGCGTCGACCCCGGTGGAGCGCAGCCGGGCCATCGCCTACCTCTCCGGCGGCCACGTCGACGGGGTGCTGCTGGTGTCGCCGCACTCCGGCGACCCGCTGCTGCGGCAGCTCGTCGAGGCCGAGGTGCCGATCGTGGCCTGCGGTCAGGTGCTCGGCTTCGAGGACCGGATCAGCTCGGTGTCGGCGGACGACTGGGGCGGCGGCCGGTCGGCCGTCGAGCACCTGCTCGCCCAGGGCTGCCGGCGGATCGCCACGATCACCGGGCCGCAGGACACCTTCGGCGGCGTGTTCCGGCTGCGCGGCTACACCGACGCGCTGACGGCGGCCGGCATCACGGTCGACCCGGCGTACATCGTGCACGGCGACTGGAGCCGGGAGAGCGGCGCGGCCGGCATGCGGGCGCTGCTCGACCGGGTGCCCGAGGTGGACGCGGTGTTCGCCGCCTCGGACGCGATGGCCGCGGCCGCCCTGCCGGTGCTGCGGGAGGCCGGGCGCGAGGTGCCCGGCGACGTGCGGGTGGTCGGGTTCGACGACTCCGGGCTGGCGGCCACCACCGAGCCGCCGCTCACCACCGTCCGGCATCCGCTGGAACGGATCAGCGAAGAGATGGTCCGGCTGCTCACCGACGTGATCGCCGGGCGCACCCCGCTCTCCATCACCGTGCCCACCAGCCTGGTCGTGCGGGGCAGCTCTCCCGCCTGAGACCGGCCGGCCTCGATACACCCCCTTGATCGAGGCCGGTCTTGCACAAATACAGCCCCTTTTGTCATGGAAGACCATAAAGGAGCGTCATGAAACCATCCCTCACGGTCGCCGCCTTCCTCGCGGTGGCTCTCATCCCCGCACCCGCCGTCGCGCACGACAGTGACGCGTGGCGCATGCGCGGCGCGGACGTGTCGACACTCCAGCGCTCGCTGGAGCTCGGCCAGCGGTTCTACGACGTACGGGGGCGCCGCGACAACCCGTACGACATCCTCAAGCAGGCCGGCGCCAACTACGTCCGGCTGCGCATCTGGAACGACCCGACCAGCGGCTACTCCAACAAGGCGAAGGTGCTCGAGCAGGCCCGGGCGGCGAAGGCCCGCGGCATGAAGCTGCTCATCGACTTCCACTACTCGGACACCTGGGCCGACCCGGGCAAGCAGTACACCCCCGCGGCATGGGAGGGGCACGACCTCGCGCAGCTCCAGAAGGACGTCTACGACTACACGTACGACGTCTGCACCAGCCTGAAGAGGCAGGGCACCACCCCGGACAGCGTGCAGATCGGCAACGAGATCAACGTCGGCATGCTGTGGCCGGTCGGCTACGTGAACAACAGCGACTTCGGGCCGCTCGCCAAGCTGCTGAACGCCGGCTACGACGCCACCAAGGCGTGCAGCAAACGCACCGAGGTCATGGTGCACACCGCGCTGGCCGGCAACATCGGCGCGGCGCACTGGTTCTACGACGGCATCACGGCGGCCGGCGCCAGGTGGGACGTCACGGCACTGTCCTACTACTGCATGTGGCACGGGACGCTGGACAACCTGACCACGGTCATCGGCGACGTCACCGACCGATACGGCAAGCCCGTGGTGATCGCGGAGACGGCGTACCCGTACACCACCGAGAACTACGACCACCTCGAGAACATCATGCTCTCGGCCGCACCCTGCGACGGCATCCCCGCGACGCCCCAGGGCCAGGCACAGGAGTTCGCCGCGGTGCAGAACACCGCCCGGGCGGCCGGCGCGATCGGCGTCTTCTACTGGGAACCCACCTGGACCGCCATCGACGGCAACGGCTGGGACACCGAGGACATCGAGAACTCCGGCAACGCCTGGGAGAACATGGCCACCTTCGACGACAACGGGAAGATCAACCCGTACGTCCGCTGGCTCCGTTGATCTTGATCGTGGCCCGGGCTCGCACCGGGCCACGAGGCAAGCCGGCGTCCATCCCCGGCGCCGGAGATCCGTTCCTCGTCACTGAAGGAGCGCAATGAAACCGTCCCTACGAGCCGCCTTCTCGGCCGCGGTCCTCGCGGTCACGCTGGTGGCAGCCCCCGCCCCCGCACAGGCCGCCTCCCTCACCATGCTCGGCGCCGACGTGTCGTCGCTGCAGCGCACGCTCGACCTCGGCGGCAAGTACTACAACTCCTCGGGTGTCGCGGCGAACCCCTACGACATCCTCAAGACGGCCGGCGTCAACTACGCCCGGCTGCGCGTCTGGAACAACCCGGCCAGCGGTTACAACAACAAGGCCAAGGTGCTCCAGCAGGCCGCGGCGATCAAGGCCAAGGGCCTGAAGCTGATGGTCGACTTCCACTACTCCGACACGTGGGCCGACCCGGGCAAGCAGTACCCCCCTGCCGCCTGGGCGTCCTACTCGCTCACCCAGTTGCAGACGGCCGTCTACAACTACACCTACGACGTCTGCACCAGCCTCAAGTCGGCCGGGCTCACCCCGGACAGCGTGCAGATCGGCAACGAGATCAACGTCGGCATGCTGTGGCCCAAGGGCCAGGTCGTGAGCAGCAACTTCGCCCCGCTGGCGTCGCTGCTGAAGCAGGGCTACAACGCGACGAAGGCCTGCAACAGCGGCACACAGGTGATCATCCACACCGCGGACGCGGACAGCATGACCAACATGCGCTGGTTCTACGACGGCATCAAGGCGGCCGGCGTGACCTGGGACATCACCGGCCTGTCGTACTACTGCATGTGGCACGGCACGCTCGCCAACCTGTACAACGTGATCGTCGACGCCCGGACCCGTTACAGCAAGCCGGTAGTGATCGTCGAGACGGCGTACCAGTTCACCACGGCCGACGCCGACAGCGAGGCGAACTCCATCCCCGGAACCGTGCTCTGCGACAGCATCCCGGCCACCTCGGCCGGACAGGCCCAGCAGTTCACCTGGGTGCAGAACACGGCCCGCAACGCCGGCGCCATCGGTGTCTTCTACTGGGAACCCACCTGGTACGCCATCAAGGGCAACGGCTGGGACCCGGCGAACATCAACGGCACCGGCGACGGCTGGGACAACATGGCCACGTTCGACTGGTCCGGCAAGGTGAACCCGTACATCAAGTGGACCGCCTGACGTCCCCCTCCGCGGCCAGGTCCGGATCCCCGCCGAACCACTGACGGCCGCACCCCACGCGACCAGGTCCGGCTTTTGCCGGCCCCCTGACGGTCGCACCCCACGCGACCCGGTCCGGCTCCCCGCCGAACCACTGACGGTCGCACCCCACGCGACCCGGTCCGGCTCCCCGCCGAACCACTGACGGTCGCACCCACGGCGACCCGGTCCGGCTTCCTGCCGGGCCGGGCTCGCTGCCTTTCCCCGGTACGGGCTTCCCGAACCCGCCGTACCAGACCCGCGAGCCGGGTGGGTGGCCCGGACCGTGCCGCGCCCGCCGGGCGTGAGCGGTGTGTCACCCACCGAAACCCGGTCCCACCCTCTGCCGGGAACCGCAGGCTTGCCCCGGGCGGCCCGTATTCCGTCGCTGAGCCACATCTCAACCGCACGAGCCGCACCAAGCTCACTCACCGTAATCAAAGCGATGAGTGCGTGGAGGATCGTGGTTGCTCCTGAGCCTGTTTCCCGGCCGTGAGTGGCCGCGATGTCAAGTTGCGCATTCGAATGGCTGCGGCGTCATCCCGACTCGCCGGCGATCTTGGGTGATGGTGGCTGTCGGGCCGATCTTGGTTCCCGGTTGCCGCCCGGCGATCAATCATCGCCCATGATCCACTTCCGCTGGAAGACCTTGGGTTATCGGATACATCCGGGAGTCTTCTTCTTGGTCGCCCACGGCCGGATCCGCAATCCCTCGACAGCAGGACGCGTCACCCGGAGCGATCTTGAACGATTCACCACCCGAGGCGGTGGTAAATCGTTCAAGATCGCACAACAGCGGCACGTAAAGCGGGCGAAACGGGCACCCGTTTCCGGCGAAAGCCCCATTTCCGCCTAGCGCGGCGGACGGCGCCCCCATTTGGCGGTTCGCCCGACCGGGCGCTTGACAACCGGGAAAGAGACTCCCTGGCTACCCCTGCGCACCCACCCTCACGAAAGCGCGACCACCCGCACCGGGCGACCGGCGCAACGGCCGGGAGCAGGCAACCCCATGCCTGGCCGGCAAGACGGTGACCAACGGCCGAGCGTCACCGGCGGCAGGAACGGGGGCGAGGCCAGACTCCTAGGAGCGGCAGCGGGAGCGAAGCCAGACTCCTAGGAGCGGCAGCGGGAGCGAAGCCAGACTCCTAGGAGCGGCAGCGGGAGCGAAGCCAGACTCCTAGGAGCGGCAGCGGGAGCGAAGCCAGACTCCTAGGAGCGGCAGCGGGAGCGAAGCCAGACTCCTAGGAGCGGCAGCGGGAGCGAAGCCAGACTCCTGGGAGTGGCAGCGGGAGCGAGGGCAGAGCGACGCGCAAACGCAGGACGGGAACGCGGACCGGCCGTCGCCCTCCGGGCGACGGCCGGAGGGCGACGGCCGGAGAGCGACGGCCGGAGAGCGACGGCCGGAGAGCGACGGCCGGAGAGCGACGGCCGGAGGGCGGCGGCCGGTCGTACCGGAGCGGTCAGGCGGAGGTCACGGCCGGCTCGGACGGGAGCGGGTCGACCGACGGTGGGTGGCGCTCCAACGCGGCGCCCTCCACGTCCAGTTCCGGCAGCCAGCGCAGCCAGGCCGGGAGCCACCAGGCGGAGCTGCCGAGCAGGGCGAGCGCCGCCGGGACGGCGATCATGCGGACGATGAAGGCGTCGAAGGCGATGCCCACGGCCAGGGCGAAGGCGATCGGCTTGATGGTGTCGTTGCCTTCGGGGACGAAGGCGGCGAAGACCGCGAACATGATGGTCGCGGCGGCGATCACGACCGGGGCGGCCTGGCGGAAGCCGGTCACGATGGCCTCGCGGGGCGCCGCGCCGTGGGCGTGGGCCTCGTGCATGCGGGAGACCAGGAAGACCTGGTAGTCCATGGCCAGGCCGAACAGGATGCCCACGATGATGATGGGGGCGAGGCTCAGGATCGGGCCGGTGGAGCCGGCGTTGACGGCGTCGGCGGCCCAGCCCCACTGGAAGACCGCGACCGTCGCGCCGAAGGCGGCGCCGATGGTGAGCAGGAAGCCGAGCACGCCGACGACCGGCACGAGCAGCGAGCGGAAGACCAGCACCAGCAGCACGAACGCCAGGCCGACGACGAGCCCCAGGTAGACGGGCAGGGCGTCGTTGAGCTTCTGCGACACGTCGATGCTGACCGCCGTGTTGCCGGTCACGTAGACCACGGAGCCCTCGCCGCCCTCGACCGAGTCACGGATCGCGTGCACCACGGCGACGGTCCGGTCGTCCTCCGGGCCGGTGACCGGGATGATCGTGACGAGGGCGGCCGAGCCGTCCTGGTTGGGCTGCGGGGGCAGCACCAGGGTGCCCTTCGGCAGCACCTCGGTGAGGTGTTTCTGCACCCGGGGCGCGAACCGCACCGAGTCGGGGCCGTCGATCAGCACCAGCAAGGGGCTGCTGACGCCGGGGCCGAACCGGGTGTCGATGATCGCCTGGGCGCGGGCCTGGGTGGTGCCCTCGGCGGCGCGCTGGGCCAGGGTGGTCTTCATCGAGAAGAACGGGACGGCGACGACGGCGAGGGCGGCGACGGCCACGATCAGGCTGAGCCAGCTGTGCCGGGTGACCAGGTTCGCCCAGCCCCGGATGAAGCCGCGGCCGTCGGAGACGTCGGACGTGGCCGGGACTCCGCGCAGCTTCCGGGGCAGCGCCCGTACGCCGATGAAGCCGAGGATGGCCGGGACCAGGGTGATCGCGACCAGCACGGCGATCACGATGGTGGCGGCCGCGGCGATGCCCATCTCGGAGAGGAACGGGATGCCGACGACGGAGAGGCCGACCAGGGCGATGACCACGGTGAGGCCGGCGGTGACGACGGCCGCGCCCGCGGTGCCGACGGCCATCGCGGCGGCGGCTTCCACGGACAGGCCGCGGCGCAGTTCGTGCCGGAACCGGGTGATGATGAACAGCGCGTAGTCGATGCCGACGGCGAGGCCGAGCATGACGGCCAGGATCGGGGTGGTCGACTGCAACTCGGTGAACCCGGTGAGGGTGACGAGGCCGGCCGCGCCGATGCCGACGCCGACGATCGCGGTCAGCAGGTTCATGCCGGCGGCGACCAGCGAGCGGTAGGTGAGGGCCAGTACGAGGAGGGCCACCACGACGCCGAGGATCTCCGAGGCGCCGCCGATGTCGGCCGGGTTGCTGAGTGCCTCGCCGCGGGCTTCGACGGTGAGCCCGCCGGTCCGGGCCTGCTCGATCGCGGCGGTGACGGCTTCCCGCTGCTCGTCGGTGACCTCGGAGGGCTGCACCGGGTAGCGGATCGAGCTGTACGCGGCGGTCTGGTCCCGGGAGACGGCCGGCGCCTCGGGGTCGAGCGGGTTGGACGCGCCCGCCGCGCCGGGCAGTTTGCCGAGGACGGCGACGATCCGGGTCACCTCGGTGGCGTTCGCCGGGTCGGTGATCTTCTGGCCGGGCGGGGCCGCCATCACCACCTGGACCACTGCGCCGGCCGATGCCTCGCCGAACCTCTCCTTCATCAGCGCGAGCGCGGTGGTCGACTCCTGGCCGGGAATGCTGAACGTGTTGGCCGTGGCGCCGGAGAGCGTGCCGGCTCCCACGCCGACGGCGACCAGCGCCACGAGCCAGGCGACGGTGACGAGTATCCGGTGCCGTACTGACGCCAGCCCGAGCCGGTGCAGCAGCGTTGCCATGAGGGGTTCCTTTTTTCCGTGTGGGGCTTCAGTGACCGAGGGCGTCGAAGCCGACCTCGGCGAGGCGGGTCGCGGCGCCGGGATGGAGCTGGCCGCAGAGGGCGATGCTGGCCACCGCGACCGCGCCGAGCGCTCCGGTGACCCGCAGCGCCCGCTCGGTGTCGGCGTGCGGCTCGTCGCCGAACGCGCCGGCGATGGCTTCACCGATCACCGCGAGGGCCTCGCCGATCTCGCTCTCCGGCTCGGCGAGCAGGGAGGAGAGCAGCAGGGCGACCGTGCCGGGCTGGGCCACCGCGAGCTCGGCCAGCCCGGTGAGCACGGCCCGGTCCCGCTGCGGGCCGGGCGGGAGGTCCGCCACACCGGAGGCGGTGTCGTGGATCTGCTCGACGCAGCGCCCGATCACCGCGGTCTGCAACGCCTCCTTGGTCGGGAAGCGGTGCAGCAGGCCGGTCTTGGAGTAGCCGACCGTGTCCGCGATCCGCTGGACCGAGGTCTCCTTGAGCCCGTGCCGGGCGAAGAGGTGCGCCGCGGCCTCGAGGATCTCGTCGTCGATCTGCTGCTTGGTGGGGCGGGGCATGGGACCACCGTAGACCGTAATGGACCAACCTGGTCTGGGAGGGACCGTGTCGGTCCCCACACTCCTGTCAGTCCGCTTCTGATTGCCCACGGTGGCGGTCGTAAACATCACGGAGGTACGGGTCCGGCCCGTCCACCGCCCAGCCGAACACCAGCGGCTCGTCCTCGCACTCGACCGCGTAGACCGGCAGCCACACCGGGCGCGGGACGGCCGCGGTCACCTCGACGGGCACCGCCGGCCCGGTGAAGTCGGCGGCGTCCGGCCTGCTCAGCAACAGTTCGATGGCATCCGGGGGCAGCGGGTGGGCGGGGCCTACCGGGTCGAAGACGGTGCCGTCGGGCAGGGTCAGCGCGGGCTCGCCGAGCCACACCGAGTGGGTGGCGTGCGCGTACGGCACCGGCTCTCCCCCGCAGCCGTCGAACCGGAGGGTGATCCGGCGGCCCGGCGTGAGCACGTGGCGGCGCCCGTCGGCGACGGACAGGTGCCCGAGTTCGGTCAGCGCGAGGTTGTCCCCGTCGTACCGCAGGTGCCCGATCCCCACCAGGAACCGCACGGCCCGGGTGACCAGTGCCGGCTCCACCCCGAAGAACGCGGCCAGCTCGGCGGGGCGCCGCAGGCCGGTCTCGGCGACCGCCCGGCTCAGGTAGCGGTCGAAGACGTCGTACGAGTGCGCCTCCCGGACCTCCGCCACCACGTCCACGGCCCACATCGGCAGCAGCAGCGGCACGAACCGCCGCGGCCGCACGCCCGGCAGCGCCCCGGCCCGGCGGACCACCTCCCGCATCGGCAGGTGGGCCGCCTCAGCCACCCGGCCGCCCGGTGGCCGGCCCGGGGTCGCCGGGACCCGGCCCGGCCGGGTTCGCCGCCGGCGCGCACGCCGCGACCCGGTCGAACACGCTCCCGGTGAGCAGGCCGGTCAGCTCCTCGGCGTCCACCCCGGCCGGGCACCGGGCGGCCACCCAGGCCCGGGCCACCGCGACGTCACGCAGCGGCGGCCGCCCGGTCTCGCCGACCAGCACCGCCCGGCGGGCCCGGACCAGCGGCACCAGCGCGGCCGGCACCGCGACCCGGCCCGCGTCCTCCACGACGACCAGGTCGTACTCCAGGTCGGCGTGCTCCGGACGGCCGGCGCCCAGGCAGGTGGTGGCGACGACGTCGGCGTACCGGAGCAGCTCGGCGTGCAGCTGCCGGCTGGGCCGGGTGGCCCGCTGCCGCCACTCGCGCAGCAGCCCGGCCCGGCCGCGCAGGGTCGGCTCCAGCTCGCGGCAGCGCTCGGCGAAGCCGGTGAGCCCGGCCTGATCGGCGGTCCACTCGGGGCGTGCGGTGACGCCGTCGAGCATCCGGGTGAGCTGGTGGGCGGAGCGCTCGGCGGATTCCAGCGCGCGCCGCGCGGCCAGGTCGGCGAACGCGGCCCGTTCGGCGGCGGCCCGCACCACACTGTCGTTGCCGACCACGATGTCGTGGTCGCGAGCGCTTTCCGCGTACCCCGCATCGATCTTGTGAAAGGCCGACCGGGCAGCGGCCGCGTGCCGGACCGCGTGGCTCAGCGACGTCCGCAGCCGCCCGGCCTGCCACCGGCGCAGCCGGGAGGTCTCGGCGCGGCGCAACGCGGTGGTGAGCCGCTCCACCTCCCGGGCGGTCGCCGCGGCGGCCCGCTCGGCCGTCGCCCGCTCGCGCGCGATCCCGGCCAGCGGCGCGCCGAGCCGGTCCCGGGCGGCCCGCACGGTCGCCTCATGGTGCGCGGCGGCCCGCACGGCGCGTTCCCGTGCCTCGGCCGCCTCGGTGAGCGCGTTGTCCAGCCGGCGCAGCCAGGCGTGCGCCGGGGCGGGATCGCCGAGCCAGGGCTCCAGGGAGCGGGCGGCGACCTGCGAGCGGGCGAGGATGCGCTGCTGGACCGCGGCCGAGGCCGCGTCGATGCTGCCCGGCCCGGACCCGGTCTGGTCGGTGCGGATCACGGTGGCGCCGTCGGGCAGGCAGGCGATGACGGCGTCGACCGACGGCGGCACGGGCGCGGTGAGCAGCACCCGCTCGCCGCGTTCCGCGGCCTCGCGCACGATGTCCAGGACGGTCCGGGCGCGTGCCGTGCCGGGCGCCACGACCAGGCAGACCAGATCCGGTACGCCCGCCGCGAGCCGCCCCTCGGCCAGCAGCCGCAGCAGGCCCGGGTTGACCGCGGTGCCGGAGCGCAGCCGCCGGATCGCCTCCCGCTGGACGCGCTCGTCGAGGCCGGCGTCCCGGGACGCGCGCGGAGCGGGCACCCGGTCGGCGCCGGAGTCCAGCTCGCGGGCGGCCGCGAGGGCCAGCTCCAGGACGGCGCAGAAACCCTCGTTCCGGTACGGCGGTTGATCTAGATCGACAAGGGTCGACGCCATCCGCTCACCTTAGTTGTGCCGCATGCGGAGCATCAAACACCGCACGATTGAATGGGGCGTCGCCCGTCGCCGCACAGATCGGAATCGCCTGATGTCCCGTGACCACGCAGACCTGATCTTCGCCGGCGGGCCGGTGTTCTCCGCGGGCGCCGGGCCGGCCACCTCGGTGGCGGTCCGGAGCGGCCGGATCCTCGCGGTCGGCGACGACCTGAGCGGGCTGCGCGGCCCGGCGACCGAGGTGGTGGACCTGGCCGGGCGCCTGCTGCTGCCCGGCTTCCAGGACGCGCACGTGCACGCCGTGATGGGTGGCGTCGAGCTGAACCAGTGCGACCTGACCGAGACCACCGATCCGGACGAGTACCTGCGCCGGGTCGCGGTGTACGCGGCCGCCCACCCGGAGCTGGAGTGGATCTCCGGTGGCGGCTGGTCGATGGAGTCCTTCCCCGGCGGGGTGCCCGCCCGGGAGCTGCTCGACCGGGTGGTGCCGGACCGGCCGGTGTACCTGATCAACCGGGACCACCACGGCGCGTGGGTGAACAGCCGGGCGCTGGAGCTGGCCGGGATCACCGCGGACACCCCGGACCCGGCGCACGGCCGGATCGACCGGAACCCGGACGGCTCACCGGCCGGTGGCCTCCAGGAGGGCGCCATGGAGCTGGTCGGCGACCTGCTTCCGGAGGTGACCACGGCGGACCGGATCGCCGGGCTGCGCCGGGCGCAGGCGCTGCTGCACTCGCTCGGTGTCACCGCCTGGCAGGACGCCATGGTGTGCGCCACCAACGGCTACCCGGACGTGGCCGACGCCTACCTGGCGGCCGCGACCGAGGGCTGGCTGACCGCGACCGTGGTCGGCGCGCTGTGGTGGGACCGGGAGCGGGGCGCCGAGCAGATCCCGGAGCTGCTGGCGAAGCGGGAGCGGTTCAGCGTGGGCCGGCTGCGCTGCGACAGCGTGAAGCTGATGCTGGACGGGGTGGCGGAGAACTTCACGGCCGCGATGACCGAGCCGTACCGGGACGCGTGCGGCTGCGCCACCACCAACCGGGGACTCTCGTTCATCGACCCGGTATCTCTGCCCGGCTTCGTCACCGAGCTGGACGGGCACGGCTTCCAGGTGCACTTCCACGCGCTCGGCGACCGGGCGGTGCGCGACGGGCTGGACGCGGTGGCCGCGGCCCGGGCGGCGAACGGGTTCCGGGACACCCGGCCGCACCTGGCCCATCTCCAGGTGGTGCACCCGGACGACGTGCCGCGGTTCCGGGCGCTGGGCGCGACGGCCAACCTCCAGGCGCTGTGGGCGTCGCACGAGCCGCAGATGGACGACCTGACCATCCCGTTCCTGGACCCGGCACTGGTGGAGCGGCAGTACCCGTTCGGCGACCTGTGGCGGTCCGGGGCGCATCTGGCGTGCGGCAGCGACTGGCCGGTCAGCACGCCGGACCCGTGGCAGGCGATCCACGTCGCGGTGAACCGGGCACACCACGGCAGCGGGCTCGGCCCGTTCCTGCCGGGGCAGCGGCTCGATCTGGCCACCGCGCTGGCCGCCTACACAGCCGGTTCGGCCTACGTGAACCGGCTCGACGACACCGGGACGGTCCGCCCCGGCAACCGTGCCGATCTGGTGGTCCTGGACCGGGACCCGTTCGCCGCGCCGCCGGACGAGATCGCCGCCACCCGGGTCGCGATGACCTTCGTCGACGGGGATCTCGTCCACGGCGCGTGACGGGTTACCGGTCCTCGTCGTCCTCGTCGTCGTCCTGCTCCTCGGCCAGCTCCTCGGCGTGCGCCTGCGCGTGCCGGGCCTGGACCGGGGCGGCCTCGAGGACCTCGGCGACCGGCTCCTCCTCGACGTACTCGCTCATCTGCGGTGCGTCGACCCAGAGGGCGCGCAGCTGGCTCTGCATGAAGCCGGTGAGCCGGCCACGGTACTCGCGGTCGAACTGCTCCAGCGCCTCGATCTGTTGCTGGAGGGCCTCGCGCTTGGCGCCGAGGCTGCCGACCACGTCGTCGTAGCGCTGCTGGGCCTGGTACTTGAGCTGCTCGGCGCCGGCGATCGCGTCGGCGTTGACGGTCTCCGCGCGGGAGCGGGCGTCGGCCACGATCTTCTCGGCGGTGCGCCGCGCCTCCTCGGCACGCGCCTGCGCGTCGCGGGCCATCTGCTCGGCGCCGGCGCGGGCCTCGGCCAGCACCCGGTCGGCCTCACGGCGCACGTTGTTGGCGTGGGCCTGGGCGTCGCGGGCGATCTGCTCGGCGGCGGCCAGCGCGTCCGTACGGATCTTGTCCGCGTGGTGCTGGGCGCTGGCGACGTGTTCCTCGGCGGTGCGCTGGGCGAGGGCCAGCACCTGGAGGGCCTGGTTCGGCAGGCCGGGGTTCGGGGCGATCACCGCATGCTCCGAGGTCTCTCCGTTAGTCCCATTGAGCAGCACTTCGACACGATCCTTCTCTGCGAGGGGTGGATCCGGGGGGTTCACAGCGACGGCACCCGGCCATGATCGGCGGATGCTACCAAGCTGAACTCAAGGTTTGCGAGGCCTACTTTGTGAATGTCCGACAAATTGGACAACACTCGCATTAGTCTTGAATGGACCATTCTTCCTGCGCAGTGAGGACGAGCCTTGAGATACCGCCGCACACTGGCCGTCACGGCCGTACTGACCTGCGTGTTCGCCGCCGCAGCCACTCCCGCCCGGGCGTCCACCGGCTACGAGATGGCGGTCTGGAACCTGGACGAGAGCCGGGGCTCGCACTGGATGGCCGACAGCACCGGGCGCGGCCACACCGGCCGGATCGGACCGGAGGTCGGCATAGGTATGCCCACCGAGTCCAGCCGGGGCTACCGGTTCGACCGGCTGGAGCCGGACACCCCGCCCACCCGGCCCGGCCATCTGGTCAGTGTTCCCGACCATCCGGACCTCGATCCCGGCGATCGCGACTTCGCCGTCACGGTACGGCTGAGGACCACCCACAAGTTCGGCAACATCGTCCAGAAGGGCCAGGCCACGGTGCCCGGCGGAAGCTTCAAGATGCAGATCCCGAGCGGGCGCCCGACCTGCACCTTCCGGGGATCGGTGGGCACCCTCGAGATGTGGTCGCCGGTACGGATCAACGACGGCAACTGGCACACGGTGCGCTGTCTGCGGGTCCGGGACGGGGTGGCGCTGCTCATCGACGGGCAGGAGGTCGTCTCCAAGCCCGGCTGGACCGGCACCATCGCCAACACGTGGCCGGTAAGCATCGGCGGCAAACTGGACTGCGACCAGATCGACGTCGGCTGCGACTACTACGCCGGCGACCTGGACTGGATAGTGATCGAGGCGGCCTGAGCCCCGGGAATCAGGCCGCCTCGCCTCTAAATCCGGGTCAGCGGCCGAAGCCGCGGGCCAGGCGGTGGTACGCCTGGTTCCAGCGCACCTCCTTGGCGAACGAGCGCGTGGTGGTCGACCCGTCGATCACCAGCAGCTCGGTGCCCACCATCTCGGCCAGATCGGCCAACTCCTCCGCACCCACCGCCGACGACAGCACGGTGTGGTGCGGGCCGCCCGCGGTCAGCCAGCACTCGGCCGACGTGGACAGCGACGGGGCCGGCTTCCAGACCGCCCGGGCGACCGGCAGCTTCGGCAGCGGCGCGGTCGGCGCGACGACCTCGATCTCGTTGGCCACCAGGCGGAACCGCTCGCCCAGGTCGGCCAGGCCGAGCACCACGGCCGGGCCGGGCGCCGCGTCGAAGACCAGGCGGACCGGGTCCTCGCGGCCGCCGATGCCGAGCGGGTGGATCTCCAGCTTCGGGGTGCCGGCCGCGATGGTCGGGCACACCTCCAGCATGTGGGCGCCGAGGATGACCTCGTTGCCCGGCGTCAGGTCGTACGTGTAGTCCTCCATGAAGGAGGTGCCGCCGCCCGGGGCCATCGCCTTGAGCGTGTGCACCAGGACCGACGTCTTCCAGTCGCCCTCGCCGCCGAACCCGTACCCGTCGGCCATCAGCCGCTGGACCGCGAGTCCGGGCAGCTGCCGCAGCCCGCCCAGGTCCTCGAAGTTCGAGGTGAACGCCCGGAACCCGCCCTCGGTGAGGAACTGCCGCAGGCCCAGCTCGATCCGGGCGCCGTAGCGCAGCGAGTCGTGCCGCTCGCCCAGCAGCGCAGGCGCGATCTCGTAGGTGTCCCGGTACTCGGCGACCAGCTTGTCGATCTCCGAGTCCAGCACCTGGTCCACCACGGCGACCAGGTCGTTCACCCCGTACGTGTTGACCGAGACCCCGAAGCGCAGCTGCGCCTCGACCTTGTCGCCCTCGGTGACCGCCACGTCGCGCATGTTGTCACCGAAGCGGGCCAGCTTGAGGCTGCGCATCGCCGAGTAGCCGCGGGCCGCCTTGACCCAGGTGGCGATCCGCGCGACCACGGCCGGGTTGCTGACGTGGCCGGCCACCGTCTTGCGCGGCACCCCGAGCCGGGCCTCGATGAACCCGAACTCCCGGTCGCCGTGGGCGGCCTGGTTGAGGTTCATGAAGTCCATGTCGATCTCGGACCAGGGCAGCTCGACATTGTGCTGGGTGTGCAGGTGCAGCAGCGGCGCACGCAGCGCGTCCAGGCCGGCGATCCACATCTTGGCCGGCGAGAACGTGTGCATCCAGGCGACCACACCGAGCACGCCGGGCGTCGAGGAGGCCCGCCGGCAGACGTCCAGGATCTGTTCCGGGCTGGTGAGGACCGGCTGCCAGACGACGTCGGCGTCGAGCTGGGCGTCCAGCTGGGCGGCGATCTCACGGGACTGGGAGGCGACCTGCTCGAGGGTCTCCGGGCCGTACAGTCCCTGGCTACCGGTGAGGAACCAGATTTCCCCGTTGCTCATTTGACGCCCTTCTCACGCTTGTCGCGATTCATGTGGTTCATCTCGCCTTTCTCGTGACCAGACGCTGCAACACGATGAAGGCGAAGAGCAGGACGCCGACGATGATCCGGGTCCAGGCCGAGTTGAGGTCGCCCTGGAAGTTGATGATCGTCTGGATGAGGCCGGTGACCAGGACGCCGAGCAGGGTGCCCCAGACGTAGCCGGAGCCACCGGTCAGCAGCACACCGCCGATGACGCAGGCGGCGATCGCGTCCAGTTCGAGACCGTTGCCCTGGAGGGCCCAGCCAGAGGTGGAGTTGATGCTGAACAGCACGCCGCCGAGCGCCGCGCAGAAGCCGCTGAGGGTGTAGACGGCGATCTTCGTACGGCCCACCGGCAGGCCCATGAGCAGCGCCGAGTCCGCGTTGCCGCCGATCGCGTACACGTTGCGGCCGAACCGGGTCCAGGCCAGCGTGACCGCGGCGATCAGCACGGCGAGCATCGCGACGAGGGCGATCGGCTTGGTGACGACGCCCTCGGCGAGCACGATCCGGTACTCCGAGATCGCCTTCCACATGTCGTCCCGGATCGGGATGGACTGCTGGTTGATGGTCAGCGCCGTGCCCCGTGCCAGGAAGAGGCCGGCCAGGGTGGCGATGAACGGCTCCACCTTGAAGAAGTGGATGACCGCGCCCTGTCCGGCGCCGATCAGGGCGCCGAGGATCAGCACCGCCGGCAGCACCACCAGCGGGGGCCAGCCGCCCTTGAGCAGCGTCGCGGTCAGCACGGTGGTCAGCGAGATGACCGCGCCGACCGAGAGGTCGATGCCGCCGGTCAGGATCACGAAGGTCATCCCGACCGCGACCACGAGCAGCACGGCGTTGTCCCGGAACAGGTTGACGAAGACGCTCGGGTCGCCGAAGTTCTCGTAGTTCGCCACGCCGCTGCTGTACATGATCACCAGCAGCGACAGGGTCGCGATGATCGGGATGTACTTGGCATTCGGCCGGTAGATCCGCCGGCGCGGGTTGGTCGGCGTCCCCTTGTCGGTAACCGGGGTCATGTCGACGGTAGTCACGCGGGAACCTCCGCTCGGGCGGCACTACTCGGGGTGAGTCGCCCGAAGACCTTCTCCCGGAGGGTCGGCGACTGGAACAGACAGAGCGCCACCACGACGACCGCCTTGAACAGCAGGTTCGCCTCGGACGGGATGCCGACCGCGACCACCGTGACGGCGAGCGTCTGGATCAGGACGGCGCCCAGCACGGTGCCGGCGATCGAGAACCGGCCGCCGACCAGGGCGGTGCCACCGATCACCACGGCCAGGATGGCGTCGAGCTCGATGAGGTTGCCGGCCGAGATGCTGTCCGCGCTCTTGATGTTGGCGCTGTAGATCAGGCCGGCGAGGCCGGCGAGACCGCCCGCCACCACGTACACCATGATCGTGATCCGCCGGGCGCCGATGCCGGCCAGCCGGCTCGCCGTGGGGCTGCCGCCGACCGACTCCAGCAGCAGGCCGAGCGCGGTGCGCCGGGTCAGCAGCAGGATCAGGACGGTGGCCGCCACCGCGATGAGCAGGGCCACCGGCAGGGCGACGAAGAAGCCCGAGGCGATGGTCGCGTACGGGCCGGACTGCACGTTGATGATCTGGCCGTCGGTGATCAGCTGGGCGATGCCGCGGCCGGCCACCATCAGGATGAGCGTCGCGATGATGGGCTGAATGCCGATGATCGCCACCAGGGCGCCGTTCCAGAGGCCCATGAGCATCGACACCGCGATCGCGATCGCGATGATCAGCAGCACCGATCCGACGCTGTTCTGGTCGTCGAGTTCCTGGATCAGCAGACAGGCCACGGCCGCGGAGATCGCCATCACCGAGCCGACCGAGAGGTCGATGCCGCCGGTCGAGATGACCAGCGTCATGCCGAGCCCGACCAGGATCAGCGGCGCGCTGTTGCGCAGGATGTCGATGAGGGTGCCGAACAGGTGCCCGTCCTGGATCGTGACGAACTGCCGCGAGGTGAACATGTTGACGACCAGCAGCACCACCAGGATCGCCGCTGGCCAGAACAGCCGGTTCTTGAAGATGCTGGTCATGAGGTTGCTCCGCTGGCGATGGTCTGCATGATGCGGTCGGCGTCCACGCCGGCGGTGTTCTCCAGCTCCTCGATCAGGCGGCGGTCACGCAGCACGCCGATCTTGTGGCTGAGCCGGAGGACCTCCTCCAGCTCGGCGCTGACGAACAGCACCGCCATGCCGCCGTCGGACAGTTCGGCCACCAGCCTCTGGATCTCCGCCTTGGCGCCGACGTCGATGCCACGGGTCGGCTCGTCGATGATCAGGAGCTTGGGCTCGGTGATCAGCCACCGGGCGAGCAGCACCTTCTGCTGGTTGCCGCCGCTGAGGTTGCGCACCGGGCGCTCCGGGTCGGCGGGCCGGATCTGGAGGGCCTTGATGTACTTGTCGACGATCTCGTCCTGCTTCTTGCGCGGGATCGGCCGGGTCCAGCCCCGGGTCGCCTGCAACGCCAGGACGATGTTCTCCCGCACGGTGAGGTCGCCGATGATGCCCTCGGTGCGCCGGTTCTCCGAGGAGAAGGCGATCCCCTGCTTCATCGCGACCTGCGGGTTGCGCAGGTTCACCGGCTTGCCGGCCATCGCCAGCTCACCCTGGTCGGCCTTGTCCGCGCCGAACAGCAGACGGGCCAGCTCGGTACGCCCGGACCCGAGCAGACCGGCCAGCCCGACCACCTCACCCTCGTGGATGGTCAGGTCGTACGGGGCGATCGCGCCGGTCCGGCCCAGCCCCTTGGCCTCCAGGACCGGCTTGGCCTCGGCCGCCCGCTCCCGGTTGCGCTGCGCCTTGTCCTCCAGGTCCTCCAGCGCCGCGAGCTCCTTGCCGATCATCTTCTCGATGAGCTGCACCTGGGACAGCTCCTCGACCCGGTGCTCGCTGATCAGCTGACCGTTGCGCAGCACGGTGAGCCGGTCGGAGACCTCGTAGATCTGGTCCAGGAAGTGCGAGACGAACAGGATCGCCACGCCGCTCTCCTTGAGCTGGCGCATCACCCGGAACAGCTGCTCCACTTCGGAGGCGTCCAGGCTGGAGGTCGGCTCGTCGAGGATCAGCACCCGCGCCTCGACGTCGACCGCCCGCGCGATCGCCACCATCTGCTGGATGGCCAGCGAGTACGAGCTGAGCGGCGCCGACACGTCGAGGTCGAGGTCGAGCCGGGCGAGCAGCTCCGCGGCACGGCGCCGCATCTTGCCCCATTGGATCTTGCCGAACCTGCGGGGCTCGCGGCCGATGAAGATGTTCTCCGCCACCGAGAGGTTGGTGCAGAGGTTGACCTCCTGGTAGACCGTGCTCACGCCGGCCTGCTGGGCCTGCAGCGGCCCGGAGATGCTCACCGGGGCGCCGCCCAGTTTGATCTCGCCGCCGTCGATCGTGTAGACGCCGGTCAGGGTCTTGATCAGGGTGGACTTGCCGGCCCCGTTCTCGCCCATGAGGGCGTGAACCTCACCCGGGAACATGCGGAAATCGACGCCGTCGAGGGCGACGACGCCGGGGAAGACTTTTCTGATCCCGGTCATCTCGAGGACCGGGGACTGCTCGCCCATTGAGTGCTCCGTTTCGAGCGCCGCAGGCGCCCCGGCCGGTGCCGGCCGGGGCGACCGCGAGCAGATCAATCAGTACTGGCGGGTGGGAAGCGCGGCCTTGGCCTGCTCCGTGTTGAAGGTGGTCTCCTCGGTCAGGACCCGCTTCTCCACCGTCTCGCCGGCGTCGACCTTCTTGGCCAGCTCCATCAGCTGCGGGCCGAGGAGCGGGCTGCACTCGACGATGAAGTTGATCTTGCCGTCGGCCAGGGCGGTCATGCCGTCCTTGACCGCGTCCACCGTGATGATCTTGATGTCGGCACCGGGCTTCTTGCCGGCCGCCTCGATCGCCTCGATGGCGCCGAGACCCATGTCGTCGTTGTGAGCGTAAAGCACGTCGATGTCCGGGACGGACTGCAGGAAGGTCTCCATGACCGTCTTGCCGTCGGCGCGCTTGAAGTCACCGGTCTGCGACTTCACGACCTTCAGGTTGGGGTTCGCCGTGATCGCGTCGGCGAAGCCCTTCTGCCGGTCCAGGGCCGGGGCCGAGCCCGTGGTGCCCTGGAGCTCGACGATGTTGACCGGCTCCTTCGCGTCCTTGTACTCGGCGGCCAGCCAGACGCCGGCCTTCTTGCCCTCCTCGACGAAGTCCGAGCCGATGAAGGACGCGTACAGCGAGGTGTCCTGCGCGTCGACGGCGCGGTCGGTCAGGATCACCGGGATGCCGGCGTCCTTGGCCTCCTTGAGCACCGCGTCCCAGCCGGAGACAACCACCGGCGAGAAGGCGATGACGTCGACCTTCTGCGTGATGAACGAGCGGATAGCGGAGATCTGGTTCTCCTGCTTACCCTGCGCGTCGGAGAACTTCAGCTCGATCCCGGCGGCCGCGGCCGAGTCCTGGATCGACTTGGTGTTCGCGGTACGCCAGCCGCTCTCGGCACCCACCTGGGAGAAACCGAGAACCAGCTTGTCGTCGCCGCCACCCTCGGACCCGCTGTCCCCGCCGCCGCAACCCGCGAGCGAGGAGACCAGCATGAGACCACCGAGGACCGCGGCCGCGTAGTTCCTGCGCACCATAACCTCCCGAAACTGTTACCGTTCACAAATAATTAGCGGCTGGCGCATCCACGCCCCAGGCCGCGAAGATCGCGGTGTGTTGCGATCGCCGTCACAGCTTGCGTTTCGAGAGTGTTACCGTTCTCATCCCGCTCGTCAAGAGATCCTGATCGCTGTTTCGTAAAGGTTGCAAGAACGCCCACGTCACCGCTGGTGATCGGACACAAGCTGCTAGGAATCATCCAATGGCGACATCTGAGCCGGCCCCGGGAGCTCCCGAAGCCACCGCTGACCTGCCCGTACCCGTCCCCCGGCGATCGCCCAAGGAGCGCGGGAGCGTCATGCGCGACGTGGCCAAACTGGCCGGTGTCTCGCACCAGACCGTCTCGCGGGTCATCAACGAGCATCCCAACGTTCGGGCGGAGACCCGGGAGCGCGTCCTGGCCGCGATGCGATCGCTCAACTACCGGCGGAACCTCGCCGCGCGGACCCTGGCCACCCGGGAGTCGCACACCCTCGGCATCGTCGGCTTCGAGACCACCCTGTTCGGGCCGGAGTCCATGCTGTACGGCATCGAGAGCGCCGCGCGTGCCGCCGGCTACCTGGTCAGCGTCGCCACCGTCCGGGACCTGTCGCACCGCCCCGTGCTCGAAGCCGTCGACCGCCTCGTCCAGCACGGCGTCGACGGGATCATCGCGATCGCCCCGAAGCCGGCCGTCACCACGGCGCTCACCCACGCCCCGGCCGGGATGGCGTGCGTCGCGGTCGGCGGGGACGGGCAGGCCGGCTTCCCGACCGTACGGGTGGACAACACCGCCGGCGCCCGTCTCGCCACCCGGCACCTGCTCGACCTCGGTCACGCCACCGTCCACCATGCCGCCGGCCCACTCGACTGGCCGGAGGCGCAGGCCCGGGTCGACGGCTGGCGCGAGACCCTGTACGCGGCCGGCGCCGTCGTACCGCCGGTGACCGCCGGCTGGTGGGACGCCGCCGCCGGCTACGAGCAGGGCCGCCGGCTGGCCGCCGACCCGGCGGTCACCGCGGTGTTCTGCGCCAACGACCGGATCGCCCTGGGCGTGCTGCGCGCCATGCACGAATCCGGCCGCCGGGTGCCCGAGGAGGTGAGTGTGGTCGGTTTCGACGACATGCCTGACTCGGGATATTTCCTACCTCCGCTCACCACCGTCCACCAGGACTTCGCCGAACTCGGCCGGCGGGCGCTCGCCCTGCTGCTGCGCCACCTGGACCTGCCCGACGGCGACACCCCACCGGACGGCGTGGTCGTCGCCCCCCGCCTCGTCCCCCGGACCAGCGCCGCGGCCCCGGCCGGGTGACGGACGGTTGCGTCCTGGCCACGGAGCACTACAGTCCGAGGAGTGCTCAACGACGAGAACGGACGGTGAACAGTGGCCTCCGGGGCGGGCGGGTGGTTCCGGCGCAAGGTGCCCCGGCTCTCCGGCACCCTGCACATCCGTGACGTCACCGGGCACGAGCTGGTCGTGCCGCTGCGGGGCCGCGCCTCGGTGCTGACCGCGGGCGGCACCGGCCTGCGCGGCTACGGTGAGGTCTGGGCCGTGCACACCACGGCCGGCAGCCCCACGGCGGAGACCCGGCTGATGATCGTCTACGGACACGGCGACGTCGAGGGCGAGCGCATGTCCGGGCTCTGCGCGGCCGGCGAGACCATCGAGCTCGACGGGGTCCGGTTCACCTGGCGCGCGCCGTCGCTGCCCTCCGCCTCCACCCGGGTCCCGCAGCCACGGCCACCGGCCGGGAACGTCCCCCGCCACCTGGAGCGCCCCGCCCGCCGAGCCGGAGTTGATCGCTAACATCCCCCGCGTTTCAGACTTGTGTCTTCACGCGGAAGATCTCTATCGTTAGCGCTAACAATGGCGGTCGAGGAGACGACGACGTGACTTACGGTTCACCGGACCTGCGCCGGGCCGTGCTGCTGGCCAACCAGATGATCCCGGCGGCCGGGCTCGCCCAGCTGACCTGGGGCAACGTCAGCGGCATCGACCGCGACGGCGGCTACTACCTGATCAAGCCGTCCGGCGTGGCGTACTCGGACCTCACCGAGGACGACATGGTCCCCGTCGACCTGGAGACCGGCAAGGTCATCGAGGGCGGCCTGCGCCCGTCCGTCGACAGCGAGAGCCACCGCGCCTTCTACCTCGCGTGGCCGTCGATCGGCGGCGTCACCCACACCCACTCGACGAACGCCGTCGCGTTCGCCCAGGCCGACCGCGACATCCCGGTCCTCGGCACCACACACGCCGACACCTTCGACGGCCCGGTCCCGGTCACCCGCGGCCTCACCCCCGACGAGTGCGCCACCGACTACGAGCTCAACACCGGCCGCGTCATCGTCGAACGCATCGGCGACGACACGGCCGCCGCCGGCATGCCGGCCGCGCTCGTCGCCAACCACGGCCCGTTCACGTGGGGCGCCACCCCGAAGAAGTCCGTCGAACACGGCATCATCCTCGAAGCGGTCGCCGAGATGGCCATCAAGACACTCGCCCTCAACCCGGCCGCCTCCACCCCGCCCCACCTCCAGGAACGCCACTTCAAACGCAAGCACGGCCCGGGCGCCTACTACGGCAACCCCCGCCCCTGACGCGCGTTCCCGGGTGGCCAACCTTCCCCTTCGCCCCGGCCACCCGGGAACTGTGCTCGATTGCTCCGCTTCGCTCCGCGGCAAAACGCTGGGCCTAATTGCTCCGCTTCGCTCCGCGGCAAAACGCCTTGTAACCGGTGTCGAGGCAGGTGATTTCCCGCCGCCAGCAAAACCCGCTGGCGTCGGCAAATCAGCTGCCTCGACACCGGCGGCGTTTTGCGGGTGTGTGTGTTGAGTGTGCCGCCGGCCCGTTTGGTGCCGGGCGCGTGTCGTTCTTCAAACCCTTTTCGGTACGGGCTACGCCGCACCCGGCGCAACAGGGCCGTCCCGCCGAGCTCCGCGATCCTCTGCCGGGTCGAGGCTGTGCCGCGACCGCCGGGCTGAGCTGCCCGATCACCCTCACCCCGCCTTCACGCGATCTTGGACGTTGCCCACCCGCTCGAGTCTTCTTCTTGGGTGTTTGCGGTTCTACGTCAAGCGGCCGGTCGGGCGAATCGCCGAATGGGTCCACCGTCCGCCGCGCTAGGCGGAAATGGGGTTTTCGCCGGAAACAGGTGCCCGTTTCACCCGTTTTTCATGCCGACATTGTGCGATCTTGAACGATTTGCCACCCGACAGAGTCTTCTTTCTGGCTGCCCACGGGCGAATCCGGAATCCCTCGTCCAGCGGACGCGTCACCCTGAGCGATCTTGGTCGATTTATCACCGTCTCGGGTGACCAATCGTTCAAGATCGCAGAGCGTCGGCATGCAAAGCGGGCGAAACGGGCATCTGTTCCCCGCGAAAGCCCCATTTCCACCTAGCGCGGCGGATGGCGGCCCCTTCGCCGATTCGCCCGACCAGGCGCTTGACGTCGAACCGCAAACGCCCAAGGAGAAGACTCTCCGGAGCGACAAAACGCCCAAGATCGCGTTACGCGTGTCAGCGAGGGCCGGCGGTGGGCGATCTGGGACGTTTGGTTACCGGATGGGGTGGTCAAACGTCCAAGGTCGTGTAGCGCGGGGTTGGCAAGCGCGAGCGTGGGCGATCTTGAGCCTTTGGCTGCCGGGTGAGGTGGCAAACCGTCCAAGATCGTCGCGAATGCGGGTCAGCGGAGGGTGGAGAGGGTCTGGGCCACCCGGTCGCGAAGGGCCGGGGGCAGCGGGGTGAAGCCGGCGTGTTCGGCGGCGGACTGGCCGGGGCCGCTCGCCGCGTAGGCGAGGAAGCTGACCGCGGTCTCGGTGACGGAACCGCGGCACACCAGCTCGTAGGTGACCGACACGATGGGGTAGGCGCCGCCGGGCGCGGAGGCGTGGTCGATCTCCAGGCGCAGGTCGCCGCCGGTGCCGGTGACCTGAGCGGCGGCCACCGTGAGGCCGGCGGCGTGGTCGGACGGGCCGGTGAACCGGCCGTCCGCGGTGCCCACCTGGACGGTCGCCAGCGAGTCCACCCGCGCGTAGGAGAACTCCACGTACCCGATCGCCCCGTCGGTGCGGGCGATCGCGGCGGCGGCCCGCTGGCTGCCCCGGTACCCGGTGCCGCCGGGGACGGGCCAGTCGCCGCCGGTTCCGTGCGGCCAGTCGGCGGGGGCCGACGCCGCCAGGTAACGCAGCAGGTTGTCGGTGGTGCCGGAGCCGTCCGAGCGGTGGACGACCCGGATCCTCGTGGCGGGCAGGGCGGCGCCCGGGTTGTCAGCGGCGATGGCCGGGTCGTTCCAGGCGGTGATCCGGCCACCGAAGATCTTCGCGATGGTGGCCGGGGTGAGCCGCAGTTCCCCGACGCCGGCCACGTTGTAGGCGAGCGCGATCGGCCCGATCACCAACGGCAGGTGTACGGCCGGGCCGCTGCCGCACCGCCGATCCGCCAGGCTCTGATCAGATCCGGACAGCGGGGTGTCGGTCCCGGCGAAGTCACCGGTCCCGGCGAGGAAGGCCTTCACACCGGCGCCGGAGCCGGTGCTCGCGTACTCGATGGACGCGTCGGGGCAGGCGATCTGATAGCCCTTGATCCAGGCGTTGACCGCGTTGGTCTGCGCCGACGACCCCTGCCCGGCCACGGTGCCGGCCGCACAGGAGAACGGCGGCGCGGCCGGTGCGGCGGGCGCCTCGCAGCCGGTCAGCGCGAGCAGCCCCACGACCGCGAGGATCCGCGATCTCCTTCGGACGTTCGGAGACGGGGTCATCGGTATTCCGCCAATCGCCGGCGTACCCCGTACGGGATCAGAAGAGCGATCAGCGTGAGGGTCACGACGGGCAGGACCACCCACCCGGTCGTGGTGCTCTCCGCGGCGCGCAGCGCCCGGTCGAACTCCTGCTTGCGCGTCTCGGTGACGCCCGCCAGCGCCGCGTCGAAGTAGGCGAAGTCGAAGGCCGCGTCGCCCCGCCGGATGCCGGTCAGCAGCCGTACCGCCTCGGCGGTCCGGCCGTCGTCGGCCAGGGTGAGGATGCGCTCGTGGCCGGTCCGGTAGGCGGTCCACCGGTCGGCCGTCTCGGTTCCGGCCAGGCGGATGAGACCGCCGTGGGGCGAGGCGGCGGCCGGCTCGTTCTCCCAGGTGACGAGCGAGCGGCAGGCGGGCGTACCGGTGAGGCACGCCGACTTGCCGTCGAAATCGTCCCGGTAGTAGGCCAGATTGGCGCTGACCACATACCGCCCGGTGTCGGCGGCGGCGTCGTAGCCCAGCGCGCGCAGTTCGGAGAGTGCCAGGTAGGGGCCGAGGCCACGGTCCCGGCCGTCGGCGAGCTGCCCGGACTGGGCGTGCAGGACCACGATCGAGGCGAGCGCCAGGATCGCGCCGAGGACGGTCGCCACGGCGAGCGGTGGGCTCCACGTCCGGCGGAAGCGGCGGGCCAGCCAGATCTGGAGGCCGAGGAGGAGCCCGAGGAGCGCGCCGCCGCAGAGCAGGACGAGGGCCACCCCGGTGCCTTCGGTGGCGGTTTTCCGGGCGTACGCGTCATCGAGCCGTTCCGTACCCGCCTCCCGCAGCTGCCGGGCGGCCGGGAGCAGCCGTTGATGCAGCAGGTTGGTGGCCTGGGTGTAGTAGCCGAGGGCGTCCGGGGCGAGCCGCCCGGCGCCGGCGGCGGGGGTGGCGGCCTGGGCGGTGACGGCCTGCCCGACCCGCTGCCGGTAGACGGCGAGCCCGTCCATCAGGTCGAGCACGATCGCCCGCTCGGCCTCCCCGGCGCCGGTGGTCAGCGACCGTTGCAGGTCCTGGTCCACCTGGTGGCCGCGGTCCCGGTAGGCGCCGAGCGCGTCGATCCGGCTGCCGGCCAGCTCATCGCTGTCACCGGCCAGCAGGATCCGGGTGACCTGGGCGTCCAGGTCGCTGAGGGCGAAGTAGAGGTCGGCGGCGGTGGCGGCCTGCGGGGCGGCTTCCCGGCCGATGACCCCGATCTGGTCACGCACCTGGGCCATCACCAGGCTGACCGAGAGCAGCAGCACGACGGCCGCACACACCGCGGAGGCGGTCCACAGTCTCAGGCGTGCCGGTGTCTCGTTCCGGAACATCGCCTCGATAAACGCGGGCACGCCGTCAAGGTAAGCCATTACCGCAATTCCCCGACGGCGCGCCCGGTCGTTTCCTATTCGTTTACCGTACGTCTATCTAGCGGCCGTGAGCTGGAAAGATGCGCTTGTCCGGGTGCAACGAGGAGGGCAGCGCAATGGTGATCCACTCATTGTTGTCGGCCACTCCGGCGGTCCGCCCACTGGAGAAGGGGAAGTTGTTGTCGTTCAATACCGCGACGGTCTTCTCGTCCAGGACGACCACGTCCTCGATGGTCTGGAACGGGAAGGTGAAGGTCTCGCCGAAGCCGGCCAGCTTCCGCGGGTCGGCGATGTTCATCAGGTCGACGAGAAGGGTCTTGTCGAGCAGCCCGTCGGAGTCCCGGTCCCGCTTGTCGGCGAGGTAGAGCCGCTTGATCACGGCGGTGGCGCCCTGACCACCGTCCCGCTCGATGATCAGGAACCGGTTCTGGTCGATCGCGATGGCGTCGCCGATGGCCAGGTTGGGCGCGCCGAGCCGGTAGACGTACCGCTTGCCGGTGTACTTCCCGGTGCGGGTGTCGAACTCGTTGAGCCGCAGGTCGCCCGCCGTGTCACCGGTGACCGTGCCCTCCAGCAGCGCGTACAGGTGACGGCCGTCGGGCGACTTCGCCAGCCCCTCGAAGCCCTTGCTGCTGCCGAGGTTCGCGGTGGCGCCGGTCCGGGTGGCGGTCTCCGGGGCGGTCACGCCGTCGAGCGGGACCGGCGCCGAGAGCAGACGGCCGGCCCGGTCGAAATGCAGCAGGTACGGGCCGAACTCGTCACCGATCCAGTAGCCGCCGGACGAGTCCCCGACGATCGACTCGACGTCGAAGTCGGCCCCGGTGAGCACCCGGTCCTCGCGGGTCAGCTTCCACGGCACCCGCTTGCCGGGGTCGGTCAGGTTGATGCCGCCGACCACGTCGACCGTGCCGGTGGCGAAGGCCGGGGCCAGCCGCTGGACGCGCAGCAGGAAGTCGCCCGAGTTCGCCTGGTTGCCGTAGCCGTTGTCGGAGAGCACGCCGAAGGTGCCGTCGCCGTTGTTCACGATGCCGGAGAAGCCCTGCACCGGCTGGTCGGCGAAGGGCACCGCGTACCCGTTGGTGTTGCCGGTGATCAGGCTGCCGGACGGCTCGCTGCCGGGCACGAAGGTGGCGGCGGGCAGCGAGGCGAACCCGGTCAGGGTCGGGGTGGTGACCTTCGCATGCCCGCTGGCCTGCGCCGCGCCGGCCAGCGTCACGGTCAGCACCAGCGCCAGCGATCCGCTCTGAATGGTCTTTCGCATGTGGCCGGACCTTAGGGAGCACGGATGAACCGCGGCCGACGGTACGGTAGCGGCCGGTCTGCGCCGAGGCACACGCCCGGAGCCACCCGCCGCGATCACCCGTCAGGTACGGGACCGGCGCCGGCTCGACCGGCCCGGGACGGCGTCGTGCCGCGGCAGCGACAGCGGATCCGGCAGATCGTGTGCGGCGCTGAGCCCGTCGGCTCGGCGCAGCAGCCGCCCGTCGGCGACCAGGCCGGCGATGATCGTGGTGAGCCGGGCGTCCACCCCGGTCGACCGCCGCGACGCCCAGCCGTAGAGGCGTCCGGTCGCGGCGAGCAGCCCGTCCACGTCGATCGCGCCCGCATCGACGACCAGCTGTTCCAGGGCGATCCTCAGCTCCGAGTCGGCGATCTGGTCCGCCTTGCGGGCCACCCCCTCGGCCCGCAACCGCACCACCGGCGCCAGCTGGCCGGGGTCGCTGAGGAACTCGCCGTCCCACCCCACCCCGGACTCGTCGATGGCCGCGTCCACGACAGCCCGCGCCTGCTTCGTGATCCGGGTCAGCGCCCACTGTTCACGCATCCGTTGCAGCGCGATCGTGATGTGGACCGGCCCCTCCACCTCGGCGATCCGCCGGATCGCCTCGACGATCCGCTCGCGGGTGCCCGCGTCGGTGAGACCGGCTCCGGCCGGGAGCGGGGCGAGTTCCGCTGTCCGGTACGGCTGAGCCCACTCCTCCGGCCCGTGCCCACCCTTCACGGCCGCGCCGCCGGTCCCCTTCCGGGAGGCGCCCTCGGTGGACTTCCTCGCCTCGGCCGACCGGGTCCGCACCGCGGCCTCCCGGGCCCGCACCATCTGCTCGGCGAGCGACGCCTGCCGGGCCAGCCCCGCTTCCCGGGCCCGCTCCCTTTCCCGCGCCCGTTCCGCCGCCTCGGCCCCCGCCACGTCCTCCCTGCTCACCCTTTCGAAGACGGCGGGAGCAACGTTCATCCCGGCCTCTTCCCCCATTTCGGTACGGGTGACGCGCCCGAGAACCGCCCCGGTCCCGTCCTCGGCGGCGGTCTCCTGATCCCGGCTCACCCGCTCGAAGACAGCTGGCGAGACACGGGGCTCCCCAGCCCTCGCCGAACCGATGCCCGGCTCGTCTGCCCTGCTCACACGCTTGAAGACAACCGGCGAGACACGGGGGCCCTCGGCCGGGCCCATCGCATCGGAATCCGCATGGGACGGCGCCTCCCGGCCGGCGTCCCCGGCGGGGCCGTCTGGCTCGTCCGTGTGGCTCACCCGCTCGAACGCCGAGCGTGCGACCCCCGGCTCCGTCCGGCTGACGCGTTCGAAGACCGGGCGGGTCACCTGTGGCTCGCCGGTCTCCCCCGCCCCGCGCTCGAACAGCATCGAACCCGAGGAGGGCTGCCCGGACCGTTCCCTCCGCTCGTACACCACCCGCGGGGCGCGCGGCTCCCCGGCCGCGCGTTCGAAGAGCACGGAGCCCACCGAGCCCTGCTCGGCCCGGCTGACCCGCTCGAACACGGCGGCCACGATTCGCGGCTCGTCGTCGGCCGGTTCCGCGAAGCCGGCCGGCCTCTCGGCAGCCGATTCCGCGAAAGCGCCCGTTCCTTCGGCCGCGGGTTCGAGATCGGGCTCGGCCATCGCCGGAACCTGATCCGGCGATACCGGCCACATGTGGGCCCGGCTGACCCGCTCGAACGCTGGAACCTGCTCCTCCTGGGCAACCGAACCGGCCGACGCGGCCGAACCGGCGGCGGCCGGGCCGGTGGGTGCGGCGGTGAAGGGCTGCTCCTGGCCGGGGCCGATCCGCACGCCGGGCTCCGACGGCTCGTCCGGCCAGGTCGGCCACGCGGGCCCCCGGTCCGGTTCGGCGGCCGGCATCTCCCCGGCCCGGGAAGCGGGAACGCCGTCCCACTCCTCGGCGGCGTGCTGTTCGACGTCCTCGGCCCCGGCCCGGTAGGCGTCCGCCTCCTCGCCGACCTCGGCGATCGCCTCGGCCACGGTTTCGGCCACCTCCTCGGCGAATTCCTCCACCTCGGCGTCGAACGCGTCGTCCTCGACGGGGATGGGGGTCGCCATGTCGACGGTCATGTCCAGGTCGACGTCGGCGACCGTCCCGAAGTCCGGTTCCGACGCCGCGAGGTCCTCCTCCGATTCGCCGAACCCGTCCGGGATCCCGGCCATCGGCAGATCCGTGGCCTGACCGGCCTCCTCCGGACCGGATCCGGCCGGGGCCAGATCGAACAGATCCTCGGCATACCCGGCAACGGAACCGCCTGCCGCGTAATCCGGCACCAAATCCTCATACCCGCCGGTGGAGACGATCGCCGCATAGTCCGGCACCTGCTCGGCGTACCCCTCTGAGGTGACAGTGACCGGCTCGCGCTGCTCGGCCCACGTCTCGCCGCCGGCGGCGTCCCCGACCTCGACGGTCAGTTCGGGCGCCGCGTCCTCCGGTGGCAGGCCGGCCAGCGCCTGCTCGATGGCGGCCTGTAGGCGCTGTTCCTCGCGTTCCCGGTCGAGGTACCAGGCGGTGCCCCAGATCCGGTGCAGCCGCCAGCCGTGGTCGCGCAGCACCTGCTCGCGGAGCCGGTCGCGGTCGCGGGCGGCGGGCGCCGAGTCGTAGGTGGTTCCGTCGCACTCGATGCCGAGCACGAACGGCGCGTTGCGGCGGGGCGAGCGGCATACCGCCAGGTCGATGCGGAAGGCGCCGGTGCCGACCCGGGTACGCACCCGGTAGCCCCAGGACCGCACCACGTCGCGGACCGACTCCTCGAACGGGGTCTGTCCCTCGGGGCCCGGCTCGTCGAGGCCGAGTGCCGCCTCGCCGCGGGTCGCGTAGTCGAGGTATCCGGCGAGCGGGCGCATCTCCTCGGTGTCGGGCAGGTCGTGGGCCCGGATCGAGGAGATCACCTCGATCCGGCGGGCGGCCCGGGTGGTGGCGACGTTGAGCCGCCGCCAGCCGTCGGCGCCGGCCAGTCCGCCCAGTTCGGCGCCGATGGCGAGGATGATCACGTCGCGTTCGTCGCCCTGGACGGTGTCCAGGTCCTTGACGAAGAAGCCGCGGAGCCGGTCGTGTTCCGGCGGGATGACCATGTCGGCGACGGCGGTCTCGATCTCGGCGGCGAGTTCGGGGGTGCAGGCGATGACGCCGAGGGAGAGTTCGGGGCGGGTGACGAAGTGGTGCGCGACCCGCCCGGCGACCATCCCGGCCACGTCGTGCTCGCCGGTGCCGGTGTCGGTGTCGGCCGGGAAGAGCTGGACGCCGGTGTCCGGTCCGGCCGGCGCGACCGGCGGGAAGGTGTTGAGCGCCCGCTGGTAGAAGGTGTGGTTGGCGAAGGTGATCAGCGACTCGTGCCGGCTGCGGTAGTGGGTGCCCAGGTCGAGGACTCCGAACGCGGCGCAGCCGATGGCGAGTTCGAGGATGGACCGGCCGCCGCCGGGGGTGGGCAGGGCGGTGAGCTGCCGGTCGTCGCCGGCCACGATGAACGAGGCGCCGCGGAAGACGCAGGTGACGGCATCCGGGATGGGTACCCGGGACGCCTCGTCGATGATCACCACGTCGAAGATCAGGTCGGCGGGCAGCAGGCGGCTGACATCGGCCGGCACGGTGAGCACGCAGGGTTTGACCGCGAGGGTGGCGTTGCGGGTCTGCCCGATCAGATCGCGAACCGGCAGGCGGCGGGCGGTCTGTGCGGCGGAGGTCCGCAGCAGGGCGGCCTCGCCGGCGACGGCGCCGGTCGGCTGGAGTTCGTCGACGGCGTTCATCACGTCGGCGGCCGCGGCGCGTTGCAGTCGCTCGTCCCAGTGGCGGAACTCCTCGACCAGCCGTTCGCGGGCGGCGGCGTCGAGCGGTGGGAGTCGGTCGTCCTCGCGGATCGCGGTGTCCACCCAGGACTGGAAGAGGGCGCGCCCGAGCACCGGCAGGATCTGCGCGACCGGCAGGTCCTCGCGGGCGCAGAAGTCGATGACGGCGTCCAGCCCGTGTTCGGTCAGGACGGTACGGGCGGCCTGGTACTCGAACCACTCCTGCTGCCCGTCGCCGTCCTCGATCAGCGCCCGGATCAGTTTCCCGGCCTGCTCGTAGTCGTCCAGGGCGGCGGTCAGCGACGGGTGCCGGCGCGGGGCGAAGGCGCGCAGGAGCCAGTCCCGGGCGGCCTGCCATTCGGCGACCCGGGAGGGCAGCGCGTCGGTGGGCCGGGATCGGGACAGGGCGGCGGCCTGCGCGGGGGTGAACGCCGTGTCGGCGCCGGTCCGGATGCTGCGGGCCTCGGCGGTCCAGGCCATCGCGGAGGCCAGTGCCTCGACGTCGGTCTGGATGCCCTGGAACACCGGCCCGAGCACCCGGCCGTACCCGCCGGCGTCGGCGGACAGGACGGCGGCCGCGTCGGCGGCGCTCTCCCGCAGCATGCCGATGGCGGCCGACTCGGCGAGGGTGAAGTCCCGTCCGGCGGCCGCGCTGTAGGCTTGGACGAGTTCGGCCGCGGCGGTCAGTGGGTCGACGTGTGAGCGCAACCAGGTGATCGCGTCGTGGATCGGCCCGGCGGCGAGCTGTGGCCGGGGCGCGGGCTCGGGTGGCGGGTGCAGGGCGGCGGTCCATCGGTCGAATTCCTGGCCGGCCTCGCTGACGATCCGGATGATCGCGTTGTTCGGGGTGGCGGCGCTGACCCGTTCGGTGACGGCGGGCAGGGCCTCCGGCGGGGTCACCCGCATCACCTCGTCGGCGGTGTCGAGGGCCCGCTCGATGGCGTCGAAGTCGGTGTCCAGGCGGCGCCAGTGGCGGCCCAGGATCCGGGCGTGTTCCTCTTCCGCCTGGTCCAGCTTCTCTGTCGACTTCTTCCAGGCGGACGCGGCGCCGAGGTTGGCGACCACCTGCGAGCGTCTGACGTCCGGCCGGCCGATCTCGGCGGCCGCCCTCCGGTCCCGCCGGTAGGGCGCCCGAAGTTTCCGAAGTCCCTTGTGCACGGTGGCGAACCGGGTGGCCAGTTCGTCGACCGGGTGGGCGAGCGCCGTCTCGTTGAAGTGCTCGCGCGCCCTGGACTCGGTGGCCCTGGCCACCTCGACGGCGCGGCGCAGGATCCGGGCGGCGGTGCGGGCGTTCGCCATCCCGGCCGGGCTGAACCAGGTGGGCTCCGGTTTGTCGGGCCGGGTCAGCAGGCCGACGATGTCGGAGACCCGGTGGATGTCGGAGAAGGCGATCACGTTGGGCAGCCCGAGCCGGGCGGTGACCCGGTCCAGGCTGTGCTGATGCTGTTCCAGCCGGTCGGCCTCCTCGGCGAAGCGGCGGGCCAGGCCGCGGGCCTGGGCGGCGGTGAGCGGCAGCAGTTCGATCGCCGGCGGGTCGAGGTGTACGAGGGTCGGCACGATCGGCAGCTTGCCGGGGATGGGCAGCGACTCCCAGGTGACGCCGGATCGTGCCCGGACCGCTTCCCCGGCCTGGTGCAGTGCCTCGAGGTGGTGCAGCAGGTTCTCGGCGGCGCGGGCCACCGGTTCCAGGCTGTCCATGATGAGCCACTCGTCGGCGGCTTCGGCGGGGCGGCGGGCGGCGTGGCCGATCAGGGTGGTGAGGGCGATCGCGTCGGCCAGGTCGCGGGGCCGGAAGGCGGACGCCATCGGGTCCGTGCCGACCGCTCCGGCGAGGTGGTCGAGGGCGGTCTGTGCCTGGTGCAGGCGGGCGTCGAGCCGGTTGTGGTCGATCACCTCACGCCACAGGAAGTCCTCGCCCTGCAACGCGGGACGCCAGGCGCGGCCGATCCGTTCGGCGGCGTCGCGGACGGTCTGCAACGACTGGGTGGTGAGCGGGACCGGGAGGGCCGGCGGGACGGGGGCGGGCGGTACGTCGATCATCTGCGCGCACATGCCGAGGACGTCGTGCAGGCGGTGGCCGAGCGGTTCGCGGACCTCGTTCATCGCCTCGGCGTACGCGTTGAGCCGTATCCGGTGGTCGCGCAGTTCCTCCCGCTCGTCGGTGGACAGGCCGGGCGGTGGGAGCGGGATGAAGTCGAGGGCGGCGGCGAGGGTGGTCGCGACCCGGTCGCGGCCGCTGTGTTCGCTGTGCAGTTCGAGCAGGTAGTCGTCGAGCCCGACGCCGGCCAGCCGCTCCTTGACCACGTCCAGGGCGGCGGCCTTCTCGGAGACCAGCAGGACCCGTTTCCCGGCGAAGATCAGGCCGGCGATCATGTTGGCGATGGTCTGCGACTTGCCGGTGCCGGGGGCGCCGCGCATCACGAAGCTGCGGCCGGACATGGCGGCCGCGATGCAGGCCCGCTGGGCGGCGTCGGCGTCGAGGACGAGCGGGACGTCGTCGGGTGAGGCGACGTCGTCGATGCGCCGGCCGGGGATCGGCTCGAACTTGAACGCGTCGATCTGCGCCCGGGCGTCGGTGGCCAGCGCGCGGACCACCGGGTGGGCGAGGATCTGCCGCTCGTTGTCGACCAGGTCCTGGTAGACGACCTCGCGGTGGACGGTGAACCGGGACAGCAGGATGGCCTCGTCGGTGTGCCACTCCTGGTGCCCGCTGATCGCGGCGTCCAGCCGGGCCCAGAAGACGGTGACGTCGAGGCCGGTCAGGCTCTCGACGGCGGGCAGTTCGACGCCCATCCGCTTGAGCCGGACGGCGAGCGCCGGGTTGACCAGCGGATCGTCCGGGCGGGCGCGCAGCCGGGGGTAGTCCAGCGGGCCGGTGCTGACCAGGTCCACCGGGAGCAGCAGGATCGGGCTGGCGTACTCACGCTGGTCGTCCGCCCAGTGCAGGGTGCCGACGGCGAGGAAGAGCGTGGACATGCCGTACTCGAGCTCGTCGCGGTGGGCCCGGCGGCTGAGCACGCGCAGGGTGGCGTCCATCTCGGCGTCGGTCATGTGGGTCTGGAAGGCGTTGGTGACCCGTGGCCGGGGTCCCTCCGCCTGTTCCTCGACGCCGAGGAAGCCGCACTCGCGGCCCTGCTGGAGGGCTTCGAGGACGCTGCGTGGTGAGGGGTCGTCGATCGCCACCACGCCGGCGCCCCACGGGTCGACGTGGATGAGCGGGTTGATGGCGCTGAGGTCGAGCAGACCGGTACGCCAGGTCTCCAGCACTCCGCGTACGCGCGCATCCGGCCGCCCGGTCAGCCCGTCAGCATCATCCCACCGCATCTCCTCATTCCAGCAAGGCGAGGTGGGTCACCGTGCCGTTTTTCCGGGTTAATCCGACGTATCCGGCTTTATCCGGTGAAGTCAGCCCCAGGCCGGGACCCACCACTGCCATCCCGCGGGGGCCGGGGACCAGGCCGGATCGGGTCGCCAGCCGTCCGGCGGATACCACCCGGCGGGCGGGGTCGGCCAGTCCGGCGGCACCACGAACCTGATGCCGGTGGGCGCGGGCGGGATCGGCGGGTGCGGGTCGACGGCCGGGGAGACCGGAGACACCGCGGACACCGCGGAGACCGGGTTCATGGTGCTGAGCGCGCCGGAGTTGGCCTTCACCACGGCGGCCAGCGCCGGGATGACCGTGGTCTCGGCGATCTCCATGGCCTGGATGTCGGCGGGGGCCGGGGACACCGGGGTGGGCATCGGCTCGGTGAGCGTCGCGGTCTGCGGGACCACCCGGGTGACGGGCTGGTCGAGGTACGGCACGCCGGCTCCGGGCAGCGAGCCGGTGGCGGGCAGGCCGGGCAGCGCGCTGCTCCCGGCCGCCCACGTGGGCACGCCGTTGCTGGGAACGGCCCAGCTCGGCAGGCCGCCGCCCGGCTCGGCCCACTGCGGGGGATCATCCGCCGGGGACACCGGCGGCTGCATCGTCGCCGGCGACGCCCAGCTGGGCAGCGGCTCGCCGGTGGTCACCCAGTTCGGCACGAGGCCGCCGGAGCCGGGCCCACCGGACATGACCGGGCTGCCGGCCGGGGCGGGGGTGGTGCCCGGCGTGGCCGGTCCCGTGGCCACGCCGGAGCCGGGGACGCTCGCGGTGCCGCGGCCGGGGGCCGGGGCGGCGGCCGGGCGGCGGGCCGGGGCCTGCCAGCTCTCCGGCAGGTCCTGGACGCGGGCGATGTAGAGCATCACCTCGTTCTTGTCGGTACTGCCCCGGACGATGGCGCGGGCCGCGGTGACCAGGCCCTGTTCGGCCATGTGCCGCAGCACCGGGAGCAGCTCGCCGCTCATCTTCGGGCTGAGGTCACCGACCCGGGCCTCGCCGATGCGCACCTCGACCAGGTGGTCGGCCATCTCGTGCAGCGTGACGTACGCCCAGCACTCCCCCTCCGGGCGCAGCACCAGCCGCAGCGCGTCGAGGGACGGCTGCTGGCCGACGACCTGGACGGCCGAGCCGGAGGGCAGGAGCCGGTGCTCGCTCAGCGGCGGCGAGTTGGCCGGGACGAGCATGTGCGGTTCGGCGAGGTCGAGGCGGATGGAGGCGTCGAAGGCGGCGGGACGGCCGTCGGCGGCGACCCACTCCCGGCCGGTGATCCGCGCGTTGACCTCGGGGATCAGGTCCCGGGTGGTGAGCGAGGTGAACACCTGGACGTACCGGGCGGCCTCCGGCCGGGGCAGGTGCCCGAGCAGGCTGGAGCCGGACCAGACGCCGACGGCGTTACGGTCGTGCCGGTTGTTGCGGTCCGGGATGAGCTGGACCGGGACGTTTATGTCGGTCCCCTGCGGGTTGAAGTCGTCGCCGAAGAGCGCACGTATCGCCTTTGCGTAGTGCGTTTCGCCGACCACCTCGGCACTCGCCCAGCCCGCTTGTCCCCAAAGTTGGAACCGATTCGCCACGCGGAAACGCTAGTGTCTGCTTTCCGTCAGTGACCTCACCCATACGGATGAGTGCGATCAACCGTACGTTCCGTATCCGGGCCACTCGCGAGAGCAACTAAATTACCGTTCAGTCGCGGATCAACCCGGCGACCCGCCCGAAACGGGACGCCGGGCAGCGCGAACCTAGAGCCGGACCACCATCTTGCCGGTGTTCTCCCCACGAAGCAGACCGAGGAACGCCTCCGGCGCGTTCTCCAGCCCGTCCACGATCGTCTCCCGGGCGGTGATCCGGCCGTCGCGCAGCCAGCCGCCCACCTCGGCGACGAAGTCGGGGGCCCGGTGCCCGTGGTTGCCGACGATGAAGCCGCGCAGGTTGAGCTCCTTGCCGATGGCCGCCGCCAGGTTGCGCGGCGCGGCCGCCGGGGTGGTGTCGTTGTACTGCGCGATCGCGCCGCAGAGCGCCACCCGGCCGAACTTGTTCAGCGAGCCGATCGCGGCCTCCAGGTGGTCGCCACCGACGTTGTCGAAATACACGTCGATGCCGTCCGGCGCGGCCGCGCGCAACTGCTCGCGCACCGGGGCGTCCCGGTAGTTGAACGCGGCGTCGAAACCGAGGTCGTCGACCAGGTGGCGGGCCTTCTCCGCGGAACCGGCGCTGCCGATCACGCGCTTCGCTCCGCGGAGCCGGGCGATCTGGCCGACGACGCTGCCCACCGCGCCGGCCGCGCCGGACACGAAGACGGTGTCACCCTCGCGGAATTGCGCGATGTCCAACAGCCCGACGTACGCCGTGAGGCCGGTCATCCCGAGCAGCCCCAGGTAGGCGGAGAGGCTCGGGGCCGCGGCCGGGTCGACCACCTGCACCCGGGTGGCGTCGGCCGCCGCGAACTCCCGCCAGCCCAGGTTGTGGCTGACGAAGGCGCCCACCGGCACACCGTCGGCGTTGGAGGCGACCACCTCGCCGACCGCGCCGCCGTCCAGCGGGCGGCCCACCTGGAACGGCGGGATGTAGGACTTCACATCGTTCATCCGGCCCCGCATGTACGGGTCGACGGACATGAAGGCGTTGCGGATCAGCACCTGGCCGGGGCCGGGCTCGGGGACCTCGGTCTCGGCGAGCTCGAAGTTGTCGACGGTGGGCCAGCCCACGGGGCGGGACGCGAGGCGGATCTCTCTCATGGACTCGACACTACGTCGAGAAACTCGACACCGCGTTAGGGTGTCTGCATGAGCACACTTCCCGGCCCCGGCCGGCGCCGCGGCCCCAGCAAGGGTGACCAGCGCGAACGCGCCATCCTGGAGACGGCGCGCACCCTGCTGGCCCGGAAGCCCCTCGCCGACATCACCATCGACGAGCTGGCCGCCGGCGCGGACATCTCCCGGTCCAGCTTCTACTTCTATTTCGACTCGAAGCTCGCGGTGGTGGTGGCGCTGCTGCACGGGCTCACCGGCGAGCTGGGCCGCGACTCCGGCCCGTGGCTGGAGGGCTCCGGCCCGGACGAGGCGGCGCTGCGCCGGTCGCTGACCACGCTCGCCGTGCTCTGGCGCGATCAGGGCCGGCTGATCTCCGGCGCGCTGGCCGCCGCTCCCGGCTGCCCGCCGCTGGCCGAGTGGCGGGCCGGGCTGCGGGCCGCCCACGTGGAGCGGCTCGCCGCCCGGATCAGCCGGGACCGGGCCGCCGGCCTGGCGCCGGACGGGCCGGCGCCAAGCGTGCTGGCCGGGCTGGTCGACGATCTGCGGACCGCCGCGTTCGCCGCCGCCGCCGATCCGGAGGCGCTGGTGGACGACCTGGTCACGGTCGAGTTGCGGATGCTCTACGGCGATTTCCGGATTCCCCACCCGATCCGGTGACCCGGCGCGCACCCTGGGTTCATGCGTATCGGTGTCATTGGAGCGGGTCGGCTCGGCGGCACTCTTGCCAGGTGGTGCGCCGAGAGTGGGCACGAGGTCGCGGTCACCTCGCGTCATCCGGAGCGGTTGCGTGCCGAGATGGACGGCGACGGCGCGCCGCTGCGGGTGATGCCGATCCCCGAGGCGGCCGCCTTCGGCGACGTGGTCATCTTCAGCCCGAACTGGTCCTCGGCGCGGGAGGCGATCGACATGACCCGCGACGCGATCGCCGACAAGGTGGTCATCGACGTGACCAACCCGGAGCCGGACGGCGAACCGGGGCCGGGCGGCCTGGCCGGGATCGGCATGCCGGGCGGGCTGAGCGGCCTGGAGACCCTGATCGAGTGGGCGCCCGAGGCGCACTGGGCCAAGGCGTTCAACACCATGTCGACCGAGGTGCTCAACCGCCGGCGCGGGCATGACCCGCTACTGACCGAGTACGTCTGCACCGATCAGCTGGACGCCCGCGAGGCCACCGTCCGGATCATCCGGGATCTCGGGTTCGCCCCGTTCTACGTGGGCGGCCCTCACGCCGCGCTGCTCACCGAGACCGGCGGCCCGCTGCGGATGCTCGAGGTCGACGTGCAGGACGCCACCGACGCGCTGGCCGGCGCCCTCGTCACGCTGCACTGACCGAACGCCGGCCCGCCGTCGTCGCGCCGGCGCAGCCAGGCCGCGTGTGTGTCGCGGGCCGTGGGCGAGCCGGATGTCCCGATGCTGATGGTCACTGCTACCTCCCCGTTGAGGTTCGTCGCTGCGGCCCGGTTCATCGGCCGCGGCGCCCTCGTCTGAAGGAATTCCGCCGAGCCGGGTTGTCGGGAGCCCTCGCACCCCCTAACGTACAACCACATGGTTGTAGATTCCGGGGTTGCCGACGCCGACCGCGTCTTCCACGCCCTGGCCGACGCGACCCGGCGCGACATCCTGACCCGGGTGATCCGCAGCGGGATGTCCGTCTCGGAGCTGGCCCGTCTCTATCCGATGAGCTTCGCCGCGGTGCAGAAGCACGTCGTGGTTCTGGAGCGGGCCGCCCTGGTCAGCAAGACCCGGCGCGGACGGGAGCAGATCGTGCGGGGAGAGGTCGAGGCGCTGCGCCGGGTGGCGCGGCTGCTGGACGCCTACGAGCGGTTGTGGCGGCATCGGGCCGCCGCCATCGAGGAGATCCTGGAGGAGGAGCAGTGACGGTCATCAGCAGCACCAAGGACGTCGGCGCGCTGACGCTGACCTTCGTCGCCGAGTTCGCGGCGCCGGTGGACCGGGTCTGGCAGGTCTGGGCCGATCCGCGCAAGCTGGAGCGCTGGTGGGGCCCGCCGACCTGGCCGGCCACCTTCGACCGGTACGACTTCAAGCCCGGTGGCGCGGTCCGCTACCACATGACCGGGCCGGACGGGACGAAGGCGCGGGGCTGGTGGGCGATCACCGACATCGACGAGCCGTCCCGTCTGGAGTTCGACGACGGGTTCGCCGGCGACGACGGCGAGCCGGTGGACCCGGAGGACGTCACGCACGCCGTGGTCACCCTGGAGGCGGCCGGCCCGGGCACCCGGATGACGACGGTCTCCACCTTCCGCAGCGCGGAGCAGCTGGAACGGATGGCCGAAATGGGCATGGAGGAGGGCATGCGGCTCGCGATGGGCCAGATCGACGCGATCCTCGCGGACTGAAAGGGCCTGCACCGCGTATCCGGGCGCGGTAGCGTCGGAAACGTTCCCGACGAGCGCGCCCGGAGGGGCCTGATGCCCACCTGGCTGATCCTGTTTGCCGCGCTGGCCGCGGTGGCCGCCGGTGTGTTCGTGGTTCGCCGTCGTGCCCGGCCGGCCGGTGGCGGGGCGGGCGATCCGGGCGCCGCGGGGCGGATCACGGAGCTCACCGAGACGCTGCGGGAGCGCGACGCCGAGCTGGAGCGGCTGCGGGCCGAGTTGGACGCGCAGGAGCAGGTGGCGCAGGACCGGCAGCGGGAGCTGAACCAGCGGCTGCGGCGCCGGGCCCGGGAGGCGATCGACGACACGGCCGAGGTGATCGGCGGCAAGCTGGCGGACGTGGTGCGGCAGGTGGGCGCCGCCCGGCACGCGGCGGCCTCCACCCACGAGGGGGTGACGATCACCAGTGACGCGGCGAGCGTGCTGGTCCGGCGGGCGCACAGCGCCGACGAGGCGGCCACCGCACTGAACGCCAGCCTGCGCCAGGTGGCCGGGATCGCCAGCGTGATCTCCGGGATCGCCTCGCAGACCCGGCTGCTGGCGCTGAACGCCACCATCGAGGCGGTCCGGGCCGGCGAGGCCGGCAGCGGGTTCGCGGTGGTCGCCGACGAGGTGAAGGGCCTGGCCGACACGACCGCCGACTCCACCGAGCAGATCACCAGCACGGTCGCGACGCTGGAGGCGGACGTCGCCCAGATGGGCCAGACGCTGAGCGCCATCATCTCCGACGTCGGCGACATCGAGGCCGCGAT
The DNA here is from genome assembly GCF_014205215.1 of Actinoplanes lobatus. Lineage (NCBI taxonomy): Bacteria > Bacillati > Actinomycetota > Actinomycetes > Micromonosporales > Micromonosporaceae > Actinoplanes > Actinoplanes lobatus. The sequence goes on from NZ_JACHNC010000001.1 coordinate 9,885,103, forward strand.
GCGCCACCTCGACGGGATCGCCGACCAGCAGCACGACATCGTCGGGCAGCTGCACCGCAGCGTCGAGGCGACGATGGCCCAGATCTCGGACCTGTCCGACGTGGCCGAGCGGCTGGAGCGCCGCCGGCACGACCGGCTGCCGGTCAAGGGGACGGTCCGGTTGGAGACGGCGTCACTGTCGGCGCCGGTCACCGCCGAGATGATCGACCTCAGCTCGGACGGGCTGGGCTGCCTGATCCCGGCCGGCGCCCGGATCGCGGACGGTGAGCTGGTGCGCGTCCAGTTCGCGTGGGACGGCCTGGCCGCGGGCGCCGACGCCCGGGTGGTCCGCCGGATGACACGCGGCGACGGCACCGAGATCGGTCTGGAGTTCCAGGGCGTGCCCGAGCACACCCGGGACGAGGTGATCCGCTTCCTGTCCCGGCAGATCCCCGCGCGGCCCTAGCCCTCCACGCCCCGCCGGGCCGCGATTCATGCCTCCTGCGGGAACACGCCCGGTAGGTCCTCGGTGAGATAGCGCTGCACCGCCGGGCCGACCGCGGCGACCAGCGCGTCGGTCGGCGCGGAGGCCAGCGGCTCCACCTTGATCACGTACCGGGCCATCGCGAGGCCGACCAGGTGGCTGGCCGCCAGGGTGACCCGCAGGTGCGCCTCCGCCGGGTCGAGGCCCAGCTTGGGCACCGCCCGGCGCAGGATCTGGGTGATGATGAACTCGCGGAACAGCTTGGTGGTCCACTCGGTGCCGACGACCGATCGCAGCAGCGCCACGGCGGCCGCGCCGCGCGGCCCGTCCCACATGCCGAGGAAGGCGCGGACGAACCGGACACCGATCTCGTCCCGCTCCCCCGCGGTCGCCTCGTTGATCAGGTCGATCGGGTCGACCGGCGAGTTCATCGTCGCCAGGAACAGCTTGTCCTTGGTGCCGAAGTAGTGGTGCACGAGCGCCGGGTCCACCCCGGCGCCGGTCGCGATCGCGCGGATCGAGGCGCCGTCGTACCCCTTCTCGGCGAACGCGCTGCGCGCGGCCACGAGAATCGCCTCGCGCGTGTCCGGGTTGCCGGGCCGGCGTCCGGTCCGTCGCACCATCAAACCCCTTTTCCTGTACGCCCTAAGCGGTCCTCCGGCGCAGGGTGGCCGCGCCGAGGATCAGGGCCACCACGATCGATCCCACCACGACGGTGAGGTCCCGCCACATGATGCCTGTCGGCTCGGCGTGCACACCCACCTCGGTCAGCGCCTCCACGGAGTAGGACATCGGCAGCACGTTGCTGATCGTCTGGAGCCAGCCGGCCATCTCGTCGCGCGGCACGAACAGCCCGCAGAGCAGCAGCTGGGGCGCCACCACGAGCGGCATGAACTGCACCGCCTGGAACTCGGTACGGGCGAAGGCACTGCACAGCAGGCCGAGCGCGACACCGAGCACGGCGTTGGCGACCGCGATCAGGATGACCAGGCCGATGCTCCCGGCGGTCCGCATGTCCAGTGCCCAGTAGGAGAAGGTGGCCGCCACCGTCGCCTGCGCACCGGCCGCGACACCGAACGCCACGCCGTAGCCGAACAGCAGATCGATCTTGCCGACCGGGGTGGTGAAGAGCCTCTCCAGGGTGCCGGTGGTGCGTTCCCGCAGCATGGCGATGCTGGTGATCAGGAACATCACGATGAACGGGAAGACGCCGAGCATGGTGAGGGCGACCCGGTCGAAGACGGCGGGCTGGCCCTCGTACATGAAGTAGATCAGGGTGATCAGCAGCGTCGGGACCACCACGATGAGGCCGATGGTCCGCGGGTCGTGCCGCAGCTGGCCGAGGATCCGCCTGATGGTGCTGACGAGGATCATGCCGAGTCTCCCGACTTCCGGACAAGAGCGCGATCATGACGCTCGCTACGCTCGGTCATGCCGCGACCTCTTCCTGGCGCCGGATCAGGTTGAGGAACGCCTGGTCGAGGTCGTCGACGCCGGCGGTGGCCTTGACGCCGGCCGGGGTGTCGTCGGCGATCAGCGCGCCCTCGCGGATCAGCAGCAGCCGGTCGCAGCGGTTGGCCTCGTCCATCACGTGGCTGGACACCAGGACGGTGGCGCCGTCGGCGGCGAGGCGGCGGAAGTGGTCCCACAGCTCGTCGCGCAGCACCGGGTCCTGCCCGACGGTCGGCTCGTCGAGGACCAGCAGCTCGGGGCGGCTGACGATCGCGCAGGCCAGCGACGCGCGGCTGCGCTGGCCACCGGACAGGTTCGCCACCAGCTGCCCGCGCGCCGCGGTCAGGCCGACCGCCTCGACCGCCTCGTCGGCGGCGGCCGCCTTGAGACCGTAGAGCGAGGCGAAGTAGCGGGCGTTCTCCGCCACGGTGAGGTCGGCGTAGACGCTCGGCGCCTGGGTCAGGTAACCGATCCGGCGGCGCAGCGCCGCGGACCCGGCCGGGTGGCCGAGCACCGTCACCGTGCCGGACGCGACGATCTGCACGCCGACGACGGCACGCATCAGCGTGGTCTTGCCGCTGCCGCTCGGGCCGAGCAGGCCGGTGACGCTGCCGCGCGGGATGACGCAGGAGAAGCCGTCCAGAACGGCCCTCTTCCCGCGTCTCACGACGAGGTCGCGGACCTCGATCGCTTCGGACATCATTCCTCCCGGGGAACTCATCAAGTGTTGAACTCAACGGTAGATGAATTCCCCGGAACGGGGCAAGGCTCCAACTCAACACATGATGAAATGGCCCACGTCCTCGTCGGTGAGCTGCTCGAAGTCCTCGTACCAGCGGCCCACCGCGTAGAACGGGTCGGGCGCGCTCAGGCACACCACCTCGTCGGCCTCGGCGGACAGCGCGTCCCGGGCCTGCGGCGCGCACACCGGCGCGGCCAGGATCAGCCGGCCCGGTCCCTGTTCGCGCACCCAGCGCAGCGCCGCGTGCGCGGTCACCCCGGTGGCCAGCCCGTCGTCGACCACGATCACCGTGCGGCCGGCCACCGGCGGGGCGGGGCGGCCGCCGCGGTAGAGCTGGATCCGGCGGGCCAGTTCGGCCCGCTCGGCGGCCAGGACACCGGCGAGGTCGGCCTCGGTGACCCCGGCGTAGCGCAGGTTGTCCGGGTCGTACACGGGCGGGCCGTCCTCGGCGATGGCGCCCACCCCGAACTCCGGGTACCGGGGCGAGCCGATCTTGCGGGCCACCACGATGTCGAGATCACCGCCGAGCCGCTCGGCGACCGGCCCGGCCACCGGCAGGCCACCCCGTGGGAGGGCCAGGACCAGCGGATGCCGGTCGGCGCCGAGAAGCTGCGCCAGGCGGCCGGCGAGCGCCCGGCCCGCCTCGGCCCGATTCGCGAAGATCATCGCCGGACTCACCTCGCCATCGCCGGCACCAGGTGATCGCCGAACCAGTGGCCCGCCTCCTCGGCCACCGTCTCCAGCGCCCCGGGCTCCTCGAACAGATGCGTGGCGCCGGCCACGATCCGCAGGTCGGCGCGGATCCGCATGGTGTTGCGGGCCTCCTCGTTGAGGTCGATCACCTGAGGGTCGTGCTCACCCACGATGAGCAGCGTGGGCGCGCGCACCTCGACCAGCGCCGGCCCGGCCAGATCCGGGCGGCCACCGCGGGACACCACGGCGCGGACCGCCGACGGCCGGGCCGCCGCCGCGACCAGGGCCGCGCCTCCGCCGGTGCTCGCCCCGAACAGGCCGAGCGGCAGAGCCGCGGTGGGCGGCTGCACCCGCATCCAGTCGATGATCCCGACCAGGCGGTCGGCGAGCAGGCCGATGTCGAAGCGCAGCTCACCGGTACGCGCGTCGCGTACCTCCTCCTCGGGGGTGAGCAGGTCGGCCAGCACGGTGGCGAACCGCCGCCGGTTGAGCTCGGCGGCCACCACGCGGTTGCGGGGACTGTGCCGGGAGCTGCCGCTGCCGTGGGCGAACAGCACCACCCCGGTGGCGTGCTCGGGAAGCGTCATGTCGGCGTCCAGGCGTACCGAACCCAGTTCGATTCGTTCCTGGGTCATCCAGGTCGTCATCGTCCGTCCCTTCTCCTGCGTAGATGACGCCGGGGGGACGACGGTCCACGGCACTGGAATACCCGCGGATGACCGGGAAAACCCTCAACGCCGAGCCGCATGCTGTCCTGGCCACTCCGGTTGAACGAACCCAGCGTCGTTGATCAGCATGGATACCGCCTCTTGACACTCCACTTGTGATCGTTAACATACTGGCAATACATCGAGCAGAATAGGTCCGTCCATCCCCACCGTCCCGGACGGACACCGCGGCGCCCCGGCCCACCGGCAGGGCGCGCCCGACCCCCAGTCGATGCGCCACTCCCCCGCTCCCCGAAGGGACTGTCATGTCTCTTGCACGCCTGAAATCCGTCGGAGCCGTCTTCCTCCTGCTCTTCGCGGTGGCCGTCGCCGTGGAGGCCCGTACCTCGGGCCCGGCCCGCGCCGCCGCCACCTTCACCAACCCGGTGGCCTCCGCGCCGTACGGCGCCGACCCGTGGGTGGGCTACTACAGCGGCTACTACTACCTGGCCGCGACCACGTGGAACAACCAGGTCGTCATCAAGCGGGCGACCTCGGTGGCCGCGCTGCCCGGCGCTACCGAGAACGTCGTCTACACCGGAACCGCCACCGCGAGCTGCTGCAACGTGTGGGCGCCGTCGATGCACCGGCTGAACGGCCCGAACGGGTACCGCTGGTACCTGTACTACTCGGCCGGCACCGCGGCGTGCTGCGACGGGCAGCGGTCGTTCGTGCTGGAGAGCTCCGGCGACAACCCGCTCGGCCCGTACACGTTCAAGGGCCAGCTCAACGTCCAGGCCAACAACGGCTGGGCCATCGACGGCAGTGTGGCGACCATCAACGGCGCCAACTACTTCCTCTACTCGTCGTGGGTCGGTGACCTGCAGAGCCTGTTCATCGCGCCGATGACCAACCCGTGGACGGTGTCCGCCTACGGGACGCGGATCTCCTACCCGACGTACGACTGGGAGAAGGTCGGTGGCAACACCGAGGAGGGCCCGTACGTTCTCCAGCGCAACGGGGTCACCTACCTGACGTTCTCGGCCAGCTCCTGCAACACGCCGGACTACAAGATCGGCATGCTGACCCTGACCGGCACCAACCCGCTGTCCGCCTCGTCGTGGACCAAGAAGAGCACCGCGATCTTCCAGCGCAGTGACGCGAACAGCGTCTACGGCCCGGGCCACCACTCGTTCTTCACGTCGCCGGACGGCACCGAGACGTGGATGGCCTACCACGCCAACGAGACCACCGCCCAGGGCTGCGGCGCCACCCGGACCACCCGGCTCAAGAAGGTCAGCTGGAACTCGGACGGCACCCCCAACCTGGGTACGCCGGACAAGCTCTCCACCACGCTGACCGCACCCGCCGGCGACCCGGGCGGCACCGTCTCCTACCCGGTGGCCGGCACCAAGTACCGGATCATCAACCAGGCCAGCGGCAAGGTCCTCGACGCGGCGAACTGCGGCACCGCCAACGGCACCGCCATCCAGCAGTGGTCGTCGCTGGGCAACGCCTGCCAGCAGTGGACGTTCACCAAGACGACCAGCGGCTACTACCGGATCACCAACGTCAACAGCGGAACCGTGCTCGACTCGGTCAACTGCGGCACCGCCAACGGCACGGCCCTCAACCTGTGGGCCAGCCTCGGCAACACCTGCCAGGAGTGGAGCCTGACCCCGATCAACGGCGGCTACCTGATCGCCAACCGGGGCAACGGCATGGTCCTCGACGTCACCAACTGCGGCACCGCCGACGGTGTGGCCGTACGCCAATGGGCGTCGCTGGGCAACTCCTGCCAGCAGTGGAACATCACGGCCTGACCGTCCCCATCAGCACCACCCACGGCTCCCCGCCGACCCGAGGCGGGGAGCCATCCCCTTTTCAGTAGTCCATAAGGCGGGACCTCCGGCCATTCACGGCCGGGAGGAACGCCGTCACCCACCTGGACGGTTCTGGTTTCGCGTGCGCGCGGACGATGCTGAGGGGTGGCCGCCGCATGGTCGGTGAGGTGCCACGGGTGTTCGCGGGTGCTCGCGGCGGGCTTGATGCAGTTGTGGATGGTCTGACGTTGTGTGCCCGAACATCGGGATAAAGTGTCTGTTCGGGTGACATAGTCGTATCTAGACTGATCGGCGTGAAGCTGGTGGTGCAGGTGAAGCTCCTGCCGACGCCCGTGCAGACGTCGGCGTTGGAGGCCACCCTGCGGGCCTGCAACACCGCCGCCTCCCAGGTTGCCGCCACCGCACGCACCGTCGACTGTTACCGCAACTACGACCTACGGAAACACTCCTACCAGGCGATCAAAGCGGATTGCGGGTTGGGTGCGCAGGCCGCGCAACATGTGATCAAGAAGGTCTGCGACGCGTACACGACGTTGCAGGCCAACCTCACAGCCGGCCGCTACGGCAAGCCCGGCAGCAGGCGCCGCCGCAGAGTCGAGGCCGGCCCGGTCGTGTTCCGCTGGGATGCGGCGCAGCCGTATGACGCGCGGATGCTGTCCTGGCAGCACGACGCCCGGACCGTGTCGATCTGGACGGTCGGCGGGCGGCTTAGGGATGTCGCGTTCACCGGCTCGGCGGATCAGCTCACAGCGGTCGCGACCCTACCGGTCGGTGAATGCGATCTGCTGCACCGCGACGGCATGTGGTTCCTGTACGCCAGCGTGGAGGTGCCCGAGCCGCAGCTGATCGAGCCGGCCGGGTTCCTCGGTGTTGATATGGGCATCGTCAACATCGCCTACGACTCCGACGGCACCCGGCACGCCGGGGCCGAACTCAACGGCTATCGCCGCCGGCAGGCCCGGCTGCGTCAGCGGTTGCAGGCCAAGAACAGCCAGTCCGCGAAACGGCTGCTGCACCGCCGCCGTCGTAAGGAGGCGCGGCACGCCGCGGACATCAACCATGTGATCGCCAAGACCATCGTGACCGAGGCTGCACGCACCGGCCGCGGTATCGCCGTCGAACAGTTGACGGGGATCCGTGACCGGGTCCGGCTGAGAAAGCCCCAACGGGTCACGCTCTCCTCATGGTCATTCGGTCAGCTCGGCGCGTTTCTGGCGTACAAGGCCTGCCGGGCCGGTGTACCGCTGGTCCAAGTGGACCCCCGCTACACCTCGCAAACCTGTCATCGGTGCGGGCACCGCGACAAACGGAACCGGCCGAACCAGGAAACCTTCACCTGTCGGTCGTGCGGGGTCGTTGCCCACGCCGACCACAACGCGGCCCTCAACATCGCCCACCGCGGTGTCGAGGGCTGGGGCGCAGTCAGCCGCCCACACGTGGCCTGACCTCGCAGCCAGCGGGGGAAGAGATCCACAAACCCACCCATTCATGGGCAGGTAGTTGACAGGGCTTTGCGGACGGCCTCGACGACCCGGTCCGCGTCGGCCCCGGCGGTGCGCCAGTTGCTGAACGCGGCACGCAGCGCGGGGCGGCCGTGCAGGACGGTCGGGGTCAGGAACGCCTCGCCGGAGTCGGCCACCGCCCGGAGCACCGTGGCGACGTCGCCGGGGACCGCGAAGCAGACGACGTTCAGGCGGACCGGGGACAGCAGCTCCACGCCGGGCAGGGTGCTCAGCCGTTCACCCAGGCGGTGGGCCGCCGCGACGGTCCGGGTGACGATCTCGGCATGGCCGTCCACACCGTACGCCGCCAGCGTGAACCAGGCGGCCAGGGCGCGGAGCCGGCGCGAGTTCTCCGGGGTGAGGTGGCAGTGGTCCGGGTCGCCGGTGATCGCCGGCAGATAGGCGGCGGTGTTCTGGAAGACGGCCACCTGCAGATCCCGGCGGCGGGTGAACTGGACCGCCGAGTCGTACGGGACGTTGAGCCACTTGTGCAGGTCGACGCAGACCGAGTCGGCCCCGCCCAGACCGTCGACCAGGTGGGCGTGCTCCGGGGTGAGGGCCGCGAACCCGCCGAAGGCCGCGTCCACGTGCAGCCAGAACGGGTACCGCTCGCGCAGCGCCAGGATCGCGCGCAGGTCGTCGAAGTCCACGGTGTTGACCGTTCCGGCGTTGGCCACCACGATCGCCGGGCGGCCGTCCAGCGCGGCGAGAGCGTCGGCCAGCGCGGCGACGTCGACGGCTTCCCGGCCCGGCAGGGTCCGGACCGGGCGCAGCGACGCACGGCCCATGCCGAGCACGGACAGCGCCTTGTGGACGCTGGAGTGCGCGGCCCCGGACAGGACCGGGATCTCGCCGAGCGCCGCGAGGCCCTGCCGGGCGACGCTGACCCCGAGCCGTTCGCCGGACCATTCGCGGCCGATCGCCAGGCCGGTCAGGTTGGACATGGTGGCGCCGCTGACGAACGCGCCGGCGTGGTCCGGGCCGAGGCCGAACATGTCACGCAGCCAGGAGACGGTCTCGTCCTCCAGTGCGGCGGCCGTGGAGCCGGCACGGTTCGAGACGTTCTGGTCGAAGGCCGCGGTCAGCCAGTCGCCGGCGAGCGCGGCCGGAGTGGCGCCGCCGGTCACGAACCCCAGGTAGCGGGGGCCGGCGCTGCCGGAGAGGCCGGGCGCCCAGCGGCGTTCGAACTCGGCCAGCGCCCCGGCCGTGCCGGCGCCGCCGACCGGGAGCGGGGCCGGTTCGACGGCGGCCGGGGTGGGCGCCACGGGGCGTTCGGCGAGGCCGGCCAGGACCCGGGTGGCGTAGTCCCGGGTGGCCTGGAGCAGGGCGGGCAGGTCGTCGAGGTCGTGGGCGAGTCGCTGATGCACGGCCTGAACGCTAGGAGCGACCGCCGGGCGTTGTCGCGGTCCACTTCGGCTCGCCTGGCCCTGCCCCGGCCGTCCGCGGTCAGCGACGGGTGTAGATGACGCCCAGCTTGTCCACGGCGGACCCGGATCGCCCGTGGAACCCGGCGATCTGCCAGCCGGCCGGCGCCGTCCGGGTGACGCAGTCCGACGTGGTCGTGCCACCGGCGACGCTGTTGCCGAGGTTGGTGGTGAACCTCGCGTAGAAGATCCGGGTGTGCCCGCTGTACGCGGCACGGCACAGGTAGGCACCCGTCACGTACTCGCCGCTGCCCAGGGTGAGCGACTTCGCCGTGCCGCCGGTGCCGCCGTGGGCCAGGACCGTCCCGGTGGCGAGGGTGAGGTTGACCTGGTCGACCCGGGAGCTGGCGCGCAGCCCGATCACGGTGGCGCGGGCCGCCGCCGGGACCGACACGATGTCGTTGTAGTGGTCGCCGTGCGGTCCGCCGAACTGGTCACTGAGCTGGTAGTCCGGGTTCGCCGTCCAGCCGAACGCGGTGCTGACCGGGAAGTGGTCGGAGAGCATCAGGCCGTCGTCGGTACGGAATCCGGCGTCCTCGTTGTGGTAGTCCGTCGCGGTGAGAGTGACCGCCCGGCCGCTCCGGTAGAGGATCTTGTCGACCACCTCGCAGGTGTCGGTGACCGCGGCCGCGTCGCACACCAGCGCGTCCGAGCCGGCGGCCGGGGCGCTGCCGCCGCGTTCCAGCCGCACCCAGGCGTCGGTGAGCCCGTTGGCGGCGGTGAAGTCGCGGATCGTGTCGGCGGCGCGGGTGTAGCGGGTGTTGGTGTCGCCCATGACGATCACCGCGTTGCCGGCCGAGTGGGTGGTGATGAAGGCCGTCAGCTGGTTCAGGTTGTCGGCGCGGGACTCCTGGTCGCCGCTGCTCGTACCGGCGTTGGTGTGCAGGTTGTAGAGGTCGACGAAGACGCCGTCGGTGATCCGGTGACGGGTGAGGGTGAAGCCCTTGGGGGTGAGGCAGTCACCGGAGTCGAACTGGCAGGAGTCCCAGTCGCCGCGTTCGAAGTCGTCGGTGTCGTACGGAATCTTGGAGAGTGTGTTGAGGCCGGAGCCGATGCCGGCGCCGCCGCTGGTCGGGGTGCGGTACGCGTGCGTGGTGTCGGCCGCGTACAGGTAGGCGTGGTAGTTGAAGTCCTCCTGGACGTGCACGATGTCGTACGGGCCGAGGCGCTGCCCGATCAGGGTGTGCGCGGTCTCGCGGTCGGTCTCGGCGCTGGAGATCAGCTCGGGGAGGCCGGCGACGTTGTAGGTGAGGACGTTGAAGGAGCCGCCGGTGGGGGCGGCGGCCGAGGCGGGGCTGGGAGCGGTGACCAGCGTGGCGAGCACGCACACCGTGAGGATTCTCCGGACCATAGAGGGCAGCCTATGGCCTTTCCTACCCGGCGGTAACCTCACGTCGAGAAATGTTCACGTTCACAACAGCGAGCGTTGTCCTCGCCGCCGCCTGATCCACCGAAGCTGGGTCCCGATCTTGACCCCTCTCGATCCTGACCCCTCTGTCGATGGAGTTCCCGTGAACGTCAGCCGCCGCAGCCTCCTGAAAGCCGCCGGAGCCGCCGGAGCCGCCGGTCTGGCCGCCGCTCCCGGCCTGGTCCCGACGCCGGCCTTCGCGGCGGCCGCGTCCGTCACCGGCTCGTTCACCGGCTCGGTCACCAGCCCCGTCATCGGCTCCTTCGTCGACTCCTACAAGACGAACACCACGGCGAACCTGACCGCCGAGACCAACGCGGCCGTCCGCATCCTCTCCGGCTTCCAGCGGGTGTGGAGCACCGGCGCCGCATGGAACACCGGCACCGTCCTGGACGAGGCGTTCCTGCGGGCCAACGTCCGCTACGTCGTCCGGACCACCCGCAACCGGACCGCCGCCGAGGCCGCCCGCTCGTTCGTGGTGGACCGGCAGCACCAGAGCTACTCGGTGATCGCCGGCCTCGGCCCGCTCGCCGGCGTCTACCAGGCCGGATCGCTCGCCGTCACCGGCATCACGGCCGCCCCGGAGACCACCCCGGCCACCACGGTCAGCGACGCGGTCCCGGCCGGCGCGCCCGCCGGATCCACGCTCGGCGCCGGCAACCCCGCCTCCGCGCTCGGCAAGGTGGTCACGCTGGTCAACACCGTGCGCGGCAACTGGTCGTCGGGCAACCCGAGCAAGTTCGCCTTCCAGTACCCGCGCCCGTGGCGGATGACCGACGACAGCGAGGTCGTCGACACCGGCGCGGTCGACGAGTTCGGCTACCCGGTCTACGACTCCGGCGTCGTGGTCACCCCGCAACTGCTGCGCCAGCGCGGCACCAACCCGGCCGAGGACGGCGGCTACGTCAGCGGCCACACCAACGCGCTGTTCATGGCCGCGCTCGCCTTCGCGTACGCCGTCCCGGAGCGTTTCCAGGAACTGGTCACCGCGGCCTACGACCTGGCGCACACCCGGATCGTCACCGGCATGCACTCCCCCGCCGACGTGATCGGCGGCCGGGTCCTCGGCACCGCGCTGACCGCCGCGATCCTCAGCGACCCGGCGAACGCCGGCCTCAAGGCCGAGGCCCGCGCCCAGGCGCTCGCCTACTTCCAGGCCCGGGTCGGCACGGACGTCTTCGCCGCCGCGCACGCCACGGCTTCCGGCGACGCCTACGCCGACCACGAGGTCAACGCCGCGATCGTCCGGCCCAAGTTCACGTACGGCCTGCCGGCCCGCCGCCCGTCCACCGCGTCCGTCCCGTTCACCGTCCCGGCCGGCGCCGAGGTGCTGCTCGAGACGCGCCTGCCGTACCTGGACGCCGCCCAGCGCCGGGAGGTCCTGCGCACCACCGGCCTGGCCGCCGGCAACCCGATCCTGGACGGCCCGGAGCAGTGGGGCCGGCTCAACCTGTTCGCGGCCGCCGACGGCTACGGCGCCTTCGACGCGGGCGTGGCGGTCACCCTCGACGCGGCGGCCGGTGGATTCTCGGCCGCCGACACGTGGCGCAACGACATCGACGGGCGCGGTGGGCTGGTCAAGCTCGGCAGCGGCTCGCTCACCCTGGCCGGCGACAACGCGTACCGGGGTGGCACGACCGTCGCCGAGGGCACGCTGGTCGCCGCGTCGAAGTCCGCGCTCGGCTGCGGCGACGTCACCGTCTCCGGTGGCACGCTGCGGCTGACCGCCCCGAAGGTGCACGTCAGCGGCGGTTTCCGGCAGAGCTCCGGCACCCTCGCGGTGACCGTGCGCCCGCACGGCGCCGCGCCGCTCACGGTGGGCGGCGAGGCGGTCATCGGCTCCGGCGCGACCCTCTCGGTGACCGTCGGCCAGGCCGACCGGTACGACTCGCCGGTCCCGGTCCTCAAGGCCCGGCGGGTCCGCGGCCGGTTCGCCGCGGTCGTCGTGACCACCCCCGGTTACCGCGCCGACCTCGTCCAGCAGGGCGACGCCCTCGCCCTGCGTCTCCGCAAGGACTGACCCCCACGGCACCGACCCGGCCAGGGTGCGTTTCATGGCGGCCTCGTCGGCGATCTCCTTGGCGACCAGCTTGCCGTCGGCCGGCAACCGGCGCTTGACAGACATCGAGCGCGGTCATTGGATGTTACCGGGAGGTAACGCCAATGATCGTCCGCCGTGCCGTAGTCGTCGCCGCGCTGTTCGCCGGCATCCTCACCGGTGCGCCGGCCACGGCCGCGCCCGAACCCTGCACCGCGCCCGTGCCGAGCGACACGAAGCCCGGCTATCTGGTCGCCGACCCGGACTGTGGACTGGACGGCACCCCGTTCACCGCGCTGCCCGGCGCCCGTACGCACACCGGGATCAAAGACGGCGCGGCGTACCGGATCGAGGTTCCGAACCGGTGGAACGGCCGGCTGGTGGTCTACGCGCACGGCTACCGGGGCACCGGGACGACCGTCTACGTGTCCGATCCGGACCTGCGGCAGCACTACGTCGACCGTGGGTTCGCGTGGGCGGCGTCCAGCTACGCGACCAACGGCTACGACGTGGCGCAGGGCGTCTCGGACACGTACGCGCTGGTCGGCCTGTTCCGGGAGCTCACCGGGAAACGGCCGGGGAAGGTCTACATCACCGGTGTGTCGATGGGCGGGCACGTCACCGGCGTGGCGATCGAGCGGTACCCACGTACCTTCGCCGGGGCCATGCCGATGTGCGGGGTGCTCGGCGACGTCGAGTTGTTCGACTACTTCCTGGACGCGAACGTCACGGCGGCGGCCCTCGCGGGTGTGCCGATCGAGTTCCCGCTGCACCCGGACGCCGGATATCCGGCCCGTTTCGCGGGACAGGTCGGCCGGATCCGCGCAGCGCTCACCGGCACGGCCGCCGGGGCCACCTGGTCCGATGTGGTGGAACGGCGCAGTGGCGGCGAACGGCCCGGCTTCCCGGCGGCGCTCGCCTACTGGAACGCGGCCACCCAGGGCGGGCTGCCGTTCCTGTTCAGCCTCTACCCGGGCCTGAACGGCGGCACGGCCGGGATGGCGGAGGGCAATCTGACCGACAACCGGCGGACCCTCTACCGCTCCACCGACGGAAGGCGGCTCACACCGGAGGAGAAGCGCCTCAACGCGGAGGTGCTGCGGGTCGGCCGGACCGCGACGACCGGAGTGCCGCGCATCGCCGGCCGGCCGTCGATCCCGGTGCTGTCGCTGCACGGCATCGGCGACCTGTTCGTGCCGTTCTCGATGGAGCAGGAGTACGCCCGCGAGGCCGCCGCGAACGGCCGCTCCCGCCTCTTCGTCTCCCGCGCCGTCCGGGACGTGGCGCACTGCGGCTTCACCCAGGCCGAACAACGCCGCGGCTTCGACGACCTGGTCACCTGGGTCGAGCGGGGCCACCGCCCGGCGGGTGACGCGATCCTGGACCGGCGCACGGTCGCTGCCGCGTCCTTCGGCTGCCGTTTCACCGAGGGGGTACGCGCGGCGTACGCGAACCTGCCCTGCCCGTAAAAACTGCCCTGCCCGTAAAAAACCGGGGGTACGCCCTCCGCGCGGAAGAAGAGGAAGAACGCGGAGGGCGTACCGGGAAAGGGTCTGCTAGAGGACGTCGGCAGCGAGGGTGAGCGGATTTCCGAAGCGGTGGGCCGTCACGCTGACCGCCTGCTCGCGCAGGAAGGGCAGCAGCTCCACCCGCCCGGCCTCGGTCACCGGACCGGACCAGACCGCCAGGTCGGGCCGCCCGCCGGTGGCCGCGGCCAGCGCCGCACCGTCGCCGCCGATCAGCCGGACCCGTCCCGCGGAGAGTCCCGCGGCGAAGGCCGCGTCGTCCTCGACGGTGATCGAACGGCACCGCGCGGCCAGCGCGTCCGGCAGCGGCTCCGCGGTGGAGACGTGCACGTCGGCGCCGGTGAGCAGGCCGGCGGCCAGTACCCGGACCAGGTCGGCGAGCGGGGCGCCGGCCGCGAACCGGACGGTGACCGGAGTGGGCAGGTAGCGGAACACGTTGCGTTCCGCCTGGAGGCCGGAGACGTCCGTGGGCGTACGGAAGTCGAAGGCGGCGTCGCTGCGGGCGGCCCGTTCCACCGAGGCGACCTGCTCGGCGGTGAGCAGGGCGCGCGCGTCGGCGAGCAGGACCCGTACGCCGGGATGGGTGACCTCGGCCGTCGCGGACGCCGGGCGGGGCGCCCAGCCGGTGAGCCCGGTCAGGTAGTTCGGACCGCCGGCCTTGGTGCCGGGGCCGACCGCCGAGCGCTTCCAGCCGCCGAACGGCTGCCGCCGGACGATGGCGCCGGTGATGCCGCGGTTGACGTACAGGTTGCCGGCCTGGACCCGGTCCAGCCAGGTGCGGACCTCGGTCTCGTCGAGCGAGTGCAGGCCCGAGGTGAGACCGAAGTCGACCTCGTTGACCAGGTCGATCGCCTCGTCCAGGGTGTCCGCGGTCATGATGCCGAGGATCGGGCCGAAGTACTCGGTGCGGTGGTAGGCCGACCCGCGGCGCACCCCGTCCCGGACGCCGGGGCTCCACAGCTTCCCGGAGTCGTCGAGCTTGCGGGGCTCGAGCAGCCAGCGCTCGCCGGCGCCGAGCGTGGTGAGCCCGTCGAGCAGTTTGCCGGCGGCCGGCTCGACCAGCGGGCCGACCTGGGTACGCGGGTCGGACGGGTAGCCGACGTCCAGTGAGGAGACCGCGTCGAGCAGCTGGGTACGGAACCGCTGCGATTTCGCCACGCTGCCGACCAGCACCACCAGGGACGCGGCCGAGCACTTCTGCCCGGCGTGACCGAACGCCGACGACACGACGTCCTTCACGGCCAGGTCCAGGTCGGCGCTCGGGGTCACGATGATCGCGTTCTTGCCACTGGTCTCGGCGAGCAGCGGCAGGTCGGCGCGGAACGAGCGGAACAGTTCGGCGGTCTCGTACGCGCCGGTCAGGATCACCCGGTCGACGAGCGGGTGGGCGATCAGCTCCCGGCCCAGCGCGCCCTCGTCGACCTGGAGCAGGGTGACCAGGTTCGGGTCGGCGCCCGCCGAGGAGAGTGCGTCCCGCAGGATGCCGGCGAGCACGGTGCCGCAGCGCTCGGCCGGTCCGGCCGGCTTGAGGACGACCGAGGAACCGGCGGCCAGGGCGGCCAGCACCGAGCCGGCCGGGATCGCGACCGGGAAGTTCCACGGCGGCGTGACCAGGGTGAGCCGGGCCGGGACCGGGGTGGCGCCGTCGGTGCCGTCCAGTTCGGCCGACAGCTCGGCGTAGTAGTGGGCGAAGTCGACCGCCTCGGACACCTCCGGGTCGGCCTGGTCGATGGTCTTGCCGGCCTCGGCCGCCATCACCTCGAGCAGGGTGTCCCGGTGCTCCTCCAGGGCGACGCCGACGGCGTGCAGGACGGCGCGGCGGTCGATGGCGCCCCAGTGCGCGGCGGCGGCCTTCTCCAGCGCCTCGTCCAGGTGCTCGCGGTCGGTGATCCGGGGCAGGTCCAGGCCCAGCGTGGAGCGCTCGACCCGGCCGAGGATCGCCCGGGCACGATCACGGTGCACGGCCACGGCGGGGTCGGTGTCCGGGGTGTTGACGAACAGTCCGGGCTCGGAACGGGGCACGGCCGCGTACCGGTCGGTGACCCGGTGCGGCGCCGGCACCTTGCCGTCGAGGTCGTTGTCGGCGGGGTCGTTGTCGGCGAGGTCGTCGAGAGACGCCAGGAAGCGGTCCCGCTCCCGGGCGAACAGGGCCGAGTCGGAGTGCAGCTCGAAGACCGCGGACATGAAGTTGTCGGCGCTGGCGCCCTCCTCCAGCCGGCGGATCAGGTAGGCGATGGCCACGTCGAACTGCTCCGGGCGTACCACCGGGGTGTAGAGCAGCAGACCGCCGACCTCGCGCCGGACCGCCTCGGCCTGGCCTTCGGCCATGCCGAGCAGCATCTCGAACTCGATGCCGTCGCGCACGCCACGCTCACCGGCCAGGATCCAGGCGTACGCGACATCGAACAGGTTGTGCCCGGCCACCCCGAGGCGGACGTTGCGGATCCGGTCCGGGTGCAGCGCATAGCCGAGGACACGCTTGTAGTTGGTGTCGGTGGCCTGCTTGCTGTCGCAGGTCGCGACCGGCCAGCCGTGCAGTTCCGCCTCGACCCGCTCCATCGGCAGGTTGGCGCCCTTGACCAGGCGGACCTTGATGCCCGCTCCCCCGCGCTCGCGGCGCGCCGCCGACCACTCCTGGAGGCGGATCATGGCGCTCAGCGCGTCCGGCAGGTAGGCCTGGAGCACGATGCCGGCCTCCAGCCCGAGCAGATCAGGCCGGTCCAGGAGACGGGTGAAGACCGCGATCGTGAGGTCGAGGTCCTTGTACTCCTCCATGTCCAGGTTGACGAACTTGCCGGTCTTCGCGGCCAGTGTGAAAAGCGGGGTGAGCTGCTCGACGATGTCGGCGACCGCCTCGTCGAAGGCCCACGGGTTGTGCGGGGCGACCGTCGACGACACCTTGATCGACACGTAGTCGACGTCGGGGCGGGCCAGCAGGCGCTCGGTGTTCTTCAACCGCTGCGACGCCTCGCCACGGCCCAGGACGGCCTCGCCGAGCAGGTTCACGTTGAGCCGGACGTTGCGCCCGCGGATCCGCTTGATCGCCTTGCCGAGGCGGGCGTCGGTGGCGTCGACGATGAGGTGGCCGACCATGTGGCGCAGGGCGCGGCGGGCGATCGGGACGACCACCCCGGGCATCACCGGGGCCAGCGCGCCGCCGGTCTTCACGGCCAGGCGCAGGTGCGCCGGGAGGAAGCCGGGCACGTCCTTGGCCAGGGCGGACAGCGCGCGGGCGCTGACCCGCAGGTCCTCGGGGCGGACGACGCCGTCGACGAAGCCGACGGTGAAGGCCAGGCCCTTCGGGTCGCGCAGCACGCCGGCGAGCTGCGCGGCCGAACCGCCGACCGGGACGTCCGCGGCCTCGCGCAGCCAGCGCCGGACAAGGGCGATCGTCTCTTCGGCGATCTCAGACATCGGGATGCTCCTTCCGCTTTCCGCCACAGTCTGTATGCCCATTTACGGTTAGGAAAAGCGATGCTTTATGAGCGATGTTCTTAAGTTGAGCTAACGTTTTTGCTCATGCTGGAGATTCGCCGCCTCGTCCTGCTCCGCGAACTGGCCATCCGCGGCACCATCGCGGCCGTCGCCGACGCGCTGAACTTCACCCCGTCCGCCGTGTCACAGCAGCTCAGCCAGCTGGAAAAGGAGACCGGTATGCAGCTGCTGCGCAAGGCCGGCCGCCGGGTGCAGCTCACCCCCCAGGCCGAGGTGCTGGTCGCGTCGGTCGGGGAGGTGCTGGACACCCTGGAACGTGCCGAGGCCCGCCTCCAGGCCGCGGCCACCCGGGTCACCGGCCGGGTCCGGGTCGCCGTCTTCCAGTCGGCGGCGCTCGCCTTCATGCCGGCCACGCTGCGGGCCATGGCATCACTACACCCCGACGTCCGGGTGGAGATGACCCAGCGCGAACCCGAGGAGGCGCTGCGCGAGACCTGGGCCCGCGACTTCGACATGGTCATCGCCGAGCAATACCCGGCGCACGCCGCCCCGCACCATCCCGGCCTGGACCGCCGGAACCTGACCACCGACGCGATCCGGCTGGCCCTACCCCCGGTGCCCGAATCGCTGCACCCGGTCGACTCCCTGATCACGGCCCGGCACATGCCGTGGGTGATGGAGCCGCGCGGCGCCGCCTCCCGCCACTTCGCCGAACAGGTGTGCCGCCTGGCCGGCTTCGAACCGGACGTGCGCTACGAGACCGCCGACCTCCAGGCACACATGCGGCTCGTCGAGTCCGGAAACGCGGTCGCCCTCATCCCGGACCTCATCTGGGCGGGCCGGAGCACCCCGGCGCGCCTGCTGGAACTGGACGGCGCTCCGCGGCGCACCATCTTCACCGCCCAGCGCCTGGCCGGTTCGGCATCACCGGCGGCCCGCGCCTTCCGCGACATCCTCGAACAGGCCGTCCGGCAGTCCGCCGCGCCCTCTTGACCACGCCCCGCGGGGACGGGCGACAGCAGAGGCGCGCCATCGGCAGAGGCCGCGCCATCAGCAGAAGCCATGCCATCAGCAGAAGCCATGCCATCAGCAGAAGCCATGCCATCAGCAGAGGCCTCGCCGCCGGCAGTGCCCCACCCCAGCAGAACCCCGGCCAGCACCATCGCCCGCGCCACCACCAGCGCCCACGCCCCCGCAAAGCCCGCGCCACCACCAGGGTCCGTGCTCCAACAGAGCCCGCACCCCCCGCAAGCCCGCGCCACCACCAAGGCCCGTGCCCGAACAAAGGCGCGGCGACGGACTCGGACCCGGGCACGGCAGCAGAGGCCGCCACGGCGGACCCGGATCTGGCCCCGCCCGAGTCGAGCCGTTGCGGCAGAACCGAGATCACGTTCGCCGGTGGTACTGGTTGCGGCGGGGGCGGCGATCTTGGTCCAGCCAGCTCGGAGGCAAGAACTCCGGGCGGCCGTCCGAGGCGACGCGGATCTGCCAGCCGGCCTCGTCATGGATAAGGCGATGGTGGTGGCCGCAGAGAAGAGTCAGGTTGGCGATGTCGGTTGGCCCGCCGTCTGCCCAGCTGACGATGTGGTGGGCGTCGCACCAGCGAGCGGGGCGGTCGCAGCCGGGGAAGGTGCAGCCCGCATCGCGGACGTTGATAGCTTGCCGGAGCGTGCCGGTGGCGGTGCGGCGAGTGCGACCGGCGTCGAGGATCTGGCCTTCACCGTCGAGGATCAGCGGTAGGACCCGGGCGTCGCAGGCGAGGCGTCGCACGGTGGCGGCGGAAACGGGTTCACCGGAGTCGAGCGTGCCGGAGCGCAGTTGCCGTCGAAGGACGTCGTACTCGACGGTGATCGCGATCTGCGGACGGTCGCCGCCGTTGCCCGGTAGCGCTCCCCCGGACAGAACCAGCCGGCACACCTCGACCAGGGCATCCGCACGGCGCTGGCCCGGCGTGCGGGCCTCACCGGTGGAGACGAGTTCGGCGGCGACAAGACCACCAGCGAAACCGGTGCTCGCAGGATGAGCGGCAGAGCCGGAGCCAGCGGAGCCAGCGGAGCCAACGGAGCCAACGGAGCCAGCCGAGCCAACGGAGCCAGCCGAGCCAACGGTGGAGCCGGTGCCAGCAGAACCAGCAGTGGAGCCGGTACCAGCGGAACCAGCGGTGTCTGCCAAACCGGTGACTCCGGAACCGGTGACTCCGGAACCGGTAGTCGAGGAGCCCGTGACGCTGTCCGGTTTGCACAGCGGGTCCAGGGCCGCGGAGACGATGGCGGCGGCCTCGCTGTCCAGGATGCCGCGCAGGCGGACGCGGCCGTCGCCGAGCGGGCTGAGCGTTACGTGGCGATGCGCGTGGGCCTCACGCTCCTGCCGGTGCAGCCATCGGCCTTCCACGGCTTCGGCGATGTCGGGGGCGACATGATGCAGAATCCGGCGACCGGCGGTCCGCAGCCCGATGGGGTCGAGGTGGGGCGCCCAGCCGGCCAGTGTGGCCGCTGCTTCGCCACGGATCTGCGGGCTCAGGTCATCGGGCAATTCGGTGAGCGCCATGGTGATCGCGGCGAGTTGTTCGGCATTTACCCGGCCGTCGGCGACGGCCGCGTCGAGTTCGGGATTGCGGTCGACCATCTCGGCTTGGGCGAGCAACCGGCCGGCGGCGCCTGGGCTGATCCGGAGCACGCCACGCAGCCAGGCCCGGGCCGATGGGGCGCCCTGGTCGGCGGGGATGCTGCGCCGGCCAGCCTCCTGGACGGCGTGCAGCACGGCTGCCTGCAACAACTGCTGGGCGGTGTGCACGTCGTCGAGAAACTCGAGCAACTCCGGCTGGGACAACGGCGTCAGACGCAGGGCAGCGCAGTCGCCCGCCAGGCCGACGAGCGCCCGGGAAGCGGTCTCCGTCGGAGCCGTCCCGGGGTGGGTGGCTTCGGCGTTCAGCGATCCGGTGGTCATGCCGCCGATTCTCGAACATACGTACGACAAACTTGAAGCGCCTCGGGTGTAAATCGCGCCTCTCCGCCACCGCCGCACAAACGGGCGAAACAGTCGACCGTAGATCGGCCGGTCGTGCGATAAGCGCCTACTTGGACCGCGACGTCCCTGCTGCGCCGCGAGACTCCCTCCCGGCCCGGCGGAGCCGCAGCAGAGTGGCCGGGCCGGCAGCGCGAACAGCGCGAGCATGCAGCGAAGACAGCGGTTCCGGCCGGCTCGCAGCACGGTCGCGGCATGCGTAGCGGAGTGTGGTCGCCTGCGGGCCGAGCGCGGCCGAGCGCTGGCTAGGCGCGGGGCCTGGGGGCAGGCGCGGGCCCGGATCAGGCTCCGACCGCCCGTGAGCCAGGGCGGGCCGGGCTCCGGCCGACCATGGGCTGGGCGCGGACCAAACGCGAGCCAGGCGCGGACCGACCACAGGCCGAGCGCGAGCCAAGCGCGGGGCGGGATCAGGCGCGGGGCGGGATCAAGCGCGGGGCGAGATCAAGCGCGGGGCGGGATCAAGCGCGGGGCGAGATCAAGCGCCGAAGCGGCGGTTGCGGGCGGCGTAGGAGCGGAGCGCGCGGAGGAAGTCGACCTTGCGGAAGCCGGGCCAGTAGACGTCGCAGAAGTGGAGTTCCGAGTAGGCGGCCTGCCACACCAGGAAGCCTGAGAGCCGGCGTTCGCCGCTGGTGCGGATCACCAGGTCGGGGTCGGGCTGGCCGCCGGTGTACAGGTGGGCCGAGATGCGGTCGGCGGTCAGGCGCTGGGCTATGTCGTCGATGCCGTACCCGGCTCGGGAGTCCTCCTCCAGCAGTGACCGGAACGCGTTGACGATCTCCTCGCGGCCGTCGTAGCCGATCGCGATGTTCAGGTGGAATTCCGCGGCGGTGTCCCGGGTGGCGGCCTCGGCCAGTTTGAGGGCGTGCCGGGTGGTGTCCGGCAGGACGTCGAGGCGGCCGGCCAGGTGTACCCGCCACGGGCTGGCCGGGCGGGCCAGCCGCTCGGCGACCACCTGCTCGATCATCAGCATCAGGTTGCCGACCTCGCCCGCGTCGCGTTTGCGGACGTTGTCGACCGATGCCACGAAGACGGTGACGTGCCGGATGCCGGTCTCGGTACACCAGCCGAGCACCTCGTCGAGGTGCTCGGCGCCGTATCGGTGGCCGATCCTCGGGTCGTCGAAGCCCATCTGGCGCGCCCACCGGCGGTTGCCGTCCATCACCATGGCCAGATGCCGGGGCAGGTTCGCCGGGTCGAGTTGGGCGCGCAGGCGCCGGGTGTAGAGCGCGTAGGCCACGTTTCTCAGCGACGTCAGCATGGCCGCGATCGAACCACCGCCCAGAGATGATCGGGGCTGTCTTCACCGAACCGCCACAGGATCCGCACAAGTCAGCGACTGGGGGCCAGCGAGCGAGGGCGGGCGGCGGGCAAGCCGGGGACGGGCAAGCCGGGGCAGGCACACGGGCGGCAGGCACACGGGCGGCAGGCACACGGGCGGCAGGCGAGCCGGGGGCGGGCCAGTCTGGGGGCAGGCCAGTCCGAGGGGCGGGCGGCGGGTGGGCCGCGGACGGGCCGGTCTGGGGGCAGGCCAGTCCGAGGGGCGGGCGGCGGGTGGGCCGCGGACGGGCCGGTCGGGAGTACGGGCCGGGCCGCCGTCGCTGGAGATCGGCTTGTGTCTGCCGCGATCGGCTTGGGTCTTGGGGTGGGCTGTCTGGGCGGTGCAGAAGAGGGTGGGGCTTGTTCTGGCATGGACCACCGAGGTCAGCCCGGCGGGCGCGGCACAGGCTCGGGCCGGCAGCAGGTCGCGAGGTACGGCGGGACGGCCGCCGTGTGGGTGGGGCCGCTCCCGCGCGTACGGGAAATCAGATCATCGAGTAACCCGCCGGAAGGGTGTCGCGGCCGGTGAGCGCGCCCAGCACGGTTTCGCCGTCGCCGAGGGCGACCGCGACGCGGGCGGCGAGCGCGGCCGTCTCGGCGAGGGCGTCCGGGTCCAGGTCGATCGGTACGCCGGCGGCCGTGGCCACGTCGCGTCCGTGCACCACCAACTCGAAGGTGCGGGTGGGCAGCCAGTCCCGGACCCGCATGCCGCCGGCGGGGGTGGCCACGACGTCGTCGTCGCCGGCGCCGGCGAGTGCGGCGGTCGCCTGGCCGATGTAGCCGCTGACCGCGGTGGCCGGCTGATCGCCGAGGGCGGCGCCGGTGATCCGGGCGTCGTCGGTGGAGGCCTTGCGGACGGCCGCGACCATCTCGTCGGAGGCCGACCGGACCAGGGCGAAGTAGAACTCGGGGCCGGGCACCAGCAGCGTGGGGGCGCGGTCGGCGAGGACCGTGGGCACCTGGCGCAGCGCCGAGCTGACGGTGTGGCCGAGCAGGTCGCGCAGCGTCCACTCGCCGAGGCCGGGGGTGTCGAGCCGGCCGGGCGGGATGCGGGAGACGAGGTCGGCGAAGGCGATGGCGGCGGAGCGGTACGTGCGGCGGTAGTCCATGTCACCAACCTGCCACGTGGGCGGCCGGTCGCGCGGCCCCGGCCGGTAGCCTGCCCCGGTGCTGCTACCCCTGCCGGACGGCGACTTCAAGGCGTACCTGTTCGACTGCGACGGGACGATCACCGACTCGATGCCGGCGCACTACCGGGCCTGGTGCAAGGCGCTCGGCGAGTGGGGTGCGGAGTTCCCGGAGGAGCTGTTCTACGCCTGGGGCGGCCGGCTCGTGGTGGACATCATCGCCGACCTGAACGAGCGGCAGGGCCTGCGCATGCCGGTGGCCGAGGTGGCGGCGCGGCGTGAGGAGCTGTTCCAGGAGCTGCTCCCCGGGGTGGCGGCGGTGCCCGGGGTGCTGGAGCACATCGAGGCGTCGTACGGGCGGATCCCGTTCGGGGTGGTGTCCGGCAGCACCCGCGAGTCGGTGACCGCGTCGCTGACCGCGCTCGGCCTGCTGGACCGGTTCGAGGTGCTGGTGTGCGCCGGGGACTACGCGCGCCCGAAACCGGACCCGGAGGGCTATCTGCTGGGCGCCCGGCTGCTCGGTGTGGACCCGGCGGACTGCCTGGTCTTCGAGGACACCGACATGGGCGTGGCCGCGGCCGAGGCGGCGGGCATGGGATATTCGCGTGTGCCACCGCCGTGGGAGCGATGAGAATCGATCCATGATTCATCAGCGGGCGTTGGAGTACCTGCTCGGCCTACAGGGTGCGGCGCTGCTGCGGTCGTTCACCGAGGAGTCCGATCCGGGGTTCGGCCGGGCCCGGGTGGCCGAGATGCGGCGCCTGCTCGACCGGGCCGAGCTGGACGTCGAGCCGGTGGCCGTCGAGCGGGTGTCGGCCGTCGACGGGTACCGGGTGTGGTCGCGGACCTACGACGAGCCGGGCAACGGGCTGTTCCCGCCGGAGGAGGAGACGGTCCACGGCATCCTCGGCGGGCTCCCTCCCGGGACGGCGGTGGACGCGGCCTGCGGCACCGGCCGGCACAGCGAGTGGCTGGCCGGGCAGGGGCACCGGGTGATCGGGGTGGACGGTTCGGCCGACATGCTGGCGCGGGCCCGTGAGCGGGTGCCGTCCGGTGAGTTCCACGAGGCGCCGCTGGAGCGGCTGCCGATCCCGGACGCGCACGCCGACATCGTGGTGTGTTCGCTGGCGCTGACCCACGTACGCGATCTGGGCCCGGTGTTCGCCGAGTTCGCCCGAGTGCTGCGGCCGGGCGGGCATCTGGTGGTCTCGGACGTCTCGCACGAGCTGGCCGCGATCGGCTCGGTGCCCCGGGCGCGCATCGACGGTGAGCGGCCCGCGCTGCTGGTCGACCACCGGCACCGGGCGTCGGACTATCTCGGCGCCGCCGTCCCGGCCGGTCTGCGGGTGGTGTCGTGCGCCGAGCCGCGGATGTCGCCGCCGGTGCCGCTCGACACGCCGGCCGAGCTGCCGGACGCCCTGGAGACCGGGCCGTGGGATCAGTGGCCGTGGTCGCTGATCAGCCTCACCCCCGAGGTGTGCCGTGCGGTGACCGGCGACATGCCCGTACTGATCATCTGGCATTTTCGGCGGGACCCGGATCGATGATCCGGTTGCGGTGGTGCTGGTAGATCACCGAGCTGCGGAACCCGACGATCTCCCGGCGGGCGGAGAACCGGTCCATCAGGAAGGCGTGCAGACCGTCCACGCTGGGCACCGCGACGTGTACCAGGAAGTCGTCGCCGCCGGCCAGCACGAACACCGACAGCACCTCGGGCAGCGCGGCCGCGTAGGCCTTGAAGCCCTCGATCACCTCCCGGTTGAGCGGGCGGACCTGTACGTGCAGCAGCGCCTGGACCTCGCGGCCGAGCGCGGTGAGGCTCACCTCGGCGTGGAAGCCGGTGATCACGCCGCGCTCGCGCAGCAACCGCACCCGTTCGAGGCAGGTCGACGGTGCGACGCCGACCGCGCGGGCCAGGTCGCGGTTGGTCTGCCGGGCGTTCGCCTGGAGTTCCCGTACGATCGCCGAATCAATGTCGTCCACGGCCGTCATTCTTCCTGATCCATCGAACATCGTTCGGTGAGATCGTTCCGCCGCCGATGGGCGTCCTAGCTTCAACGCATGTCGCTCGAACATGTGCGTGTGGTGGCGGAACGTGGTCCACGGTCGGGGTTCCCGGTCATCGTGGCGGTCCATTCGACGGCTCTGGGGCAGGCGATCGGCGGGTGCCGGCTGTCCGTCTACGACGACTGGCGCGACGGTCTCGAGGACGCGCTGCGGTTGTCCGCCGCGATGACCGCGAAGGCGGCGCTGGCCGGGCTGCCGAACGGCGGCGGCAAGACGGTGGTGGCGCTGCCCGCGGGGGTGGTGCCGGACCGGCGGGCGGTGCTGCACGACGTGGCCGACATGATCGAGAGCCTGGGCGGGGACTACGCGACCGGGCCGGACGTGGGCACCGGGCCGGACGACATGGTGATCATCGGCGAGCGTACGCCGTACGTGTTCTGCCGCGGCTACGACTCCTCCCCCGGCACCGCCGCCGGGGTCGTGGCCGCGCTGCGCGCCGTCGTCGCCGACCGGTTCGGATCACACGACCTGGCGGGCCGCAGCTTCGCCGTCCTGGGTGTGGGCCGGGTCGGCGGGCACGTGCTGCGGCTGCTCGCCGAGGCCGGCGCGCGGGTGGTGGCGTCCGATGTGGACCCGTCCCGGCGTGCCGTGGCGGACTCCTTCGGCGCGGCCTGGACCGATCCGCACGGTTGTCTCACCGCCGACGTGGACGTGCTGGTGCCGGCCGCGCTCGGTGGCGTCCTCACCCCGGAGACCGTGCCGGAGCTGCGCTGCGCGGCGGTCGCCGGGCCGGCCAACAACCAGCTCGACCGGCCGGGCACCGCCGCGCTGCTGCACGAGCGGGGCATCCTGTGGGCGCCGGACGTGGTGGTCAGCGCCGGCGGGATCATCCACGCCATCGCCACCGAGCTGCACCGTGAGGCGCCGGACCGGGTGGCGGCACGGATCGGCGGGATCGGGGACACCCTCACCCGGATCCTGGACGCGGCGCGGGAGACGTCGTCCACCCCGGCGGAGGCCGCGGCCCGGCTCGCGGGCTGGCTGGTTGACTACCCTGCGAAGATCGCCTGACTGGGGAGGGACCGTATGACCGGGTTCGAGAGCATTCCGCCGACCACGCTCGCCGACGTGCTGGACCGGAGCAGGGTGATGGACATCGGCATCCGGCCGCTGTGGACGCCGGTGCCGCGGGTCGCCGGGCCGGCGTTCACGGTGCGCTGCCCGCCCGGCGACAACCTGATGCTGCACGCCGCCATCTACCGTGCCGAGCCCGGTTCGGTGATCGTCGTCGAGTCCGGCGACCTGGACTACGCGCTCGCCGGCGGCAACGTGTGCGCGGTCGCGCACCGGCGCGGTGTCGCGGCGTTCGTGCTGGACGGCCTGATCCGTGACCTGGGCGAGGTCCGGGAGATCGGCTTCCCGGTCTTCGCCCGCGGCGTCATCCCGATCCCCGGCACCAAGTCCGAACCGGGCACCCATCAGGAGCCGGTCCGCTGCGGCGGCGTCGAGGTCGCACCGGGCGACATCGTGGTCGCCGACGAGGAGGGTGTCGTGGTGGTCCCGGCCGCCCGGCACGACGAGGTGCTCGCCGCCGCCCGGGCGAAGCTGGCCAAGGAGGAGGCCGAGACCCTCGACGACTGGGAACGGGCCCACCGCGCCCGGATCGACAAGGCGCTCGCCGCCCACGGCCTGGATCAGAACGGGTAGGGGCGGGTCTCCTGGCGGGCGGTCACCCACTGGACCTCGGTGAACTCCTCGGCCGCGAACCCGATGCCGAAGCGGCCGGCGCCCGAGTCCTTGACGCCGCCGAAGGGCATCTGGGGTTCGTCGTTGACCGGTTGGTCGTTGACGTGCACGATCCCGGCCCGGAGGCGGCGGGCCAGGTCGAGGCCCCGGTACGGGTCGCCGGTGATCACGCCGGCGGTGAGCCCGAAGTCGGAGGCGTTGGCCCGGCGCAGCGCGTCCTCGGCGTCGTCGGCCTCCTCGAGCAGGACGACCGGCCCGAACGTCTCGTCGAAGGCCAGTTCCGCCTCGGGCGGCACGCCGGTCAGGACGGTCGGCGGGAAGCAACGCCCGCTGGGCACCCCGCCGGTGAGCAGCCGCGCCCCCAGGTCGACGGCTTCCCGGACCCGGCGTTCGAGCAGCGACAGCGCCCATTCGTTGATGACCGGCCCGACGACGGTGGCCGGGTCGGACGGGTCGCCGACCGGCAGTTGCGCGGCGCGGGCCACGAACCGGGCGGTGAAGTCGGGGGCGATCGACCGGTCGACGATGAGCCGGCGGGCGCACATGCAGGTCTGGCCGCTGTGCACGAACGCCCCGTAGACGGCCGCGTCGACGGCCTGGTCGACGTCGGCGTCGCCGAGCACGAGCAGCGGGTTGTGGCCGCCGAGCTGGAGGACGGCCCGTTTCAGGTGGCGGCCGGCGGTCTCGGCGATCCGCCGCCCGGTGACGGTGGAGCCGGTGAAGCTGATCCGCCGGACCCGCGGGTCGGCGATCAGGGTCTCGGCGACGGCGCCGGCCTCGCCGGGGGCGTGGGTGACCACGTTGAGGACGCCGTCGGGCAGGCCGGCGTCGGCGAGCAGTTCGGCCCAGAGGGCGCCGCCGGTGAGCGGCGCCTCCTCGGAGGGTTTCAGCACGACGGTGTTGCCGGTGGCGATCGGCGCGACGACGGCCCGGCCGGCCAGGACGAGCGACGCGTTCCACGGGGCGATCGCGGCGACCACGCCGACCGGGCGGCGCATGGCCAGGGCCCGGGTGCCGGCCAGGTCCGAGGGCAGGATCTGGCCGGCCGGCGCGTACGCCAGCCCGGCCGCCTGCCGCAGCAGATTGACGCAGAAGTCGAGCTGGACCCCGGCGAAGTGCACCCCGCAGCCGGTCTCGGCGGCGAGCAGCCCGCGCACCTCGTCGCGCCGCCGGTCGAGCGCGTCGGCGGCCCGCAGCAGGATCCGCTGGCGCTCGATCGGCAGGCTCTCCGCCCAGGCCGGGAACGCCTTGCCGGCGGCGTCGAGGGCGGCCCGCGCGTCGTCGGCGTCACCGGCGGCGACCCGGGCGAAGACACGGCCCGTCCACGGGTTCAGCTTGTCGTACGTCCGCCCGTTCGCCGCATCCACCCAGCTCCCGCCGATGTGATGCCGCACGCCCTCGAGAAACACCTGTTCACCTGGGCCTATCGAAACCTGGTCCATCGCGTCGCAGATGGTATCCGACGGGCAGCAGCCGCACCGGGACGAGACTCCACAACCCGCGTGGCAGGAACAGCGCGAACGCTCCGGCGGTGAGCCCGAGCCCGATCAGGTACCAGGCGTCGTAGTCGGCGAAGAAGTACTGCACCCCGAAGAAGAGCAGCGCGCCGAGCAGTGGCCCCTCGAACGTGCCGATCCCGCCGACGAGCACCATGAACAGCATGTACGCGGTCCACTGCACCCCGAAGATCGAGCGCGGTTCGATGAACAGGGTGTTGGCGAGGATCAGCGCCCCGGCCGCGCCGCCGCCGAACCCGGCGAGCACGTAGAGCCCGGCCTTCATGGGCCACACCCGCACGCCGAGGGACGCGGCCGCCTCCTCGTCGTCGCGGATCGCCTGCAACCCGGCCCCGGTGCGGCTGCGCAGCAGCACGAACACCGCCCCGAGCAGGAGCACCAGGAAGGCCAGGGCCAGCCAGTACGTGTACGCGCGCCGCTCGTCCGGGCGGAACACGTTGAGCCCGCGCAGCGACACCCCGGTCCCGCCGCCGAGGCTGTGGTCGAGGACGACGAGCAGGGCCAGTGTCTCGGCGACCACCCAGGTGCCGACCGCGAACGGCCCGCCGCGCAGCCGCAGCACGAGCGGCGCGAGGACGGCGGCGAGGACCGCCGAGGCGCCGGCGGCGATCAGCACCGCGAGGTACGGCGGCACGTCGCGCTGGGCCAGGAACACGGTCCCGTAGGCGCCGAACCCGATGAACGCCTGCTGCCCGACCGACACCAGCCCGCCGTAGCCGGCCAGCGCGTTCCACATCACCGCCAGGATGACGAAGATGAACAGGCTGGTGAGCTGCTGCACGACGGTCGCCACGAAGAACTGCGGCACGGTCGCGAGGATCAACCCCAGAGCGATGAGTACGGACGACCCGATCCGTGAGGCGCGGCTGCTCCGGTCGATCCGGTAGGCCAGGGCGGTCATGTGGTGGGCACCAGCCTTCCCGGGCTGAATCGGACGAGCAGGACGATCAGGAAGACCAGGTGGCCGGCGAGGATCGAGTACTGCGGGTCGATCTGGGCGCCGATGGTCTGCGCCACACCCAGCACGAGGCCGCCGATCAGGGTGCCGCGCAGCGAGCCGAGCCCGCCGATCACCACCGCCTCGAACGCGAAGATCAGCTGGGTGGGGCCGCTGGCCGGGTCGATGGTGGAGTGGATGGCCAGGAAGGTGCCGGCCAGGGTGGCGGTGGCCACGGCGATCGCGGTGGCCCGGGCGTAGACGGCGGTGGCCGGCACCCCGACCAGCGCCGCGGTGTCCGGGTCCTGGGCGGCGGCCCGCATCTCCCGGCCGAACCCGGTGCGTTCCAGCACCAGTTGCAGCCCGCCGAGCACCCCGGTCGCGATGATCAGAATCAGCAGACCGAGGTACGGCACGGTCACGCCGCCGATCCGCCAGCTGCCGGTGGACAGCGACCCGGTGACGGTGGCGAGCGACCGCACGTCCGGGGAGAAGATCAGCAGCAGCGCGTTCTGGATCACGATGGCCAGGCCGAACGTGGTGAGCAGTGGGGTGAGCTCCCCGCCGCGCAGGCTGCGGGTGAGCACCGTGACCTGCAACAGGTAGCCGAGCGCGAGGGCCAGCGGCAGCGCCCCGATCAGGGCGAGGGCCGGGGGCGCCCCGAGCGAGGTGGCCGCCCACCAGACCACGAAGGCGCCGAGGACGGCCAGGTCGCCGTGCGCCAGGTTGATGATCCGCATGACGCCGAACATCAGCGACAGGCCGCAGGCGAACAGCGCGTACAAGCCGCCGAGGAAGATCCCTTGCAGAACGGCGTTGGCCCAGGTCATGTCGCCACCTCCGCTGCGCTCCGGCGTCGCCATGACTTCAGAACCGAGCCCGATGATTCGCTCGCAAGCTCGCTCATGTCGCCGCCTTGCGGCC
Organism: Actinoplanes lobatus; assembly: GCF_014205215.1. Lineage (NCBI taxonomy): Bacteria > Bacillati > Actinomycetota > Actinomycetes > Micromonosporales > Micromonosporaceae > Actinoplanes > Actinoplanes lobatus. The sequence goes on from NZ_JACHNC010000001.1 coordinate 9,914,876, forward strand.
GCGCAAGCCGAAGTAGGCTTCGGTGACCTGCTCGCGGGTGACGTCGCCGGTCGCGGCGGACAGCGCGATCCGGCCCTCCAGCAGGCAGATCACCCGCCCGGCCACGTCCAGCGCCCGGGACAGGTCCTGTTCGACAAGCACCAGCGTGGGTCTCCCGTCCAGGGTGGTGAGGGTCTCGTAGACGGCGTCGACGGCGACCGGGGACAGCCCGAGCGACACCTCGTCGATGAGCAGCAGCCGCGGGTTGGTGAGCAGCGCCCGGGCGATGGCGGTGAGCTGCTGCTGGCCGCCGGAGAGCTCCGACGCCCGCCGGTCCCGCAGTTCGGCGAGCACGGTGAACGTGTCGTAGACGCGGGTCAGGTTCCAGGGACCCGTGCGGGCCCGCCGGGCGGCGACGGCCAGGTTCTCGGCCACCGTCATGCCGGGGAACAGCCGCCGCCCCTCGGGCACCAGGGCCAGGCCGAGAGCGACCCGCTCGTGTGCCGGCCGGGTGGTGATGTCCGTGCCGTCGAGCAGGATGCGGCCAGCGGCGGCCGGGTGCGCGCCGGCGATCGTACGCAGGAGGGTTGATTTTCCGGCGCCGTTCGCCCCGACCAGGGCGAGCGTCTCACCCTCCGCGATTTCCAGGGACATTTCCGGTACGGCGGTGAGCAGCCCGTGGCGTGCCGTGACCGACTGGAGCGACAGGAGGGTCATGATCGTGCCTTTCCGAGGTAGGCGTCGACCACGACGGCGTCGCTGAGCACCGCCGACGGCTCCCCGTCGGCGATCACCCGGCCCGCGTCCATGCAGATGAGCCGGTTCACGACCTGGAGCAGGACGTGCACGATGTGCTCGATCCAGACCACCGTGACGCCACCGGCGTTCAGCTCGCGGATGGTGGTGACCAGTTCGGCGGCCTCGGCGTCGGTGAGGCCGGCGCCGATCTCGTCGAGCAGCAGCACCCGCGGCCGGGTGGCGACCGCGCGGGCCATCTCGAGCCGTTTGCGGTGCAGCAGGCCGAGTGTGTCGGCCCGCCGGTTCGCAAGGTCGAGCAGTTCGCAGCGGCGCAGCACCTCGATGCTGTGCCGGTGTGCCTCCCGGTGCCGCAGCCCGGCCCCGTAGGTGGCGCCGACCAGGACGTTCTCCAGGACGGTCATGCCACCGAAGGGGCGCGGGATCTGGTGTGCCCGGCCCACGCCCCGGCGGCAGCGGATCTGCGGGCCGGAGCGGGTGACGTCGGCGCCGTCGAGCCGTACCGTGCCGGAGTCCGGGGTGACCGATCCGGCGAGCACGTTGAGCAGGGTGGTCTTGCCGGCCCCGTTCGGCCCGACGATGCCGATCGCCTCACCGTCGGCGGCGGTGAAGCCGACATCGTCGAGCACGTGCAGCCGGCCGTACCGTTTGTGCAGGTGTTCGCCGTGGAGCACGGTGTCGCCAGGGAACACCGTCACGCGAGGGTTCCGAACTGCTTGAGCTGGCCGGCGACCGGGACGTTGGGGTCGGAGGAGTTCTCGCAGAGCACGAAGTCCAGCGGGTAGGCGCCGGTGCCGGGCACCCACTGGCCGCCGAGGATCGGGGTGGAGACGACGTTCTTGTTCGGTCCGGTGCCCCACTTGAGCTTGCCGACCGGGGTCTCCACCTCCAGCTTCGCGATGGCGGCGGCGACCGCGTCGCGGTCCCGGGGTGTGCCGGCGGCGGTCAGCGCGGCGGCCGCCACGTCGAACAGGGCGAGGCTGGGCCCGAGCTGCTGGGTCCACTGCTTGCCTGCTGCCTGCTGGTAACCGTCGCCCAGGGCCTGCGAGCTGACGCCGGTGAGCGACGAGGTGTAACCGTAGGTCGGTGTCCAGTAGGCGGCGCTGGCCACCCCGACGCCGATGTCGCCGAGCGCCTCCACCTGGGACGGGAACAGCCCGGTCTTGGCGGCCTGCGCGATCTTCGGCCGGAAGCCCTGCTGGGCGGCCTGACGCCAGAACGTCGCGAAGTCCGACGGGATCGGGAACGTGGAGAAGATCTCGCAGCCCTCGGCCTTGAACTTGGCGATCTGGGCGGAATAGTCGTTGCTGCCGTTGGTGTAGGCGCCCGGGTCGACGATCGTGTAGCCGGACTTCTCCAGCATCGGGCCGAGCGAGGCGCGGATGGCGTTGCCGTCGCTGTCGTTCGGCCACATGACGGCGACCTTCTTGTTGGTCTCCACCTGCGGCCACAGGTGGGTGTAGGCACTGTGGAACTGCTCGACGCCGAAGCAGAAGTGGAACGTGTACTTGTAGGCGTCGGTCTGGTCGGGTTTGGCGCCGCGGCCGAAGTACCAGGCCTGCCACGGCACGACGGTGGAGATGCAGGGGACGCCGGCCGCCTCGCACGCGTCGGAGACCGGGTTGACCGTCTCCGGGGTGGAGGTGGTGAGCATCAGGTCGACGCCGTCCGAGTTGATCAGGTCGTTGGCGACCTGGGCGGAGCGCTGCGGGTTGGACTGGCTGTCCTTGTCGACGACCACGACCTCGTATTTCGTGCCGCCGATGGTGAGGCCTTCGGCGAGTTTCTTGCGGGCCAGTTCGAGGACGTACGAGTCGGGCTCGCCGAAACTGGCGGCCGGCCCGGTCCGGGGGCTGACGAAACCGATCTTCAAAGTGTCCGAACCGCCGGACTGCTCGGCGCCCTTGCAGGCTCCGAGGGCGAGGCCGGCGGTGCCGAGCCCGATTCCCTGAAGCAGCCGGCGGCGGGTGAATGTACCGAATGAGGACGGGGGCGTTTCCACGGTGACCTCCCGCGAGAAGTGGTGGCGGAAAGGTAAGGCGGGTCACACCAGCGGTCAACACAGCGTTTCAACAGTTCGAACAGCGAGGTTAGGCTGCGCCATGCCCATCGACGATGAAGCCGGTAGCGGGGCCGCGTTCTCCCAGTCCCTGGAACGCGGTCTGATGATCCTGTCCTCGTTCAGCGAGACCCGGCCGGTGCTGGGGATCGCCGACATCTCCCGTGCCGTGACGCTGAACAAGAGCACCACCTACCGGTACGTGGCGACCCTGGCCCGGCTCGGCTACCTGCAACAGGACCCGGAGACGAAGAAGTACTCGCTCGGGCCGAAGGTGGTCGACCTGGGCTTCGCGGCGCTCAACTCGCTGGAGATCAACCGGGTGGCCGCGCCCTGCCTGCAGAGCCTCGCCGACGAGACCGGGTACACGGTGAGCATGGCGGTGCTGGACGGGCCGGACGTGGTCTATGTGGAGCGGCGCCGCAGCGGCCGGGCCACCAGCGCGTTCGCCATCTCGCTGAACCTGCACGTGGGGTCGCGGCTGCCGGCGTACTGCACGTCGATGGGCAAGGTGCTGCTCGCCCACCAGGAGCCGGCCGTGCTGCGGGCGCTGCTGGACCGGACCGATTTCGCCCGCCGCGGCCCGAAGACGCTGACCAACCGGGAGCAGCTGACGGCGGCGCTCGCGAAGATCCGGCAGACCGGGGTGGCGGTCAACGACGAGGAGCTGGCGGCCGGGTTGCGCTCGGTGGCGGCGCCGGTGCGGGACCGGACCGGCCGGGTCGTCGCGGCGATCAACATCGCGGTGCACCTGACGGTGTGGGCGACCACCGCGGACACCGTGGTGGCCCGGCTGGAACGCCCGCTGCGGCACACCGCCGCCGAGATCTCCACCCGTCTCGGCTACCGATGATCCGGTGTTCCACTTTCCGAATCCGCGTTCGGATGGGTGGAACGGTCCGTTGATCTGCCGGAAACACGGGCATACCGTCGGCGCACCCGTGCAGCCCTGGAGGGACCCCCATGTTTCTCGACGACAAGCTCTGGACCGGCAACATCTTCATCGGCGGCGAGTGGCGGCCGGGGCGGGGCGGCGCGTACGACGTGACCGAACCCGCCACCGGCACGGTGCTCGGCCGGATCGGGCGGGCCACCGCCGAGGACGTGACCGAGGCCGCCGGTAGCGCCGCCGAGGCCCAACGCGCCTGGGCCGCCACCCCGCACACGAAGCGCGCCGCCGTGCTGCGCCGCGCCGCGCAACTGTGGACCGAGCACGGTGAGGAGATCGCCGGCTGGAACGTCCGCGAGGTGGGTGCGATCGGCGCCATGGCCGGGTTCGCGCTGCACGTCGCCGAGCAGGAGTGCTACGAGGCGGCGTCGCTGCCCGCCCGCCCGTACGGCGAGCTGCTGCCCAGCGAGGAGCCGCGCCTGTCGATGGCCCGGCGGGTCCCGGCCGGGGTGGTGGCGGTGATCGCGCCGTTCAACGTGCCGATCATCCTGGCGATCCGGTCGGTCGCCCCGGCCCTGGCGCTCGGCAACGCCGTCCTGCTCAAGCCGGATCCGCGGACCGCGGTGACCGGCGGTGTGACGCTGGCCCGGATCTTCGAGGAGGCCGGGCTGCCGCCGGGGGTGCTCCAGATGCTGCCGGGCGCCGCCGACGTCGGCGAGGCCCTGGTCACCGACCCGAACGTGCGGGTCATCTCGTTCACCGGCTCGACCGCGGCCGGCCGCCGGGTGGGCGCCCTGGCCGGTGAGCACCTGAAGCGGGCCCACCTGGAGCTGGGCGGCAACTCGGCGCTGATCGTGCTGGACGACGCGGACGTCGACAAGGCGGTCGCGGCGGCGTCCTTCGGCTCCTGGTTCCATCAGGGCCAGATCTGCATGACCACCGGGCGGCACCTGGTGCACGAGCGGCTGTACGACGACTTCGTGGAGCGGCTGGCGGCCAAGGCGGCGACCCTGCCGGTCGGCGACCCGGCCCGCGAGCAGGTGGTGCTCGGCCCGGTCATCGACGCCGGGCAGCGCGACAAGATCCACGGGGTGGTGACCCGGTCGGCGGGCGCCGGGGCCCGGGTGGCGGCCGGCGGCACCTACCGGGACCTGTTCTACGCGCCGACGGTGCTGGCCGACGTCTCCGGCGACACGCCCGCATTCCGGGAGGAGATCTTCGGGCCGGTGGCTCCGGTTATCCGGTTCTCCGACGCCGACGAGGCGGTCCGGCTCGCCACCGCGAGTGAGTACGGGCTGTCCCTCGGCATCGTCACCCGGGACGTGATGCACGGCCTGGCGCTGGCCGACCGGATTCCGACCGGCATCGTGCACATCAACGACCAGACCGTGAGCGACGAGGCGAACAGCCCGTTCGGCGGGGTGGCCGCGTCCGGGACCGGGTCGCGGTTCGGTGGCGCGGCGGCGAACGTGGAGGCGTTCACCGAGACTCGCTGGGTGACTGTGCGTGACGAACTCCCGGGCTACCCGTTCTGACGAAAGTTGTTTCCGTGCCGTTACAGGCACTCCGGGAGCCTTGCGTTAAATGCACGTTCATCAATAATGAGCGCCATGACTCGAGCCGAGGCGATACCGGTTGCCGGATCCCGGAGCACGACCGAGCCCCCCGAAGGCCGCACGCCGACGGCACCGCCGCCGGCTCCCGGCCGGGCCCTCACGTCCCAGGTCACCCCGCCGGCCCGGCCGGCGGGTGGCGGTCCTCCGGCGGTACGGCCGACGGTGCGCCTGCGCCCGCCGGCCCCCGCTCCTCCCCCGTACCGCGGCCGGGCGGCCGTGGTGCCGCACCGCGGTGACTCCCCGCTTCCGGAGATCCGTACCCCGGGCGGCTCGGTGACCCGCCGTACCCGCGGTCACCGTGGCGCGGTCACCGCCCGCAGGCTGGTCGGCCTGTGAGCGCCGCGACCCGGGCATCCGGGCCACCAGCGGCGGCGACCCGGACCGCCCGCCGCGACCGGGAATACGCCGAACGATCGGACACTCACCCACGTGCGGTGACGGGGGAAGCACGACGAACCGGACGGGGCAGGTCACCGCGTACGACGGAACGCCTGCTGCTGGTGATCGCGCACCGGGGCCTGCCGTCCCGGGCCGCGCCGGACCGGCCGCCACCATCGGGAAGACGCCGGCGACCGGTCTACGCCGACCCGGCGGCCCGGAGCCACGAGTGTGCCGCCGGGCCTACGGGAACGGCCGGGCGGGCAACTTCACCGGCGGGTACGCGTAGCCGTACCGAAGAAATCGCCGTGCGAGGGACGCCTGGCCGGACCGACCGCCGGCCGCCGGATGTGGCGCACGCGGGACGTCCACCACCGAGGCCGGCCGAGCCGGAACGGGGGAATGGGAACCTGTTCAGGGTATGAGGGAAGCATCCGGCCATCGCCGGGTGGCCGCACCCGCTGAATGAGGGGAACCACTCTCCATGGGCCAAACGCCTGTCATCACGCTCAACAACGGCGTCACGATTCCGCAGATCGGCTACGGCGTCTTCCAGATCCCGGAGGCGGAGACCGCCTCCGCCGTCACCACGGCGCTGCAGGCCGGCTACCGCAGCATCGACACGGCGGCGATCTACCACAACGAGTCCGGCGTCGGCGCCGCGCTGAAGGCGGCCGGGGTGCCACGGGACGAGCTGTTCGTCACGACCAAGGTCTGGAACACCGATCAGGGGTACGACGAGACGCTGCGCGCCTTCGACGCCAGCCTGGCCCGGCTCGGGCTGGACCGGCTCGACCTGTACCTGATCCACTGGCCCACCCCGAAGCGGGGGAGGTTCCCGGACACCTGGCGGGCGCTGGAGACGCTGCTCGCCGACGGCCGGGTCCGGGCCATCGGTGTCTCCAACTTCCTGCCCGAGCATCTGCGGGCCGTGGCCGACCTGGGCGGCACGGTGCCCGCGGTGAACCAGATCGAGCTGCACCCCCAGCTGCAACAGCGGGAGGCGCAGGCCGCGAACGCCGAGCTCGGGGTGGCGACCGAGGCGTGGAGCCCGCTGGCGCAGGCCGGGGTGCTCGGCGACCCGGCCATCACCCGGATCGCCACCGCCCACGACCGCACCCCGGCGCAGGTGGTGCTCCGCTGGCACGTGCAGCAGGGCCGGATCGTGATCCCGAAGTCGGTCACCCCGGCGCGGATCAGGGAGAACCTGGCGATCTTCGACTTCGAGCTGACCGCGGACGAGATCGACGCGATCGACGCGCTGGAGTGCGACGGCCGCACCGGTCCGCACCCGGACCACTTCAACAGCTGAGGAAACGCGGCCCGTCGTCATGGCGGGCCGCGTCACAGCGATCGCCAAGCGAGTTCACAGGAATCCGCCGCATAGTGGGGTGGTACGTTCGCTCACACGGAGGTTCTGATGGGTCTTCTCGGTCTGGTCAGCTTCGCGCTGCTGCTGGTCCAGCTGGTGCTGGTGGCTCGGGTGATCCTGGACTGGAGCGTGACCCTGGCCGGTCCCGCGATGCCGGGCTCCTTCCGGTCGAAGGCCCTGGACGTCGTCTACACGATCACCGAGCCGATCCTGGCCCCGGTTCGCAAGGTCATCCCGCCGCTGCGGGCCGGTGGCGTCTCGATCGACCTGGCGTTCATCGTGCTGTTCCTGGGGATCAGCGTCATCCGCTCGTTCCTCTGACCGGTTGCGGCGCCGGGGTCTCGGCCACGGCGCCGTCCGCCTTCCCGGCCAGCATCGTGGCCAGTGGCAGCAGCAGGACCAGCGCCCCGGGCAGCACCGAGACGCCGTCCGCCGGGTAGCTGGTCCCGTCGATCTGGAAGAGCAGCTCCGCGACGAAGGCCAGCATCATGGCCGCCGCCAGCAGCAGCGGAACGGTCGCCACCACGGCGCCGGCGGTCAGCGCGGTCCACAGCGCCACGGTCCGGCCGCGCCGCCGTGGCCGGTGCCGCCGCAGCAGGGCGGTCACCACGACCGCCATCGGCAACCCGAACAGCATGCCGAGCCCGGCGAGGTTCTCCAGGGCCAGGCCGCCGCGCAGCCCGGCCCCGGCGACCAGCAGCCCGAGCACCGGCAGGCCGGTCAGCAGGACGATCAGCACCGGGTGCGGGCGGTGCCGGCTGGTGGCGACCGCCGTCACGGTGCCGAGCAGGGTGAGCCCGATCGCCACCCCGACCGTCGTGACGGGCAGCCCCCACGGCATGAACGGGTGGTTCTCCGGCGGGGTGCTCTGCGCGAAGAGCAGCGGGCCGCAGGCGGCCGCCACGATCGCCGCGGTGGTGGTCCGGCGCCGGATCAGCGCCGGGCTCGCGGCACGGCCGGCGGCCGTCCAGCTCACCGCGATCACCACGGCCGCCGCGAGCAGGGCGACCCGCAACCCGGCCGCCCCGGTCATCGGCAGGTTGAGCAGCACCGACTCGACGGCCAGCAGGCCTACGCCGAGCACGACGGCGGCCCGGGTGCTCGCGGTGGCGACCAGCGCGCCGAGCGCCGCCAGCAGGACCGCGGCCCAGCGCAGCTCGGCCACCCACAGGTAGATCTCGCCGTCCCCGCCGGGCATCGGGGCGACCGCCGACCAGTCGTCCATCGCCGGGCTCAGGCAGGTGACCGTGTACGCCCACGCCAGCACCCCGGCGACGACCGCGGTGAGACCGGCCGCCCGCGCCACCGCCGGCCGGTCGGGCCGTTGCCCGGGGACCTCGGCGGCCGCCGGTTCGCGGAGCCGGACCGGGCGCTCGGGCGCGGTGGCCGCCCGCAGCCCGTAGAGGACGGCGAACCAGCCGTAGACCAGGTACACCGGGAACGTGTAGCCGGTGAGGACGAACCAATCGGTGCCGGGTTCGTACATCCCCGCCCAGTCCCCCATGAGCATCGACGCGACGGCCGCGTCCCAGCCGTACCGGGTCAGCACCGGGATCGTGGACAGGGCCGTCGTCGCCACCGCCGCCACCGGCACGCCGGCGATCAGGACCAGGGTTCCGGCCCGGCCGGAGCGGACCCCGGCCCAGCCGGTGAACGACGTCAGCGCGGTCCAGGCCAGCGCGCCCACCACGGTGGTCAGCGACAGCGCCATGAGCCCCACCCCCGGCGTGGCCGGCGCCAGCAGGGCCGGCAGCACGGCCAGCGGGGCGAGGACCGCCGGGCCGGCCGTGCCGAACCGGCCCGTGCGGGACATCGGCAGCCGGCGGCCGAGCCACCACGCCATCGGCAGGCACCAGAGCGCGCGGACCGCCCCGTCGATCAGCCGGTCGGTCCCGGCCGGATCGATCGCGAGGGAGTCGAACAGCAGGTAGAGGAACTGGCCCACGAGCCCCGGCAGGCCGGCGCCGATCAGGGCGACGAGGAACAGCGCGGCGGCCGGGCCGATCCCCGGCCGGGTCTCGGCCCACCCGCGAGGGACGCCCGCGGCGTCCCTCGCGGGTGGGGAGGCGAGCAGGCTGAGCGCGAACCCGAGGCGCCGGGCGGCGGAGCCGGGCCGCGTCTCCAGGTACGCGAGCTCGGCCTCCCACTCCCGGTACAGTTCCTCGCGCAGGCCGGCGGGCCAGCGCCGGGCCGCCGCGCGCAGCGCCCACCGGGTGAACCGGGTCAGCGAGATCATGTGCGTCACCGTAGCCCACCCTGTGCCGTTTCTCTACATAGGGTTTCAGCTCAGGCGATCGTCCACGAACTCCAGCGCCGTGACGTCGAAGTAGCTACGGCCGCCCTCGTGGCCGTCCCACTCGTACACCTCGATGTGCTTGTTGTCGCCGGGGATCGCGTGATAGGCCGCGAACACCCCGGACGGCGGGCACACGTCGTCCATCAGCGCCGCCGACAGGATGGCGGGCGCGGTGATCCGGCGTGCGAAGTGGACCGCGTCGACGTGGTCCAGGGTGCCCAGGGTCCGCTCGGCGGCCGTCGGATTGGCCCGCAGGAACCGGACCACCTCGTGGTACGGGTTGCTGTCGGTGATCGTGACGGCCCGCCGGATGTCGCAGAGGAACGGCACGCCGGACACCACGGCCGAGACCCGGTCCGGGGCCAGGCCGCCGGCCGCCAGGGCGAGCGCCCCACCCTGGCTCTTGCCGGTCACCACGAGCCGGGAGGCGTCGACACCGGGCAGTTCGGCGGCGGTCTCCACGGCCCGGACCGCGTCGGTGACCAGCCGGCGGTAGTAGAACGTCTCCGGCGACAGCACACCCCGGGTCACAAAGCCCGGGGTGGACGGGCCGGCGCCGTGCTCGTCCGGGTCGGGGGTGTCGCCGGCGCGCCAGGAGCCGCCCTGCCCGCGGGTGTCCATGACCAGGTGGGCGTACCCGGCGCTGGCCCAGGTCAGCCAGTCGATCGGCAGGCCGCGGCCACCGCCGTACCCGATGAACTCGACCGCCACCGGCAGCGGCCCGGGTACGCCGGAGGGACGGTTCAGCCAGGCCCGGATCGGCTGGCCCGCATAGCCGGTGAAGGTGACGTCGTACGTCGTGATGCCACTCAGCGGGGTCCGGACCTCGTGCAGCTTGGGCGGCAGGGCGAGCCGCCGGGCGGTGGCGAGGGTGCCGTCCCAGAACTCGTCGAAACCGGACGGCTCGGGACGGTCGAGGCGATAGTCGCGCAACTGGGAGAGGGGAAGGTCGAAGAGCGCCATGCCGATCACGTTAGGGGCCGGGACTCGACTCGTTCCACCCCTACCGGCACGATGGGCGCGTGCCACCAGAATCGTCCACCCGCCCGCCGCACGTCCTCGAGGCCGTCCTGGAGCGGCTGACCTATGTGAACGAGGAGACCGGCTACACGGTGGCCCGGGTCGCCCACAAGAGCAGCACCGACCTGTTGACCGTGGTGGGGTCGCTGCTCGGCGCGCAGCCCGGGGAGAGCCTGCGGTTGAGCGGCTGGTGGTCGTCGCATCCCCAGTACGGGCGGCAGTTCGAGGTCGTCTCGTACACCACGGTGCTGCCCGCGACCATTCAGGGGCTGCGGCGCTACCTGGGGTCCGGCCTGGTCAAGGGCATCGGGCCGGTGTTCGCCGAGCGGATCGTGGACCACTTCGGACTCGACACCCTGGAGATCATCGAGACCGCCCCGGAGCGGCTCATCGAGGTGGCCGGGCTGGGCCCGAAACGCACGAAGAAGATCACCGCGGCATGGGCCGAGCAGAAGGCGATCAAGGAGGTGATGGTCTTCCTCCAGGGGGTCGGGGTGTCCACCTCGATCGCCGTGCGGATCTACAAGAAGTACGGCGACGCGTCCATCTCCGTGGTGAAGAACTCGCCGTACAAGCTGGCCGCCGACGTGTGGGGCATCGGCTTCAAGACGGCCGACACGATCGCGCAGGCGGTCGGCATCCCGCACGACAGCCCGGAACGGGTGAAGGCCGGCCTCCAGTACACGCTGTCGCAGGCCACCGACAACGGGCACTGCTTCCTGCCCGCCCCGGAGCTGATGGCCGACGCCGCCAAGATCCTCGACGTGCCGGGCTCGCTGATCCCCACCTGCCTCGACGAGCTGGTCGAGGAGGAGGGTGTGGTGCGCGAGGACGACGACGTGTACCTGGTGCCGTTCCATCGGGCGGAGCAGTCCCTCTCCTCGACCCTCATCCGCCTTTTGCACGATAAAGCTGACCGGATGCCACATTTCGCCGATGTGGATTGGGCCCGCGCGCTCGCCTGGTTGCGGCAGCGGACCTCCAACAGCCTCGCGCCGGAGCAGGAACAGGCCGTCCGGCTCGCTCTCACGTCGAAGGTCGCGGTCCTGACCGGCGGGCCCGGGTGTGGCAAGAGCTTCACCGTACGATCGATCGTCGAACTCGCCGCGGCCAAGCAGGCGAAGATCCAGCTCGTGGCGCCGACCGGCCGGGCCGCGAAGCGGCTCGCCGAACTGACCGGCCATCCGGCCGCCACCGTGCACCGCCTGCTCAAACTGCAACCGGGCGGCGACGCCACCTTCGACCGCGACAACCCGCTCGACGCCGACCTGGTGGTCGTCGACGAGGCGTCCATGCTGGACCTGATCCTGGCGAACAAGCTGGTCAAGGCGATCCCGCCGGGCGCGCACCTGCTGCTGGTCGGCGACGTCGACCAGCTGCCCTCGGTGGGCGCCGGTGAGGTGCTGCGCGACCTGCTCACCGCCGAGGTGATCCCGCGGGTGCGGCTCACCCAGATCTTCCGGCAGGCCGCCGAGAGCGGTGTGGTCACCAACGCGCACCGGGTCAACAAGGGACGGCCGCCGGTGTTCGACGGGATGCGCGACTTCTTCCTCTTCCCGTGCGACGACACCGAGGCCACCGCCGGGCTCACCGTGGACGTGGCCTGCACCCGGATCCCCCGCAAATTCGGCCTCGACCCGCGCCGGGACGTGCAGATCCTCACCCCGATGCATCGCGGCCCGGCCGGCGCGGGCGCGCTCAACACGCTGCTCCAGCAGCAGCTCACCCCGGCCCGGGAGGGGCTGCCGGAGCGGCGGGTGGGCGGGCGGGTGTTCCGGGTCGGCGACAAGGTCACGCAGATCCGCAACAACTACGACAAAGGGGTCGCGGGAGTCTTCAACGGCACGGTGGGCGTCGTCACCGCACTGTCGCCCGAGGAACAGACCCTGAGCGTGCGGACGGACGAGGACGAGCTGATCGACTACGACTTCGACGAGCTGGACGAGCTGGCCCACGCGTACGCCATCACGATCCACCGTTCGCAGGGCTCGGAGTACCCGGCCGTGGTGATCCCGCTGACCACCAGCGCCTGGATGATGTTGCAGCGCAACCTGCTCTACACCGCGATCACCCGGGCCAAGCGGCTGGTGGTGCTGGTCGGCTCCCGGCGGGCCCTGGCCGCCGCGGTGCGCACGGTCGGCGCCGGCCGCCGGCACACCGCCCTGGCCCGGCGACTGGGCTCTTAGCAGATCACCCACCGGGCTGGGCGGCGTTTGCGCAGGTCCGGCCGATCAGCCGTCTTCTCCGAACTCCGGTACGGGCGTTCCACAGCTCACTCCCGGCGGCTCTCCCCATGGCTAGCGTGGGCCATTATCCGATCCGCGAAAAACCGACGGGGGGATTGTCATGTTGCGTTCGATAACGGCCGGAACCGCGCTTCTGGGGGCACTCGCGGTATCCGCGCCGGCCCAGGCACAGCCACGATTCGTGCCGGACAACGACAAGATGATGGTGATCGACGTGGTGTCCGCCAACGGTTCGGGCTGTCCGTCCGGAACCGCGCAGATCCAGGTGTCACCGGACTACACGGCGTTCACGGTGACCTACTCGACCTACACGGCGCTGGTCGGCCCGACCGCCACGCCGCTGGACTTCCGGAAGAACTGCCAGCTCGTGCTGAACATCAAGGTGCCGGGCGGATTCACCTTCGCGATCGCCAGCGCCGACTACCGCGGATACGCCAGCCTGCGGGCCGGGGCGTACGGCCAGCAGGCGGCCAACTACTACTTCCAGGGCCAATCCCGGACCGCCCGTAGCGAGCACAACTTCAAAGGCCCGATGGAGGACTCCTGGCAGAACACCGACAAGGTGGCGATCACCGCGCTGAACTACCTGCCGTGCGGTGAACGGAAGTACCTGAACATCAACACGGAATTGCGGGTGAACCGCGGCTCGTCGAACAGCCGGAAGGACACCAGCTTCCTGTCCATGGACTCCACCGACGCCGCCATCAACACGCTCTACCGGGTGGTCTGGAAGAAGTGCTACTGACTAATCCGCGCGGTCCGCGAACGCCGCCCACGGATCCTCGACCGGCCGCTCCGCCCGCTTCGGCCGCGGGGTCACCGGCCGGGCCCGCCGGGTGGCCAGCAGGGCGGCCAGGGCCGTGGTGATCGGCACCGCGGCGACCAGCCCGATCGTGCCGACCGCGCTGCGGACCAGCTCCTGCGCGATGAGCTGGCTGGTGAGCAGCTCGTCGACCGGGGTGTCGCCGGCCGCGAACAGCAGCATCAGCGGCAGTGAGGCGCCCGCGTACGCCAGCACGATCGTGTTGATCACCGAGGCGATGTGCGCCCGGCCGATCCGGGTCGCCGCGCCGTAGAGGCGGCGGAACCCGTACGCCGGATTGGCCGTCGCCAGCTCGGTGACCGTGGCCGACTGGGTGACCGTCACGTCGTCCAGCACGCCCAGCGAGCCGATCACGATGCCGGCCAGCAGCAGGCCGCGCATGTTCACGTCGCCCTGGGTGATGGTCAGGAAGTTGGACGTCTCGTCGGCGACGCCGGTCAGGTGCACCGCCCCGGTGGCGATCGCGGCCAGGATCGCGGTGATCGCCAGGCTGGCCAGGGTGCCGGCCACCGCGATGGTCGTGGTCATCGACAGCCCGTGCGTCAGGTAGAGCACGATCAGCATGATCGCGGCGGCGCCGACCACCGCCACCAGCACCGGGGACCGGCCGTCCAGGATGGCCGGCACGATGAACCACACCAGGATGCCGAAGGTGACCCCCAGCCCGGCCAGCGCCGTGACCCCCCGCCACCGGCCGAACGCGATGACCGCCAGCGCGAACGCCGCGCCGAGCACCCACAGTGCGACGCCGCGCTGGTGGTCGGAGATCGCGTACGTCGTCTCGCCCTCGGCGTTGAGCTGGAGCAGCTCCACGTCGTCGCCGGGCGCCACCTCGGGCGCGCCCGGCCCGTTCGGGATGTCCGTGGTGATCTGGGTGCCCGACGCCGCGCCGCTGGTGAGCCGGACTGACACGGTGCCGCAGTTCTCCAGCGGCTGGTCGCCCTCCGGCACCTGCGGGCACGGGGCCGGCTGGACCGCCACCACCTCACCGGTCACCTGCACCGGGCCGTCGCCGGCCGCGGCCGTCACCGGGCTGTCGCCCGGCCAGAGCAGGAACATGCCGACCAGGGTGATCAGCACCGCCGGGATCAGCACGAGCAGGGTGAGCCGCCGGGCGCCGGGGAACTCGGGGAGGTCACCGTGCGTGTGGTGATGGTGGTCGGCCGGGCTCATCGTGCTCCTCGTAGCGGTCGGCGGAAGGTCCCGCCGAACCGTACCCGGAGCCGGTCAGGGCGCCGAACGCTCGCGGCGTTTCGCCCGGTCCTCCGCCGAACGCCCGAAAACCAGCCAGAAGTCGGTGATCGCGAGGGTCAGCACCGGCCGCCGCCCGGCCAGGTAGCCGAGCGGGCCGTCCGGTTCGGGACGCCAGGCCGCCGACGCCGTACGCAAGCCGGCCCGGCCCCGCACCGGGGTCCGCTTGACGTGCTCGCCGAACGCCTGCGCCACCGTGAACCCGAGCGGGAACCGGCCCGGCATCCGCCGTTTGAGCCGGACCAGCGCCGAACAGAACGGGCCACCCGCCCCGGGCTCGGTGATCGTGGCGTCGACCAGCGGGTCGCTCTCCGCGTCGAGGGTGAACTCGGCCAGCTCCTTGGGGATGCCCCAGAGCCGGCGGCCGCCCTCCCGGGAGGCGACGCTGTCCACCCAGATGTCGGTGATGCTCACCCGGGGGCGGCCGCCCTCGCGCACCAGGACGGCACTGAGCAGCTCCCGGTAGTGCAGGACGCCGCCCGGCTCGTACGACACCCAGGCGGCGCCGACCGCGACCCGGCCGCCGACCGTGAGCGGGCGCACTGCGGCGCCCAGGACCGGGGGCAGCGCCGGCGCCTGTGCCGCGGGCAGCAGGAAGACCGACAGATACATCTGACCACGCAGATGCCAGGGCTCGGGCGGGTACATGCCCTCCACAGTGTCAGCTGACGCGGGCGCGCACCAGATGTCAGTAGCGGAAACGCGAGACCACGGTCTGCAACTGGGCCGCCGTGCTGGTCAGGTCGTCGGCCGCGGTCCGGGTCTCGCCCACGGTGGCGGTGGTGCGGCGGGTCGCGTCGGAGACCGTACCGATGGTCTGGGCGATGTCGCCGGCGCCGGTGGCCGCCTCGGAGAGGGTCCGGTTCATCTCCTGGGTGGTGGCGGTCTGCTCCTCGACCGCCGAGGCGATGGTCAGCTGGATGCTGTTGATCCGCTCGATGATCTCGGAGATCTCGCCGATCGCGGTGACCGCCCCGCTGGTGTCGGCCTGGATGGCCTGCACCCGCTGGGAGATGTCCTCGGTCGCCTTGGCCGTCTCCTGGGCCAGGTCCTTCACCTCGCCCGCCACCACCGCGAAGCCCTTGCCCACCTCACCGGCCCGGGCCGCCTCGATGGTCGCGTTCAGCGCCAGCAGGTTGGTCTGCTCGGCGATGCTGGTGATCACCTTGACCACGGTGGCGATCTCCTCGGACGACGCGCCGAGCCGGGCCACGATCGCGTTGGTCTCCGAGGCGACCCGGACCGCCTGCGCGGCCACCTCGGTCGCCTCCGAGGTGGAGACGCTGATGTCGCGGATCGCCGAACCCATCTCCAGGGAGCCGGCCGAGACGAC
Organism: Actinoplanes lobatus; assembly: GCF_014205215.1. Lineage (NCBI taxonomy): Bacteria > Bacillati > Actinomycetota > Actinomycetes > Micromonosporales > Micromonosporaceae > Actinoplanes > Actinoplanes lobatus. The sequence goes on from NZ_JACHNC010000001.1 coordinate 9,930,894, forward strand.
CTGGAGGTTGTGCGACACCGTGTCGGCCGCGGCGGCGACCGTGCCGGCCTGGTTGGATGCCTCGCTGGCGGCCGCGTTGACCGCCCCGGAGACCGAGCTGAGCCGGTCGGCCGCGCCCTGGAGGGTGGTCGCGCTCCCGGCCAGCTGCACGAGGTCGGCGCGGAGCCGGCCCACGGCCTCGTCCAGCGACGAGGCCATCTGCCCGATCTCGTCCCCACTGCGCACGCCGGAGGTGCCGGTGAGGTCGCCCTCGGCCAGCTTGTCCGCCAGCCGGGAGACGGCCTGTACGGTCTTGCTCACCCGGGCCGCGACCCGGAATCCGACGAGAAGACTGAGCAGGACACCGAGCGCGAGCACGATGCCGACCGTCCACGCGGCCCGCTTGCCGTCGGAGTTCGCGTCGCTGATGCTCTGCTCCGCCAGCTCCACCCCTCGCTGCTGGAGGGCGTCCTGGTCGACACCGAGCGCGGTGTGCAGCTCGTCGTACTTCTGGAGCGCCGCGGCGCGTTGCGCAGCCGACGCGGTGCTGCGGTCCGCGCTGATGAGGGCCAGGAACTCCGCCCAGTCGCTCTCGGCCTTGGCGACCGCCTCGTCGCCGGGCAGGAGGGTGTTGAGATCGTCGACGGCGGCATCGATCGCCTGCCGGTTCGCCGCTATGTCCCCCGAGATCCGCTCGGCGAGGTGGGGGTAGAGCTGGAGCGCCGAGACGTTCCCGCTGATCAACTCGATGTTCGTGCTGTACGAGTTGATCGCCGTGGCGAGGGCCAGGGACTTCCGTTGCGCCGCGGCGCCGTCCTCGTTCAGATTGTGAATCGTCATCACGGCCAGACCGCCGACCAGCATGCCACTCAGCGTCGCGATCATCACCGCCGTGCCGATCTTGGCGCGCAGCGACCGGTCCTCGAAGATCCCACTCAGCCCCACCTCCGTAGTCTGGAGCCGAAAAGCCCACATCGGTGTCAACTCCACCCGATTGACAGGTGGGGCCGATGGGATCTCAGGGCGCGGTCACGTCCGCCAGGGCCTGGAAGATCAGCCAGGTGGAGGTCGCTCCCGGATCCTGGTGACCGGCGCTGCGCTCGCCCAGGTAGGACGCCCGGCCCTTGCGGGCCGTCAGCGGCACCGTGGCGCGGGCCCCCTCCCCGGCCGCCCGGGCCGCCGACGCCGCCACCTCGGGCAGGGCCGCACCACCGGCCACCGCCTCCTCGAAGGCGTCCAGCGCCGGGCGGAAGGCGTCCACGATCGTCTTGTCCCCCGGTTCGGCCCCGCCCAGCTTGCGGACCGCGTCCAACCCGGCGTGCAGGGCGGCGGCCAGGTCGGCGAGGTCGGCCGACGCGGCGCCGGGCGGCAGCGCCTTGCCGACGGCCCGGAAGGCGGTGCCGTACAGCGGGCCGGACGCGCCGCCGACCTTGGAGATCAGGGTCGCGCCGGCCCGGACGAAGACGTCGCCGACCGCGGCGAACCCGGCGCCGTCCAGGGTGGCGGCCACGGCCGTGAAGCCGCGGGCCAGGTTCACCCCGTGGTCGCCGTCGCCGATCGCCGCGTCCAGGCGGGTGAGCTGGTCGGTCTCGGCGGTCACCGACGCGGCGGCCGCGCGCAGCCAGGCGACGGCCAGGGCCACGTCCAGGTGGGTGGCGTCCATGTCAGACTCCCCAGCGCAGCCCGGGCGTACGGACCGGGGCGTCCCACAGCCGGATCATCTCGTCGGTCAGCCGGGCCACGGTGATCGACAGGCCGGCCATGTCGAGGCTCGTCACGTAGTTGCCGACCAGGCGGCGGCTGATCTGGACGCCCCGTTCGGCGAGCACCGTGGCGACCTCGCCGAAGACCAGGTACTGCTCCAGCAACGGTGTCGCGCCCAGGCCGTTGACCAGCACGAGCGTACGATCGCCGGGGTTCAGTGGTTTGGCTTCGAGGATCGCGTCGAGAGCGGACCGGACCAGCTCGCGGGCCGGGCGCAGCTTCTCGCGCCGGCGCCCGGGCTCGCCGTGGATGCCGACGCCGGCCTCGATCTCGTCGTCCGGCAGGTCGAAGCCGGGCCGTCCGGCGGCGGGCGTGGTGCAGGCGGTCAGCGCGTAGGCGAAGGACGCCGAGGCGGCGTTGACCTCGCGGCCGGCGGCGGCCACCTCGCCCAGCTTGGCGCCCTCCTCGGCGAGCGCCCCGGCGATCTTCTCGACCAGCAGGGTGGCGCCGGTGCCGCGGCGGCCGGCCGTCCACGTCGAGTTCTCCACCGCCACGTCGTCGTCGACCAGCACGGTCTCGACGGTGATCCCCTCGTCGGCGGCGAGTTCCGCGGCGAGCTGGAAGTTCATCACGTCACCGGTGTAGTTCTTCACGATGTGGACCACCCCGGCGCCGCCGTCGACGGCCTTGGTGGCGGCCACGATCTGGTCGGGAACCGGGGAGGTGAAGACCTCGCCGGGGCAGGCGGCGTCGAGCATCCCCGGCCCCACGAAACCGCCGTGCAGCGGTTCGTGCCCGGAACCGCCGCCGGACACCAGCGCCACCTTGCCGGGGCGGGGCGCGCCGGCCCGGGCCACGTACTGCCCGGTCACGTCCACACGCAACTCGGGGTGGGCGGCGGCGAGGCCGGCGAGCGCCTCGGCGACGACGTCGGCGGGATCGTTGATGAATTTCTTCACGGCCGGCTCCTTTGCCTCGCTCCGCACAGCATGGTCGCGCCTCGGGGTCGCGCCTCGCTCCCCACAGCATGGTCGCGCTGAGCGATTCGGCCAAGGCTTTCGGTGACTACCATCGGGATCCATGGCGTACGTGGGGATCGTGCTCGTCTCACACAGTTCGTCGCTGGCGTCCGGCGTCCGCGATCTGCTCACCCAGGTGGCCGGCGCGGACGTCCGCGTGGAGCCGGCCGGCGGCACCGGCGACGGCGGCCTGGGAACCAGCGCCGAGAAGATCGAGGCGGCGATCGCCCGCGCCGAGGCCGGAGCCGGGGTGCTGATCCTCGCCGATCTGGGCAGCGCCGTCCTGACCACCCGTGCCGTGCTGGCCGAGCTGCCGGACGGCCCGCTGCTCGTCGACGCCCCGTTCGTCGAGGGCGCGGTGGCCGCCGCGGTCCTCGCCTCGACCGGCGCCGATCTCGCGACGGTCGCCGACGCCGCCCGGGAGGCCCGCGATGTCCCCAAGCTCTGAGATCCCGGTGGTCCTTCCGGCCGCGTTGCACGCCCGCCCGGCGGGCGCGGTGGTCCGGGCCGCGGCATCCTTTCAAGCCCAGATCGAGGTACGGGTGGGCGAGCGGTCCGCGAGCGCCCGCAGCGCCCTGCGGCTGATGTCGCTGGGCGCGGACACGGGCACCACGGTCGTCGTGCACGCCACTGGCGAGGACGCCGCGGCGGCGGCCCAGGCGGTCGCTTCGGCCCTGCTCTCCTCCGAGTGATCTTCCGAAAGTTTCGGGCTCGACTGCCTGGTGATTCATCGACTGAACCGGTTGAGGTTTCCGGAACATGTCGGTAGCGTTCCGGGGTGGCGTCGATCCCCGTCGATGCCTTCCAGATCCCCGACTGGAGTTCCCCATGAGACGATCCCGCGCGATCCTCACCGTCCTGGCCACCGGCGCCCTGACCGCCGGCGCGCTCACCGTCCTGTCCCCCTCGGCCGACGCCGCCAGCACCCTCGGATCGGCCGCCGCCGCACAGGGCCGCTACTTCGGCACCGCGGTCGCCGCCTACAAACTGTCCGACTCGGTCTACTCCGGAATCCTGAACCGGGAGTTCAACTCGGTGACCCCGGAGAACGAGATGAAGTGGGACGCCACCGAGCCCACCCAGGGCACCTTCAGCTACACCTCGGCCGACACCATCGTGAACCGGGCGATCACCAACGGGCAGAAGATCCGCGGGCACGCCCTGGCCTGGCACTCGCAGCAGCCGTCCTGGGCGCAGAGCCTCAGCGGCACCACGCTGCGCAACGCCATGGTCAACCACGTCACCCAGGTCGCCACCCACTACAAGGGAAAGATCGACTCCTGGGACGTGGTGAACGAGGCCTTCGCCGACGGCTCCACCGGCGCCCGCCGCGACTCCAACCTCCAGCGCACCGGCGACGACTGGATCGAGGTGGCGTTCCGCACCGCGCGGGCCGCCGACCCGGCCGCCAAACTCTGCTACAACGACTACAACACCGACGGCGTCAACGCGAAGAGCACCGCCGTCTACAACATGGTCGTCGACTTCAAGGCCCGCGGCGTACCGATCGACTGCGTCGGCTTCCAGTCCCACTTCAACTCGGCCTCCCCGCTGCCGTCGGACTACCAGTCCAACCTCCAGCGCTTCGCGAACCTCGGCGTCGACGTGCAGATCACCGAACTGGACATCGAAGGCTCCGGCACGGCACAGGCCAACTCGTATTCCACGGCCGTCAAGGCGTGCCTCGCGGTGACCCGGTGCAACGGCATCACCGTGTGGGGCATCCGCGACAGCGACTCGTGGCGGGCCAGCGGCACCCCGCTGCTGTTCGACGCCAACGGCAACCCGAAGCAGGCGTACACCGCGGCCCTGACCGCCCTCGGCGGCTCGACAACTTCGCCGTCCCCGTCGGCATCCTCGTCGTCGGCGTCCCCGTCCCCGTCGGCCAGCCAGTCCTCCGGCACCCGCTCCTGCACCGCGACCGTCACGGTGAACGCGTGGACCGGCGGTTTCGTGGCCACCGTCAAGGTGACCGCCGGCGCGGCCGCCCTGACCGGCTGGACCGCCGGCCTCACCCTGCCCACCGGCAGCGCCGTGACCAACACGTGGAGCGCCACCGCCTCCGGCACCAGCGGCGCGGTCTCCTTCACGAACGTCGGCTACAACGGCACGGTCGCCGCCGGCGGCACCACCGAGTTCGGCTTCCAGGGCACCGGCACCGCCCCGTCCACCACAACCACCTGCACGGCCCGCTGACTCCCGGCCCCACCCCCGCCGCGCGGCCTGCCCTTCCCCGGGCCGCGCGGCGCTCCTATACCGCTAGACCTGCACTCCTCCGAGCCACCCGGCGCTCCCACACCGCTCAACCCACAATCCGCGGTGCGCGGGGCCGCTCCCACACCGCCCGACCTACACCCCCGGACCACCCGGCGCTCCCACACCGCCCGACCTGCAATCCCCGGGCCACGGGGCGCGAGGCCGCCTACCCACCGCCCGACCTACACCCCCGGACCACCCGGCGCTCCCACACCGCCCGACCTGCAATCCCCGGGCCACGGGGCGCGAGGCCGCCTACCCACCGCCCGACCTACACCCCCGGACCACCCGGCGCTCCCACACCGCCCGACCTGCAATCCCCGGGCCACGGGGCGCGAGGCCGCCTACCCACCGCCCGACCTACACCCCCGGACCACCCGGCGCTCCCACACCGCCCGACCTGCAATCCCCGGGCCACGGGGCGCGAGGCCGCCTACCCACCGCCCGACCTACACCCCCGGACCACCCGGCGCTCCCACACCGCCCGACCTGCAATCCCCGGGCCACGGGGCGCGAGGCCGCCTACCCACCGCCCGACCTACACCCCCGGACCACCCGGCGCTCCCACACCGCCCGACCTGCAATCCCCGGGCCGCCTGGGCGACCCTAGGCCGCGGACCCGGACGATGCGGCCACCGTCAGCGTGTATTCCGCCTCCACCTCGAGACTCCCCGACGTCCCATGGATGGAGACCCGGTGCTCACCGGCGCCGAGCGGATCGATCCGGGCCCAGAGCCCGCACCCCGCACCCTCGGTGCTGCCGCCCACACCGGTCACCGGGTTACCCACTCCGGCGACGAAGGTGATCGGCTCCTCGTCGAAACGCTCCAGCGGCACTTCAGCGCCGTCGAGCTCGACCACGCCCGAGGCCTCTGTCATGAAGGCGAAACAGTCCCACGCTTCGGTGGCGACAAGGTTGACCGCCGGCACGACCACCGGAACCCCGAGCGGAACCGTGCACCGCCGCTCGACCCGGCCACCGAACGTCCCGGCGAGGAACCACACGTCCCCAGGCTGATTACGGGCGCAGTGCTCACCGGTCTCGTCGGCAACAGGATTGGTCTCCTCGGACTCGGCGGCCGCCCACTCCCACCAGCGGGCCTGAATCGACCGCTCCGCCGGCGACTCCTCCGCCGCCCTGCCCGCGCCGGTCGACCCGGTACAGCCGCCAAGAAGAAAAACACAGGCCACCGCAGCAGCACGATTCCACATGATCAAGAACGCTAGCGACCCCCATCAACACAGGCCACTCCGCCAGAAACTCGTCACACAGACTCCACCATCCACCCGGGCACCCGCGCTCCCACCTCCCCTTGATCGCCGTCGCCGTCGCCGTGTTGCCGTCGCTGCCGCCGCCATCGTTGCCGCCGCCGTCCTTGCCGCCGCCGTTGCCACCATCAGCCTCCACACTGCCGATGGCCATCACCCTCCACCTCCACCGCCACCCTCCGTAGAAGCCTTGGCTGCCCTCTTCACGCCGCCACTCCCTACACTGACGTCATCCTCGGATCCGGTTGCGGATTCCGCCCGGCAACGCGCACCCCAGCCCGGCGTCAACCGCGCCCCTCCGTCGCAAACCATCTCGACTCGTTCGCAAACCATCTCCACTCGGTCCTCGCCGCCGTGGCCCCTTCGGCTGCGCTCCGCACCATTCTTCGTAAAGGGATTCGAAGTAGAAGCACGAAGGCCAGTCCTCGAGGAACGACTGACAGTTTGCAGGGCCACCACAAATCGTGGAACCGCCACAACCGTCGTAATGGCCACCGCTCCGGAGCCCCTGAAATGGCAGGCCGTTTACGCCTTTAGAAACGGCGGAAATTCTGGGAGAAGCTGACATTCTTAGGACCACCTCGACTCCCGCAGCAGCTGACACTTCGAGGACCGCCACCGCTGCCCGGATGGGTGACATTTCCGGACCTACCCCACCGGCCGGGCCGGCCGACATCTCCGGGAGGGCCTCAGCCACTGGAGCAGCCAACACTTGCAGGATCGGCACAGCTGCCGAGACTGCAGACGCACACGGAACCACTACAGCCGCCGAGGCAGCGGGCACTCCCGAAGCAACCGATGGCATCGGTACCGGCGCGGCTCGCCGGGACAGCACAACCTCTGGAGTGGATGTTGCCCGAGGACCGGTTGCCACTTCCGAGGTCTCCTCCGCCAGCGGGACAGCGGACACCTCCGAGCCCTCCACGACCAGCGGGACAACGGATACCTCCGAGCCCTCCACGACCAGCGGGACAACGGATACCTCCGAGCCCTCCACGACCAGCGGGACAACGGATACCTCCGAGCCCTCCACGACCAGCGGACCAGCAGACGCCTCCACGGCGACCGCGACCGACGGGACAGCAGACGCCTCCAATCCCTCCGCGGCCAACGGGGCGACGCGCCGCGGGGCGCCGACTCCCGGCCGGGAAGTAGGTGCCGCCGGACAGACCGGAACGACGCTGGGGGCAGGCCTTGTCGGTGTGATGCGGTCACTATGGCGGGCACGGCTCAGCTTTTCGGCATGGCGGCGCCGAAGACCCCATGCGCGGTGCCGCTCATGTTCACGGCGAAATTCGTCGCGGGTGGCGGAATAGTTCCGCGACGCGGAGTGATCGCGCATACCGGCGATTTCTGCCCTGCTGAACAACGACGACTGCCTCATACGAGAATTCTCCCGAACCCCGGATCAGAAGTGTAAGAAGTCGATCATGCCAACCTGGCGCCCCATTGCTTTGTAACGGCATGTCAGCACGTTCTGGAAGGTCTCGGTTACTTTGCACTACACGGTTGTCAAGATTCGTCGTAGCTCTGCTGAATATGACCGCGCCGACAGCCACGTCCGACCGAATCACCATGATGGGCAAGCGAGATTTGTCCGGGGATGATGAGGTTCAGCAGGAAGACGGCCGCGGAACATGCGGGCAGGCGAAATCACGCTGTGAACCACCCCATCACGGATCCGGTCCGCAGCGGCTGGATGCACCGGTATCTGGCCATGACTCGAACCTGGTCCGCAGCTCACCTGCCACGATTCGGTTCGGGGAAGGCGCGTCAGGAAACCGGCCGCGTCGAATCCGATCCCGCCCCAACAGCCTCACCTCCAGGCTCGGCGGCTCGGCGGCTCGACGGCTCGACGGCTCGACGGCTCGACGGCTCGACGGCCATCTTCCCCGGGTGGGCGACGGTCCCGTGGATCAGGCGCACGGGGCTTGGCCAATGGATCGGACAACCGCGCGGACAACCGCGCGGACAACCGCGCGAACAACGGGGACCACGCAACCAGGCCCGAAACAACCGCGCGGACATGACGGTCACGCAACCAGACCCGGACAACCGCGCGGACGACGACGGCCGGGAACCAGGTGCAGAAGCCGCCGGAATCGTGATGAGGCCGAACCCGATGCCTCTGCTTGCCGCAGACCCCATGCGGCATCGAGTCGAGATTCGCAGAAGATCAGAACGCCGACGGCGTCCTCTCGGCCAGGCCGATCAGGGTGTCGCCAGCGGCGTCCCGCGACTGTCGCACGTGCCCATGGGTGAAAGTGCGGCGGAAGGAGCCGAGCCTCGAAGGCACGGCGCTGTCGCTGATCGGGTTGAGCCTGCCGACCAGCAAGGGCACGAACCGGCCGGGAAGGTCGCCCCGATCGTGTTGCGGAATCCATGTGGAAGCGGCCTGCTCGGCAAACCGCATCACCAGCGCGGGACCGGCCGACGACACCGGATGCGGATCATTGACCGTCACGGCCGTCACCGGCGCGGCAGAGCGTGATCTCACCTGCCAGGAGAGCTTCCTCATCCCTGGGGCTCCGAGGAGATCATCATCGGTGGTTCGGGCTCAGACAGCGGCTGGTCACGTCATCTCGCCGGCGAGGAGGTCCATCAGGAGGCCGTCGTGCCAGGTGCCGTCCGGGCCTCGCTCGTATCGGCGCATGACGCCGACCGGGCGGAAGCCGACCTTGGCGTAGCAGCGGATCGCCGCGTGGTTGTCGGCGGCGGGATCGATCACCAGGCGGTGGTGGCCGAGGTCGTCGATGAGATGCCGGGCGACGGTACGGACGGCGTCGGTGCCCAGCCCGAGGCCGTGCACCTCCGGGCTGAGGTAGATGTCGATGCCGGCGTGCCGGTAGTCGGGGTCCGCCTCCTCGCTCCATTGGATGGCGCCGACGACGCGGTCCTCGTGCAGGATGACGAGCACTCGCGTATCGGGATCGGCGAGGCCCTCGGCGACGGTGGCGGTCAGGTCTTCGTCGCCGCCCCACCGCTGGTACACCTCGGGCTCCGCCCGGATCCGGGCGAGCACCGCGATGTCGTCCCGGATCGCCGGCCGCAGCCGCACCATCGCGCCCGCGAGATCACCCATCCGCATGCCCGGAACCTACCGAAGCCGCGTCCGCCGGATCAACGCGATAACGCGCCGGATGCCGGGCCGGCGCGGCGAAACGCCGGATGCCGGATCAACGCGGCAAGGTGCCGGATGCCGCGGTGTCGTCACGGAGGTACCGGCTGGACGGTCGTCCATCTCCACCAACATGCTCGAGTCGATCGTTTCGCCACCGTGCGGCGCCTTCCGGCCGACGCGGGCGGGGAAGCCATGGAGGAGGTAGACGCGGGCGAGGGCCAGGAAGAAGACCGACACGGACGAAGGCCAGGAAGAAGAGCGGAGCGACGATCCGGCTCCACGTGGTCGAGGATGGCGATGAACGACCATGACAGCGGCGGCGCCTGTCGGTTCAACGACCGTGGGCCTTGATGACCTCGATCGCCGGGCATGGATTCATACATGGCAGGTCGAGGTGCGGTTGCCGAAAGGGCCGCCGAGCCCGGGCCCTCTCCGGAGGCCGGTCGGCGGTCGCGGACGCCGGCGGTTGTCACCGCGGCTATGGGGGCGTTTGGGCTTCTCGGCGTTTTCGTGGCGGAGCAGGACGAGCCGGCGAAGCTGTGGAACCTGGTGAGCGTGCTTGTCGCGACCGGGGCCACGGCGCTGACCGTGTGGCTGGCGCCGCGCCGCTGGATCGCCGGCGCGGTGGCATCGGTTCTTCTGGCGATCTCGGGGATGGCGTTGAACCCGTTCTACGGGGCCCGGAACCGGGGCCGGAACCGGAGCCCGGAACCGGGGCCGGGGCCGGGCCGGGCCGGGCCGGAACCGGAGCCCGGAACCGGGGCCGGGGCCGGGCCGGGCCGGGCCGGAACCGGAACCGGAACCGGGGCCGGGGCCGGGGCCGGGCCGGAACCGGAACCGGGGCCGGGGCCGGGGCCGGGCCGGAACCGGAACCGGAACCGGGGCCGGGGCCGGGGCCGGGGCCGGGGCCGGGGCCGGGGCCGGGGCCGGGGCCGGGGCCGGGGCCGGGCCGGGCCGGGCCGGGCCGGAACCGGAACCGGAACCGGAACCGGAACCGGGGCCGGGGCCGGGGCCGGGGCCGGGGCCGAGGGCGGGGCCGGGGCCGAGGGCGGGGCCGGGGCCGAGGGCGGGGCCGAAGGCGGGGCCGAAGGCGGGGCCGAAGGCGGGGCCGAAGGCGGGGCCGGAACCGGGTGACGAGATCCGGATGCACGAGATCTGGCCGAGCAGCACGCAGAACGTCGCCCACCCGTTGAACCGTCGTGACTGGGTGGCGACCCAGTTCCGGGTGACCGGGTCGCGGATCCATTCGGTGGAGGTCGCGGCGGGCGGGGAGGGCGCCCGGTTGCTGCTGGCCGTCGTCGACGAGCGGGGGACCGGGATCGCCTCGGGTGAGGCGGACGTCCGCGACTGGCGCGCCAAGGTCACCTTTCCGGTTCCGGTCGACGTCGCGAGGCATCTGCGGGTGCACCATCTGTGGCCGGCGGCGGCCAGGGTGTATTTCACCGGGACCGACCTCGATCCGGGCGTCGGCACCTATGTGCGCTGTGAGCGACCGCGGTTGACCGACTGCCCCGATCCGGAGCCACGTGACCTGTGCGCCATCGTCATCGGCCGGCGGTGACCGTGCCGGACAGGTGCGGATGTCGCGAGTGGACGGTGAGATCCCAGCCGGTGGCGGTCTGCGTCGCGGCGAACCGGACCGTGGCCGGCAGCAGGACCGGCTTCTTGAAGGTGACATCGACGGTGTACGCGCCGGGGAGGCGGCCCTCCAGGGCGGCCAGGCAGCGGGCCTTGGTCCACATGCCGTGGGCGATCGGGCGGGGGAAGCCGAAGAGCCGCGCCCCCAGCCGGGAGGTGTGGATCGGGTTGCGGTCGCCGGAGACCGCGGCGTAGTCACCGCCGACCCGGGCGGGCACCCGCCACACGGCCCCACCGGCCGAGGACGGGCGCGAGCCGGTGAGGGAGTCACCGGAAGAGGACGATGCGGCGTCGGCGGGACGCGAGCCGGTGAGGGACGATGCGGCGCCGGCGGGACGAGAGCCGGTACGGGAGTCGGACAGGCGCAGGTACGTGGAGACGCCCCGCCACGCCTCGGCCCCGTCGACCGTGGCGGTGGCGACGACGTCGAACTGGCGGCCGCGTGGATGCTCCCGCAGGTCGACGGCCCGGACCGACAGGTTGAGCACCGCGCTCGACGGGATGGCGCGGCGCACGGTGATCCGGTTGGCGACGTGTACCAGGCCGATCAGGGGGACCGGGAATCCCTCTCCCGTCATCAGCCGCATGGCCAGCGGGAACGCCAGCACGTGCGGGTACGTCGCGGGCAGCGTGTCGGTGAGCCGGAACCCGCAGGCCCGGTCGTACGCGGCCAGGTGCCCCAGGTCGACCGTCACGCCCCGGTGCTGGACCTCGACGTCGGGGAGGGTGTCGCCGGAGCGGCCGAGGCCGGGCAGCAGGCCGAGGGCGGCCCGGGCGTACGCGGCCGTGGTGCCCGGCCCTTCGCTGAGCTCGACGACCGCCACCATGTCAGGCCCCGAGCAGGCTCTGGCCGCAGACCCGGATCACGTTGCCGGTGATCGTCGCCGACCCGGGCGAGGCGAGCCAGGCGATGGTCTCGGCGACGTCGACCGGCAGGCCGCCCTGGGACATGCTGTTGAGCCGCCGTCCGGCTTCGCGCAGCCCGATCGGCATCTTGGCGGTCATCGCCGTCTCGATGAAGCCGGGCGCCACCGCGTTGATGGTGATGCCGCGCGGGAGCAGCACCGGGGCGTACGACTGGACCCGCCCGATCACGCCGGCCTTGCTGGTGGCGTAGTTGGTCTGTCCGCGGTTCCCGGCGATGCCGGCGATCGAGGCGACGCCGACGATCCGCCCGCCGGCACCGATGAGCCCGCGTTCCAGCAGCAGGTCGTCGACGCGTTCGGGGGCGGTCAGGTTGACGCCGATGACCGAGTCCCACCGGTCCTCGGTCATCCGGGCGATGGTCTTGTCCCGGGTGATGCCGGCGTTGTGGACGACGATGTCGACGCCGGTGTGCGGTCCGGCGGCCAGGTATCCGGCCAGGCGTTCGGGCGCGTCGGCGGCGGTGAGGTCGAGTTGCAGGGCGCGGCCGCGGGTCTCGTTGGCCACGTCGGCGAGGGCGTCGCCGGCGGCGGGCACGTCGAGTGCGATCACGTCGGCGCCGTCGCGGGCCAGCACCCGGGCGATGGCCGCGCCGATGCCCCGGGCCGCGCCGGTGACCAGGGCGAGTCTGCCGTGGAGGGGCCGGTCCCAGTCGGCCGGTGTGGGCACGTCGCCGGCGCCGATCCGGACGACCTGGCCGGAGACGTACGCCGAGCGGCCGCTGAGCAGGAAGCGCAGCGTCGACTCGATCGCCTGTTCGCCGCCGGGCGCCACGTAGACGAGCTGTGCGGTCACCCCGCGCCCGAATTCCTTGCCGATGCTGCGGGTCAGGCCTTCCAGGCTCCGCTGCGCGGTCGCCTCGGCCGGCGTCGCGGTGGCTTCCGGTGGGGTGCCGAGCACCAGCACGCGTCCGGAGACCTCCAGGGAGCGGGCGTACGGGTGGAAGAAGTCGTAAAGTGCCCGCAGCCCGGTGCTGTCGGTGATCCCGGTGGCGTCGAGGACGAGTGCGCTCACCCGTACCCCGTCCCGGGTTTGATCGGTGACCTCCGCGCCCGCCGCGCCCAGGAGCTTGCGGATCGGCTCGGAGAGCCGGCCGCCCGGCGCCGCACCCAGCAGGACCGGGCCGCTGACCAGCGGATCTCCGGCCCGGTAGCGGCGCAGCCGGGGCGGATCAGGCAGTCCGAGGCGCTTGACCACGGTCCGGCCGAGACCGGAGTTGGCGAAGTTCGCGTACCTGTCAGCCATGCGAGTAGCCTACCGGTGAGTAACCGAGATTCTTCGATGTGGAGGATAGTCGTGGTGGACGTGCGCCGTGTGGCCGTGCTGGGCGGGAACCGGATTCCGTTCGCCCGCTCCGACAGCCGCTACGCCGAGGCCTCGAACCAGGACATGCTGACCGCCTCGCTGGACGGGCTGATCGCCCGGTTCGGGCTGGCCGGTGAGCGGCTCGGTGAGGTCGTGGCGGGGGCCGTGCTGAAGCACTCGCGCGACTTCAACCTGACCCGGGAGACGGTGCTCGGCTCGCGGCTGGACCCGCGCACCCCGGCCTACGACATCCAGCAGGCCTGCGGGACCGGCCTGGAGGCGGCCATCCTGGTCGCCAACAAGATCGCGCTCGGGCAGATCGACTCCGGCGTGGCCGGTGGCGTGGACACCACCTCGGACGCTCCGTTGCAGCTCAACGAGGACATGCGGCGCGCTCTGCTCCAGCTGAACCGGGCCCGGAGCCTCGGTGACCGGCTCCGGGCGGTGGCCAAATTGCGCCCGCAGCACGCGATCCGGCCGGAGCTGCCGCGCAACGCCGAGCCGCGGACCGGGCTGTCGATGGGCGAGCACGCGGCGGTCACGGCCCTGCGGTGGAACATCGGGCGGGCGGAGCAGGACGAGCTGGCGCTGACCTCCCACCAGCGGCTCGCGGAGGCGTACGATCGCGGGTTTTTCGATGATCTTCTGACGCCCTATCTGGGGCTGACCCGGGACCAGAACCTGCGCGCGGACAGCAGCCTGGAGAAGCTGGCGAAGCTGAAGCCGGTGTACGGCGAGGAGAACGCCACCATGACGGCGGGCAACTCGACACCGCTCACCGACGGCGCCTCGACCGTGCTGCTCGCCTCCGAGGAGTGGGCGGCCGCGCGTTCGCTGCCGGTGCTGGCCTGGTTCGCCGACTCGGAGACCGCGGCGGTCGACTACGTGCACGGCGACGAGGGCCTGCTCATGGCGCCCGCCTATGCGGTGCCCCGGATGCTGGCCCGCAACGGCCTCACCCTCCAGGACTTCGACTTCTACGAGATCCACGAGGCGTTCGCGTCGCAGGTGCTGGCCACCCTCGCGGCGTGGGAGTCGCCCGAGTTCTGCAAGGAGAGGCTCGGCCTGGACGCCCCGCTCGGCTCGATCGACCGGGCGAGGCTCAACGTCAACGGGTCCTCGCTGGCGGCCGGCCACCCGTTCGCGGCGACCGGCGGCCGGATCGTCGCGTCCCTGGCCAAGCAGCTCGCGCAGAAGGGCTCGGGCCGGGGCCTGATCTCCATCTGCGCGGCCGGCGGTCAGGGTGTGGTGGCGATCCTGGAGCGTTGAGACCCATTGATGGGGCTTGTCCCGGAAGTTACGCCCTCGTAAGGTTACCGGCGAGTTAACCTGCCGGCGGAGGGGCTGACCGTGGAGTTCTGGCTCGACCTCAACGACGAACAGCGCGAGCTGCGCGACTGGGTGCACGGGTTCGCCGAATCGGTGGTCCGGCCCGCGGCCGCGGAGTGGGACGAGCGGGAGGAGACTCCCTGGCCGGTCCTCCAGGAGGCCGCGAAGATCGGCCTGTACGGGTTCGAGTTCCTCGCCAACACCTGGTCGGACACGTCCGGGCTGAGTCTGCCGGTCGCCAACGAGGAGCTGTTCTGGGGCGACGGCGGCATCGGCATGGCGATCTCCGGCACCTCGCTGGCGGTGGCCGCGATCTTCGGCTCGGGTACACCGGATCAGCTGATCGAGTGGGTGCCGCAGTGCTTCGGGGACGCCGCCGACCCCAAGGTGGGCGCGTTCTGCAGCACCGAGCCGGAGGCGGGTTCGGACGTGGCGGCGATGCGCACCCGGGCGATCTACCACGAGGCGACCGACGAGTGGGTGATCCGCGGGCAGAAGGCGTACGCCACCAACGGCGGGATCGCCCACGTGCACGTGGTGACGGCGAGTGTCGACCCGTCGCTGGGGTCCCGTGGGCAGGCCGCGTTCATCGTGCCGCCGGGGACGACGGGGCTGGTGGGGACGAAGAAGCTGAAGAAGCTGGGGCTGCGGGCCTCGCACACCGCCGACGTGTTCCTCGACGACGTCCGGGTGCCCGGCAGCTGCCTGCTCGGCGGCAAGGAGGCGCTGGACAAGCGGCTCGCGAAGGCGCGTGAGGGGCAGCGGCGGTCCGGCCAGGCGGCGATGCGGACCTTCGAGCTGTCCCGGCCGGCGGTCGGCGCGCAGGCGATCGGCATCGCCCGGGCCGCCTACGAGTACGCGCTGGAGTACGCGAAGACCCGGGTCCAGTTCGGCCGCCCGATCATCGAGAACCAGGCGGTCGCGTTCGCGCTGGCCGACATGCGGATGGAGATCGACGCGGCCCGGCTGCTGGTGTGGCGGGCGGCGTGGATGGGCCGCAACGAGCGGCCGTTCACCGCCGGCGAGGGCTCGATGTCGAAGCTGAAGGCCGGTGAGGTGGCGGTCACGGTCACCGAGAAGGCGGTGCAGATCCTCGGCGGCGCCGGTTATCTGCGTGAGCATCCGGTGGAGCGGATGTTCCGGGACGCCAAGATCTACACGATCTTCGAGGGCACCTCGGAGATCCAGCGGCTGGTGATCGCACGCGCCATCTCCGGTGTGCAGATCCGCTGACGTTTTCCCTCCACGTGCGTCAACGTCACGGGCGGGCTGGACCGGTCTCGTCCACTGTGGTCAAGGTGGGGGCATGCGGCTGCTTCGGGGTGACGCGTTCGACGGGCTGTTCCGGTCCTTCGAACGGACGGCGTTCCACCTGGAGGTGCAGGACGTCTATCACACGCGGGAGGAGTCGGCGCCGTTCCAGCGGTTCCTCGACGGCGAACCGGATGATCTGGGCTGGCAGCGGCCGTGGCTGGAGCTGGTCCGGGAGGTCACCGACGCGGGCCGCAGTGTCCGGCGGCTGCGGGTGGTGCCGGTGCCGCACCTGGACTACACGCGGTGGCTGCTGAACATCTCCGGGTTCAACGTCGAGGCCGGCGAGGACATCCGCTGGCTGCCCCGGCCGGAGACGGGCGGGCTGGCGGTCGCCTTCGACGACTTCTGGCTGTTCGACGACCGCCGGGTGGTGTTCACCCTGTTCGGTCCGGACGGCGGGTTCGCCGGGGGCGCGCTCACCGAGGATCCGGCGATCGTCCGGCACTGCGCGCGGACCCGGACGACCCTGTGGACCGCCGGGACCCCGCACGACGACTACGTCAAAGGTTGACCTCGGTCCGTACCGGCCGGCCGGTCTCCTCCCGGCGCGGCAGCATCGCCGGGTCGGGCAGGTCGAGCAGGTCGCTCGCCGGGGCGGCGATCAGCCCGTTGCGGTGCGCGATCAGCCGGTCCGCCTCGACCAGGTCGTCGAGCATCGCCGCGAGCCGGGCCGCGCCCGCCCGGTTGCCGCTCCAGCCGAACAGCCGCCCGGCCGCGGCCAGCAGGTCCTCCCCCTCGACCAGGCCGGCGTCGAGGACCAGATACTCCAGGGCCAGCTGGATCTCGGCGTCGGCGACCTGATCGGGTTTGCGGGTGACGCCGTCGGCGGGCACCCGTACGGCCGGGATCGGGGTGTCCGGGGCGGTCACGAAGGTGCCGTCGAAACCGGCGCGGGAGTCGCGTACGGCCCTCTCGATCGCCGTCCTGATCTGCTGGGTGAGGCGGGCGATTCCCCAGCCCTCGCGGATCCGCCGGGTCACCGTGGCCAGGTGCACCGGGCCCTCCACCTCGGCGACCCGCTCGACGGCCTCGATCAGCAGCTGCCGGGCCACCGCGTCGGCGAGGCGGGTGGTGGCCGGCAGCGGCTCGATCACGGCGCGCTCGTAGGGCAGCGCCCACTCGGGCCGCTGCGCCGGGCGGGCGGTCAGCGTCTCGTCCTCGGTCTCGGCGAAGACGTCCGGGACGGCCAGGGCGCTCTCGACCGCCGTCCGGAGCCGGGCCTCCTCGTTCTCCCGGTCGTGGTACCACGCGACCGACCAGATCCGGTGCAGGTGCCAGCCGAGGCTGTGCAGCACCTGCTCGTGCAGGCGGTCCCGGTCCCGGGCGACCGGGGACAGCTGGTAGCCGGGGCCGTCGCAGCGGACGCCGAGGGCGTACGACTCGCGGGTGTCGTCCGGGTGGCGCACCCCGATCTCGACCCGGTAGCGGCCCGCGCCGGACCGGACGTGCGCCGGGTAGCCCCAGTTCTCCAGGGTCTCCCGGATCGACTCCTCGAGCGGGGTGGGCTCCTGCTCGGTGAGCGCCGGCCCGCCGTGCTCGGCGTAGTCGAGGTACGCGGCCAGCCGGCGTTCCCCCTCGTCGGCGGGTTCCTCACGGTTCCCGGCGCCGATCGCCGACACCACCTCGACCCGGTGCCGGGCCCGGGTGACGGCGACGGCGAGCCGCCGTGCGCCGGTGGGTCCGCCGGCCGCGTCCAGGCTCGCGCCGGTGGACAGGATGATCACGTCGCGTTCGTCGCCCTGTGCCGTCTCGGCGCCCTCGACCACGAAGTCGCCGAGGAAGCCCTCCAGGTCGGGGCGCCCGGCCAGTTCGGCCTCGACGGCGTCGGCGATCTCGTCGGCGTGGGCGGCGGTGAGCGTCACGACGCCCAGCGACAGCGACGGCCGGGTGGTGAGGTGGTGCAGGACCCGTTCGGCGACCAGCCGGGCCTCGCCGGCGACCGCGGCCGGGTGGAGCTGGACGCCGAGATCCGCGCCGGACGGGTGCGGGCTCGGGAAGGTGTTCAGCCGGCCCTGGTAGAAGGCCTCGTTGGCGAAGGCGATCAGGCTCTCGTGCCGGCTGCGGTAGTGCCAGGTGAGGGCGAGCCGGGTGAACGCGCCGCAGTCGTTCGCCACCACCAGCACCGACGGCTGGTCGCCGGCCGGGGGCAGCTGGGCGTCGTCGCCGACGATCACCAGCGACGCGCCCCGGTAGGCGCAGGCCACCGCGGCCGCCGGGGTCATCCGGGACGCCTCGTCGATCACCACGACGTCGAAGGACGCCTCGGCCGGCAGCAGGCGGCTCACCTCGGCGGGCGGCATGACCAGGCACGGTTTGAGGGCGGCGATCGTGTCCCAGGCGCCGGCGAGCAGGTCGCGTACCGGGAGGTGGCCGTCGTTCTTGAGGCCCTCGGCCCGGATCAGCGCGGCGCCGTCACCGCCGGTGACCTCCGGCCGCCGCCGGTCGAGCACCTCGATGACCGATTCGGCCGCGTCGGTGAGCAGATCGGAGTCCAGGCGGCGGAACCCGGCGGCCATCTCGTCGCGCACGACGGCGGCGACCGGCTGGAGCCGCTCGTCCTCGGCCAGGACGTGGTCGGTCCACGCCCGGTACGCGCTGCGTTCCAGCACGTCCCCGAGCCGCTGTACGTCCACCGCGTGGTCGGCGCAGAAGTCGATGACGGTGTCCATCCCGTACTCGGCGAGGACCGCGCGAGCCTCCAGGTACTGGAACCACTCCTGCTGGCCGGTGTCGTCGTCGAGCAGGTCGCGCAGCAGGTCGTGGGCGGTCTCGTAGCGGTCCAGGGCGGTGCCGAGCCGGACCTGCCGGGCCGGGCCGAAGGCGTCGATGATGCGCTGCCGTGCCTCCTGCCACGCCGTGGACGCCGGGGTCAGGTCGGGGGCGGGGTGGCCCGCGACCAGTGCCTCGGCCTGTTCGCCGGTGAGCGCGGAGTCCGCGCCGGTGCGCAGCGTACGGGCGTGCGCCGTCCACTCGATGGCATCCTCGAGGGCTCGCAGGTCGGTGTGCCGTCCCTGGAACACCGGCCCGAGGGTGGCCTCGAGGGACCGGGTCGCGGCGCTGAACGCGTCCTCGGCGTCGATCACGCCCCGCCGTACCTCGATGATCCCGGCCGCCTCGGCGCCGTTGAGGTCGCGGCCGACGGCGTCGCCGAGCCGCCGCAGGATCGCGGCGGTGCCGCGCAGCGGCGCCACCTGGGCGCGCAGCCAGGCGATCGCCTCGTGCACCGGGCCGTGCCCGAGTTCCGGCCGCCCGGCCGGGTCGGGCTCCGGCCGCAGGGTGCCCCGCCAGTACCGGAACACGTCGCGGGCCTCGGTGACGGCCCGGACCAGGTCGTCGGCCGGGTGCATCGCACAGACGTAGTCGATGACCGCGGGCAGCGCCTCGGGCGGGGTGACCCGCAGCACCTCGCCGGCCGTCTGGAGGGCCCGGCCGATCGCCGGGAAGTCGGTGTCGGCCCGTCTCCAGAAGCGCCCGAGCAGGCCGGCGTGCTGTCGCTCGGCGGCGATCAGGCCCTCGTGGGCGCGCCGCCAGGCGACGGCCAGCCCGAGTTCGGCGACCGCCTCGTCGACGGTGACGCCCGGCTGGGTGAACCCGGCCACCGTCTCCCGGTCGCGCCGGTACGGGGCGAGCAGCTTGCGGGCGCCGCGGTGCAGGGTGACGAACCGCTCGGCGAGGTCCTCGACCGGTTCGGTGAGCACCGCGCCGGTGAAGATCTCGTGTGCGGCGGCGCGGGCCGCGGCGACCGCGTCGATGTGCAGCCGCAGCGTGCTGGCGGCGTTGTGCACGGCGGACTGGGCGCCCGGGGCGAACCACGTCCTCTCCGGCTTGTCCGGGCGGCCGCCCAGCTCGGCGACCAGGTGCACCAGTTCGACGTCGGAGAAGGTGACCACGTCCGGCAGGCCGAGCCGGACGGTGGCCCGGTCCAGGCTCTGCTGCTGGTGCTCGAGTTCGTCGGCGTCCGCGGCGAACCGTCCGGCCAGCGCCTTGGCCTCGTCCGCGGTGAGCGGTTCGAGCCGGACCGCGGGCGGGTCCAGCCGCGGCGGTTCGGGCAGGGCGTCCAGGTCCATCGGGGCGGCCAGCGTCTCCCAGCCGACACCGGCCCGGTTGCGGACCGCCTCGGCGGCCCGGCGGGACACGTCGATGCGCTGGGCGAGTTCCTCGGCGGCGATCCGGACCGGGCGCAGGGTGTTCGCCATGAGCCACTGGTCGGCGGCGCCGGGCGGGCGCTGCGCGGCGTGTTCGGCGATCTCCCCGAGGGCGGCCGCGTCGGCCGGCGCCCGCAGATGGAAGGCGGCGGCGATGGTCCCGTTCACGGCGACGGCGCCGGACAGCTCCTCCAGGGCGAGCTGGGCCTCCAGCAGGGCCTCGTCGAGCGGTTCGCGTTCGGCCACCTCGCGCCAGCGGTAGCCGCTGCGCTCGGTGGCCGGGCGCCAGGCACCGGCCAGGCGGTTCGCGGCGTCGCGGATCCGGTCCAGGATCTCGTCGGTCAGGCCGGCGGCGGGCAGGGCCGGGGCCGGCGCCTCCGGCAGCCCGGCCAGCCGGGCGAATCGGCCGGCCACCTCGTACAGGCTGCGGCCGAGTGGGTGGCGGATCTCGTTGACGGCTTCGGCGTACGCGTTGAGCCGCTCCCTCCGCTCCCGCAGCTCCTGGCGTGCCTCGTCGCTCATCGGGGTGCCGGGCAGCGGGTCCGCCTCCAGGGCGGCGGCCAGCGTGGCCGCGACATGCCGGCGGGACAGCCGGTCGCCGTGCAGGTCGAGGAGGTAGTTGCCGAGCCCGGTGTCGGCCAGCCGGTGCTGGACGCTGTTCAGGGCGGACGCCTTCTCGGACACGACCAGCACCCGTTTCCCGGCGTGGGCGAGCGCGCCGGCCATGTTGGCGATGGTCTGCGACTTGCCGGTGCCGGGCGGGCCGTCGACGACGAAGCTGTGGCCCTCGCAGGCGGCGGCCACGCAGGCGCGCTGCCCGGCGTCGGCGTCCAGCACGAGTGGCACGTCGTCGGGCGGGGCGAGCACGTCGATCTCGTCCGGGGTGATCGGGGTGAAGGCGAACGCGCCCTCGGTGCCGGCGGCGGTGGCCAGCGCCCGGACCACCGGGTGGGCGAGGATCCGGTCCTCGTTCTCGGTCAGGTCGCGGCGGATCGCCTCGACGGCCGGGTCGAAGCGGGCCAGCACGGCCAGGTCGGCGGTGTGCCAGCCGGGCCGTCCCGCGCCGGCGGCGGCGATCTCGGCGGTGAGCGCCGCGATGTCCACACCGGCCAGGTCGCCGACCTCGGGCAGGGTGACGCCGAGGCGGGCGAGCCGGGCGGCGAGGGCCGGGTTGACCAGCGGGTCGCCGCTGCCGGCGCGCAGCCGGGGCACCTCGCCCGGGCCGAGGGCGACCAGGTCGACCGGGATCAGCAGCAGTGGGCTGGCGTGGCCGGCGCCGGCGCCGTCCTGCCAGTGCAGCAGCCCGGCCGCCAGGTGGAGCACGTCCACCCCGCGGTCGGCCCGTTCCAGCCGGGTCTGCCGGCGCAGGCGGCGCAGCAGCGGCCCGAGCACCCCGTCCGGCAGCTCGGTACGCAGGTCGCCCTTCTTCGCCCCGGCCCCGGCCCCGGCCAGGGTGCAGTCCCGGCCGTGGCGCAGCGCCTCGACGACGCCGGCCGGGTTCGGGGAGACGATCTCCACCAGGTCGGCGCCGCCGCGTGGCAGGTTGATGAGGCGGTCGGCGCCGCCCGGGTCGACGAGCCCGTCCCGCCAGGCCGCGAGCGCCGCCCGGGCGTCCTCGCCCGGATCGGGGTGTCGTTCAGGATCGTCCGGACGCATGTGCCCATTGCAGCAAGGCGGCCGCAGCCATGCTGGCGATTCGCCCGGTTAGCCGGAACTAGGCCCGGAAAACTCGGACAAGTACGCCGACTGCGGCCGCTCTCCGGGGTCAGCCCTGACGCCTCGCCACCAGAACCGCGTCCCGGACGGTGATCACGCGGCCGTCCGGGTCGGTCGCCGTCCGGGGCCGGGCCTCGGCGGTGACCACCTTCCACGCCTCCGGGTCGAGTTCCGCGGCGATCTCCTCAGCGGTGAACAGCATGTCCGGGAAGTGGTGCCGGGCGAAGGTGGCCAGGTCGGACGGGTGGTGGCCGACCACCAGCAGGGTGCCGCCCGGGGCCACGGCGGCGGCCAGCCGGGCGTACAACTCGCGGCGCTCCTCCGGCGGCAGATGCATGAACTGCGCGGACACCAGGTCGTACGCCTCCCCCGGCGGGTCGGCGCGCAGGTCCGCGTGCCGGAACGTGACCCGCTCGGCCACCCCGGCCCCGGCCGCGTGCCCGGCGGCCCGCTCCAGGGCGACCGTCGAGATGTCCACACCGGTCACCTCCCAGCCGCGTTCGGCGAGCCACACCGTGTCGGCGCCCTCGCCGCAGCCCACGTCCAGGGCACGTCCCGGGGTCAGTCCGGGCACCTCGGCGACCAGCTGCGGGTTGGGCCGCCCGCTCCAGATCGCGTCCTTGCCGCGGTAGCGCTGCTCCCAGGCCTCCTCGGTGAACATGGTGGAGATCCGCTCCCGGTAGCCGTCCACCGCCCGCCGGGTGTCCTCGGCGATCAGGTCCATGTTGATCGCGGCGGCGGCGGTCTGCCCGCCCGCGGCGGCCACCACGACGGTCGCGCCCAGGTTCGTCACGTTCCCGGCCACCCACACGCCGGGCACCCGGGTCGCCCCGGTCTCGTCGGCCGGGATCCGGCTGCCCAGCACCAGCCCGTGCATCTCGAACGGCTCGGCCGGAAGGTCCAGCGACTCCAGCACCCCGGAACGGGCGGCGAACCGGGGCCCGGCCACCAGCGCGTCCACCGCGACCGTCTCGCCGGACGCCAGCCGCACCCCGGTCATCCGGTCCCCGGACACCTGAACGCCCACCACCTCGCCGGCCACCACCGGGATGCCCCGGGCGGCCAGTTCCTCGGACTGTTCGGCGCCGGGCGCGGGATGGCCGTGGAGCAGGATCAGCACGTGCGGGCTGAGCTGCCGCCACATCTGCGCCTGGAGCAGGCTCAGCGGCCCGGTCACCAGCACGCCGATCCGCCTGTCCCGCAGCTCCCACCCGTGGCAGTACGGGCAGTGCGCCACGTCCCGGCCCCACCGTTCGGCCAGCCCCGGGATGTCCGGCAGCTCGTCGACCAGGCCGGTGGTGACCAGCAGGCGCCGCCCGCGGACCAGCCGGCCGTCGTCGATCGCCACCCGGAACCCGTCGCCGTCACGGACCGCCGACTCGGCGCGGCCGGTCAGCAGTTCGGCGCCGTAGCCGATGACCTCGGCCCGGCCGGCGGCCAGCAGCTCGGCCGGGGGTGTGCCGTCCCGGCCCAGGTAGTTGTGCATGTGCGCGGCCGGGGCGTTGCGCGGCTCCCCACTGTCGACGACGAGCACCGACCGCCGGGAGCGGGCCAGGGCCAGCGCTCCGCTCAGTCCGGCCGCGCCGCCGCCGATCACCACGACGTCGTACGTCTGCTCCTCCACGGCGTACTCCTCTCTCGCCTCTCCCGCTCACCGTGCCCAACACTCCGGCAGGACGGCAACTAATGTTGCTGTTATGGCAAAAGACCTGGAGTCCGCGCTCGCCGCCGTGGGGCCCCGGCTGCGCGAGCTGCGCCAGCGGCGCGAGATCACGCTCACCCGGCTGGCCGAGACCACCGGGATCTCGGTGAGCACGCTGTCCCGCCTCGAGTCGGGCAGCCGCCGCCCCACGCTGGAGTTGCTGCTGCCGCTGGCCGAGGCCTACCAGGTCACCCTCGACGAGCTGGTGGACGCGCCGGAGACCGGCGACCCGCGGGTCCGGGCGCGGCCGATCCAGCGAGGCGGGCACACGTACGTCCCGCTCAGCCGGCGGCCGGGCGGGTTGCAGGCCTTCAAGCAGATCCTGCCGCCCGAACCGGGGACGTGCGGGGTGGAACAGCAGACCCACGAGGGTTACGAGTGGCTCTACGTGCTGTCCGGGCGGGTCCGGCTGCTGCTCGGCGACCACGACCTGGTGCTCACCCCGGGCGAGGCGGCCGAGTTCGACACCCGGCTGCCGCACGCGATCCTCAACCCCGGACCGGAGCCGGCCGAGGTGCTCAACATCTTCGGGCCGCAGGGCGAGCGGGTGCACGTGCGCGCCCGCTCGACCCGCGGGTCAGGAGACGACGTTGCGCAGTGAGCCGCCGCTGCGGTAGGCCGCCAGGTTCTCGCCGAGCAGCGCGGACGCGCCCTCCGGACGGCCGCCGGCGGCGTGCGGCGTGATGATCACGTCGGGTTCGTCCCACAGGCCCGAGGCCACCGGCAGCGGTTCCTCGGCGAAGACGTCCAGGGCCGCCCCGCCGAGCCGCCCGGCCCGGATCGCGGCCAGCAGCGCGTCCTCGTCCAGGGTGGCGCCGCGGCCCACGTTCACCACCCAGGCGTGGGCGGGCAGCCGGTCCAGGATCGCGGCGCCCAGGACGCCGGCCGTCTCGGGGGTGGCCGGCAGGATGTTGATCAGCAGGTCGGTCTCCGGCAGCAGGCCCGGCAGGTCGGCGTCGGTCACCACCGGGAAGCCGTGCCGCTCGCCGGCGCCCCGGGCCACCCCGGTCACGTGCGCGCCCAGCGCGGCGAGCAGCGGGGCCAGCCGCGCCGCGATCCCGCCGAAACCCCAGATCACCACGTTCGCGTCGCGCAGCGTCCGGAACGCGCCCGGCTCGTCCACCGGTTGCGGGCCGCCCCACTCGCCCGCCCAGCGGCGGCCGATCTGCGCCCGGACCAGCCGATTGAGCCGGCGGGCGGCGGCCAGCACCAGGCCCAGCGTGTGCTCGGCGACGGTCCGGTCGTGCAGCCCCAGCCCCGCGGTGACCACCACGTCGGCGGCGAACCCGGCGGCCAGCACCGCGTCCGGCCCGGCGGCGAGCGTCTGCACCCAGCGGACCGCCTTGAGCCGCTGGGCCGCGTCGGACAGGTTCTCCGGCGTGTTGCCCCACACCACCAGCACCTCGGCGTCGGTGTGCTCGTCGGGGAGCGGGCGGCGGACGTCGTAGACGGCGGTGGTCACGCCGGCGGGCAGGTCCGGGTCGAGGGGGATGGTGTCGGGGAGCAGAACCTTCATGGCGGTCAGCTTGCCAGCTCAGCCCCGTAGTTCGTAGAGCGCGACGGTGGCCCGCTTGGGCTGCCAGACATCGACCTGGCGGTAGCCGCCGGTGAGCATCGCGCGCAGCTCCGGCCGGATGGTGAGCGGGTCGGCGACCCGGTCGCCGAGGACCAGCCAGACGCGGCGGGCGCCGGCCAGCCGGGCGGCCGTGTCCGGGTACTCCTCGGCGATCAGGGTGCCGGTCCGCGCCGACGGGACGCGGACCAGCGGGTCGGCCGGGACGACCGGCTCCGCGGCCAGGTAGTGGTCCATGCCGGCCCGGATCGACCGGTTCCGGGCCGGATAGACGACCACGTCCCCGGGCCGCGCCTCCCGGCCGATGATCGTCGCGACGGCCCGGTAGTCCGGCCCGTTCTTCGCGGTCTGGGCCCGGACCGCCCGCTGCCCCGGCACCGCGACAGCGGCGAGCACCAGCAGCACCGTCACCACCCGCGTCACGGTGAACCGGGACCAGCCGTCCCGGCCGCCGGTCAGCGCGACCGCCGCCAGGATCGCCACCGGGGCCAGCACCACCAGCAGGTAGCGGGCCACCCACATGGGCGAGATCAGGTAGGACACGGCGGCCAGGACCGTCAGCGGGCCGAGGGCGAGCAGCGCGACCGGGACCAGGCGGCGCAGCGGCCGCCAGGAGACCAGCGCCACCATGCCGATCAGGAACCAGGCCACCTCCCGCGAGCCGGCGATCCCGGCCGGCATGCCGGCGATGCCGCGCACGGTGATCGGGCCGACCCAGTGCAGCTGGGCGTCCTGCTGGCGCAGGCCCAGCCAGGCGATCGGGGCGAGCGGCAGCAGGGCGGCCAGCACCGTGCCGCCCCAGACCAGGGCGCGCCGGCGGCGCCTCCCGCCGGGTTGCAGGGCGACCAGGGCGGCATGCGCCACCAGGGTGGTCAGGGCGAGCAGGTGGAAGAGACCCAGCATCAGCACGCTCAGGCCGTAGGCGATCCACCGGTACGCGCCGCCGCGCCGGATCGCCTCCACCAGCAGGAGCAGCGCCAGGACCGAGAAGAAGCAGGCGAAGGCGTACGGGCGGGCCTCGGCCGCGTACCGGGTTGTGTTCGGCACGACGCACAGGATCAGTCCGGTGACCAGCCCGGCCAGCGGGGTGAACAGGCGCCTGCCCAGCTCGGCGGCGACCGCCACGCCGGCCGCCATGGCCACGATCGAGGGCAGCCGCAGGGCCACCTCGCCGGTGCCGGCCAGCCCGGTCCACCAGTGCAGGAGCAGGTAGTAGAAGCCGAAGACGGCGTCGATGTTCGGCGCCGTGGCGAGGATCTGCGGCACCGACCGGGAGGCCATCTCCGCGGAGGTGACCTCGTCCCAGCTGAGCGTGGGCCGGCCGGCCTGGATCAGGGCGATGCCGAGCATCAGCACGCCGGGCACCGCGGCCGGCAGGATCCGCAGCAGCCACGCGGCCACCCGGGAGCGGCGCCCGGGATCCGGGACGTCGCCTCCGGCCCCCCGGCGTGGCGGTGCCACGCGCGGATCGAAAACGTCCGGCCTCATCGTGGTCGGCGTCTCGGTCAAACCTGTCACCCCCGCAGGTGTTACGGCCCCTCAACGCCTAGGAACACGCCGGGCAGGGCCGTACGGATCACTTCGTAGCCCTTTTGAGCCGTGGGCCACGCACTTTCAGTGACCATGGAGCCGTGACCGGCCCCGAGATGATCACCATCCGATGATGGCGCGAATGAGGGACGTCACCGGGAGATTCGGGCCGATTCGGCCACGGTGCCGATGGCGGCCCGGCGGCCGGGGTCCGCGGCGTACTCCCGGATGATCCTGGCCAGCAGGTCGGGGTACGGGGTCGGCACCAGGACCGTGCGGCCGCTCGCGCGGCGCAGGCGGACGGACGGGATCGACCGGCGGCCGCCGGCGGTGATCGCGCCCGGCCCGGTGAGCTCGTCCCAGCGGATCAGGTGGTCGCGCCACGGTCCGCGCCGCAGCACCCCGGCGGGCTCCACCCGGATGCCGCGGGAGAACAGGGCCGTGTTCCAGGCGAAGACGATCAGCAGCACCGCGAACAGCGAGTACCATCCGTCGAAGGGCCAGTCCAGTTCTCCCCGGACCAGGTCGCCGATCGTCTCGGAGATGCCGAGCGGCACCCACATCAGGGTCTGGGCGACGGCCAGGCAGGTGGAATAGGGCACCACCGGTGTCTCGAACGCCGCCTCCCCGGTCGGCACCAGCGGGGCGCCGGACCGGTCGCGCAGGAGATGCCCCATCACCACCAGGAACAGCGCCAGGACGATCGAGCCGAACACCAGCAGGATCCCGAGCACCGGCTGGTCGACCGTCTGCACCGCGACGCCGAGAAGCACCGCGGCCAGCAGGGCGGCGAACAGAACCGGTTGCGGGCGGCGGGCAGCGGCGTACAACACGTTCACGAAGATCACTGTAGGAAGTGGACGCCAGGACGGCCGCGGCGTGGCACGCCGCGGCCGTCGGAGTGTTGCCCGGTGGATCAGCTGCCGACCGGGCCGCCGTCCTTGCGCCAGGTCACCACGACGCCGGGCTTGGCGAAGTCGCCGTCCGGCCAGACCGAGGCGGGCTTGTCCACCGACGCGCCGGTGATCTCGCCGGGGTGCTGGACCGCCACGAACACCGAACGGTCGTCGGAGGTGATGAAGGGGCCGCAGGTCTCGGCGCCCTTCGGCACGGTGAGGAACTGGCGCAGCCGGCCCCGCTCCCGGCCCTCGACCGGCGTCGCGAAGAGACCGTCGTTGCTGCCCAGCGCGTTGCCGTCGGTCGAGATCCAGAGGTTGCCGGCGCTGTCGAAGGCGACGTTGTCCGGGCAGGAGATCGGGGAGACCGCCGTCTTGTCGTAGCCGCCGAAGTAGGTGTCGGCCGCGGCCGGGTCGCCGCACACGATCGGCAGCTGCCAGGTGAAGGTGGCGCCGGTGTGGTCGCCCCGGTCCTCGGTGATCTCGAAGATGTGGCCGTGCTTGTTGGCGTTGCGCGGGTTGGCCTCGTCCGGCTTGGCGTTGGTGCCGACACCGCGGTTGGTGTTGTTGGTCATCGCCGCGTAGATCTTGCCGGTGCGCGGGCTCGGCTGGACGTCCTCGGGACGGTCCATCTTGGTGGCGCCGACCGCGTCGCCGGCCAGGCGGGTGAAGGTGAGCACGTCGATCGCGGTCATGCCGGGCACGTACGACGTGTTGCCGGACACCAGCTTGATCCACTCGCCCCGGCCGTCGAACTTCCCGTCGGCGGGCGGCTTGCCGGTGCCGTCGATCTCGGCCGGGTCGCTGTCGCCGGTGACCTTGGCGACGTAGAGCGTGCCCGACTCCAGCAGGGTCAGGTTGTGCCGGCGGGCCCACGGCGAGTCGCTGTCGATGTACTTCTTGTCCGAGACGAACTTGTACAGGTAGTCGAACCGCTCGTCGTCACCCATGTACGCGACGACCCGGCCGTTGCGGGCGACGATGACGTTGGCGCCCTCGTGCTTGAAGCGGCCCATGGCGGTGTGCTTGCGCGGACGGCCCTCGGGGTCGAACGGGTCGACCTCGACGACCCAGCCGAACCGGTTCGCCTCGTTCGGGTGCAGGGCCAGGTCGAAGCGCTCCTGGGCCCGGTCCCACTTGCGGCTGCCGCTCGGGTAGCGGGCGGTGGTGCTGATGCCGTACCGGTTGAGCTTCGGCTTGACGTCGGCCGCGACCGCGTCACCGCCGACGAGGTACTGGTTGAAGTTCTCCTCGCCGGAGAGCACGGTGCCCCACGGGGTGACGCCGCCGGCGCAGTTGTTCAGCGTGCCGATGACGATCCGGCCGGACGGGTCGGCGGCGGTCTTGACCAGCGCCGAGCCGGCCACCGGGCCGGTCAGCTCGAACTCGGTCGCGAGCGCGGTGATCCGGCGGTTCCAGCGCAGCCGGCGGCTCTTGGCCGGCTTCCACCGGCCGGTGCGGCCGACCCGCTCGATCTCGACCACGGACAGGCCGTGCGCCGCGATGGCGATCTTGAGTTGCTCGACGGTGAGGGCGTCCATGGTGGTGAAGCCACGGAACATCAGGTCCTCGTTGGTGTATTCGTGGTTCACCACGAGCAGCGCCCGGTCCCGGTCACCGGGGATCGGGATCACGCCGACGAAGTCGTTGTTGTAGCCGAACTGCTTCGACTGGGCGGCCGCCGTCTGCTTGTCGACGTCGAACGCCGGCGCGCCGGGCTCGACCGGATCGCCCCAGCGGATCACGACCGACGACTGGTACCCGGCCGGGATGGTCACCTGGTCCAGGGTGTTCGGGGCGACCGTCTCGAAGGTGAGCCGGCCGGCCCTGCCGCCGTGGCGGGCGGCCTCTACCGGGGCGGCCGGGGCGGCCGCGGCGGGGCCGGCCGCGGCGAGCGCCGAGCCGCCGAAGCCGAGCACCATCGCTCCGACGGCACCGGCCCGGACCACGCCGCGGCGGCTCATCTCGGCGTTGACGACGTCTCCGAGGTAGGGGTTGGCCGACTCGTTCGGCACGGGGTGGTCACACGCGTTGCCGCATCGGTACAGACAGGTCATCGCGTCGCGACTGCCACCGCTGTGTCCCAGCAGCGGAAGCAGGCGGCGGTTGAAGTCCGGCATCGGTTCAGTTCTCCTCGGTCTCACGTCACCGCGCTCGGTGACGGGCTGCCCGGACGCTAAAAGCCCAGGTGTACGGCGACCACCCCGGTCGGGTGCCCCCGAGGTGAACGAGGCGTGAACGTCCTCCGCACGTTGCCGCCCGGAGAACCGGTGTAGCCCAGGCCGCTAGTTAACGCTAACAAGATCCAGTCTTTGCGGTTGCAGCGCTGCAAATCCTGGTCGTGAAACACTTGACAGCCCTGTCGATGTTTGCGTACACATTGCGGAGCCCCTATACGGAAACACTCCCGAAACCGTTGCGATCCGCACCGGAGGACTCTTCATGCCCCGAATCCCCTACCGTCTCGTGGGCGCGGCCGCCGTACTGGTCTCGCTCCCGCTCGCGGTCGCCCCGCCGGTCGCCGCCGTGGCGGTCGAACCGGACTACACCATCACGGTGAACCCGGACGCGACCGGCGCCTCGATCCCCAAGTCCATGTACGGCGTCTTCTTCGAGGACATCAACTACGCGGCCGACGGCGGCCTCTACGCCGAACTGGTCCGCAACCGCTCGTTCGAGTTCACCAGCACCGACGCGTCCGGCTACAACGGGCTGACCGCGTGGGCGGCCACCGGCTCGGCCGTGGTGACCAACGACGACCAGCGGCTCAACGAGCGCAACCGCAACTACCTCAAGGTGACCGGCGCGGCCGGCCTCACCAACGCCGGCTACAACACCGGTCTGGCCGTCGCCCGGTCGGAGCACTACAACTTCTCGGTGTGGGCCCGGGCCGACGCGGCGTCCACCCTGGAGGTGGCGCTGCAGACCACCGCCGGGACCGCGCTCGCCGCCCCGCTGACGGTGGCGGTCTCCGGGGACACCTGGACGAAGTACACCGGCACGCTGCGGGCGACCGGCACCAGTGACGTCGCGCGCCTGTCGGTCCGGACCACCGGCACGGCGACGCTGCGCCTGGACGAGATCTCGCTGTTCCCGCGCGACACCTACAAGGGCCGGGCGAACGGCCTGCGCAGGGACCTGGCCGAGAAGATCGCGGCGCTCGAGCCGGGCTTCGTCCGCTTCCCGGGCGGCTGCCTCGTCAACACCGGCAGCATGTACCAGTACACGGCCGCCAACAACTACCCGCGCGCCCGGTCCTACCAGTGGAAGGACACCGTCGGGCCGGTCGAGACACGGGCCACCAACAAGAACTTCTGGGGCTACAACCAGAGCTACGGCCTCGGCTACTACGAGTACTTCCAGTTCGCCGAGGACATCGGCGCCATGCCGCTGCCGGTCCTGCCGGCCCTGGTGACCGGTTGTGGCCAGAATCGGGCCACGATCGACGAGGCGCTGCTCCAGCAGTACATCCAGGACACCCTGGACCTGATCGAGTTCGCCAACGGCGCGACCACCACCACGTGGGGCAAGGTGCGCGCCGACATGGGCCACCCGAAGCCGTTCAACCTCACCACGCTCGGCATCGGCAACGAGGAGAACCTGCCCGAGGAGTACTGGGCGAACTTCCTCAAGTTCGAGTCCGCCATCAAGGCGAAGCACCCGGACATCACGGTGGTCAGCAACTCCGGTCCGGACGACCAGGGTTCGACGTTCGAGAACCTGTGGGCCAAGAACCGGGCGAACGGCACGGACATGGTCGACGAGCACTACTACAACAGCCCGTCGTGGTTCCTGCAGAACAACAAGCGCTATGACTCGTACGACCGGAGCGGTCCGAAGGTCTTCCTCGGCGAATACGCGTCGCTCGACGCCAAGCTGTACAACTCGCTGGCCGAGGCGGCGTACATGACCGGCCTGGAGCGCAACGCCGACGTGGTGAAGATGGCGTCCTACGCGCCGCTGCTCGCCAACATCGACAACGTGCAGTGGAAGCCGGACATGATCTGGTTCGACAACGACGAGTCGTGGGGCTCCACCAGCTACCAGATGCAGAAGCTCTTCATGAACAACGTCGGTGACCGGGTCGTGCCGACCACCACCACCGGCAACGTGCTCCAGCCGAAGCCGATCACCGGCGGGGTCGGGCTCTCCACCTGGCGGACCGCCGCGACCTACGACGACGTCAAGGTCACCAGCCCGGACGGCGCCGTGCTGTTCAGCGACGACTTCAACGACGGCAACGCGGACGGCTGGACCTCGGTGACCAACCGCGGCAACTGGACGGTGACCAACGGCGCCTACACCCAGACGACCACGGACACCGAGGACACCATGGTCAAGGGCGCGACGATCAGCGCGACCGATTACGACTACACGCTGAAGGCCACCAAGACGGCCGGCGCGGAGGGCTTCCTGGTCGCGTTCGGCATCCAGGAGACCGGCCAGTTCTACTGGTGGAACCTGGGCGGCTGGAACAACACCCAGGGCGCCATCGAGAAGGGGATCACCTCCGCCAAGGAGCAGATCCTCACCAAGCCCAACAGCGTGACCACGGGCAGGACCTACGACCTCAAGATTTCGGTACGGGGTACGAAGGTCACCCTGTACCTGGACGGAGTGGAGTGGGGCTCGTTCGACGACAACGCCGTCACCGAGCCGTTCGCCCAGGTCGTCACGGAGGACACGAGGACCGGCGAGCTGATCGTCAAGGTCGTCAACGCGCAGGACACCCCGGCCGTCACAAGGATCGACCTGGGTGGGCGCAAGGTGGCCCGGACCGCGAAACAGACCGTGATCACCGGTGACCCGGGCGAGCAGAACACCCGCTCGGCCGAGCCGATCCTGCCGGTCACCAGCACCGTCAGCGGGATCGCCGCCACGTTTACCCGCGAGTTCCCGGCGAACTCGGTCACCTTCCTCCGGATCAAGACCCGATAAGGACGTGGACATGACGTTCGCACTGCATCGCCGTACGCTGCTCCGGGGTTCTCTCGGGGTGGCCGGCGCCGGAGCTCTCGGCGCGCTCGCCGCGAGCGGCGCGGAAGGCGCCCCGCAGCCGGGCCCGCTGCCCGATGACGCCGCCATCTACGGAGTGCCCACCATCGACCCGCTGATCAGCCAGCGCGCCGACCCCTTCATCACCAGGCCGGTCGGCGGCATGTACTACTTCACCGGCTCGGTGCCGGAGTACGACCGCCTGGTCGTGCGCGGCGCCACCACCATCGCCGGCCTCGCCGGGGCCGAGGAGACCGTCATCTGGCGGCGCCCCACCAGCGGCACCATGGGCGGCCACATCTGGGCGCCGGAGCTGCACCGGATCGGCGGGAAGTGGTACATCTACTTCGCCGCCGGCGACGCCGGGAACGTGTTCCGGATCCGGACGTACGTGATGGAGTCCGCGCTCGACGACCCGCGCGACCCGGCCGGCTGGACCCTCAAGGGGCAGCTGATCACCGAGTGGGACGGCTTCACCCTGGACGCCACCAGCTTCACCCATCGCGGGCGGCAGTACCTGGTGTGGGCCCAGAGCGAGCCGGAGATCGCGGTCAACACGAGCCTCTACATCGCCGAGATGGCGAACCCGTGGACGTTCCGGACCAAGCCGACCCGGATCACCACGCCCACGAAGAGCTGGGAGATCATCGGCTACCGGGTGAACGAGGGCCCGGCCGTGCTGATCCGTAACGGGAAGGTATTCATCACCTTCTCGGCCAGCGCCACCGACGCCAACTACTGCATGGGCCTGCTCTCCGCCGACGCGTCGGACGATCTTCTTTCGCGTTCCAGTTGGACGAAGCACCCGGATCCGATCTTCGTCTCCGACGACCGGACCCAGCGGTACGGGCCCGGGCACAACTCGTTCACGGTGGCCGAGGACGGGGAGACCGACGTGCTGGTCTACCACGCCCGCGACTACAAGCAGATCGTCGGCGACCCGCTGTACGACCCCAACCGGCACACCCGGGTGCAGAAGCTCTACTGGCACGAGGACGGGACGCCGCTGTTCGGCATCCCGGTCGGGACGGGCGGGCCGATCGTGCGCCTGTCGCCGTCCGGCGCGCCACGCTCGTTCGTCAAGCACGAGGGTGACGTGATCCGGGCCGCGCACGCGCCGCGTGAGCTGGAGCTGACCCAGTTCCGGTTCGTG
Source organism: Actinoplanes lobatus (assembly GCF_014205215.1). Lineage (NCBI taxonomy): Bacteria > Bacillati > Actinomycetota > Actinomycetes > Micromonosporales > Micromonosporaceae > Actinoplanes > Actinoplanes lobatus. The sequence goes on from NZ_JACHNC010000001.1 coordinate 9,964,462, forward strand.
GCCGGGGCGGACGGCACCGAGACGATCCAGTCGGTCGACCAGCCCACGAAGTTCCTCGTGGTCAGCGGCACGACCGTCGGGCTGGGCGCCACCGGCACCCCGGTCACCCGGATCGCGGCCAAGGGTGGCGTGACCATCCGGGTCGCGCCCGGCCAGTACCTCCAGCACAAGGGCGGTCAGATCACGGTCGCCGCGAAGGCCACGGTCTTCACCCTGAGCTAGATCACTCAGATCACGGAGGGGGCGCGCCCCCTCCGTGATCTATCGCTCAGAAACAGGACTTTCAGATACCTCTTTTAGTAGGGTCGGCCCGTGCGACTGAATCGCTCCACCGATATCGGCCTTCGCGTCCTGATGCTCGCCGCCGCACGGCCGGACGACCTGCTCACCATCGACGTGCTGGCGGACTCGGTGGCGGTCCCCCGCAGCCACCTCGCCAAGGTGGTCCAGCGGTTGCAGCACCTCGGCCTGCTGGACACCGTGCGCGGCCGCAACGGCGGCGTCCGGCTCGCCACCGGCGCCGCGGGCGCGTCCATCGGCGGCCTGGTCCGCGAACTCGAGGGCGACACCGAGGTGGTCGAGTGCGGCGGGGAGACGCCCTGCCCGCTCAACGCCGGCTGCCGGCTGCGCGGTGCGCTGCGCGTCGCACAGGAGGCGTTCTACGCCTCGCTCGACCCCATCACGATCGGCGACCTGGCCGCTCCCCCGGTCCGGCAGGTGCTCCTGACCCTCGGCCGATCTCCCCAGTGAAGAGGAGACCCCTCATGCTGTCCGCATCCAGTGCCCCGATCGTCGAGGCGACCCTGCCGGTCGTCGGCGAGCACCTCGAAGCCATCACCACCGTCTTCTACGAGACGATGATCGGGGAGAACCCGGAGCTGCTGAACCTGTTCAGCCGCAGCGCGCAGGCCACCGGCGAGCAGCGCAGCGCACTCTCCGGGGCGGTCGCGGCGTACGCCGCGCACCTCATCGGCGCCGGCCCGTCCGGCGTGGCGTTCGAGCACGTGGTGGACCGGATCGCCCACCGGCACTGCGCCCTCGGCATCCGCCCCGAGCAGTACACGATGGTCGGCCGCTACCTGCTGCGCGCCGTCGGCACGGTGCTCGGCGACGCCGTCACACCGGGGATCGCCGCCGCATGGGACGAGGTGTACTGGCTGTTCGCGGCCCAGTTGATCGGCCGGGAGGCGCGCCTCTACGCCGAGGCCGGGGTCGAGGGCGCCGACCCGTGGCGGTCCTACGCGGTCGCCAACAAGATCGAGGAGGCGCACGACACGGTCTCGTTCGTGCTGGTCCCGGCCGACCTGCGGGCCGCCCCCGACTACCACCCCGGGCAGTACGTGACGGTCGCCGTCGACCTGCCCGAGGCCGGCCGCCAGCTGCGGCAGTACACGCTGTCCCAGGCGCCGACCGGCGGCACCCTGCGGATCACCGTCCGGCGGGTCCGCGGCCGCGGCGGCGCCCCCGACGGCGTGGTCTCCGCGTTCCTGCACGACCAGGTCGGCATCGGCGACCGGCTGCGGATCAGCCAGCCGTACGGCGACCTCGTCCTGCGCCCCGGAGACTCCCCGCTGCTGCTGGTCAGCGCCGGAGTCGGGATCACCCCGATGGCGGCGATCCTGGAACAGACGGCACGGACCCAGCCGACCCGTGAGGTGACCGTCGTCCACGCCGACCGGGACCCGGGCCGCCACCCGCTGCGCGGCGACATGCTCAGCAGCGGCGCCCGGATCCGCTCGTTCCACGAGGTCCTCTGGTACGAGCAGGGCGGCCCCACCGGCGCGCACACCGGCCTGATCGACACCGACCAGGTCCCGGTGCACCCGGACGCCGAGGTGTACCTGTGCGGCCCGGCGCCGTTCATGCAGACCGTCCGGGCCGGCCTGCACCGGCAGGGCATCCCGGACGAGCGGATCCGGTACGAGGTGTTCGGCTCCGAACAGTGGCGCCCCGCTCCGGCGGCCGCCTGACAAGGCATTGAGCCGATCTTGGACGATCAACCACCGCATCAGGTGGGCCAACGTCCAAGATCGGCTCAGTTCTTGAGCGGCGTGATGAACCCGTTCCCGCTCGCGGGTGTGTACCGGGACGACCGGTACATGTCCCGGCGGGGAGGGAAGCCATGCCACAGGACCCGGAGGACCTGCTCGCCGACTGGCAGTGGCGCGTCCAGCGGCAGACCGAGACCACCCACGAGCTGAGCCGACGGATGCAGCAGGTCTCAGCCTCGGCGGAGTCCCGCGACGGCGGTGTCGCCGTGACCGTCGACCACGCCGGCGGGCTGAGCGGCCTGACCCTGACCGACGACGCGATGCGACTCGCTCCGGACGAGCTGGCGCGGCTCATCATGGCGACCGCTCGCCGGGCCCAGGCCAGGCTCTCCGACGAGATGGCCGAGTTGGTCAAGGGAATATTCGGCTCCGACTCGGCCACCACGTCGTTCATCGCCGGCACCTACGCCGACCAGTTCCCGGCACAGCCGTCCGACCACCACGAGGAGCGTGGTCGGTGATGGCCGTTCCCGAGCTCCACATCGATGTGGCGGCCGTCGACGCCCACGCGACCAAGGTGGACGAGATCGCGGACATGCTCGATCAGGTGACCGCGGCCGCCGGGTATCTCGACCAGCAGGACTCGGTATACGGCGAGTTCCCGAGCCTACTGATCCTGCCGATCCTCAACATCGTGCAGGAGTATGCCGTCCAGGATCTCCGGGCGGGAACCGACGCGACGGCGCATCTCGCCGATGTATTGCGGTCGATCACCGTGGAGATCGGCATCACCGACAACGAGGCTGCTCATGTCATCGGCTTCCAGGAGGGACGGCGATGAGCGATACCTACGCAGGGCTGATCGCACCGGCCGGCGGCACGAAGTTCTATGAGGGCGCCGGGATCTTCGAGTCGGTGAGCGGGATGGTGGACAGTCTCACCCAAAGGAACTTCCTCGCCGCGGGCGGCAACTTCGTCGCCAGCAGCCTGGCGGCCCTCGGCACGATCATGGACCCACTGCAATCGCTGTTCGCCGCCGGCGTGGGCTGGGCGATGGAGCACGTGGATGTCCTGCGTGAGCCACTGGACAAGCTGATGGGCGATCCGAAAGCCATCGAGGGGCACGCCGACAGCTGGAAGAACATCGAGAGACGCATCTACGAAACGACGGAACTCTTCGTCGCAGAGGTCAAATCCACCACAGCGGTCTGGACAGCCGCATCAGCTGCCGCATTTCGGAAGCGGGCCCGGGCACATGCCGAGACCGTTCAGGCTACGGGGGCGATCGCTGACGCACTCAGCAAGGCGACCACCGCACTCGGCGCGGTGGTCGGTATCGCCCGCAACACCATCCGCGACATCATTGCTCAGGTGGTGGGCGCCATCATCTCCAAGCTCTTGCAGGCCGCCACTGCCGTCCTGCTGCCCAAAGCCCTCATGGAAGTCGCCGTCCTGGTGTCCCAAACGAGCATCAAGATCCTGACGGTGATGAAGGAGTTGGTGTTGAAGATCAAGGAGATCGGATCCGGCATTGAAAAGCTGAGTCGGATGATCGAGAAGTTGACGAGCGCCAAATTGGATGTCACCCGCCTCATGACGCACCGGGTTGAGGCCGCCGGCGTCGCACGGGAAGGTTGGACCGGGCCGGTCAAGGCCTATGCCGCCCTCACCCTTGGCGACGCCCGTGTCTACGGCCCGATTCAGCAGGTGCTCATCAACACCGGACGATCTGCCGCGGAGACGAACACCTCACAGAATTCGGGGTCGGCCGCCGACAGCACACGCAAGAAGGATCCTGAGCCGAACCCTGTCGATCTGCCGGATTGAGAAGGGGAACGACATGGATCCGCATGACGATCCGATGGCGAAGTACCGTGCCAAAGCGGCGGAGATGAGGGCGGCCCTCGACCGCGAGATGGCGGAGGACGAGGCCAAAGGGGCCGCGATGTCCGCCGTCAGCGAGCACAGGGGCGGCACATTGCGCCTGGTCGCCGCGATGGCCGGAATCGCCGTGCTGAGCCTTGCCATCGTCGGCTTCGGTATCACTCTCGTCGGGATGTCCCACCACGACTTCGACGACGCCCATGGGACCGGTTGGGCGGTCGTGGAAGCTTGTGATCGCCACGGACCCGTTACCAACCAGGGATTCGGCTATTGGGACAGTTGCCGATTCACCGTCCGCTGGGATGACGGAACAGCCGATGATGATCTGGTGAGCGACGGCTTGTTCGCTTCTGCGGACATCGGTCGAGATGTTCGGGTGGGCTACCTCGACAGAAGCGCCGACAGCATGGAACTCGCCCGTGAGGACACACCGCCACGACCGTGGTTCAAGTGGATCGGTGTGGTCGTCGGGATCATCGGCGGGCTGCCGCTTCTGGTCATCGGCATCATGATCAGCCTGCTACTCCAACGGAAGTGAGCCCGGCAGGAAGTCGGAACGGTTGAGGGTGGCGGTTCGGCGGCGGTATTCGGTGGCCTTGCCCGGCCAGTTGGCGACCACGCGGCCGGCGGCGGTGCGGTACCAGCTCTGGCACGCCGTCCACACCGAGCCGGCCAGGCGGGACTGGATCTCGGTGTCGTAGGCGGCCGCGACCTCAGGCCGTACCTCCAGATCGTCGCCTGCCGCGACCCGCCGGACGGCCTGCGTTATCCACCTGGCCTGGGCCTCGTGGAAGTAGATCACCGAGGTGTTGCCGGTGTTCGTGTTCGGGCCGTAGACCAGGAACATGTTGGGGAAGCCGGGCACCGCGAGACCGAGGTACGCGTGTGCCCCGTCCCGCCATTCGTCGGCGAGCACGACGCCGTCGCGGCCGGTGACCCGGATCGGGACGAGGAACTCGGTGGCGGCGAAACCGGTGCCGTAGATCAGCACGTCGCACGGGTGGTCGGCGCCGTCGGCGGTGCGGACGCCGTCCGGGGTCACCGCGACGATCTTCTCGGTGACCAGGTCGACGTCGGGGCGGGCCATGGTGGGCAGCCAGGCGTTCGTGAACAGCACCCGCTTGCAGCCCATCGGCTCGTCCGGGGTGACCTTGGCGCGGAGTTCCGGATCGCGGACCTGCCAGCGCCGCTGACTCGACGAGTAGCCGCGGACCAGGGCGTTGACCACCCGGTTGCCGGTCAGGGCGGCGCCCGGGACGAGGGTGAGGCCCCAGGTGGCGGCGCGGGACAGCAGCATCAGCGACGGCATCCGGCGGTAGGCGGCCTTGCGGAGGCGGCCGTAGCGACGGTCGGGTTTGGGCAGTGTCCACGGCGCGGTGCGCTGGAAGACGGTGACGTGGGCGGCGGTTCCGGCGATCGCGGGGACGAGCTGGATGGCGCTGGCTCCGGTGCCGACGACCGCGACCCGGTTGCCCGCGACCGGGATGTCGGGGGTCCAGTGTGCGGTGTGCACGGCGACGCCCGCGAAGGTCTCCGCGCCGGGGAGCGCCGGGATCGACGGGCGGGACAGTTGACCGACGGCCGGGATCAGCACGTCCGCGCGTACGATCTCGTGGTCTTTCAACACAATCTCCCAGCCGCCGCCGGACCACGAGGCGGAGGCCACCTCGGCGCCGAAACGGACCCGCGGCGTGACGCCCCAGACGTCCGCGCACCGTTGCAGATAGGCGAGGATCTCGTCGTGCGGCGGGTAGCGGCGCGACCAGTCCGGGTTCAGGGCGCGGGAGTAGGAGTAGAGCGGCGCCGGCACGTCACAGGCACACCCCGGATAGGTGTTGTCGCGCCACACGCCGCCGGCCCGGTCGGCCTTCTCCAGCAGGACGATGTCGTCGAAGCCGGCGCGGAGCAGTTCGGCGGCGACCGCCACCCCGCCGAACCCGGCGCCGATGATCGCGATGCGGGTCATGGCCGCCGTCCGATGGTGAGCCGCAGCGCGGCGGGGGCGGACGCGGGCACCACGGGTTCGCGGGGCGCCACCGGTTCGACCGGCGCGAACCCGGATGACGGCCGCGGATCCGGCTCGCCGGCGTTCGGCCACAGCGCGACCGCCCGCTCGGCCAGGGCGGTGATCGTCAGGGACGGGTTGACGCCCAGGTTGGCGGCGACCACCGACCCGTCGATGACGTGCAGCCCGGGATGCCCGAAGAGCCGGTGGTACGGGTCGACGACCCCCTGCGAGGGGTCCGCGCCGATCGCGCACCCGCCGATGAAGTGCCCGGTGACCGGCCGCCCCACCAGCTCGGTGTAGGAGCCGGTCGGCACCCCGTCCACCTCGGCGGCGACCCGGCGGGCCACGTCGTGCGCGGCCGGCACCCACACCGGGTTCGGCTCGCCGATGCCGGGCCGGCTGGTGATCCGCCGCCCGAACAGGCCGCGCCGGGTGTGCACGGTGATCGAGTTGTCCAGCGGCTGCATGGCCAGCAGCACCACGGTCTCCTTGGACCAGTTCCGCGGCGAGAGGTAGAGCCGCATGTCCCGGCCGGCCTTCGCGATCGTCTTGACGGCCTGCCACCAGCGCGGGCGGCCCTCGTCGACCAGTGCCGTGGCGAGCAGCGCCAGCAGGTTGCTGCCGGGTCCGTACCGGACCGGTTCGACGTGGGTGACCGGGTCCGGGTGGATCGAGGAGGTGATCGCGATCCCGTGACTGAAGTCGCGGTCCGTGCGGCGGGTGCGCGCTCCGAGGATCGATTCCGAGTTGGTACGGCTGAGCTCGCCCAGCCGTGCCGAGACGTCCGGCAGCAGTCCCCGGTCGCGCATCCGGTGCAGCAGGCGCTGGGTGCCGAGGGCGCCACCGGCGAAGACGACCTGCTCGGCGGTGAAGGTCCGCTTCGTGAGCCCGCCGGTGCGCCGGGTCTCCACCAGGTAGCCGCCGCCGTCACGCGGTCGCACCGCACGGACCGTGGTGAGCGGGTGCACCTCGGCGCCGGCCCGCTCGGCGAGGTAGAGGTAGTTCTTGACCAGGGTGTTCTTGGCGTTGTCCCGGCAGCCGGTCATGCACGAGCCGCAGAGGGTGCAGGTGCGGCGGTCCGGTCCCGCTCCCCCGAAGAACGGATCCGTCACAGAAACGCCCGGCTCGTCCCCGAACAGCACGCCGACCGGGGTGTGCCGGTAGGTGTGGCCCACGCCCATGTCGTCGGCGACCGCGCGCAGGGCCCGGTCGGAGGCCGTCTCGACCGGGTTCGTCGTCACGCCGAGCATGCGTTTCGCCTGCTCGTAATAGGGGGCCAGCTCGGACTTCCAGTCGGCGATGCCGGACCACTGCGGGTCGGCGTAGAAGGCGTCGGGCGGCTCGTACAGGGTGTTGGCGTAGCCCAGGGAGCCACCGCCGACCCCGGCGCCCGACATGATCATCACGTCCCGGAGCAGGGTGAGCCGGAGGATGCCGTAGCAGCCGAACCCGGGCGCGTAGAGGTAGTCGCGCAGCCGCCAGGACGTCTTGGCGAACTGCTCGTCGGTGAACCGGCGGCCGGCTTCGAGGACGCCGACGCGGTAGCCCTTCTCGGTGAGACGCAGCGCGGTCACGCTGCCACCGAAACCGGAGCCGATGACGAGGACGTCGTAGTCGTACGACATCGCCGTACCATCACACCCTTATTGGCAACATGTCAACAACTGGTTTCCGGTCTTGACCCGCAGCGCGAATCACCTTCCCGTCCTGATCTCCCGGTGGAAGGCTGGCCCCCATGAGCGAGCTTGCGAGCGAATCATCGAGCTCAGCCATGAAGTCATTGCGGCGCCGGAGCGCAACGGAGGTGGCGGAATGACCGACCTGTCCTATGATCGCCGCGGATCCGGCCCGCCGTTGGTGCTCATCCATGGCCTGGGCAGCCACCGCCAGGTCTGGTCCCCCGTCCTCGACGCGGTCGCCGAGCACCACGACGTGATCGCGCTGGACCTGCCCGGCTTCGGCGACTCCCCACATTGGACCGGGCCCGCACCCCGCCCATCCCCCACGGCCCCCGCGCACCCGGACTCGCCCGGCAGCGGGACCGCGCCGTCGCCCGAAACGCCGCTCCCCGGCTCGGTCGCACATCTGGCCGATCAGGTCGAGGCGTTCCTGGAACGGCTCGGCATCGACACCCCCGCGATCGCCGGCAATTCGCTGGGCGGCGGCATCGCCCTGGAACTCGGCCGCCGCGGCCACGCCCGCGCGGTGACCGCCTTCGCCCCGATCGGCTTCTGGACCCGGGCGGAACGCCGCTGGTGCCAGACCGCCGTCACCGCGGCCCGGACCGTCGCCACCCGCCTGTCCCCCTCGCTGCCGCGGATCATGGCGTCCCCGGCGGGCAGGTCGGCGTTCTGCGCGCTCTTCTACGCCCACCCGGCCCGCCTCGACCCGGCCGGCAGCGTCCACGCGGCCCGCGCCCTGGCCGGCGCGCCCGGCTTCGCCGAGGCCCGCGACGCCTTCACCCACCTTCGCCCGTGGTCCTTCGCCGAGGCCGGCTCACTCCCCCGCATCCCGGTCACCATCGCCTGGGGTACGCGCGACGCCATCCTCCCCTTCCACCAGTCGCGCCGGGCCCGCACGATCCTCCCGACCGCCCGCCACGTGACCCTCCCGAGCGCCGGCCACCTCCCGTTCTCCGACGCCCCCACCCCCTGCGCCGCCCTCCTCACCCCCTGACGAGTGACCCCCGCTGGCGTATGTCGTGCGCATACTCGGACCATGAGCAAGAAGGCGGAACGGCTGCACCTACGGGTGGGCGCCGAACAGAAAGCGTTGCTGCAAGCGGCCAGTCACGCCACCGGCTCCAGCGTGTCGGCGTTCGTCCGGAACGCGGCCACCAAGGCAGCAGCCGACGTGCTCGCCGACCGGCGCACGTTCCTACTGGGTGAAGAGGCGTGGCAGGCGTTCGACGAGGCGCTCGATCGCCCGTCCCAGGACGTCGCGGGTCTGCGGAAACTGCTGACCGCGCCGACCGACCTCAACTAGCCGCAACGCCGTTCAGTTAGGCGGTCCGGGCTGGCGTCAAGGGTGTTGATCAGAAAGTAGGAAGCGGAGTTCCGGTATAGAGGTTTGTCACTCCAAGACAACCCACCCCAGGACTCCGCTTGCTCGATCAGATTGCCATAACCCGCACCGTGACGGTAGCTGCAGGGGTGTTCGCGCCGGGGCATCTGGGCGAGCTGACCCGGCTGATTCCGTTCGAGATGGTCGATGACGTTCTTGCCGCCACCGGGCGGGTGCAGCAGCGGGTACGGCTGCTGCCGGGCCGGGTGGTGGTGTATCTGCTGCTGGCCGGGGTGCTGTTCGCCGAATACGGCTACCTGCAGGTGTGGCAACAGTTGACCGCGGGGCTGGCCGGGTTGAGCCTGGCCGAGCCTTCTTCCAGTGCTTTGCGGCAGGCCCGGCAGCGTCTCGGATCCGCGCCGTTGCGAGCATTGTTCGATCTGCTGCGCGGCCCGGCCGCGACGTCGGCCACCCCAGCGGTCCGCTGGCAAGGCCTGCTGCTGACCGCGGTCGACGGGACGACGCTGTCGGTCGCCGATGCCGCCGCGGTCGGCGTCCGCTACCGCAAACAGCGCGGTAACCACGGCGGGGCCGGCTACCCGACGCTACGGCTGAGCGCTCTGCTGGCCTGCGGCACCCGCTCGGTGATCGACGCCGTTTTCGACCCGCTCGGCACCAGCGAACTCGATCAGGCCCGCGTACTGGCCCGCAGCCTGAAAGCGGGGATGCTGCTGCTGGCCGACCGCAACTACGCTGCCGCCGATCTGGTCAAGACCCTCGCCGCCACGAAGGCCGAGTTGCTGATCCGCTGCAAGAGTGGCCGCCGCCTGCCGGTCATCACCCGTCACCGGGACGGCTCCTGGCTGTCCACGATCGGCACCGTGCGGGTGCGGGTCATCGACGCCCGGATCGCGGTCAAGACCAGCACCGGCACGAGCACCGGTGACTACCGGCTGATCACCACCCTGCTGGACGCCCGCCGACACCCAGCCGGGGAACTGATCACGCTGTATCACCAGCGGTGGGAGATCGAGACCGCCTACCTGGAGCTGAAGTCCAGCATTCTCGGTGGCCGGGTCCTACGCGCCCGTACCCCGGACGGCATCGACCAGGAGATCCACGCGCTGCTGATCGTCTACCAGCTCCTACGCACCGCCATGGTCGATGCCACTGACACCCGGCCCGGCCTCGACCCGGACCGGGCCAGCTTCACCACCGCTTTGATCACCGCCCGCAACCAGGTCATCCAAGCCGCGGGCATCATCACCGACACCGTCGTCGACCTCGTCGGCGCGATCGGCCAGGCAGTCCTGGACCACCTACTGCCCGACCGCCGGATCCGGGTGAAAGCCCGCATGATCAAACGATCGAACTCCAAATACCAGGCCCGCGGCCCGAACATCGACCGGCGCACCTACCAAGCCACCATCGCCATCAACATCATCACCGACGGACCTTGACGAACCCGACGCTGGCCTAACTGAACGGCGTTGCAACTAGCCGAGCGAGGCCCTTGGGCCGTTCCGTCCGTGCGGCGCCGGCTTGCGTCGTGGTCCGGCCTTTGCCGCGCCCGCCGGGCTGAGATCGGTCGGATACCCCCGCATGTGCCGCCGGTCGCGCCGGGTGGGTGGTGGCGCTTGACGACGGTCGTGCCACGGGAACCCGCCAGGTGTCACTCACCGTGACCATGGCGGTGAGTGTGTGGAGGGGCGTGGTATTTCGGTGCTGTTCCGACGACCTCGATTTACCACATGAGCCGATGAACGGGGCTCCTCGCTCACACGGAGTTCCGGCCGGTCGGGTTTTCGGAGTGGGCGGGCCACCGGGTGGGTGACCGGCGCAACGGCTGAGAGCGGGCACCCCGGTTGCCTGGCCAGCAAGACCGCGACCACCCGCCCAGCGCGACCGGCCACAGAGGGGTAGGGAGCCGGCGCCCCGGCCGTGACCGGCGGCAGGCAGGGGGTGGTGGCGACCGGGCCGGCCTGCCCGGTCACCGATCTACGCCCGGCGGGCGCGGCACGGGCCGGAGCGGGCAGCCAGATCGCGCCGACCGGACGGGACGGGACAGATGAGGCGGGACGAGGACACGCGTACCGGAAAGGGTCAGTGGTATTTGACCGGAAGGTGTTTGATGCCGTTGATCCAGCCGGAGCGCAGGCGCTGAGCGGGACCGGCGAGGGTGATGCCGGGCATGTGGTCGGCGAGAGCGTTGAAGATGAGGTCGATCTCCAGGCGGGCGAGGTTGGCGCCCAGGCAGAAGTGGGCGCCGCTGCCGCCGAAGCCCAGGTGCGGGTTGGGGCTGCGGGTGATGTCGAAGGTGTGCGGCGCGGCGAAGACGTCGTCGTCGTAGTTGGCGGAGCCGTAGAACATGGCGACCCGCTGGCCGGTGTGGATCGGGACTCCGGCGAGGACCGTGTCGTGCAGGGCGGTGCGCTGGAAGGCGTTGATCGGGCTGCCCCAGCGGACGAACTCGTCGACGGCGGTGCGCGGGCGGGTCTGCTTGTAGAGATCCCACTGTGCGGGGTTGGACAGCAGCGCGAGCATGCCGTGGGAGATGGCGTTGCGGGTGGTCTCGTTTCCGGCGACGGCGAGCATCAGGACGAAGAAGCCGAATTCGTCGATGGACAGGTGTGAGCCGTCGATCTCGGCCTTGACCAGGGTGGTGACGATGTCGTCGCGGGGGCAGGACTGTCGTTCGTCGGCCATCTGCATGGCGTAGCCGAGCAGGCCCATCGCGGATTCCATCGGGTCGGCGCCGCTGAATTCGGGGTCGTCGTAGCCGATCATCGAGTTGGACCATTCGAAGACGTTGCCGCGGTCCTCCTGCGGGACGCCGAGCAGTTCGGCGATGGCCTGCAACGGCAGCTCGCAGGCGATCTCGGTGACGAAGTCGCCGGCGTCGCCGGTGGCGAGGGCGGTGTGGACGATCCGTTCGGCGCGGGATTCGAGGGCGGCGCGCAGGCTGTTGACGGCGCGCGGGGTGAAGCCGCGGGAGACGACGGCGCGCTGTTTGGTGTGCTGCGGCGGGTCCATGTTGAGCAGGACGGCCTGCTGCATCTCGATCCGGTCGCGGGTCATGTCCGGCTGGAAGCGGACGATCGCGGTGTTCTCCCGGCTGGAGTAGGTGTCGCTGTCGCGGGACACGGTCATCACGTCGGCGTGCCGGGTGACCGCCCAGTACCCCTCGTCGTCGAATCCGGCGCTGCCGCGCGGCTGCGGGATCCAGCAGACCGGTTCGGTGCGGCGCAGTTCGGCGAACTCGGCGTGCGGGATGCCGTGCAGGTAGATGTCCGGATCGGTGGGGTCGATGCGGGTGCGCGGCTCGGCCACGGCTCCTCCTACAGCAACAAGTTCTACCGATTCAAACATGGCATCAGAGAGATTTGGTAGGTTCAATCGAGAACAGGTTCTAGCTGGAGGTCGCGGTGGGGACACCGGTCATCGTCGATGCGGTTCGCACTCCGATCGGCAAGCGTGGCGGGTGGCTGTCCGGCCTGCATCCGGCCGAACTGCTCGGTGCCGCGCTGCGGGCGCTGCCGGCGGCCGATGTGGAACAGGCCATCGGCGGCTGTGTCACCCAGGGCGGCGAGCAGTCGAACAACATCACCCGTACGGCCTGGTTGCACGCGGGCCTGCCGCACACGACCGGCTGCACCACGATCGACGCGCAGTGCGGTTCGGCCCAGCAGGCGGCGCACCTGATCGCCGGCCTGATCGCGGCCGGCGCGATCGGCGCGGGCGTGGCCTGCGGGGTGGAGTCGATGAGCCGGGTGCCGTTGCGTGCCAACCTGGGCGACGCCGGCCTGCCCCGCCCCGGGTCGTGGGACATCGACCTGCCGAACCAGTACGTGGCCGCCGAACGGATCGCCGACCGCCGCGGCCTGACCCGCGAGGATCTGGACCGGTTCGGGGTGCGCTCGCAGGCGAACGCGGCACGGGCCTGGGCGGAGGGCCGGTTCGACCGGGAGGTGATCGCGGTCGGTGACGTCACTCGTGACCAGGGCCTGCGGGACACCACGGTCGAGGGGCTGGCCGGGTTGAGGCCGGTGCTGCCGGACGGGCGGCACACGGCGGGCACCTCGTCGCAGATCTCCGACGGCGCGGCCGCGCTCCTGATCATGGACGCCGGCCGGGCGCGGGCGCTGGGTCTGCGGCCACGGGCCCGGATCGTGGCGCAGTGCCTGGTCGGCGCGGAGCCGTACTACCACCTGGACGGCCCGATCGCGGCCACCGACCGGGTTCTGGCCACGGCCGGGATGAAGATCGAGGACCTGGACCGGTGCGAGGTGAACGAGGCGTTCGCCAGCGTGGTGCTGTCCTGGCTGGCGGTGCACCGCGCCGATCCGGACCGGGTCAACGTCAACGGCGGGGCGCTCGCGCTGGGCCATCCGGTCGGCAGCACCGGCGCCCGGCTGCTGACCACCGCGCTGCACGAGCTGGAACGTATCGACGGCACGACCGCGCTGGTGACCATGTGCGCCGGCGGGGCGATGTCGACCGCAAGCGTCATCGAACGGCTGTAGAGGAGCACTGTCATGGTTCGGTTCGGGTACATGCTGGTGAGCGCGGTGGTCGCGGCCGTGCTCGCCGCCATCGGCGTCACCGCGGTGATGGCCGCGATCAACCCCAGCGCGACCGAGGTGGCCTCGAACGTCTCGGACAACGACCCGGCCACCCCGCCCGATTTCTACGGCACGCGCTGATCCTTCGAGGATCAAAACCGGGCGGGGTACGGGTAGAGCGCTCAGCCCTGCGGAACCGGCGTCGGCAGCGGCCGGGTGGCGTCCGGCGCCCGGTGCCCGCCGCGCGGTCCGGCGCCCCGGGTCAGCAGCACCCCGGCGACGATCAGCAGCAGGCCGAGGACGGTGAGCCCGATCGGGACGTACCGGCCGAGCATGAGCAGCAGGTCGCGCCCGTGTTCGGCCTCGGCGCCGACGGCGTCCAGGGTGGCCTGGTCGTATTGCAGGTCGGCGTCGAAGATGACGATCGGGGCACCGACGTCCGGCACGAGTTCCCGGTGCTGCTGTTCGCGGTAGCCGACGATGGCGCCGGTCATCGGCTCGACCCAGAGGGTGCGGGTGGCCCGGTAGGAGATGCTGCCGGTGGTGGCGCCGGGAGCCAGGAACCCGAGCAGCCCGGCCAGGGTCTGCGGGTCCATCTCGGCCTCCTGCTCGGGCACCTGCTGCTGGAAGCGGTAGGTGGGCAGCCCGTGGAACTCCTCCTCGGCCTGGTAGCCGATCGGCAGCGCCTCACCCAGGGTGGAGTCCCAGTACTGGTAGGTGCGCTTCTCGGTGCCGAACGGGAAGAGGTAGAGCTGGCCCTCGAACTGCACGTTGCCGGGGGTGCAGCCGACGCCGGTGGCCGGGTCGGCCTTCTCCTCGAGGTGGCACTGCCCGGCCCACGGCACCGCTTCGCCGGTGGTGCGGTCGAGCGCGACCCGGCTCTCCGAACTGTTGATCATCTCGTCGGTGTCGGCCCGTCGGGTGGAGTGGTACACGTTCCAGACCAGGGTCTCGCCGGCCCGCTCGCCGGGGATCTCGGCGGCCGCCTCGAAGTCGGGTTTGATGCCGGTGGTCGACCGCAGGCCGGCGTGCTCCACGGCCACCTGCGGCGCCCCGTCCGGCAGCGTCTTGACCTGCACGAAGGAGGCATTGGGCGCCTCCACCACCACGTCCGGCGGCTCCAGGTCGAGCGGCACCTTCTCCTGCGAGGGCACGATGATCCAGACCAGGGCCATCGCGAGCAGGAGACTGAGGATGCCGAGTCCGAACAGGGCCGCGCCGGTGATCCGCCGCATCGCGGTCTCCCTTCGCAAAAAATAGAACGCGTTACAATCTACTGCTCCGTAACATCGATGGAAACCCCTGGGAGTTTCAGGCGTGCTGGCTGCTCACCGAGATGACCTCGCCGGTCAGATAGGAGGCGTAGTCGCTGGCGAGGAAGGCGATCACGGTGGCCACCTCCCACGGCTGCGCGGCCCGCCCGAAGGCCTCCCGCCCGGCCAGCTCGGCCAGTTCGGTCTCGCTGATCACCCGGCTCAGGTACGGGTGTGCGGCCAGGCTCGGCGCGACCGCGTTGACCCGGATGCCGTGCCCGGCCACGTCCAGGGCGGTGCACCGGGTGAACGCCATCACCCCGGCCTTCGCGGCGGCGTAGTGCGCCTGCCCGGCCTGGGCCCGCCAGCCGAGCACCGACGCGTTGTTGACGACCGCACCGCCGCCACCCTGCGCGATCATCTGGCGCAGCGCGGCCCGGGTGCAGCGGAACGTGCCGGTCAGGGTGACGTCCAGAACCAGGTGCCACTCCTCGTCGGACATCTGGGGAACCGGCCGGTTCCCGCCCAGCCCGGCGTTGTTGACCAGCACGTCGATCCGGCCGTACCGGGACACCGCGCCACCGATCAGCCGCCCCACCCCGGTCTCGTCGGTGACGTCGCAGGGGATCGCCCACACCCGGCCCGGATACAGGTCGGAGAGCTTGTCGCGGGTCTCGCCGAGGCGGCGCTCATGACTGTCGCCGAGCACCACCCGGGCCCCCTCGTCCAGGCAGCGCCGGGCCACCGCCGAGCCGATGCCGGCGCCGGCCGCCGCGGTCACCACCACGACCTTGCCGGTCAGCAGACCGCGCCCGGCCGGGCCGGTCATCCCCGGGCCTGACGGGGCAGCCCGAGCACCCGCTCGGCCACGATGCCGCGCTGGATCTCGTTGGACCCGCCGTAGATGGTGTCGGCCCGGCTGAACAGGAAGTACCGCTGCCAGCGCTCGGTCGCCTCCGGTCCCGCGTCACCGGCGGCCAGCACGTCCATGGCCAGGTCACCGAGGCCCTGCCGCCAACGGGTCCAGAGCAGTTTGATCACCGAGGAGCCGGCCGGCAGGTCCTCGGTGAGGCTGCGCAGCGTGTGCGCGCGCAGCACCGACAGATCGATCCAGGCGCGGGTGAGCCGGTCGCGCAGGGCCGGGTCGGTGGTGGCTCCGGTCCGCCGGGCCACCGCGATCAGGTCGTCCAGATCCCGCTGGAAGCCGACCTGCTGGCCGACGGTGGCCGCGCCCCGCTCGAAGGCGAGGGTGGCCATCGCGACCCGCCAGCCCTGACCCGGCTCGCCGACGACCAGGCCCGCCTCGGTGGTGGCGTCGTCGAAGAACACCTCGTTGAACTCGCTGTCCCCGGTGAGCTGCCGGATCGGCCGGACCGTGACGCCCGGCTGCCGCATCGGCACGAGCAGGTAGGACAGGCCGGCGTGGCGCGGGCCGCCGGGCGGGACCGGCTCGGTGCGGGCCAGCACGAAACACCAGTCGGCCACGTGGGCCAGCGAGGTCCACACCTTCTGGCCGGTCAGCACCCAGCGGTCGCCGTCGAGCCGGGCCCGGGTGGTGACGCCGGCCAGGTCGGAACCGGCGCCCGGCTCCGAGTAGCCCTGGCACCACAGCTGCTCGACGGCGGCGATCGCGGGCAGGAACCTCGTCCGCTGTTCCGGTGTGCCGAGGGCGATCAGGGTCGGGCCGACCATGGTGGTGCCGATGTGGTCGACGCGGCTCGGGGCGCCGGCTCTCGCGTACTCCTCATGGAAGATCACCTGCCGCTGGAGCGGCGCGCCGCGCCCACCGTGCGCCACCGGCCAGGCCAGCGTGGTCCACCCGCCCGCGGCGAGCCGCCGGGCGAAGGCCAGACGCTGCGGGAAGGCCTCGTTCTCGCGGCCCGGGCCACCGGCGCCGCGCAGCTCATCGGTCAGATTCGCGTCCAGCCAGTCCCGGATCTCGCGCCGGAACGCATCGTCGTCGGTCACTGGCGCCACCTCCGGGATCACGCGTAGGCTCACGCTACCGACCAAGCACTTGCTTGGTAAAGCTCCTCTCTTCGGTAAAGCCTCTTTGGGGGTCCCATGGAGACCGTCCCGGCGGCGCTCGCACGGGCGGCGCTCGAATTCGGCAGGCATCCGGCCCTGGTCGATCCGCATGTGCACCGATGGGATTTCGCCGGGCTGCACGACGAGGTCGTCACGGTGGCGCGCGCGCTGATCGCATCCGGGATCGAGCCCGGCGACCGGGTCGCGATCTGGGCCCCCAACAGCGCCCGATGGATGCTGTCCGCGCTCGGCGTCCTCTACGCGGGCGGCACGCTCGTGCCGGTCAACACCCGCTACACCGCGGTCGAGGCGGCCGACGTGATCGGCCGCAGCGGGGCGCGCGGCCTCATCGTCACCGGCCCGTTCCTCGGCACCGACCGGCTCGCCTCGCTGCGCGAGCACGGCGCCGAACTGCCGCCGTTCGTGCTCGCGCTGCCCGCATGGGACGCCTTCCGGGAGCGGTCCGGCGAGGTGCCGCGCGACGCGGCCGAGGAGCGGGCCGCAGCGGTACGGCCGGACGACGTCAGCGACATCCTCTACACCTCCGGGACGACCGGCCGCAGCAGAGGCGCGATGAGCGCGCACCGGCAGTCGCTCGGCGTGGCCCGGGACTGGGCGCGGATCGGCGGACTCGACATCCGCGACCGGTACCTGGTGGTCAACCCGTTCTTCCACAGCTTCGGGCTCAAGGCCGGCATCCTGGCCTGCCTGGTCAGCGGGGCCACCGTGGTGCCGCAGGCGGTGTTCGACGTGCCCCGGACCCTCGACCTGATCGAGACCGAGCGGATCAGCGTGCTGCCCGGGCCGCCGACGCTCTACATCGGGCTGCTCGACCATCCGGTACGGGGTGGGCGTGACCTGCGGTCCCTGCGGCTGGCCGTGACCGGGGCGGCCACCGTCCCGCCCGTGCTGGTCGAGCGGATCCGCGACGAGCTGGGGTTCGCCACCGTGCTCACGGCGTACGGGCTGACCGAGGCCGTGGTGGCGACCATGTGCCGGCCCGGCGACGACACCCGGACCGTGGCGTTCACCAGCGGACGGGCCGCCGCCGGTTTCGAGGTGCGGATCGCCGAAAAGGACGGCGAGGTGCTGCTGCGCGGGCCCAACGTGATGCTCGGCTACCTCGACGACCCGGCCGCCACCGCCGAGGCGATCGACCCGGACGGGTGGCTGCACACCGGCGACGTGGGGACCCTCGACGACGCCGGCAACCTGACCATCACCGACCGGCTCAAGGACATGTACGTGTGCGGCGGCTTCAACGTCTACCCCGCCGAGGTGGAGCGGGCACTGGCCGCCCTGCCCGGGGTGTCCGAGGCGGCCGTCGTCGGGGTGCCGGACGCGCGGCTCGGCGAGGTCGGGCGCGCGTACGTGGTGGCCCGTCCCGGACACGAGCTGACCGCCGGGCAGGTGATCGGCTTCTGCCGGGAGCGGCTGGCCGGCTACAAGGTGCCACGGTCGGTCGTGTTCCCGGACGGGTTGCCGCACAACGCGAGCGGCAAGGTGCTCAAGTACCGGCTGCGGGAGACGACATGAGCGAGCTTGCGAGCGAATCATCGAGCTCAGTCTTGAACTCATGGCGGCGCCGGAGCGAAGCGGAGGTGACGACATGAGCGAGCTTGCGAGCGAATCATCGAGCTCAGTCTTGAACTCATGGCGGCGCCGGAGCGAAGCGGAGGTGACGACATGAGCGATGTCGTCCTTTATGAACGGCGCGGCCCGGTCGGCCTGGTCACGATGAACCGGCCGCGCTACCGGAACGCACAGAACTCGGCGATGACGTACGCCCTCGACGACGCTTTCACGACGGCCGTCGACGACCCCGAGGTGGCGGTGATCGTGCTGGCCGGGGCGGGCGACCACTTCTCCGCCGGGCACGACATCGGCACCCCCGAACGGGACGCCGACACACCCTTCCCGCGCCGGGCGGTGACCTGGTGGGACCACACCGGACGCGACGGCGCCGACCGCAGGTACGCCCGCGAGATGGAGGTCTACCTGGGCATGTGCCGGCGCTGGCGGGAGATCCCGAAACCGTCCATCGCCATGGTGCAGGGCGCCTGCGTGGCCGGCGGGCTCATGCTGACCTGGGTGTGCGACCTGATCGTGGCGGCCGAGGACGCGTTCTTCGCCGACCCGGTGCTGCGGATGGGCATCCCCGGCGTCGAGTACTTCGCCCACCCGTGGGCGCTCGGGCCGCGCTTCGCCCGGGAGGTGCTGTTCACCGGCGATCGATTCGGGGCACAGCGGGCGTACGAGGTGGGCATGGTCAACCGGGTCGTCCCCCGGGCCGCACTCGAATCGGAGACGTTCGCGCTGGCCGCGAAGGTCGCCACGATGCCGTCGTTCGGGCTGGCGCTGGCCAAGCGGGCGGTCAACCTGTGCGAGGACCAGATGGGCATGCGCGCCGGCATGGACACGGTCTTCGGGCTGCACCATGTCGCCCACTCCCACAACGCGGAGACCACCGCCGACCCGCTGGCCGGCCTGACCCCCGCCACCATGAAGGCCGCCGCCTCCCCCGATCGCGGGGTGGCGGAGTGAATCTCGATCTCGACGACGCGGCGGTCCGTTTCCGGGACGAGGTGCGGGACTGGCTGGCGGCCAACGTCCCGGCCGGCCCCCTGCCCGGAGTGGACACCGCCGACGGGGATCGCGCGCACCGATCCTGGGAGCGCAGGCTCGCGGCGGCCGGGCTGGCCGCGGTGGGATGGCCGGTCGAATACGGCGGGCGGGCCGCGCCGCCCCTGCACACGCTGCTGTTCGACGAGGAGTACCACGCCGCCGGGGCTCCGGTGCGAATCGGGCAGAACGGCCTGTTCCTGCTGGCGCCGACCCTGCTGGCACACGGCACGGCCGAACAGTGCGCCCGGATCCTCCCGCCGATGGCCCGCGCCGGGCAGGTGTGGGCGCAGGCATGGTCAGAACCGGACGCCGGCAGCGATCTGGCGTCCCTGCGTTCCCGGGCCCGGCGGGTCGACGGCGGCTGGTCGCTGTCCGGCCAGAAGACGTGGAGCTCCCGGGCGGTGGTGGCGGACCGCGCGTTCGGGCTGTTCCGGTCCACGCCCGGGCAGAATCGTCACCGGGGCCTGACGTACCTGATGTTCGACCTGCGGGCGCCGGGCGTGACGGTCCGGCCGATCCGGCAGCTCGACGGCGCGGCCGGGTTCGCCGAGATCTTCCTGGACGACGTCTTCGTGCCGGACGCCGACGTGATCGGCGAACCGGGCGACGGCTGGCGGGTGGCGATGAGCACCGCCGCCCACGAGCGCGGCCTCTCCCTGCGCGGGCCGGGCCGTTTCACCGCCGCCGCCGACCGCCTGGTCCAGCTCTGGCTGACCACTCCTCGCTCCCGGCCGGTCGAGCGGGACCGGGTGGCGGGCGCGTGGGTCAGGGCACGCGCGTACCGGATGGCGGCGTATGCCTCGCTGGAGCGGCCGGTGCCGCCGAGCGCGACCAAACTGTTCTGGTCCGAACTGGACGTCCTGCTTCACGAGACGGCACTGGACGTGCTCGGCCCGCTCGCCGAGGCGGATCCGGAGTGGACCGCGGGCTACCTGTTCTCGCTGGCCGGGCCGATCTACGCGGGCACGAACGAGATCCAGCGCGACACCCTCGCCCAGCGGGTCCTGGGACTGCCCCGGGAGCCGCGATGAGACTGGCGCCCTCGACGGAACAGCTCGCCTTCGCGGCGGCCCTGCACGGCCTGCTGGCGGCCGCCGACCTGCCGAAGGTGTCGACGGCGTGGGCCGACGGCGATCCGGGAGCGGGGCGGGCACTGTGGTCGGCGCTGGCCGGGGCCGGGGTGACCGGGCTCCTCGTACCGGAACGCTGGGGCGGGCAGGACGCGGGCCCGGACGATCTGATCGTCGCCTGCGAGGAACTGGGCCACCACGCCGTTCCCGGCCCGCTCGCCGAGTCGATCGCCGCCGTCCCGGCCCTGCTGACCGCCGCCGCGACCCGGCCCGGCCCACGGGAGTGGCTCGCGGCGCTGGCCGAGGGCAGGCTGATGGCCTCGCTGGTGGCACCGCCGTGGCTGCCGTTCGCCGCCGACGGGGACAGCGCGGATCTGATCCTGGTGGCCGACGGTGACGAGATCCGGCAGGGTCACGCCCGATCGGTGCTGCCCTCGCTGAATCCCGCTCGGCGGCTGTCCGAGGTGACACCCGGCGAACTGATCGCTTCCGGACAGGACCCGGGGCGGGCGATGGAACTCGGCGTCCTGGCCTGCTCGGCGCAACTGCTCGGCGCTGCCCGGGCGCTACTGGAGAGGTCGGTCGACCACGCGAAACAGCGGGCGCAGTTCGGCCGGCCGATCGGCGCGTTCCAGGCGGTGCGCCATCAACTGGCCGACGTCGCGGTGGCGATCGAATTCGCACAACCCCTCCTGTACGCCGCAGCGGTCGCCCTGAAATCCGGATGCGGCCCGCTGGACGTGTCGGCGGCGAAGGTGGCCTGCGGGGAGGCCGCACGGCTGGCCGCCCGGGTGGCGCTACAGGTCCACGGGGCGGTCGGGTACACGCGGGAGCACGGCCTCTGGCGCTGGCTGGGCCTGGTACGGGTGCTGGATCTCGCCTGGGGCACGCCGTCCTGGCACCGGGCCCGGATCCTCACCGGCCTGGCGGGCGCCGGCACATCCGTACCCGAAGGAGGTTTTGAATGATCGAGGAGCGTGCGGCCCTGCGCGCGGCGGTGCGGGACCTGGCCGGCGGCTATGCAGCGCGGGACGGGTTCGACGCGGGGTTGTGGGGGCGGCTCTGCAAGGAGATCGGCGTGGCGGGGCTGGCGGTTCCGGAGCGGTACGGCGGTTCCGGCGCCACCCTGACCGAGTCGGCCGTGGTGCTGGAGGAGCTGGGGCGGCACCTGACCCCCGGCCCGATGCTGGGGTGCGGGGTGCTGGCCACGCATCTGCTGCTGCGGTCCGGTGACGTCCGGCTTCTTCCCGGGATCTGCGCCGGGGACCGGATCGTGGCGGTGGCCTGGGAGGGATCCGGGACCGTCGCGGACGGGCTGGTCAGCGGCTCGTTCTCCGACGTCCTGGACCTGGCGATCGCGGACACCCTGCTGGTGGCGTTGCCGGCCGGGCTGTACGAGGTCGATCCCAGGAGCGCCGAACCGCTGACGGTGGACCCGTTCGATCCGACGCGGCCGTTGAGCGCGATCCGGCTCGACCGGGCGCCGGGGCGGCGTCTCGGGAAGGCGGCGCCGATCCGGGATCTGGCGATGGTGGCGCTGGCCGCCGAGCAGACCGGCACGGCGGAGCGCGCACTCGAGCTGACGGTCGAGTACGTGCGGGCGCGGCATCAGTTCGGGCGGCCGATCGGGTCGTTCCAGGTGTTGCAGCACCGGCTGGCCGAGGCGTACATCCGGGTACAGGCGGCCCGGTCGGCGGTGAACGCGGCACTCGCGGGCGGCGGCGCCGAGGCCACGATCGCGAAGATCCACTGCTCGGAGACGCTGCGGGCGGTGGCCGCCGAGATGGTGCAGATGCACGGCGGCCTGGCGATCACCTGGGAACACGACGCACACCTCTACCTGCGGCGGGCCTGGGCGTCGGCCCGGCTGTTCGGGCAGCCGTCCGAACACGTCACCGGACTGGCTCCGTCCCTGTTGGATAGCTGACACGAGCGGCCCGAAGATCGGGACGGGCGAATCGGCGGGCGCCGCGGCGACTAGCATGATCCGGTGCTTTCACCGGGTGTCGTGCTCAATGGCCGCTACCAGCTGACCCAGCGCATCGCCGCGGGTGGCATGGGTGAGGTGTGGCGGGGCAACGACCTGCTGCTGCACCGGGAGATCGCGGTCAAGGTGCTGCTCCCGGCGCTGATGTCCGATGCGGACTTCATCACCCGGTTCCGCTCCGAGGCGCGGATGATGGCGGCGCTGCGGCATCCGGGGATCGTGCAGGTCTACGACTACGGCGAGAACGCGGCGGTCGGCGCACACCGGCTCGACTTCCTGGTGATGGAGTACATCGACGGCACCCCGCTGTCGAAGCGGATCCAGCAGGCGGGCCGTCTCGGTCCGGCCGAGACGATGACGATCGTGGCGCAGGTCGCCGAGGCGCTCCAGACCGCGCACGAGGCCGGCATCATCCACCGCGACGTCAAGCCGAGCAATCTGCTGGTCCGTCCCGCCGGCGCGATCGTGCTGGTCGACTTCGGGGTCGCCCGGTCGGCCGGGATCACCGGCATCACCAGCACGAACGTGGTCCTGGGAAGCGCGCACTACATGGCGCCGGAACAGGCGGAGGGCCGTCCGGTGACGGCCGCCACCGACATGTACGCGCTCGGCGCGGTGGCGTTCTGCTGCCTCACCGGCCGGCCGCCCTACGTCGGCGACAACCCGCTCGCCGTCCTGGCCCAGCTGGTGCACGGCAATCCGCCGGTCCTGCCGCCGGATGTGCCGCCCGCCACGGCGTCGGTGGTGATGCGTGCGCTCGCCCGCGATCCGGCCCGGCGTTTCCCCGATGCGGCCGGTCTGGCGGCGGCCGCGCGGGCCGCTTCACACCATTCGGGGTACGCGGTGAGCGCCCCGATCTCCCCGAACCCAACCCCATCGAACCGTTTCCCGGCAGGCCCCACCCCGCCACCGTCCGGCGCCGCACCCGCCCGATCGTCCGGCGCCGCACCCGCCCCATCTTTCGGCGCCGCAGCCTCCCCATCTTTTGGCCCCGCGCAGATACCGCCGGGCGCTCCTGGGATGCCGGGCGGTGCCGCGCAGATACCGCCGGGCGGTGGACAGGAGCGGCCGGGTGGTTCGGCCGTTTCCGGGGCGGTCTCGCTCGGCTCGCTGCGGCACGAGACCGGGACGAACGCGGGCGCGACCGGGGCGCATCCCGGCAAGAGCCGCCAACCGACCGTGGCACTGGCCGCCGTGGCGGTCGGTCTCATGCTGGCGGGCGGCGGCATCATGCTGGGCAACCAGTGGAGGGCCGACCCCGAGAAGACCAGCGAGTTCGTCAGCGGCGGCCAGCCACCGGCCGGTGGCGGGGAGAGCCCCCGCGCCCGTGACCAGGTGAACGACAAGCCGATCGAGCAGCGCAAGCCCTCGGCGAACGGCGACGAACCGGCCGAGCCCACCGCCCCGGCGAACGAGTCGTCACCACCCGTCTCGGCCCCGGCCGGCGAGCCGACCGCCCCGGCGAGCACCGATCCGTCCGTGCCCACCTCGCCGACGCCGACCACGACGACCGAGACGAACCCGTACAAGCCGGCGGACATCTGCGGCAGCGGCTACTCGGTGATCGACAAGCAGCCGCTGACCACGGCAGCCGGGGTCAAGCGGGGTGTCGTCTACCTGCTCTACGCGGCGGACGGCTCGAACTGTGTGGTCACCGTCAAGAGCAACACCCTCGACCAGAAGACGGCGATGTCCGCCACCCTGGAGGTGAAGGGTGGCACCCAGCAGGCCGACAAGGGCACGTTCCAGTACTACGCCGGCCCGGTCCGCGCCGCGGCCGACGGGATCTGCGTCAAGTGGGGCGGCACCATCGGCGGCCTGACCTACCAGAGCGCCTTCGAGCACTGCGGCTGACGGTCACATCCGGTCGATCTCGGTGAGGTCGATGTCGATCGGAAACGGAACTGGCAGGTCGACCCTGTCGTGGAAGATCCCCAACGGCCCATAGGCCTGAGTCGCTGGATCCCGCTCGAAGGCGTAGACGACCGGCTTCCCTCGCGACGAACGCTCCACCCTCCAATGGAACGGAATACCGGCGTCGGCATAGAGGTGTGGTTTCCACTCCCGGTCGAGGGTCACGGACCCGCGGGACGTCACCTCCAGGACGAGGACCACCGCGTCCGCCGGATAGCAGGTCTCTTCGTCGTCGATCTCGGCGCGGGCGTGAACGACGAGCAGATCCGGCCGTGGCCGCTGCCTCGGGCCGATCACGACCGATATATCCCTGCTAACCCGGTATGACTCCCGTGGCGCGAGCCGCACGAACGCGCTCTCAAAGAGTCGCAGAGCCTTCATGTGAGAGAGGGCTCTCGGGCTGGGGATCACAATGCTTCCGTCGATCAGCTCGGCATCGGACGGCAGCCCGGGAAGACGGTCCAGGTCCTCCGCCACATGGCCCTCGGGTGGTGGGCGATGCCACCGGCCTTCATGCTCCGCTTCCACAGTCAACTCCTCCGCTCAGCGCCCCACAGCCAAGGTAGTCGCCACGCAACTAGTCGTCAACCATGTCGGCACGCGACAAGCCCGCTTGCGGGCAGGAGGAGGAACACCTCGGGGGGTCGGTGGCCGGCATCAGATCCAGTCGGTGTGGCGGGGCCAGGAGAGCAGGGTGTCGACGACCTCGGGGGGCTCGTAGGGGGAGTTCGGCGCCGTGGAGGTGTAGCGGCTGCGGTAGAAGAGCAGTGGCGGGATGTCGCGGCACGGCCCCAAGGTGGTCACCCGGCCGATGACGATGACGTGGTCACCGCCCGGGTGGACCGCCTCGACCACACAGTCCGCCCAGGTCAGCACGTCGGCGAGGACGGGCGCTCCGGACGGGGCGGGTGCCCAGTCGAGGGCCGCGAACCGGTCGGCGCCCCGGGTGCCGAAGAGCCGGGAGACGTCGCGCTGGTCGGAGGCGAGCACGTTGACGCCGAAGATCCCGGCCGACTGGATCCGCCGCCAGGTCTCCGACTCGTTACGCGCGCAGAACAGCACGAGCGGCGGGTCCAGCGACAGCGGCGCGAAGGACTGGCAGGCGAATCCGGCGGGGCCGTCGGCGTCGGCCGTGGTGATGACCGTGACCCCGGTGCCGAAGTGCCCGAACACCCGCCGGAACCGCGCGGGCTCCAGGCCCGCGGCCGTCATCTCGGTCAATGGCCGCCCCCGCCGGAGAAGCGGTGGCCCCACACGCTGTGCGCGGTGGTCTGCCGGGCGACCCAGGTGCTGTCGTCGACGGTGAGCCCGCCGTACCCGTACTCGATGTCGAATCCGCTGGGCGTACGCACGTAGAAGGAGACCATCTCGTCGTTGGCGTGCCGGCCGAGCGTGGAGATCATCGGGGCTTTGTGGCGGCCGCAGCGGTCGATGGCGCGGCCCACGTCGTCGAGGGTCTCGGTCTCGATCATCAGGTGGATCAGCCCGGTCGGCGCCGGGATGGGCGCGAGCGCGACGCTGTGGTGCCGGGGTCCGCAGCCGAGGAACCGCATCCACAGTGGCCTGTCGACGGGCGGCAGGCCGAGATGTTCGGGGACGAGCCGCATCGAGTCGCGCAGCCGGAAGCCCAGCACCTCGGTGTAGAAGCGCAGCGAGGCGGCGTCGTCGCGGGACGGCAGGACGGCGTGCCCCATGCCCTGGCCGCCGGTGACGAACCGGGTGCCGGTGGCGCTCAGGAAGGGCCGGGTGTCGAGGGCCGCGCCGCAGAAGAACTCGAGGCGGTTGCCGGCCGGGTCGTCGACGCTGATCAGGTGGGAGACGCGGCGGTCGGCGAGTTCGTCGGCGCCGGCCGGTTTGACCGCGTACCCGGCCTCCTCGAGCGCCGCGGCGAGCCGGGTCATGGCGGCCGGGTCGGCGAGTTCCCAGCCGGAGGCGGCCAGCCGGTCCTTCTCGCCGGGCACCACCACGATGCGGGCCGGCAGGTCGTCCATGCGCAGGTAGACGGCCTGCTGGTCGGGGCCGCGGCCCTCGGCCATGCCGAGCACCTTGACGCCGAACTCGCGCCAGGCGGAGGGATCGGTGGACTCGACGCGCAGGTAGCCGAGGGAGCGGATGAGGTTGCTCACGAGCATTCCCCTCTCGAAGGCGTGAACCGAAAGTCGGGGCGGGTGCGATAGGGAGAGTGAAGGCGCGCTTCAGGAGGTGAGGAAGTCGATGGTCAGGCGGTTGAATTCGTCGAATTTCTCCAGGTGGGCCCAGTGGCCACAGCCGCCGAAGACGTGCAGGCGGGCGTTGCGCAGGAGTTTGAGGGCGACCAGCGCGCCGTCGAGCGGGTTGACCCGGTCCTCCCGGCCCCAGACGAGCAGGGTCTCGTGCCGCAGCCGGTGGGCGTCGCGCCAGAGCATTCCTTCCTCGAATGTCCGGGGGTCGCTGAAGGAGGCGCCCATCTCCCGCATGGCCCGCATGGCGGCCGGGTCAACCGCGGCCTGGAAGCGTTCCTCGATCAGTTCCTCGGTGATCAGGGAGGGGTCGAAGACGAGGGTCCGCAGGAAAGCCGCGAGCCTCTCCCGGCTGGGGTCACGGCCGAAGGCGCCGAGTCGTTTGACCCCTTCGGTCGGGTCGGCGGCGAAGACGTTGAGGGAGAGGCCACCGGGTCCCATGAGGAGCAGCCGGCGGGCGCGTGCCGGATGCTGGAGGGCGAAGCGCACGGCGGTGCCGCCGCCGAGCGAGTTGCCGATCAGGTCGACCCGTTCGATGCCGAGTTTGTCCAGCAGCGCGGTCAGTTCGCCGGCGGCGTGGGTGAAGTACTGCCCCACGATCGGGTCGCCGAGCGAGCCACCGTACCCGGGCTGGTCGACCGCGATGACGTCGAAGTGCGGCGCGAGCGCGGGGATCGTACGCCCGAAGTTGCTCTTGGCGGACGCGCCCGGACCGCCGCCGTGAAGAAGGACCACCGGAGAGCCCGCGCCGTCGCGGTGAAAGGCCAGTGTCATGGGATCACACCATCGCGTCGTTGAGCGGGAGGCCGAACTCCCCACGGCCGAACATGGACAGTGCCCGTTCCGGGTCGTTGATGGCGTGGACCCGGCCGGAGTGGGCGTCGCGCCAGAAACGCTGGATCGGGGTGCCGATCGCGAGCGCGCGGCCGCCCGAGTTCTCGAAGAGGCGGTCGACGGCGCGGATGGACAACTCGGTCCCGCGGACCTGGTCGCGGCGGACGCGCAGGCGCAACGGCATCGGCAGTTTCGCGCCCGCGGTGGCCAGGTCCATCAGCTCGCGCATGTTGGCCTGGAGGGCGAACCATGCGGAGTCGATGTCGCTGGCCGCCTCGGCGACGCGCACCTGCGAGTGCGGGTCCTCGGCGGCTTTCACACCGACGTAGGACGCCCGGACCCGGTCGCGCGTGTGGTCGACGTGGGCCCGGTAGGCGCCGGTGGCCATGCCGATGATCGGTGTGGTGATCGCGTAGGAGAAGATCGAGGCGTAGGGGATCCGGTAGAGCGGTCCCGGATTCTGCTCCTGACCCGGGCAGGCGCACCGCGAGGTGTCGTTGAAGCTCAGCGTCCGGTGTTCGGGGACGAACGCGTCGGAGACGACGATGTCGTTGGAGCCGGTGCCGCGCAGCCCGACGGTGTGCCAGACGTCCTCGATGGTGTAGTCGGCGGCCGGCAGCAGGAAGGTGCGGAAATCGGCGGGTGTCCCGTCCTCGCCGGGCGGGATGATGCCGCCGAGCAGCACCCAGGTGGCGTGGTCGCAGCCGGAGGAGAAGCTCCATCGGCCGTTGACCCGGAAGCCGCCGTCGACCCGGGTGATCCGGCCGGTCGGTGCGTAGGACGACGACATGCGGGTGCCGGTGTCGGCTCCCCACACGTCCTGCTGCGCCCGGTCCGGGAAGAGGGCGAGCTGCCAGTTGTGCACGC
The DNA here is from genome assembly GCF_014205215.1 of Actinoplanes lobatus. Classification (NCBI taxonomy): domain Bacteria; kingdom Bacillati; phylum Actinomycetota; class Actinomycetes; order Micromonosporales; family Micromonosporaceae; genus Actinoplanes; species Actinoplanes lobatus. The sequence continues at coordinate 9,992,707 of NZ_JACHNC010000001.1, forward strand.
CGATGACCGAGGCGACCCAGCCGGTGGAGCCGCAGGCTGAGGCGATCTCCCGGACCGCGGTGAGGAAGTCGAGCGGGTGCGCCTCGTGGCCGCCGAACCGGGCGGGTTGCAGCAGGCGGAAGAAGCCTGTCTCGGCGAGTGCTTTGACGGTCTCCGGGTCGAGGGCCCGGCGATCCTCGGTGTCCTGTGCGTGCTCCCGAAGAACCGGTAACAGTTCCCGAACTCCGGCGAGGACCGCTTCCATGAGATCCCTCCAGGCTGGTTGGCCGTGTGTCGAGCGACCCCTATACTAGAACACGTTCTACCTAGCGGACCAGGAGCGGCGCATGAGCATCAGCCAGCAACCGCGCACCATCGACGCCGGGAAGCCGCCGGCGAGGTTCGCCCGGGGGTGGCACTGCCTGGGGCTGGCCGACACGTTCCGCGACGGGCGGCCACATGCGATCGAGGCGTTCGGCACGAAACTCGTGGTCTTCGCGGACTCCGGCGGGGCGATCAAGGTGCTCGACGGCTACTGCCGGCACATGGGCGGCGACCTCACCATGGGGACGATCAAGGGCGACACCATCGCCTGCCCGTTCCACGACTGGCGCTGGAGCGGGGACGGCCGCTGTGCCGAGGTGCCGTACGCGCACCGCATCCCGATGCGCGCCCGCACCCGATCCTGGACAACCTGTGAGCAGAACCGTCAACTGTTCGTCTGGAACGATCCGCAGGGCAATCCGCCGCCGCCCGAGGTGGCCATCCCCCGTATCGAGGGCGCCTTCTCCGACGAGTGGAGCGACTGGACGTGGGACTCGGTCCGGATCGACGGCGCCAACTGCCGGGAGATCATCGACAACGTGGTCGACATGGCCCACTTCTTCTACATCCACTTCGCCTTTCCGACGTTCTTCAAGAACGTGATGGAGGGGCATGTGGCGGCGCAGTTCCTGCACACCCGGCCACGTCCGGACGTGCCGAGCACCGCCAGCCAGTCCGGCGAGTCGACACTGCGCAGCGAGGCTGCCTACTACGGACCGTCCTACATGATCGACTACCTGTACAACGACTGGAACGGCATCGGCATCGAGTCGGTGCTGATCAACTGCCACTATCCGGTGTCACCCGACTCGTTCGTCCTCCAGTGGGGCCTGATCATGAAGCGGCTGCCCGGCCTCACCACCGAGCAGGCGGCGAAGGCGGCGGGCAGGTTCGCCAAGAGCATCGGCGTCGGGTTCCTCCAGGACGTCGAGATCTGGCAGAACAAGAGCCGCATCGACAACCCGCTGCTCTGCGCCGAGGACGGCCCGGTCTACCAACTGCGCCGGTGGTACGAACAGTTCTACGTGGACGTGGAGGACGTCACCGACGACATGGTGGCGCGCTACGAGTTCGAGGTCGACACCACCCGGGCGGTGCAGACCTGGGAGGCCGAGGTCGCCGCCAACCAGGCCCGGGCGGCGACATGAGCGAGCTTGCGAGCGAATCAGGCACAGCGGGGGCGGCGACATGAGCGAGCGGCGCGACTATCTGGAAGGTGGTCTCGTCGACATCGGCTGTGACGGCTGCGGGATCCCGGTCCGGGCCGGTAAGCGCAGCGCCATGCAGACCAGCGTGCAGTGGCGGGGCCAGGCCTGTGAACTGATCGCCGTGGAGGCGGGCGGCCGGCCGACCGCACTGGTCCCGACCTGCCCGAAACTGCGGGAGAGCATCGACCGCGCGATTCGTGAGGGCCGTCTGGAGGTGAGTTGATGCCGACGTTCCGCCCGGTCCGGATCGTGGACGTGATCCCGGAAACCGCGGATGCCCGCTCCCTGGTGCTCGACGCCGGCTTCGACTACCGCCCCGGCCAGTACCTGACGGTCCGGACACCGGCCGGGGCACGTTGCTACTCGCTGTCCAGCGCTCCCGGGGTCGACGCCGCGCCGAAGGTGACGGTCAAGCGGGTGCCCGGCGGCCAGGTGTCGAACTGGATCTGCGACCACGTCCGCACCGGGGACGTCCTGGACATGACGGGCCCGGCCGGCACGTTCACCCCGGACTCCCCCGACGACGACCTGCTCCTGCTCGCCGGCGGCTCCGGCATCACCCCGATCATGGGGATCATCAAGTCGATGCGCGGCGGCGCCCGGTCGCTTATCTACGCTAACCGGGACGTCGATTCCATCATCTTCCGGGACGAGCTGGACAGGCTGCTCCCGGTCACGCACTGGCTCGACAGCGAGCGCGGCGTGCCGACAGCCGACGCTCTGCGGGAACTGCTCACGGCGTACCCCGATCGATTGGCCTTCGTCTGCGGCCCGGAAGCGTTCGTCGCCGTCGCCGAGAAGGCGTTGCAGCTGGCCGGCGTCCCCGCATCGCGAATCCGGGTGGAGCGCTTCGAGCTCGAATCGGCCGGCTCACGCGCCATGGCCGATCCGGCCGGCTCACGGGCCGCGGACGCTCCGGCCGGCTCGCGCGCCGCGGTCGCTCCGGCCGACTCACGGGCCGTGGTCTATTCGGCCGGCTCGCGCGCCGCGGTGGCCGAGGTGGAACTCGACGGGCGGACCCACGTGCTGCCCTGGGCTCCCGGTAAACGCCTGCTCGACGTGATCATCGACGCCGGGCTGAACCCGCCCTACTCCTGCCGGCAGGGCCAGTGCGGCGCATGCGCCTGCCGCCTGCTCAGCGGCGAGGTCACCCTCGTCAACAACGAGATCCTCGAGGAGGAGGACTTCGCCGAGGGCTACATCCTGGCCTGCCAGGCGGTCCCGCTGACCGACTCGGTCACCGTCACCTACCAATAGATTTCGTACGTCTACGCGAACCCGCCGCACCAGACCCGCGAGCAACCGCGACCTCAGGCCGTGCCGCGCCCGCCGGGCTTGAGCGGGTGGTCCGGCTGGCCCTGGGGCTGCCTCGACCGCATCGAGACAGCCCTGAGAACCAGCCTGGGAGATCGCTCAGCGGGCGGCCAGTTCGCGGGCGATCGTGATCAGCTGGTCCTCCTGGCCGCCGACCAGGCGGCGCTCGCCGGCCCGGACCAGGATCTCGGCGCCGGAGACGCCGTAGCGCTCGGCCAGCGCGTAGGCGTGCGTCAGGAAACTGGAGTAGACCCCGGCGTACCCCATGATCAGGGCCATCCGGTCGAGTTTGCACTCGCCGGGCATGGCCGGGCGGACCACGTCCTCGGCCGCATCGACGATCTTGAAGAAGTCCACACCGGTTCGGATGCCCAGCTTGTCGCAGACCCCCACGAACGCCTCCACCGGCGTGTTTCCGGCGCCCGCCCCGAACCGGCGGGTACTGCCGTCGATCTGCTTCGCGCCGGCCCGGTAGGCGAGGATCGAGTTGGCCACGCCGAGCCCCAGGTTCTCGTGGCCGTGGAAACCCACCTGCGCGCCGGTGCCCAGTTCGGCGACCAGCGCCGCCACCCGGTCACCGACCTGGTCCATGACCAGCGCGCCGGCCGAGTCGACCACGTAGACGCACTGACATCCGGCGTCCGCCATGATCCTGGCCTGTTTCGCGAGCGCCTCCGGCGGCCGCGAGTGGGCCATCATCAGGAAGCCGACGGTCTCCAGCCCCAGGTCGCGGGCGATGCCGAAATGCTGGACCGCGATGTCGGCCTCGGTGCAGTGGGTGGCGATCCGGCAGACGCTCGCGCCGTTTCCCGCCGCCGCGCGGATGTCGTCGAGGACGCCGACGCCGGGCAGCATCAGGAAGGCGATCTTCGCGCGGGTGGCCGTCTCGACCGCGGCCGTGATCAGCTCCTGTTCCGGGGTGCGGCTGAACCCGTAGGTGAACGTCGATCCGCCGAGCCCGTCACCGTGAGTCACCTCGATCACCGGTACTCCGGCGTCGTCCAGGGCGCGGACGATCGCGGTGACCTCGTCCACGGTGAACTGATGCCGTTTCGCATGTGACCCGTCCCGCAACGACGAGTCAGTGATCCGGAGATCCAGCAAGTTCCTCACCCACCCTGGTCGCCGCCGCCGTCATGATGTCCAAGTTTCCCGCATATTTCGGTAGATAGTCGCCTGCGCCCTCGATCTCGATGAAGATCCCGACCCGGAGCTGATCGCCCGCCGGGTCGTACTGGGGCTCGTCGAGCAGCCGATACCCCGGCACGTATGCCGAGATCTCGGAGACACGGTCGACGATGGACTTGGTGACGGCCGCCTGATCCGCGTCCGGGGACACCGCGCAGAAGACGGTGTCCCGCATGATCAACGGCGGCTCGGCCGGATTGAGCACGATGATCGCCTTACCGCGCGCCGCTCCCCCGATGGTCTCCAGCCCACGGCTCGTCGTCCGGGTGAACTCGTCGATGTTCGCCCTGGTGCCCGGCCCGGCCGAGCGGGACGCCACACTGGCCACGATCTCCGCGTAGCTGACCGGCGTCACCCGCGACACGGCGTGCACGATCGGGATCGTCGCCTGCCCGCCACAGGTGATCAGGTTGACGTTGACCGCGTCCCGGTGCTCCCCGAGGTTGACCTCCGGCACCACGGCCGGTCCCACGGCGGCCGGAGTCAGGTCGATCGCCCGGATTCCCGCCTCCGCGTAGCGTGGCGCGCCGGCCCGGTGCACGGCCGCCGACGTGGCCTCGAACACCAGGTCCGGCCGTGGCTCCTGACTCAGCAGCCAGTCCGCGCCGCCAGCCCCGGTGACCAGTCCGTGCGACGCGGCCAGCCGCAGCCCCGGGCTCTCCGGGTCGATCCCGGCCATCCATCGTGGCTCGATCACCGGTGACCGGAGCAGCTTGTACAGCAGATCGGTGCCGATGTTCCCCGACCCCACGATCGCCGCGGTAACCGTCACGGCAAGCCCTCCTTGTCGCTGCTCTCACCCGTCGCGCTCTTGCCGCTCGCGCCGTCCTGGCCGCTCGCGCCGTCCCGGCCGGTCGCGCCGTCCCGGCCAGTCGCGCTGCTTTCGGTTCCCCGCCCGGTATGCCCACCGCTGCCGGCGAATGTCAACCGCACCTCCCCGAGCCCGCTGAACTCGGCCCGGAACTCGTCGCCCGGCCGCGCATCGACGGCCCGCGCACACGCTCCCGGCAGGATCAGATGGCCGGCCCGCAGCCGTACCCCGAATCTCGCCACCGTCCGCGCCAGCCAGGCGACCGCGGTCACCGGATTGCCGAGCACGGCGTCGGACCGGCCCGCTGCCACCACGTCCGCTCCCCGGCGCAACACCGCGGCGATGCCGCGAGGATCAAGATCATTCGGGGGTACGCGCGACGCGCCCACCACGAATCCCGCCGACGACGCGTTGTCGGCGATCGTGTCCGCGAGCCTGATCCGCCAGTCCACGATCCGGCTGTCGATCAGCTCGATCGACGGGGCGAACGCCTCGGTCGCCGCGAGCACGTCCGCCTCGGTGCAGTCCTCGCCCGGCAGATCGTCCCCGAGCAGGAACGCCACCTCGATCTCGACCCGCGGGTAGCAGTACCGCCCCGCGTCGGCCGGTACGTCCTCGGACAACCGCATGTCCGCGAGCAGATGCCCGTAGTCGGGTTCGTCGACGCCCATCATCTCCTGCATCGCCTTGGACGAGAGCCCCACCTTGTGCCCCACGACCGCGGCCGCCCGGCGCCGGATGTTGTGCAACTGGATCTCGTAGGCGTCCGCCGCACTCAACCACGGCCGTTCCACCGTGAGCGGCGGAACCGGCGCCCGGTCCCGCTCGGCGTCCCGCAGCCGGTCCGCGATCCCCCGCAACTCAGTGACGGCAAGCACGCTCATCCCCCTGTCCTCCCCCACTGCCCCGCACCGCCGGCCGGGTGGGGATCACTCGCTTCGGCGGCGGTGTGCCGGACGGCCGTCTCCGATTCCGGCGCGGACTCCGGCGCGGACTCCGGCGCGGACTCCGGAATCCCCAGCCGATCCGGTTCCGGCACGGACTCCGAAATCCCCTGCCAATCCGCTTCCGGCGCGGACTCCGAAATCCCTTGCCGATCTTGGGTGGTTGACCACCGCTCGCGGGAGCCAGGCGCCCAAGATCGCCGGAGAGAGAGGAGAGACGCGGCGGCGTCGCGACCGGCCCGGCGGCCGGAGAAGACACAGTCCGCCAACGACAGGCCGCTGACGTAGGAGCCGGAGCAGATGCCGACCGCGGTGCGCCCGGCCGCGTAGAGTCCCGGGATCTCGGTCGAGCCCGGGCGCAGCACCCGGCCGGTCTCCTCGTCGACGGTGAGACCACCGAGCGTCAGCATCGGAGCGGGGGACGCCCGGAGCGACATGTCCAGCAGCGAGAACGGTGGCCGGACCAGCGGCCGCACCAGCGCCAACGGCTTCCCGAAGTCATCGAATCCGACCGCATCGCGCACGGTGGCCTCGCTGTCGCACGTGCCGCCCGCCGCCGTGCCATGAGGAGCGATCAACCCGGCCATGTCGCCGGGCGCGGCGGGGCCCGATGGCCCGCCACCAGGACCAGGCACAGCCGAACCCGATAACCCGCCACCAGGACCAGGCACAGCCGAACCCGATAACCCGCCACCAGGACCAGGCACAGCCGAACCCGATAACCCGCCACCAGGACCAGGCGCGGCGGGGCCCGATGGCCCGGCTCCGGGGCCGGGCGCGGCGGCGGCGTTGTTGGTGGCGACGGTCGCGGCCAGGGCGGACGGGTCCATGCCGGCTCCGTGGGCCAGTTGAGCCAGGGTAGGGGCGTGGAGACGCTTGACGGTCAGCAGCCACCACGCGGGGAGGCGCTGGAACCACAGGGTCTGCGAACGCAACTGGCGGCGTGCCTCGGCGAGCACGGTCGCGTCGATGAGCAGCCAGGCCCGGCCGCCGGGGCGGTGCAGGATGGCGTCGCCGAGCGCTGCTCCGTACCGGGACTCGTCGCAGAAACGGTGACCGTCCCGGTCGACCAGCACGCCGCCGAGCAGCGCCGAAGGCGGTGTCAGGAAACGCCATAGGGTGACCCGGCCGAGATGCCCGACTCCCGCCCCGGCCTCCGTCCCGAGCCGGATGCCGGAACCGTCGTCACCGGGCGTTCCCAGGCGAAGCCCGCGGTAGCCGGGGGCGTGCTCCTGCATCATCTCCCGGTCGAAGACGAAGCCGCCCGCGGTCAACACCACCGCGCCCGCGTGGATGCGCAGCGTGCGGCCGTGGCGGTTCTCGATCCGGGCGGCCAGCCGGTGCATCGCGCGGCCGAATCCGGGCAGGTAGAGCCCGGGTTTCACCGACCAGCGGTGCAGTCGCCGGTGCGCGAACCGTGCCCAGGCGGGCGCGTCCCGCAGGGTCCGGCACTCCACGCCGACGACCCGCCTTTCCGCATGCTCGGCCCCGGCCGTCGACGTCGCGGTCTGCGGGCCCGGCGAGGGTGCGGCCGCCGAGGTCGCGGCCTGCGAGCCCGACGAGGGTGAGGCTGTCGAAGTCGCGGTCTGCGGACCGGGTAAGGGTGAGGCCGTCGAGGGCGCGGCCTGCGGGCCCGGTGAGGCCGCCGAGGACGGTTCGGCCGTGGAGGACTCGGGTGGGGGCGTGAGGATCAGGGAGACCGCCTGGGTCTGGGGGAGGAAGCGGACGCCCAGGGCGCGGGCCGCCGCGGCCAGGTGGGCGTGGAGGGTGCCGCCCGATGTGCCGGGGGCGTGGACGCGGTGGCCGCGCGGCGCCGGGTCGGGGTGGGCGTGTTCGCTGCCGGACTGGTACAGGTAGTGACGGTTCGTCGGGTAGGACGTCTTGTACGGGCACAGCCGCGCGTCGAACGGCACCCCGTGGTCCTCCAGCCAGGCGAGCATGTCGGCGGACTCGTCGCAGAACCGGCGCAGGGTGGCCGGTGACACCGCGTCGCCGGCTTCGTGGCGCAGGTAGGCGTACATCGCCGACGGGGTGTCGGTGACGCCGGCGGCTTGCTGCTGGCGGGTCCCGCCGCCGGCGTAGACGACGCCGCCGGAGATCGCGGTGGCGCCGCCGCCGGTGAACCGGTCGATGACCAGCACGTCGGCGCCCGCCTCGGCGGCCTCGATGGCGGCGCATGCCCCGGCCGCGCCGAAGCCCACCACCACGACCGTGGCCGATTCGTCCACATGCACCTCCCCGGATCCAGCCGGATAACTATAACCTGTTCTAGTGAAGACCGAGGAGGAGTACGACGTCGTCGTGGTCGGTAGCGGCGCGGCCGGGATGACCGCCGCCCTCACCGCGGCCCACCACGGGCTCAGCGCAGTGGTGATCGAGCGGGAGAAGGTGTACGGCGGCTCCACCGCCCGCTCCGGCGGCGGACTGTGGCTGCCCGGCCCGGAAGCGTCCACCTATCTGAAACACGTTGCAGGCGACGAGGTAGCACCGGCCCGGCGGGACGCGCTGCTGGCGTACGGCCCGGAGGTCCTGGCGTTCGTCGAGAAGCACACGCCACTGGAGTTCACCCGGGTGCCGGGCTATCCGGACTACCACCCGGAGGCGCCCGGCGGGCTGGCCGAGGGGCGGACCGTCGAGCCGCGGCCGCTGGACGTACGCCGGATCGGCGCTGATCTGGAGACGCTCGCCCCGCCGTACCGGGCCGCGCCGAACGGGATGGCGGTGACCGCGGTCGACTACCGCTGGCTGTCGCTGGGGATGCGCCATCCGCGGTCGGCGCTGACCGCGGTGCGGCTGGCGGCGAGCCGGTTCCGGGGCCACCGGCTCACCATGGGCCAGGCGCTGGCCGCCGGGCTGCGGGCGGGGCTGCGCCGGGCCGGGGTGCCGGTGCTCCTGGACACCCCGATGTCGGGCCTGTGCCGGGAGGGCGGCCGGGTCGCGGGCGTCCGGTCCGGCACGCGGACCGTGAACGCCCGCCGGGGGGTGATCCTGGCCAGCGGCGGCTTCGAGCGCAACGAGCGGATGCGCCGTGAGCATCAGGACCTGGGTACGGAGTGGACGGTCGGCGCGCCCGGCAACACCGGCGACGGCATCGTGATGGGCGAGGAGCTGGGCGCCGCCCTCGATCTGATGGACGAGGCGTGGTGGGGGCCGTCGCTGCCGCTCACCGGTGGCCCCTACTTCTGTCTGGCCGAGCGGAACCTGCCGGGCAGCCTCATGGTGGACGGCTCCGGTCGGCGGTTCGTGAACGAGTCCGCCCCGTACGTCGACGTCGTGCACGTCATGCTGGGCCGCCGCACCGGGACACCGCACCTGCCGTCCTGGCTGATCACCGACCGCACCTACCGGGACCGGTACCTGTTCGCCGGCCGGGCGCCGCGCACCCCGCTGCCGCGCCGTTGGTTCGACGCCGGTGTGGCGCACCGGGCGGACACCGTGGAAGGGCTGGCGGCGAGCATCGGGGTGCCGCCGGAGGAGCTGCGCCGTACGGTCGAAAGGTTCAACGGCTTCGCCGCGAGTGGCCGGGACGACGACTTCGGGCGGGGCGATTCGGCGTACGACCGCTACTACGGCGACCCGCGGCAGCGCCCGAACCCGTGCCTGGGCCCGCTGCTGAAACCGCCGTTCCACGCGTTCGCCCTGGTCCCCGGCGACCTGGGAACGAAGGGTGGGCTGCGCACCGACGAGCGGGCCCGGGTCCTGCGCGCGGACGGCACCCCGGTTCCGGGCCTGTACGCGGCCGGCAACACGTCCGCCTCGGTGATGGGCCGCGGGTATGCCGGCGCGGGCGCCACCCTCGGCCCGGCGATGACGTTCGGCTATCTGGCGGCCCTCGACCTGACCGGGTGAATCCTGGACGGCGGCACGTACCTTGGCGGTGTCGCCGTTCCAAGTGGATCGAAGGGGTGAGCGTGCCGACCCAACTCGCGCCTGCCGAGGTCAGAACCACCGAGACACCACCACCCCCGAGCGCGGGCACGCCGGCCCGGGTGCGTGGGCGGATGAACACCCCGAGGCTCTACTGGCTGGTCGCGACCGGTCTGGTGGTGCTGGGGCTGCTGGCCGGCACGGCGACGGTCGCCGCCGTCCGGGAGCGGTCCGCCCTGATCGAGGACGTGGCCTCGGCGAGCGGCCCGGTGAGCGTGGACGCGCAGACCCTGTACCGGGCGCTGGCGGACGCCGACGCGACGGCCGCGACCGCCTTCCTGGCCGGTGGCGCCGAGCCGGCCAAGCTGCGGCAGCGCTATCTGGACGACCTGGCCAGGGCGACCGCGGCGCTGACCGTGGCGCTGCGGGACGCCGGTGACGCCGACGCGGCCCGGCTGCGGGTGGTCGCCGATCAGCTGCCGGTCTACACCGGGCTGGTGGAGACGGCCCGGTCGTACCAGCGGTTGGGGGTGCCGCTCGGTGGGGCGTACCTGCGGGAGGCGTCGGCGCTGATGCAGCAGACGCTGCTGCCGGCGTCGGCCCAGGTGTTCGACAGCACGCAGCGGCGGGTGGGGGGCGAGCAGCGGGACGCGTCCGGCTTCCCGTGGCTGGTGGCGCTGCTCGCGCTGGTCACGGCCGGTGCGCTGGGGGCCGCGCAGGTGCTGGTGGCCCGCCGCAGCCGGCGCGTGCTCAACCCGGGGCTGGTCGCCGCGAGCCTGGTGCTGACGCTGGCGCTGCTCTGGTCGGCGGCCGCGCTGACGGTGTCGGCGAACCGGCTGGAGACCGGGCAGCGGGACGGCACCGACCTGGTGTCGACGCTCGCCAACGCCGGGCGGGCCAGCCTCCAGGCGCGGGCCAACGAGTCGCTGACGCTTGTCGCGCGGGGTGGTGGCGCCGAGTTCGAGAAGACGTTCGGCAAGCAGATCGCGGAGCTGACCGGTACGAACGGGTGGCTCGCGAGCGCTCTGGCGCAGGCCCCGGAGGGCGACCGGGAGCTCATCCAGTCGGCCCGGGACGAGGCGGCCCGCTGGCAGGAGCTGCACGGACAGGTTCGTGAGCTGGACGACGGCGGCGACTGGGACAAGGCCGTCGAGCTGGCCACCGCCACCGGTGACAAGGATCTCTCGTCGGTGTTCGGCCGGCTGGACGCGGCGATCATCGGCGCGCTCGACATCGCGAACGAGCGGGTGGACCGGCAGGCGGACGCGGCGGCCGGTGCGCTGCGCGGCCTGGCCGCCGGCCTGGTGCTGCTGACCCTAGGACTGGTGGCCGGGGTCGTATTGGGCTTCCGGCCACGGATCGGGGAGTACCGGTGAAGGCCACGGATCGGGGAGTACCGGTGAGAACTGCGAAGGTCGTCGCCTCGCTGCTGCTGATCACCCTCGCCGCCGGGTGCGGCGGGGCCGACGGGACGGTCCGCCCGGTGGCCGCCGACGCGACCGCGGCGGTACCGCGCCCGGTGAACGTGCAGGATCCGGCCGAGGTGCCGCCGGCCGCGGCGGCTCCGGACTGCGACCCCCGGGCCAGCCTGCGCCCGCAGGGGACGCTGCCGAAGGCGGGCGCCATGCCGGCCGGCAGCACGATGGCGACGATCGCCGCGAAGGGCCGCCTCGTGGTCGGCATCGACCAGAACGCGTACCTGTTCGGCTTCCGCGATCCGGAGACCGGTGAGCTGGTCGGTTTCGAGATCGACATGGCCCGGGAGATGGCCCGGGCGATCTTCGGCGATCCGAACCGGGTGCAGTTCCGGGCCATCACCACGGCCGACCGCATCCCGATGCTGGAGGACCACAAGGTCGACATGGTGATCCGGACCATGACGATGACCTGCGAGCGCTGGCAGAAGGTGTCGTTCTCGACCGAGTACATCGCCTCCCGGCAGCGGCTGCTGGTGCGCAAGGGCGACGGCATCAAGGAGTTCGCCGACCTGGCGAAGAAGAAGGTGTGCGCCACCCGGGGCAGCACCAGCATCCGGACCATCGCGGAGCAGCCGTCCCAGCCGGTCCCGGTGAGCACCGACAGCACCCTGGACTGCCTGGTGCTGCTCCAGCAGCATCAGGTGGACGCCGTCTCGACCATCGACATCCTGCTGGCCGGCCTGGCCGCGCAGGATCCCACCACCGAGGTGATCGGGACGCCGGTCTCGGACGAGCCGGCCGGCATCGGCATCCCGAAGGAGAACGAGGACATGGTCCGGTTCGTCAACGGGGTGCTGGAGAAGATGCGGGCCGACGGTACGTGGACCCGTATCTATGACGGGTGGCTGCGCGAGCGGCTGGGCGCGGCCGATCCGCCGGTGGCGGTCTACCGCTGACAGGTCGTTCGGCCGACGACGCGGGTGGACCGGCTGGACTACCCTGGCGCAGCCGGTCGATGACCGGGCTGAACTGGGAGGATGGCCGGTGCTGACGGCGACCGTGGTGTTTCTGGTGATCGGCGGCGTCGCCGTGGCGGTCCTGGCGCTGGCGCTGCTCGGCGGCGAGTTGCTGCACTTCGGTCATCCGGATGCGGGCGGGCCGGTGTCACTCGAGGTGGTGGCCGGTTTCGTGGGGGCGTTCGGGTTCGCCGGGGCCGCCGCCTCCGAGCTGCTCGGCGCCCGTACCCCGGCTGTGGTCGCCGTGTCGATGCTGGTCGGCGCGCTCGCGGCCGTGCCCGCCGCCTGGCTCGCGTGGCGCCTGTCACGGGCCGCGCGGAACATGCGCACCGACGCCACCCCGCAGCGCGCCCATCTGGTCGGTTCGCTCGGGGTGGTGGTCACCCCGGTGCCGGCCGGGACGGGTTACGGCGAGGTCCGGGTCCGGCTCGGCGGTCAGCCGGTGAAGCTCTACGCCCGCGCGGAGCGGGCGATTCCGGCGGGCGCCCAGATCTTCGTGATCGAGGCGCCGAGCGAGACGAGTGTCGTTGTCGAGGAAACCCCTCACAGTGGGAAGGCATAGATGTCTGGATTGTTGTACGCGATCGGCGGCGCCGTGCTGCTGGTCGTGCTGCTCGTCGTTTTCGTGCTCTCCCGGATCAAGGTGGCCGGGCCGAACGAGGCGTTCATCATCACCGGCCGCAAGGGCAAGACGACCCAGGGCCTGGACGGCACCAGCAGCACCGACATGTCGGGGCAGAAGGTCGTGATGGGCGCGTCGGTGTTCGTGCTGCCGATCGTGCAGAAGTTGCAGTCGCTGGACCTGTCCAGCCGCCGCATCGACGTGAGCATCAAGGGCGCGGTGTCCAAGCAGGGCATCCGGGCCGAGCTGCACGGTGTGGCGATCGTCAAGGTCGGCGGCACCGAGGGCGCGATCCGCGCGGCCGCGCAGCGGTTCCTGCACCAGCAGTCCGAGATCGAGGACTTCACCCGTGAGGTGCTGGCCGGTGCGCTGCGGTCGATCGTGGGCCGGCTCACCGTCGAGGAGATCATCCGGGACCGGGCGGCGTTCGCCAGCGCGGTCGCCGAGGAGGCCGAGCACTCGATGACCAACCAGGGTCTGGTGCTCGACACCTTCCAGTTGCAGGACATCCTGGCCGAGGGGTCGTACCTCCAGGACCTGGGTCGTCCGGAGGCGGCGCGCGTGCTCAAGGACGCGGCCATCGCCGAGGCCCGGGCCCGGCAGGCGGCCGAGCAGGAGCGGCTGCTCGCCGAGGAGGCGATCGCCGAGGCGAACCGGAATCTGTCGCTGAAGCAGGCCGCCATCCAGGCCGAGATCGACGCCGCGAAGGCGCAGTCGGCGGCGGCCGGCCCGCTGGCGCAGGCCGAGCGGGACCAGAAGATCCTGGCCGAGCAGCAGAAGGTGGCCGAGCAGAACGCCGAGCTCAAGCAGCGTCAGCTGGACACCGAGGTGCGTAAGCCGGCGGATGCCGAGCGGTACCGGGTGGAGCAGGAGGCCGAGGCGTCCCGCAGCGCCGCGGTGCTCCATGCGGACGCGCAGCGGCAGGCCACCATCGCGGCCGCGCAGGCGCAGGCCGAGCAGGCCCGCCTGGTCGGTGAGGGTGAGCGGGCCCGTCGTGCGGCGCTGGCCGAGGCGAACGCGATCGAGGGCGCCAAGGAGGGTGAGGCGGAGCAGCGTCGGCGTTCCGCGATCGCCGAGGCGATCGAGCGGGAGGGTGCGGCCGAGGCCGCGGCCATCCTGGCGAAGGGTCAGGCGGAGGCCGAGGCGATGGCCCGCAAGGCCGAGGCGTACGCCCAGTACGGCGACGCCGCGGTGATGGACCTGCTGGTCAAGGTGCTGCCGCAGGTGGTCGAGGCGGCCAGCGCCCCGATCGCGGGTATCGACAAGCTGACCGTCATCTCCACCGACGGCGCCTCGTCGCTGACCAAGTCGGTGGCCAGCAACGTGGCGCAGGGCCTGCAGCTGGGCACCGACCTGACCGGCATCGACCTGGCCGGGCTGCTGTCGCGGCTGGGCCCGAACGCCAACGGCGACCGGGCGGTCGAGGCGAAGCCTCAGGACTGATCCGTCACCGGGCCGCTCACTCGATCTTCAAGCACGAGGTGGATCGGGTGGCGGCCCGGTCGGTCTGTTTGAAGTCGCCGCCCTGGAGCTCGTAGCGGTAGGTGAGCTTGAGCTTCGGGCAGGCGTTGCTGTCGGAGCCGTCGGTCCCGTAGGCCTGGATGGTCACGGCGCCGCCCTTGACCGACAGGCCGATCACCCACGGCTGGTCGGTGGGGCCGACGTCGGTGAGGATCGCCTTGCCGATCCGGGTCGGCTCCTCCACCGGCGACTTGCCGTCGAAGGCCTCGACCGTCGACGGGAAGTAGGAGGTGGAGGCGTCGCAGGTGCGGGCGACCAGCGCGTCGGGGGTGCCGTCCGCGTTCACGTCGCCGACCGCCACGTGCTGGACGATCGGCTCCTGCTCGGCGTTGGCGCACGCGGCGACGTAGTTGTCCCAGTCACCGCCGTCACCGACGGCGGCCAGGGTGCCGGCCGGGTCCTCGGCCTCCGGCAGGTTCTCCGGCGCGACCGGGCTGGCCGTGATGCTCGGCGCGGGACCGATCGGCGCATCCGTGGCGCCCTTCTCGTCCGGTGTGCAGCCGGCGAGCAGGGCCAGCGCCACCAGTGAAACGGCCGAGGCTCTCTTGGACAACTCAGTCTCCCCCGTACGTGACGTGATCTGTCGCGCCACAGCCTAGGGGGTTGCCTCCAGCAGAAGGGCGCTGGTCGGAACGCCGGTGCCGGCGGTCACGAGCACCGGTCCGCTGCCGGGGACCTGGTTGACGGCGGTGCCGCGGATCTGCCGGACCGCCTCGGTGATGCCGTTCATGCCGTGGATGTACGCCTCCCCCAACTGGCCACCGTGCGGGTTCACCGGCAGCCGCCCGTCCAGTTCGATGCCGCCGCCGGCGATCAGGTGCCGGGCCTCGCCGGGAGCGCAGAAACCCAGTTCCTCCAACTGCATCAGGACGTACGGGGTGAAGTGGTCGTAGAGCATGGCGGTCCGTACGTCGGCGGGCCGGTATCCGGACTGCTCCCAGATCTGCCGCCCGGTCACCGCGATCTCCGGCAGCCCCGCCACGGTCGGCCGGTAGTAGCTGGTCATCACGAACTGCCCGGGTCCGCTGCCCTGGGCGGCGGCCGCGATCACCGCCGGTGGCCGGGGCAGGTCGCGGGCCCGGTCCACGCCGGTCACCACCACGGCCACCGCCCCGTCGCTCTCCTGGCAGCAGTCGAGCAGCCGTAACGGTTCGGCGATCCAGCGGGAGGCCCGGTGGTCGTCCAGGGTGATCGGGCGGCCGTGGAACCAGGCGTGCGGGTTGGTGGCGGCGTGCCGGCGGGCCGCGACGGTGACCCGCCCGAAGTCGTCGGTGCTCGCGCCGTGGTCGTGCAGGTAGCGGCGGGCCACCATGGCGACCTGCGCGGCCGGGGTGGCGAGGCCGGTCGGCACGTGCCAGCCGGCGTCGGTGTCCGGGGACGCGTAGGCCTGGCCGAACCGGCGGCCGGACCGCTCGTTGAGCGCGCGGTAGCAGACGACGACGTCGGCGAGCCCGGCGGTGACCGCGAGGACGGCCTGCTGCACGATCGCGCAGGCGGCGCCTCCGCCGTACCCGATCCGGGTCAGGAAGGTCAGCTCGCCGATGCCGAGTTCCCGGGCGACGGCGATCTCGCTGTTGTTGTCCATGGTGAAGGTGACCAGGCCGGAGACGTCGGCGGGCCGCAGGCCGGCGTCGTCGAGGGCGGCCCGGATCGCCTCGACGGCGAGGCGCAGCTCGCTGCGGCCGGAGTCCTTGCTGAACTCGGTGGCCCCGATGCCGGCGATCGCGGCGGTTCGGCTGATCATGACGCCACCTCGACGGTTCCGCTGACGTGCACACCCGCGGCGGTACGCCCGGCGACCTCGATGCCGTGCGGGAGGACCTGCCCGGTGAAGGTGAGCGTGTCGTACGCGAGGCACGGCGTCCCGAGGCGGATCCGGATGCCCCGCACCCGGGTGTCCGGGCCGAGCGCGTCGGTGACGAAGCGCTGCACCAGGCCGGTCGTGGTGAGGATGTTGAGGAAGATGTCCCTGCTACCGAGCCGGACCGCGGCGTCCCGGTCGTGGTGCACGTTCTGGAAGTCCCGGGTGGCCAGTGCCGTGCTGACGATCAGGGTGGGGGTGACCTCCAGCTTCCACGGGCCGAGCATCGGGACGTCGGGCCGCCACACCGGCAGGCGATCGTCGAAGTGGACCCGGACCGGGTCGCCGATCTCCGGGCGGGGGCCGCGGTATTCGGCGACCACCCGGACGCCCTCGGTGAGGTCGACGAGGGCGACCGTGTAGGGGGCGCGCCTGCCGGGGACGGGTGGATGGTGGTGCACCACGTAGCTGTGGATCCGTCCGGTTCCCTCGGCTGTCGTGTACTCCGGTTTCAGCGAGCCGCAGTGCGGGCAGGCCGGGCCGGGCGGGTGGCGCATGGTTCCGCACTCGCCGCACCGCTGGATGCGCAGTTCGCCCGCTGCGGCGCCCTCCCAGAAGGCGGCGTTGTCGGCGGTGACCATCGGCCGCATCTTCTCGGTAACCGGTTTGCCCGGATTTGCAGATGGTTTATACCGCAAGATCCGGAAACGCATCTCCCCGACCGGCTCGTCCCCGACCAGCCAGGTACTGAGCGTGGTGACGAACCACCCCTCACCCAGCGAGGTCCGCTTGGGTCCGGCTACAGCCTCCAACCGGCTGCGGACCGAGACCGTCTCACCGACGCGCAGCGGACGATGGTAGGTCTGTTCAGAATCAGTGGCGACAATCGCGCTATATCCGGAATTCTCCAGCAACTCGGACATTGTCTGCAAGGGATCGTCGACCGGAGACGGCGCGAGACCCCGCATCGTCCACACCTGGATCATCGCGGGCGGCGCGATACCCGACCGCTCATAGGCCGGATTCCCGTCCCCCATCGCCTCCAGCCACGTGCGGATCATCGGCAGGTTCACCGGATCCCGCCCGGCCCGCACCGGGGTCTCCCCCGCCGCGGTCAACCGCGCCACCACCTCTTCGATCATCACGACCTACCTGGGCACTCGGGGCAGGCCGAGGCCCGCGCTGGCGATGATCTCGCGCTGGATCTCGTTGACGCCGCCGCCGAAGGTCAGCACCAGGTCGCGCTTGGCGTGCAGGCCGAGCCAGTCGAGCAGGTCCGCGGTGCCGGGATCGGCCGGGTCACCGTGGCGGGCCACCAGTTCCTCCAGCTCCTGGCCGAGCCGCAGCAGGCGTTCGGAGGAGAAGACCTTGGTGGCGGAGGCGTCGGCCGGGGCCGGTTCGCCGCCGGCGATCTGCCAGTTGAGCAGTTCGTTGACACGCAGCGCCGCGTGGGTCCGGGCCAGCGCGCGGCGGACCTCCGCGATCTCCGAAACCCCATGGATGTACGCCCAATCGCGCACCCGATCGTGCAGGGCACCGATCCGCCCGGCCGGTCCGAGCATGACGCGCTCGTGGTTGAGCTGCGCGGTGAGCAGCCGCCAGCCGCCGTTCTCCGGCCCGACCCGGCGGCTGACCGGCACCCGGACACCGGTGAGGTAGGTGGCGTTGACGTGGTGCGACCCGTCGCTCGTGATGATCGGCGTCCACGCGTAGCCGGGGTCGCTCGTGTCGACGATCAGGATCGACAGGCCGCGGTGGCGTTCGGCGGCCGGGTCGGTGCGGCAGGCCAGCCACAGGAAGTCGGCGTCGTGCGCCCCGGTGGTGAAGGTCTTCTGGCCGTCCACCACGTACTCGTCGCCGTCGCGGACCGCCCGGGTCCGCAGCGCCGCGAGATCGGTGCCGGCCTCCGGTTCGGTGTAGCCGATCGCGAAGTGCAGCTCCCCGGCCAGGATCCGCGGCAGGAAGAAGCGTTTCTGCTCCTCGGTGCCGTGCGCCAGCAGGGTGGGCGCGACCGTCTGGAGCGTGACGGCGGGTAGCGGCACGTCGGCGCGGGCCGCCTCGTTGACGAGGATCTGCTGCTCGACGGGGCCGGGGCCGCGCCCGCCGTACTCGACCGGGAAGCCCAGCCCGAGCCAGCCGTCGCGGCCGAGGCGGGCCACCACGTCGCGGTAGGCGGGTCCGAGCCGTTCCCGCGCCAGTTCGCCACGCTGCGCGGGCGTCAGGACCCCGGCGAGGTACGACCGGAGCTCGTCCCGGAACGCACGCTGCCCGTCAGTCAGGTCGATGAACAAGCCGCTCCCCCAGTGTGGTCAGCCGGTGTTCGGCGCCGCCCAGGAGGCGGACCAGGTCCCGGATCAGCGTGGTGTGCCGGTGCAGCGGGTAGTCGATCGCCAGCCCGAGCCCGCCGTGCAGGTGATGGCAGGTACGGGCGGCGGGCGGCGCCTCGGCGGTGAGCCACTGGGCGGCGACGTGCAGGTCGTCGTCGGCGTCCCGGCCGGTGCCGAGCCGCCAGGCCGCGGCGAGGGTCGCCAGGTGCAGGGTGTGGCTGGCGATGTAGACGTCGGCGATCTGCTGGGCGACCGCCTGGAAGGTGGCGAGCGGCCGCCCGAACTGCCGCCGGGTCCGCACGTGCTCGGCGGTGAGCGCCAGCGCCCCGGCCAGTGCGCCGTCACCGAGTGCGCAGGCGCAGCTCACGGCGTACCGGTGAAGGTCTTGATGGGTTTGACCGTCACCCAGAATGGTGGCCGCCGCCCGGTCCAGGCGCAGGATGCCGCGGTCGAGGGTGGCGCCGGGCGCGGCCGGGTCGATCGTCACGACGGCCGGGCCGGCGACCGTGACGAGCAGCCGGTCGGCGGTGGTGACGCCGGTCTTGACCCCGGTGACCGTCCCGTCCGCGAAGGTCGTCCGCGGCACGGCCGGCAGCGGGTCGCCCGGTTCGGCGACGGCGATGCCGAAGGTCCGCCCGGGCTCGTGGGCGCCGGTGAGGATCGCGACGAGGTGTCCGAGGGCGGGCAGGTCGAGTGCGCGCCGCCCGATCTCGGTGAGCACGAGGGTGGTCTCCAGGACGCCGAGGCCGGCGCCGCCGAGGTGTTCCGGGACGGCGAGGGTGAGCAGTCCGGTCTGGCCGAGGGCGGCCCATGCCTTGTCCGGATCGCCGGCGCTCCCGTCGAGCACCTCACCGGCGAGCCGGCTGATCGCCTGGTGTGACCCGTCCGGCTGAAAATCCATGACACTGATTAGAACACGTTTCAGTTTGGGCGCACCACGGTCGGGTGACACGGGGACGCAACGCGCCGTTGCTAGGCTTGATTCAGAGGCGAAAGGGCGACCATGGCAGTCACGAGAACGAGTACCACCGGCACCGCACGCGGCGCGCTCACCGGCGCCGACATCGCGGGTTCGGCCGCGCAGCGCGACCGGCGCCGCCGGATCCTGGAGGCCACGCTGGCGCTGGCGTCCAAGGGCGGTTACGACGCGGTGCAGATGCGCACGGTCGCCGAGCGGGCCGGGGTCGCCCTGGGCACGCTCTACCGCTACTTCCCCTCGAAGATCCATCTGCTGGTGTCGGCGCTGGCCGGCGAGTTCGAGACGATCCAGGACAAGATCGGCCGCAAGCCCGTTCCGGGGGACACGCCGTATGACCGGACGCTCTACGTCCTCGGCCGGATGACCCGGACCATGCAGCGCGAGCCGCTGCTCGCCGAGGCGATGACCAGGGCCTTCATGTTCGCCGACCCGTCGGCGAGCGCCGAGGTCAACGCGGTGGCCGGCCTCATGGAGGACATGCTGACCCGCGCCATGCACGAGGGCGACGACAGTGAGCCGACCGCCGACGACCGGGCCAAGGCGCGGGTGATCGGTGACGTGTGGCTGTCCAATCTGGTGGCCTGGGTGACCCGCCGGGCGTCGGCGAACGATGTCGTCAACCACCTCGAGCTGGCCACCCGGCTGCTGGTCCGCTGAGCGTCACCCGGCCAGGGCGGTCAGCTTCTCCAGGGCCTGCTGCGCGGCGGGCCCGGCCTGTTTCTCCAGCATGGCGGCCATCGGCCCGTTGAGCGCCGGCCCGGCGAACTCCATCTCGTAGGTGACCCGGGAGCCGGCGCCCTCGGGTTCGATGACGAAGCGGTTCTTCGCCTTGACGCCCATCGGGCCGTCGCCGGCCATCTCCAGACGGTTCGGGGCGTCCGCGGCGACGACCTTCCAGGCCATCTCGGCGGGCATGCCCATCAGCTTCACCTTCTGCTTGTACGTGGTCCCCTCGGCCACGGTCGCCGGCACCTCACCGGTGAAGCCCTGGTGCATGGCGTTCCACTCGGGCGTCCGGGGCAGATCGGTGACGACCTGCCACACCTTGTCCGGCTCGGCGGTGGTGGTGGCCGAGACGCTCACCTTGGGCATGTCTTCCTCCTCATCACGGTGTGGCCGCCAGCTCCAGGCCGGCCACGTGTCCGAACGTCATCGCGGGTCCGAGGGTCGAGCCGGCGCCGGCGTAGCTGTGGCCCATCACGGCGGCGCTGGCGTTTCCGGCGGCGTACAGGCCGGGGATCACCGAGCCGTCCGGGCGCACCACCCGGGCCCGGGCGTCGGTGAGCAGGCCGCCCTTGGTGCCGAGGTCGCCGGGCACGATCGTGAAGGCGTAGAACGGCGGCAGCCAGATCGGCGCGAGGCAGGGGCTGGGCGTGTTGGTGGGGTCGGCGAAGTAGGCGTCGTACGCGCTGTCGCCCCGGCGCCAGTCGGTGTCGCGTCCGGCGCGGGCCTGGGCGTTGAACCGGTCGACGGTGGCCCGCAGCGCACCGGCCGGCACGCCGATCTTCGCGGCCAGCCCGGCGAGGGTCCAGTCCTTGACCAGGGCGCCGCTGGAGTACCACTCGTCCGGGTAGGGCAGCAGCGGGGCGAGGTCCTTGAACAGGTAGCGGTTCCGGTAGTCCTGGTCGGTGATCATCCAGCAGGGGATGTGGCCCTTCTCGTACATCACGTGCACGACGTCGCTGTACGGCGCGGCCTCGTTGACGAACCGCTGCCCGGCCCGGTTGACGAAGATGGTGCCGGGCAGGGTCCGCTCGGAGAGGCAGAACCACGGCTCGCCCGGCAGCGGGATCATCGGCCCCCACCAGGCGTCCTCCATCAGCGCGAGGGCGGCCCCGGCCCGCTCGCCGGCCTCGATGCCGTCACCGGTGTTGGAGTCCGCCCCGATCGTCCAGTCGGTGCCGATCGGCGCGGCCTGGTACTGCTTGCGCATCCGCTCGTTGTGCTCGAACCCGCCGCTGGCCACCACCACGCCGCGCCGGGCCCGGATCAGCGTCTCGGCGCCGTCGCGCCGGACCAGCACCCCGGCCACCCGCCCGTTCTCCACGTGCAGGTCGAGCAGCGGGGTGTTCAGCCAGACCGGCACACCGGCGGCGATCAGCCCGGCCCGCAGCCCACCGGCCAGCGCCTGGCCCATGGTGACCGGCTTCTGGCCCTGGGCCGCGAGCTGGAGGTAGCGCCAGAGGATCTCGCTGGCCGTGGCGACGCCGCGCGGGTGGCGGGCGACCAGCGACAGCCACTTGTAGTCGATCGTGTAGACCACGGTTCCGGCGGGACTGGCCTGGTAGGGCCCGTTGAGGTGGGCCAGTTCGTCACCGAGGACGTTGGCGTCGAGGGCCTGCGGCTCGATCGAGCGGCCGTTCGGCATGCCGCCGGGCAGCTCGGGATAGTAGTCCGGGTAGTCCTTCATCCAGGCGAACCGCAGCGGTGTCCAGCGTTGCAGGAACGCGATGGTCCGCGGCCCGTTGGTGAGGAAGGCCTGGCGGCGGGCGGCCGGCACGGCCGGCCCGACCACGGCCGCCAGATACGTGTCGGCCTTGCTGAACGTGTCCGGCACCCCGGCGGCGAGCAGAACGTCGTTGTTCGGCACCCAGATCCCGGCGCCGGACCGGGCCGCCGATCCACCGTAGACGGCCGCCTTCTCGACGAGAACCGTGTTCAGTCCGCTGCGGGCTGTCGTGAGGGCGGCTGTCATCCCGGCTGCGCCGGCACCCACCACGACCACGTCGTACTCCACGGTGACCGCCATGGTTTCCCCATCCGCCGGGCCGTTTACCGCTCCGCAACAACTAGAACAGGTTATAGCAGTGTGATGAGATTCACTAGGTCCGATGGGGTGGGGTGTAGGAGCCTGACAGGGTGACCGACAGTGAGAACGGCCGCCGGCTGCACGCCGTCGACGACGCGCTGCTGCGCCGTCGCGAGGCGATCAGCGACCTGGGCGACGCGCTGCGACTGCTCATCGAGCACGCCACCGCCACCGAGGCGCCCACCGAGGAGCTGCGCCGGGCCGCCGAGCGGATCCGGCAGGCGGCCGCACCGCTGGGCGAGCGGGCCCGCGGCCGGCACGAACCGCCGTCCGCCGACGACATGCGCGCCGGGGTGCGCCTCTACAACCCGGTGACCGGCGCGGGCAGCGCCTTCGCCCCGCCGCTGGAGATCCACCAGGAGGGTGAGATCACGGTCGGCGCCTGCACGCTCGGGCTGGCCTTCGAGGGGCCGCCCAGCTATGCGCACGGCGGGGTCAGCGCCATGCTGCTCGACCAGATGCTGGGCTACGCGGCCGGCGCCTCCGGCAATCCGGGCATGACGGTCCGGCTCGACACCGGCTATCGCAAACCCGTCCCGCTGCTCACCCCGCTGCGGCTGACCGCCGAGGTGGTCGACGTGGACGGGCGCCGGGTCACCGTGGCCGGGTCGATCGCCACGGCGGCCGAGCCCGGCGAGATCCTGGTCGCGGCGACCGGCGTGTTCGTCGGTCTGCGTGCCGAGCAGGCGCGGAGGCTGTTCGGCGCGGTCATCGGGCGCGGCGAGGAGTCCCGGGCCGGCTGATCCTCCTACTCGATCACGCGGGCCTGGTGGGCGTCACGGTCGCCGGGGGCGACATCCGGATGGATCAGACCTTCGGCGTACGGGCGGGCGCGCGCCACCAGCTCCGGGGTGAGCCCGTTCCGGCCGGCCAGCAGATCCACCCAGCCCGGCAGCAGCGCGAGAACCGGGCCGGCCTCGTCGCCGTACTCCTCGCGGATCTGCTGGGCCACGTACGCGACCCGGTGCGGTGAACAGCCGACCGCCAGCGCGGGAACGTCCAGCGGCCACGCGTCGAGCACCGCGCCCGCCTCGTCCTGAGCCTCCGGCCACCGGCTCATCCACTCGGCGGCCAGCTTCGGCAGATCCTCGCGGTGGCGCGGCACGGGGTGGGCGGGCAGCGACGCCACGACCGTCTCGGCCAGGCGGCGGCAGCGCAGGTACTCGGCGTGCTGCTCGACCGACTCGCCGCCCAGCGCGGTCAGCCCGAACAGCCCGGGCAGCACGTCCTTGAGCAGCTCGGGGTCGTCGGCCGCGCGCCACGAGGTGCCGCCCGCCGCGACCGGGCCGACGCCGACCTGCCACGCGGCCAGGGCCTCCTCCGGTGAGGCGTAGAAGCCGGCGTGCACCGGGAGCGGGGTGAGGGTGCACGTGTCGACATCCCAGAGGTACCAGCGCACCGGGGCGTCCGGCACGGCGAACGGCGCCACCACGGCGAAGCGGGTGCCGTACCGGTCGGGGGTCCACAGCACCGGGCCGCCGAGCGCCGGGCCGGGTGTCGCGAGGCCCGTCCGCTCACGCAGCGGCGACGGCAGGATCGCCGTGACGGCGGCGCGTACCCGGTCGGCGCCCGTATCGGCGACCGCGTCGGCCAGCGCCTCGGCGAAGTGTTCCGGCCCGATGTGGTCGTCGCTCTTGGCGAGCAGCTCGTCCAGGTGCCCGCTCCCGGCGGCCGCGAGCAGCTCGGCGGGATCGGCCGGGGTGCGGTCCGCGAGCTCGGTGAGCAGCGGGCCGAGCCGGGCGCACAGCTCGTCCTCCAGGGCGGTGCCGGTCGCCGGCGACTCCCGCAACGACTCGGCCAGGGCCCGGGCGTGTGGCCGGGCCGCCTCCACCCGGCGGGTGAACGTCTCCGCCCAACCGGAGACCATGTTGGACAGCGACACCCTCCGGGTGTGGTCGCGCCGGCGGCTCGCCCTGGCCGCCGCCGCCGATTTCTGGGACTTCTTGCGCTTACGTGAGACCGGCACGGGCCGAGAATATGTGGCCGTCACTGTCCCGGCCCGTCGTCGTCACCCGCACGGGCGGTTCAGCACCGCTCCGGGGCCCAGTCGTCACCGCCCCGCAGGAACGCCGCGGCGGTGAGGTCCCCGGCCTGCTCGGCGGTCAGCTGCGGCCGGTTCGCCGAGACGATCGCGCCCGGCCCGGCGTTGCGGTACTCGAAGAACCGCGCCTCCTCCCACGGCCAGGTGCCGAAGTCGCTCCACGCGACGTCGGGGATGTGCGCGCCGATCCAGGACTCCCGGATGATCGTCTGGCCGATCGCGTTCGGGTCGTTGCTCGGGTGCCACGGGCGGCCCAGCAGGACCGTCCCGGCCGGGGCGTCCGAGGTGAACCGGCTGCGCCGGAAGAGCAGGCCGTACGGGTTGGTGATGTCGGTGCTCGGCGCGGTGACGTAACCGTTCGGGGTGCTGCCGCGGTTCAGCGAGTGGATCCGGCAGCGGTCGAAGACGGCGGTGGCCCGGCCGAAGATGAAGTCGACGTCACCCTCCACATAGCAGTCGCGCAGGTAGACCCGGGCCACCACACCGGCCGCGCTGCTGTTCACGTACAGGGTGTCCTGGTTGGCCAGGAACCGCACCCGGTCGAAGACCAGCCGGTCGGCCCGGGTCAGCACGGCCACCGCCTGCCGGTTGGTGATCTCCGGGTGGGCGGCCTCGTCGAAGAGGTTCGCGAAGGTCAGGTTCACGGCCCGGAAGTCGGCGCCGTTGACGGTGACCGAGGCGCTGCCGGAGGTGCCCCAGGGCGTGCCGTCCGGCTTGAGGGTGCCGTTGGCGCGGTCGTCGGCGATCACCACGTCGTCCGGGCGGCGGCCGAGGCCGCGCAGCTCCAGGAACGGCTTCGTGGCGGGGACGATGACCTGGCCCAGGTAGGTGCCGGGACGCACGCCGATGACGAACGGCTCGGTCGCCCCGGCCGGGGCCGCGTCGATCGCCGCCTGGATGCCGGTGTGGTCGCCGCTGCCGTCGACGGCGACTGTCAGGTCCGGTCGCCGGCCGCCCGCGAGAGCCGGGGTGGTGGTCAGGCCGGTCGCCACGATGCCGAGGCCGGAGGACATGCCGAGGAAGGTACGCCGACGCATACCACAACTCCTTGATGAGGGGATTGCGCTGGGGGAAAGCGCTTTCCTCGACACCGTAGACGGGTCCTCGTCCCACGTCAACGAAATGTTCTCCGGTGAGTGACACGCATGGATACAGTGGCGTGATGGTCGAACCGATCTCCCGCCGGTCCCTGCTGCGCACCGCGGCGGCCGGCGCCGCGGCGGTCACCACCGGAGCCACCGCCACCGCCACCGCCGCACCCGCGACCGCCGGCGCCGGGGCCCGGGTTCCCGCCGCGGTCCGTGAACTCCTGGAGAAGATCCAGGCCGGCATGGCGGCATACCGGATTCCCGGCGTCGCCTACGGCCTCTACCACCAGGGCCGCGAATACGTGGGCGGCTTCGGCGTCACCGACGTGGCCGCGCCCGCCCCGGTCGACGGCGACACCGTCTTCCGGATCGCCTCCACCACCAAGACCTTCACCGGTACGGCCGTGATGCGGCTGACCGAACGCGGCCGGATCGACCTCGATCGCACCGTCCGCGCCTACCTGCCCGGCTTCCGGACCGCCACCTCCCCCGGGGTCACCGTGCGGCAGGTCCTCAACCACAGCGCCGGCTGGCTCGGCGACGTCTTCACCGACACCGGCAGCGGCGACGACACCCTGGCGAAATACGTGGCGGCGCTGGAGACGGTGCCGCAGCTGACCCCGCCCGGGACGGTGATGGCGTACAACAACGCCGCCATCGGCCTGGCCGGCCGGCTCATCGAGGTGACCACCGGCGCCGTCTACGAACGCGCCATGCGGTCCCTGGTGCTCGACCCGCTCCGGCTGCGGGGCACCGCGTTCACACTGGACGAACTGGCGGGCGCCACGGTGGCCATGCCGCACGGCTCCGACGCGTCCGGCAACCCGGTGTCGGTGCCGGAGGCGCTGGTCATCCCGCGCAGCCTGCACGCGGCCGGCGGTCTCTACTCCACGGCCCGCGACCAGCTGCGCTGGGCCCGCTTCCACCTCGGCGACGGCGACCCGCTGCTCACCCGGCGCTCACTACGGGCCATGCGGTGGCGGCCCGGCCCCGGCGGCACCCTGTTCGTCGAGGTCGACGGCTTCGGCGTCACCTGGATGCTGCGCCCCACCGCCGAGGGCCCGCGCGTCATCCAGCACGGCGGCGACCTGCCCGGCCAGCACTCCGGCTTCCTGCTCGTACCGGAACGCGGCCTCGCGCTCACCGTCCTCACCAACTCGGAGAGCGGCCCGGCCCTGCTCGCCGAACTGTTCGCCGACGACTGGGCGCTGACCCGCCTGGCCGGTCTGCACAACCTGCCGGCCACCCCGCGCCCGCTCACCCCCGCCCAGCTGTCCGGGTACGAGGGCCGTTACGTGGCCGAGCAGATCGGCTCCACCGGCGAGCAGGCGTCCATCACCCTCGACCTGGTCGCCGCGGGCGGCCGCCTGAGCGGCCGCGTCGACGGCACCGAGGCGATGGTGCTGCCGTTCTACCGTCGCGACCACGTGCTGGTGTGGGCCCCCGACGGCACCGACGCACACACCCGCGCCGACTTCGTCCGCGACCCGGACGGCTCGGTCGGCTGGCTCCGCTTCGGCGGCCGCCTCTTCCGGCGCACCCCACCCGGCCCGGCCGCCCTCCGCACCACCGCCAACACCCCGGCCCTGCTACCCGTCACCCTGCCCCACCCGGCCCGCCCCTGACGGCACCCGACCCGGCACAGCCCGCTCCGCCACCGACCGCACCCGACCCGGCGCGGCCCGAAAGACCGGGACCGCTCAGCGGCGGCGTTACCGTCGGCTCATGCCGCGGGGCCGGCGGTCAGTAGTTCTCGCCGGTCTGCTGACGGCGCTGGAGGCGGCGTTCCTCCAGCTTGCGCCAACGGTTGTAGACCAGGACCGCGGCCTCGACCGGCTCCGGCGCGCAGCCGGCCTTCCACTGCCGCGGCAGGAACGACTCGGCGCCCAGCCACAGCAGGTCACTCATCGGAACCGTGCCACCGTTCATCCGCATCAGCTCCTCCGCCACCTGAACCGCGTGATCGCTGCGGCGCCACATCTCGAGGCTGGAGCTGCCGTGCGTCAGCTCGTCGTGGTCGTCCGGATGCAGATCCATGTGCGCGTTTCGTCCTTCGTAGCTGCGTATTCGCAGGTCAGCGGGGGTGAATCCGCCACTCTGGTGCGCTGCCGCCGATCCTGTCAAGGCCGCCCGGACGAAGATCACGCCAAACCCCGGGACATATCGGTCACCCTGCCGCCGGCCACACCGCGCCGTTGGTCGCGGCCGACTCCTCCGCACCCACACCGCCTGCGGGTGCCGCTCGTCGACCTGGACGGTGGGCTGCACCCATTCTTGAAGATCACTCGTTCACCGCAGAGGAACTTCCCCGCGGGAGGACGATGTGAGTTTCTCGTTCCGGCACGGCGACGTCGCCGTCCACATCACCGTCGAGCCGGAGACCGGCGCGCACAGCGGATGCCGCCTGCCCGGCTCCGCCGGATCATCCGGTGAGACGATCCTCTACCCACCGTTGCACGCCGACCTGGTGCTGCCGGAGACCGACCCCGGTGAGGTCGAGCTGCACTACCGGCCCGGCCTCGGCAGCTGGCGGTCCGGTCTCAGCGAGGGCGAGTTCGCGCGTTACGCCGGCGTCCCGTACGGGCTGCTCGGCCGCCACCTGGTGATGTTCCTGTGCACCGAGGCGTTCCGCTGCCGCAGCCGCACCATCACGTTCCAGCCGCACCGGCTCTACGCGTTCCTGGCCGGCCTCGGCTCACTCTCCGAGTCGACCGTCGGCGGTGGCTGGTTCACCGAACTGGAGGACCAGCTGCACCGCACGCTGCGGCACGGCTGGGTCAACGAGGGCACCGGCGGCTCGGGCTTCCTGGTCAGCGGCCGCAGCCGCCAGACCCACGGCTTCCTCGACTCGTCGTCGGAATGCCCGCCGGTGATCACCCTGGAGGCCGAGTTCGCCAAGTCGGCGCTGCGCTGGATCCCGCTCGACGCCGACACCGTACGTACGCTGGGCCGCCACTCGTGCCTCGCCCTGGACGTCTACATCTGGCTCACCCTGGTCGGCACATACCTCGACGACGCCCGGCAGTTCCCCTGGCCGTCGCTGCTCGCCCGGTTCGGCGCGGCGGGCGAGGACCAGGCCGCCTTCCGCTCCCGGTTCGAGGCCTGCCTCAACGACATCCGCAAGGTCACTTCCCTGCCGCTGGTCACCGCCGACACCCCGGGCATCGAGATCCGCCCGGCGTCGTCGTGCGTCGGCTCCTTCCACCGCGCGTGGCCCCTCCCCCGCCCGGCCCCGGCATGATCAATGTCAGGCCGACCGCAACCAGGTGCGGACGGCCAGGGTGGCGCGGACGTCGTCCTCGTTGTAGGTCAGGAGGCGGGTGGCGGCCGCCCGGTCGCCCTGGCGGGCGGCGGCGTGCCAGGACTGGGACTGCAGGCCGCCCGGGTCGGGGTCGCGCCAGGTGTGGCCGGGGCCGTGGGTGGCCATCGCCTTGAGGCCGTGGCCGGCGCGGGAGTCCACGGTGGCGCGGACCAGTGGCAGCAGGTCGATCCAGCGGTCCGGGCCGGCGGGGCCGGACGGCAGGGGCGGGAAGCGGCGGGCCTGGCGGGGCTCGGGGGTGCCGTAGTGGAAGACCAGCAGGTCGGGGGTCTCCGCGGCCAGGCCGGTGAGACGGTCGAGGCAGCGGCGGGCGAGGAGTTCCTCGTCCCGGTCGGTGGTCACCCTCGGGTCGAAGAACGACTCGTAGCGGCTTGCGCCGTTCGACGTGATCAGCAGGCCCCACAGGTAGACGCGGTCGTCGGCGCCCCATTCGATGTCGATGTCGACCTCGACGGCGGCCCGGGGGACGTCGGCCCGTTCACGGCGGCGCACGATCAGGCCGGCGGCGGCCAGGCGGGCGGCGGTCACCGCCTTACGGAGACGGAAGGCGCGGGTACGCAGGTGCGGGACCTCGGCGCCGTACATGCCGGTGAGCAGGTTCTCCGGATCGCTGCCGGCCAGGTCCGTCACGGTGTGCACGCCGGCCGCGCGCAGGGCCAGGTATTCGCGGGCGCTGAGGGCGCCACGGAGGACGGCGCTCACGTCCGTACCGGGAAGGGTGTCGACACAGACCGGCGACCAGCGGCAGGTGGCGCACTCGGCCTGGCCGATCGGATCGACCAGCGGAAGCGGGTCGCCGGCGGCGCCGGTGCGGTGCCGGGCCACGTCGGCGACCCGGCGGCGGAAACCGTGTTCGTGGTCGTAGCGTTCCAGGGCGCTGCGGGTGGCGACGCCGGTGGTCCGGGAGAAGGTGCGGAAGGCGGGGGCCGTCAGGTCGTACCAGACGAGCAGCGGGTCGCCGGGGCGGTCGTCGCCGCAGATCGCGCCGCGCGGGTGGGTGGCCTGGTGGCCGCACGCCTCCAGCATCCGCCAGTAGTGGGCCAGCTGGAGCAGATCCTCCTCGCGCTGTCGCGCGCCGCCGTCCGGCAGCGGCACGGCGTCCTCGAAGGACGGCGCCTTGAGGGTACTGGCCAGGGCGTTGTCATATTTGCGGTCAAGGACGTGGTGGGCCTTGATGTCGGCCGGGTGGTAGCCGCCGCCGGTGTCACGGAGCAGGATGTCGGGCTTGCCGGTGCGGCCGCCGGCGACGTCGTCGGGGAGCCGGCCACCGACGATGACGGCCGCGCCGGCCCGCATGGCGCCGACCGTCGCGCCGATGTGCACGCGTTTGTCGCCGTCGAGGTCGCGCAGGTCGACGTAGCCGGGCAGGGCCAGTGCCGGCCAGGCGGTGAGGATCTCGGTCTCGAAGTCGACACCGGTGTCGTAGAGGGCCTGCAACTCGGGTGCGACCGGCAGCACCGGGCGGGGGACGGTGGGGTCGTAGTCGTTGTGGACGGCGCGCGGGCAGGACTTGGCCGCATAGCCGCCGAGCAGGATCGGCCGCAAGTCAGGGCTGCTCGGGGCGGAGCGTGCCGGTGACATCGCCGGCCACGTGGGCGGCGCCGGAGAGGGGACCTGTCACGGGCCCGACCCTACATGTTGATCAGCGTTCTCACGGCGGCGGCGCACAACAGTGTCACCACATCCCGGCCGGTTCCGGGCCCGGGTTCGCTGGGTGAGGACCACGCAGGCCAGGACGGCCAGGGCCGCGACGACGGCCGACGGCGCCAAGCGCTCGCCGAGCAGCAGGGCGGACCAGAGCAGGGTCAGGATCGGCTGGACCAGCTGGATCTGGCCGACCCGGGCGATGCCGCCCCGGGCCAGGCCCGCGTACCAGGCGAAGAACGCCAGGAACATCGAGATCACCGTGAGGTACGTGAAAGCCGCCCATGCCGTGGGACCCGCCTGCGGTGGATGGCTCCCGGCGGCGGCCAGGGTGAATGGGACGGTCACCGGGAGAGCCACGAGCAGGGCCCAGCAGATGGTGCGGGCGCCGCCCAGTTCCCGGGCGAGGGCGCCGCCCTCGGCGTAACCGAGGCCGCACAGGGCGATGGCCGCCAGCAGGTACAGGTCGGAAGTGGACAGTGTGCCGTGGACGGTTCCGCCGGCGGCCAGGAACGCCAGGACGGCCAGCAGCCCGGCGCCGCCGGCCAGCCAGAACGCGGGTGGTGGGCGCTCGCCGGCGCGCAGGACGGCCAGCACCGCGGTGGTGGCGGGCAGCAGGGTGACGACCACGGCGCCGTGCGAGGCGGTCTCGCTCGTCAGCGCCAGTGAGGTGAACAGCGGGAACCCGGCCACCACCCCCGCCGCCACGACGGCGAGCCGCCGCCACTGGGCCGCGGTCGGGCGGGGCGCCCGGGTGAGCCACAGGTAGGCCGCGGCGAGGACGGCCGCGCCGACCGCCCGGCCGAACGCCACGAACCACGGGTCCAGCTCCTGCACCGCCACCCGGGTGGCCGGTAGGGACAGGCTGAAACCGAGCACTCCCAGGGCTCCGGCCGTTATCGCGCCGGCGACAGTAGCGTTACTCTTGTCCCTCATGGGTAACAGTAACGCAGCCGATCGGGTCGTCCAAGATCTACGAGTGCTGGCGGGCACCGCCACGGCCGGGACACGGCTGCCGTCGGTGCGTGAGCTGACCCTCCGGCACCAGGCCTCCCCGGTCACCGTGGCCGAGGCGATCCGGCAGCTCGTGGCGGAAGGGCTGGTGGAGACCAGGCCCGGGCGGGGCACCTTCGTGGCGGCCCGCCCCGGCCCGGCGGCGGCGCCCGACCTGTCCTGGCAGACGGTGGCGCTGGGCCCCCGGCGGTTCGGCGAGGAGGAGATGCAGGCGTTACTGGCGTTACCGCCGTCCGGCGCGATCCCGCTGTCCGGCGGTTACCTGGACGCCGATCTGCAACCGGCCGCCGCGCTCGGGGCGGCGCTGGCCCGGGCCGCCCGTCAGCCGGCCGCGTGGCAGCGGGGGCCGGTCGAGGGGCGGGAGGATCTGCGGGCCTGGTTCGCCCGGGAGGCCGGTGGCGGACTGCGCGCCGACGACATGGTGATCTGCCCGGGCGGTCAGGCGGCGCTGTCGTCGACGTTGCGGGCGCTGACCGGGCCGGGCGACACCCTGCTCGTCGAGTCGCCCACCTATCTCGGGGCGCTGGCCGCCGCCCACGCCACCGGGCTGCGTGTGGTGCCGGTGCCGGCCGACCACGACGGGGTGCGGCCCGACCAGCTGGCGGCGGCGTTCGCCCGCACCGGGGCGCGGCTGTTCTACTGCCAGCCGCTGTTCGCGAACCCGACCGGCGCGACCCTCTCCCCCGCCCGGCGGCCGGAGGTGCTCGCCGCCGTGCAGGACGCCGGGGCGTTCCTGATCGAGGACGACTACGCCCGCGACCTGGCCATCGACGGGGACCCGCCCGCACCGCTGGCGTCGGCCGACCCGCACGGTCACGTCATCCACCTGCGGTCGCTGACCAAGTCGGCGGCGCCGGGGCTGCGGGTCGCCGCGCTCGGGGCGCGCGGTCCGGCGGGAGCACGGCTGCGGGCCGCCCGGCTGCTCGACGACTTCTTCGTGTCCGGGCCGTTGCAGCAGGCCACTGTGGAGTTCGTGACCAGCCCGGCGTGGGGGCGGCATCGTCGCGGGCTGCGGGCCGAGCTGGGCAATCGACGGGCGGCTCTGCTCGATGCGCTACGGCGGCATCTGCCCGGCCTGGTGCCGGCGGTGGTCCCGCGCGGGGGCCTGCATCTGTGGGTCCGGCTGCCGGACGGGGCCGACGACGTGGCGGTGGCCGCTGCCGCCGCTGCCGCCGGGGTGATCGTCTTTCCCGGGCGGGCCTGGCACGCGACCGAGCCGCCCGGGCCGTTCCTGCGGCTGACCTATGCGGCCACCGGGGCGGAGACGATGGACGAGGCGGTCCAGCGCCTCCGCCGGGTGTTGCTCTGAGCCGGAGTGGGCAGGTCAGCCCGGCGGGCGCGGCAGACGCCCGCGTTCGCGGCGGCTCGCGGGGTGGGGCGGTACCGGGCCTGACCCGTACGATAAATGGGTTTTGTCAGGTTCCGCAGAAGGTCCGATAGGTGCCGAAGTCCGGCGGAGCCGGGGCCGCGAAGCGGGCCAGTTCGGGGCGCTCGTCGAAGGGTGACGTGACCGCCTCGAGGAGGTGGTGGACCTCGGCGTCGGCCAGGGCTTCCTCGACCAGGTGATTCCGGGGGATGTAGATGGGATTGACCCGGTTCATCGCCTCGGTGTCGGGGTTCTCGGCCCGCCAGCGGTCGACCCATTCACCGGACTCCTCGCCCGCGGCCAGCCTGCGGAAGAACGAGGTGAAATCGGCCTTCTCGGCGGCCAGGTGGGCGAGAAGGTCCTCGGCCAGCGGGGCGTTGCCGGTCCTGAGGCCCAGCTTGGCGCTCATGCCGGTGATCGTGGCGGCGGCGTAGCGGGTGCGGAACGCCCCCAGTGCCTCGGTGGCCAGGACGATCGCCTTCTCCTGGTCGTCGTCGAAGAGCGGCAGCAGCGACTCGGCGAGGCGGGCCAGGTTCCACTGGGCGATCGCCGGCTGGTTGCCGTAGGCGTAGCGGCCCGTCTCGTCGATCGAGCTGAACACGGTGGCCGGGTCGAAGGCGTCCATGAAGGCGCACGGACCGTAATCGATGGTCTCGCCGGAGATGGTCATGTTGTCGGTGTTCATCACACCGTGGACGAACCCGGTGAGCATCCACTTCGCGATCAGTTCGGCCTGCGCGCCCACCACCGCCTGGAACAGCTCCAGCGCGTTCCCGGCGTGCGGATGGTGACGGGCGATCGCGTGGTCGGCGAGGCGGCGCAGCAGGTCGGCGTCACCGGTGGCGCGGGCGTACTGGAAACTGCCCACCCGCAGATGGCCGGCCGCGACCCGGGTGAGGACGGCGCCCGGGGCCAGGTTCTCCCGGACGATGCTCTTCCCGGTGGCGACGACCGCGAGGGAACGGGTGGTCGGGATGCCGAGGGCGTGCATGGCCTCGCTGACCACGTACTCGCGGAGCATCGGGCCGACCGCGGCCAGGCCGTCGCCGCCGCGCGCCCACGGGGTGCGGCCGGAACCCTTGAGGTGGATGTCACGCCCGTGCAGCTCGCCGAGCAGCAGGGCGCGGCCGTCGCCGAGGCGTGGCGAGTAGCCGCCGAACTGGTGGCCGGCGTAGGCCTGGGCCACCGGTTTCGCCTGCTCCGGGAGGTTGGTGCCGGTGAGGAAGCGGACGCCGTCGGGGGTCTCCAGCCAGTCCGGGTCGAGGCCGAGCTCCTCCGCCAGGGGGCGGTTGAGGATCAGCAGGCGCGGACCGGGCGGGTCAGCGGCCCGCCAGGGGGTCGCCATCTCCGGGAAGGTGTCGGCGAAGACGGAGGTCAGGGGGATGGCGGGGGCGGCGCTCACCCGATCGAGACTACGTCGGAAGCCGCGGGCCCAGCGCCCCCGGTTCGCCGGGCCCTGGCCCGCCGGGGCAGGACCCCTCCAGGGCGCCGAGATCAATGCATGGCCGTGGTGCACCACCTGCACGGGAAGGGCGTTGTACTGCGACTCGGGCATTTCGCCGAACGGCGATGAACTGGTCACGATCGTTCTCCGTATTCCCATTTGGAACCTGACTGATCGTGATTGCCATTTCACCGTCGGCTACACGGTCAGCGTGTTGAGAGTTCCGGGGAGGAGCCGGCCGGCGCGCCGGCCGCCTCTGGTGGGCACTGTCGCGAGCCGGACACCGCCATCGGTACGAGTTCCGCCTTACCGTGTCGGAGTTGCTCCGTTTACGCGCCGAACCGGTCGCGGCGGCGGAGGAACTGCGGGAAATCGGTCACTCGAACGGGCGTTTAGTGGTTCCACGCTGCGGATACGGGGTCGCCGACAAGGCCCGAACACCCGTATGATCCTCCAACTTTGAGATCTAGAGGTGTGTGCATGCGTGAGTTCTCCGTTCCCGAGCGATTGGGCGGCTTCGGCGTGCTCGTCGCGGTGGGGGCGGCGGTCTGGCCGACGGTCACCGCCCGTACCGGCTTGGGTCTGCCGTGTCTGTTGCGGACGCTGACCGGTGTGCCGTGCCCGGGGTGCGGTATGACGACTGCCGCCGTGGCGCTGGTGCGCGGCCAGGTCGAGACGGCTTTCCAGGCCAACCCTCTGATCTTCGGTCTGGCGGCGTTCACTGCCGTCGCCGGCCCGCTCGTGGCGCTACGTGCCGCGGGCGTGCTGCAACCGCCACGCTCGTGGTCGTCCGCGCGACGGCGACAGGTGGGCTGGCTCGCCGGGCTGACCGCCCTGGCGAGCTGGATATTTCAACTGCACCGGCTCGGATGAGCCGACCCCCTACGAAGGAAACGAATATGAGCTACCCGCCTCCGCCCCCGAACGACCCCTACGGCAACCAGACCCCGCCGCCCCCGCCCTACGGTGGCGCGCCCTACGGTGGCGCCCCCTACGGCGGCCCGGCCGTCAACTACGCCAACTGGGGCCAGCGCGTCGGTGCCTACCTGATCGACGGCATCATCACGGCGCCGTTCGGCATCCTCGCCTCCACTCTGGGCCAGGGCACCGACGAGAACGGCCTGCCCACGGTCAACGCCTTCTACTGGATCTTCCAGCTGCTGGCGTTCGTCGTGTCGGGTTACAACCGCTGGTACCTCGCCGGCAAGACCGGGCAGAGCTGGGGCAAGAAGGCGCTGGGCCTCACGCTGGTGGACGTCAACTCGGGCCAGCCGATCGGCGCCGGCAAGGCGTTCCTGCGTGACCTCGCGCACATCATCGACGGCCTCATCTGCCTGATCGGCTACCTGTTCCCGCTGTGGGACGCGAAGCGCCAGACCATCGCTGACAAGATCGTCAGCACGGTCGTCACCCGCTGATTCAGCTGATGGCCTGACGGCCCGCCCGGCGCCTGGTTGCGCTGGGCGGGCCGTCTCGCTGTTCGCGTCGTTCTTCCGGGGTACGGCGCCGACCCGCGGCGGGAGTCAGCGGCCGAGGCAGAAGCGGGCCAGTTCGGTGGCTCCGCTGGGGTCTATCCACTCGAAGGTGCCCCGTAGCAGGTCGGCTCGCTGGTCGACGGTGGTGATGGTGGCGGTCATCTCGCCCCACGGCATGGTGACGTGCAGGAGGATGCGCTCGATGCCGTACGGCAGGGCCGGCAGGTTGTCGTCGGTCGTGGCTCTCAGCAGGAGGCCGTCGGTGGAGATGTCCTCCACCCGGCCGGTGATCGGCACCCGCTGGCGGCCGTCGATGGTCTCGATCTCGGCGGTGCCGATGGCCGGGTAGTTGCCGGGGCGGCGGGCGGCGGCCCGGCGCTGGACCACGTCGGTGGGGGCGTCGCCGATGACGGTGAGCTGGTCGTTGCGCAGTTCGGCCTCGACCCAGGTGACGCCGGAGGCGGTGACGAGTTCGAGGATGCCGATGCGGCGCACGCCGGGTCCGTCGAGGCTGAGCACCGGGATGGGCGGGAGTTCGGCGAGGAACGGCGCGCTCACCTCGGCCAGCGAGACGAGGACGATGGGTTGGGTGTCCGGGCAGCGCATGGTGAGACTGCTGCCCGCCGGAACGGTGATCATCGCCCCTCCCGGGTGAAAGGCCGCCGACGAACCGACCCTACCGGCCGCCGGGAGCCCTCACCGGGCGATTCGGTGGTCAGGCCTCGGGCAGGCGGATGTCGTCGACCTTGACGGTGCAGTCGCTGACGTGCAGACCGTAGCGTTCGACGGCCTCGATGACCTCGTGGCGGACGTTGGCGGTCACGTCGGAGACCACCTCGCCCGCGTTGATCACCAGGATGACGGTGATCTCGACGTCGGTGCCGTCCACCTTGGCCCAGACGCCGCGGGTGGCGTCGCCGACCTTGTCCAGGCCGATCTTGTCGAGCACCGAGTTGAGGAAGCGGGCCACGTCGCCGCCGAGTTCGGCGACGCCGGGAACGGATTTGGCCGCGGAGGCGGCGATCTTCTCGATCACCTCGCGCTCGAACTTGGTGTCGCCGCGGTAGGCGGCCACCTCGATGACCTCGGCCCCGCCGTGCTGCGGTGGCACGGCCGGAACCACGGCCGGCAGGTAGAACTCCTGCGTCCGGTCCGCGTGGAATTCGGCCTCGTCACTCATATCCGTCCCTCTGCCTGTGCCTTTCGGAAACCAGGCGAGAGCCTACTAGTGAGTCTCGCTCACACCTCTCACGGACTCGTGCCAGTCATGTGTCGGACCGCCGACTTCTGCGGCCCGGCAGCCCCGCTCATCGCTGACACGATAGCGCGCCTGTTGCGATAGTGTGTGAGACACACTATGGTGAGTGGCATGACAATGGATGCGACGCTCTCCGGTCACCTGCAGGAGCTGCGCCGCGGCACGGTCGTCGTCGCGAGCCTCACCGTCCTCCGCGAGCCGGGGTATGGGTACTCGCTGCTCGAAACGCTGAGCACGGCCGGGTTCGAGGTGGAGGCGAACACGCTCTACCCGCTGCTGCGGCGACTGGAGGCGCAGGGCCTGCTGACCAGTTCGTGGAACACCGATGAGGCACGGCCGCGCAAGTTCTACCGCACCACCGAGCAGGGCGATGCCATCGCGGCCGCGCTGCGCGACGAGTGGGTGCGGCTGGACAAGGCGATCGGAGACCTGGACCACCCCGCCGGCACCGATTCAAGGAGTGAGAAGTGACCACCAGCCTCATCGACCGTTACGTCTTCACCGTGCTGCGCCGGGTTCCGGAGGGGCAGCGCTCGGACATCGAGCGGGAGTTGCGCACGTCCATCGAGGACGCGGTGGACGCCCGGATCGACGGCGGCCAGGACCGGGCGGCCGCGGTCGAGCAGACCCTGCTGGAGCTGGGCGACCCGGACCGGCTGGCCGACGGGTACGCGGACCGCCCCCACTACCTGATCGGCCCGGTCTTCTACCCGGTCTGGCAGCGGATCATCGTCATGCTGCTCTCCATCGTCTTGCCGATCGTGGTCGCCGTCATGGTGGTCATCCGGATCCTGGAGGACGCCTCGATCGGCGAGGTGATCGGGACCGCGGTCGGCACGGCGCTGACGGCCGGCGCGCACATGGTGTTCTGGGTGACGCTGACCTTCGCGATCCTGGAGCGCACCGGGGTGGCCCGGGGCGAGATGCGCGGCCGGGCCTGGTCGCCGGCCGATCTGCCGCGTTACGAGCCGGGCGCTCCGACGCCGGTGCAGCTGGTCGCCACTCTCGGATGGGCGGTGCTGCTGATCGCCGTCATCGTGCTCCAGCAGTTCGCGTTCACCGAGGTGCCCGTGCTGGATCCGGCGAACTGGTCGTTCTGGTGGCCGTACCTGATCGGGGTGTTGATCCTGGAGGGCGTCTACTCCGTCTGGCTGTTCCGTCGCGGCGCCTGGTCCCGCACGGTGGCGGTGGTGAACGCGGTGCTCGCGGCGATGTTCGCGATCCCGGTGACGTGGCTGGCCGCGAACGAGCGGTTCTTCAACCCGGAGTGGGTCGCCACCCTGGACTGGGGCGCCACGGACCCGCTGGCCTGGCTGACCGGCATCACGATCTGCATCGCGGTGGGCGGCGCGCTCTACGACGTCGTCGAGGTGGCGGTGCGCGCCGAGCGTGCCCGCCGGGGACTGGCGACGCCGGTGCCGGGCACCGGGCGGGAGTTCAGCGCCCCGCTGTCCTGACGGTTCGGGAGGGTCGCGGCAAGAAGGGGGAAAGATTGCCCTCAGGTCGCCCTGCGCCGTGCCGATTCTCGCGGCACTGCCGGAGAGAGGCACGGTCTGCAACGTGGCCAGGGCAATCGCTCCGCCGGTCCCAGACACGGATGTTCGGGAAGGAAGCGACCCCCCATGACGAAGGTTGCCGCACATGGCATGCCGGTACGCCACGATGAGTGGAAGCCGGTGAATCCACAGCTGGACAGTGTGATCCGCAAGTACATCGACGAGGCGCGGCGTACCGTGTCCGATTCCACCGGCAACTCCGCGACGCTCACGGGCGGCGCGCTGGTCCTGGTGGGGCTCGGGCTGATCCTGGCCATCGGCAGCGGCAATCCGGTGCTGGCGATCGCTCTCGTGGTGGTGCTGGCGCTGGGCGGGATGGCCTACACCGGGATGAAGTCGCCGCCGCTGAAGGTGGATCAGTTGCGGATCCTGCGGTCGCTGGGCGGTCCGGGCAACCTGCCGGCCGGGTATCTGGTGCATCCGCTGGCCTGGCGGGCCGGGTTGCCGGAGTACCTGGCCGGTATCCCGGAGCGGCGGATACGGATCGCGGTCGAGCTGTGCCGCACGCACCCGGGCGCGATCAACGACCTGCTGAGAATGGTGGAACGGGCCGAGTGGTTCGTCGCCGAGAACAAGCCCGGCAACGACTTCACCGAGGCGGGCCGGGAGGCGGAGATCCTGAGGATCGCGACCCAGACCGCGGAGGAGCACGTTCTGCGGGTGGCGGCGATGGCCAGCGCGGCCGGCAGCGGCAAGAAGGGCAAGAAGAAAAAGAAATAGTGGTGAACGACAGGGCGCCCCGGCGATGCCGGGGCGCCCTGTCGTGCCTTGAGGTCTCCCGGCGGCAACGCCCGGCGGGCGCGCCGCGGGCCGGACCCGGCAGCGCCTCGCGGGTCTGCACGATCGGGTACGGGTAGGCGTACCGGAAATGCTCTGAAGGGTGATACGCGCCGAGCGCAACCGGACAGCGGGGTGGAAACGGTCCATCGGGGGCTTAAGTTGATCTTCCCGGGCGGACAGAATCGGCCTCAAGAACGCCTCGCCGAGCCGATCGGAGCGACCGATGACGATGGGTGCCCGGACCGAGACGGTCGCGGAGCTCGACGGGACGGCCGTCGGCGGGTGGGTCCGGCGGCTGGCCGGCAACACCGCCCCGCGGCGTAATCATTGGCACACCCGGCAGATCTACTACCGGGCGGCGGAGGCGCTGCTGGACGCGCCGGCCGAGCTGACCTGGAAGAGCATCGTGGAGCAGGCCGGGCCGCGCGGGTCGCGGAGCACGTTCTACGAGGTGGCGGGCGGGCACGCGCGGCACCGGATGGTCGACGACCTGATCGGGGACGGGCGGCCCGGGGTGATCGAGATCGCGCTGCGGTACCTGCGGACCGATCCGGTGGTGCAGCTGCTCGACGAGACCAAGGTGTGGTCGTTCTGGGACATCCGCCAGGAGGCGATGCGGCAGCTCAGCGACCGGATGCCGGTGGATGAGATGGAGCGGGTGCTGACCGCCTCGGTGGCCGGATGGGCCAGGCTGCGGCCGGCGCTGGCGCGGGCCGGCGGGTGCACGCCGCCCGCCTGTGCGGTGGAGGATCTGACCGTGCTGCACCGCGGGCACCTGTCCGGCACGGAGGCGCTCGCGCGCCTTACCGAGGTGGTCCGCGCGGCCTGATCCGGCTCACCCGCCGTCCCGTCCGCCAGTTCTAGGTGTGCGCCGCAGACGGTATGAGAAGAGGCCGGGATGATCAGTCATCATTTGTTCATGATCGAAGATCGCGACCGGTAGCCCTCTCATGGAACTCACCCCGGGGCAGGAGGAGCGGATCCGGCGTCTTCTCGAGGAGGCGCTGGCGGAGGCCGCCCGTGTCGCCCTCGAACAGCACGACGCGGCGGAGGTCGGGAAGTTCGCCGCCGACCGCCGCCGCGCTCTCGAACGGTTGCTATCCGGGCCCGCGCACGATCCGCAGGACCCGCTGGACCAGGGCGGTGACGGCGGCGGGATCGCCGAGCACGGTTGACAGCCGGTCCTCGGCGAGTGAACCCCCGCCCGGGGCGCGGTCGATCTCGTCGGCGCCGCTGCCGTTGAGGAACAGGGTGGTGAGGACGGTGACCACGGTGACGGTCGGGTCCTCGTCACGGCTCAGCCGGGCCCGGATCGCCTCGACGGCGAGGGCGGCCAGGTCCGCGAACCGGGCCTCGCCGGCCTCGGCCGCGTCGAGCACCAGCAGCGGGCGGGGTTCGCCGATCCGCTCCCCCGGCGAGCCGCCGACCGGGGTGGTCTTGCGGCCGAGGGGGCGTTCGACGTTGCGCTCGTACCAGTCGGGGCGGCGGCGCATCACCGCGAGGACCCGGTCGATGTCGGCCTGCACCCGGGCCGGGGTGCTGCCCCGGTGATCGCCGGTGTGGTCGGCGCGGTCGCGGGCCCAGCTGTCCAGTGGCCACACGGTGACGCCGACGCCGCCGGGCAGACCCACCCAGGTGAGGATCTTGAGGGCCAGCTCGCGCAGCCACGGATCGCCGAGCCCCTCGGACAGCGTCTTGGTCATCCGCGGGCGCTGGAGGGCGCCCTGCTCGCCGCGCCGCCGCCGGTGGCCGTCGATGGCGGCGTTCTGCGCGCGGCGGGCCAGCCAGCCCTCCAGGTCGGTGATCGGCTGGGTGACGGCGAGCAGGTGCTCGGCCACCGCTTCAAGATCATCGTGAAAGCCGTCCAGACAGGACTCCTCCATGTGCCGCAGCCCGTGACTACAGGCGTTGTGCCCCCGGTTACGGGCGATGCGACGGGTGATCACGTCGTAGACGATCGGATAGGCCACCTCGTAGGCGGCCGGAAGCAGGCGCCGTCGCTCCTCCTGGGACAGGGCGCCCAGCAGGCCCGTCTCGGCGAGGCGGCGCAGGCGGGCCCGGTCCGCGGCCGTGCTGCGCCGCTGGCGCGGGATCCGTGTCCGGCCCGGCCCAGCATTCATACTGTAACTCTCTGTGACCCTATCCCCCCAGATCATCGGCCCATACTGGACTCTGGGAAATCCGGATCGCGGCAACTCAGTGGCCATATTTCTGGCCGTCGCACTGGCCATCGAGGACATTCTCAACTCGATGACAATCCGTAGTTTTCCGGGATCACGGTCACCGGCGGTGTGCTAGCCGACACAAATATGCACTACGGTCAGTCTGTTGTATAGCCGAAGGACGACCATGGCCGACTCCGATCTGTACCACGAGCTGAAGAGACTCCGCCGGGGCCGGGGCGTGGAGCGCCTCGGGCTGGGCGGATTCCTCGGGCCGGAGATCCGCCGCCGCTGCCGGCTCGGCACGCACGAACGCGAGAACCGGGTGCACGCGGCGGTCGGGACGCTGCTGCGGGAGCTCGCCGCCGACCTGGCGCCGGACATCCGGCAGGCCGCCATGCTCGCGTTCGCACTGGACCGCGACTCCCGCTTCCCCACCCTCCTCGACCGCGAGCAGCGCCTGGCCGACCTCCAGAAGGTGTCGGTGCGCACCGCCCGGCGGCGGATCGACGACGCGGTGGCGCTGATGGCCCAGGCCGGCGAGAAGACCCCGGAGCCGCCCGCCGATCCGGCGAACGGCTCCGGCTGGCGGGTGTCGTCGCTGCGCGCCCTGTTCCGGCTGGACACCGCGACACCCGAGCTGTACGAGATGCGCACCATCGTGGCCACCCGCGAGATAGACGAGATCGTGATCCGGATCGGCCTGCCGGAGTCCCCCGCCGAGGTCGGCCCGCCGGCGGTGGACGCGCTGTTCGGCGCCCGGGTGCGGGCAATGGAGCCGAACGGCAGCGGCCAGCGGGTCGCCCTCGAACTCCCCGGCAAGATGCAGCCCGGCGACATACACGAATTCTGGCTGCGGGTCACGCTGGCGCCCGGGCAGCCGATCTGGCCGTACTACGCGATCGTGCCGCTCGACCCGTGCGAGTCCGGGAGGG
Source organism: Actinoplanes lobatus (assembly GCF_014205215.1). Lineage (NCBI taxonomy): Bacteria > Bacillati > Actinomycetota > Actinomycetes > Micromonosporales > Micromonosporaceae > Actinoplanes > Actinoplanes lobatus. The sequence continues at coordinate 10,034,917 of NZ_JACHNC010000001.1, forward strand.
TGCGGGTCCGGTTCGGGGCACGCCGGCCGGCCGAGGTGTGGCTGCTCGACGAGGTGCCGTACACCGATCTGCGCAACCGGCCGCCCGGGCGTGCCGTGATCGAGCCGTCCGCGCTGGGCGAGGTGGTCCGCGACTTCCACAATCTGCGCGAGGGCCACGGGTACGGCCTGGCCTGGACGCCGCTGTCCGTCAGCTAGGGGCATGTGGGACGACGAAGAGCTGACCGGCGCCGAGATCCTGGGCCACCACACGCTCGGCCCGGCCGGCGGCAAAGGCCTGTCCGGGCCGGACGGATGGCGGGGCGGGGTGCGCTGCGGACACCCGCTGGTCTATCCGGTGCCGGCCGAGGATCTACCGGTCACCCTGCGCGGTCGCGCCGCTCTCGGACATCATCGGTACGTAGGAGCACTGTTCGCCTTCGACCTGGACGTCCTGGAGCCGGGCCGCCGCTACACCGCCGCCCGCTTCGACGTGACGCTGGCCGACGGCGGCTCCCGGGCCGTCCGGCTGGACCTCGACGGCGACGAGTTCGGGCTGGTCACCGGCAGTCCCGCGTCCGGCGTGGCGGCCCTGGCGACGGCCGCCGCCGGCAAGCGCGGCGGGCTGCTGCGGCGGCTGCTCGGCCGCCGCGGAGTGCCGCGCGCCTGGGCGAACGGGGTGCAGACGGCCTCGTTCGGGTGGTCCTGGGAGGATCCCCGAGGGCGGTTCGTGCTGCCCCGCACGTACGGCATGCACGCCCTGCTGGAGATCCCGGCCGGCGCGCCCGAGGTCGCCGGGCTGCTGTCGGTGCAGGTGGAGACGACCGGGCCGGGCGGCCGGGAGACCGCGGTGCTGTCCGACGCCGTCCCGTTCACCGAGCCGCTCACCCCGGCCGCCGGGCCGGACGGCGCCTCCGTGCGGCTGTGCATGGCCGCCGACGTGGTCGGGTACAGCCGCCGCGGCAACGCCGAGACCGAGCTGCTGCAACACGACCTGGTCGAGGTCCTGGGGCGGGCCCGGCTGGCGGCCGGCATCACGGACCGGCAGGTGGACCCGCAGCCGCAGGGGGACGGGCAGTTCACCGTCCTGCCGTACGGCATCGACGAGTCGCGGGTGATCCCGGCGCTGCTGCGCGAGCTCGGCGAACGGCTCGCCGAACGGGACCGGGGCCGGGCCGCCGACGAGACGATGCGGCTGCGCGTGGCGCTGCACCGGGGCCTGGTCAAACAGGGTGAGAACGGGTGGGTCGGCACGTCGGCGATCGCCGTGCACCGGCTGCTGGACAGCGCGCCACTGCGCGAGGCGATCAAGACCAACCCCTCGGCCGTGTACGCGCTGGGCGTACCGGACGTGCTCTACCGGGACGTGATCGTGCACGCCGTACAGCCGCCGGTGGCCGCCGACTTCCGGGCGATGACCGTCGAGCTGCCGGAGAAGGGCTTCCTCGAACGTGGCTGGATCCACGTCGGACCGGAGGTGACCGCGTGAAGGTGCTGTACGCGCTGCTCGTCGGCATCAACGAGTACAAGGCCGTCGCACCGAACCTGTCCGGCTGCGTCAACGACGTGGAGGCGGCCGAGGCACACGTGCGGGCCACGCTGGCGCCCGGCGTCCGGCTGGAGGCGCTGATCCTGCGCGACGGCGAGGCCACCCGCGAGGCGGTGATCGCCGCGTTCCGATCCCATCTCGGTCAGGCCGGGCCGGACGACGTGGCGCTGTTCTGGTTCAGCGGGCACGGTTCGGACGCCGAGGCCCCGGACTGGGCGGAAGGATTGGAGGCCTCGGGCCGGGTGCAGACGCTGGTCTGCGCGGACAGCCGTAGCGACGGCGTGCCGGACCTGTGGGACAAGGAGCTGGCGCTGCTCATCGACGAGCTGGCCGCCGGGCACATCACCGTGGTGCTGGACAGCTGCCACTCGGGCGGCGCCTCCCGCATCCTGCGCGGCCGGGAACCGGAGGCCCGGATCCGGACGACGCCGCGCCCGGCTGAATCCCGCCCGCCGGAGTCGTTCCTGCCCGGCACCATCAAGCGGGCCGCCGCCGTCCCGCCGATGCGGCACATCGAACTGGCCGCCTGCGAGGCCCTCGAAACCGCGGAGGAGCTGATCCTGGACGGCGAGTGGCGAGGCGTCTTCAGCTGGGCGCTGCTGGAGGCCCGCAGCCAGCTCGGCTCCAAGGCGACCTACTACGAGCTGTTGCAGGCCATACGGGCCCGGTTGGCGGCGCGGCAGGCATACCAGGGATCGTCGGCGCGGTCGCACATCCCCGAACAACTCGACCAGCCGTTTCTGGGCGGGGTCGTGGTGACGCCGGAGAGCAGCATCTGGATGCGGTACACACACGACCGCTGGGCGATCGACGCCGGGACGGTGCACGGGCTCCCGGTCGAAGACGGGCTGCGGGTCGGCGTGCACGACACCTCCGGGCGGGAGGCGGAGATCGTCGAGGTGCGCCCGACCGACAGCCTCGTCGAACCGGTCGGTGGCTGGGAACCGGACCGGGACCGTCAGTTCCGGGTCGTGACGACGTCGGTGCCGCTGCCGCGTGCCGCGGTGGTGGTGGCCGGGGTGGATCCAGCTGAGATCATCGAACTGACCGCGGCGATCGGACGGTCGCCGCACCTACGGGTGGCCGGGCCAGGCGAGCCCGTGGACCTGCGCGTCACGCTGGCCGCCGACGGCAACCTGGTGATCACCGACCGGCACGCGGAACGGTACGCCGAATGGGCGTACGAAGGCGGCGAGCGCATCACCCGGGTGGTCGAGGCCCTGAGGCACATCGCCCAGTGGATGCTGATCTGGAGACTGGAGAACCCGGCGCCGGGGCTCACGTCGCAGGTCCGCCTCGAGATCGTCGATGCGGAGACCGACGAGCCGCTGACGCCGGGCGGCCACGGTGAGCACGTCCTCTCCTACGCCCCGGGCGACCAGGACTGGGATCCGCCGAAGATCCGGATCCGGCTGCACAACACCGGCGCTGAGCCACTCTTCTGCGTGCTGCTCAACCTCAGACCGGCGTTCGCGGTGACCTCGTTCCTGTTCCCGGGCGACTTCATCGGGCCGGGCGTCACCGTCTACTGCTGGTACCGGAGGACCATCTCGGTACGCCTGCCCAAGGACATCCCGGTCCAGCCTGGGGCGTTCGCCCGCGACCGGCTGAAACTGTTCGCCGCAGAGGAGCGATTCTCGACCAAGCCGTACCTGCTTCCGGTGTTGGGCCGACGCTTCACCTACCGCAAGGCTCTCAGTTTCCCGGGTCTGCTGGACCGGCTCGGCGGGGGCCTGCACCACCGTGACCTGGTCGACGCTGAACTGGGCGTGGCCTACGACTGGACCACCACCGAGGCGGTGATCAAGACCGTCGTCCCCTAGAGCCACTCGGCCTTCTCGGTGAGGGCGCGCAGGGCGGCCGCGTCGAGCACGGTGATCCGGCGGTAGCCGGTCCGGACCAGGCCCTCGCGGCGCAGGTCGCGCAGTGCCCGCTGGACGGTGTCCTCGCGGGCGCCGACCAGTGACGCCAGTTCGGTCTGGCTCAGTTCGACCCGGATCAGCCACGTGTCGCCGACGGCCTCGCCGCAGCTGGTGGCGATCTCCAGCAGCACCCGGCCGAGGCGGACGTGCACCGGGAAGGCGGAGAACTCGGACCTCCTGTCGTTGGCCCACCGCAGCTTGCGGCCGACCGCCGCGGTGACCTGTGCGGCGACGTGTGGATGGCGGTTGACGAAGTGCAGGAACTCGGCCTGCCGGATCACCGTGGAGACGACGTCGCCGCAGGTGGTGACGGTGGCGATGCGGCCGCTGCCGGTGATCGCGGCGAGTTCGCCGACCAGGTCGCCGGGCAGCCGGATGGCGAGCAGCCGGGGCAGCCCACCGACCGTGGTGGTGATCTTCACGTGGCCCTGCCGGATCACCTCGACCTGGGTGTCCTGGCGGCCCTCGACGAGCAGGTGCCGGCCGCCTGGCAGCCGCCGGGTGGTGCCGAGCGACAGCAGCTCGTCGCGTTCGGCGACGGTGAGCAGGGTCAGAAAGGATCCCGGTGCCCAGGCCGGTTCACCCGCACGCGTCATGTCCTCATTGGACCTTACGGACGGTGACCGCGCAATCGCTGGAATGACAGCACGAAGTCCGGCAATTTCCGGAATCTCGGACCACCGATTGGGGTCGGATCACGGCATGGAATCACACCGATAAGGCGCCACCGTCATCGCCCTCATCCACGATCGCCACGATCTCGGCCACCACGCGATCCACTCTCGAACGGTCGGTGAGCCCTCCGACGATCCCGCCGAGCGGGTCGGCCATGCCGTACGGCATCTGGTCGAGCATGCCGCTGAAGGCGCCTCCGAAGACGACCTGGAGCACTTCGAGGACGACCGGCTCGGCCGGTTCGCCACGGCCGAGACGGGCGGCTATGACCCGTACGGCGTCACCGGCGAGGTGGCGGAGCTCGGACTCGACCCCGGCGTCGGGGTCACCGGGGACCAGCGGTAGCACGGGTTCACCGTACGGGTCGACGGCCATCGTGACCACTGGTGGCCGTTTGGCTCCGATCGGTCGTTCCACGAAGGATTGAAACCAGGTGGGACGGGCCCGCATCGCGACCAGCACCGATTCGATCTCCCGCCGTACCGTGGCCGGGTCGCTGCCCTGCCAGTCCCCGGTGCACGCGCCCCGGGACTGCGCCCACGACTCGACCGGCCACAGCTGGTCGCCGGCCGTGCCGCTCACCCCGACCCAGACCAGCATGTCGACGGCCAGCGCCATCAGCCACCGGTCGCGGCCCAGGCCGTCGGCGAGCCAGCCGGGCAGCCGTGGCCGTTGCAGCGCGCCGCGTTCGCCCCGGCGGCGGCGGTGCGCGTTCACGGTGGCCGCGCCGAGCCGGGCGGTCACCCACGCCTCCAGGTGCCGGATCGGTTGGCGGGCGTGGGTCAGCAGATCGTCGACCACCGCCTCGACGTCGTCGTGGAACCGGTCGAGACATTCGTCGGCCAGTTTGGTCAGCCCCGAGGCGCAGACGGCGTGGCCGCGCTGCCGCTCGAACCGGCGGGTCACCCGGGCGAAGACGATCGGCCACACCAGCTCGTACGCGGCGCCCGCCAGCACGGTCCGCTCAGCACCGTCCCCGGACGCCACCGAGGCCAGGGAACCGGCCGCGGCCAGCTCCCGAAGCCGGCACAGGGTGTCCGGTTCTGATCGGGTGATCGAGCCGTGCGAGATGACCACCGAGGACTCCTTCCGACTGCGGGCCGGGATCGGTGGTTGAAGCTTGCTCTAAACACCGTCCTACGGGGAGTCCCATCGGGGCGGTCGAACCGTCCGCTGCCCGGATTCCGCACGTTCAGAGGCCACCATCGGGTGGACAGTCGATTCATTCCGGCTACCTCAGCGACCGCCTTCACGTTCGCGGAGGATGGCGGTCAGGCGGTGACCGGCGCGTATCGCCGGGTCGGCCTGGTCCACCAGGTCGGCCACCCGGCGCATCACGCGTACCGCCTCGGGGGGTGGGGTGCGAGCCGAGCCGGCCGCCTCGACCAGCGCGTCCGCGGCCTCGGTGAGGTCGCGGCGGGCCCGGCGGCCACCGGCCGCGCGGGCCCGCAGGCTCAGCCCGGCGGCGAGCAGCAGCTGGTCGGTGCGGTTCGCGGCGCCCGCGTCGACGACCGCGGTGGCCAGCGCGACCATGTCGTCGACCAGGCCGGGCGCCGGGGCGGGAGTCCGCAGCAGCCGGTCCAGCGCCGGGAAGAGGTCGCCGCCGCCGGTGATCAGCTCACGCAGTTCGCGGCGCAGGGCCGTGGCGTCGTTCGGCGCCGGCACGGGGGCCGGGACCCGGGAAGTGGTCCGGGTGGGACGCGGGGCGGGGCGCGGCCGGGGCACGGCCGGGGCGGACTGCACGAGTGGCACCGGGCGGTCCAGCGGATCCTGGTCGGCGATCCGGTCCGCGCCGTAGAACGCGCCGTTGGTGCCGATCGGCACGACCATGTGCATGGCCGACTGTTCCTGGTGGATCTGCTGGATGACCTTCATGGCCTCCATCCACCGGTTCATGATCTCGACGCTGGAGGTGCCCTTCGGCGTGGTGACGAAGATCCGCAGCGCGCCGGCCATCCGGAGCAGGGGTCCGGTGATGTCGCGGGCCTGGTGGGGCGCGCCGGCCTCGTCGCGTACCCGCTCGAAACAGGCGACCGCCCGGTCCACGTCGGTCGTCGCGGTCGCCGGCAGGCGGCCTTCGGTGATCATGCTGACGGCGCCCGGCTGTTGCAGGATCCCGGTCACCCGGCTCATGTACAGCTGCCCCTGGGTGAGCCGCATCGAGCTGCTGAGCACCGGCGACAGGCCGGGCGCCCGCAGGCCCTCCTCGATCTGCTGGAGCCCGATGTCGCGGTCCTCGGCGGGGCTGGCGTGCGCCAGGTGGCGGGAGCCGTGCAGCCAGCCGCGCATCCCGGCCACGTTGCGGCGCATCGGGTCGGCGGCGTCGAAGTAGCCGTACGCCTCGTCGATCGCCGCGATGGCCTGATCGAGCAGGATCCGCGACTCGGGTTTGCCCGGCCCGGCCTGCCAGTACGCGTCACTGAGCAGCTGTGTCAGGTCCAGCAGCGGCCGGGCGCGGGCGGGGCCCCTGAGCTTGCTCAGCCGGGCCCGCAGGGCGTCGATCTTGGACAAACTCCGGTCTCCTCTCAACGACCGCCGTGCAGGAAGCCGGCCCATCCGGTGACGTCGGCCGGGTCGCCGTCGTCGAGCTGCGCGCTCAGCCGGGCGGGCATGGACTCGGGCACCTCACGGTCCGGGTCGAGCATCCACAGCTGGGCGCGGTGCAGCGCCTCCCAGACCGGCAGCCGTTCGGTCATCAGGTGATGGTGGAACATGAACATCAGCAGTGAGGTGCTGCTGTCCGGAATCGTCCACTGGGTGGACAGCACCGAACGGGCGCCGCCGGCCAGGAAGGCGGTGCCCAGGCTGTACGCCTCGTCGTAGTCGCGGGCGGCCATCCCGGAGCTGCACGCGGCCAGCACGACCAGCCCGACCGCGCGTTCCGGCACCGCGGTCATCAGCTTCACCAGTTCCTCGGCGGCCAGCCGCTGTCCGGCCAGCATCAGGTAGGAGCCGCCGTCCGGGTCGGCGACGCCGTGGCAGGCCAGGTGCAGCATGGCCCCGGCGGCGCGGCCGGTGCTGGTCAGCCAGGCGCGTACCTGCTCCGGGGTGCCCTCGCCGGAAGGGCTGACGGCGCCGTCGTCGCCGGGCAGGCGGCCCAGGTAGCGGGCGCCGCGGTAGAGGACGTCGTGGATCGCGGACGCCTCGTCGCGGGCGCCGTGCAGGTCCACGGCGGCGGCGCCGGTGGCCGGGTCGGCGACGATCAGGCCGAGCCGGGACGGCGCGACCGGCGGCAGGGCGGCGCTGCGCAGCAGCATCCGCGCGGACGCGGCCTGGGAGAACGCCACCGTACGGATGGCCGGTTCGCCTCCCGCGCGGCAGGCCGCCTGCCACGGGATGAGCGCCAGTTCCCCCATCGGCACGAGCGCCATCCGGGGCACCCGGTGGCCGGGTACGTGCGTCCAGGTCGGCAGCACGGTGTCGATGATCGGGCCCATGGCGGCCCGCCACGCCCAGTCGCGGACGATGTCGAGCCGGTCGGTCAGATCGTCGTCCTCCGGCACCAGGTCGCGGTTGCCGGCGCGGCCCACGGCGGCGCTGTCCCGGCTGCTCATGGTGGCCAGGTAGTCGTCCACCTCGGGGCTGTCGGCGGGTTTCAGGGCGGGCAGGCCGAGATAGGACAGCTCACCCTCGGCGGGCACCGCGACGGCCAGGCCCGGCCACACATCCGACGACGGGACCAGGTAGACCAGACCGTCGAGGTCCAGTTCGGACAGCGCGTCACGGATCTCGTCGATCTCCGGCGGGTCGAACAGGGCGCCACCCGGGGCGATGTCGGCCAGCACGCCGAACACCCGGCGGCGCAGGCCCGGCGACGGCCCGTCCGCGTCGATCGCCCGCTGCCAGCCGGCGGCCAGGTCGTCACGGCCGGCGGCCCGCAGCAGCTCCGGCACCGAGCGCATCTCGGTCGCCGCGTAGAGGGCCAGGCCACGGCCCGCGTCCAGGGCACGGACCGCCCCGGCGACGTCGTGGACGCGCAGGCAGCCGCGGGCGGCGGAGACGGCCGCGTCCCCGGCCTCCCGCGCGACGGCGGCGGCTCCGGCCGCGTCCGGCTGCATCAGGACCCGCCAGACATGGGTACGCAGGGAGACCACCGAGTCCAGGTAGGAGTCCTGTTCGGCGCCCATCCGCTGGCGTACCAGGGACAGGCCCTCGTGGACGATCTCCCAGCCCCGGTCCTGCGGGCCGCTGAGCAGCCCCTGCGCCTCCACCAGCAGCCGCTCCGCCTCCGGCAGGTCACCGATGTCGTTGGTGGTCTCGGCCCGCCGGGCGAGGGCTCCGGCCAGCCCGGTCAGGTGCATGATCCGCTGGTGGGGGTTGTCCGGGCTGGCGGCGAGGGCGGCCCGCAGCCGGTCCACCGCCCGGTCCAGGTCCTCGGCGGTGGCGTCCTCCGCGGAGAGCGGGCCGATGACCGAGGCGGCGAGGTGGAGCGCGTCCGCGCCGCCGCCGGACGAGGGGATCGCGTCCAGGTTGCCGCCGATGACCTGGCGGATCTGGTCGGCGGTCGATTCGATCATCGAGCGGGCCGCCGAGTCGGGCAGCCGGGTGGCGACCTCGCGCAGCCGTTCGAGCCGGGTGTCGAGGTCGGTGTGCGGGTCGTTCATCAGCGCCTGGGAGATGTCGATGGCCTCACCGAGGGCGACGGCCTCGGGCTGGCCGGAGCCCTCGGCGAGCTTGCGGAACCGTTGCCACGCCTCGCTCTGGAACGGGTCGTCGCCGTCGGTCACCGCGTGGTACATGGAGACGGCGAGGCGGGCGCGCTCCAGTTGGATCCGGCCCATCCGGTCGCCGTCGGTGATCGCGGCGGCCAGTTCGTCGAGCTCCTCCAGAGCGTCCGCGGTGTTCGGCAGGTCGTAGCGCATGGCGGCCATGGCGAGGGCGGCGGACCGGCCCAGCGCCCGGGTCCGCGGCCAGGACGGCCCGGCCGGCGGGTCGCCGTCGCCGATCGCGATCAGGGCCTCCAACGGCTCCCGGTCGCCGAAGAGCTGGCTCTCCTCGTCGGCCACCAGCCGGTCGATCAGCCCGGCGGCGAGAGCACCACGGTACGGTCCGCCGGCCGGCACCGATCGCAGCGCACCCACCGCGTCGGCGATCGGGGCGTGCCCGGCCAGCGCGGCGGCGATCACGGCGTACCGCTCGGCGTCCTCGTCCATCCCCTGCCTCCTCTCGCATCGGTATCTGACGGACAGGCGGGCGCTGTCCGTCAGATACCGGGTGAGATCACCCGCCCGGAAAGGTGACAATGGAGCCCCGGTTCGTCACGTTGCTGCTGGACACGTCCGATTCGATGCGCACCACCGAGACCGGTGGGGTGCCGGCCGTCGTGGCGCTGAACCGGCAGCTCGCCGCATGGCTGCCGGCCGTGCGGGCGGAGGGCGCCGGTGCGCTGCGGGGCGTCGAGTTCGCGGTTCTGACGTTCGGGCTGGGCGGTGTCCTGGTGGTCTCCGGCGACGGCACGCCGTCGGCCGCGGCCGGTGGCGCGTTCGTGCCGGCGGCCCGGCTGGAGATCCCGGAGCTGACGGCGGGCGGGGCCACGCCCATGGTGGCCGCCATCGACCTGGCACTGCACCTGCTGGAGGAGCGGCGGGCGCTGGCGCCGGGCCCGGCCGCGTCCCGGATCATCCTGGTCGGTGACGGCGCGCCGACCGATTTCGAGGGCAACCCGAGCGACGAGTGGCGGCCACTGGCGCTGCGGCTCGCGCGGGCCCGCGAGCACCGGCGTACCCAGATCTTCGCGTTCGGCCTGCCCGGTGCCGACGACACGGTGATGCGGGCGCTGGCCACCGACGACGGCTGTTTCGAACTGCCCGGCCTGGACCTGGCCGGGCTGCTCGGCGCGGTGCTCGCGGCGAGCGCCGAGGAGACCGACTTCAGCGAGGTCCGCCGCTTTCTCTCCACCCATCCCTGATCATCGGAGCGCTTATGTCGAAATTCTTGGAAACCGAAACGGGTAGCCGATGCAGACCCAAGTTTCCGGCCGAACGTGTCATCCAAGAATGCGCCGCCGCCGAGTACGTTTCGGCGATGCCCTCCCCTGCCGCGACGGTCGACGTGTCCAATGTCTGCTGGTCAACGGAATTGCCGTCGACAAACGGCCATCCGGATCTCGATCGGGTGATACGCCTGGCCAGCGCATGGCGCGAGCGCTATGGTGCGGACGCGGAAATGGCATTCGTGGCCGACACATCGTTACGCGATCGCCTTCCGGAGGCCGACCAGGAACGCTGGCCCGCCCTGGTGACGGAGTGGGGTGTCATCGAGGCCGCGGTGGCCGACGAGGTCATTCTTCCGATGGCTCGCGACAACCCGAAAATGATGGTTCTCAGCCGCGACAATTTCATCGATCATCGGCGCGAGCACCCGTGGATCGAAGATCACCCGGAACGCTTTCTCGCCTGGCAGATGAACGGCGACTCGATCGCATTCGTGCCGTCCGGCGTCAAGCCGGAGCCGCTCCAGCGAGTCTCCCGGGAGAAGGAGGACAAGCTCGTCCACGCGGCCGGGCTGGCCAGGTCGGTGCTGCGGACCCGGTGGTCCTGCGGCGACCCGTACTGCACGGCGGCGATGACCCGGCAGGGCGAGCTGCTGTTGTGGCCGGTCGCCGACACCGAAGGACGGGCTCGCTGCCCGTTCTGCGAGGGCCTGCTGGCCGCGATCGGGCCACGGGAGCAGACGAAGCAGCTCGTGCTGTGCGACATGGCCGGCGCCGAACTGCTGCGATTCCCCATCGAGGCGGGTGTGGACGTGGTCATCGGCCGGGGACGCGCCATCTTCGGCGTCGGCATCGACTCGCTGCCCTCGCCTCCGGAGCGTCATGGCCGGATCAGTCGCCAGCACCTGCTCCTGCGGTTGCGGCCGGACGGCTGCGTCACAGCCGTCGACCTCGGCTCGGCCAACGGCACGCGGATTCATCGCGCCGGCGCCCCGCCGGGCGACGGCGCCCGGCTCGAACCGCACACGGCCGTCACGCTCGGCGGGCACGACCTGCTTTCCCTGGCCCGGTCCGTCCGGGTCTACGTGTCCGGCCAGAGGTATCCCGTCGGCGACGACCGAACCTGGTCCGGCCGATCCGAACCGCCCAGGACCGAAATCGAGAGCGAAGGAACGACCTGACGTGCTCGTAGGTGTGACCCGGATCGGCGCGTTGCGCCAGCACGTGGCAAAGGGTTTCGTCGTCGTCGACGGCCACCTGCCCGCCACCGGCCGGCGCGGGACCGTGTTCAACCAGGGTGGCGGCGAACGCGTCGCCGGCAAGCCCGCGCTGTGGTACGCCGAACCGGCGCCGCGCTGGCTCGGCAGCCCGGCCGCCCGTGCCGAGTGGGCCGGCGCCATCGCGGCGGATCTCGCCGAAACCGTGGCGGCGGCCCACGTATCGCTCCTGCCGGCCTCGGTCGCCGCCGAGGTTGACGGACGGCAGGTCGTCGGACCACCCGGCGACGATCGGCATGTCATCGAGGTCGCCTCGGCGGTGGAGCAGGAGGTGCTGTGCAACCTGCTGCGGGAGCACGTGCCGTTGCTGATCGCGCTGACCGGGCGGGCCGATCCGGAGGGCTCCGGCACCGGGGGCTCCCATCGGCTCGGCATGTCACGGCAGCACGTCGCGACCCGCTACCTCGCCTCCGCCTCGACGACCCACCTCGCGCGTGTCGAGGCGGAGCTGCGGCGTACCGACGGCGTGGCGCAACTGGAACGGATGGACGTCCACCCGGCCACCCTCCCCGACGGGACGCCTGCCGTGGTGCTGCGCTGCATCGACGCCGCCGCCAGTGTCTCGACGACGACGGCCTGGGCCCTGTTGGTCGCCGCCTTCGGATTGCGGGCCCGCCGGCTGGTGCGGGACGGGCGGCGACTGCGGAACCTGCCACAGCAGATCCTCGAGGAGAACCGTGCCCGGGCGGTCGCCCGCGGGCTGCGTGCCCGGCTGACGGTCGAGGAGCCGGCCGCCCGGGGCGAGCAGCCGAAACTCGTCGAGTGCAGCGCGCGGGACCTGTTACGGACGCTGATCGTCGACACCCTGTCGGTGGAGCTCGACAACCTGGGGGCGACCCCGCAGGAACTCTTCCCGATCGCGGCGGCGCTGGACCTGCCGCAGCTCGGGTTGTCCGGCTGCGTCAGTGACGACACGCTGTTGCGTGGCTGGGCGCGGCAGCACCGGTCCGGGTTCGCGGCCATCGCGGGCAACGTCCTGCTGGACGCCGCCCCGGGCGGGCCGTGTCTCGCGGCGGCGAATCAGATCGCGCCGGGCCGCACGCACCTGGTGCTCGGCGAGTGGGCGGCGATCGTGGCGGCGCGCAAGGGCGCCGAGCCTCCTCGCAGGCCGTCCGCGGGGCGCGGCCCGGCGCAGCAGTCCGGCCGGGACCGGCCGCCACGGCAGCGCTCCGAGCCCCGAGGGCGGAGCGGGCAGCGCGGTGGCGGACAGCATCAACGGCCGCACAAGGGAGAACAGTCATGACCACCGTCGCGGCGCCGGTCGCCGACATGCAGATCCTTCTCGACGTGCGCGAGTGGCCCGACGGGCTGCACGACCAGGACAGGATCGTCGAACTGTGGGCCATGATCGAGCCCGTGCTGCACGGGCGCGACCTGACGAGGCGGCCGCGATACACCCTCGGGCACCCGAACGGCGACGTGCACATCGCCCTCGCCCGGCTCGCACCCGGCGCCGATCCGATCGTCGGGCCGTCCACGACGTTCCAGATCGTCGGCATGCTGGAACCCGCCAAAGTCAGGTACCGCTGCCAGGGCTGCACCGCCGAGGGACGCGAGCGCTACGGCTCGTTCACCTGCCGGGAGTGCGGCACCGAGGCGCTCGACAAGCGCCTGTGCGACGTGCACGCCAGAATCCTCGACGGCGCGCTGATCGCGACCTGCACGGACCACGAGCCCACCTGCGTCGAATGCGGCGCGACGGCGACGTTCCGGTGCGCCGGCGGCCGGTGCCAGCGGCAGAGGGCACACTGCGACAGGCATCGGCGAGCCCATCCGAGCGGCCCGGACCTCAGCTACTGCCCGTCCTGCTACGACGCCCAGTTCCCGGCCTGCGAACACCGCGGCTGCGCCAACATGGGCAAGGCCCGCTGTGAGGTCACCGAAGCGGGCCTGACACCGTGCGGCGTGAAGATGTGCGCCCAGCACCTGCGCCGGTGGCAGGTCTTCGGCGGCGAGGGACTCGGCCTCGCGCTGTGCGGCCGGCATCACCGGGAGCTGCCCGCCTACGCGCCACCCGTGCTGATCCGCCAGATCGTCGCGGGAGCGTATTTGCGGTCCAAGCGCCGCCGCGACGCCGAACCGCTGCCGAGCCTGCGCGGCTTCGGCCACAGCCTGCGGCGGGCCGGCCACACCGAACCGGCCCTGGACTTCCGCTGGATCCTGAGCACGATCGACGCCGCCCAGCAGGAGCTCGCCGGAGCGGGCGGACGGGATGCCGACGGCCTGCGCACACTGATCCAGCGCCGGCGCCGCCGGTGGGACGAAGAGATCAAACTGATCGCCGAGGGCAACGACCGGGGCGCGGAGCTCGTCGAACGGCTGAAGGTTCTGGTCCGGCACGCGATCCCGGAGCACGGCGACGCCATCGCCGCGAACCTCACTCTCGCCGACTACAACCGGCCCCGCCGGCAGCGCGACGGTGATCGGCCGGGCCTGCTGTTCGTCCGGGTGCCGGAGGCGTACCGGGGCCTGTTCATCGGCCGGCAGGGCACGCTCATCCGGTACTTCTCCGACCAGCTGTCGCAGGGCGAACAGGGCGGCGTCCGCGTACAGATCGAGAGCGACAAGCGAGGGAGTCGGCGATGACCCGGCCGGGGGAGCAACGAGTCGTGGCGCTGCCGCCGAGGGGGCTGCTGCGCGGCTGGCGGGTCGGTGTCTCGGCGGACGGCGTGAGCTGGCCGGAGGGGCCCGCGCTGCTGAGCGCCGAGACGGCGGGCGGCATGCACCTGCGCGCCGTCGAGGTCTGCCGGCTCCGGGAGGTGCCCGCCGGTGTCCTGGCCGTTGGCGAGGATCTGCGCGACGAGCTGTTCCTGCTGGACGACGCGCGCTGGAACCTGCACCCGCAGCAGGCGGTCGACGCGAGGCGGATCGTCCTGGAGCTGCCGACCGAACGCCAGCCGGAGACGGCGGCCGAGCAGATCGCACGGGCGGGAATCGTGGGCACGCCGCTGTGGGTGCCGTCGCAGCCCGGTGAGCTGTTTCTCGATGTCGCCGGGGTGCCGCATCGGGTGATCGAGGTGGACACCGGCTCCCGGTACGACGTCATCGCCCGGATCGGGCCACGCACGATCGTGGAGGTGTTCGCACCCGGGGTGAAGGCCGGTGTGGACATGGTGATCCTGGCCGACTGCAGCGGTTCGATGGAGGCCGAGGACATCCCGGTCCCCCGCGAGTCGATGCTCGCGCTGCGCCGCAACGGGTACATCCAGCGGATGGAGGCGCTGCAACAGGCGCTGCGGGACCTGCTCGAGGTCCGGCTCCGGGTGGCCGGGCGGGTGTCCCGGGTCGCGCTGATGTCGTTCACCTCGACGGCGACGCCGCGGTTCCCCCGCTCCGGCGGCATGGCGCAGCTCGACGGCGGTTCCCCGCCGGAGGTCATCCAGGAGTTCCGGGAGGCGGTGGCGCTGCTGCGGCCCCGGGGCCTGACGCACATCGGCAACGCCATCCACGCCGCCGCTGACCTGCTGTACCAGCACGGGCATCCGGGCAACGAGCGTCTCGTCGTGCTGGTCAGCGACGGCGCCGACTGGGCGCCGCGGGGCGATCAGGGCACCGGCGAGATCATGGAGGCGACCTCCGAGCCGGTCGGGCTGATGGAGCACCTGCATCGGGACATGAACATCAGGCTGCACGCGATCGGGATCAGCACCCGGGAGCTGTTCCTGCGCCGGTACCGGGCCGAGCAGCCGGGGATCACGCCGAACCACGATCTGCTGGAAGCACTGGTCAAGGTGGGTGGCGGCGACCCGACCACGATCGGTGGGCTCGACGTGCTCGTCGAGTACTTCTCCGGGGTCGGCGGCGGCATCACGCACCGCGTACGGCAGACGCTGTCGAGCGCACCCCGCGAGCCGCTCGACGCCGGGGCACGCGACATCCTGCAGCGATCGGCCGGCGACGGGGCCCGAGCCGGCGACCGCAACGCCGCGCTGGAAGCGTTCGGCATCGTGATCACCAAGGTGGAGGCGGTCTCCGACCGCGTCTTCCCGGGCAAGCTGATCTCCACCGACAACTCCGGACGTGCCCAGCGGCGGCTCGGCTCCGACGTTACCGAGGACCAGCTCGGCAATACGCTCCGTGCGGTCGTGAAGCTGCTGTACCCGACGCTGCCTACGGACTTCGCGCGGCCGCCCGCCGTGGCCGGATACGTCGCGCTGCTGGACCAGTTGAAGGCGCGGGTCGAGGCGCGGCCGCCCGACCTGAGCGGGCTCGCCGCCGTCTGCCGCCCCGACGGCACCGGCCCGGATGCGCTGGTGGTCGCGGTCATCCAGCGGCTCACCGAAGCGCTGGGTGGGGTCGAGGCGGAGGCGGCGACGCTGCCCGACTACGCGCCGGCGCCGGTTCCGGCCCCGATGCGGCCCGCGCAGCGGGCACCGGAGACGGAGCCGGCGACGAGCGCCACGAGTTCCGTCATGCCCGGTTTCGTGATGAGGGACTGACCCGGATGCGGGGAGCGGACACCGTCGGGCGGGACGGCTGGTACGTCAGCAGTGACGAGGACGCCGCGATGTACCGGCTGGTCCGGCTGGTCCATACCGGCTACGAGGGTGAGCTCTGGGAGGCCGAGCGTGTTCTCGGCCGGCTGGGCGGCTCCTGGGCGATCAAGATCCTGCTTCCGCGGCACGTCGTTCCGGACGACAACGAGACCCCGAACGAGGCCCTTGACCGGTGGCGGCGGATGTGGCAGGACACGATCGACCGCACCATCGAGTTGCGGGACATTCCGGGGGTGGTGCCGACGGCTCGGGCGTTCACCGGCCCGGCGCCGCACCCGGACTCCCGGCCGCCGGAGTCCGCCGGGCGCTCACTGTTCCTGGTCACCCCCTGGGTCGACGGGCGGAATCTCGGAACCTGGCAGCAGGAGGAACGCCCCGCGCCCGGCGCCGTCGCCGACGTGGTGGCCCAGTTCGCCCGCCAGCTCGACGCGCTGGCCGACCACGGGCAGGTGCACCGCGACATCTCGCCGGGCAACGTCATGGTCGGAAGTGACGGTCAGGTCAAGCTCATCGACTTCGCGTTCATGCGCGCGACCGGATCGGCCACCACGCGGCGGTTGGCCACGCCGGGCTATGCCGCGCCGGAGCACGAGATCACCCCGGCGTGTGACCGGTACTCGTTCGGCGCGATCGTCTACTACCTGCTGACCGGCGCCCACCCGCCGATGGCGCACGCCCGGGAGCAGGCGGCGCGGGACCTGATCGGCTTCGGGTATCCGGCACGGCTCGCCGAACACGTCGGGTCGCTGCTCGCGTACGAGCCGCGGCAGCGGCCCGCCCCGCTCGTGGACTGGGCGGAGGAGTTCCGGGCGCTGTTCGCCGAGGGTGTTCCCGCCGGGGCGTACCGGGATGTCGCGATCGCGGCGACCGGCGCCGGGGCGATCCGCCTCGCCGCCGCCGGTGTCGACCGGATCGGCGCGGTGACCGTCTCGCCGGTCCGGCATCCGGCGCTGCTCGGCGACGACGCCGGACCGGGGAACCCGCTGTCGGTCGCGGCGGCGCGGCACGGCAGCGGCGAGGTGATCCTCATGGCGACGGCCGCTGACGGAGGCGTCTGGCACCGCAGTGGTGCGCGCTGGCATCAGGTCGAGGATCTTCGGGTGACCGGGCCGGTACGGGTGGCGGCCGGCGGCGACGGCTCGGTGGCCGGATTCGCGGTCGACCGGCAGGGTGTCCTCGCGACGGTGACGGTGTCGCTCGACGGCCGCGCCGAGGTCGTCCGGTCCGCGGTCGCGCGCCGGGTGCTCGCCGCCGCGACCGGGGTGGACGGCCGGCCCCAGGTCGTCGTCGAGGCGGCGGACGGCTCTGTGCTGTGCGGGCCACCACCGCGCCTGGAAGCCGTCGGGCTGGTCGGCGCCGACGCCGCCGCGCTGACCCTGAACACGTGGGGCGAGCTCGTCTGCACGGCGATTCTCACGGCGCAGCGGCGCGTCGCGATCGCCGAGACGCTGCTCGGCGACTGGGAGGAGCCGATGTGGCTCGACGCGCCGGACGAGCCCCTCGACGTCGCCTGCGCCGGACACCGGCAGGGCGTCAGCGTGGCGATCGCGACGGCGGGTGGCCTGTGGCTGCACGACATCTGGACCGAAGCCGACTGGCGGCTGCTGTGGAGCGGGCGCGTCACGCGGGTCGTCATGACACACGGCGGCGGCTGGCGCACGGTGGTGGCGGCCGTGGCGGACCAGCAGATCGTCATGT
The DNA here is from genome assembly GCF_014205215.1 of Actinoplanes lobatus. Classification (NCBI taxonomy): domain Bacteria; kingdom Bacillati; phylum Actinomycetota; class Actinomycetes; order Micromonosporales; family Micromonosporaceae; genus Actinoplanes; species Actinoplanes lobatus. The sequence goes on from NZ_JACHNC010000001.1 coordinate 10,052,444, forward strand.
GCGAGGAGAACGCCGGTGGCGGATGGCCCGCCACCGCGACCCTGGTCAAGGGCTGACCGAAGCACTCGACCCTTGCCGCGCCAGCGTCATCGTCCGCGTGATCGCCTCGTCGCCCATGTAAGCGTAGTTACTGTAACTGTACTTACATGACTTGCCGGTCAGGATGTCTCGGTCAGGGGGCGCCAGATCGTGGCGGTGATGTCGGAGACGACGGTGGTGGCCCAGTCGACGGCGGTCAGGGCGAGGGCCGAGGTGCCGAACCAGACGGCCAGCGCCACGATGACGAGCAGGATCGTGAGCCGGGACAGCCGGTGTACGAGCGGGGGCCGGGTGCGCGGGTCAGCCAATGCCTCCCCATCCCTTCATGAGGATCCAGCGCAGCACCGAGACGGGGCCGCCCGGGTCGGTGTCGCGGCCGGAGACGAGGAAGAAGCGGACCTGCCGGAAGTCGCGCTCGGCGGTCACCAGCAGGTTCTCCAGGCCGTACGAGCGGAGCCAGTCACGGACCGCGGCGCTGTCGTCGCCGGGCATGGTCAGCGGCAGGCGGCATAGCAGGTCGGCCTTGGTGACCACGAAGGCCAGCCGGTTCCGGTCGGTGCGCACTCCGTACTCCTGGAGCCGCTGGGCGGTGGCGTTGTAGGCGTCCTCCGGGTCGTGCAGGGCCGCGTTGGCGTCGGTGAAGACGGTCGCCGACGCGGCGCCGTGCTCGTCGCGGATCCGGCGGATGGAGAACGGGTCGAGGACGAAGGTGAGCGTCTCGGCGGTGTCCAGGTAGGACAGGCCGGCGTTCTGTTCGCGGTCGGTCAGCGTCTCGCCGGCCGCGTCGAACAGGTGCAGCAGGGTGGTGTTCAGGCCCTGTTCGAGGCGGACGGTGACGGCGACCGGCGCGGTGGTGTCGGTCTTCGGGGCCGGGGCGGCGCGGGAGATCAGGTCGGCGTAGACCTCGTACGCGATCCGGCCGCGGTTGTCCGGCATGGTGACGGCGACGCCGGCCTTGTCGGCGGCGCGGTGCAGCCCGACCAGAGCGGCCATGATGAACTGGGTCTTGCCGGCCGACGCCGGGCCGAAGACCGGCGCCCGGACGTCGCGGACCCGGCCGGCGCCGGCGAAGAGCGCCTCCCCGCAGCTGGGGCAGCAGGCCTCCAGATGCCGGCTGTGCGCGGCCCGCAGCACCATGGTGGGCAGCCGCAGCCCGCACGAGCAGCGCCGCCACAGCACGCCGAGCCGGCCGGGCCGCACGTCGCGGTGCAGGTCGTCGCCGGAGGCCCGCTGGGCCGGGCCGTGCCCGCCCCGGCAGCGGTAGGCGGGCACCGCGGCGGTGGCGAAGCAGGCGGTGCAGCTGGCCCGGGACCGCCACATCCGCCGCCAGCCGGCGTCCACGCCGCGCAGCAGGTAGACCAGCGGCGGCCCGGTGATCCAGGCGGCCAGGGTCAGCGCGGCGATCACGAGCAGGCAGGCGGGCAGCACGACGGCGGCGCCGAGGGAGCCGGCGGCCAGGACGGTGAGCACCGGCAGGACCACGATCGGCCACCAGAATCCGCCGCAGTTGTTGCCGGCCAGCCAGCCGACGCCGGTGCGCCAGGCGCCGGTGGTCCAGGCCCAGGCGCGGCCGGTGGTGGCGCCCGCGTCGAGGACCGCCTGTGCCGCGAAGTACTGCGGCCAGGCCGGGTCGCGGCGGACGAACTCGCGGGCGACCCGGCCGGGCAGGCCGGTCCGGGCGCCGTCGGGGGTGAGCAGGCCGGCGCCGGGGCCGGCGAGGACCAGGCCGGCGGCCACGATGACGGCCACGGCGCCGGTCACCACGCTCACCCCGGCCAGCACCAGGCTGACCGGCACGGTGACGAAGAGCAGGCAGGCCAGGGCGCCGGCGTAGTAGACGGCGAATCCGATCACGCGCATCAGGAGCGTCCCCCGCCGAACGGGTGGGTGATGCGGTACCGCTTGCGGCGGCCGGCGAGCCGGTCCACCCGGTTGTCCCAGGCCTCCGCCCACTTGCGGCCCAGCACCTCGGTGACCTGCTGGGCGGCCTGCGTCACGCTCCGGTCGGGCACCCAGGTCAGCCAGTGGTCGAGGGCCTTGCCGAGCGCCGCCTTGCGGGTCTTGTCGTCGCGCAGCCGGTTGCCCTCCAGTTGGAAGGCCATCACCGCGAGCGCGGCCCGGGTGCTGGTCCGCAGCGTGGCGGCGAGCTCGTTGAGGTACGGGTCGAGCAGGTCCGGATGGCGGTCGAACACCTTGTCGCCGGACCGGAAGACGGGCAGGTCGAGCAGGGCGGCGAGGATCCGGGAGGTACGGGCGCGGACCAGTCGGGGCGGGGCGTCGGCGATGTTGGTGAGCAGGCCGGTGACCCGGTCGTCGGGCGGGTCGCCGAGCAGCCGGGCGACCGCGCCGGCGAGGATCTCGTCGGCGGCCAGGGCGACCTCGAGGGCCCGGTCCGGCTGGATCAGGCCGCGGTGGCGCAGGTCGTGGCAGAGCTTGAGCTGGCGGGTGGTGACCGGGCCCTGGCCGGCGACCGGCTCGGTGACTCCGCGGAACACCCGGTCGAGCGGGGGTGTGCCGGGTGGCGCGTTCTCGGCGATCAGCTGCATCTCGTCGGGGCGGGCGAGGGTCTGGCTGAACAGGTCGGTGACGCGTCGCGCGTACCGGTCGGGGTCTTGAAGAACCGCGGAGAGCTCGTCGCGCAGCAGCCCGGGCCGGTCGCCGCCCTCGCGGATCGCGGCGCCCAGCGCCGCGGCGCGCAGCTCGCGTGGCAGCCGGGGGCGGCGGCGCAGCAGCCAGTCCCCCCACATGTCGCCGACGAGGGCCGGTTCGGCGCCGCCGCGTGCGGCCCGGGCCCGCAGCGCCGCGACGACCAGGTCCTCGGTCTCGGCGGCGTGCGGCCATTCGGTGGGGCGCAGCAGCCGGGGGTCGCGGGACAGGTACCGGGCGAGTTCGGTGGAGGCCTCACCGAGCTGGGCCGGGTGCACGTCGGCGCGGTAGCGGTGGGCGACCCGCAGCAGCGCCTCGATGGCGTGCCCGGACCGGCCGGGGGCCCGCAGCGCCTCCAGGAGCAGGGCGAGCGCCTGGTCGTCGCGGTCCGGTCCCCATTCACCGGCGGGCAGTGGGGCGGGCGGCTCGGAGGTGACCGGGCCGCCGGTGACGGCCTCCTCGATGTCCTTGATGAGCAGGGCGATCCGTACCTCGGCGGCCTTGCCGGGCAGCAGGCCGTCGCTGCCGACCTCGTCGAGCAGCCGCAGCACCTCGCGGGACCAGCGTTCGGGCATCTCGGCGAAGAGGTCGGTGAGGTCGGCGCCGTACGCGTCACGCAGTCGTGCCGGCCCGCGCCGCAGCCAGCCGACGACCGCCTCGGCGTGTTCGGGGGGCGGTTCGGCGTGCAGGATGGCGGCGAGCCCGAGGGCCGCGGCGGCCGCGCCGTCGTCGATGCCGGACTCGCTGGCCACGTCGAGGGCGTCGACGGCGTCGCGCGGGTCGCCGTCGAGGAACAGTCGCACCCAGCGGCCGGCGCTGTCGGTGACGGCGACCGGGCTGTGCCGGTGGGTGGTGAGGTCGAAGACGAGGTAGCCGAGCTGGTTGTCGACGCGGGTGGCGGGTCCGGCGAAGTCGGGGTGTACGGCGACGACCGGGGCCGGTGACCGGGCCGGATCGTTGGAGTAGATCTTGAAACCGAGTTCCAGGGCGCGCGGGCGGGGTACCAGCAGGGTGCCGGCGACCAGCCATTCCACGATGTCGCCGACGTCGTCGCCGAGGAACAGCACCCGGCCGTCGCTGCCGGCCCGTTCCAGGGCGGAGACCAGCGCGAACAGCATGGCGGCGCCGTTCGGCCGGGCGAGCACGAACTTGCGGGCGCGGGCCGGGGTGTACGGCACGTCCTCCGGGCTGACGGTGACCGGCGTGGACCGGCCGCCGGGCGCCGGGGTGGTGGTCCAGAACCCGGCGCCGTACAGCTGGGCCGGGCGCAGACCGCGGTACGCCTCCGGAGCGGTGGTGACGAGGGCGTGGGTGAGCTGGTTGCCCTCGCGTACCCCGTTGGCCTCCCGTCCCAGGTAGACGCCGGCCGCGGTGGCCAGGTAGCCGGAGGCGCTGAGGTGCCCGAAGGAGGGCGGGTACTCCCCCGCCGGGCGGCGGTCGGCCATCCAGCGGGCCGGCGGCTCGTACAGCAGGCGGTCCTTGACCAGGGTCTGCGCGGCCACGGCGGCGTCGCTGGAGCGGGCCTGGAACTGGAGGCCGGCGCCGCCGCCGAGGCCTTCGCCGGGGCGGCAGTCGGTGTAGACGAGCGTCTCGAATCGTCGGTCCATGCTCAGCCCCTGTCCGGCACCACGCCGAACTGGCTGAGCAGCCACAGCAGCGGCTCGTCGACCCGGAAGGGGTGTACGCCGTTCGGGTCGATGATGTCGTTGTCGTAGTCGGGTTCGGCGCCCAGCGCGGAGACGGCGAAGTAGCGGAAGTTCTTGTAGTTGTGGGTCAGGTGGTTGTCGACGTCGTGGGCGCCCCAGTCGGCGAGCTGGCCGCGTACGTACTCGTGGGTGGCCCGTCCGGCGGTCTCGTCGTAGTAGGGGCCCTGCTCCGGTCGCTGGACCAGTGGGTGGTCCTCGCCCCAGACGTCGAAGAACGCGTCGATCTTGGCAAAGACCACGGCGACCGGGATCGGGATGTTCTTCCGGCCGCCCAGGTGGCGGCTCTCGCGCAGGTTGTCGGTGACCCGGTTGAGCACGTCCACGGTCGACTGGTTGGTGGTGTACGCCGACTTGGGCAGGTTGATCTGGTCGCGGGCGCGCGGGATGAGGAACGGGTCGAGCAGCAGGATGAGCGCGTCGGCGGCGCCCAGGTAGCGCAGGTTGTCGACGGTCGACATGGACGACAGGTCCTCGCCGGCGGTGTCGAAGAAGGACAGCAGCGTGGTGTCGTACCGGCCCATGCGCCGCTGCCGCCAGCCGAAGACGATCGGGTCGCGGCGGCCCTCGGAGGCCTGCTGGGTCTTGGCGTAGAGCTGCCCGCCGGGGAACAGCTCGCCGGCCGGGTCGAGGTAGTCGGCGCGGCCGGTGGTGTTGCTGAACTGCTCGTCGCCGATCAGCTTGACGTCGGCGCCGAAGCGCAGGCCCATGCCGTGGCGCAGCTGGTCGGCGAGGATGCGCAAGTAGACGCTCTTGCCGGTGTGCGGGGCGCCGGCCATGGCGATGAGCGGGCTGCGGCCCTCGCCGAACGACGGTGGCATCCGGCTGTGGCAGTGCGGGCACACCTTGACGCCGGAGACGGCGTTGCAGACGTCGTGCACCGCCGAGTTGACCGGCAGCAGGCCGCGGCCGGGCGCCGGGAAGGACGGCAGGACCAGCTCGTCGATGCCGGTCAGCTCCTTGCGGGCCGGGTCCTTCTGCGGGACGCACGCCGGCCGGCCGGGGGCTTTGCGCCCGGTGCAGCGGAACCAGAGCCGGCGGGTGTTGATCCGCTCGTAGCAGTAGGGGCAGGCGACGTTCATCAGGAAACCTTCATCTCGTCGATCGGGTCCACGACCCGGATGCCGCGCGGTGACACCACGAAGCAGCGCAGCCGGCCGGGGCGGGCGTGGCGCGGCACGGTGAACGGGACCTCCCACGGGGTGCCGGCCTCGAACCTGAGGCCGGTGAAGTGCAGCAGCGTCTCGCCGGCGTCCGGCCGGGCCGGCAGGGCGTTGCCGGGCATCACGACCAGCCGCAGCTCGACGCCCTCGCAGGTGCGGTCGACGGTGACGCGCAGCATCCGGCGGCCGCGGCTGAGCGGCCCGCCCACCTTGGGCAGCCGGTACGTCAGCGTGCCGCCCACCCCCTCGACGGTCACCGACCGTGGCGCGGACAGCAGGTCGCCGTCGCGGGTGCGGGTCACCGCGCAGACCGTGATCCGGCCGCCACCGGCCCCGGCCGGGATCCGGCAGCCCTGTTCGGCGACCTCGCCGCGGGTCATCCGCCGCCGCTGGACCGGCCCGTCGGCGGGGGTGAAGGTGATGTCGACCAGGTTGATCGACGGCGGCCAGATCCACGACAGGACCACTTCGGACCCGGTACGCCGGGCGCGCAGTTGCTGCACCGAGTCGGCGACGCCGGCGCTGACCGGTTCGCCGACCACCCCGCCGCCCTGGTCGTCGAGGGTGAACGGGGTGTAGACGTGCGGGCCGCCGGGGACCCGGACCGCGATCTGCGACTCCGGCCCGACGGTGAGGCGGTCGCCGGCCAGCGGTTCCCCGAATCCGCGCAGGTCGGCGGCCCGGACCGGGGTGCCGGGCGGCCAGACGGGCGGGACCGGGGAGCGGCGGATCGACACCCGGCCGGAGGGCGGGGTGTGCCAGGCGATGTGCGCGATGGCGCTGTCCTGGTCCTCGGCGGTGACGGTGACCCTGAGCCGCTCCACATGGGCCACCGGTTTCACCGGCTCCGGCTCTTCGTCCTCCTCGAAATCCTCCTCGAACTCCTCCGGCGCTTCCTCCTCCGGGAGGGACGTCCACCAGTCCGGGGAGTGCATCCGGTCGCCGTGGTCGCGCCGCAGGATCTCGTCACGGTCCAGCATCCGGGCGCAGACCCGGGCCGCCGCTCCGGAGCCGCCCTGGCGCTGCTCCCAGAACTCGCGCACCTTTCCCAGCCGGTCGGCGATCTCGGTGCTGGTCATCCCGGGTTCCACGCCGTAGTGGCGGGCCAGGTCGCCGGGCAGGGCGCCGACCTGGTCGCGCAGCGGGTTGACGACGTCCCGCAGGTAGGCCCTGGAATCGAAGGTCACGCCGGTATCTGACGGACAGCTCTGTCCGTCAGATACCGGCGTGATGCTGATCCGAGCGGCTGTGGCGGCGACGCTGCTGGCGGCGACGCCCGCGCAGGCGCCACCGGCCGGGCCCGACGAGGTGTACGCGGCTCTCGGTGTGGACCGGGTGGCGTCCGACTACGTGGTGATGGTGGACGTGTCCGGGTCGATGCGCGGCGCCCGGTACCAGCAGTTGCGCCGAAGCCTGACCGGCTTCTTCGCGGCGCTGGCCCCGGAGGACCGGGTGACGCTGGTGCCGTTCGACGAGCGGGCGAAGGCGGTCACCCGGCAGGTGGGGCGGGAGCCGGGTCAGCTGGCGGCCGGGCTGCCACGGGACGCGGTGGGGGCGTACACGGACATCGGCGCGGCCCTGGAGGCGGGGGTGACGGCGCTGGCCCGGCCGGACGCTCCGCCGCTGGCCACGGTGGTGCTGCTGACCGACGGGCGGCACGATCCGGGGCCGCGCAGCGCCTACCCGCTGACCCAGGGGCACAACTGGAACCAGCTCGCCGACCGGGCCGCGAAGTTGAACAAGGTGTCGCTTCGGGCGTACGCGATCCCGCTCTCCGGCGCGACCGGCGCGACCCTGCTGCGGAAGGTGTTCCCGGGCGCCAGCGTGCTGGCGCCGACGTCGGTGGACCGGCTGACCGCGCAGCTGGCCCGGCCGAAGGCCGAGGCCCGCGCCGCGAAGGCGCGCAGTCTGCTGGCCGCCGAGGTGACCGAGCCGGTGCGGGTGACGTGGCCGGCCGAGCCGATCGGCGCGGGCCGGACCACCGTCGATGTGCGGGTAGAGAATCCGATGCCGCACGTGCCGCTGGTGCTGACCGACCTCGCGGTGACGGGCGCCGAGGTCGCTCCCGGCCCGGTCGAGCTGCCACCGGGGGCGACGGTGACGGTGCCGGTGACCGTCGACTGGGATCCCGGCCCGCGCTCCCTGGCCCCGTTGAAGACGGTGACCGAGCAGCGGGATCTCCAGCTCACCGCCCGGGTGGACTCCCCCTGGTCGGCGGTGCTGACCGGGGATCTGGGGCTGACCCTGGCCGGAGCGCCGGCGGCCGCGCCCGGCACAGCTGAGTTCTCCGCCCAGCGCGGCAGCCTGTGGTGGTGGGTGACCACGGCGGTGCTGCTGGCCGCCCTCACGGTGGTCCTCGTCCGCTGGCGGCGGGGCCGGCTGAGCCCACCGCTGACCGGGGCCGTGACCATCCGGCGGGGCGGCGCCGAGCAGCGCGTCCTGCCGCTGTCCGGGCGCCGGGTGGTGCTCAGCGCGGACGCGACCGGCCTGCCGGGCAGCGGTGAGATCACCGCTGCCCGGTCCGGCGTGGGCTCGTCCGACGTACGGTTGATGATCAGCTATTCACCGGACGGATCGGCGGGCAGTCGCGGTTCGGCGGCCTGCCCGCCGGGCGGCACCGTCTCGGTGGCCGGCACGTCGTTCAGCTGGGATCACCACAACAGGTAGGCGTGGTTGCGCAGTTCCGCCTCGAGGGCCTCGGTCCGGTCCTTCTCGGTCTCCGGGGCGGCCGCCTCCAGGTCGGTGACCAGTTTCTCCAGGGTGTCGCGGTCGTCGTCGGCGACGAACGGCAGCACCTTGTCGCGGGCCTTGCGGACGACCGCCTGCGCCTCGGCGGAGATCCGCGGTTTCGGTGTCGCGCCGACGGTCATCAGGCTGTCCACGTTGCGGCGCATCAGGGGCAGCTGGGTGCGGTCCTCGGCGGCGCCGACCGCGACCTCCGTTTCGGAGAGCACGTTGCCGGTGCGCTGGTCGCGGACCAGGACGTGCAGGATGCCGTCCAGGTCGTACTCGTAGGTGACGGTGAACGAGGCGTCGGTGCGCAGCCGCTGCTCGGGCAGGTCGATGTCCCAGTCCTTGAGGACCACGTTGTCCTCGTGACCGATCGGCTTGTCCGGGTCACCCTCGATCACCTGGACGTTGACCTGCTCCTGGAAGTCCATGGCCGGCACGTACGAGTCGGTGGCCCGGGCCGGGTACTTGGTGTTGCGGCGGATCAGCACCGAGAAGGAGCCCTCCGGCGGTGACGAGTCGTTGTGCACCACGATGCCGAGGGCGTGTTCGGTGCCGACGTGGAAGTCGAGGTCGGTGACGGTGCCCTGGAGGATGCCGGAGGCGATGGCGGCGCCCTGGGCGACGGCGAGCATCGGGTTGACGCCGGTGGACGGCTCGACGCCGACGATGTCGGAGACGAACCGGCGGATCACCGGCATGTTGGAGCTGCCGCCGACCATGACCAGGTGGTCGATGCGGCCGGGGCTGTCGCGCAGGCAGATGTCGACGGGTTCGCGGGTGCGCTGGACGAGGGCGGCGACCGACTCCTCCAGCAGGGCGCGGCTGACCTGGTGGTAGCCGCCGCCCGGCAGCGGGATCCGGGTGGTGTCCTGCTGCGACAGTTCGATCTTGGCGCGTTCCAGGTCGAGCCGGAACAGGCCCTGCTTCTCGTCGTCCCAGTCGGCCGAGCCGGGGATCTGCGGCAGGACGGCGGCCCGGAAGGCGTCGTCGATGTCGAGGCCGCCGAGCCGCTGCACGCCCTTGGACGCCTGCTCGATGAAGACGCCGTCGAAGGCCTGCAGGACGGTGACGTCGAGGGTGCCGCCGCCCCAGTCGAAGACCAGGATCCGCTGGTTCTGGCCGATCGCGTGGGCGTACGCCATGGCGGCCGCGGTGGGCTCGTTGATGAGGGCGAGCACCTCCATGCCGGCCAGCCCGGCGGACAGTTTGGTGCGGAAGCGGGCCAGGCCGCGGCTGTTCGCCGGGATGGTGACGACGGCCCGGTTGAGTTTGGCGATGATGCCGGCCGCGGCGGCCTGCTGCTGGATGTGCCGGAAGAACATGGCGGCCGCCACCTCGACCTTGAGGTCCTGGTCGCCGATGGTGACCGAGTCCTCCGTGGCGAACAGCCGCTTGACCGCCTCCAGCTTGCCGGTGCGCTGGCGTTTGGCGGCCCAGCCGAACACCGGGTCGCCGCCCTCGAAGCCGATGACCGATGGCAGCACCCGGTCGAATTCGAGGTTCGCCCACTCCAGCGGCAGGCCGGGGTCGAGCGGCACGGCCTCGACCCCGTTCGCCGTGGTACGGGCGAGAACGCTGTTGGTGGTGCCGAAGTCGATCCCGAAAGCGTCGCTCATTCTGTTTCTTCCTCCCCCTCATCCTGTGGAGACCGGTGCCCCTCGTCCTGTGGAGACCGGTGCCCCACGTACTTGGCGACGCCGAGCCGCACCGTGCGGCCGGTCGCCCGGTCCACGTAGGCGGCCTCGATCACCTCGGGGCGGCCGCTGTCGCGGTCGCCGACGAACTTGAAGTAGCGGGTGGATTCAGGGTCGTCGGCGTCGTCAACCTTCTCCAGGCCGGCCTGGTCCAGACAGCGGCCGAGCAGCTCGGCGAGGTCCTCGGCGGCGGCGCCGTGTGCGACGGCGGCGTCGATCTGGGCCAGCTGCGACAGGTGGCTGGTCCGGTTCTGTACGGCGGCGACGACCTGTTTGCGCAGTCCCTCGTACGCCTCGGCGGCCGCGGCCGTACTCGGTTCGCGGACCAGGGTGACGGTCTCGATCCGCTCGACCCGGCGGTCGATCTGGTCGATGAGCTTGGCTATCTTCTCGATGGCCTCGAACTGCTGCTGTCTCCTGCCGAACACGGTCTTCCCTTCGGATGCGGTGGTCAGGGTGCCGGGATCGCGGTCCGGCCGGCCCGGTCGAGGACGAGGTGGCGCAGGTGTTCGCGGGCGGCGGCCCGCTGCACGGCGTCGAGGCCGGGGCCGCTGTCGCCGCTGCGGCGGGCCATCGGCCGGGGCCTGGGCGCGAACTCGCCCGGTCCGCTGGGGGCGAGCACCGCCGGGTCGTGCGGGATCCGGTAGAGCCACAGCACCGTGTCCGGCTCCTTGATGGCCTCGTCGATCTGGTTGAGCGCCCAGGTCAGTTCGGTCATCCGGTCGCGGCCCTCGGCGCCGAGGCGGCGCAGCGGGCGGGCCCGGCGGGCGAAGGCGAGGTTGGCCTCCTCACGGCCGGCGCCGAACGGGATGCCGAGGATGACGTACGGGTTGCGGTCGGCCATCAGAAGTCCCCCCGGAGCGTGTCGATCTGTCCGGCGAGCGCGTCCGCCTGGCCGCGCAGCATGTCCGGGATCTCGTTCATCGGGCCGTCCAGCGGGAACTGGACGAGAAGTACCTGGTAGGCGCGCATCCGGTCGACGATCGTCTGCATGTGGTCGAGGAGCTCCAGCTGGATGCGGGACAGCGACCAGTCGTTGCTGCGGTCCCAGCTGCGGCGTTCGACGAGTTCGTTGTACTGGTCGCCGAGGTTGTCGACGGCGCGGGACATGGCGTTGCCGAGGGCGAACGCGGCGACGCCCAGACAGCGGCCCAGTTCCTCGGCGAGGGCCTCGCGGACCGGCTCGGGGAACTCGTCGCGGGTACGCAGGAACTCGTACGCCGGCTCGAACAGGAACCGTTTCTCCGACTCCGGCCGCAGGTCCTGGTCGTCGCCGAGGCCCATGGCCAGGTGGCCGCCGGCCTGCATGGACAGGATCAGCCGTGCGCGGGGTTCCAGGACGCCGCCGTCGAGCAGGAGCTCGATCACCCCGGCCAGGCCGGCCGCCTCGCCGAAGTCGCGGTGCACCAGGTCGAGCAGCAGGTCGGCGAACCAGTCCCGCTCGCGGGCCTGCCACTCCGGGCGGGGGTCGCGCCGCCAGATCTGCGACAACACCTCGGCCAGGTCGGCGAACGTCTCCGGCCGGTGCTCCTCCAGGATCCGGCAGCGGGTCTGGAAGTAGCGCACCATGTCGGCCTGGTTCCAGCCGGTGGCGCGGATCGCGGGGGTGGCGGCCACCCAGGACGCGTCGTTGTTGGCGCTGAACTTGACCAGGTCCAGGAAGAAGTCGTCGTCGTCGATCTGGTCGGCGAGCCGGCCGTGCACCAGGGCGGCCAGCTCCGGCGGGTACTCGGTGACCGCGTCGTCACCGATCCACAACCCCAGCGCCTTGATCAGTGCGCCGTTGCGCAGCCGCTGGTCGGGGGCCTCACGGGCCAGCCGGACCAGCGGTGCCTCCGCGGCCGCGGAACCCTGCTCGGCGGCGATCACCGAGGCGTTCAGGGTGAGACCGGCACGGAACCTGGCGGCCGGTCCGGTGTCGAGGGCGGCGAGCGCGCCGTCGTGGTCGCCGAGCTGCCATTTGGCGTACGCCACGAGGCTCGCGACCTCGTCGGCGAGCGGCCCGCCGCGGGTGGCCCGGCCGATCGCGCGGGCCAGCCGGACGGTTCCCTCCCAGTCGCCGTCGTAGACCAGGCGGGTGAGGCGGCACAGCCCGTACCAGGCGGCGAAGTCGGGGTGGGCGGTGCTGACGTGCTCGGGGACGGTGATCCGGCCCTGGAGGGCGGCGTCGCGCAGCAGGGGCCAGGCGGACCGGTCGGCGGCGAGCTGTTCCGGGACCTCGCCGCCGCCGTCGATCAGGTCGACGAGGGCACGGGTCTCCGGCCACAGCTCGTCGGCGTGGCCGCGGTCGCGGTCCCGGACGAAGGCGAGCAGCGCCCGGTAGTGGCCGACGGCGGGGTCGGTGCCGTCGAGGGCGTCGAGGGCCTCGGTGTCGCGGGCCAGGTAGTGGCGGCGGGCCTGTTCGGCGGTGAACCCGGCGGCGGCCAGCTCGTCCGGGGTGACCCGGCCCGGGTGCAGCCGGCATCGCAGGTAGGCGCCGCGGGCGGTGCCGTCGGCGTCGACCTTGGTCAGGGCGTGGGCGTCGACCAGGTCGTCGAGCAGCGCCTCGGGTAGCTCGGTGAGCAGTCCGGCGTACTGGTCGAGGTTGGTTCCGTTGAGGCCGGCAAAGTAGGCGTCGAGGGCCCGGGTGTTCGGGCCGGCATGCGGCTCGATCGGGATGCGGCGGCGGTCCCGGATCCGCTCGGCGGCGGCCACCGCCTTCGGGACTCCGCTGGTGGCGGCGTAGGCGACGGTCACCTGGACCAGATCGTCGGCGTCCTGGTCGAGCAGGTGGCGCAGGGCGCGGGCGTCCGGGTCGGTGTCCTCGAACGGGGCGAGCTGGGCGGCGGCCTGCGCGGCCAGGCCGGTGTCGGCGAGCAGCCCGGCGGTGTGCGACAGCAGCAGCGGGATCCGGACCGCGTACCGGCCGACGGGCAGTTTGGCGAGCCAGGCCATCATCTGGCCGAGGTCGCCGCGCAGCGCCGCCTGGCGGGCCTGGTACCAGCAGAGTTCGGTCTCGGTGAGCTTGGCCTGCGGCAGCCAGAACTGCCGGCCGAGTGCGATGGCGTCCGCCGCGGCGGCCCGGCGGCGGCCCAGGTCGCGGCCGGCGAGGTCGTCGGCGTACGTCTTGAGGCGGGCGTCGTTCCAGGACGCCTTGACCGCGCCGGCGCCGGCCGCGTGGGAGGCCGCCCAGAGCCGGCCGGCCTCGCCGATGACCGCCGGTCCGGGCACGTCGACGTGGCGCATCCGGGCGAACTCGGCGGCGCCGACGCTGTTCGGCTGGTCACCCTTGCCGAGCACGGACAGCGTGTCGCCGGTCGCGGCCACGACGATCCCGGTACGGGTGAGGAACAGTCCGGGGAGCACCACCACCTGTCCGATGCGGGCGTCCCCGGCCGCCGGGGCGGTCAGGTCGGTGCCGCATTCGGCGCAGTTCCCGGCGCCGTCACCGGCGGTCGTCCCGCAGGCACGGCACCACCTGCCCGGGTCATCTGCCATCGCGTACCCACCCCCGGCCCTCGACGAAGACGAACGATCCGGCCCGTTTGCCGTTCTCGATCGGACCGGTGCCGGTCTTCGGCGGGTCCGGCGGGCGTGGCTTCGGGACCTGTGGCTGTTGCTGTGGTCGTGGTTTCGGCGCGGGCGGTCCGCCGGGCCGCATCGACTCGTACAGCTCGCGGGCGGCGGGCCGGTCGTCCGGTGCGGCGCCGATCGCGCGTTCCAGCAGTTCGGCGGCGGGTTTCCCCCAGGCCCGGCGGAAGATCCGCAGGGCGGCGTCCGGCTTCCGGTTGACCGCCTTGCCGCGGCCGTTGTCGACCACCCGGACCAGCATCAGGGCGAGCTTGTAGACGTCGGTGGCCCGGTTCTGCACGGTGGTCCGCGGCAGCAGCGTGTTGATCGACTTCTGGTCGCCGCGTTTGCGGGCGGCGCGCAGCTGCGAGGCGGCGAGCAGCGCCTCGGGCGGTTCCCAGTGCGGGGTCTGCGGCTGGCCGCCGAAGGCGCCGCGGCTGCCCTCGACGCGGGCCGCGTCCGCGTCGATGATCATCACCTGGGGCCGGGGGCCGCTCACGTCGTAGACCATGTTGCGGCCGGAGATGTCGCCGAGCACCACGTTGCGGTGGTGGGTGAGGGCGCACACCCGGGCGATCTGCACGGCGACCGCGCGGCGCTGCTCTCCGCTGGTGGCGGGCAGGCCGATGCGGGCCATGTCCTTGGTGTCGCCGAACAGCATGTCGACCTCGCGGGGCACCCGCCGCCGCTGCCCGGAGCGGGTGTGCAGGTCCTGGAAGTAGGCGGCCGGGATGAGCGGCAGGAGGATGCCGCACGCCTCGTCGCCGTCGACGACGACCCGCAACGGCCAGGTGACCAGCCTGTCCCAGGCGGCGCGCTGCTGGTCGGTCATGGCGAGCCGCCGCCGGACCAGGTCGAGCAGGCCCCGCTTGAGCGCGGGGCCGGCGATCGTCCTGGTCCGGTCCTTGTACTCCTTGTAGACCAACGGCGGGTGGCCGGGCAACTGGAAGCCGGGCAGCCGGTAGATCACCGCGGTGCCGCCCTTGCCCAGGTGGTCGAGCCGCCCGAGCACCCCCTTGCCGACCGTCTCCGGATCAGTGGTCATGTCGGCTCCGGGGCGACCCAGACGGCGATCACGGTGCGGTCGTCCATGAAGGTCTTGCGGTAGAAGCCGACCTGGTTGGCGAACTCGATGGTGTCCGGCGGCTCCGCCCACTGCTCGGCCAGGAACCGGCCGACCACCCCGCCGCCGCTGCCCATCGGGTCGCCGATGCCGTCGGTGATCACCGCGAGCACGTCGCCGGGCCGCAGGGTCAGCGTCACCGGCTCCGGTTCGACCTCGCGGGGCAGCGGCCGGACCGCGTTGGAGGCCACCTCCTCGCCGTCGCCCTTGACGGCGGTCACCGGGCGCCAGCCGTCGCCGTCGAGGATCAGCGCGGCCGAGTCGCCGGCCAGCGACGCGACCACCGCCCGGTGGGTGCCGTCGGCGTCCGCCTGGGTGGCCACCGCGAAGGCGACCGCCGTCGTCGACATGAGCGCGCGGACGTCGGCGAGGGCCGCCTCCTCGACCTTGGCGGTGTGCAGGAACTCCCGGTGGATGGCGGCGTTGACCCCGGCCACGCCGGCCGCCCAGTCCAATGTGCCGAGGTCGGCGTCCGGGCCGGCGGCAAGCCCGTCGATCAGTTCCGCGGCGAGCTTCTCGCAGGCCAGGTCGGCGGCCCGGTGCGACATCCGGCCGTCGGACACCCCGTCGGCGACACAACCGACCAGCCAGTGGTCGTCGCGGGTGACGGTCACGACGTACGAATCCTGCCGGGGTCTGCCCGTCTCCAGATGGCCGATGCCGCGCAGGCTGGCGGCCCGGTAGTCGAGCATGCCGACGCGGCCACCGTCGAGTGTCACGTCCGGGCGACGGCGGACCAGGACCGGGGGCACGGCCACCACGGACGGCTGGTTGCCGGCGTCGCCGACGATCCACCGCCCGTTGGGGTGCCGTGCCCAGGCGACCTCAGTTCCAGTCACTGTCGAGGTCCTCGTCGTCCAGCACGAAGCCGCCGCCGCTGCCCTGCTCGCTGACCGACTGGGCGGAGGCGATGACGCTGGACAGCAGGATCTCGGCGACCTTCGTGATCGCCTTGGCCGGGTCGGCGCCGTCACGCATCACGTAGCTGCGCATCGGCTTCTTGGATCCCTCTTTCGGGTAGACCCACTGGTCGAGCTGGTCCTTGGTGGCGGTGCCCACGCCGAACGGGATCAGGTTGGGCCGCAGCTTGAACGACGGGTCGGTGAGCTCGTTGTAGGCGGCGACGATGTCGGACTGGTCGTCGGTCGGCTCGCCGTCGGTGATGAAGAAGACCGCCGGCCGGTACGCCTTGTAGTTGTCGCCGCGCAGCTGCGCGTAGTCCTTCTCGATCTCCTGGCGCAGCAGGCGGAACGCGGCCGCGTACGACGTGGCGCCCCGCACCGTGAACTGCGGGATCGGGTTGACGTTGCGCACGTCGTCGAGCCGCAGCACGACCCGGGCGTCGTCGGAGAAGTCGACGGCGCCGAGGCGAACCACGTCGCCCAGCGTCGGCGACGCCTCGATGCCGTCGATCACGGTCGGCAGGATCTCGTTGGCCGCCTGGATCGCCGACTTGTCGCCGCCCTGCGGAACACTCATCGACAGCGAGACGTCCACGACGATGTAGAAGGGCAGGACCAAAAGCCGGTCGTCGCCGTGGGTGTCCGTCGCGGATGTGGTCATCGGACTTTCCTCTCGTCCCCGGAAAACCATCAAGCGGCGGTAATCTCCGCTCGCCGTTAACTGACGGACAGGAGGAACATCGGTGGATGTCTCGGCCGCGACCACGGCCCTGCGGACCGCCCTGCGCTACGACCCGTCGCTGGCCGGCGAGCCGGACCGGCTGGCCCGCGCCCTGGAGGATCTGCTGCCCGGCGACGACCGGACCGTCGCCCTGCTGGTCGCCGCGGCCCGGGCCGGGGTGCCGGAGCTGCTCGCCGGAGGGCACGCCGACCAGGCCCGGGACCGCCTCACCGGATACGCCGGGTTGCGCCCGGAGATCGCCGGCCAGTTGCTGGCCGCCTGGTCCGGCGACGACCCGGACACGCCCGCCGAGTCACCCGGCCCGCCGGCCGCCGTGGCGCTCGGCGACGGCCCGGTACTCGCCCTGGTGACCGGCTCCGGAGTCTTCACCGGCTCCGCCGGCACGTGGCGGCGGGTGGCTTCCCCACCCGGCGCGACCTCCCGCGACGTGGCCCTCGCCGGCGGCCACGTGCTCTGGACCGGCCCGGGCGGCGTGTTCGCCCACCGCCTCACCAACGGCGAACCGAGCCTCCACCCCCACACCGGCGACAAGCCGAGCCCACACCACCACACCGGCGACGAACCGCGCCCGTACCGCCACACCGGCGACGAACCGCGCATCGTGGCGGCCGCCGACCAGGTGCGCTATCCGCTGGCCGCGGTCTGCACGGACGGCGGCACGATCGACGTCTTCTGGACACCTGACCGGGTACGCATCGAGCACGCGGCCCTGCGCGACTGGGGCGGTGCATCGTCGCTCGCGGTGCCGCCGGCGCCGTCGGGTGAACGGCTGACCGCACTGGCGGCGGCCACTGTGTCGGGGCGGACGGTGTGGCTCGCGGCGCTCACCGAGGCCGGCACGACGGCCCATGCCCGCTGGGATCTGGCCACCGGCATCGGCGACTGGACGCCGGTCGATCCCCCGGCCCGACTGGCGACGCTCACCCTGGCCGGCCGGTGGCTGCTGGCGTACACGGTGACGGGCCATCTGCTCGCCTACGACCTGGACGGCGCCCGGCAGTGGCGCAGCGTCGACCATCCGGCCGGCGTGGCCCGCTCCACCCGCGCTCCACACGCCATCGCCGCAACCCGCGACCTGCTCCTGGTCGCCGGCCCGTCCGGCACCTGGACGGCACCCATCGACTCCCTCACCGAGGTGCCCCGCCTGGGCCCCGCAACCCTCTTGAACCTTTAACCCCTTCCCGGTACGCACGACCCCGCCCCCGTCTCACCAGGACAGTCCCGCCCCACCCCGCGACCTGACTGCCCACTCCCGCCCGTGCCGCGCCCGCCGGGCGCAGATCGGTGGCCCCCCAGGTCGCCCCAGGCGCCCACCCGAGATCTTGAACGCCCGGCCACCGATTCCAGTGGCCAATCACCCAAGATCGCAGGCAAAAGAGGGCGCGCCACCCGCCCGCCCGCGCCCGCGCCACCCGCTCGCCCGCGCCACCCGCTCGCCCTCTCGCCCGCTCGCCCGCTCGAGCGATCGCCCGCTCGAGCGCCTCGGCGATCTTGAACGCCAAGCCACCGAATGCGGTGGTTAATCGTCCAAGATCACAGGTGGAGAAGGGTGCGGGGCGCGCCGCCCGCTCGAGGCGGGGCGGGGTGCGTGGGCGTACCGGGAATGGGGTTAAAGGAGGGTTTCCACGAGGTCTGGCAGGTGATCGGGGCCGTGACGGTGGAGGGTGGCGCGGAGGCCCGCGGCGGCGAGGGCCGGCACGTGGTCAGGGAGCAGGGCGTGCACGTCGGCGTCGAGGGAGGCGCGAGCGGCCAGGACGTCGGTGTCCCGGTCGGTAGGCAGGCCGTCGGCGACGATCACGACGATCGGGCGGGGCGTGGCGAAGCCGTCGGCGGCGAGTTGGTCGGTGTCGTGGGCGGTGCAGCTCGCGAGCATCCGCAGCCCGGCGGCCAGGGAGCTGAAGCCGCCGGGGCGGGGTACCGGCAGGTGGTGCAGGCCGGTGACCCGGGTCAGCGGGATCAGCAGGGCGGCCTGGTCGGCGTAGGTCACCATGCCGAGCCAGGCCTGGTCGCCGCGGGCGCGTTCGATCCGGTCGACGACGGCCGGCAGCGCCTGGGCGGCCCGTTGGTGGAAGCCGTGCCGCACGGTCGATCCGGACACGTCCAGCAGCAGGTAAACGACGGCCACGTCAGAACCTGACGGACCGGTGTCTCAGGTGGGGTCGTGGTAGCCCTCGTCGGCGCGTTCCGGGCGGAGGCGGTCCTCGGCCCGGCGAGCGTACGAGCCGGGCATCACCACGTCGGAGACCGTGCGCTGATCCGTCATGTTGTCCGGCTACCCACCGGCGGGCCGGCCCGGGCCATCCCACCCCGGCTACCCACCGGCGGGCCGGGGTGGGATGGCCCGGGCCGGGTCGATAAGGTCGACCCTGGCCTGGCGACGTGGGTTTCCGCCGGTGGAAGGAGGGGCCGGTGGCGGGGGACACCGACGCCGGTGCGCGGTACCGGCTGTCGTTCACCAGTGGCGCCCTGCTGGCCCGGGAGGCGGCGGTGGTCGCGCCGGTGTTCCTGGCGGAGCGTGACTGGGCGCGCGTGCGGGCGCGGATCGAGTCGCAGAACCTGTTGCAGGCGCGGACCGTGACGTCGGGTCAACGGCTGGCCCGTGAGGTGGTGCAGCGGCTGTCAGTGCTGTCCGGTGGCGAGATCGAGGCGCTGGCCGGTGCGACCGCCACCGAGCGGGGGCATCTGCTGTGGCTGGCGGCCTGCCGGCGGTACCGGTTGATCGGCGACTTCGCCGAGGAGGTGCTGCGGGAGCGGTTCCTGCTGCGCGTGCCGGCGCTGACCCACGACGACTTCGACGGTTTCGTACGCGGCAAGGCGGTGTGGCACGACGAGCTGGCCGGGCTGACCACGTCGACGGCGCGCAAGCTGCGGGCGAATCTGTTCCGGATGCTGCACGAGGCCGGTTTCCTGACCGAGAGCGGCGGGCTGGCCGGGGCGGTGCTGTCGCCGCGGACGGTCGGCGTGCTGCGGCCGGGCGAGGTGCGTTTCTTTCCGACGATCAGCGAGGTGCCGGGGGCGTGATGACGGCGAGTGACCTGCCGCGGCAGGAGGAGCACCTGTTCGCGGTGCTCAGCGGCAAGCGGTTCCTGGCCATGGAGGGCCTGGGCAACGAGGTGCCGTTCTTCATCTACCCGTACGCGCCGGAGGACGCCCTCGAGGTGGGCCGGGCGAAGCGGCGGCTGCGTAACCGGCTCGGCGCCCAGGGTGTCGAGGTCCTGGAGGTGGACCTGTACGACCTGGCGGTGGAGATCCTCCAGGCGCGGGGTGTGTGGGACCGGCTGCTCGGGATCGAGCCGGAGCAGGACCGTGACGACTTCCGGGAGCTGTTGCAGGGGATGCTCGATCCGCAGCGGCATCTGGCTCCGGCGATCCGGGCGAGGCTGGCCGAGCGGGACTGCGACATCGTGTTCCTGACCGGTATCGGTGAGGTCTTTCCGTACATCCGCTCGCACAACGTGCTGAACAACCTGCAGAGCGTGGTGACCGGGCGGCCGATGCTGATGTTCTTCCCGGGCCGCTACGAGCAGTCCGACACGCTGGGCTCGTCCCTGGTGTTGTTCGGCCGGCTCACCGACGACCAGTACTACCGCGCCAAGAACATCCTGGAGCAGGAGGCCTAGATCCCGATGAGGCTCAACGACATCTTCGCCAAGGACGTGCAGCGCCCGATCGAGGGCGTGATCAAGGCGGACGACGTCGCGCACCTCGGCACCGAGGTGGACGAGTACGTGCTCACCAACGAGGCGGCCAAGGGCCTGGAGCTGCTGCTCGAGGCGTACACGAACTACACCACCGCCAACGGGGTGTGGATCTCCGGTTTCTTCGGCTCCGGTAAGTCGCACCTGCTCAAGATGCTGGCCCATCTGCTCGGTGAGGTGGACGGGCAGCGGTTCCCGCGGGAGCGGGTGTCGGCGAGTTTCCGGGAGAAGGCGCACGGGGCGTTCCTGCCGGCGCTGCTGGACCGGGCGGACCGGATCCCGGCGCGCAGCCTGCTGTTCAACATCGACCAGAAGGCGACCCTGATCAGCAAGAAGGATCAGGGGGACGCGCTGCTGCGGGTGTTCGTCAAGGTGTTCGACGAGAGCCGCGGCTACTTCGGCAATCAGGGGCATGTCGCCCGGTTCGAGCGGGATCTGGACAACCGCGGCCAGTACGAGGCGTTCAAGGCGGAGTACGCGCGGATCTCCGGCCGGGACTGGTCGCTGGGCCGGGAGGAGGGCGTCCTCGAAGAGGGCAATGTGGCTCGGGCGTACGCGGTGGTCAGCGGCCAGACCGAGGGCGCGCCGACGAACATCCTGACGAAGTACCGCAACGAGTACTCGATGTCGATCGAGGACTTCGCCGACGAGGTGCGGACGTGGCTGGACCGGCAGCCGGCCGGTCTGCGGCTGAACTTCTTCGTCGACGAGGTGGGCCAGTTCATCGGCACGAACACCCACCTGATGCTGAACCTCCAGACGATCGCCGAGTCGCTGAACACCCGCTGCCAGGGGCGGGCCTGGGTGTTCGTCACGTCGCAGGAGGACATGGACAAGGTCGTCGGGGACCGCACCCGGCAACAGGGCAACGACTTCTCCAAGATCCAGGCGCGGTTCGCCACCCGGGTGAAGCTGACCAGCGCGGACGTGGAGGAGGTCATCCGTAAGCGGCTGCTGGAGAAGAACGGGCCGGGCGCCGGTGAGCTGCGGGCCATCTACGACCGGGAGTCGGCGAACTTCAAGACGCTGTTCGACTTCGTGGACGGTGGCAAGACCTACCGCAACTACGCGGACGAGGCGCACTTCACCGGCACGTACCCGTTCGTGAGCTACCAGTTCCCGCTGTTCCAGGCCGCGATCGAGGGGATCTCCGACCACAACGTCTTCGAGGGCCGCAACAGCTCGGTCGGTGAACGCTCGATGCTGGGTGTGGTGCAGCAGGTGGCCAAGGACATCGGTGACGTCGAGGTGGGCACGCTGGCCACCTTCGACCACATGTTCGCGGGGATCCGGGCGTCGCTGAAGTCGGCGGCGCGCCGGTCGATCGACCTGGCCGAGCGGCACATCGCCGACGATCCGCTGGCGGTCCGGCTGCTCAAGGCGCTGTTCCTGGTGAAGTACGTGGAGGGCTTCCACGCCAGTCCGCGGAACCTGACGGTGCTGGTCTACGACCGGTTCGGGCTGGATCTGCCGGATCTGGCGCGGCGGGTGCAGGCGGCGCTGACGCTGCTGGAGACGCAGACGTACGTGCAGCGCAACGGCAACCTCTACGAGTACCTGACCAATGAGGAACAGGTCATCGAGGAGGAGATCAAGAACGTCGAGATCGACGGGTCCGAGGTGGGCAACCGGCTGCTGCGGATGCTCTCCGGGGACGTCATCAAGACCACCAAGCTGCGGTACGCGCGCAACGGCCAGGACTTCGCGTTCGGCTACCGGCTCGACGACCAGCAGTACGGGCCGCAGCGTGAGCTGACCGTGCACTTCATCACGCCCGAGTACCCGTACGGTCCGGAGGAGATCCGGATGCACAGCGCGGGCAAGGACGAGTTGCGGGTGGTGCTGGAGCCGGACGAGCGGGCGCTGGCCGACCTGCGGCTGCTGATCAAGAGCGAGAAGTACCTCAAGCGCAAGCAGACGACGTCCATCTCGGCGATCGAGGACCAGATCCTGCGCTCCAAGGCGGCGCAGAACGTGGAACGCGAGCGGGAGATCGTCGAGCGGGTCCGGCGGGCCGTCGGCAAGGCGGAGCTGATCATCAACGCGGCGACCGTGGTGTCCGGGGCGCAGGAGGCGCTGGCCCGGGTGACCGACGGCTTCCAGGAGCTGATCGGGCGCACCTACGTGCATCTGAGCCTGCTGGGCGGGCTGCGCTACACCGAGCAGCAGATCGCGCAGGCGGCGAGCCCGGATCCGGCGGTGCTGGTCGAGGGGCCGGGGCTGTCGACGCTGACCGCGCCGGGCGAGGAGGTGCACTCGTTCGTGCTGGGCCGGGACCGGCGTGGCGAGCAGGTGACGGTGAAGACCGTGGTGGACACGTTCCAGTCCCGCCCGTACGGATGGGATCTGGCCTCGGCCGAGGTGGTGATCGCCTGGCTGGTCGGCACCTCGAAGGTGTCGCTGTCGATGGACGGCAACGCCGTGCGCCGCAGCGAGGTGGCCACCGTGCTGCGCAACACGCAGAAGCACGCGCACACCGTGGTGGCCCCGCAGAAGGTCTTCGACGAGCGGCGGGTCGCCGCGTTCCGCAAGTTCTGCACCGACTTCTTCGATGATGCGAGCGTGCCGCGGGACCCGCTGGAGGCGGCCCGGTACGGCGCCGGCCGGCTGAGGTCGCGGCTGGACGAGCTGCGGTCGCGGATGACCGGCTCGCCGTACCCGTTCACCGGGCAGCTGGCCGGCCCGGTGGAGCTGCTGGAGCAGGTCACCGGCAGGCCGGACGAGTGGTACCTGACCGGTTTCGGCCTCGGTGACGAGCTGCTGGAGGCCAAGGAGGACGTGATCGACCCGATCCTGTCCTTCCTGGGGGGCGCCCAGCGGGTCATCTACGACGAGGCGGCGGCGCTGCTCACCGGGAACGCCAACAACCTGGGCTATCTGCCGGCCGGCAGCGACGCCGAGGTGCGGCGGCTGCTGGCGGACCGCAACGCGTTCCGCGGCAACGGGATGACGCGGCTGCGGCAGGCGGCCGCGACGCTGCGGGCGCTGCTCGACGAGGCGCTGTCCGGGGCGCGGGCCATGGTGGCCGGGGCGATCGACGCCCGCCGGGCCGAGTTGGTGGCCGGGCGGTTCTGGGCGCAGGCTCCGGAGGCGGCCCGGGTGGAGGTGGCCGCCGCGATCGACCGCGTCCTCGGGCAGGTGGCCGCCGAGACGCAGATCGCGTTCATCCGGGAGCTCGGCAACTCGTTCGAGTCGGTCGTCTACCCCGGCCTTCTGGAACGGCTGGTGCCGCCGGCGCCCGCGCCGGGCGGTGGGGACGGTCCGGCTCCGGCGCCGGTGCGGCCGATCGTGTCGATCCGGTCGGTCAAGGCGGCGGGTGTGCGGGGCCTGTTGGAGAAACCTGAGGACGTCGACCGGTACGTGGACGCGCTGCGCGCCGCCCTGCTGTCGACTCTGGACGATGGGAAGCGGATCGCACTGTGATCGACACGGCACGGTTGAAGACGTTCGCCACCTGGGCGCGTACCGCCCTGATCCGTGAGGTGACGGCCCGGATCGCGGTGGTGCTCGCCCCGGCGTCGGCCGAGCGGGTGGAGCAGCCCAACGCGGTGGCCGCGATGGAACGCGCGATCGCGGCGGCCGGCCGGGACGCGGTGGCCGATCGGGTCGCGTACACCTGGTTCAACCGGATCGTGGCGCTGCGGTTCATGGACGCCAACGGCTACACCGGTATCGGGGTGGTGTCCCCGGCCGCCGGTCTGGTCTCCGGGCAGCCGGAGGTGCTGGCCGAGGCGAAGCGCGGCAACCTGGACCCGGAGGTGGTGTCCGGGCGGCGCGCGGCGGAGGCGATCGCCGGGCTGCTGGACGGGACCCGGCGCAGCGCCGATCCGCAGGGTGAGGCGTACGCGCTCCTGCTGGCCGAGTACTGCCGGTACTGGAACCGGGCGATGCCGTTCATGTTCGAGCGGGAGGGCGACTGGACCGAGCTGCTGATCCCGACGAATCTGCTGGCCGAGGACTCGGTGCCGGCGCGGACGGTGGCGGTGCTGACCGAGGACGTCTGCCGGGACGTCGAGGTGATCGGCTGGCTGTACCAGTTCTACATCTCGGAGCGTAAGGACGAGGTGTTCGCCGAGTTCGGCCGCAACCGCAAGGCGGGCGCCGTCGACATCCCGCCCGCCACGCAGCTGTTCACGCCGCACTGGATCGTCCGGTACCTGGTGGAGAACTCGGTGGGCCGGCTGTGGCTGCTCAACCGGCCGGGGTCGGCGCTGGCCGCGCGGATGGACTATTACCTCGCGCCGTCCGGGGACGAACTCACGTCGTACGCCAAGATCGAAAGCCCGGAGGAGATCCGGGTGATCGACCCGGCGTGCGGCTCCGGCCACATGCTGACCTACGCGTTCGATCTGCTCTACGCGATCTACGAGGAGGAGGGGTACGCCCCGTCGGACATCCCCGGGCTGATCCTCACCCACAACCTGCACGGCACCGAGATCGACCCGCGGGCGGGGGCGCTGGCGGCGTTCGCGCTGACGATGAAGGCGCGGGCCCGGCAGCGGACGTTCTTCAACCGGCGGGTGGCGCCGAACATCTGTGTGCTGGAGCCGGTGTCGTTCGCGCCGGGCGAGCTGAACACGCTCGTCACGCCGGCCGGGGACCGCGTGGCCGAGGAGGCGTTCTGGACCCTGTTCGAGAACGCCGACACGCTGGGGTCGCTGCTGCGGCCGCGCGGCGATCTGATCGGGCGGCTGCGCGGGCACCTGGACGCTCTTCCGGTCGAGGAGGGTGACCTGCTCGCGGCGGATCTGCGGCGGCGGGCCGAGCGGGTGCTCACCCAGGCCGGGTATCTGGCGCGGGGCTATCACGCGGTGGTCGCGAACCCGCCCTACATGGGCAACGGCAACATGAACGCGCTGCTGTCCGAGTTCGCCAAGCGGGAGTACCCGAACACGAAGACGGACCTGTTCGCCATGTTCATCGAGCGGTGCACCGCGCTGGCGGCGCCGCGGGCGATGGTCGGCATGATCACCATGCAGGCGTGGATGTTCCTCAGTTCGTACGCGGCGCTGCGCGACGGGCTGCTGCGTGACCAGGCGATCGTGACGATGGCCCACCTGGACGCCGGCGCGTTCGACACGATCGCCGGTGAGGTGGTCGCGGCCACCGCGTTCGTGCTGGTCAACGAGGGGCAGCCGGATCTGTCCGGCAGTTTCGTACGGCTCGTCGAGGAGCGCGGTGAGGCGGTGATGAGCGCCGCCTACCTGGAGTCGGTGGCCGGGCGGCGACCGGTGTACGCGGCGTCGGTCCGGCAGTTGCGGCAGGTGCCGGGTGTGCCGGTGGCGTACTGGCTGTCCGGGGCGATGCTGCGCGCGTTCGGGCTGGGCCGCCCGCTGGCCGAGGTCGGCGAGCCGCGGCAGGGCCTGGCGACCGCGGACAACGGCCGGTTCGTGCGGCAGTGGCACGAGGTGAGCGCCGACCGTACCGGTTTCGGGCTGGCCCGTGACGAGGCGCTGGCCTCGGACTTCCGGTGGTTCCCGTACAACAAGGGCGGCGAGTTCCGCCGTTGGTACGGCAACCAGGAGTTCGTCGTCAACTGGCAGGACGACGGGGCGGAGATCCGGTCGTTCGGCATCGAGACCGGCCGGCCGCGGTCGCGCGCGCAGAACACCGGCTACTACTTCCTGCCGTCGGTGTCGTGGTCGAAGGTGGGTGCCAAGGCCGCGTTCCGCTGGTATCCGCAGGGGTTCATCTTCGATGTGGCGGGCACGTCGATCTTCGCGTCCGAGCAGGATCTGCTGCGGCTGGCGGCGGTCTGCAACTCGACGGTGGCCCGGGATCTGCTGGCCGCCACGTCGTCGCGGATGAACTTCGAGGTGGGCACGCTGGCGCAGCTGCCGGTCCCGGAGGTGCCGGAGGGGACGGCCGCGACGGTGCGGGAGCTGGTGGAGATCCACCGGGCGGACTGGGACGCCCGCGAGGCGTCCTGGGATTTCCGGACCCTGGATCTGGTGGAGGCCGGTCCGGGCCGGCTGGCCGACGCGGTGGCGGCGAGCTTCGCCGCCGGGGTGGCGACGGCCGGGCGGGCGCGGGAGCTGGAGACCCGGCTCAATGCCGAGGTCGCCGCCGCCTACCTGTTGGACGGCGAGGCGGACACCGAGGTGTCGCCCGCGAAGATCACCCTGTTCGGCAATCCGGAGTTCCGGTTCGCCGGCAAGCCGGCCGAGGAACAGGAGCGACTGTACGCGCGGGAGCGTGCCGCCGATCTGGTCTCGTACGCGGTGGGCTGCATGTTCGGCCGGTACAGCCTGGACGAGCCGGGCCTGGTCCTGGGGCACGCCGGCGCGACCGTGGCGGATTATCTGGCCCGGGTGCCGCGGCCGTCGTTCCCGCCGGATCAGGACAACGTGATCCCGGTGGTCGACGGCGAGTGGTTCGACGACGACATCGTGGGCCGGTTCCGGCAGTTCCTGCGGGTGGTGTTCGGTGACGGGCACCTGGAGGAGAACCTGCGGTGGGTCACCGCCGCCCTGGGTGTGAAGGACGTCCGCGACTACTTCGTGAAGTCGTTCTACAAGGACCACGTGCAGCGGTATCGCAAGCGGCCGGTGTACTGGCTGTTCTCCAGCGCGAAGGGCTCCTTCACGGCGCTGGTGTACCTGCACCGCTACCAGCCGTCGACGGTGTCCACGGTGCTCAACGAGTACCTGCGGCAGTTCCGGGCGAAGCTGGAGGCGAACCGGCAGCACCAGGAGCGGCTGTCGGTGGACCCGGCGGGCACTCCGCGGGCCCGGGCCGCGGCGCAGAAGGAGCTGGACCGGCTGCGCAAGATCCTGGTCGAGCTGGACGAGTACGAGCACGACGTGCTGTACCCGCTGGCGACCCGGCAGCTGGCGCTCGACCTGGACGACGGGGTGCGGGCCAACTACCCGCGGTTCGGTGCGGCGCTGCGGCGGATCCAGGGTCTCGAGTCCGCCGATGAGTGAGCCGGCCACCATCCGGGCCCATCTGCGGCGGCGGTTCGAGACGAACCGGCTGGTGTTCTGGCACGACCCGGACGGCGAGTACGCGGGCGAGCTGGACTCGCTGGATCTGGGTGACGTGCGGATCGTCCGGGTGGAGAACAACGAGTACGGGCTCAAGCACCGGATGCTGCGGGCCGAGCCGGACCGGCGGTTCCTGGTCTACCGGCCGGGCCCGGTGCCGGCCGACATCGGCAACTGGCTGCTCGACCTGGAGCTGATGTACGGGGTGTTCACCGCGGACCGGGTGTCGCTGGTGCGCCAGGAGCTGGGCCTGACCGCCGAGGGTGTGGACGAGGTGCTGCGGGCGCACGAGCGGTTCTTCGGCTCGGCCAAGCGGGTGCAGGCGCTGCGGGCGCTGCTCGGGCCGGCCGACGACGCCCGGCTGCTGCGGGCGAAGATGTCGGCCGTGCTGCTGGGGCAGCGTGAGCACAGCCTGCTGGAGATCACCCGGACGGTGCTGACCGAGCACGCCGGCGAGTCCCGGCCCCGGTTCGAGGCGCTGGCCGATCACGGTCTGGACGAGTTCTTCTGGCGGGGCACGGCGTCGATCTACGGCTACTCCTCGTCGCGGCCGGGTGTCGACGACTTCGTGCTGTGGCTGTTCCGGGAGGCGGACCGCGGTTTCCGGGCCGACGGCGCCGGCGGGCTGCACAACATCGCCCGGGACTTCGGCAGCCTGCGTTACGACGTGCGCAGCCGGGAGGCGATGAAGACGCTGGCCCGGCGGGTGGCCGCCACCACCGGGTACGCCGAGGGCATCCGGGATACCGGCTACCGCGACCTGCTCGGGACCGACGTCTTCGAGGAGACCGAGCAGCGGATCGTGCGGGATCTGGCGCGCGGTGTCGACGAGCGGACGGTCACCGCCCGCGAGGTGACCGAGGCGGTCCGGCAGCGGCAGAGCAGTGTCTGGTTCGACGGTCACCGCCAGCTGTACGCGGCGATCGTCAGCGCGTCCGACCTGCTCACCGCGATCGGTGGCCTGGATCTGTCGATGCGGTCGTTCGACGAGGGCCTGGAGCGGTACCGCACCGAGTGGTTCCGCATCGACCAGCTGTACCGCCGGTTCATCCACGCGGCGCGGACCGCCGAATCGCCGGTTCCGCTGGAGGGTCTGCGGGCCCGGGTGGAGAGGCA
Source organism: Actinoplanes lobatus (assembly GCF_014205215.1). NCBI lineage: Bacteria > Bacillati > Actinomycetota > Actinomycetes > Micromonosporales > Micromonosporaceae > Actinoplanes > Actinoplanes lobatus. The sequence goes on from NZ_JACHNC010000001.1 coordinate 10,080,538, forward strand.
TTACACCAACAAGTTCCTGTACGAGCTGGGCGCCGCGTGGCAGCGGCAGGTGGACACGGCCGACCGGTGGCGGTCGGCGGCGCTGTCCCCGCAGACGTCGTTCTTCGCCGAGCACGTCCAGCCGGTGATCCGGGACGGCCGCCGCCGGGCCGTGGTGATCGTCTCCGACGCGCTGCGCTACGAGATCGCCGACGAGCTGGGGTCCCGGATCCGGCAGGAGGACCGGTTCGACGCGACGCTGGGTGCGGTGCTGGGGGTGCTGCCCAGTTACACCCAGCTGGGCATGGCGGCGCTGCTGCCGCACACGACGATCGGGCACTCCCCCGGCGGCGACCCGGTGCTGGTCGACGGGATGCCGTCGAACGGCACCGCGAACCGGAGCCGGATCCTGGCGGCGGCGGGTGGCCGGGCGATCCAGGCGGAGGCGGTGCTGGCGCTGACCCGCGACGAGTTGCGGGAGCTGTACCAGCAGCATCAGGTGCTGTACGTCTTCCACGACCGGATCGACGCGACCGGTGACAAGCCGGCCACCGAGACCCGGGTGTTCGAGGCCGCCGAGGAGACCATGCGGGAGCTGGTCGACCTGGTGAAGCGGCTGGCGAACGCGAACGCCACGAACATCCTGATCACCGCCGACCACGGGTTCCTGTTCCAGCACACGCCGCTGGCCGACGCGTTCCACCTGTCCACGCAGCCGGCCGGTGACGAGATCCGGGTGGTCAACCGCCGGTACGTGCTGGGCCGCGGGTTGCGCGAGGATCCGGCGTTCAGCACGTTCACCGCGGACCGGCTGGGCCTGACCGGGGACCTGGAGGTGCAGGTGCCGAAGTCGGTGCACCGGCTGCGGCTGCCGGGCGCCGGGTCGCGTTTCGTGCACGGCGGGGCGACGTTGCAGGAGGTGGTCGTGCCGGTGCTGACGGTCGGCAAGAAGCGGCGCAGCGACACCGAGCTGGTCGGGGTGGAGGTGCTGCCGGAGACCGACAAGATCACGACGGGGCAGCTGGTGGTGAAGCTGTACCAGACCCGGCCGGTGAGCGAGAAGGTGCGGCCGCGGCAGTTGCGGGCCTGCCTGTACGCCGGGGACGTGCTGATCTCCGACCGGCCGGAGCTGGTGTTCGATCAGGAGTCGGCGGACACCCGGGACCGCTACCAGAACGTGGTGCTGCTGCTCACGCAGGAGGCGAACGACCACAACAACCGGGCGGTCGAGTTCCGTCTGGAGGAGCCGATCCCGAACACCAGCCAGTGGCGGCCGTACGCCCGGGCGATGTACACGCTGCGGCGTTCGTTCACGTCCGACTTCGACTTCTGAGGGGAGATGTCGTGAGCGAACTCGACTCCAAGATCAACAGGCTGTTCCCGGGCGTCGTGGTCCGCAAGGACCTGGTGAAGGCGGTCAAGGGCAACGCCATCGTCCCCTCCTACGTGCTGGAGTACCTGCTCGGCCAGTACGCGGCCTCCGACGACGAGGCCACCATCCAGGCCGGCATCCACGCGGTCCGGCGGATCCTGGCCGACCACTACGTGCACCGCAGCGAGTCGGAGCTGGTCAAGTCGACGATCCGGGAGCGCGGCCGGCACCGGATCATCGACCGGGTCACGGCCACCCTCAACGACCGGGCCGACGTGTACGAGGCCGAGTTCGCCAACCTGGGCGTACGGGGTGTGCTGGTGGAACCGTCCACCATCAAGGCGCATCCGAAGCTGCTGGTGGGCGGGGTCTGGTGCATCTGCGACATCGAGTACACGCACACCGACTCGGCGCGGGCGGTGCCGTGGATCCTCGGTTCGATCAAGCCGATCCAGCTGTCCAGTTTCGACTTCGAGGGGTATCTGGCGGCCCGCCGGGAGTTCACCACCGACGAGTGGATCGACCTGCTGGTGCAGTCCATCGGGTTCGATCCGGCGCTGTTCGGCCGCCGCGCCAAGCTGCTCCAGCTGATCCGGCTGATCCCGTTCGCGGAGCGCAACTACAACCTGGTGGAGCTGGGGCCCAAGGGCACCGGCAAGTCGCACATCTTCTCCGAGTTCTCGCCGCACGGCATGCTGATCTCGGGTGGCGAGGTCACCGTACCGAAGCTGTTCGTGAACAACGCCAACGGCCGCATCGGCCTGGTCGGCTACTGGGACGTGGTGGCCTTCGACGAGTTCGCCGGCAAGCGCAAGCGGGCCGACAAGGCGCTGGTCGACATCATGAAGAACTACATGGCGAACAAGTCGTTCTCGCGGGGTGTGGAGACGCTGGGCGCCGAGGCGTCGATGGTGTTCGTCGGCAACACCTCGCACACCGTGCCGTACATGCTCAAGCACGCGGACCTGTTCGACGAGCTGCCGGAGAGCTACCACGACGCGGCCTATCTGGACCGGCTGCACCACTACATCCCGGGCTGGGAGGTCGACACGATCCGCGGGGAGATGTTCTCCAGCGGGTACGGGTTCGTGGTCGACTACATCGCCGAGGTGCTGCGGTCGATGCGGTCGATGGACTTCTCCGACCGCTACCAGCCGCACTTCTCCCTGTCACCGGACATCTCCACCCGGGACCGCGACGGTGTGCAGAAGACGTTCTCCGGGCTGATGAAGGTGCTGCACCCGCACGGCGAGGCGAGCCCGGCCGAGATCGAGGAGCTGCTGCGGCTGGCGATCGAGGGCCGTAAGCGGGTCAAGGACCAGATCCTGCGGATCGACGCGACGATGGCGTCGGTCGCGTTCGGGTACACCGACGCCGGCGGCGGCTGGCGGCCGGTGACCACCCTGGAGGAGGACGAGTACCCGGAGCACTACCACCGCCGGAGCCGGCCGCCGGAGCCGCGCACGGAGCCACGGCCGCGGCCGTCGGGTGAGCCGGCGCTGTTCGAGGGGCACCGGGACTTCGCCGAGAACCAGCGCGGGGTGTCGTTCGAGCGAATCCTGCTGCCGTACCTGCGGGGCGCCACCACGATCACGGTGACCGATCCGTACATCCGGCAGTTCCATCAGGCCCGCAACCTGATGGAGCTGATCGAGGTGCTGGTGCGGGCCAAGGACCCGGCCGACGAGATCAGCATGAAGCTGGTGACCGCCGAGCACCGGGAGGACGAGGACCGGCTGCGCCGTCAGCTGGAGCTGCTGGTGAAGGTGAAGCAGGGCGCGGCGGCCGGCGGCGTCGACCTGGACGTGTCGTTCGACAACGGCGCCCACGACCGGTCGATCGTCACCGACACCGGCTGGCGGATCGTGCTGGGCCGTGGGCTGGACGTCTTCCAGCACGTCAGCTCGGACGCGTTCGACCTGGCCCACCGGTTGCAGGAGTACCGGCCGGTCCGGGCGTTCGGCGTCACCTATGTGCGGGAGCGGCGGTGACGGCGGCGTGCGCGGCGAGCCAGGCGGTGGCGGTTTCGGCGTTCTGGGGGCGGGCGATGCCGTACCCCTGGGCGTAGTCGCAGCCGTACTCGCGCAGCCGGTCGAGGATCTCCTCGTCCTCGACGCCCTCGGCCACGATCCGCATGCCGAGGCTGTGGGCCAGCTGGACGGTGCTGTGCACGATGGCGGCGCTGCGCGGGTCGGTGCCGCAGCGGCTCACGAAGGCGCGGTCCAGTTTGAGGTCGTCGGCCGGCAGCACCTGGAGGTAGCCGAGGCTGGAGTAGCCGGTGCCGTAGTCGTCGACGGCCAGGCGTACGCCCATGTCGCGTAGCGTGCCGAGCCGTTGGAGGGCGTTGTCGGCGTCGGTCATCAGGACGCTCTCGGTGACCTCCAGCTCGAGTGCGGAGGCGGGCAGCCGGTAGCGCTCCAGCAGCGCGGCGACCTGGTCGGGGAAGGCGGGGTCGCGCAGGTTGGAGACCGACAGGTTGACCGCGACCGGCACGTCGAGGCCCTGATCGTGCCAGGCGCGGCTCTGCCGGCAGGCGAGGTCGAGCACCGCCCCGGTGATGCGGCCCATCAGGTCGGCGCTCTCCGCGGTGGGCAGGAACGCGTCCGGGTAGACCAGCCCGCGGACCGGGTGCTGCCAGCGGACCAGCGCCTCCACGCCGACGACCCGGCGTTCGGGGCCGACGGTGACCTTGGGCTGGTAGTGCAGGACCAGTTCGTCGCGGTCCAGGCCGGCGCGCAGTTCCTCGAGCGTGGTGAGGCGGGCGCGGGCGTGGTCGTCGAGGCCGGTGGCGAAGACCGGGCCGCCGTGCCCGTGTTTGGCGGCGTACATGGCCACGTCGGCGCGGCGCAGCAGGGTGGAGCGGTCGGCGCCGTCGTCGGGGCGGACCGCGATGCCGATGCTGGCGTCGACGTGCAGATCGACCTCGGGCAGCAGGAACGGCTCCCGCAGGGCGCTCAGCATCCGGTTCACCACGGCGGCCGCGTCGTCGCGGCCCATGCCCGGCATGAGCAGTGCGAACTCGTCGCCGCCGAGCCGGGCCAGCAGGACCGGCCCGCGGACCGCGTCGCGCAGCCGGGCGCCGACCAGCCGCAGCAGGCTGTCCCCGACGTCGTGGCCGAAGCTGTCGTTGACCTCCTTGAACCGGTCCAGGTCGAGGAAGGCCACGGCGAGCGGCCCGTCGGTGGCGGCCAGCTCGCCGTCGAGGCGTTCGATGAAATGGCGCCGGTTGGCGAGGCCGGTCAGCTCGTCGGTGCGGGCCATCCGGCGGGCCGCGCCCAACTGCTCGGCGGTTCGGACGCTGGCCATCATCCGGATGATCGCGGCGGTCACCGCGGTCGCGGCGAGCACGCTGCTGACCGTTTCGACGGACCGGTCGCTGAGCACCGCGAAGATCAGAAGACCGAGGGACACCACGGCCAACCCGGCGGGTACGGCGGTGCTGAGCCAGATGTTCGGCTGCCCCGTCTCACGCCGGCGAGCCGGTTGCCAGGCGGCCGCGGCGAGCACGAGCAGCCCGGCGATCCACAGCAGGTCCAGCGAGTGGGGCGCCTCGACGCCCTGCCAGAGCATCATCAGGGTGATCGTGTCGGCGGCGGCGAACAGGCCCATTCCGGCGATCAGCAGCCCGAGGACCCGGTCGGGGCGCCACCCGCACAGCGCCCACGCGCCGAGCAGGCTGCCGGTGACGGCGATGTCGCACAGCGGGTAGGCGGCGTTCACGACGACGCCGAGTGTGGTGGAGTGCGGGGCCGGTTCGACGGCGGCCAGCACCGGCAGGGAGACCAGGGCGGCCACCGCGGTCGCGGCGATCACCCCGTCCAGCCAGGCGGTGGCGCCGAGCCGGGGCAGCCGCCTGCGCAGCAGCAGCACGAGGGCGACCGCGAAGGCGGGGTAGAAGGCGAGCCACAGCGCGTCGGCCCAGGTCGCCAGTGGCTCCGGGTGGATGTTGCGCACCCAGAGGAACGAGTAGAGGTCGCCGCCCGCGGAGCCGATCATGCCGGCCGCCAGGAACACCCAGGCCGGTTCGCCCCGGCGCGCGCGGGCCGCGACGAGCAGGCCGGGGATCAGGTAGGCGGCGGTGAGCAGCGCCCCGCCCGCCGGATGGTCACCGATTCCGGATCCGAGGTCGGACAGGACGCAGACGACCACCTCGACACCAACGAGCACACCGGCCAGCCACCACATGCCGGGTCCTATCGGAGGTGCGGGCCGGGGGTTGAGAATCTCTGGGTGCCGCGCTTCCCCGCCTCTGACGGTGTCCAGCTGTTCTACGACGTCCTCGGTACGGGTGATCCGCTGGTGGTGCTGGGCGGCGGCCCCGGTATGGACGTGCGCTACCTGGGCGATCTCGGCGGTCTCTCGGGCGGCCGGCGGCTGATCCGGCTGGACGGGCGCGCGGCGGGCCGGTCCGAGGTGCCGGCGGACCGGTCGACGGTGTCGTTCGTCCGGCAGGCGGGCGATGTGGAGGCGCTGCGCGAGCATCTGGGCCTGGACCGGTTCGACCTGCTGGCCCATTCGGCGGGTTCGCTGACCGCCCAGGAGTACGCGGCCCGCCGTCCCGGTCGGGTGCGCCGGCTGATCCTGGTGACGCCGGTGGGGCGTACCGGCCGGGACATCGACCTCGCCGACGTGGCCGCGGTCCGCGCCACCCGCAGCGCCGAACCGTGGTATCCGCAGGCCGCGGCCGCCGCCCGCGAGGTGGCGGCCGGCGGTCAGGGCCCGTTCCTCCAGGCCCGGCTCATCCCGTTCCACTGGCACCGATGGACGCCGGAGCGCCGCCACGAGTACGTGGCGGGCCATTCGACGTCGCTGCCGTGGTTGCGTGACGCGTTCTACGCGGGAGCCGAGGCGGCCTGCCCGTCCCCGGTGAACGCGCCGGTGCTGGTGGTGGCGGGCGCCTCGGACGGCATGATCGGCGTCGCCCCGGCGCGGACGGTGGCGGCCGCTCATCCGGGTGCCCGTCTGGAGGTGATGCCGGCTTCCGGTCATCGCCCGTGGGTGGAGGAGCCGGCGGCCTTCCGCGAGCTGGTGGACGCCTTCCTCGGCTGATCCCGCTCGCCGGGCAGAATGCGAGAACCCTGACAAATCACCGGATGACTGGGATAGAACCAGCATGTCACCCTACATCCGGATGAAACGGGGCGTTCACCGTGACCAGTTCTGTGAAGTCGTCGAAAACGCGTGAGGAAAAGGATCAGCAGTACCAGCAGAGCCTGAGCACCACGGCGGCCCGGAATCTGACCAACACCACCAAGTCGGTCCCGCAGATGCAGGAGATCACCTCACGGTGGCTGCTGCGCAAGCTGCCGTGGGTGGAGGTGTCCGGTGGCGCCTACCGGGTGAACCGGCGGATGACCTACCGGATCGGCGACGGCCGGCTCACCTTCATCAACACCGGGTCGTCGGTGCAGGTGGTGCCGGAGGAGCTGCGGGAGATCGCGGTGCTCGCCGGGATCGACGACATGGAGCTGCTGAGCGCGATCGCGGGCCGGTTCGAGCAGCAGGAGTACGAGCCGGGGCAGGTGATCGTCGAGTTCGGGTCGGTAGCCGACAACATGTACCTGATCGCGCACGGCAAGGTTGTCAAGGTGGGGGTCGGCGCGTACGGCGACCCGCTGAGCCTGGGTGTGATGGCCGACGGGGAGGCGTTCGGCGAGCGGGTGCTGATCGAGGGCGACCCGATCTGGGCGTACACCGCGAAGGCGATGACCTCGGTGACCATCCTGGCACTGCCGCGGTCGGCGTTCGCCGAGCTGGCGGCGACCAGCGAGACGTTGCGGCGGCACGTGGACGGGTTCCGGGACAACACCCGGCGGCCGCAGAACAAGTACGGTGAGGCCGAGATCAAGTTGGCGGCCGGGCACGAAGGCGAACCGACGCTGGCCGGCACGTACGTCGACTACGAGCTGCGCCCCCGCGAGTACGAGCTGAGCGTGGCCCAGACCGTCCTCAAGATCCACACCCGGGTCGCGGACCTCTTCAACGACCCGATGGACCAGGTGGATCAGCAGTTGCGGCTGACCGTGGAGGCGTTGCGGGAGCGGCAGGAGTACGAGCTGGTCAACAACCGTGAGTTCGGTCTGCTGCACAACGCCGACCTGCGCCAGCGCATCCACACCCGCAGTGGCCCGCCCACCCCGGACGACCTGGATGAACTGCTCGCCATGCGGCGCAGCACCCGGATCTTCCTGGCCCATCCGCAGGCGATCGCGGCGTTCGGCCGGGAGTGCACGAAACGGGGCATCTACCCGCCGACGGTGGACCTGGACGGGCACACCGTCCCGTCCTGGCGCGGGGTGCCGATCCTGCCGTCCGGCAAGATCCCGATCAGCCCCACGCACACCACGTCGATCCTGGCGATGCGGACCGGCGAACAGGACCAGGGTGTCATCGGGCTGCACCAGACCGGGCTGCCGGACGAGTACCAGCCGGGCCTCAACGTGCGGTTCATGGGGATCGACGAGAAGGCGATCATGTCGTACCTGGTCAGCGCGTACTACTCGGCGGCCGTGCTGGTGCCGGACGCGCTGGGCATCCTCGACGACGTCGAGCTGTCGCACTGATGGCGGCGACCCTGGCGCCGTCCGGGGATCTGCGTAGGCTGCTGCCCGGTCGCGGCATGTCGGCGGCCTTCCTGGGCCCGCTGGTCAAGCCGCTGCCGGAGGGTGAGCTGTTCTGCCCGGACGCGTTGCGCGACGATCCGGCCCTGGGCGAGGTGGTCGACGACGGTCTGATCGCCTGGGCCGGCGAGGTCGGGATCTACCAGGGCAGGCTGGACAAGCTGCGGTCGTACGGCTTCGGCCGCTACATGATGCTGGCGCACCCGGCGGTCGACGATCCGGACCGGCTGCTCGCCGCCACGAAGTGCCTGGTGGCCGAGTGGGCGGCGGACGACTACTACGTCGACGAGGTGGAGCTGGGGTCGGATCCGATGGTGGTCGGCTCCCGGCTGGCCCGGCTCATGTCGGTGGTCGACCCGGCGGCGATGGTGCCGCGCTACGCCACCGACATGGACGCCTACCACCGGTTGCAACCGATCTCGGAGGCCTTCCGCACGGCGATGGAACACCTGGCCCGGTACGCCTCCACCGCGCAGGTCGGCCGGTTCCAGCATCAGATGGCGATCCTGTTCCTGGCCTGGTGCCAGGAGGCGGACTGGCACGCCAACCGGCGCACTCCCCCGGTCTGGGAGTACCTGGTCCAGCGGCATCTCAACAGCTACATGCCGCCGATGATCCTGATCGACGCGCTGGCCGGGTACGAGCTGTCCGCGCACGAGTTCTACCACCCGGAGGTGCGCCGCGCCTACACGACGGCCGCCAACGCCGCGGTCCTCGTCAACGACATCTACTCGGCGCCGTCGGAATCGGACAACGACTACAACCTGCCGAAGGTGCTGGCGCAGGCCGAGGGCCTCACCGAGAAGGAGGCGATGCGGCGCACCGTCGAGATCCACAACGAGTTGATGCACACCTTCGTCGAACTGGCCGCCCGGCTCAGCGTCGCCGGATCGCCGAATCTGCGGCGGTTCCTCGCGGACGTCTGGGCCTGGACCGGCGGCAGCCGCCGCTGGCACGCGACCACCGGGCGCTATCAGAGGAGTTGATGATGACGAGCACGATTCTGCGTACCGATTTCGAGAAGTCGGTGGCCGCGTACTGGAACACCAACCGGAACGATCCGGTCAACCTGCGGCTGGGCGAGGTGGACGACCTCTACCACCATCACTACGGCGTCGGACCGTACGACCCGTCCGTCCTGGAGGGCCCTGAGCAGCGGATCATCGACGAGCTGCACCGGCTGGAGAGCGCGCAGGCCGACCTGCTGCTCGACTATCTCGCTCCGGTCGGGCCGGACGATCTGATCCTGGACGCCGGTTCCGGTCGCGGCGGCACCAGCATCATGGCGCACCAGCGGTTCGGGTGCGAGGTGGACGGGGTGTCGATCTCCGAGTACCAGGTGGGGTTCGCCGACGACCAGGCGGCGCGGCGCGGCATCGCCGACCGGGTCCGCTTCCACTTCCGGAACATGCTGGACACGCGGCTGCCGTCCGGTTCCCGCCAGGCGATCTGGACCAACGAGACGACCATGTATGTCGATCTCGCCGACCTGTACCGCGAGTTCGCGCGGGTGCTGAACTTCGGCGGCCGCTACGTGTGCATCACCGGATGCGCCAACGACGTCACCGGGCTGCGATCGAAAGCGGTCAGCCGGATCAACGAGCACTACACGTGCGACATCCATCCGCGCAGCGCCTACTTCCGCGCGCTGGCCGACAACGGCCTGGTCCCGATCGAGGTCGTCGACCTCACGGCGGCGACCATCCCGTACTGGCAGCTGCGCGCCCGGTCGTCGGTCGCGACCGGCATCGAGGAGGCCTTCCTCACCGCCTACCAGGAGGGCAGCTTCCACTACCTGCTGATCGCCGCAGACCGCATTTAACCCCATTTCCTGTACGCACAAGGCCGCGGCCTGGGACTTCCGTCCAGGCCGCGGCGCGCCCGCCGGGCGTGACCGGTCCGTCGCCGGCCGGGGTGATCAGCGGATCAGGGCGGTGGCCAGGGTGCGGGCGTGGTCGGTCCACGGGACCGGGCGCATGGTGGCCGGGTCGAGGCGGATGTTGACCCGGCGGCCCTCGGCGTAGACGGTCTCCCCGTCCAGCGAGGTCACCCGGAAGCCGTAGGAGGCGCTGGAGTTGCCGAGCCGGTCGAGCCAGAAGTGGACGGCGATGTCACCGACGCTGGCGACCGGGCGGTGGAAGATGATCGCGTACTCCCGGACGGCGTTGAAGGCGTCCGGCGCGGTGGGACGGCCGCCGGCGAAGGAGACGCCCCGGTCGGCCCACCACTGGGAGACGGCGCGTTCGACCAGCACCGCGTACCGCGAGTTGTGCAGGATGCCCATGGCGTCGAGGTCGTCGAAGTGGACCGCGGTGTGCTCGACGGCCCCGAAGGCGGCGCCGGTCTCGGTGACGGTGGTCATGTCTGCTCCAGGATCATCGGGTCGATGGTGACGGCGCGCAGGTGCTCGAGGAGCTGCCGGCGGGCCTGGGCGTAGGTGGTCGCGGCGCCGGCGACCGGGGCCTGCATCACGGCGCAGACCCCGAGTGACTCGACGTGGTAGGCGAGCCCGGCCGGGTCGACGCCGGGCCGCAGCTCGCCGAGGCCGACCGCCTCACCGGCCAGGCCGGTCAGGAAGGTCATCCAGGCGGTGAGCTCGCCGGCGAGGCGGTCCCGGATGACGCCCGGGCGGGCGTTGAACTCGAAGTGGGCGTTGGCGAAGAAGCAGCCGCCGGGAAGCACCCTGGCCTCGTAGAACGCGATCCGCCGATCGTGCACGGCCCACAGCCGGCGGACCCCGGCCGGGACCTCCAGGGCGGGCCGGATGACCCGGTCGCGCCACTGGGCGCGGGCCTGGTCGATGACGGCGAGCTGGAGCGCCTCCTTGGATCGCCAGTGGGCGAAGAGGCCGGACTTGCTGACGCCGAGCGCGTCGGCGACCTGGCTCAGTGACAGGCCGTCGAGGCCGGAGACGGTGGCCAGCACGAGCGCCTGCTCGAGCACCGCGCTGCGGGTGCGCTCGCCGCGGATGAGCCGGCCGTCCTGGGTCATGCCCCGAACCTACAATCCGACCGACCGTTCGTAAATATAACGACGGTCACTGCCGCGCCGTCCTCTGTGGAAGTGTGGGTGGCATGGTGAAACTCGGCATCAACCTGCCACAGTTCCGTCACTACTCCCCCGGCCCCGACGTGATCGCCGCGGCCCGGGCGTTCGAGGAGATCGGCTACGACAGTCTGTGGGCCTTCGAACGGCTGCTCGTGCCACGCGACCAGAGCGGGCCGCACGGGCTGTACGGCGTACCCGATCTGCCCTGGCCCGACCGCTACCGGGGCGTGACCGACCCGCTGATCACGCTCACCCTGGCGGCCGCCGTCACCGACCGCATCGAGCTGGCCTCCGGGGTGCTGGTGGTGCCGTTCCACGCGCCGCTGCAACTGGCCCGCGCGCTGGCGACCCTCGACGCGGCCAGCGGCGGCCGGGTGATCGCCGGGCTGGGCACGGGCTGGTCGCCGGACGAGTTCGAGGCCGGTTCGCCGGTGCCGCGCACCGGGCGGGGCCGGGCGCTGGACGAGTTCCTGGACATCGCGGCCGCCGTCTGGGGCCCCGACCCGGTCACCTACGACACCGGCCGCTACCGGTCGGCGCCCGCCGACATCGCCCCGAAGCCGGCCCGGCCGATCCCGGTGCTGCTCGGCGGGGCCGGCGAGAAGGCGCTGGCCCGGGTGGCCCGGCGCGCCGACGGCTGGGTGGCCAGCGGCACGGCCCCGGCCCAGGTGAAGACGACGTGGGCCCGGATCCGGGAGATGGCCGCCGAGGTGGGCCGCGACCCGGCGGCGCTCAGCTGCACGGCCCAGATCGGCACCCTGGACATCACCGAGTCGACCGCGTCACCCCGTCCGCCGTACGCGGGAAGCGTGGCCCAGCTGGCCGAGGACGTGGCGGCACTCGCCGAGGCGGGCGCCGACCACATCTACGTGACCCTCCCGGCCGCGGTCGACGACCTGAAGGAGCTGATCGACCGCGCCGCCGAGTTCCACGAGAAGGCCCGCGCCGCCCTCTGATCGCTGGGACGCCCGCGGCCGGCACTGCTCGCGTCGGCTATTTCGCGCATGAGGCGTCGGCAGCAGCGAGTTCACCTCGGCGGGTGGACGTCTCGGTGGTGTCTATACCAGCCACGCTGCGCGGCGACGACTCCGGCTTGGAACCGGCTGCGGGCGTCGAGGAGGTCCATCAGCTCGGCGGACTTGCGTTTGATCGTGCGGGCCGAGACGCCCATCTTGCGGGCGGCCATCTCGTCGGTGCTTCCGGCGGCGAGGAGCCGGGCCAGTTCGCGTAGCTGGGGGGCGAGGCCGGCGTCGTCGCGCCGGGGAGTGTGACCCAACGGCGTCGCGGTCGACCAGATCTGGGCGAACAGGCCGTAGACCGCGGCGACGATGCCGGGGGCGTGGACCTCCTGGGCGCCTTTGCTGCTGTCGAACGGGTCGATGGGCAGCACCGCGACGCGCCGGTCGTACACGATCATCAGCATCGGCAGTGTCGGCGCGGTCCTGATCTCCCCGCCCAGGTCGGTCATCCAGGTGGCGTAGTCCTGGAGCACCGGGTTGTGCCGGTGACTGTCCTGGTAGATGGCTCGGATGGCCACACCGCGTTCGAGCATTTGCTGATTGAGCGGCCGGCTGGCCTTCTTGCCCTCGGGCTTCTGCGCGGTGTTGGGGTTGAGCGAAACACATTCCACGGTGGTGGCCAGGGTCAGTTCCTCGAGACGGCCACGGACCGCCTCCACGCCCTCCCACTTGGTGACGTGTTCACGGTCGCGGTTCTGCTCGTGCGCGGCGGCCAGGGACATCACCGCGGTGCGGGTGGCTTCCAGCTGACGCTGCTTGTCCGCCACCTCGGCTTCGGCACGGGCGATCAACGAGGCCAAACCGATGGTCGGCCCGACTGTCCGGAGCCCGCCGCCGTCGCCGCCGAAAGTGATCAGGGACAGATCGATGAGTTCATCGAGTGCGGCCCGGACGGCGTCCTCGGAGCGGTTCATGTGGACGGCCAACTGAGGCAGGTCGAGCTGCGGTGCAGCAAGCATGGCCAGATAGGTGGCCTCTGCGTCAGCGGACAGACCTATGGCACCCAACACGGCTCTCGCCCCTCCCCCGAGTGATGGCATAGCGCGGAGTCAAGTATGTGGATCGACACCGCTCGCTGCAAGATCCACCTCGGGTAAGTGTCCCGAAGGTGCCAGGCACCTTTGTGCCCGCTGGAATCCCTCGACCTTCCCCGGCCCGTGCCGCATTGTTGTTTTCAGCAAGGAGCACGGCGGCACGAAACAGGAATAAACGAACCGGGTCCGGTGGAATAGCCAAAACGGTTCCGCTGAACAAATCGAATTCTTTCTACAGGAGGAGTCTGTCATGCGTAAGGCGATCAACAAGGCATTCACGACGGCCGGCCTGATCCTGGCCTCGACGGTAGTCACCCTGGTTGTCTCCCCGTCTCCGGCGGGTGCCGAGCAGGCCGCCGGCGACAGCCCCGCCGTGATGGTCCTGGCCGGTGGGTCGGAGTGGGCGTGAGCGAGATCGGCACGATCTGGATGCGCCTGTGCGGTTACCGGCTGGCCGGTCCGATCCGGTGGCACGGCGAAGCGGCGAAGCAACTACTCGCAGGCGAGCTGGCAGCTCGAATATGGTCGCAGGCCGGCGACGCCGACCGGGTTCAGCACATCCGGATCCGCAGCGCCGACTCCCCGGGACCTGAGCCGCCGGAGCCGGACGGCAGCGCCCACCGGTGCCGGCTGGACGTGGGAATCCTGCTGATGGCCGACAGCGACGACAAGGCCCGCGCCGTGGGTGCCCGGCTCTGCACCGGGGCGCTGGCCGCCGGTCCGGACACCGTCGGCTGGACCTTGCAGCCACTGATCTGAGAAATCCGCCATACGCCGTACGGCATTGAACGCACGACCGGAATCCCCGGCAATCGTCGACCACAAGAAGCGTGAATCCGCTGACGCAAGGCGGCCTGGATACCGCCTTGCCCAAGAAAGGTGCCAAATAGTGAGGACTCTGAAGTTCAACTCCCGCCCTCGAATTGTTGCGGGCGTCGCGGCGAGCCTCGCCGTGCTGGTCGGAGCAGGCGTCGCGGCATCGCCGGCCAGAGCCGATTTCACGTCCGAACGAGGCGAGGAGATCTCGCGGGCCGAGGTGCTGGAACGCGCCCAGTACTGGCTCGACCATCAGCCCGGCCCCTACAACCAGGGTGCGACGTCACCCGGTCCAGGCGACGGCTACAACTACCGCCGGGACTGCTCCGGATACGTCAGCATGGCCTGGCACCTCAACGCCAACCCCTCCACCGAGGGAATCCCGAATTACGCGCCGTCGATCTCCAAGGCGGACCTGAAGCCCGGTGACGTGCTCAACTCCTACAGCGAACACGTTCTCCTCTTCAAGTCGTGGGCCAACAAGGAACACACCCGCATCAACTACTACACGTTCGGCAGCACGCCGGTGAAGATGCGTACCAACGTGCCGCTCTACAGCGGAAACATCGACTCCCACCCGGCGTCGAACTACGTGGCCCGGCGCTACTCGAAGATCAAGGACGACGTGCCGGAGACGCCGGTGCAGCGCAGCACGGCCGACGTCACCGGTGACGGCTTCGCCGACCTCGTGACGACCACGTCGGACGGCAAGCTCTGGATGTACGCGAACAACTACGTGCGAGACGACGGCCAGCCGTACAGCGCGGGCACTCAGATCGGCAACGGCTGGGGCTCGTTCACCAGCGTCTTCGGTGCGGACGTCACCGGTGACGGCTACCGGGACCTGGTCGGTATCAAGACCGACGGCACGCTGTGGCTCTACCCGAACAACATCGAGCGTGACAACGGGGTGCCCTACAGCTCCGCCGACGCCCGGCAGATCGGTACCAGCTGGAACATCTTCAGCAAGGTCTTCGGCGCGGACGTGACCGGTGACGGCTACACCGACCTGGTGGGCATCAAACCGGACGGCACGATGTTCCTGTACGCCAACAACATCGAGCGTGACAACGGCGTCCCGTACTCCGCGGCGACGCAGATCGGCAGCGGCTGGGGCGGCTTCACCCAGGTCGTCGGTGCGGACCTGACCGGCGACGGCTACACCGACCTGGTTGCGGCCAAGGCCGACGGTTCGCTCATGCTCTACTCGAACAACATCGAGCGTGACGGCAAGCCCTACAGCTCCACCTCGGTCACCCAGATCGGCAGCGGCTGGAACGCGTTCAACCGGATCATCGCCGCCGACTTCTCCGGTGACGGCGTCAGTGACCTGGTCACCACCAAGCCCGACGGCACGCTGTGGCTCTACCCGAACAACATCGGCCGCGACGGCGTCTACTTCAGCTCGGCCACCGCCCGCCAGGACGGCAGCGGCTGGAACCCCTACTCCAACATCAGCTGACCTGACAGACCCCATACACGACCTCGGCCCTGCCCGGCACACCGCCGGACAGGGCCGAGGCCCGTTCCCGAACCACCGACGGCCAGTGAGCCGTCCGAAGGTGCCTGCCCTGAGGTCAGGGGCAGGTCGCGGCTTGCGGATAGAGGTCGACCGTCTGGTCGTACCCGTTCATGGTGATGTTCCAGGTCGCGGTGAAGCCGCATGCGCCGCCGGGGGTGGTGGCCGTGACCGTGTAGTCGCCGGCGGGCAGGCCGGGGAACTCGTACCAGCCGAACTCGCTGATCGTCGTCTGCAGGTCACCGGGCTGGAGCGTGACGATGCCGCCGCCGTCGGCCGGCTGCCACCCGTCGTGGTCCATGACCAGGCCGCCCAGCGTCGCCGGGAGTGGCTCCTCCACGACCGGCGGGCACTCCTCGCCGTTCGCCGTGTACATCATGAGTGTGAATTCAAGACCGTACCGGTCGAGCAGGAGCGTCTGGCCGGCGGCCACCGGGCAGTCCCCGTTCAGGACCGCGGTGGCGCTGACCCGGTATTCGCCGACGGGGAATCCGCTGAAGACGGCACTGCCGTCGGCGCCGGAGACCTGCTGGTAACCGCCGGGTTCCAGCGTGACGGTGATGCCCTCCAGGGAACGCCCGCCGGGAT
Organism: Actinoplanes lobatus; assembly: GCF_014205215.1. Taxonomy (NCBI): domain Bacteria; kingdom Bacillati; phylum Actinomycetota; class Actinomycetes; order Micromonosporales; family Micromonosporaceae; genus Actinoplanes; species Actinoplanes lobatus. Next base: position 10,096,533 of record NZ_JACHNC010000001.1, read on the forward strand.
CCTTCACCCAGGTCCGGAACGAGGTGCTGGACGCCTGCGCCGGCGCGGCACCGGCGATCAGCGACAGGCCTGTCAGCAGTGATGCGACAACGGTCGCGAGCGCGCGACGGCCGAAGACGATGGACATGAATCCTCCCGTGGTCCACATCGGATGCCAAGATCCAAACATGGAACATCGGCGATGGCGAACCACTTGATGGATGCGCCCCGCCGACCGCCGTCCCAAGCAGAAGGCTCCGAACTTCGCCGAGAAAGGAGCTGATCGACCGCGCCGCCGAGTTCCACGAGAAGGCCCGCGCCGCCCTCTAATCCCGCAGCGCTCGCAGGAGTTCCTTCTTCGTCATGGCGGACCGGCCGGCGACACCACGATCCCGGGCCCGGGCGTAGAGCTCGTCCCGGGTCGCGGTGTCGCGTGGCTTGACCCGCGTCGTTGAGCGGCTCCTTCCGCACCCGCGGAAACGCGAACACACTGTCCGGCATGGCGTTACGGTCACCGGCGTCCAGTTGGTGGTTCCTCGTTCGTCGAGCAGCCATACCGTCCGGATACCCTTCCCGCCCACAGCCATGCGAACCACCACACCACCGTCACCGACGGTCCTTCACCCGGGACGTTTGACCAGCTCACGGGGTATTCGGAGATCGCGGGAGCGCGCTGACAAACGATCGCCGGATCGCGCTATTTTGTCGATATGGCCGAATCCCGAACGGTGACTGTGCCGGTGGTCGTGGAACGCGACGAGGACGGCGCGTGGTGTGCCCACGCCCAACTACGCCCGGGCCTGCGAGCACACGGCGAAGGCGACACCGAGCAAGCCGCGCTGGAAGATCTCCGCGAGGCCCTGACCGGCCTCATTGAAGAATTCGGTGTTCCCCGGGAACTCTCCATCACCGTCGCCGCCTGGTTGCCTCCACTCCCCTCGGTTTCCGGCAGCCGGATCGTCGCCGGGCTGTGCCAAGAGAATTTGTCACGAGACAACGTCCCGACCAGGCTCCGGCCGGATTCACCTATCGCCGTAGTGGTATTTACAGGCAACGATCTCGACGTCGCCATCCTTGATCCGATAAACGAGCCGGTGCTCACGGTCAATTCGCCGCGACCAGAGGCCGGACAACTCGCCGCGAAGCGGTTCAGGCTTACCGATGCCTTCATAGCCGTTGCGCATGACGTCCGCGATCAGGTCGTTGATTCGCTTGATCAGCTTGCGGTCCGTGTGACTGAGGTACTGCGACCAAGCTGTCGTGGAAAAGATCAGCCTCACGCCACGTCCTGCGCAACGGTCGGGTCGATGAGCGCCCGCTCGTGGCCCTCGCCTCGGTCCAGCTCGGCCATCGATCGGCGCAGGGCTTCAGCGTTGCTGGGGCTACGAAGCAGGTACTCGGTCTCTTTCATCGACTCATACTCGGCCAGCGGCACGATAACGACGGGTTCGTGCCCGGAACGGGTCACTACCAGTTCCTCGGCGTCGTCGACCACGCTGTCGAGCTCAGCGGCAAGGTTCTGTCGCAGCTGAGTGAAGTTCACCGTTCGCATCTCCACCTCCATGGGACGTACATAAAACTGTACTCCCTCGGATAGCAGGGCGAGGGCGACGTGGGCGCCCGAGGAAGCCGAGTGCTCGGTGGCCAGCCGCAAACGAGCGATCCCACCGGTCACCTCGACCAAGCCTGGACGGGCTGCGGTCGTACGACCAGTAAATAAGTAGCCGCACAAAGTGTGCGCCAACCATCCGAACTACCGAATTGATCCCGACATCAACTGCGAATCCCAGCTCCGGTAAATCGGAGATCCTCCGGAAGAACCTTGCCGGACTCCGATCCCAACGCGTCGACGACGAACACCGCATGGTGTACGCCGTCGAGACCAACGAGATCACCATCATCTCCTGCCGGTACCACTACGAATAAGCTTCCCGCACGGAGTGACCACAGCACCCTGTCTGGTGGTCCATGCGGGCGAACGTGGTTGGAAAGCCACTAAGCGCCTAGTACGGCAGCCGCCATTCGTGATCATGGCTGGAGTTCAAGGGTGAGGCGGCGGGCGTAGTGAGCTCGTCTGGCTCGTGCTTGGTGGCGACGTCGCCGATGTGACCAGCGCAAACGGTAGGCGATGCTGCGCGTCGGCCGAATCAGTAGGACGTTGATCAGGCGGCGGATCTCGTTGACGGTCAGGTCGATCATGTCGGGCTGAGCGGGACGGTCCGCCGATCGGGCGTCGGCGGTGCAGATCGCGAGGACCGCGAGCGCTGCCAGGGCAAGGGTGGTGAACCGGTGCCAGGACGTCCAGCGGCGGACCTGGTGTTGGTCCAGCCCGACCTGCCCTTTTCCGGCCTGAAAACTCTCTTCAATACGCCACCTGTGATGTACCTCAATCGAGTGCTTCTCTCTCCGTTCCGGCAGTGATCGATCGGCAGGCGTTGTTGCTGCTGGTATCGCTGATCGATCGGTTGACCGTGGCCGCGGCGATGTTGACCAGGCCAGCGGTGAGGCAGGCCGCCAGGGCGTGCAGGAGGTGCTCGACCGTGGAAAGAGGCCTGGTGCAGCCGAGTGGCCGAGCTCTAGGCTCTGGACGGACAGCCGATGACGGGGATGGGTGACGGTCGGGATGAGGGAGGAGTCCCTGCACGGCCGGGACGCCGAGCTCCACAAGCTGGGCGACTTCGTCCGGGGCGCACGCGACCGGGGCGGCGCGTTGGTGATCCGCGGTGAGGCCGGGATCGGCAAGTCGTCACTGTTGGCCAAGGCCCGCCGGATCGCCGCGGCTGAGGGCCTGCTCGTCCTATCCACGACCGGTGTCGAGGCGGAGTCCCGACTGCCGTTCGCCAGCCTGCACAGGCTGCTACGACCGGTCCTCGATCGCGCCCAGGCTCTACCTGCACCGCAGCGGGAGGCGATGCTTGCGGCGTTCGGCATGTCCAGCGCGGCCACACCGGACCTGTTTCTCATCGCCCTCGCCGCGCTGAACATGGTGGGCGATGCCGGTCCGGAGCCGGCCGCGCTGCTGCTCGTCGAAGACGCGCACTGGCTCGACTCGGCCAGTGCGGACGTGCTCGGGTTCGTCGCTCGCCGGCTCGACGCTGATCCGGTGATCCTGCTGGCCGCAATCCGCGACGGGTTCCCCTCCCTCTTCGGATCGGATCTGCCCGAGTTGCGCCTGGAACGGCTGGACGAGCTGTCGTCGGCGGCAGTGCTCGATGCACGGGCCGGTGGCCTGCCGTCGGGGACACGCCGCAAGCTGCTACAGGACGCCGCTGGTAATCCGCTGGCTTTGGTGGAGTTGGCGATCGGCGCCGGACAGCCCGGCCCGGAAGCCATGACGTCGGCGTGGCAACCGCTCACCGACCGGCTCGAGGAGGCGTTCGCGGCCCGGGTCGCCAAACTGCCGGCGGCGACCCGGGCCCTGCTGCTGGTCGCCTCGATCAATGACGGCGACGCACTGTCCGAGACGCTCGACGCAGCGTCGATGGTCGCCGGTTCCGCCGTAACTGCGATCGATCTCGGCCCGGCGATGGACGCGTCGCTGCTGGACCCGCATGAAAGCCTGGTCCGCTTCCGGCATCCGCTGATGCGCTCTGCCATTCACCAGCGGGCCGGTCTCGCGGAGCGGCACGCCGCGCACGCGGCCCTGGCCCGGGTGCTCAGCGACCAGCCGAGCCGGGCAATCTGGCACCGAGCGGCGTCGCTGTCGGGTCCGGACGAGAACGTTGCCGCCGGTCTGGCGGAGGCCGCGGCGCTGGCCCGCCATCAGGGCGCGGTGATGTCGGCCCTGATGGCGCTGGAACGCTCGGCCCGCCTCACCGAGGATCCGGCTCGCCGGGCGGCACGGCTGCTGCGCGCCGCCGAGGCCGCAGTCGAGCTGGGCTTGCAGGATGTGGTGACCAGGCTGGTACGTGAGGCACGGACGGTGGCGTTGTCGGCCCGGCAGCGGGCACAGCTGTTGTGGATCGAGGCGAGTTTCGGAGCAGGCCTGCGGGAGGAACACCGGCGCCCGGCCGCGATCGCGGCCGCCGCCGAGCGGGTGGCGACGGACGGGCACGTCGGTGTTGCACTCAGGCTGCTGAACGGCGCCGCGCTGCGCTCGTTCTGGACCGATGCCGACGCCGCCCCGGCCCGGCACCGCATAGTCGACGTCGCCGAGTCGTTACCGGTCGCCGCGGGCGACCCCGACCTGCTGGCGATCCTCGCGTTCGCGGCGCCGATCGAGCGGGGCGCCACCGTCATCGACAGCCTGCGGCTCAGCGCCGCCCGCTCGGGTGACAACCCGGAAGCGCTGCGGCTGGTGGGCAGCGCAGCGGTCCTGGTGGGCGCGTTCGACCTGGCGGAAACATGTTGCACGGCCGCACTTCCCGCGCTCCGGGCGCAGGGCCGGCTCGGCCTGCTCGCCCGGGCCCTGGGCGCACAGGCGTGGAGCGCCGCCCATCTGGCCGACCTCGGACTCGGCATTCCCGCGGCCGAGGAGTGCACCCGGCTGGCCGCCGAGACCTCCCAGCCGCTCTTCGTCGGGATCGGCCAGGCGACCGCCGCTGTAATGGCGGCGCTGCGCGGTGACGAGGAACGTGCGCAGACGCTGGCCACCGCCGCGGAACAGGGCGCCTTGTCTGGCGGGGTCCGCCCGGTGCTGGCCACTGCCCAGCTCGCCCGCGGGCTCGCGGCGCTCGGCGCGGGTCACTACGCCGAGGCGTTCGCGCATCTTCGGCGGATGCACGACCCGGCCGATCCATCGTTCCATCCGGCTCTGCGCTGTTTCGCTCTCGTCGAGCTCGCGGATTCGGCCGTCCACAGTGGGCAGCGTGCGGCGATCACCGATGTGGTCGCCGAGATGGAGTCCTTCGCACGGCAGACCCCGTCGCCGGCGCTGCACGGCGGTCTTCAGCACGCCCGGGCCGTCCTTGCTCGCGACGACCAGGCGGAGGCGCTGTTCCGGTCGGCGTTGGAGGATGGCGCCGGTCGGTGGCCGTTCACGCGGGCCAGGCTGCAATTGGCGTACGGACAGTGGCTGCGCCGGCAGCGCCGCACCGCCGACTCTCGCACGCCGCTGAGGGCCGCTCGCGACACGTTCGACGGCCTCGGCACTACACCCTGGGGCGAGTTGGCCCGTCAGGAGTTGCGGGCCTCAGGCGAGACGAGTCGGCGGCAAGTGACCGCGGCGTACGACCGGCTCACTCCCCAGGAGTTGCAGATCGCCCAGATGGCTGCGGAGGGAATGACCAACCGGGAAATCGGCGAACGGCTCTACCTGTCGCACCGTACCGTCAGCTCGCACCTGCATCGAATCTTCCCCAAGCTGGAGATCACGTCACGGTCGCAGCTGAGCTCGATCGTTCGCCCAAGCACCGTAACTTGACGTACGCGACCGTCTGGGCACCGTCCCTACGCTCGGCGGCATGACACCTCTCCTGTTGCACGGCCGATCGGATGAGTGCGGCGCCTTGGACGCGTTCATCGGCACCGTCCGGGAAGGACTGAGCGCGACTCTGCTCGTCCTCGGTGAGCCCGGCATCGGCAAGACCCGGCTGCTGAGCTACGCCGGCGACTGCGCCGCTGACCTGCTGACCGCCCGGCTCGCCGGCACCGAGTCGGAGATCCAGCTCGGTTACGCCGGCCTGCACCGGCTGCTGCATCCCTTCGCCGACCGAGCCGGACGGCTCCCCGAACCTCAGCGCGTCGCCTTGGGCATCGCGTTCGGACTTCTCGCCGGCCCGCCGCCGGACATGTTCCTGGTCGGCCTGGCCACACTGACTCTGCTCGCCGACGTCGCCGCTGAAACGCCACTGATCTGTTTGATCGACGATGCCCAGTGGCTGGACCGGGAGACCCTCGCGGTGCTGGCCTTCGTGGGCCGCCGGCTACACGCGGACGGCATCGGGCTGCTCTTCGCCATCCGCGACGAGCCGGGTGCCGCCGTGACATTGCGGAATTTTCCCGTCCTGGCCGTCGCGGGACTCGACCCGGCGGGCGCGCATCGGCTGCTCGAGTCCACGGTCCCGGGGCGCATGGACTCCGCGGTCGTGGGCCGGATCGTCGCCGAGACCCAGGGCAATCCGCTCGCCCTGGTCGAGGTAGCCAGCGAGCTCTCCGACGAGCAGCTCGCCGGTGCTGCGCTGCTTCCCGACCGGTTGCCGATCGGCCGGCGGTTGGAGGCGCACTTCGCCGGGCAGGTCCAGGCTATGCCCGCCGACACTCAGCTGTTGCTACTGCTCGCCGCGGCCGCACCGGCCGACTGTCCCGCACTGCTCTGGCAGGCCGCCGACAGGCTCAACCTGGCGCCGGCCGCGCTCGACATCGCCGTCTCGGAGGGTGTCCTGCTGCCGGGTCACGGCTGTTCATTCCGGCATCCGCTGATTCGTTCGGCGATCCAGAGCGCCGCACACCCGACCGACCTGCGCGCTGTCCATGCGGCTCTGGCTGCGGTCACCGACCGGGTGAATCATCCGGACCGGCGGGCCTGGCATTTGGCCGAGGCGACCGTTGGACTCGACGACCTGGTCGCCGCGGAACTGGAGAGTGCCAGCGAACGTGCCCGGCGCCGCGGTGGCTATGCCGCACAGGCCGCATTCCTGTCGCGGGCGGCAGATCTCACCTCGGATCCGCAGGACCGCGCCCGCCGACTGCTGACTTCGGCCCGGCCCTACCTGGTCATCGGCGACGCGAGCAGCGCAGCGGAACAGCTCGACCGGGCGGCACCGGGGCTCGAACTGCCGGCCATGCGAGCCGCGGCGCAGCGGACCAGGGCGACCATCGAATGGTTCACCGGTGCCGGGCCGGCCGGAGTGCCCGCTGCCCTGTTGGACGCGCTGGCGACCTTCGGTCCGCTGGAGGAACGGACGACGAGGGACATGCTGTGGGAAGCGCTCACCGCAGGGATCCTCGCGCGGCAGTACACCGTCGGCGTCACGCTGCTCGACATCGCCAGTTCCGCACTGAAGGCGCCGCTCCAGGACCCGTCCGGGGCGACCATCGCCGATCTGCTGCTGGACGCTTTCGCCACCCGGATCGCCGACGGATTTGCCCGAGCGGTCCCGCTGCTGCGTGCCGCGATCGCCGCGATGCGCACCGGACGGCTGGCAGACGAGGGCGAGCCGGTCGGCGTCGTCGGCTGCTGGGTGGCCCATGACCTCTGGGACGACCAGGGCCTCGAAGACATCGTCACGCGGATCGGCACAGCGGACCGTGGGCGCGGCGCGTTGCACGCGGTGAACGTCGCGCTGCAGAACGCCGCCGCGTGGAAGACCTGGGCCGGCCGGTTCAGCGAAGCGGAGAGCTGCCACGCGGAAGCAGCGGAGATCGCCGCGACGATCGGCCTGCTGCCCGAGGGGCCGGAGAAGAGAATTGAGCTGCTGGCCTGGCAGGGCCGGGAGAGCGAGACCCGCAAGGCCGCTGACTTCATCTACCGGGTCTGGGCCGGGCAACGCGGATTCGCGGTGATGGCGAACAACGCCCGTTACTCGGTCATGATCCTCGAACTGGGTCTGGGCCGATACGGCGAAGCCCTTGCCTGCGCCGCTCCCCTGTTCGACGAGGACGCACCCGGACAGGGCAACCTTCTGCTGCCCAACCTCGTCGAGGCCGCGGTACGCGGCGGCGACCGGAACCTCGCGGAAGCCGCCTTGGCGCGCCTGGCCGAACGCGCGGCGACCAGTGGCACTGCCTGGGCGCTCGGTCTACTCGCGCGCTCCGCCGCGTTGCTCACCGACGACGACCGCGCCGACGCTCTCTACCGCGAGTCCCTCGACCATCTCGCCCGCACAGCGGTCCGCACCGAGTCCGCCCGCGCCCACCTGCTCTACGGCGAGTGGCTACGCCGCCGTAAGCGCCGGGCCGACGCCCGCGTGCAGTTGCGCCTGGCTCACGAGATGTTCACCGGTATGGGCGCCGCGGCGTTCGCCGAGCGGACACGTCTCGAGCTGGCCGCCACCGGCGAGCAGCCGCGCAAGCGCACCGAGACCACGAGTCTCGATCTCACCCCGCAGGAGACCCGAGTCGCCGCCCTCGCGGCCGGCGGAGCGACGAACACTGAGATCTCCAGCCGGCTGTTCATCTCGTCGTCCACTGTCGAGTACCACCTCAACAAGACATTCCGCAAGCTCGGCATCACCTCGCGGCGCCAGCTCGCCACCGTCATGAAGGCCGGTGGCTGAGCGACGAGACTGGGGTGTTTCCAGGGTCCGAACCCGTGACCGCCCGTGGTCCGGTAGTTCCCATGACGACACCGACCCCAGTGATCTTCATTCACGGCCTCTGGCTACACGCTTCGTCCTGGCAGCCCTGGATCGACCTGTTCCGCAAGGCGGGCTACGACCCGTCGGCTCCGGGCTGGCCCGGCGACCCGGACACTGTCGATGAGGCCCGGGCCAACCCGGAGGGCATCGCCGACCACGGCATTGACGATGTGGTCGCCCACTACGCGGAGATCATCTCAGCTCTGCCGGCCAAGCCGATCCTGATCGGGCACTCGTTCGGCGGCATGATCGCCCAGAAGCTGCTCGGCCAGGACCTCGCCGCCGCCACCGTCGCCATCGACGCGGCACAGATCAAGGGCGTCCTGCCGCTGCCGCTGTCCGCACTGCGCGCCACCCTTCCAGTCTTCAAAAACCCTAGGAACAAGCACCGGGCCGTCTCCCTCACGGCCGAGCAGTTCCGCTACGCGTTCGGCAATGCCGTCACCGCCGAGGAGTCCCAGCAGCTTTTCGAGACGTGGACCATCCCGGCGCCCGGCAAACCGCTGTTCGAAGCGGCCGCCGCCAACTTCGACCCGCACTCGCCGGCCGCGGTGAACACAAACAACGAGCTGCGCGGACCCTTGCTGCTGATCACCGGCGGTAAGGACCACACCGTGCCGGAATCGGTCACCCGGGCCACCTTGAAGCAATACCGCCACTCCGAGGCGGTCACCGACATCCTCGACTTCCCCGACCGTGCGCATTCGCTGACCATCGACAGCGGCTGGCGCGACGTCGCCGACGCGAGCCTCACCTGGCTGCGCGCGCACGGGCTCTGAGCCGACCGCCGTCGCCCGAAAAGCTCGCCTCGAACAACCGGAGATTTCCATGACCACTCGCATCCGCCGGTCCCAGGCCGTCATCCTCGCCGACGGCGCCGCGCCGGCGATCCTCACCCTGCTGCCCGGACCGGTCGCGTCCGCCGAGACCCACACGCCCCGTTCATGAACCTGAACCTGGCCGGCAAGACCGCGGTCGTCACCGGGGCGAGCAAAGGCATCGGGCTGGCCATCACCCGGGCGCTCGCTGGTGAGGGCGCGAACGTCGTGGCCGCAGCCCGCACCGCAGCGACGGCGACCGGTTCGGTGTATCCGGTTGCGGTGGATCTCACCACGCCGGGCGGGCCGGCCGCTCTGATCGAAGCGGCCGTGGCCCGCTTCGGCGGTGTCGACATCCTGGTGAACAACGTTGGCGCGGTCCGACCTCGCCCGGACGGCTTCCTATCGGTCACCGACGACGGGTGGACCTCAACCTTCCTGGTCAACTTCTTCTCCGCGGTACGGACCACCCGAGCCGTTCTTCCGCACCTGCTCAGCAAGGGCGCCGGATCGATCGTCACGATCACCTCGGTGAACGCCGTCCTGCCGGACCCGATGGTGATTGACTACAGCGCCGCGAAGGCCGCCTTGGCCAGCTTCTGCAAGTCGCTGTCCAAGGAGGTCGGTCCGCACGGCATCCGGGTCAACACGATCAGCCCCGGCCCGGTCAGCACCGACCTATGGCTCGGCGACGACGGTGTCGCCGCCGCTCTGTCCCGCGTCACCGGCCGTCCGCCGCAAGACATCGCCGCGAGCGCCGCCAAGGACACCGTGACCGGCCGCTTCACCCGGGCGGACGAGGTCGCCGCCCTGGTCCTGCTGCTGGCCGGCGACCGTGCCGCGAACGTCATCGGTGCGGACTTCGCGATCGACGGCGGCATGACCACGACCCTGTAACGCCCCCCTTTACACACGCAGTACATCGATATGGAGACTCCGATGATCCGCAACACCGGTGAATCATTCTGGTTCCTCGGCGGTCGAGCACGAATCCTGGTGCCGGGCGAAGCCACCGCCGGCGCCATGAGCGTCATGGAATTCGAGGACCCACAAGGACACGCCACGCCGTTGCACGTACACGGCGGCGAGGACGAGGTCTGGATCGTGCTGGACGGCGAGATCAGCTTCTTCATCGGCGACGACCGCCACGACCTGCAGGCCGGCCAGGTCGCCTTCGGTCCGCGCGGTGTCCCGCACGCCTACCTGGTTCGTTCGCCACGGGCACGTCTCGCCGTGACGTTCGGTCCCGCGGGCATCGAGCGGTGGTTCGCCAGGAACGGCTCCCCGGTCTCGATGCTGGACCAGGCGCCGGCAGCCTTCGACATCGAGGCCATCATCGCGGCGGCGGAGGAGTTCCGTCTCCGTGTCGCCGGACCGCCACCCAGCCTCTAGGAACTCTTGCAGGTACCGCTATGAACGAGCCGTAGCCGGATAGCAACTGGTCCGGCTACGGCCAGAAGTCCGATGAACAGGATGAATCGCGCGGAGTTTTTCGACAAGGACAAGCTGGCCACACCGGCGGGCACCCTGCTGCGGGTAACCGCCACCTGCACCGGTCTGTCGAGCGCTACCCGCCCGCCGGCGGTGCGGGATCGCACCACCAGCAAAGATCAGCGCCGGGTGAGATGTTCGACCCGAGAAGCGAAAAATGGCCTGACCGGAACTTCCGACCTGGCCCTTGACTTGGGGTGGGCCGGACGTTGCACTATGCGAACCGCTGGACCGTCGTGTCCGGCGTTCCGCTGTCGGGACGTTTGACCAGCTCACGTGGCAATCGGAAGGCGGCTGGAATGTCCTGACGGCCGGTCAATGGCTCGCTCTGCGGTGTCGACATGGCCGAATCCCGCACGGTTCCTTGCCCTTCGTCTTGGAACGCGAGGAGGACGGCGTGTGGTGCGTTCACGCCCAGCGGTGTCCAGGCCCGGTAGTGCACGGCGAGGGCGATACCGAGGAGACTGCGCTGGAGGACCGCCGTGAGGCGGTGTTACGCAACGCCTGGGCACCTGCTCTACTGGGCGCAGCGGCGAGCCTCCCGCGCGCTGATCAGCGCGACCAAGCGCCCGGCAAACTCATGTTTGCGGGCAAGGTAACGCAGTGCACCGTGCTCGTCGTGGTCGTACTCCGCGATGACCAGGCGCAACCGAATCCCGATCTCATCCGAGCCGGCCAGGCCGAGTCGCGACACCGCGTTCGAAGCAGCCGGTCGAGCTCGTGCAGCCGTTCGGGCTGGCCGGCCGCTACGCCTTCGGTGAGCGTCCGAACCAGTTCTGCCGGGTACGGCAACGTCTCGGCGTCTGGTTGAGACAGCGCGTTGAGGAGACCGTCCGGTCGACCGAATCATGGTCACCCGTCTCGACCCGTGTCGCGACGATGGGCCCAGCTCGCGGGCAGCTGATGGGAAGCGCTGGCATGGCGCGGCGGCACGGGACAATCGTGCCGCCGCGGCCCGCCGGTCCCGGCCCGGAAGTGTCCGCTGGGGCAGCCAGGACGACGTCTCTTCCAACTCGCGGGTGACGGGGCGCCGATCAACCGACCTGCTGTCCTCGGCTAGGCAATGACGGCCCGTCCGGCCTCCGCGGCGGCGCGCGGCATCCTCGAGAGATCGACCCTTTGAGTCATCACTGCCCCCCGTCTGCCGAGGACATCCAGCAGATCTACGTCCACCCTGGCAGGCTTGCCCGCCTGCGCACCAGAGACTTCACCGGTAACTCACCCGTACTATCTCGGCGTGACCGGAGGATCGACGTTTGGGCTCGCCGTGCGGGCCCACCGGCGGCGGCTGGGGCTTTCGCAAGAAGATCTGGCCAAGCGGACCGGGGTCAGCACGAGCACCATCGGCAAGGTGGAATCCGGCCGGATCAGCCATCCCCGGCCGGTCACGATGCGCCTGCTTGCGGATGCCTTCGGGTTGACTGGCGAGGCGCGGGACACGTTCTGTCAGAGAGCCGAAGCCCCGCCCGATCCGCCATCCGGCTTCCAGGTGGCGGCCCAGCTGCCGTCGGACGTGTACCCGTTCGCCGGCCGCGCGGCGGAACTGGCCCGGCTGGATGCGCTGCTGGCCGTCGCGGGCGAGCGGCCGACCGTGATGCTGATCTCCGCGTTGTCCGGCATGGCCGGGATCGGGAAAACAGCCCTCGCGGTGCATTGGGCCCACCAGGTCTCTGGCCAGTTCCCCGACGGCCAGCTGTATGTCAACCTGCGCGGCTTCGACCCGTCCGGCCGGGTCATGGATCCCACCGACGCCATCCGCGGCTTCCTGGACGCCCTCGGCGTGGCACCCGACCGAATCCCGGCGGGTGCGGACGCCCAGGCCGCGCGCTACCGAAGCCTGCTCGCCGGCAAGCGCGTCCTGGTGGTGCTCGACAACGCCCGCGACGCCGAACAGGTCCGGCCGCTATTGCCGGCCAGCCCGACCGCCCTGGTCCTGGTGACCAGCCGCAATCAGCTCACCGGCCTGCTCGCCACCGACGGCGCGCACCCGCTCCAGCTCGGTGTCCTGACTCCGGCGGAGTCCCGCGAGCTGCTGCACGAGCGGCTCGGCGACGATCGGGCGGCCGCCGAGCCCGGCGCCGTGCCGGAGATCGTCTCGGCCTGCGCGGGGCTGCCGCTCGCGCTGAGCATCGCCGCCGCCCGGGCGCAGCAGTCGGGTTTTCCGCTCGCCGCCCTCGCCGCCGACCTGAACGAGGCCAGTCACCGGCTCGACGTGCTGGACTCCGGTGACCCGCTCAGCGACGTACGCACTATCTTTTCCTGGTCCTACGCCAGTCTCACGCCGCCGGCGGCGCGGCTGTTCCGCCTGCTGGGCCTGATTCCCGGCGCCGATCTGTCCACGGTGGCGGCCGCAGCCCTGGCCGGCGCGCCAGTGGCCGGGACGCGCCGGATGCTGACCGAGCTGACCCGGGCTAACCTCGCGAGCGAACACCGGCCCGGCCGATACACCCAACACGACCTGCTTCGCGCGTACGCCGAAGAGCTGGCCTCGCCGGACGAAGCCGGTGCCGCGCGGGCCCGCCTCGTCGCCCATTACGTACACACCACCTGTGCGGCCAACCGCCTCGTCTACCCCACTCTGGACCCGATCGCCGTGCCCCTCGAACCGTTGCCGCCCGGCGTCGAGATCGACCAGATCGCCGACCAGCAGGCCGCCCTGGCCTGGCTGACCGCCGAGCACGCCAACCTGCTCGCGGCCGGGGCGTATGCCGCCGCGGCCGGCCAGCACGCCTTTACCTGGCAGCTTGCCTGGGGCCTGGACACCTTCCACTACCGTCAGGCGCGCCCACATGACCAAACGACTACCTGGCATGCCGCCGTCGCTGCGGCCGAGCACCTGAAGATCGCGCACGTGTCGGCTTATTCGCACCGTAGGCTCGGCGAGGCCTACCGGCGGGCCGGCCGACCCGCCCAGGCGTTCGCCCAGGCCCGGACGGCCCTGCTGCTGTTCAACGACATCGGGGACTGGCGCGGCGAGGCGGGCGTGCATCTCGACCTGTCCATGCTCGCCGAACAACAGGGCGAGCTCGAAACGGCCCTCGAGCACGCCGAGCGTTCCCTCGCCATCATGTCCGGCCAGTCCGGTCTCGGGGAGCTGGGCAAGCGCACGATGGCCCGCGCCCTCAACACGGTCGGCTGGTTCCGTGCGCTGCTGGGCGACCACGTCGCCGCCCTGGACTTCTGCGAGAAGGCGCTGGCCATCAACATCGGGCTGGGCGACGACGAGAGCATGGCGTGCACCCTGGACAGCCTCGGCTACGCCCACCAGCATTTGCGCGACCACGGGCAGGCCGTCGACTGCTACGAGCGGGCCATCGAGATCTTCCACCGGCTCGGCCACGCCGCCATGACCGCCGACGCCCTGAAACGCCTCGGCGATACCCACCACGAGGCCGGCCAGGCCGACGCGGCCCGCGATGCCTGGAGCCGGGCCCGGGACATCCGCACCAAGCTGAAACGCGGCTAAGAGGGCATTTCACCAGCTCGCAGCACATCTGCCCGAGCTGGTTCGCGCACCGCCAACAACCGATTCACGTTTGCCCAGGTCAGGGGCCAGGGGGCCGGACGATGCACCATGCGAACCACCCGGCCGTCATCCCCGGGAACCCATTACCGGGACGTTTGGCCAGCTCAAGGGGTAGTCGGGCAGCGCGTTAACCTGGGCCGAACCCGCCGTCCGTCTTCCTCGGACGGCTGAACTTCCAAGACGCCCTTAAGCACGACGTTCCGTGTGGAAGCCTGGATGCTGCCTTTCAGTCTTCCGGTAGGTCGGGCTGGTCGATCGAGGCCGCATTCTTTGGCCGCTTCACACTGATGACGACGTCTTTCCCGGTGTACTTCTTGATCAGAAAGATCAGGTTCTGGCCGTCGACGAGCTGCATGCGTCCGTGCTCGTACGCTTTCTGGCGGCCGCCGGAGGTGAACCATGAGGTCGTGACCAGGATTCCTCGTCCCGCCTTCTTTTCCTCCATGGCGCCGGCCAACTCGCGGATGTGATTGACCCCGACGACGTTCTTGTAGTGCTTGGCCTGGATGATGGTGACCCCGCCGACGAACGGGTCCGGGTTCTTGACCACCGCGTCGACACCATCGTCCTTACTGGATGTGGTGGTCCATCCCTGCATGCCCATCGCCTCGAAGACTTGGCGTACAAGATGTTCGAATTCCCCGTGTCCCATCTGCATGAGGTCGGGCCGGTGATCGAGCGTCGAGACGGCGTCGAGGCCTTCGATGAAGGCGAACTTGCTCAGATCGAAGACAAGGATGGGCTCGATCGGCATCAGCGCGTAAGGGTGCTCGGATACGCGCGCGCGAAGGTAAGGCAAACAGTCGGCTGGTCTGACACGATCCAGGACGAGTTCTTCAAAAGCCGCTCGTTCGACGTCCAAGCTGATCAGGCATGGATACTCCTGCCTCCCGGTCGCCGGGTTGATCGAGTCCACGTGCCCGTTGAAGGCAACCTCTCGGAGGTGCTCGTCGGCGTCGAACAGATCTCTGATGGCCAGCAGCGTCACCTGTGCGATCACGTCGCGGTAAAGCCTCTTGATCTCTGAATCCGGCCGTTTGGTCTCGACTATGGTGTCGGCGTTTTGGCCGCTCTGGATGTACCGGAAGGTCTTCGCCGTCGGTACGACGTCAGTTCCCGGAAGCTGTAGCTGGACCACGACCTGCTCTGCGTCGCGGTTGTAGGCGACCTCCGCGCGACGCGGGAAGTCGGGGGGAAGAAGTAGCCGCGAGAGTACCTGCTCGCAGTACCGCTCCACGCTGGGTCGGCGGCGCTCGCTGAAGGCCTCAATCTCTGCATCGATCTGTCGGTTGTGTTCCGCGCATTCCGCCTGTTCCCGGGCCATCCGCGCATCGAACGCCGCTCGCGCCTGCACCAGATGCTGGTGCCGGTCACGCTCCCGCGCCTCCCAGAACGCCATTGCGTCGTCGAACCGCCGTCGCGCCCGCGACACTGCCGCCGCGTGCCGTTCTCGGCCTCCGAAGATCGTCGACAGCATTCCCGGCGCGGCCGGTTCGAATTGCCGCCACTCAGGCCGTTGCGCCGGGGTGGCCAGACTCCCCGCGTCGAAGGCGGATGGTTTGAAGGTTCGCTTGAAGCGCTGGAGGTCGATCCGCGCGGTGCGGCGAATGCCCTCGAGGAGAAGTCCGTCAAGTATCGCCACCCACCGGGTGACGTCGGCGGTTCTGCGCTCGGCCTCATCCCGGCGCGAGGCGCAGTATTTCGCCCGCTCGTCTCGCGCAGCGGCAGCGGCGGCGCGCTCGGCGTCGCGCTGATCACGCTGGGCCTGTTTCAGCTGGTTCTGCTGCATTCGGAAGAACTCGGAGTTGCCCGATCGTCTGTTCGAAGCCATCAGCCACCCGTCCACATCCGTGAGACTCAGGCTAACTACGACATCGATTCAGGTCGAGACTTTGTGTGCTCAGTTCAATGCTCTCCGTAACATCGCCGATCGGCGGGGCGCCTCCATCCAATGATGTTCTGCCACCGTTCGCCGGACCGCGATGGCAGCAAGGCGAACAGGCGCGCTATGGGAAGCGCGCCTTGTGCGGGCGTCGGGTTCACATACCGCCCGGATCAAGGCTGCTGTCGAGGTCTCGGGCGGTTCGGCGTCGGATCTCCTTGATGCGGACCACGTCGCCGCTGACCGAGTCGGTGGTGTGCCAGAAGCCGAGCCCATCGGTTGAGATCTTCGACTCGGGTGCGTCAGCTCCGAGTGTCTCCAGTTTGACGGCGCGACCCGCTGCAGACAGCGTCGAGTGGATCTGTCCGTTGTAGCGGACCCGGCCGTCGGCGAGTAGTTCACCGTAATGGGTGATGCCGCGATAGTCGCCGTGGAGGGCGGCTCCTGGCCGGAGGCGCCCGGCGGCGATCATGTCGGTCACCTTGATCAGTCGTTCCTGCGCGGTCACCGCCTGCTGGGTCCGGCGGCCGGCGATGGGCCTGTCGTTACCTGGCAGGGCGGGCGGTGTGGTGATCGCGAGGTGCGGTGGGTTCTCCGCGGTGCCGGAGGGAAGAACCGGCTGGCCGACCGGTGCCGCGAAATCGAAGGTGGCGTGAGCCCGGATCAGACTCGTGCGGATCTCGTCGGTGGTCAGCCGGGGCAGGCGCCGGTCGAGGAGAGCGACAAGCTCGGCCGCCGGCTCGATCCCGCTGAACATGCTGGTCAGCTCGGCGTGAACCTGACGGTCGACGAAGAAGCTCTTCCACAGCTCGTCGATTCGGTGGTCTCGCATGTTTTCCTTGCTCAGTAGGCTGAGCAATTCCACGGCGCGCTCGGGGTCGTCGATGCGAACGGCCCTGAACAGTTTCTGCTCGATGGGCACGGGGGCGTGCGCGTTGTAGATCCGCCACTGCATGCCGTCGGTGAGCGCGACCCACTCGACTCCGGCGGCTGTCGCGTACGCGATTGTCTGGTTAGCCCAGCGCGGCACGTCCAGGTTCTCGCCAAGGCCTTTCGCCTCAATGAACAGCCTTGGTGTGTGCAGGAGCAGGAGGGCGTAGTCGACCGGGTTGTCGGTGCCTTTGCGCCGGTACTCGTGGGAGACCTCGTCGGGGTCCCGCAAATCCCAGCCGAGCGCTTCGATGATCGGGCTGATCAGGCTCGCCTTGGTGTTCTGCTCGCCGAGCCGGTGCGGATTCCGCTGGAAGCGCTCCAGCCGTTCAGCGCACTGCTTAACGACGTCTCGCAGGTCGAGCACCCTTCACTCCCGTCTGTCACCTCGGCCACCAGATCCGCCGCGCCGTCGTTCGTGGAACTGGTGGTCACGGACGGATCAGAGCAGCGATTCTCTCGCATGACTGCGAGTCGAGGGCGACGGCATACCGGTCGATCGCTTCGAGTAGTTGCGTGGGATAGGCGCCGATGGCATGCATCGTCGGCTTCTCGAGCCGGCTGCGCAATTGGGCAACGGTCTGACCCAACTGCTTACCACCATGATCGGAGAGAACCAGAACCCGCATTGACAGCCTCCCCCAGTGAGGGACTTCGCCACGCGTATCACGAAAGGTAAACGAGTAGCTACTACCGGCTTTCGTTGAGTTGGGTTCGGGCACGTGAATGGGGTCAGCTTCTGGGTCAGCGGAAGCTCGCGGTGGGCAGGTGGTCGCCGACGTAGCCGATGTGAATACGGCGGGTCCGGCCTCCGGTGTCGTCGTGGAAGTGGATCCGCGGACACGGCGTACCGCCCTGCTGGATCTTGATGTGGGCCTGCATGTAGGCCCGACCTGACGCCTCCACTTGAACTGGCACCGCGAAGGTGCGCGCCTCTCGCAGCCTCGGCATCGTCGTGGTCGTCTCCGATTCGCTCAGCGCAACCCACGTCGCCGGGACCGCGGCACCGCCCGATGGAGGCGCTTGGCACCAGGCCAGGAACGAATTGGTCCAGGCGCCGGTCGACCGCGCCTCGGCGTAAGCATTCAGCGCTGCGAGTGCCTGCCAGATCTTGATTGCCCACCGCTCCGCCTGGGGATGCACGTCGAGCCCGGCCGCCGCGTCCGAGGTGGCCCCGATCGACAGGAACGGCAGCCGGGCCGCCAGTTCGAGCGTCTCGACCACGTTGCCGGGCAGGATCATCTGGCCTGGCGTCTCCTGCCCGGCGACGTGCACGTGATGGGCGGACAGCTCGGATTCAAGCCAGCGGATCCGGGCGCGCAGGCGCTCGTTGTCCCGTTCCAGGTCGGTCAGCTCGATCTCGCCGAGTTCCCAACCCAGCCGCAGGTCCTCGACCTCCCCGCGCATCTTCTGCTCCTCAGTGAGCTGAACGGTCAGGTCGTCGATCTCGGCGTACAGCATCGCAATCTCCGCACCGGCCTCCGCGAGCTTCTCGCCGGCACCGGCGTTCGCCGCCATCGATCGCAGCAGCAGGTCCTGCAGGGCGAGACGCTCCGCGGTCAGAGTCTCGACTTCGGCTGGCTCGTCGACCAGCGCGATCGCGCTCGGATCGACACCGGCCAGCGTGAGCGTGGCCCGCAGCAGCCGGTTCCGCTCGGCGGTCTCGGCCGGCGCCGGCACCTCGGGCGCGGTGACACTGCCGCTGAGGCCGGGGAGCAGTGTCGGTTCGCCGGGGGTCGGAAACAACGCCGGGTGCTCGGCCGGCGTCCGCCGATCCGGCATGGTCCGCGCCGCGGAGCCGCGCGACAGAGCGCGGCGGACCAGCACGTAGGACGCGGGCGGCGGGCGGCGGGTGGACAGGGTCAGAACCTGGTCCCGTACGGCGTTGGCCGACCGCTGCCCGAGCGCGCGCATGCTGGCCGCAGACAGGATGCGGTGCCGCCGCGGAAACGGCTCGTTCGGCGTCAGCCCCGGCAGATATGTCCGCATCCCGCCGCCGTACACCTGCAGATGCGTACCGACCCGGCGGTTGAAGGCCGCCGCCGACGCGACATTGTGCAACCGCACCACCACAGCCACCCCGGTGACATCCCGAGCGAGCCGTCTGGCGAATCGCGCCTGGTCCTCCGGTTGTTGCGGATCAGGGCTGAAGACGATCACCGGAACCCGGCGGCTGGGGTCGAACAGCCAGCCGCGGAGCTCATCGATGTGGCCCTCGGTAATGTCGAGAACCTCTGACGTCAACGGCAGCGACGCGTCCGTGCCCTCGACCTCGGCGAGCAGGTCACGGATCAGCCGCGGACTGCCGGGCCGCACCGGTGCGGTCTCCGGAACCCGGTGGTGCTCCAGGTCCAGCCACACCCAGGACCGTTGCGGCCACGGCGGTTCGGCGCCGAACAACGTCGCCGGTTCGCCCGTCTCCGCGAACGGAGCAGCCTGCTCGGCCTGATGGGGCACTGCGATGCGCAGCGAGGTGGTCCACCGGTTTCCGTCGGCCAGCCGCTCCTCGAGTCGGAACACCGCCGCCTGCAGCCGTCGGCCGGTCGACCGGTCGGTGTACGCCCCGACACTGCCCCGCACGACACGGTGCGTATCGTCTGCCTC
Organism: Actinoplanes lobatus; assembly: GCF_014205215.1. Lineage (NCBI taxonomy): Bacteria > Bacillati > Actinomycetota > Actinomycetes > Micromonosporales > Micromonosporaceae > Actinoplanes > Actinoplanes lobatus. The sequence goes on from NZ_JACHNC010000001.1 coordinate 10,116,000, forward strand.
CGCTTCCGCGCCGCCGCCGGTCAGCAACTGTGCCGCGCTGACCGGCACGTTCTTGCCGGTGGCCCAGGAGGCGAAGAGTTCCGCCGCCCGCGACCGCAGGTCGGGCTCGGCCGAGTTGAACATGCTTCGGTAGACCAGCTCGGCCGGCACCTCCCGGCTCGGCTGCCAGCTGCCGCTCACCGCGACCCGGCCATCGCGGCGGCCTGCAGGCGCTCGGCCACCGCGACCAGCTCGGCTCGCAACCGCAGCAGTTCGCCGACTGTCAGTCCCAGCTCGTACCGGTGATGGTGGCCAGCCCGGGACAGCGCCCACCACAGATAACCGGCCCGCCGAGCGATCTCCTCACCCGCGTACGCCGACAGCATCAGCAACTTGGGCCGCTGCGCGCGGACCACGCCGATCTCCGGCCGCACTCGTGCCCAGAACCGGTCGAGCGCCGCCTCCAGCTCCAGCCGCAGCAGCCAGGCACAGGCCCGCGGCCACGTTCCCCGGGCGCCCGGCACGGTGGTGGTCAACAGCCGGTCCGCAGTCGCCAGGTACGTGCTCATCGGAGCCTCTCCACCAGGTCGGAGGTGTTCTTCACCAGCGTCGTCATGCTGGCGCGCCGGGTGCCGTGCGCGCCCTCGGCCACCGCGCGCAACGTATCGGCGGCCCAACTACCGTATGTCTGGTCGAGGTATGGATAGAGTTCATCGCCTCGTTTGAGATCGCCGAGCAGCGTCAGGGTGAGCCGCTGATGCGCGGTGTTCGCTGCCGCCAGCTTCCGCTCCACCTGCCGGTGTGTAGCGCCCTCCCGGTAACGACGTGCCCGGTAGGCGTCCATGGACGCCGCCTCCAGCGCCGACCGGCAGAAGCCGGCCACCACCGGATACCGCGCGTCTTCCGGCAGGGACTGTGCTGCGGCCAGGGCGAACGCGTCGGCCAGGTACCGGTCGGCCGGGTCGTCGGCCATCCGCAAGTCGACCACCGATCGGGCCCGTCGGCTCACCTCCCAGACCGTCGCTTCCAGCCCGAGTCGCCGGATCGCCTCCGGCAGCCGATCGTCGTGGGTGAACACCACGACCTGCCGGTTCTTCGCGATCTCGCCGAGTACCTCGGCCAGACCGTCCACCTTCGCCGGGTCCATACTCTGGACCGGGTCGTCGACGATCACGAACCGGTACGGGCTGGCCTCGGCCGCCGCCCGCGGCAGGAACACCGACAGGCCGAGGGCATGCAGCTCGCCTTGGCTCATCACGGCCAGCGCGTTCGCCTCGGAGCCGTCGACGGTCACTGGGAACCGCACCCGCCGTTGGGTGTTGGCCCCCTCCATCCGCATCTCGCGTAGTTCGACGTTGCTTTCCTGGCGCAGCCGCCGCCAGATGTGCTCCGACTGCCCGACGAACGCCGCCAGCCGCTCACTGCGGATCCCGTCGAGTGCGGCGCCGAGCGCGGCCCGTGCCGCCACCAGCCGACTCAGTTCCCTCGCCTCGGTCTGAACCACCTCGGCGGCGGCCAACCACCGGCGCAGCGCCGCGGCCGGCTCCTGCCAGACGTTCTGCCGTCGGACCAGCCAGCGGGTGACGGCCTCGACCAGTTCCGCGTAGGCCGTCACGACACGTTCCCAGGCCACCCGTACGGCCGCCACCCCTGCGGCCGTCCCGGGCAGCTCCGACAGTACTTCGCGCAGCCGTTCGACCGGCTCCGGCAACACGCCGGCCAGCGCGTTCCCGGCCCGGCTGAGCTCCCGGCGTACCAGCGCGAGGTTTTCCTCAACCGCCCGCCGAGCGGCCTCGACCCGGCCGGTCGCCGACCGCGACTCCGCGGCGGCGGCCTCCAGCCGCACGGCCGCCGCCTCCGCTTCGGCCCGCCACACCGCATCTAGATTTCCGGTACGGCACACCGGGCACCGCTGATCCCCTTCAGCCGCGTGGTGGTCGAGCGCCCTGCGCAACAGATCCGCGGTACGTCCGGCCGTCACCGACTCGCTGCCGCCGAGCCGGTTCGCGTCCTCCTGCGCCACTACCAGTGAGTCCAGCGTGGACGCCAGATCCGGCAGGTCGTCGTCGAGCAACCGGCGTGCGACGGCCGCAAGCGCCGCGTCGGTGCCCTCACCGTCACCGGCCGCCAGCCGCGTCAACGTGGTCAGATCGGCCGTGCCGGCCCGGCTGCCAAGCGCCTTGAGCGCCTGCCCTGCACGGTCGTCATCGACCTCGGCGAGCTGGACCTTCAGCTGGCTGAAACCGGCCTTGACCGCCTTCACGCGGTCCTCGCGCTCCTTGCGGCGTGCCTGCAGCCGGGTGTCGGCGGCGGCCAACGGACCCAAGCCGAGAATCGGAGCGAGCGCGTCGTAGAGCTCGGCCGGCTTCGCGGTGATCACCCGCTCCAGGTCCCGGGCCGAGAGAAACGGCCGGTACAGGCCGACCTTTCCGAGCCAGGCCGGCGCCACCACGGGCTGTCGGGCGGCATCCTCCGGGTTCTTCGCCGCAGCATCCCAGTGCCGGCGGATGGTCACCGGCGGGTGGTCACCGCCGAGGCGCAGCCGAACCGCGATCTCGGTGTCGCCGTCGTGGTGCAGGTTGCGCCAACCTTCCCGGAACACCACCGGGCGGCCGGCCCAGCGCATCGAGTCGTCGGTCAGCGCCAACTCGGCCGCCTCGGCGAAACTCGACTTGCCGGAACCATTGCGCCCGATCACCAGGGTCAGGCCCGGCCGTGGCCGCAGTTCCAGGGTTGCCGCCCGGCCGACCCCACGGAAGCCTGCGACCTCGATCGACTCCAGGAAGACGTCCGGCGATTCCATCTCACCGGGTTCGGCGTCGCCGTCCCTCGTCAGCGGTTGCGGGGCCGTTCCGGTGGCCAGCGTCGCGTCCAGTTCCTCGTCGCCGTGGAAGGCTGCCAGGACCAGGCCTGCCACCACCGAATCGGCGCCCGCCAACCGTGCTCTCAGTTCGGTCTCGTCATCCATCACTTCCCCGATCCGTGGTCAGCGGCCCCGGCCGCCAGCCACCTGCAGGCAGGCTTGCATGGTTTCCACCGGTACGCGCATCGCCTCGGCGAGCACCGACAGCACGCCGAGGCGACCACCGCTACGTTCGGTCACGTCGTTATACAGGCCGAGTAGCGATCGATGAAAGGCGTCGCCACTGTCGGGCAGTCCACGGCAGCCGCGAACCGGCGCACAGCGACGACGTCCATGAGAGCATCGATTGTCAACCGCGTCAACAATGTTTTGCCTTGACGAGTGTGTACACTGCTGATCGTGCGACGGACAGCGAGAGTCACCGCGGCCGACATCGCCCGCATCGCGGGAGTCGGCCGCGCCGCAGTAAGCAACTGGCGGAAGCGGTACGAAACGTTTCCGGCCCCGGTCGGCGGCACCGCCACCAGCCCTCAGTTCGACCTGGAGCAGGTCGAGCGGTGGATGGTCGCGAACGAGAAGCTCCATGCTGTGCCCGAGGAGGACCTCTTCTGGCGCAATCTGCTGGCCGCCGAATCGGAGCCAGCTGAGGCGCTCGCACTCGTCGGCGAACATCTGAGCGGTAAGCGCCCGCTACCGTTCCCCAGCCTCCGGCCGGACCTCGACGCCCTGGCCGACCGGCTGGGCAAGAGCGGCTCCGAGGGCGTCTTCCAGCAGTTGTGGCGGCGCTTCGCCGAACAGGCCGGACCCCGACTTGTCATCACGCCGGAGCCACTGGCCGCCACAATGATCAACCTGGCCGCGGTGAATGGCGGCACGATCCTCGACCCGGCCTGCGGCACCGGCCAGGTGCTTCACACCGCGGCCCGGGCCGGTGCCGCGCAGGTCTACGGGCAGGACATCGATGCGGCCCTCGCTCGCCTGGCCCAGCTGTCCCTGACGGTCAACGAACTGCCCGGCGAGATCCGGGCCGGCGACTCGTTGCGGCACGACTCCTTCCCGGAGCTGACGGTCGACGCGGTCGTCGCGCACCCGCCGTTCGGCCTCAGCAACTGGGGGCAGGAGGAACTCGGTGCCGACCACCGCTGGGAGTTCGGCGTCCCGCCGCGCACCGAACCCGAACTGGCCTGGGTCCAGCACGCCTACGCCCACCTCAAACCGGGTGGCCGGGCCGTGCTACTACTGCCACCCTCGGCCGCAGGTCGCCGCGCGGGCCGCCGTATCCGCGCCGACCTGCTGCGCCGAGGCGCTCTCCGGGCGGTCGTCGCCCTGCCGCTGCGGCTCACCCCCTCGTACGCGGTCAACCTGCAGCTATGGGTCCTGCAGCGCCCGAGCCGGACCCCGCAACCCCACGTTCTCCTGGCCGATGCAGCGGCGCTGGGCGCGGACACGAGCGGCGACAAAGAGATTCTCGGCCGGGTGGAGACCGCGGTCTCCCGGTTCCTGGACACCGGCGACCCGACAGACCCGTCGTTCGCCTACGTGGTCCCCATCATCGATCTTCTGGACGATGAGGTCGATCTGACCCCCACCCGGCACGCACCGGCCGGGACGGCGGGCGTCGACATCGCCCGCGAGCTGCACACCGTGCACAAGATGCTGGCAGACCTCGGCACCGCATTGCCGAAGAGCCTTCCGGTCCTGCCTACGTCGGCGGAGGCAGCCGCCCCGCCCACCGTCTCGGTAACCGATCTGGCCCGTGGCGGAGCCCTAGAGATCCTCGGCCCGATCCGCGACACCGGTGAGGGTGACTTCGTCGCCGACGTCCCGGTGCTGACCGCTAAGGATGTGGTGCTCGGGAACAGCGCCTCGGGCGGGACCGACGAGCGGATCCTGCAACGGATACCGCTGCGCGACGGCGACATCGTGGTGCCGCTCGTGGCCCGCCAGATGGTGGCCCGCCTGATCACTGAACCGGGCACGGCTGTCCTTGGCCGCAACCTATACCTGTTGCGCCCAAACCCGGATGTTCTCGACCCGTGGTTCCTTCTCGGCCACCTGCGGACCGGCTCCAACGAGCGGTTGACCGGCAGCTCGTCCAGCGGTCTGCGGATCGACGCACGCAAGGCCCAGATACCCCGGATCCCGATCGCGGAGCAGCGCCGGCACGGCGTGGTGTTCCGCGGACTGCACGACTTCAACGATCTCGCGCAGCAGGTCGCGTCACTTGCTGCCGATATGGCCCGGCTGACGGCGGAGGGTCTGACCTCCGGCAGACTGCGCCCCACCGAAGAGAACTGATGAAAGGAACTCGGTGAGCACCGATCACCAGAAACTCGCCAACTTCATCTGGTCGGTCGCCGACCTGCTGCGCGGCGACTACAAGCAATCCGAGTACGGCCGGGTGATCCTCCCGCTGACCGTGCTCCGCCGTCTCGACTGGGTGCTGGAACCGACCAAGGACGCGGTGCTCGCCCGATACGAGCAGCTCAAGGCCGCCGGCGTGCAGAACATGGACCCGGTGCTGCGCAAGACCGCCGGGCTGACGTTCTACAACACCAGCCAGCTGAACTTCCGCAACCTGCTGGCCGACCAGGACCACGTCGCGACCAACCTGCGCTCCTACATCGGCGGCTTCTCGCCCGGCGCCGTCGACGTACTCGACAAGTACGGCTTCGACGCACAGATCACCCGACTGGATGAGGCCGGGCTGCTCTATCAGGTGGTCAGCAAGTTCGTCGAGATCGACCTGCGGCCCGACGTAGTCAGCAACCACCAGATGGGTTACCTCTTCGAGGAACTCGTCAGGAAGTTCTCCGAGATCAGCAACGAGACCGCCGGTGAACACTTCACTCCGCGCGAGGTCATCAAGCTGATGGTCAACCTGCTCCTCGCTCCGGACGAGCGGGATCTGGTCACGCCCGGCATCGTCCGCAAGATCTACGACCCGGCGTGCGGCACCGGTGGCATGCTCAGCGAGGCCCAGGACCACATCGAGAAACACAATGCGCACGCCACCATCGAGGTCTACGGCCAGGAACTCAACGGCGAGACGTACGCGATCTGCCGCTCCGACATGATGATGAAGGGCGGCGACCCCAACAAGATCGCGTACGGCAACTCGTTCAGCCAGGACGGCCACGACGGCGAACGCTTCGACTACATGCTCGCCAACCCGCCGTTCGGCGTGGAGTGGAAGAAGGTCGAGAAGTTCATCAAGGACGAGGCGGCACGCGGGCACGCGGGACGCTTTGGCGCCGGCCTGCCCCGGATCAACGACGGCTCGTTCCTCTTCCTCCAGCACATGATCTCGAAGATGAAACGCCCCGAGGACGGCGGCAGCCGCCTGGCGATCGTCTTCAACGGCTCGCCGCTGTTCACCGGCGCGGCCGGCTCAGGTGAGTCCGAGATCCGTCGTTGGATCCTGGAGAACGACATGCTCGAAGGCATCGTCGCCCTCCCCGACCAACTGTTCTACAACACCGGCATCTCCACCTACTTCTGGATCCTCACCAACCGCAAGGCCCCGGAACGCCGCAAAAAGGTCGTGCTACTCGACGGCCGCGACTACTGGGTCAAGATGCGCAAGAGCCTCGGCGACAAGCGCAAGATGCTCAACGCCGACCACATCGCGTCGCTCACCAAGGCCTACGTCGACGCCCTCGCCATCGCGGAAGGCCCCGCGCACGAGCAGCACGGCAAGGTGAAGGACTTCCGGACCACGGACTTCGGCTACCAGCGCATCACCGTCGAGCGCCCACTCCGCCTGCGCTTCGAGATCACCGAAGAGACGCTCGCACTGCTCGCCGAGGCCAAACCCCTTCTCCGGTACGCCGACAGCGAAGCCCTGCTGTCCACGGCAAAGACCCTGACCGGTACGGCCGCGAGCACCCGCTCGGAGTTCGCGATGAAACTGGCCGCGCTCGGCAAGCTGCCCGCGCCCGCGGAGAAGGCCGTCTGGGACGCGTTCTCGATCAGCGACCCGGAGGGCGAGATCCAGACCGACCGCAAGGGCAACCCGCTCCCAGACGCCGACCTTCGCGACAACGAGAATGTCCCGCTGAACGAGGACATCCACGACTACCTCAAGCGAGAGGTCCTCCCACACGTCCCCGACGCCTGGATCGACGAGCCGAAGACGAAGATTGGTTTCGAAATCCCCTTCACCCGTCACTTCTACGTCTACGAACCACCTCGCCCTCTCTCCGAGATCGACACAGAAATCAAGGATCTTGAGGCCAAGATCCAACACCTCCTAGGCGAGGTGACCAAGTGAATTATGCGACGGTTCGCCTCAAACGGCTTGTGGCTCCGGGTCGGGCAATCACATATGGCATTGTTCAAGCTGGCGCGGATTACCCGGGGGGTGTGCCCTATATAAGGCCGGTGGACATGACGCCCAATGGTGGGCTGAAAGATCCGTCGGCATTGTTGAGAACAGACCCCGCGATCGCGCGCGCATACCGCCGATCTGCCGTAATGCCTACTGACGTCGTCGTTTCTATCGGCCCTTCTTTTGGCAAGGTGATGGTCGTTCCAAAAGACCTTCAAGGGGCGAACCTTACTCAGGGAACCGCACGAGTGGCTCCAGCCCATGGAGTCCATCCTCGCTTCCTCTACTGGGCACTTCAATCGACTCAGGCGAGGCAGCATTGGGAGATTTCGGTCGGTGGTGCGACCTTCAAGGCTCTGAACCTCGAACCTTTGTCAATGACGCCCATCCCCGTCGCGCCAACGGACGAGCAGCGGCGAATCGCCGACTTCCTCGACGCCGAGACACGACTCATCGATACCGTGCGTGCCGGACGTCAGCGGATGATCGAACTGCTTGCGCTGAAGCGGGATCGCCTCGTCGATGAACTGGTCAGCGGCGGTCAGGACGCCAGCGCGTTTGTACCGCTCAAGTACCTCGTCTCGTCGGTGAGTGTCGGAATCGTCATCACACCGGCCGCCTGGTATGTCGAAGCGGGGGGTGTCCCTGCGCTTCGTGGCCTGAACGTGAAGCAAGGCCGAATCGATGCGAGCGATCTGGTGCAGATCAGTCACGAAGGTCACCTCCTGCATCGGAAATCCCGGCTGGCGGCCGGCGATCTAGTTGTGGTCCGAACCGGCCAGGCGGGCGCCGCCGCTGTCGTGCCCGCCGAGCTGGATGGCGTCAATTGCATCGATCTGGTAATCGTTCGGCCGGGCACTGCCCTCATTCCGAAATTCGCCGAGTACTTGCTCAATTCCAGTTATGCCAAGCGTCGCGTCTCGGAATTCTCGGTCGGCAGCATCCAGGCCCACTTCAATGTCGCCGCAATGAAGGAGATGCCGGTACCCCGCTACCCGGTCGCCGAGCAGAAGCGGCGCGTGTCGGCTATTGAAGAAGCCGTTCAACCAATTGAGAAGGCAATCAGTCAGATGCGTGAACAGGATCAGCTCTTGGCGGAGCGGCGGCAGGCGTTGATTACGGCAGCGGTTACTGGTCAGATCGATGTAACTACGGCGCGAGGATTGGACTGAGGTGAAGGTGCACGGGGAGGGTGCGTTCGAGACGGCAATCGAGCAGGTGCTGATCGACGCCGGCTGGTTGCGGGGAGTTCCGGACCACTATGACCGGCAGTTTGGGCTGGACACGGCGGAGCTGGTCGCGTTCATCGGGGCTACGCAGAACGAGGCGTGGCTGAAGCTGGTCGCCTATCACGGGAACGACGTTGCCGAGACGCAGCGGCACTTCAAGGAGTATCTGGCCAAGCAGATCGATGAGCGCGGGCCGCTTGATGTGCTGCGGCGTGGGGTCAAGGACAAGGGGATCCTGTTTCGGCTGGCGTACTTCAAGCCGGCGCACTCGATCACCGACGACGCGCTCAACCTGTACCGCGCGAACCGGCTCGCCGTGACCCGGCAGCTGCACTTCTCCGAGAGCGACGAGAAGAGCCTCGACCTCGCCCTCTTCGTGAACGGCATCCCCCTCGCCACCGCGGAACTCAAGAATCCGCTGACCGGCCAGACTGTCGAGGACGCCAAGAAGCAGTACCGCGAGAAGCGTGACCCGAAGGAACTGCTGTTCTCCCAGCGTACCCTCGTGCATTTTGCTGTTGATCCTGATCTGGCCTTTGTGACCACAAAGCTGGCTGGGGAGAAGACCCGGTTTCTGCCGTTCAACACCGGGTCGGACGGGCCTGGGGTGTCCGGCGGCGCGGGCAACGCGGCGGCCGAGGGGTACCGGACCGCCTATCTGTGGGAACAGATCTGGCATCCGGACACCTGGATGGACCTGATGCGGCGGTTCCTGCACACCGACAAGGAGTCGCGGGCGCTGATCTTCCCGCGCTACCACCAGTGGCACGCGGTCACCGCGCTCACCGACCATGCCGCCGCGCACGGGTCCGGCGACAACTACCTGGTCATGCACTCGGCCGGGTCGGGTAAGTCGAACACCATCGCTTGGCTGGCGCACCGGCTGTCCAGCCTGCACACCAGCCAGGCGATCCCGGAGAAGGACATCAAAGCCAACGAACCGGTGTTCGACAAGGTCATCATCATCACCGACCGAGTGGTGCTGGACCGGCAGTTGCAGGACACCGTGTTCCAGTTCGAGCACGTGCCGGGTGTGGTGCAGCGCATCGACAAGGACTCCAACCAGCTTGCCGCCGCGCTGACCGGGGAGACTGCCAAGGTCGTCATCAGCACGATGCAGAAGTTCGGCTTCATCCTGGACAAGGTGGAGGGACTGCGTGGCAAGCGGTTCGCGGTGATCGTCGACGAGGCGCACTCATCGCAGTCCGGGGACAACGCGGCCTCGATGAAGAAGGTGCTGCTGCGCAAGGGCAGCGACGACATCGACGACGACGGTGACCTGCTCACCGCGTCGGCGCTGGCCCGCGGCCGGCACGAGACGCTGTCCTACTTCGCGTTCACCGCGACGCCGAAGCCGAAGACCCTGGAACTGTTCGGGACACTGGGCGGCGACGGGAACATGCACCCGTTCCACACGTACTCGATGCGGCAGGCGATCGAGGAGGGATTCATCCTCGACGTGCTCCGGCAGTACATGGACTACGACGTGTACTGGAAGCTGGCCAACGCCAACCCGGAGGATCCCGAGGTCGACCCGAAGAAGGCGTCGTCGCAGCTGGCCCGGTTCGCGGTGCTGCACCCGACGATGATGGCGCAGAAGGCCGAGATCATCGTCGAGCACTTCCGCAAACACACCGCGCCGCTGCTGGGCGGCCGGGCCAAGGCGATGGTGGTGACCGGAGGCCGAGAGGCGGCGGTCAAGCTCTACACCGCGATCAAGAAGTACATCGAGACCAACGGGTACGTCGGCTCCACTCCCCTGGTCGCCTTCTCCGGTGAACTCAGGATCGGTGACGAGGCGGAGGTGACCGAGGCGCGGCTCAACGGCTTCGGCGAGAGCGAGTTGCCGGAACGGTTCGCCTACACCGCGGCCGACGACAAGCACGCCGGTACGCCGAAGGCCAAGCAGCCGGTCGAGTTCAAGATCCTGGTGGTGGCGGAGAAGTACCAGACCGGCTTCGACCAGCCGCTGCTCACCACGATGTACGTGGACAAGCCGCTCAAGGGCGTGGCCGCGGTGCAGACGCTGTCCCGGCTCAACCGGATCCACCCGCTCAAAGCGCAGGGTGACGTGTTCGTGCTGGACTTCGTCAACAAGGCCGACGACATTGCCGACCAGTTCAAGCCATACTTCGAAACCGCCGCGACGGTGCCGACCGACCCGAACCTGCTCTACCGGGCCGAGGGCGCGGTCATGTCGTACCCGTTGCTGGTGGAATCGGAGATGCAGGCATACGCCGATGCCCTGCTCGAAGCCGAAGGCAAGGCGAAGAACGACGCCGCGCTGGCGAAGGCGCATCAGGCGCTCTACCGCTTCACCGACCCGGCGCGGGACCGCTACATCGCGCTCGCCGCCGACGATCCGGAGGCCGCCGACGGTTTCCGCGCCGCGCTACGCGACTACGTCCGGATGTACGCGTTCCTCTCCCAGGTCGTGCCCTACCAGGACCAGGACCTCGAACGGCTCTATCTGTACGGCCGGGCGCTGCTGAACCGGCTGCCACGCCGGCAGGACCCTTCGGTCGACATCGGCGAGGTGCAGCTGACCCACCTGCGGCTGACCGCGGGCACCGCGCAGGACAAGGCGCTTGAGGCCGAAGGGGAGCAGATGCTGCCCGGCTTCACCGGTGGCGGCGCCGGGCCGCAGAACGACCCCGACAAGGTCGCCCTGTCCGAGCTGATCGACGAACTCAACGACCGGTTCGGGATGGGCCTCGGCGAAGGCGACAAGGTGTGGTTCGAACAGCAGGTCGTCGCGCTCGCCGACGACGGTGCCGTCGAAGCCGCCGCGCTCGTCAACGACGAAAGCAACTTCGGCGTGGTGTGCGAGAAACGCATCGAAGATGTGATCCTGTCTCGGCACGACGACAACGGGAAGCTGATGCAGCGTTACCTGGACGATCCGACGCTGCGCAGCCACATGAACGAGTTCGCGCGTAGCCAGGCGTACCGGCTGATCCGCCGGAGGCACGGCATCACGTGAGCTGACGGCCATCACGGGGGTTACCAGTGCGCACGGGAATGCGGATCGCCGACCGGTACGAGGTGACCGAGGCGATCGGCAGCGGCGGCATGGGTCAGGTCTGGGCCGGCTACGACGAGCGGCTCGACCGGCCCGTCGCCGTCAAGTTCCTCAAGCCCGGCCTGGCCGCCGACGCGGACAACCAGGCCGTGGTGGAACGGTTCAAACGCGAGGCCAAGGTCACCGCCCGCCTCGACCACCCGGGCGTCCCGGCCGTGTACGACGCCGGGATGATCGGTGAACACCTCTACATCGTCATGCAGCTGGTGCCCGGCACCGAACTGTCCGATCTGATCGCTGAGCAGGGGCCGCTGCCGGTCCCGTGGGTGGCTGCGATCGGGGCGCAGATCTGCTCGGTGCTCGCCGCCGCCCACGCCGCCTCACTCGTCCATCGTGACCTCAAGCCGGGCAACCTGATGCTCACTCCGACCGGGGTCGTGAAGGTTCTCGACTTCGGTGTCGCCGCGATTCTCGACGTCGACCTGCCGAGGCTGACGATCACCGGCGACTACCTCGGCACACCGACCTACATGGCACCGGAGCAGGCGCTCGGCCCCACCACGGTCGGGCCTCGCGCCGATCTCTACGCCCTCGGCTGTGTGCTGTTCGAACTGCTGGCAGGCCACCCGCCGTATCAGGCGGACAATCCGCTCGGGATGCTGCATCAGCACCTTGAGGCGGCGATTCCCGACGTCGGCGACTTCCGGGATGACGTACCGGCAGCCTTGAAGGACCTGATCGTCGCCCTGCTCGCAAAGGAACCACAGAACCGGCCCGAGTCGGCGGCGGCCGTCTACACCCGGCTGCTAGGACTGGCCACCACGGAACTGCCGGAGCTGCCGCGTACACCGCAGGACCGCAGCGCCGCCGACCCCACCTCGCCGTATCGTTTCCCGTTCGGCCCGCTGCCGCGGGACAGCGTCGCGGGGACACGCCTCGTGGCGGCGCAGGCGTCACCGAGGAGTATCCCCAGCTTCGATGAAGTGCAGGAGGTCCGTTCGAGGGCGATAGACCTGATCGAGGAACAGCGGTTCGGGCAGGCTGCCGACGCTCTCCAGAGCCTCATCCGACGTGCCGCGCCGATTTACGGATCCCGATCCCCGGAAATCCTGGAAACCCGCCTGGACTACGGTGCCGCTCTGATGCTGGCCGGTGACTACCGTGCCGCGCTCACGGTCTTCGAAGAACTCATCACCGATCTGACTGCCAAGTATGGGCCCGACCACGACTGGGTCCGGGAGTGCCGCCAGCAGGTGGCGACCTGTCAGGCGGAACTCGGTGAGGGAACCGAGGCGCTGCGGACGCTGCGTGACCTCCTCGATGCGGGCACGGGGCCGGAGCGGCTCGCTCTCCGGTACCAGATTGCGGTGATCACCGCCGGTATCGGACAGGTGGCCGACGCACTCGGCCACCTGGAGTCACTCTTGCCGGACATGCGATCGGTCCACGGCCCGGATTCCGCGCAGGTCGCGGAGATTCAGGCCCTGATCGAACACTTGCGACGGCTGTCGGGAGACAACTGAGCTTCCAGAAGATTCGGGCAGCGCAGCAACGTCAGCATCGGTGGCTATCTCCTCGTTCGCGCACCGATGGACGCCGCATCGGATACAACGGTGGTCCGTCGAGGACATGGAATGCTGGATGCGGCTGGTAGCCGGACCGCGCGTAGAGGCGTCGGTTTCGCGGTCCGGTGGCTTCGAGGTAGGCCGCCGTCGCGGTGGCGTCGAGTTGATCGTGACGATGACGCAGCAGGGTGCTGCCGACTCCACGTCGCTGTTGGTCCGGGTGTACGGCCAGGAGGGCCAGGTAGCAGTGTGGTTGGTCGTACGGGTGATGGTCGTGTATGGCCTGTTCAAGCGCGGAGAACCGAGGGTGGAATCGGCCGGTCATGTCTGTGAGTCGCTGCGGATAGTTGGCCAGGTCCGGGAGCGGCTCGCCGTCGATGGGGTACCAGATGGCTGCGGCTGCGGCGTCCGTGGTCATGTCGATTTGTCCGTGGGTGAGGGCGTGTTCGATGTGCAGGGCGAAGTAGTGCGGGTAGATGCGGGCGCGGGCGTCGAGGTGCGGGATGAGCCAGTCGGCGAGATCGCCGTGGAGGAATGCCTCGGCCAGCAGTTCGCTGATCGTCTGCTGGTGGGCAGGAGTCGCGGTGCGGATGGTCGGCTGCGATCGGATGGTCATGGCGGTCACCGCCTGGCCCGTGTCGGCGGCCGGAGGTCGAGGGTGGCGCTGTTGGCGCCGCGTCCAATCGCCGCGTACGCCTGTGGCCTGGTGTTCTTGAGGATGAGCGCCCACCCCATCCCGGCCGCTGCGGCGACGGCGTAGCTGGCAGGCAGTTGCCAGCGCAGGCTGGAGGTGGGGTCGACGCCGAGCAGGGTGGCGAACTCGTCGAGCGTCACGAGCAGCACCAGGGCGAGTCCGACGGCGGCGGTGAGGGGTGCGATCAGGGTGCGTCCGGCGCCGAGGTGGTTGCGGTTGCCGGGTGCGGTGAAGTAGGCGGCAACCGCGGCGGAGGTGGCGGTCATGAGGATTAGTACGCCCAGACCGCCGAGGACGGTGAGCCAGAAGAACAACCGGACGATCGGGTCCCAGCCGGCGATGGCGTAGACGGCGAGCACGATCGCCGCGAGGCCGGTCTGCACGAGTGAGCCGGTCAGCGGCGCCCGCGAGCGAGGGCTGGTGCGGCCGAGGATCGCGGGTAGGACGCCTTCGCGGCCGAGAGCGAAGAAGTAGCGGGCGGCGGTGTTGTGGAAAGCCAGCAGCGCGGCGAACAGGCTGGTCACGAACAGCAGATGCCCGAGATCCACGACCGTTTGCCCGAGGACAGGCCCCACGAGGGTGAAGATCAGTTCGGTGCCCTGGGCGCGGGCCTGGTCGACGATGTGGGTGGGTCCGGTGGCCACGGACATGGCCCAGGAGCAGAAGGCGTAGAGCAGGCCGATGATGGTCAGGGCCAGGTAGGTGGCGCGGGCGACGGTGGTGTGCGGGTCTTTGGATTCCTCGCTGAACACGGCGGTGCCTTCGAAGCCGACGAATCCCGCGATGGCCACCGCGAGGGCGGCACCGATCCCGGCGGTGAGCACGTTGCCCGGATCGAGGGTGGCGAACGAGATGCCTCCGGGTGCCGGGTGGGTGATGTGCACGGCGGCGAAGATGACCGCGACGGCGATCTCGGCGATCAGCAGGGTGGCCAGGATACGGCTGTTGAGGTCGATGCGGCGCACGCCGAGCAGCCCGACGATCGCCCACGCCGCGTAGGCGCATAGCCACCACGGCGGGTCCAGGCCAGCACGGTCGTCGAGGAACTGGGCGAGGACAGCACCGAAGCCGCCGTAGAGGCCGATCTGCATGGTGTTGTAGGCCAGCACGGCGACGAACGCGGCACCGACACCGGCGGGTTTGCCCAGGCCGTGGGTGATGTAGGTGTAGAATGCGCCGGCGTTGACCACGCGCCGGGACATGGTCACGTAGCCGATCGAGAAGACGGCGAGCAGCAGGGCGACGAGCACGTACGCGATCGGAATGCTGGTGATCCCGGTGACGGCAAAGCCGGTGGTGGCGCCGCCCGCGACGACGGTGAGCGGGGCGGCGGCCGCCATCACGGTGAACACCAGCGGCCACACGCCCAGGCGGCTACGCGCGAGGGTGGCGCTGACCGTGTCGGCGGAATGCTGAGCAGGCATGCAGAAACTCCCCTTCAAGCGGGTCGGCTGGGTCAGCGGCGGGTGATGATCGCGTCGCCGACGGCGGCCTCGGTGTGCGCCAGCAGCTCCCGGACCGGGGCCGGCGTGTTGACGACGGCGGCACGGAGCCCAGTCTCGAGGTCGGCGGCGTGACCGAGCAGCACCGTCCGGTACAGGTCGGTGGCCAGGATCAGGCCGCCGAGGACGGTGTCGAACCCGTCCAAGGTTTGGCCCTTCTGTAGGCAGCCGGAGAGGCGGGCCCAGGGCCAGGCAGCGGTGTTCATGTCGCTGGGCACATAGCGCACCCGCCGCCCGAGCAGTCGTCGCTCGGTCGTCTGGCGAAGATGTCCAGCCCGGGTCAGCCGGTCGGCGACATCGTGGTGAGCGTTCCGGGCGAAATAGGCCAGCCAGGTCCGGACCGGCAGGGCGACTCGTTCGGCGGCCAGCCGGTCCAGGGTTGAGTGCGCGAGCGCGTCGATCGGCGGCGCCGTGTCCACGATGATCACCTGGCCGCCCGGTAGCGCGAGCCGTCGTGCCAGCACCAGCTCGGCCAGCAAGGCGGCGGCCAGACCCAGACCAGTGACGTGCTCGTCGAGCAACGGCCGCCCGTCGTGGTCACGGTGAGCGAGGCGGAACAGGTCGTCAGCGACCAGAGGCCAGGTCGGCCGTCGCGGACCGGTTTGCCACGATGCGGCCACGGCATGCCGGCCTCGGGCCGTCGCGACATTGTCGATGTACGCCATGAGCGGATCCCGTCTACCGATGCGGGTGGCCGCTGGCGAGTTCCAGGTAGCTGGGTGTCGTGGTGTGCACGGTTGCCTCCTCGGGGGTCGCGATATCCGTGGGGTGCGGCCCCGAGACGCGTGGCGGGTAGCGGATGCCGGGCGTGGGCTGGGGGACCTACGCGGCATCGCCCGTCATGTGCGTCTCGGGGCCTTACCGGTGCGCCGCTGACCAGCCCGGACGTCTTCGGGTGACGTCGGCGATCACGGCGGCGCGCATCGACGATCCCGTGTCGTTGGTACGGCCGGAAGGACCATGCTGGGGGTGCACCGCGGACCCCACCACGCGGCCCTGGTCGGCGTCGGAACCGGTGGGTGCGGTGTCGCCCGATGGTGCGACCTCACCGTGGGTGCCCATGGTGGGTGAACCGCACCGGCATCGTTGAGATCACCAGATTTCGATGCCACGCTGGGTCGATGCCCTGGCCGTACAGGGCTGGTGGTGACGGGAGGTGTGCCGGTGCGCGTCGAGATCGACCCGAGCTGGTGGGTGTCGGGCTCCTGGGAAGGCCGGCCGATCCGCGACTTCCTGGAGCGCCGCGACGTCACGGCCATCTTCCGGTTCCTGCACGCCCGCGGCATCTCGTACGGCGCCATCGGCGGGCTGGTGGGTATCTCCCCGAACCGGGCCGCCGAGATCGCCAAGAACCGCCGGCAGGTCACCGCGTACGAGGTCCTCGAACGCGTCGCCGTCGGCCTGCGCATCCCCCGAGCCGTCATGGGGCTGGGATGTGAGCCCGCCCCGGCCGTTCCCGCCGAGCCTCACGCCTCTACCGTCGGCCTGGCAGCGCTGCGTGCCCAGCTGGACGAGGCGCTGGCATCCTCAACGGTGACCGCGAACCAGCTGGAGATGATCGAAGAGGCGACTCACGATCATGTCCGGAGCTATTTGTCCTCCCCACCGTTGACAGTGCTGCGGGACATTGCCACCGAGTGCGCTGAGGTGCTCACTCTGTCGCGGCGGCGGCAACCCGCCGCGGTCCAAGCCCGCCTGTCGGCCGCCGCAGCGTTGCTGGCCGCCCTGTCCGCCGACGCCCTGCTCCGGCTCGGCGACGCCACCCACGCCCGGCTCTGGTACCGCACGGCAGCCATGGCCTCCGACGACAGCGGCCGAACCCGGCTGCGCGTACTGGTCCGGGCGCATGCCGCGATGCTTCCCTACTACTTCGGCGACCCGCGGCAGACCGTTGCCCTGGCCGAACAGGCGCTCGCGCTGTCCACGACGCCATGCCCGCTGACTGCTCTGGCCGCGGCCTCCCGAGCCAGGGCGCTGGCCCGAATCGGCGCCACCGATCAGGCACGAACCGCGATGCTGCAGGCCCGCCATCTCTTCGACCAGGCGGGCGAGAGCGACACGAATGCGGCATTCGAGTTCCCGGAACGACGCCTGCTGTTCTACCTGTCCGGGACCGCCGCCTGGGCGGGCGACCTGCCCACCGCCTACCACCTGCAGGACGAGGCGCTCACGCTCTACCGGGCCAGCCCCGTGCCAGCGATCGATCCGGCACTTATCCAGATGGACCGATCGATGTGCCTGGCCCGTGAACACCGGACCAGCGAAGCCGCAGCGGTGGCCCGCGAGGCCGTCGCCTGCCTGCCCGAACCGCAACGGACCGAGATCGTCCTGTCCCGGGCACGAGACGTTGTCGCCACCGTCCCCGCCGACCAGCGGCAAGGCGCCGTTATCGAGTTGGACGACTACCTGCGCGAGTGCGGCCGGCGGGCAGCTCTAACCTGAGTCGGGTAAGGACACCGCACCCGGCCGTCAGGAGCGTCCATGTTCGTCGAGGAACGGACCCGACCGGTACTCGACGAGATCTGCCACCTCATCGACCGTTTCTCCCACGAGGCGGTTCTGCTCCGGCACCACACAAACGCGGTGTACGCCGTGGGCGACGTGGTGGTCAAGATCTCCCCGCAGGCAGTCCCGCTCGACCGGGTACACCGGGTCGTCGGTCTCGTGAGATGGCTGCAGGAGCAGGACTTTCCGACCGTCCCGCTGCACCCCGGAGTACCGCAACCGCTAGACGTCGACGGGCACGCCGTCACCGTGTGGCAGCGGCTCGACGCCTCCACCACACAGCCGATCACCACCGCCGAACTCGGTCACCTGCTTCGTCGCCTGCACGCCCTGCCCCTGCCCCCGACAGGGGTGCCCACCGTGCTCGACCCGATCACCGGGATCCGCCGCTCGATCGAGGCCTCCGCGATCCTTGCCGACGACGACCGTGAACTGCTCGCTCGCCGCCTTCACGATCTCGCACCGGTCTGGAACACGACCATGCCGTTCGGCAGCGGCCTCATCCAGTCCGACCCGCAGGTCCGCAACGCCCTGCGCCGCGACAACGGCACACCCGTGCTGGCCGACTGGGACAGCGCCTCCACCGGACCCCGCATGTGGGACATCGCCACCGTCGCCGTGCACTGCCGCCGCTTCGGAAGCCACGACTTCCCGGACTTCGTCACCGCATACGGACGCGACCCCCGAGACTGGGACCGCTTCGAGGACCTCTGCCTGCTCCGCGAACTCCAGATGATCGCCACCAACGCCCGCAAGTCAGCTCCCGGCAGTCCCGCTGCGGCCGAAGTTCACCACCGTATCGCCGGCCTCCGCGAAGACCTGCAGGAACTGACCGCCTGGAGCATCCTGTAGGACCGGTGACGGACGCCATTTAGTGAAGTCGGGCTCCGAGACCAACAGCGGCACCCGTGTGGTTACGTATCACCTCAGGCCCTGCCGAGCGCCTCGTCGATGTGATGCGAGGTGGCCTCCCAGCATGTCCAGGCCGCCCTTCGCGCTTCCTCGACGATGAACAACTCGTCGAGGCTGTCGCCCTGTGGCTGGATCCATCGCCAGACTGGAAACGCCTCGGCTTCCTTCTCCCACTCACTGCCCAGAGTCCGGCGCAGTGCGGGGGCCAAACTGCTCAAGTACTTCGCGACGCGGAGATCACGGCGACGGCGGTCTCCCATTCGGACACCGACATACATGTAAAGCTCGCCGCTCTTGTCAATGGGTGGCTGGTGCCACTCGATCGCCGTGGCGGCCGGAGTTACATCGTCAGAGCCGAACCAGTCGCGTTTCGCGATAAGAATTCGTGGCTTCTTAGGATTGGTGTCCTCGTCGACCCTTACGACGACGTCGTCGTAGCCACGGCTCTCCGCCTCAACGGTGAGCACCTCGGCCATGCCAAGGAACAGGTCGTGCAACTCTTGGTTCGCATCCGTCCGGACCCGCGCCCACTCCTCGATCATCTTGAAGTTTTCCAGGTAGAACCGGACGCGTTCGTCCTTGATACGGCCGATGGCCGGACCGCCTGATCGCTCCTGAATAGTCATTTCCATCTCCGTTTCGTCAGGCGGGACAGCGAACGGCGGTATTCCGCCACAGCGGTTACCTCCGGAGCCTCTTCCCCTGCGGCCTGCACTGCGTCATCGAGGACGCTCAGTACCCTCGACCACGACAAGCGGTGCCATGCAAGAGCAGCCTGCTCGGTAGTTGTTGTCACGGGCGCTCGGCCTGAGAGTGTGATGAAGAGCCATCGAACGCCGCGATCCATCCGCCAGTCTTCGTAGAGACGCTGACACTGCCGCTCTGACTCGATAGCGTCGATCTTCAACTCCATGACGAGCTTCCACCTGTCCCCGTAGACGACGAGGTCGGCGCGGGAGCGCTCGCGAGAGATCTCGGTTTCCGCAGTTGTGTCGCTGGAGACTTCGAGTGGTTCGCCGGTAGCCCTGATGAGGCCGACCAGGAAACGGTCGCCGAGGCCGTGGCTGCCCGTTGGATCGCAGAGCCAACGCAGCGCTGAGCCGTGCGCCAGTTCTTTGCGGTGAAATCCGCAGATACTCATCAAATCGGCGGGGCCATGGGTCCAGCGTCCTTGTAGTCGCAGTCGATCATGCTCGGCCTTCATCACCGCGAAGCGTGACCGCCACTCGACAACATCCACCGAACTCGTCGCTGGAAGGTTGCGCCACTTCTCGGCGAGCACGGAGAACGTCCTGGGCCAAGCGGCTGTCTCCAAAGCCATTTCTCCCTATTGCCGCCTCTGACGCACTTCAGCTGCCAGGTTGCGGCTTGAACTGGCGCGGTTACGTCATCGGCATGCTACGGGGCATCGACAGTTCCGTGTAGCCGGCAGTCTCGCCCTCGGGACAGGCATCGAAGCTGTCCTGAGTAGCCCGAAACGACGATGTCGCAAGGCACTTTATTGGTGCCGGCGCGCACGGTCATTCCGCAACCTCGACCTTGCTGTTCTCCTCCAGATGCAGGTAGGAAGAGGTGCCGGGGATGGTAAGCAATGCTGGAGACCGTCGAAGCAACAGGCGGAGAATGCTCTGGGCTCGTACGCCACGGTCGCGCGCTGAGGTTCGGACGAGTTCCGTACCGGACCGGAACGGTTGGTGGGCGACGTAGGAGAGTCCGTGCTGTTCGGCGTATCCGAGGACAGGGTCGTCGGTGTCGATGCTGTGCTGGTTCTGCACGGCCTCGATAGCCGTGTAGCCGCGGGCCTCTTCGATTTGGTCGATGGTGACCTTGGAGAGGCCGAGGTGGCGGATCTTGCCTTCTTTTCGGAGATCGTCGAGGGTGCCGAGCTGATCGGCCAGGGGGACGGCCGGGTCGATGCGGTGCAGGTAGTACAGGTCGATGCGGTCGACGGCGAGGCGGCGGAGGCTGAGTTCGACGCATTGGCGCAGGTATTCGGGCCGACCGCAGGGTGTCCATTGGTTGGGTCCGGGCCGCAGCATTCCGCCCTTGGTGGCGATGACGACGTGGTCCGGGTAGGGGTGCAGGGCTTGGCGGATGAGGTCTTCGACGGTGTGTGGTCCGTAGGCGTCGGCGGTGTCGAGGTGGTCGATGCCGAGGTCGTGGACGGCGTGGCGCAGGATCCGTATGGCGTTGCCGGTGTCGGTGGGTGGTCCCCAGTGTCCGGGGCCGGTGAGTTGCATGGTGCCGTAGCCGATGCGGCGTACGGGCATGTCGCCGCCGATGGTGACGGTGAGCGGTTCCATCGGGCGGTTTCCTCTCGGCGAGGTTCAGTCGAAGAGTGTCGCCTGCGCCGCCGGGGTGGTCTTCGGGCTGGGTGGGGCGGCGACAGCGAGCAGGTCGTCGAGGCTCGGATCGCCGGTCCAGTGCTGCTTGATGAGGGTGTCGAGCAGGAGGGCGGCGCCGATGGTGTCCCAGAGGGCGCGGTGTGGGCGGCTGGTTGGGGCGGCGGCGTTGACGGTGTCGGTGAGCCGGTGGCGGGTGAGCAGGTCGGTGAGGCTGTTCTTGCCGGTGGCGGGCAGGGTCTTGGCGAGGCGGTGGGTGTCGATGAGTCCGGCGATGCTGATCGAGGGGCAGCGGCGGTGCAGCAGTCGCCAGTCGACGCCGATGTTGTGTCCGATCAGGTAGGCGCCGTCGAGTCGGCGGGCCAGTTGCGGTTCGACGTCGTCGAGGGTGGGCGCACCGGACAGGGCGGTGCCGGCGAGGCCGGGTGAGATCCAGGGCCGTGCGGGGATGGGGCGGCCGGGATCGATGAGGGTGGCGTAGGCGGTGGCGACGTCGGGGCGGCCGGCGATGAGGCGGACGGCGGCGATCTCCAGGATGGCTTCGTGGTCGCCGTCCTGGGCGCCGCTGCCTTCGAGGTCGAGGGCGACCAGGTTGGTCGCCTCCCGCCAGGTCGTTGCCATGTCACCGCCTACGCCGTACGAATGGATCAGTCGTCGTTGAAACGGGCCGCATGCGCGAACCGTTCCCGCACCTGGTCGAACGCATCAGCCTGGCCGTCGGGTGTGCCGTGCCCGGTCAGTGATCGGCCGTGGGCGTGCAGGAAGTGCGGTTGGTCGAGTTCCCAGATCTGGAATTGCAGGGTGTGCTGCAGAGCGTAGCGGCGTTGTTCGCCGAGGCCGTGGGTCCAGACGTGGCCGTCCTCGATGAGGAAGTCGCTGTCGTACCCGAACCGGTCGAGGACCTCGCGCATGTCCTGCCCGGTCGGTGGGCGGTGGGCGTCGGCGCAGCGTTTCTGCTGGTCGAGGGGGCAGATGTCGCAGATTTCCCGTACGCCCCAGTGGCCGTTGTAGTCGGCGGTCTGGTGGGCGTAGGCGACGCCGCAGGAGGTCTTGCGGAACAGCGGGGTGGTGATGCCGGAGGCGCGCCAGGCGGCGACGACGTGGGCGTCCAAGCTGTACGGCATGGTCTTGCGGCGGTGGAACTCGTCCTCGCCGTATGGAACGGTGACGCCTTGTTCTTGCAGATATGCGGCGTTCTCTGCCTTGTGGTAAAGGCCGGTGAAGTCGATCGCATCAACGTCGCGGCCGATGTCGAGGACGTGGGCCATGGTCTGATCGCTGTCGTTCCAGCCGGGGGTAATCGGCCGCCAGTAGAGAATCACGCCGGTGCGCTCGCGGTGCTGGGCAGCGGTGCGGATCGAGGTGACGGTGGTGGCGGTCTTGGCGATCGGCTCGATCCGCGGGTCGGTGATCCCGGAGTACGTGAACAGCAGCGTGACCCGCAGATGGCCCAGTTGTTCGAGGGCAGCCATGTCGTCGGCAGTGACCTTGAACCGGGTAATGATCAGGACGTGATTGGTGTAGCCGCGCTCGTCGAGACTGCGCAGCACCTGGAACAGGTGTGGTTTGACGCCGGGCAGGAACGGGTCGGTGGCCTTGTTGAACAGCTGGATCGGGGTGACGTGCGGCTGGAACGCCTCGTGGCCGATCAGGTCTTCGATCGCCTGCTCGGTCGGGACGAGTAGCTGTGGTTGTTTGACGTCGAAGTTGCCCCAGAAGTGGCGTACGCAGTATCCGCAGTCCAGCGGGCAGCCGATGATGTGGTTGAGCGACAGGCCGCTCTTGCGGTAGCCGACGTACGCCGCCATGTAGGGATCCAGGCCGGCTTTCAGATCGTCCGGCATGAAGCGCAGTGTCCTCGGGCCGACGTCGAGGTCCGGGATGATGGTCATCGAGGGTCTCCGTTCGAGGGATGTGGGGCCCGGAGCAGGTGTTTCTTGGCCGGGCCGTACCAGATGCCGAAGTCACGGGGCACGACCTCGGTGCTGTCGGAGCTGTGGATGAGGTTGTCGACCAGGCGGCCTTCGGCCATCGCCTTGTCGAGGCTGTCAGCGGCGAACCGGCCGCGAATGGTGTCCAGCCCGGCGGCGGCCGGGTCGGTCGGGCCGAGCAGTCGCCTCAGCCGTGGCGCGGCGTCGGGGCCGTAGCCGAGGGCGACGGCGGCCTGCCGGCCGACATAGATACGGCGAAGTTCGGCGGGCACATCCCGGCCGAGTTGCGCGGACAGCGCCAAGATATCGGCGTAGTGCGTGAAGATCTGTTCCTCGGTGGGAAAGACGTAACAGACGTCGACCACCTGAAGTTCCTGCTCGACGGCGGTCAGGACCGGGCCGAGCAGGTCACGGGCGAGGCAGTCGGGTTTGAGCAGGATCACCGTCCACCAGCGCCAGCCGTCGAGGTTCACGGCATGCCGATCCGGTCGGGCCAGCGTGCGGCCATCAGCCACCGGTTGCCCGCGGTCAGGGCGGCCGTGATGTTGACGGTGACCGGGTCGCCGGTCTGCCGAATCTGCCGGTAGGCCTCGAACAGCAGCAGCACCTGCCGCCAGTAGCCGGACACCGGGATCCGGGCAACCGCATCGACGGTCAACGTGGTGCCGCCCAGACGGAGAGCCTGCTCCCACCACAACACGGTGTCCAACTCCTCCGGCGAGGTGTCCGGCATCTCCGAGCAGGGGAACATCGGAGCTGGTGCCCGGTCGGTTTCGGCCAGGATCGCCTCGACCTTGGCGACGTCGAGGACGTTGATGTGCATCGACCCGACGTGGTGGGTGTATGTGCCGACCTCAACGCTGAGACGACGGGCGGCCAGCTCCTGGATCATGGTGAACGAGAACGTGTCGCACAGCAGGCCGATGAATGCGTCGTTGCCACGCATGGATGCGGTCGCGTGCAACCGGCCGCCGCGCAGCAGGAACTGCAGCGCGAGAGTGCAGGCCACATCCGGGTTATCGGGATCGATCAGCTCATCGGGCCGCATGACGAGCATGGCGGCGCGCTTGCTGTCCGGGTCGTGCCGCAGCAGGTCGATGACCCGGTCGAACTGTGACCGGCCGTCGCTGTCGTCAACGGCGAACAGGCGCGGTCCGTAGGCAGTGCCGGTCAGCCGGATGCCGTCGGCGGAGAGCTTCTCCAGGCGCGGAGCGTAGTAGCCGATCATGGCGAGGTCGTCGCAGCCGGAGAGATACCACAGCGCCTCGGCGTGGTTGAAGACGATGTTCGCCCGCCGAGCTACCAGGTACGGCGACCGGCGGACCGGGTCGGTGAGCCGGAAGCTGACGTTCGGGACCTCCACGGCGCCCTTGCCGCGGCCCCGGGTGTCGTACTCCGGTTGATCGTGGATGCGTCGCAGCACCGCCACGTACGCGTCGCCGAAGGTGTCGAAGGTAGCCGGGGTGAGCGTCATCGCGGTCTCCCCGCCGTCGGCATGCCGAGTGTGTGCAAGGTGTCGAGCAGGACCGCGACCTGGGTGCTGAGCCGGTACGGCTCCAACAAGCGCAGGCACGTGCGGATCAGATCCCGGTGGGCCGGCGTCCCGGCGATCGACTGCAGCCGGCGCAGCTTCTCGATGACCTCGCGGCCGTCGCGGACGTGCAGCTCCGGTGGCGTGAACCGGTCGGCGGCCACGGTGTCGGCCGGGGTCAGCGGCAGGCATCCCTGGGTGACGGCCTCGAACAGCCGCGACGTCTGATGCCCGACCGTGCGGTAGCGCTCCGGCAACAGCAACACCGTCGCCAGCGCCTCGCGGTGGATGTCGGCGACCTCGTCGAAGCCGCAGCGGCCGGTGAAGTTCACGTGCGGCCACGGCTCGGTGTCGGTCCACTTCCCGGCCACTCGGTGAGTCACCTGGGCGGCGGCCGGCGCGAAGAACCTGTCGAACGCGTCGTCGCGGCCGTACTGGTTACCGACGTACACCAGCGGCATCGGCCGGTCCGCTGCCGCGAGCCGATACGGGTCGGCGTGGTCGAGCAGCGTGTCAGGGACCGGGCAGGCCAGCGTGAACGCGCCCGGCGTGGGATGCAGCGCGTACTCCCCGACGCGTACGTTCGCCCTCGCCCGCAGCGGGTCATCGGCTGGTAGCCGCCGGTCCATGTCCCAGATCACCGTCGGCGTGGCCAGGCCGATCGTGTAGTGCTCAATCAGCGCCTGCTGCCGGTGCAGGTCGCAGGTGTGACCCGGCGTCCCGCACACGGTGGTGTTGCGGCCCGGCAGCGGCCACCGCCATTCGAACACCACCGCGTCCAGCTCCGGCAACCCGGCAGCAAACCGGTACCGGTCGTCCAGATCGATGCCTGCCTCCAACCGGTCCCGGTCGGCCTGCATCAGCACGACCTCGTTCCCGGCGGCTTGGAGCGTGTCGATCACCGCGCGGCAGTAGGCGCGTGACCCATCGGGAGTGTCCAGGATCCCCGGAGTCAGGAAACCCCATGCGCTGTAGCCGATTCGCCTCCCGGCCGGAGGCGACACCACTTGTCGGCGAATCGTGGAAGAAGAGATGGTCATCGGCGCCTCCTGCCGGAGCGGGCGGTTACGTAGCCCGACAATCACGCGCCGCTCAACTCGGCCGAAAGAACGCGGTGAGGCCCCATCGGGTACCCCCACCGTGGGTGTGCTCCTCCGACAGCCGCCCCAGCAGCAGGTTCGGGTGAACGGGAGAAACTGTCGTAGTCGGCCCCTATCCTCCGGGCATGATCGAGAGACCCACCGTGGGCTGGCAGAACGAGGTCACCACGCAGGAAGCCGCCGTCGCTGCCGGCACCCTGGCGCGAGACGACGCGTACGCGATTCGCTTGTGGCCGGCGGCGTTCACCGCTGCGGTCGACATCGTCCTGTCCGCCTCCGAACGGGATGTCGCCGCTGTCGACACGGCGTCGGACGAGGTGTCTAGGCTGCGGTCGAGAGGGTAGTGGTGGGGCTCAACATCGCTGACGGGCCGTACGGTGCCATCGAAACCGGCGAGCGCAAGGAGCTCGCCGAGTACATCGACGCGGTCCTGACCACCGCCGGGGTGGACGTGGCGGCACTGACCGCCCGCCGCGGTCGTCATCGCGGCGAGTTGACCGACTCGTCGCGATGGCTGGTGACCGGCCGAGCACGGAACGGGACCAGCACACCTATCCTTTGCGGATCGCGGCTACTTGAGGGCGTCGTCGCTACACTAGGCAACCAGCATCGGCCGTTCGGTTAGTAGCACTTGCGCTGCCCCATTGTTTATAGACCATGCTCAAACACGTGATGGCTTATGAGCAGAGCGAGCGGCAGCTCCAGGAGATGATCGATCAGCTTCGCCGGATGCGTAACGAGTGCGAGCCCAAGTCGAACCAGAATCCTCGGTACCTGAGGTACTCCCACGCGGTCACTGCACTCCGCTGGATCATCGACGACCTGGCCAGAGAGCGGGGCTGAGCCTCTCGTCCTATCTGTGGCAAATGAGATCGTCGGAAGCGTGATCGTCACCAGATGCTGATTCGCGCGACCCGGGCGGTTCTGGCTTCGATGCTCGACGAGGCCGGGGTAAGCTCTCGTGCGATTTCCACGGCCGACGTTCGGACGACTGCCTCAACGTTTCGGCAGTTCGCCCCGCTCCCCACCGAGGACGCTGCGCCGCCCGAGGAAGACGGTGACGGGATCCTCGCCGAGTTCGGGAGCCACGACTTCCGTGGCGAGCGTGAATTCTCGACTAGTCTCACGCGGCAGTTCACCGAGATAGGTGACAAAGACGCGATGTGGCAGTTGGGCTGCGCTTTCTACTGGGCGCCGCAAGCGGCAACCGACGTTCTCGAGTCTGGACACATGTGGCCCCTCGGTAGGGCGCTCGACGAATTCTTCGACAAACTCGTCAGCCTTCCCGGCTGGGCTTGGGCGTTGGGCGACGTGCAGGTTCCCCATGGCCTCGTGATCACCCTCGACCGGACATGAGCAATGCGGCCGAGCACCGACAGATGACCTGACGTAGAGCTATGCAGCATGCCAGCGGTTCCCAGCCGATATGGACCTATCTGCGGCAGATGGGCGTATTGAAATTGAGCCGATTGTCCGAACATCAGGCGCCCCTGCGCCCGGCAGAGTAAAAGGCATACAGCGCGTTGAGCTGTCCGATCCAGAAAGCTTGCTTCGCCGTTGCTGATGACCGACGCGGCAGCATCCCCAACTCGACTGCCAACGCATAGAAGCCGGGACCGGCATCGTTGGTATTCAAATACTGAACCAGAGCCGATATCAGCAGGTTTGTCGTTGGACGATTGCGCTCCACGATCAAACCGAGCAAGTGACCCATCGCCGCACGTTCGCTGTCCTGATCGAAGTCGAATCCACGTAAGCCGGTCCGCCGACGTAGGGTGGCGTCGAGTTCCGTATATGTCGTGGTCTTCTCAAGGCGTGCCCGTTCGACGAGGAATGCCAAGCCGACGGAGGTCAACTGGCCCCACTCCTCGTCGCTGCGTCCGTAGCCAGCCATCGTTGTCCCCACTCAGTCGTGTCGAGTTGCTGCTTCAGACGAGAGCATCAGCGCCAAACCACTCTGACGCCCTGGAGCCAGGCACACCATCGCCAAACCAGACGTTACGGTCAGCGAACGCGGGGCCGCTCGGTCGACAGCCACCGGGTGCGGACATGCGCCAGGCTGAGATAGCGCGACCGTACGTCCGCTGTTTGTTCAGCTAGGGCACGGCTTGGTGCAATGCCACTTAGCCTAAGTTGATCAAGGTTTCGACCTGCAAGTATTCGGCGATCCCCGCCGATGTCCGGCGCGTCGGCAATTCGTCAGGCGGCCGCATACGGTGCAGGTCAGGCGACTGCGGCCCGATGTACTCGAAAAACAAGATCAACTTAAGCTGAGCGGCATTGCGGCTTGGTGTGCCACAGCACGTCCTGCCACCAGTGGACGTTGTCGCCGGGCTGAATTTCTTGTTTACAGTGCGGGCATACGGACGGCTCCGGGTTCTCGACCAACCACGGTTTCATATACTCGAAGCTACTGGGCGCCATTACTCTCTCCATGGTGTCCACGACTGTCAACGTCAGCGAACCTCTTTGGTGCGGCCAATTACTAGTCACCTAGGCCGTCTGTGTTCAGCAAGTGGAGGTTTTCCCTCAGAAACCTCCGCGTTCGATCCTCGTCCGCGACGGTACCAGTATCGTAGCGGCTGTCGGCCCACGAGGTTTTGCCGACCGAGCGAACGTGCAACTCGCCATTCACGATCTCATAGTAATTATCGTATGAGCTGTTTCTGCTCGTGAAAGACGTCGTATGCTTGAATCCTTCGTTTTGGTTAAGCAGTTGCTGGATTACTTGCTTTGTTAGACGCATATAGCACATCCCTTCGACGGTCGTGTCACTGACTTCCGGCGATGAGTGACTAGGGAGCGCCGGCCAGTGGTCGGAAGTATAGACGTGCCGCGCCATCAGTTCGGATGTGTAAACGCCTGCCGTGCACCCGGCGGACCAGTTCGGCCGTCCAGAGCCCGCCCATATGGGGGCAGAATGCTTCTAAACGACAATGCAGAGTCTAGGTGCCGGGCCGAGCCGGGAATGCACTCAACTCGGCTACTTATCTACTGGTGGCACGACCGCTGCCCGGCCAGGCATGGTCGAGGTGACCGGCGGAGACGCTCTCAATTCGGCTGTCCACCTGCATCTTGGGTGTGGCTCAGATTTGGCATGCGCCCTGCCGGTCACCGCGGCGCGGAGAGGCTCCAGAGGGGTTTGCCCAGCTCAAAGTAGCGCTGCCCTCCCGCCGACACCAGGTCGGAGCAGGGAGGACGAGACAGATGCCCAATGTCGTCATCGGAGTGGACCCGCACAAACGATCAGCCACCATCGAGGTCATCGACCCGCGCGAACGTGTCCTCGGCAAGGGCCGGTTCGGCACTGATCACGACGGCTACAAGGCGATGCTCGCCGCCGGCCGCAAACACGGCGAACGGATCTGGGCTGTCGAGGGCTGCAACGGCATCGGCCGGCATGTCGCCCAGCGCCTGGTCGCTGACGGTGAGACGGTCGTCGACGTGCCGACGAAGTTGTCGGCGCGAGCACGGGTGTTCGCTACCGGTCAGGGCCGTAAGACCGACCCGGTCGACGCTCACAGCGTCGCCGTGGCCGCGTTGCGCACGGCAGGTCTGCGGCAGGTGCAGGCCGATGACACCACGGTGGCGTTGCGACTGCTGGTCGACCGCCGTGACCAGCTCGGCCGGACCCGCACCGAAGTCGTGTCCCGGCTGCATCACCTGCTGCTCGAACTCATTCCAGGTGGGGCGAAGAAGTTCCTGTCCGCCCAGCAGGCCCGCGCCCTGCTCAATACCGTCCGGCCGCGAGACCTGGTCGGCAAGACCCGCCGCTGGCTGGCGTCCGAGTTGATCCACGAGCTCGTCACGATCGACAAGAAAATCAAGCTCGCCAACGCCGAACTCACCGACCTGGTCGCCTCCACCGGCAGCACCCTGCAGGAACTCACCGGGATCGGCCCGTCCGGTGCCGCCCGGCTGATCGGCGACATCGGTGACATCGCCCGGTTCGCCAGCCGCGGCCACTTCGCGTCCTGGAACGGCACCGCACCCATCGACGCGTCCTCCGGCGACCAGAACCGCCACCGTCTGTCGCGTGCCGGGAACCGGCGCATCAACCGGGCCCTGCACATCATGGCGGTGGTCCAGCTCCGTCGTGACACCGAAGGCCGCCGCTACTACCGGCGCAAACTCGCCGACGGCAAGACCCCGATGGAAGCGATGCGAGCGTTGAAACGTCGCCTGTCCGACATCGTCTACAAGCGGATGGTCGCCGACGCGAAACGGATCGAGACGGGCCCGGGAGGACATATGGGGGCGACTCTGCAATCCAGCGCGGCCGACCTCAACCCCATGATCGACACTTCGGAGAAGTCACTTCCCGGACCCGCCGAAACCCACCATAGAACAGACCTCGCAGCCGCCTCTTGACACAGAGGGGTGCCATGTCCGGACTCCGCGAGGCAACCCATCGTCACTCTATGTCACTAGAAGTACGATATGAAGTCCGCGCCGCATCTCTGGCGGACAGAATTCGATGGCAAGAACCTGGCCCGGAACATGATCCGATGACGCGGACAACTTCATTGGCAACGGACAACACCATCGGCGTCGAGGAACATGATCGGGCTGGTTCCGGTCGTGGGAATGGGCCTCTGGCGCTCAGAACCATCGGGCAGTCGGTCACGCGCATAGCCGATCGACGGTGGGCTGACACGGGCGTGGGACTCGGAAGAGCCGTGCCCGCCCGCAATGCGAATCGTGCGGACGCCCCCAACAATCGTGAAGCCATTCAGCGCGCGGTGATCCACGATGGGTGGATGGAACGCGATACCGCTCTCGTCCGGATGCAGGAGGCCGCCGCGCTGTGGAGCGTCGGCCAGGTCACCGCGGCCGACCTCGTCAGCCTTGCCTGCGAACTGCTGGTCACCGGCTTCGACGGGAAGAACCTTGCCATGCTCGCCGGTGTACACGCGCGCAACGCGGACGAGGAGGTTCCCGACCTGCTGCAAGCCGCGTTAGAAGGCCTGGGGCTCAGCTACTATCCAGCGGGCAGCAATGCCGGGCTCGAGGCCACCGTCAGGATCTTGGCCTCGCGTGTCTTGGCTGGCCGGATGTCACCGCTGGACCTCGCCACCTGGGCGCACTCGAATATCGGCCACGATCGGTTACCCATTGCCGAACGCCTCGTGGACCTCGATGACATGTACGACATTCTCGATTACATCGACATGACTGAACAGGACCTCGACAACGAGATCCGCGCGGAAGCCCGCCGGATCACTGCGACTACCGGAGACAGCGCCAGTTCCGTCCTCCCGCCCGCGAGTTCCTGATGCTGCAGCCAGTCAGCCGTCCCGCGGTCCGACCGCTACCCAGTTCGGGCGGATGCTGGCAGGCTTGGCAAGGTGAGCGCCACGCCAAACTCCGGCAGCGGGTCCCGTTCCGGGTGACGTCCCGGCAGACGCGGAAACCGCCACGTCCACCGGTGACGCCAGCGAACCGGATCCGGTTCGCACGATGCTTCACTTGGTGGGCCGCCAGGGACTCGAACCCTGAGCCTATGGAGAGCGGGCAACGGTTTCGCGTTCGACATGGCGGGCCTGCCGGGGGCACCACGTTCCCGGGCTCCCCGGGCCGGGGTCTACCGCTTCTTCCTGGTCACGGCCGCGCGGACGGCGTACCCCGGAAAAGGGAAGAAGGCGCCGCGGTGAGCCGGCGCCTTCTTCGTGAGGGTGACCGGGTCAGTAGACCGTGGGCCAGCCCGACGAGCTCCAGGAGAGCAGGTTGATGCCGAGCTTCGCGGCGCCCGACGAGTTGTAGTAGTGGTAGATCAGCACGTCGGCGTCCGAGTCGGTCATGACGGCCGGGTGGCCGGGGCCGTAGATGCTGTCGTGCGTGGCGAGGATCTCGGTGCCGCCGCCCGCTGTGGTCAGGGTGCCGGCACGGTCCTTGTACGGGCCGGTGATGCTGGTGGAGCGGGCCACCATGGTCCGGTAGGTGCTGGACGCGCCCTGGCAGCAGAAGTCGAACGACATGAACAGGTAGTAGTAGCCGTTGCGGTAGTGGATGAACGGCGCCTCGACCGACTTGCTGTTGGTGAACCGCTCGGCGATGTTGTACATGGTGCTGTCGGCGCGCAGGCCGGTGCTGGAGCTGAGTTTCACCATCTTGATGCCGGTCCAGAACGAGCCGAAGGTCAGGTACCACTCGCCGGACGTGGTGACGCTGAGGTTCGGGTCGATGGCGTTCCAGCCGCTGCTGGTGGTGGACTCGATGACCTTGCCGACGTGGGTCCAGCTGCCGGCCGCGCCGGTGGTGCTGGTGGCCAGGAAGATCGCCGACTTGCTGGAGCCGAACGTGGAGGCCGAGTAGTACAGCCAGTACTTGCCGTTGCGGTAGGACAGGTCGGGCGCCCACAGGTTGGCGCTGCCGCCGGTGTAGGTCGACGCCCAGGACGTGCCGTTGGGGAAGGCCTTGCCGGCGTCGGCGAACGCGGTCCGGTCGCTGGACGTCTTCAGGGTGATGCCGTCGCCTGTGGTGGCGAGCAGGTAGCCGCCGGTCGGTCGTTTGATCAGCGACGGGTCGTGGGCGCCGGTCGAGCCGGTCACCACGCCCGGGTTGGGGTAGGTGGCGGCGCTGGCCGACTGGATGCCGTAGAGGCCGGCGGCGGCGGCGAGCATGCCGGTCACGCCGGTGAGGAGCAGCTTGCGGATTCTCATGGGGATGTCACCTTCGGTTTCGCTTCGGGGAAAGCGGTTCGCAAAGGGGGTCGCCGCGCGCCGGCGCTGGGGGTGGGCCCCGCCGCGCGGGTGGTTCAGTGGACGAACGGCCAGCCGGCCGCGTCGTAGCCGATCGGGTTGATGCCGAGGTGTGGCGAGCCCGAGTCGGCGTAGTAGTGGTAGACGAGGTACTCGCCATCGGTGTCGGCGAGGACCGCCGGGTGGCCGGGACCGTGGACACTGCCGTGCCCGGCCAGGATCTCGGTTCCGCCGCCGGCCGTCATCGGGGTGCCGTTGACGTCGGCGAACGGACCGTCGGGGCTGGTGGAGCGGCCCACCATGGTCCGGTAGGTGCTGGCCGCTCCTTTGCAGCAGGCGTCGAACGACACCCACAGGTAGTAGTAGTCACCGTGTTTGACGAGGTAGGGGGCCTCGATCGCGGTGTCGCCCCGGGTGGCGAGGCCGGTCATGGTGTCGCCGCGGCGCAGGCCGGTGGTGGGGTCCAGCTCGATCTGCTTGATGCCGGTCCAGAACGACCCGAAGGTGAGCCGCCAATTTCCGGCGTCGTCGACGTACAGGTTGGGGTCGATGGCGTTGAAGTCGCCGCCGCTGCGACTCTCGACGACCAGGCCGCGGTGCTTCCAGCTGCCGGACGCGCCGGTCGGGCTGGTGGCCAGGAAGATCGCCGAGTGGTTGGAGCCGAAGGTGGAGGCCGAGTAGTACAGGTGGTACTCACCGTTGTGGAACGACAGGTCCGGCGCCCACAGGTCGGCGCTGCCCTTGGTGTAGGCGGTGGTCCAGGGTGCGCCGCCGGGGAAGACGGCGCCCGCCTGGGTGAAGGTGTTGCGGTCGGTGGAGGTGCGGAGCTGGAGGCCGGCCCCGGTGTGGGCGAGCAGGTAGCCGCCGTCCGGCTTCTTGACCAGGGTGGGGTCGTGCACACCGGCGTCGCCGAGAAGGAACGCCGGATCGGGTGGGGTGGCCGGGGCCGCCGGGGCGGCGGCGGGTTCGGCCGTGGCGCAGCCGCCGGCCGCCGCGAGGATCAGCGCGGCGGCGACCGCCACGGCGCGACGGGTGGTGCTCGGCGACATCCTGCTCCCTGCCATGACAGACTTTCATCGCAGTCAATTCGATTGCCGATATGTTAACGATCACAAGAATCCTGTCAAGTCCGGCTCATGATCAGCGGACCAGCCGGATGGCACGCTCACAGGCCCTACACAGCGCAGACGCCTCCCCAAGATCAGCTAAGCTTCCGCCCCGACCCGAAGATCTACTTCGGATCGACGTTTGGAGGAAGAGTGGCAGTCACCGCCGACCTGGAGAAGATCGTCGACAAGGCCTACCAGGACAAGTCCCTGCAGGAGATCCTCGACGCTCCGGTGGAAGCCCTGGCCGGCGTCAGCGAGAACGGCGCCAAGCTGATCCGCGAGGCCCTCGGCATCAAGACCATCGGTGAGCTGGGCCGCAACAAGTACTTCCGCGCCGCCCAGGCCCTCGCCGCACTGGCCGACGCCAACTGACAGCCGGCCCGGTGGGGTGTCACCCTGGGTGACGCCCCACCGGGCCGTCGTCACATCGGCAGAACAGCCGCGCGTACGGCGTCCGCGAACCGCCGGTTCCGCACCATCTCCCCCAGCGGCACCCCGGCGGCCTCCTCGCGCTCGATGATCCGGTTCAGATCCGGGACGATCTTGAGGACGGCCTGCTCCGCCTTCCCCGGCTCCCAGACCAGGTCGAGCAGCCGGCGGCACTGCTCCACGGCACGGCGCGGGTGACTCGCGACCGGGGCCGCGCCGAGCACCCGCCAGCGCAGCGCCGTCATCAGGTGGTAACGCACCGGGCGCAGCCGCGGCAGGAGGCGGCGGGTCCGCAACAGCCACTCGACGCGGTAGTGCATGGCAGCCGCGGCGTAGTACAGCTCCGGCAGCTGGTCCGGCTGGAACAGGTCGTCGTGTCGCCGGGTCGTCAGATCACGGTAGTGCCCGACGGCGGCCGGCTCGCCCAGGAACAGTGCGGCGTACGCGCGGGTCAGCTGGGTGCGGTTGACGACCCGGGTCTTCTCGACATCCGGGCGGGACGCGTACTGCTTGGACCGTCGCTCGTAGAAGAGGCGCCGCTCCGGCGCCTGGGCGGCGAAGAAGTCCTCGAGTTTGAGGTGGAAGTCCTCACGGGTCGACAGGTCCTCCTCGCTCACCGCGGTCTGCCGGTTCGTGGCCGCGATGATGCCCGCGATGACGCTCTCCTCCTCGCTGTGCACCACCCGCACACTGACCTGCACGTCGTCGGTCAGCCGGTCCCGCTCGTCGAACAGCACATGGCACGTCTGGCAGCCGTTGACCACCTGGAAGTCGCGGACGTGCACCTCGTCGCCGACGACGTCCAGGTTCCGGGTGACGATGGTGATGCCGTTGTTCAGCACCGCGAACCGGCGGTGGCCGTCGTCGTCGCGGACGGTGTCACGGATCTGCGAATTGACCGGGTTGTAGCCCTGGAAGTCGCGGACGTTCTCGTGGAACAGCGCCTTGCGGATGTGGCCGGTCGGATCGGTCAGCACCTTCGTCACGAGTTCCCGGGCCGGCATCACACCGAGCAGCGACTCCTTGACCCCCGGCATGCGCGACAGCGAGATCTTCTTCGGCATCTCGAAGACGACCGACACCGCCTGCGTCGCCCGCCGGTAGAGATCGCGGAGGTCGTCGCGGGTGACGCACCGGAACTCGGCGGCCTCGAAGAGGCCGGTCGCCATCAGCCGCTTCTCCGCGGACACCGCCTTGCGCCGGATCAGGTCGGCGACCTGGCCGCCGGTCGTGGCGTACGCGACGTGCAGTTTCGGGCTCCCACCGGAGAACTTGGCGATGTTGGCGTAGATCGCGTCCAGGCAGGCGCGCAGATTCTCCACATCCGGCGAAGCGGGGTACGGCAGCTTCTCCTTGGAGACGACGACGTGCGCCAGGTTGTCGGCGAGGTCGGAGAGCACCTTCGCCTCGAATTTGGGGCTGGTCTTGGCCTGGACCAGGATGATCCGCACGTCGAGTTGCCGGGCCTGCTCGGTCGCCGCCCGTACGTCGACCTCGTCGCGCAGGAGCACACCGTTCACCAGCAGGCCGCAGACGTCGATGCCGAGGTCGTTGCCGCCGCCCATCCGGAACGTGTCCGGGTTGAAGGCCTCCTCGTGGAACGAGCTCAGCACGCAGTAGCCGGCGAACGCCTCGAACGCCTCGTCCTCGGCCAGCGCCAACAGGTCATGATCCGCCTGGAACTTCTTGACCAGGCTGTCGACGACTATGTCCAACCGATGCTCCTCAGTCGCGGGCCCGCTGCAAGACCTCTTCGGTGGTCAGCGCGCTCGGCGGGTGGTAGGTCAGGCACATGGCGGTGGACACCTTGCGGAACGGGCGGCCTTCGGTGACCGCGTAGAACTGGCCGGTGCGCAGCCGGGAGATGTCCAGGACCGCGCTGCCCTTGGCCTGCGCCACCTCCTTGGCCGCGGCGATCTGGGTGGGGCTGTTCAGGAAGCCGAAGAACTGGGTGGCCGCGTTGCCGACGATGCGGTTGTGGATGCCCTTCGGCGCCTGGGTCGCGAAGATCAGGCCGAGGCCGTACTTGCGGGCCTGGCTGGCCAGCGCGAGGGTGCTCTCGGTGCAGGCGGTGGTGCCGCCGGAGGGGGCGAAGGTCTGCGCCTCGTCCATCACGAAGAGCCCGCCGAGCGGCCGGTCCCCGGCCGGGTGGCGTTTGACCCAGGAGAAGAGCGCCATCTGTAACTGGTTGACGAAGCTCTGCCGCTGTTCGTCACCGGGCAGTCCGATCAGGCTGATCACCGACACCCGGGCGCGGCGGCCGGGAGCCGGGGTGAACAGCGCGCCCGGGTCGAGCGGGGTTCCGGAGCCGCCGAGCAGCGGGTCGTTGACCATGGCGGCCTTCAGCGTCTCCGCCATGTCCGCGGCGAGTTCCCTGGCCCGGCCCAGGCTGGTCACCTCGTCCGGCAGATCGGTGAGCAGGTCCACGAAGTCGGCGAGCCGCCCGCCGCCGGTGCGGCCGAAGTGTTCCAGGGCCTTGCGCAGCACCGCCCTTCCCCGGTCCGCCTTGGCGGTGTTCGCCGCCATCCGCGCACGTGGGGCGAGGGTCGCGACGGCCGCGTCGAGGGCGAGCGCGAACTCGTCCGGCTCGTCGAGGACCGCCCCGAAGTCGGGCAGCGGCCGTAGGACCAGCGGCCGCCCGGATTCGCGGCGCGGGGTCCAGACCACCACGTCGGTGCCGTCGAGGTAGGCCCGGGCCCGTTCGGCGTCGCCGTCACGCCAGGACTCCGGCTGCTCGGGCCACGCGTCGCCGAGCCGGGCCAGGTCGTTGTTGGGGTCCAGCACGATCGCCGAGACGCCGTGCAGGGCGCACTCCTCGACGAGCCGCCGGATCAGCACGGTCTTGCCGGAGCCGGAACCCGCGAAGATCACCGAATGCTTGCGCAGCGACTCGAGCGTGAGGCTCACCGGGGAGCCGCTCTCGGCGACCGTCCCGACCTGGATGCCGGGCCCTCCCGCCGGCTCATCGACCGGCACGGCGGTGGTCGGCGCGGCAGTGGTCGGCGCGGCAGTGGTCGGCGCGGCAGTGGTCGGCGCGGCAGTGGTCGGCGCGGCAGTGGTCGGCGCGGCAGTGGTCGGCGCGGCAGTGGTCGGCGGTCCGGTCGGTGCGGGCCCGGGCCTTCCGGCGCCGTCACCGGAGGGCGGGCCGAAGATCTCGGTGAGCAGGGTGGTGTTCCCGGCGGGCCGGCCGGCCCGGAGGAACTCGGGGAGCGCCGGGTCGTTCTCCTCCAGCAGGACGGCCAGTGCCGCGAAGGTGCGCAGGTCGTCCGGGGACACCCCGGTGATGATCCCGCCGAGGTCGAGGAACTCCTTCCGGACCTTGGCGCTGACCGGGCCGGTCGGCCAGGGTCCGTTGCGGATCAGGACGGCACGCCGTTTGCTGACCGCGGGGTTGAGTTCGGCGAGGCCGCGCAGCCGGGCGAGCCGGGCCTGGACAGCCCGGTGATGGGTGTGCGAGAGGCCGCGAAGGTACCAGTGCGCCTCGTCTTCGATCTCGGCGTCGAGGGTCTCGCACAGCCAGGCGTGCGCGGACGGATTTCCCTGCTCGACCGGCTGCACCGTGAACCGGCCGGAGCCGTCGCCCTGTTCCACCGCCCAGGTGCGCAACCCGGCCTCCAGCAGGCGGGACATCTCCGCGTCCTCGGTCTGCGGGGCCAGGGCCGCCGCGACGTCGGCGCCGGCCCGCAGCTGTGCGAGGCGCTCGCCGAGCCGGGCGAGGTCCCCGGCCGCCACCGGCGGGGCGAAGGTCTCGTACCGCTCGTCGAGGTCCGCCAGTGGGATGACCTCATCCATCGCGAGGCAGTGGCGGACGTGCTCGTCGGCCCGTTGGATCAGCGACCGTGGGGTGTGGTCCCGGGCGCGGTCGAAGGCCTCCGGCAGGATCGGCCAGGTGTAGTACGGCGGCTTGAACTCGACCACGTCGAAGAACGGTGCGAACCGGGCCGCGATCAGGCTCTCGGCCGTCTCCCGGGACGGGAGCCGTTCCAGGCTGGTCTCCCGCCGGAATCGTCCGCTGACCGAGACCAGTGCCCGTTGGGTGATGCGCTCCCAGGATGTCGGAAGGCAGGCCACCACGGTCACCGTCCGGGCCAGCTTCTCGCGCAGGTCCATGAGCCCGTTGCCGAGGTCGGCGGCGAGATCGGAGGCGGCCCCGGAAGCGCTCTGGGCGAAGATCACGTCGATCTGGTCGACGGCGAGCATGCTCGGCCCGGTGAGGGCGATCAGGCGGGAGATCTCGACGGCGGTGTCCTGCGCCGATTTGCCGGTCCGCGGCAGGCCCCAGGCCGACAGTTCGGCCGGTTCCAGATCCGGGAGTCCCAGCAGCCATGCCTCGCCGAGGTCGGCCAGGTCCGCGTCGGTGGAGGCCAGCAGGACGAGGGCACGCAGTGTGTGCCGGCACTCCCGGCCGGTCTCCGGATCGGTGGTCCGCAGCTTGGCCACGAACGCGTCGAGGGTGTCCGGGGTCAGCGGTTTGCGGCCGCCGACCTGCTGCCGCAGCGCCATCGGGATCTCGGCCCGCTCGCTGAGGCGTTCCAGGAACACCGACAGCTGCGAGTGGCGGTAGGCACCCGAGCGGCGTAGCCCGCGCAGGTATGTCTGCACGATGGTGGGCCAGAAGGTTCGGCCGTCGGCCATGCCCATCAGGAAGAAGTACCCACGCCGGAACTGCACCTTCTCCCGTGCCCAGCGCAGCAGATGGGTCTTGCCGGTGCCGTGCCGGCCCTCGATCACCAGGCCCAGCGGACTCGTGAGACGGCTGCTGTCGGCGTCGTCGAAGGCCTGGAGAACGGCCGCGCCGGCTTCCCCGTTCAGTTCGTCGAGGTGGATCTCCAGGGCGGTCCAGACGTCTTCCGGCGTGGGTGCCCAGTCGAGACGGCGCAGCGCGGTCAGCGCTCTCCGCTGAGCCGGCTCGATCACGCCCGGCCGATCCGGATCAGATGCAGATCCTCGCCTCCGATCCGGATGGCCGCGTCGCGCGCCTCCGGGGGCAGTTCGTTGCGGGCCGGATCCGACTCCAGATAGATCTCCCGGCGCCGGTCCATCTCCAGCAGGACCCGGTCCTGCTCGGCACGCTCCACACCGGTCAGGCGGTCACGGACCAGCACGAGCCGGATCAGGTCGCCCGGCTTCTCGGCGAGGTCCGCGTAGGCCCCGCGGATCCGCTCCTCGACGGTGCCGGCCGGCGGTGGTCCCGGGTCCGGCTCGGCGTAGAGGTCGGCGATCTGCTGGTCGCCGCGTTGCAGCAGGCTGTCCAGGTGGCGCAGGGTGGCGTAGTGCAGCAGCCAGGCGGCGGAGACCTTCTCCGGCGGCGGCGACCGGAACTCCTGCCGGGCCCGCGCCCAGCCCAGGTCGGTCAGCTCGTAGAAGATCGCGCGCCGCGCGCCCGTCTCCCAGGTGATCAGCTTCTGTGCGGTGAGTTCCTCGCGGGCCGGCTTGGTGATCTCGACCCGGTAGCGCTGTTTGAGGTCGGGGTTCGAGGTCCGCTCCGCGCGCACCATCAGGGCGATGAGGGCCTGCCGGGCGGGGGTGCTGAGGTCAGCAGTCATGGATGCGATCTCCGGATCTGAGTCTCGAACCACGCGAACGCGCCGTCCGAAGCATCATTACCGGAGGTGGGCACGGCGTTACCGTTCCCGACCCTGTCCGCTATCCGATAGCGACACCCACCGATACACCCATTGACGGCTCAACTGGTCAGGATCGGCGCCAGCACGTCGTACACATGGGTGTTGGGGTGTTTGCCGGTGAATTTCCCGGCCTGTGGGCCGACCGCGGTGACCGGGACGTCCTCGCCGGTGTGGGCGGTGGTCGTCCAGTCCATGGTGAAGCGGAGCTTCGTGCCCTTGACCGCGAAGGGGCCGTCCTCGGCGGACTTACCGGTGCCGGATTCGTCCTTCGGGTCGACGGCCTCGACGGACAGGCCGCCGGTCTCGTGGTCGCCGGCCACCACGACGAGCGTGTCCGGGTGGGCGTCGGCGTAGGCGCGGGCCACCGCGACCGTACGGTCCAGCTGCCACATGGCCTGGAGGACGCGTGTGGCGTTGTTCTGGTGGGCGAACTCGTCGACGGCCTCCTCCTCGACGAACAGGAAGAAGCCGTCCGGGTCGGCGGAGAGGACGTCCAGTGCCTTGCTGGTCATCGTCGGCAGGCTGACCACCGGCTGGTAGGCGTCGCCCTTGCCCTCGGCGCGCTGCTGGAACATCTCCTCGTTGGCGAAGAGGCCGAGCAGTTTGCCGGGGCCGGCCGCGGCCAGTTGGGCGGGCGTGGAGACGTACTGGTAGCCGGCCGAGCGGGCCCGCGAGATCAGGTTGCCCTCGGTGCCGCGGCTGGCCTCGGTGGGGTCGGCGGCGGGCTTGTCGGGGTAGGCGCCGGGGTTGCCCTTCGGCAGCCACCAGTCCTCGCCGCCGCCCAGGATGACGTCCGGTTTCGACTTCTCCAGGTACTGCCGGGCGATGTCGTCCTGCGCGTCGCGGTCGACGGCGTTGGCGTAGAACGCGGCGGGGCTGGCGTCGGTCACCTGGGCGGTGGTGACCAGCCCGGTGGCCCGGCCGGCGGCCTTGGCCTGGGCCCCGAGGGTCGGCAGCGGCCTACGGGCGGTGTCGACGCTGATCGCGCCGTTGTAGGTGCGCTGGCCGGTGGCCCACGCGGTGGCCCCGGCCGCCGAGTCGGTGATCTCCGAGGCGGGGTCCTTCGGGCTGGTGGTGAGCTGCCCGGAGTACGGCAGCCGGTCCATGGCGAGCCGCCCACCCTGGCCGAGGTGGTAGAGGCGGGCGGCCTCGCGGTGGGCGGCGCCCATGCCGTCGCCGTTGATGAAGATGACGTTGCGCGCGGCCGGCTCCTCCGCGGCGACGCCGGCCGCCGGGGCGCAGGCGGCCAGGGTTCCCGCGACCAGCAGCGCGGCGAGCCGGTGTGGCAGTCTCGCGAGGGTGTTCATCAGGGAAATTCTCCTCGAGATGACCGGGGCCGGTGGCTATCCGTTCGATCTGCCCGCGGTGCGGGCGTTACGCGACCGTCGCGGGTTGCGGCTGCGCACGCCGGTCACCCTTCTGGCGGGTGACAACGGTACGGGCAAGTCGACGCTGATCGAGGCGATAGCGGTGGCGGCCGGGTTCAACCCGGAGGGTGGCAGCACGTCGTTCAACTTCGCGACGCGGTCCTCGGAGTCGAGCCTCGGTGAGCATCTGGTGCTGTCGCGGGTGCCGGGCCGGCGTCCCCGTACCGGATATTTCCTGCGGGCCGAGTCGTTCTACAACGTGGCCACCGAGATCGAGCGGCTCGGGGTGCTCGACGGGTACGGCGGTGTCTCCCCGCACCAGCGCTCGCACGGGGAGTCGTTCCTGGATCTGGCCACCCACCGGTTCGGGCCGGCCGGGCTCTACCTGCTGGACGAGCCGGAGGCGGCCCTGTCGGTGCAGGGCTGCCTCGCATTGCTCGTCCGGATCGCCGAACTGGTGGCGCTGGGCAGTCAGTTCATCGTGGCGACGCACTCGCCGGTCCTGCTGGCCTGCCGGGACGCGACGATCTTCGAGATCGCGGCGGACGGCGGGATCAGCGAGATCGACTACGACCAGGCGGACGCGGTCGTGCTGACCCGCGCCTTCCTGGCGGACCCGGACCGGTTCATGAACCGGCTTCTCACTGATTGAGCTGATCGACCTGCCGTTTGGGCAGCGCGTCGGCGAGCAGCTGCACCAGGTGGACACCGGTCACCCCGGCCAGGTCGTCGGCCTGGGTGCGGCAGGAGAAGCCGTCGGCCAGGAAGATGTCACCCTCCTCGGCCTGTTCCAGGGCGGGCAGCAGCTGCTGTTCGGCGACCTGCACGGACACCTCGTAGTGGCCGCGTTCGACACCGAAGTTGCCGGCCAGCCCGCAGCAGCCGCCGAGCCGCTTGACCGTGGCGCCGGCGCTCTTGAGCAGCTTGGCGTCGGCCCCCCAGCCCATGACGGCGTGGTGGTGGCAGTGCGGCTGGGCGATCACCCGTACCCCTTCCAGGGAGGGCGGCTCCCAGCCGGGGGTGGCGGCAAGCAGCTCGGCCACCGTCTTGGTCGCCGCGGCCACCTCCTTGGCCGCCTCGTTGTCGACGAGTTCGACCGCGTCCTGGCGCAGCACGCCGGTGCAGGACGGCTCCAGGCCGACGATGGGGATGCCCTGCTTGACCGCTTCGTGCAGTTCGGCGACGGTGTTGCCGAGGATGCGGCGGGCCGCGTCGAGCTGGCCGGTGGAGATCCAGGTGAGGCCGCAGCAGGCTTTGCGGCTGGCGATCTGTGGGGCGTAGCCGGCGTCGACGAGCAGGTCGACGGCGGCGCGGGCGATCTCCGGCGAGAAGTGGTCGGTGAAGCTGTCGACGAACAGCACGACCGGTTTGCCGGTCTTCACCGGGGTGAAGCTGCCTCGGAACGTCTTGTCGGCGAACGTGGGGATCGATCGCCGGGAGTCGACGCCCGCCAGGTAGAGGGCGAGCCCTCGGATGCCGGGCAGGCCGGTCATCAGGTTGGCCAGGCGGGGCATCCTCGACGCGAGCCGCGACCAGCGTGGCAGCCAGCCGAGCGAGTAGTGCGACCGCGGCCGCACCCGCCCCTTGTAGCTCTGGTGCAGGACCTCGGACTTGTAGGCCGCCATGTCGATCCCGGTCGGGCAGTCCGACGCACAGCCCTTGCAGGAAAGACAAAGATCGAGAGCATCGTGTACGGCCTCCGCGCGCCAGTCCGGCACCAGATCGCCGTCGAGCATCTCCTGGAGCACGCGCGCCCGTCCGCGGGTGGAGTCCTTCTCGTTCTTCGTGGCGAGGTAGGACGGGCACATCACGCCGCCGAGCACGGTGGTGTCGGCGCGGCACTTGCCGACGCCGGTGCACCGGTGCACGGCCTGGTTGAAGTCGCCGCCGTCGGAGTGGTAGGCCAGCGCCAGTTCGGTGCGCACCGGCCGGGCCTGGGAGACGCGGATGTTGGCGTCCACCGGGTCCGGGTCGACCAGGTTGCCCGGGTTGAGCAGGTTGTTCGGGTCGAAGGTGTGCTTGATCCGGCGGAACAGGTTCATGGCGTCCGGCGAGTACATCCGGGCCAGCAGTTCGCTGCGGGCGCGGCCGTCGCCGTGTTCGCCGGAGAGTGATCCGCCGTAGCTGACGACCAGGTCGGCGGCGTCCTCCAGGAAGGCGCGGAAGCGGGCCGGGCCGTCCGGCTTGTCCAGGGGGAAGTCGAGGCGGACGTGCACGCAGCCGTCGCCGAGGTGCCCGTACGGCATGACGCTGAGCCCGTGCCGGGCCGTGAGGGCGTCGAAGTCGCGCAGGTAGGCGCCGATGCGGGCGGGCGGGACGGCGGCGTCCTCCCAGCCGGCGTGTGCGGGCAGCCCGGACGGTGCGCGCCCGGCCAGGCCGGCGCCGTCCTCGCGGATCTTCCACAGCGGGGCGGCCTCGGCGGTGTCCTCCACGATCCGGGAGTCGACGGCCTCGGCGACGGCGATCAGCCGCCGGGTGCGGTCGCGGACGTCGTCGAGGTCGTCGCCGGCGATCTCCACCATCAGCCAGGCGGTGCCGCCGGGCAGCGGCGGGACGGCGTCCGGGCCGCGGCGGTTGCGGACCACGTCGCAGATGCGGTGGTCGAGGCCCTCGCAGGCGGTGGGCGCGAACTCCAGGATCTTCGGGATGACGTCGCCGGCCGTACCGAAATCGGGGTAGCCGAGCACGATGAGGGTGCGGTGGACCGGGTCGGCGACCAGTTTCACGGTCGCCTCGGTGATCACCGCGAGGGTGCCCTCGCTGCCGACCAAGAACTCGGTGAGGTTGAACCCGTTCTCCGGCAGCAGGTGCTCCACCGCGTAGCCGGAGACCTGGCGGCCGAAGCGGGCGAACTCGGTGCGGGCGACCGCGAGGTTGTCGCCGATGACGTCGCGCAGGGCGGCGGTGATCTTCTCGGCGCCGCTGAGCGGGTCGGTGATCAGCTCGTCGCCGTCGATCGTGTAGGCGCGCAGCCCGGCCACGTTGTCGGAGGTCCGGCCGTAGCCGAGGGTCCGTGACCCGCACGAGTTGTTGCCGATCATGCCGCCGATGGTGCAGCGGGTGTGGGTCGACGGGTCCGGCCCGAACCGCAGCCCGTGCGGTTTGGCCGCGGCCTGGAGGGTGGCCTGGATGGTGCCGGCCTGCACCCGGGCGGTCCGCGCCACCGGGTCGATGTCGAGCACCCGGTTCATGTGGCGGCTGAAGTCGAGGATCACGCCGGGGCCGATCGCGTTACCGGCGACCGAGGTGCCCGCGCCGCGCGCCGTGATCGGCACGCCCAGCGTGCGGCACACCTGGAGGGTGGCCAGGACGTCCTCGGCGGAGCGCGGCCGGACGATCGCCTGCGGCACGATCCGGTACAGCGAGGCGTCGGACGCGTACGCCGATCGGTGTGCCGCGTCGGTGAGGACGTCGGTCACGCCCGCCCGGCGGAGGTTCTCGACCAGCGGTGCGGCAATGGCTGCTTGTGTCACGGGATGTCCAGGCAATCTGTTTGTGGCCACGGGGTAACGCGGTTCGCACATTACCCAGGCGCCGACCGCCACGATCAGGCGCTCTCGCAGGCCGGGACACAGCTCACGGCCCCCGCCGTCGTCGCCGTTGCGCCGATTCCGGCGTGGCGGCCCACCTGGTGCAGGACACTTTCGTGGTGACGTGGCCGCGTCCGGCGCGGTCCGCGGGAGAAGGAGCAGACCCCGTGAGATCTCGCATGATCGTCCTTGCCGTGGTGCTCGCCCTCGCCGCCGGGCTGGCCGTGCCCGGGGCGGCTCACGCGGCCGCCGGGCGCGAACCCACCCGGTACGCGGCCGCGCAGTGGAAGGCCGTGGTCGTACCCCTGCTGGTCGCCAACCGGAAGGTGATCGCCCGCTGTTTCGCCAACGGGCTGCTGCTCACCTCCGGCGGGTTGCGGCTGCTGCGCCCGGGCGCCCTGCTGTCCAAGCTGCTCGGCATCGCGATGTTCGCGCAGGGTGCGACGAGCGCCTCCTGCCGGGCCACGCTCGCGGTG
Source organism: Actinoplanes lobatus (assembly GCF_014205215.1). Classification (NCBI taxonomy): domain Bacteria; kingdom Bacillati; phylum Actinomycetota; class Actinomycetes; order Micromonosporales; family Micromonosporaceae; genus Actinoplanes; species Actinoplanes lobatus. The sequence continues at coordinate 10,160,744 of NZ_JACHNC010000001.1, forward strand.
GCGCGGGCGGCTTACCGGGTCGGGCGGGCCGGCTGGTTCGACGGCACCGACTTCTACTTCGAGGACGCCAGTTACGTGGACGACATCCGGTGGGACCGCAACGTCTGCCACATCGACCTGGCGGTCGGCAGCCCGGGCGGGCGGATGCTGCACTACCGGGCGAGGTACCGGATCTGCCATCCGGCCACGTATTCGTCGACGAACTACCCCTCGCCCGCGGTCTGAGCCGCCAGCGTCGTCTCGTACGCCTCCCGGCACTCGACCTCGAGTTGCACCTCGTGGAGCGGCTCGAGCAGGGCGAGTGCCGTCCGGTGGTGTTCGAGGGCCCGCTCCACCGATCCGGTCCCCCGCAGGGCGACCCCCAGGTAGGTGTGGCACCAGGCCTGCTGATGCTGGAGCCGGTGGTGTTCGGCCAGGTCCAGGGCTTCGTGCAGGTGCTGTAGCGCCTCGTCGGTGTTGTCCTGGGCGAGGGCGACGCCGAGGGTGACCAGGCCGGTGATGCGGGCCGGCCCGTCGGCGCGCATCAGTGCGGCCCGGGCCAGGTCGGCGGCCTCGGCCGGCTGCCCGAGGCGCAGCGTCACGAAGGCGTCGAAGGCGAGCGCCTGCGCGTGCCCGGCCCGGTTGCCGGCCCGTTCGAACAGTTCGGCGGCCCGCCGGAACGACTGCCGGGCGGTTCGTGCCTCGCCGAGGTCGCGGTGGGCGAACCCGGTGCGCAGCGCCAGCGTGGCGGCGAGCCCGTCGCCGGGGCCGGACCGGTCGGCCTCCCGGTAGGCGGCGAGCGCCTCGTCGAGGCGGCCGGCGGCGGCCAGTGCGAAGCCGAGGTCGGCGAGCAGGGCGGCCCGTTCCCCGTCGCGGCCGAGCCGTCCGGCCGCGGCGGCCGCGCCGTCGAGCAGCCGCACCTGGTCGTCGGTGCCGCGGTGGCGGAAGAACCAGACCCGCAGCGCCTGCGGCAGTGCGGCCGTCGCCTCGTCGGCGCCGACGCGTACGGCCAGGTCGAAGGCGGCGATCAGGTTGACGTACTCCAGGTCGAACCAGGCCATGGCCCGCTGCGGATCGCCGGGCGCGGGGGCCGGGCGGTGCGGTGACGGCAGCATCCGGTCGTACGTCTCAGCCTGCTCCCGGTAGTGGTCGAGCACCCGGCGCAGTGCCGTCCCGGAGTCGGGTTCCTCCTCGGCGGCGAGGTCGGCCGCGTACTGCCGGATCAGGTCGTGCATCCGGAACCGGCCCGGCGACGACTCCAGCACCAGGTGGGCATCGACCAGTTCGTCGAGTGCGCCGGCGCAGCGGCCGGGTGGCAGGCCGGTGAGCGCGGCCGCGGCTTTCGTGTCGAAGTCGGCGCCCGGCAGCAGCCCGAGCAGCCGGAACACGCGCCGGTCCGGGTCGTCGAGTTGCCGCAGCGACATGCCGAACGCGGCGTCGAAGCGGGCCGGGCTGTCGCGCAGCCGTTCGGCCAGCACGCCGACCGTCCAGCCGGGCCGGTGCCGCAGCCGGGCGCCGGCCATCCGCAGTGCCAGCGGCAGCCCGCCGCACCGGTCGAGCACCTGGCCGACCGCGTCCTCGCCGGTGAGCGCGATCCCGGCGACCGAGCCGAAGAGGCGGGCCGCGTCGTCGTCGGCGAACGGGGTCAGCGACACCGGCGGCACCCCGTCCAGGCTGACCAGGCGGTTGCGGCTGGTCACCAGGACGGCCGACTTCCCGGCGCCGGGAAGCAGCGGGCGCACCCGGTCGGCGTCGGCGGCGTTGTCGAGCACCACGAGCGCCCGCCGCCGGGACAGTTCCGACCGCCACAGCGCCGCCCGCTCCTGCTCCCCGGCCGGTGGGTGGGTGATGTCCAGGACGCCGAGCAGCCGGCCCAGTGCGGTCGGCGGGTCCAGCGGCTCCTGGCCCGGGGTGAACCCCTGGAGGTCCAGGTAGAGGCCGCCGTCCGGGTAGGCGCCGGCCATCCGGTGCGCCACGTGCACGGCCAGGCTGGTCTTGCCCACCCCCGCCATGCCGTCGATCACCACGGCCCCGGCGGTGCGCAGCAGCTCCTCGACCCGGGCCGCCTCCCGCTCCCGGCCGGTGAAGTCGAACAGGTCGGCGGGCAGGTCGTTGCGGCGGGGCGCGGGCGCGGCGCCCGCCTTGTCGGCTTCGGCCCACACCGGGCGCAGCGGCCGGGGGTCGCGGTGCACCACCCGGCACAGGGCGACGACGGCCTCCCACGGCGGGACGAGGCGGCCGGTCAGGTAGCGGGACAGTGAGGAGCTGCTCAGCCCGGCGTCGCGGGCCAGGGCGCGCAGGCTGAGCCCGCTCAACTCCTTGATCTGGGCGAGCTGGGAGACCAGTCGCTCGTGCGGGCCGGACACGTGCAACACCCTAACGTCCCGTGCCACGCCAACGGATCACCGACATGTCGCCGCAGGTCAGGAGCGTTCCGGGTGTCCCACGGTGTCCCACGGACGGCGCGGGCCGCATCGCTGCGATGGTCGGATGAATCCCGTCAGCGAGGAACACCGAGAAACCTTGTGACGCCGAGGGAGGAGGTAGTGATGCCGATCGAACGGATGCCGGATCCGGCGGATCTCGTCCCCGGCGCGCGGGAGGCACTGACCGCCCTGCACCGGGCGATCGCCGGCGCCGGCCCCGGCGAACGGCTGCTGGCACTGACCCGCCCGGCCGGCGCGGCTGCCGGCGGGCAGACCGGCGAGGAACGCGCCGTCCTGGCGCTGACCGCGGCGGTCACCCGCCCCGGCCCGGTGCCCGACCGGGTCTGGGACCAGGCCGCCAAGCACTTCGACCAGCGGGAACTCGCGGCGCTGCTGCTCAGCATCGCGATCACCGCGGCCGTCCACCGCATCGACGTATCGACACACCGCCAGAGGGAGAACTGACATGACCAGCGCCAAGACGTACGACGGTTTCACCGAGGCCGAGCGCGGCGCCATGAAGGAGCGGGCCCGGGAGCTGAAGAAGAACGGCAAGGACCTGGAGCCCGAGGTCCTCGCGAAGATCGCCGAGATGGACGGCGACGACCGGGTGCTGGCCGAGCGGGTGCACGCCCTGATCCGGGCGGCCGCGCCCGGCCTGACCCCCAAGCTCTGGTACGGCATGCCCGCCTACGCCCGCAACGGCAAGGTGGTCTGCTTCTTCCAGGCGGCCGCCAAGTTCAAGTCCCGCTACGCGATGCTCGGTTTCAGCGACGAGGCCCACCTCGACGACGGCGACCTGTGGGCCACCTACTTCGCCGTGACCGCCCTGACCCCCACCACCGAGTCCCGCATCACCGACCTGGTCCAGCGAGCCGCCGCCTGAGCCACCCCGCCGGCGGCCGACGGGAGCGTTCCCGCCGGCCGCACCGCGGCCGTTGCAGATTGAACACCAGACCCCATGCAAACCGAATACCAGGAGCACTGCGAATCGAAACTCGAAGCCCGCGCAGATGGAACTCAACGGCTATCATGACGTGTGCCCGTACCCCGCATCGTTTCCCGCCGCGCGGCAGCACAGGTGCACGCCGCGCTAGCGGACACCCGGGTGGTGCTGGTCAGCGGCGCACGTCAAGCCGGCAAGAGCACCCTCGTCCGCATCGTTGCGGGCGACCAACGGGCCGAGCGCCGCGATCTCGACCGAACCCAGGACCGGGCTGCGGCACTCGCCGACCCGATCGGCTTCGTCGACTCTCCCGACCTGATGGTCATCGATGAGATTCAGCGCGATCCGGGGCTTCTCCTGGCCATCAAAGCAGCCGTTGACGACGATCCACGGCCCGGCCGGTTCCTGCTCACCGGATCATCCCGGCTGTTCGGCATGGCGGCCGCTCCGGACGCGCTGCCCGGCCGGATGGAGACGATCGAACTCTGGCCGTTCTCGCAGGGAGAACTCGACGGTGAACCGGACGGATTCATCGATGCCCTCTTCGCGGTGGGGCCCGACCTGCGGCACGAGTCGCGAGTCACCCGGGCCGACTACGCGGCCAGGATCGTGCGAGGCGGCCTGCCGGAGGCCACAACCCGCGAAGATCCCCGTCGCCGACAACGATTCTTCGACGCGTACGTCCAAGCGCTGATCGATCGTGACGTCCGGCAACTGTCCGACATCCAGCACAAGGGCGAGATGCGCAAGCTCGTACGCCTGCTCGCGGCGAGGTCCGCGACGATCATCGCCACCAACTCACTCGAATCCGCACTGGGGCTGAGCCGGCCGACGATCGCACGCTACCTCCAGGCTTTGGAGGAGATCTTCCTCGTCAAGCGAATCCCCGGCTGGTCCCGCAACCTCGGTACCAGGGCCACCGCTGCCTCGAAACTGGTCTTCGTCGACTCCGGTATCGCCGCGAACGAACTCGCGACCGACGCGCGGGCACTGCTGCGCCCCGGCGCACCGTTCGGCCCGCTGCTCGAATCATTCGTCCTGTCCGAGTTGTCCCGCCAACTCACCTGGTCCGAACAGTTGGTGGACCTGTCCCACTACCGAGACCAGGGCAGGTACGAGGTCGACGCGGTACTCGAAAACAGATCCGGTCACGTCGTGGGCATCGAGGTGAAAGCGGCCAGCACCGTCGGCCCCGACGATTTCCGCGGGCTGCGCCGCCTCGCCGACCGCCTGGGGGACGACTTCATTGCCGGCATCGTCCTCTACACCGGCACGTCCACACTGCCGTTCGGCGACCGGCTCCGCGCCATACCGGTCAGCGCCCTTTGGCAGGTTCCCGCCCCGGCAGAGGGCTGAATCCTGCCGGTTCGCCGGGCGCAACCGGCCCTACAACGAGATGGGTGGTGGCAGGGTGAGTGAGGCACTGCGGCACATCGAGGCGCTGGCGGCGTTGTTGCCGGCGGCTCAGCGCAGCGCGCACGCGTACGCCAAAGGGATTGATCTTTTCTCGGGGGCCGGCGAGGTCGAGGCCGCGCACGGCAGTGGCCGCGCCTATCTGGCCGCGACCCGGCTGGCGCTGTTGCAGAGTGAGGCGGCCGAGGCGTTGCAGGAGATCCGGAACCGGGCGGTCGACCTGGATCCGGCCGCGCGCCGGCCCGATGACGGGCTCAGCCTGGAGCTGGCCGACATTCTGATCCGGCTGCTGGAGTTGTCCGAGTATCTGGGTGTGGACCTGGGTGCCGCGCTGGTCGCGAAGACGGCTGACACGCTGGGCGGGTACCGGCACGGCGGGGTCCGCTTCTGACGGCTCAGCCGAGCAGCACCGGCAGCGCGACCAGCCCGCGGGTGCGGAAGGACGGGCGCCAGCGCAGTTCGCCGGCCGGGACGGCGAGCCGCAGTGACGGGAAGCGGCGCAGCACCGTGCCGATGGCGATCTCCAGTTCGAGCCGGGCGAGCGGCGCTCCGACGCAGTAGTGGATGCCGTGGCCGAAGGTCAGGTGGCCTCCGGCCCGGCCGGGGACGACCGTGTCGGGGTCGGGGAAGGCGCCGGGGTCACGGTTCGCGGCGCCGACCACCAGCAGTACGGTCGCCCCGCGCGGCACCACGGCCCCGGCGACCTCGATGTCCTCGGTCGGGAAGCGGCGCAGCAGGACGGGGGCGGGTGGCTCGTATCGCAGCAGTTCCTCGACGTCGACCGGCAGCCCGGGGTTGCCGAGCAGGGTGAGCAGTCCGGTGCCGATGGCGTGGACGGTGTTCTCGTACCCGGCGACCAGCAGCAGGAAGGCCAGTGACGTCAGTTCGTCCTCGCTGAGCCGGTCGTTCTCCTCGCGGGCGGCGATCAGGGCGGACAGCAGGTCGTCGGCGGGTTCGGCGCGTTTCGCGGCGATCAGGCCGGACAGGTAGGCGTGGATGGCGCCGATGGCCCGGGCTCCGGCGGCCGGGTCGTCGCGTGGCGGGACCAGCATGACGTCGGTCCAGGAGCGGAAGCGGTCGCGGTCGCCGTCGGGTACGCCGAGCAGGTCGCAGATGACCGCCACCGGCAGCGGGCCGGCGTAGTCGCGGATCAGGTCGGCCTGGTCGTCGAGGCGGTCGAGCAGGTCGTCGGCGGTTTTCTGGATGGCGGGGCGCAGTGCGTCGACGCGGCGTGGGGTGAACGCCTGGGACACCAGCCGGCGGATGCGGGTGTGGTTCGGCGGGTCCATGTTGAGCAGGTTGGCGTCGAGGGCGGGCGGTAGTGAGAATCCGCGCCAGCTGCCGTCGCCGTTGGCCTTGTCGACCGACATGCGGGGGTCGGCGAGCAGGGCGCGGACGTCGGAGTACCGGGTCACGAGCCAGACCGGGGAGCCGTCCGGTAGTTCGACCCGGGTGGCCGGGGTGTGGTCGCGGAGCCGGCGGTAGACGGTGTGTGGGTCGGTGTGGAACTCCGCCGAGATCATGTCCTGCGCCTCGCTCTCACCCGGGCAAAAGGAAGGCCGGGCATCCACGGGGGAAGATGCCCGGCCTTTCGCTTCAAATCGAACCACATCCATCACCCGTTCCGCTACCCCGGGGTGGGCCGAATGGTCATCGGGGTGGCGGGAGTCAGGCGAAGAGGGCGGATCCGTAGTGGGTGACGATGATGAGTGCCAGTACCAGCAGCCAGGCGATGACCACCATCACGTCGATGTCGTTGGCGATCGCCTCGCGCGCCTGATGCCGCCACGCGCGGGGCATCGGCAGGTAGTCGTCGCGGATGTTGACGTGGGTCAGCGACGACCACACGACCGTGGTGGAGACGGTGACCAGCAGGCACCAGGGGCAGAGCGCGCCGATGTTGACGATGGCCTGGTAGAACAGCCAGTAGGCGAAGATCAGCCCGATGGTGTAGACGGTCTGTGCCGCGATCATGAACCAGCGAGGGAACCGCACCCCGCCGAGGGCCGCGACCGCGATGGTGATCACGACCGGTTCGGCGATGAGCCCGAGGAACGCGTTGGGGAAGCCGAGCAGCTGCGCCTGCCAGGACGCTCCGACGGTGCCGCAGCTGATCACCGAGTTGATGTTGCAGGAGAGGTCGGCGGTGGGGTCGCGGGCCAGTTCCACCGCGTCGATCGAGAGCACCAGCGACGCGGTGAGGCTGAGCAGCGCGGAGAACAGCATGGTGCTGTAGATCCAGGTGTTGCTGTGCCGGATCGCGCGGGCCCGGGTGAGAAGGGTGGTCACTTGGTCGTGCCCGCGGCGGCGGTGACAGCGTCGTACAGCGGTCCGGCGGTGTACAGGTCGACGTCGGTCACCACGCCATTGATCTTGACGGTGGGTGTGCCGGTGATGCCGTTGGCGAAGGCGGCGTCGTTCGACTGGGCGACCCAGGGGACGAAGGTGCGGTCCGCGAAGGTGCCGGTCACGTTCTGCGGCACCCCGACCGAGCCGGCCACTTCGGCGATCTTGGCGTCGTCGAGTCCTTCCGAGCCCTCCTCGGGCTGGTTCTCGAACAGTGCCGTGTTGAGGTCCAGCACGTGCTCGGGGTCCTTGTCGGCGACGGTCGCGACGGCGTTCGCCGCCCGGGTCGAGTACTCGGTGCCCTGCGAGAACTTGTCGAGGAAGGCCAGCGGGTGCAGGTTCACCGTGGCGGTGCCGTCGTCGACCAGCTTCTGGATGTCGGCGTGGTTGGCGGCCTCGAACTTTCCGCAGTACGGGCACATGTAGTCCAGGTAGATGTCCACGGCGACCGGGCCGTTGCCGACCTTGAGGCCGCCGTCGGCGGTGGCCGTCGCCGGCACGACCAGCGGCCCGTCGGCGCCGGATTTGTCACCCTTGTTTATGGCGGTGACCACCGAGATGGCGATGGCCGCGATCAGCGCGACGATGATCGTCCCGCCGATGATCATGATGGTCCGGTGCCCGCGCTGTCCGGCGCGTGCGGAGGCGACCGCCTTCTGCGCCGCGGTGTGCCGGTTACCGGTCTTAGTGCCCATGATGTTGGCCCCCTAGTACGAACTGTCCGCCTTCACGGTGGCGCAGATCGGTTCGCCGCGTTATCACCCGGGGCCGAGTCGGGACCATCGGCGGCGCTGGTCAGGACCAAGGTCCCCCGCCGTACGCTGGCCGGATGGAACCACTCGACGTGATCGGCTGGGCCGGATCGGCCCTGCTGGTCTGGTCTCTCCTGCAGAGTCGCCTGCTGCGACTGCGGGCGCTCAACCTGCTCGGCTGTCTGGTGCTGCTGGGGTTCAACGCCGCGATCGGCGTCTGGCCCATGGTGGGTCTGAACGTGGTGCTCGCGGTGATCAACCTCTGGTATCTGTGGCGGATGCTGGCGACCCGGCACGACGACAAGGCGTACCAGGTGGTGGAGGTCCGCACCGGCGACGATCTGCTGGCGCACATTCTGCGGACCCATCACGACGACATCGTCCGGTTCAACCCGGATCTGACCCTGGACGGCCTGACGCGCCGGGACGCCGCCGCCTTCCTGATCCTGAACGCGGACGAGGTGGCCGGTGTGGTGGTCTTCCACGCGGCGGGCGACGGGGTCGCCCAGGTGGAGTTGGACTACGTCACCGAACGATACCGGGATCTGACGCCGGGTGAGTTCGTCTTCCGCCGTAGCAGCTACTTCATCAACCGCGGGTGCCGCACGGTGATCACCCCGGCCGGCATGCGGTCGCCCTACTACGACCGGCTCGGATTCCAACCCCGAGGCGATTCGTACGTGCTGGAGCTCGCGTCCTGAGCCGGTGAGGGTCGCCCGGCCCGGCGCACCGTGCCGGGCGACCGGGTGGTCATCGTGTGGGGCAGCCGTAGCGGCAGATCAGGAACCGGGCGAAACGCTTCTGGTCCTGTGTTCCGAAGGCGGTGAAGTCGCCGCCCACGGTGAGGCCCTGCCTCATGTCGGCTTTCATGGTGAGCACGCCCCATTTGCCGTTGCTGCGCGGATCCCAGCCGAGCAGCTTGCCGGTCGCGGCGTCCCAGGCGGCCATCTTCGACTGTTTGCGCTGCATGGCCTTCTTGCACCACGAGGTGGCGATCTGGGACGGCTGCGTGCAGGCGGTGGTGAAGTGGCCGCCCGCGTAGATGGTCCCGTCCAGCTGGGTGATCGCCTGTACGTCGCCGTCGGTGACGCTGGTCCAGGCGAGCCCGCCGTCGGGGCGGTAGGCCGCGACCCGGCCGCCGGCGCCGGCGAGGGCGGCGAACACCCGGTCCTTGGTGGCGGTGAGGCCGAAGGTGGGGTACGGCGTGCCCGGTTTGAAGGTGGTGTCCACCTTCCCGTCGGCCAGTTTCAGCGCGCCGAGCCGGGCCGTGCCGTCCGCGCCGGCGAGCTTCTTGAAGGCGCCGCCGACGTAGAGCCGGTTGCCGGCGGCGGCGAGGGCCAGCACCTTGCCGTCGGTGCCGGCCGTGAAGCCGGTGTCCACGGTGCCGTCGGCGAGGCGGATGGCGGCCAGGCTGCGGGCGGCGCGGCCGTTCACGGCGGTGAACCGGCCGCCCACGTAGAGGCGCCCGCCGGACACCTCGACGGCGTGGCCGAAGCCGTTGAGCGCGGGCTTCAGCGATCCGACCGCGCCGGTGGACAGGTCGACGGCGGCGAGCCGGGCCCGCGGCTGTTCGTTGACCTTCGTGAACTCGCCGGTCACGTACAGGTTCTTGCCGTTGGCGGTCACGGCCAGGACGGTCCCGTCCAGGGCCGGCGCCCAGGGCAGCAGTTTGCCGGTGCGGGCGTCGACCGCGGCGAGCCGTTTGCGTTTCACGGTCTGGCCGTCGGCGAACGCGTGGGTGAAGTTGCCGCCGAGGTAGACCGTGTCGCCGACGTGCACGCTGGTGTACACCAGGCCGTCGAAGCCGACGGTGCGCTCGGGGGTGGTGGACAGCGGTGGGGCGCCGTCCGCTGAGGCGGGTGCGGCGGGCAGGACGAACAACATCGCGAGCACGGCTATTCGCCGTGAAACACCAGCTAGAGACATGAACGCGACAATATGTCCTTTTTGCCGGACAGGTCGGTCGCATTGATCAAATAGTCGGACTGAACCTTCATGGGAGCGCTCCCGTATCCATCGCTGTAGCGATGTGATCTCGACTCCGAAGGCGAAGGTCCCCCCAATGTACAGAGCCCGAGGCAAAATCCGCCGCTGGCAGATCGGCGCGGTCGCCGGGGTCGCCGTCCTCACGGTCGGCGTCGGACTGGGCGTCGCCTCCGCAGGCGAGTCCACACCCACCGTGAGCTGCCCGCAGGTCGCCGTCGGAACGGTGCCCGCCCAGCAGCAGGCCGAGGTACAGCGCAACCTGGAGCTGCTGAACACGCAGATCGCCGAGGCGAACAAGCGGATCGCCGACACCGCCGGCCAGGGCGGCGCCAACTTCATCCAGAACGCCATCCTCGGCCCGCTGAAGGACAAGCGGTTCGCCACCATCAACCGCATCGAGACCGCCATCGCCCGCAACGCGGCCCGCCCGAACCTCAACGCCGAGGGCCTGTCCGCCTGCACCCTCAACTCCGACGGCGGCGGCTCGCCGCAGCAGGACACCGCGCTGCCGTCGGCGCCGGCCGGTGGCGCGGCCGCCGCGACCCCCACGGTGAACTGCCCCGACGTGCCGATCACGGTGGCCGTCCCGGCGCAGCAGAAGGCGGACGTGGACCGCAACCTCGCGCTGCTGGACAAGCAGATCGCCGAGGCGGACAAGCGGATCGCCGACACCGCCGGCCAGGGCGGCGCCAACTTCATCCAGAACGCCATCCTCGGCCCGCTGAAGAGCAAGCGGTTCGCCACCATCAACCGCATCGAGACCGCCATCGCCCGCAACGCGGCCCGCCCGAACCTCAACGCCGAGGGCCTGTCCGTCTGCACGCTGAACGAGGCCGGCGGCGGCGCGGCGCAACCGACCGTGGCGCCCACGACGGTCGCGCCGACGACGGCGGCGCCGACCACCGCACCGCCCGCCGAGGAGCCCGAGGATGCTCCGACCGGCACGCCGGTGGCGTTGAACGGGCAGCTCAAGGTGTGTGGGGTGCACCTGTGCAACGCGGCCGGCAAGCAGATCCAGCTGCGCGGCATGAGCAGCCACGGCATCCAGTTCTTCCCGAACTGTGTCAACCGGGACTCGCTGGACGCGCTGCGCAACGACTGGAACGCCGACTTCATCCGGCTGTCGATGTACGCCCAGGAGGGCGGCCTGGAGACCGACCCGGCCGGGTTCACCGCCAAGGTCAACGGGCTGGTGGAGACGGCCAGCGCACTCGGCCTCTACGTGATCGTCGACTTCCACGTGCTCACCCCGGGCGACCCGAACGCGAACACCGCCCTGGCCAAGAAGTTCTTCGCCGACGTGTCGGCCGCGCACGCGAACAAGGACAACGTGATCTACGAGATCGCCAACGAGCCCAACGGCGTCAGCTGGGACGGCATCCTCAACTACGCGAACCAGGTCATCCCGGTGATCCGGAAGAACTCCCCGGACAGTGTCGTGCTGGTCGGCACCCGCGGCTTCTCCTCGCTGGGCCTGACCGACGGCAGCGACGAGACCGAGATCGTCAACGACCCGGTCGAGTTCGCGAACATCATGTACACGTTCCACTTCTACGCGGCATCGCACGGCGCGGACCGGCGGGCCGTGGTGGCCCGGGCGGCCACGAAGCTGCCGCTGTTCGTCAGCGAGTTCGGCACCCAGACCTTCACCGGTGACGGCGGCAACGACTTCAACAGCACCGACGCCTGGCTGGACCTGCTGAAGGCCAACAAGATCGGGTACGGCATGTGGAGCCTGTCGGACGGCCGGGAGACCAACTCCGCGTTCCGTCAGGGCACCTGCGCGGGCACGAACTACGAGGGCAACGGGGTGCTGACCGACTCCGGCCGCTACATCCGGTCGCGGATCCTGACCGGCGTCGGCGCGCGCTGACCTGCTGCCCGGCCGCCTTGACGAGGCGGCCGGGCAACATCCTCAGCTCTCCCGCTGGGCGGTGAACTCGGTGCCGGAGACCAACTCCGAGGTGAAGCCGTCCGGGCCGACCGGCCGGTCCCCGATCAGGGTGACCCGGTGCAGCGTACGGCGTACGTCGAGGTGTTCGAGGTCTTCCGGGGCGAGGTGGGCGGTGGCCCGGTTGTCCCAGAAGGCGATGTCACCGGCGTTCCACCGGAACCGGACCGTGTAAGCGGCGCGGGCGATCTGCCCGAACAGCAGGTCCAGGATCTGGCGGCTCTCGGCGGCGGACAGCCCGACGATCTTCTTGGTGAAGCCCGGGTTGACGAAGAGCGCCCGCTCCCCGGTCTCCGGGTGCACCCGGACCACCGGGTGCACCGCCACCAGCAGGTTCTTGTTGATCCGGTCCTGGTAGCGCTCGTTGTCGGAGGCGTCGATGCCGGACAGGAACCGGTGTTCGGCGCGCAGCCCGTCGGCCAGTTCGCGCAGGGGCCCGGAGAGGCCCTCGTAGGCGGCGACCAGGTTGCTCCAGGTGGTGTCGCCACCGAAGGAGGGCACCACCTCGGCGCGCAGGATCGACGCGGACGGCGGGTTCACCGCGGCGGTCACGTCGGTGTGCCAGCCCGAGTAGTAGCTGTACTGGCGGCGGCTCTGCTGTTTGCGGTCGAGGCCGTACAGCTCCTCGTAGCGCTGCGGGTCGATGGTGAGGATCTCCGGGAAGTCCTGCGGCGGGGTGTCCTCGTGCGGGTGGGCGTGGGTGAGCTGACCGAACTGGCGGGCGAAGGCGATCTGCTGGGCGTGGTCGAGGTTCGCGCCACGGAAGAAGATCACCTTGTGGGCGAGCAGCGCGGCGCGGATCTCCGCGACGGTCTCGGCGGGAAGCGGAGCCGTCAGGTCGGCGCCGGAGATCTCGGCGCCGATGTGCCCGGCGATGCGCTCGACGGTGATCCGGCTGGTGGGGGCGAGGGTGTCGGTCACGGTGCTACCTCCGTTGGTGGGACGGTGTGGCGTCGTTACCCTCGATACAATCCCTCTCAATCCTATGTGTCAAGTAGGGATTGTGTTGTCAACTGTTAAGGCCGGGCATGCCGAGGGGTCATGCCGATCTCGCTTCGACATGACCCCTCATGGAAGGCCGCTGACGACCTCCGAACCGGACCCAACCGGTTGCTCTGTACCTTCTTCATTTAGCCCCATTAACCGATCTCTTATTTGAGAAAAGCACATATCGTACGCCCGTCGCACAGTCGATGCGTGTCCCGCATCACCCGGTCACGACAGCGTGGTGCAACCCAGGTGCGGCATCGGTGTACTCGGTGGCGCCCTTAAGTGCGCGGACTCCCGTACCGATCACCTAGACGAACGGTCGTGGCGGTATGCCCGCCCCGATCGCTCACGCCTGAGGAATCTTGACGGGGATATGAGGAGGCCGCCTTGAACGCGCCCGGTAGTGCTGTGAAACCGTCCGCTTCGACAACGCGACGGCGCTCGTTCAACGATCTCAGCGTCAACGTCAAGATCGTCAGCGCGGTGGCGGTGTCGTCCCTGGTCGCGCTGACCGTCAGCGTCATGGGCTGGCAGGGGCTGGGCGAGACCAACGGATACGCCGACAAGCTCTACAACAGCAACGTCGCCAGCGTGACCGCACTGGGGGACATGAAGGCGGCGTTCTTCAAGACCCGAGGCGATCTGAACGGCCACGCGGCCGTACGGACCGAGGCGGGCAAGGCTCAATACCGCGAGGCGCTCGCCGCCGACCAGAAGGCGGCGGCAACGGCCTTCGCCGAATATCGGGCCAGCACCCCGGCCAACGATGTCGCGACCATCGACAGGCTGGAGAAGGGTTACCAGGCGTACGTGCAGGTCGCCGAGGAGAAACTCTTCCCGGCGAGCGATCGCAACGACATGGCCACCTGGGGGAAGATCCACGAGGCCGCGAGCATGCCGTTGGCCCAGAGCGCGGCGAAGATCCTCGTGGACATGCAGGTCGTCGAGGAAGCCGACGCCAAGAAGAACGCCGACGCGGCCCAGGAGTCCTACGACTCGAATCTCGCCATCTCGATCGTCCTGCTCGTGGTGGGGCTGACCGCCGCTCTCGGCCTGGGTGTGTTCGTCGCCCGGCAGATCGTCCGGTCGCTGCGCAGGGTCCATGCCGTCTGTGACAGCCTGGCCGCGGGCGATCTCACGCAGACCGCGGGTCTGACCTCGCTCGACGAGCCCGGCCGGATGGGCCAGGCGCTGGACACCGCGGTGAACCGGCTACGTGAGACGGTCAACACGATCGGCGGGTCGGCGGTCACGCTGGCCAGCGCGTCGAGCCAGCTGTCCGCGGTCAGTTCGCAGCTCCACTCCGGCGCCGCGGAGGCCGCCGCGCAGGTCGGTGCGGCGTCGCAGGCCACCGAGGACGTCAATGCCGGCGTGCAGACCATCGCCGCGGGCGCGGAGCAGATGAGCGCGTCGATCGCCGAGATCGCCAGCAACGCCGGGCAGGCCGCCCAGGTCGCCAACCAGGCGATGAGCGTCGCCGAGCGCACCACCGCGCAGGTCGCCGAGCTGGGCACGGCCAGCGCCGAGATCGGTGACGTGGTCAAGCTGATCACCGTCATCGCCGAGCAGACCAACCTGCTGGCGCTCAACGCCACCATCGAGGCCGCCCGGGCGGGCGAGCTCGGCAAGGGCTTCGCGGTCGTGGCCGGCGAGGTCAAGGACCTGGCACAGCAGACCGCCAAGGCCACCGAGGAGATCACCACCCGGATCGCGGCCATCCAGTCCTCCAGCACCACGGCCACCGAGGCGATCAGCGAGATCACCCAGGTCATCCAGCAGATCAGCGACTACACCACCACGATCGCCTCGGCCGTGGAGGAGCAGACCGCCACCACCTCGGAGATGAGCCGGTCGGTGTCCGACGTCGCGACGAACAGCGGCGGCCTGGCCGGCACCATGTCCCACGTCGCCCAGGGCGCCACCGCCACCGCCGACGGCGCCAGCTCCACCCAGCAGGCCGCCGCCGATCTCACCAGGCTCTCCGGCGAGCTCACCGCCATCGTCAACGGTTTCCGCCACTAGGCGGAGCCACGGGCCTCACCCCCAGCCGGGGGTGAGGCCCTTCGTCATTTCACCGGTGGTTCAGTCCACCGGGCGAACACCGATCCCGGTCTCGCTGATCCGGGTCGGCTCCAGCACCCGGTGCAGGAACTCGCGGGTGCGTTCCTCGCGCGGCCGGCCGAACACCCCGGCGGGCGGACCCTGCTCGACGATCACACCCGCGTCCATGAACACCACCCGGTTGGCGACCTCCCGGGCGAACGCCATCTCGTGCGTCACCACCAGCATCGTCATGCCCTCGCCGGCCAGCGCGCGCATCACCGCCAGCACCTCCCCGACCAGCTCCGGGTCCAGCGCGCTGGTCGGCTCGTCGAACAGCATCAGCCGCGGGTCCATCGCCAGCGACCGGGCGATCGCGGCCCGCTGCTGCTGGCCGCCGGACAGCTGCGCCGGGTAGGCGCCGGCCTTCTCGGCCAGGCCCACCCGCCGCAGGTTCTCGGCGGCGATCCGGTCGGCCTCGGCCCGGCCGCGTCTGAGGACCCGCCGCTGGGCGATCGTCACGTTCTCCCGGACGGTCAGGTGCCCGAACAGGTTGAACTGCTGGAACACCATGCCGATGCCGCGCCGGACCGCGTCGATGTCACAGTCCGGGTCGGTCACCTCCACCCCGGCCACCCGGATCGTCCCGGCGGTCGGCTGTTCGAGCAGGTTCACACAGCGCAGCAGCGTCGACTTGCCCGACCCGGACGGCCCGATCACGCAGACCACCTCGCCCGGCTCCACCGCCAGGTCGATGCCGCGCAGCACCTCCAGGGCGCCGAACGACTTGTGCAGGCCCTCGATCTCGATGGTGGACATCAGCGTTCCCTTCCGGCGCGGCGCTCCAGCCCGCGGACCAGCTGCGACATCGGCAGCGTGATCAGCAGGTAGAGCAGGCCGGCCACCACCAGCGGCGTCGGGTTGACCCGGGTGTTCAGCGTGTCGCCGGCGAACTTGGTCAGCTCGATGGTGGTCGCCGTGACGCCCAGGACGTACACCAGGGAGGTGTCCTTGGTCAGCAGGATGATCTCGTTGGTCAGCGGCGGGATGACGATCCGGAACGCCTGCGGCAGCACGATCGAGATCATCGCGCGGGTGTGCGACATGCCGAGCGTGCGGGCCGCCTCCAGCTGCCCTTTCGGGACGGCCTGGATGCCGGCGCGGATGGTCTCGGCCATGTAGGCGGCGGCGGTCAGCCCGAGACCGACCGCCACCGACCCGTACAGGCCGCCCGGGATCTCCCGGTCCGGGAACGCGAGCGGCACGCCGTACCCGACCATGAACAGCACCAACAGCGCCGGCAAACCCCGAAACAATTCGATGTACGCGGTCGCGAACCACCGGTACGGCGGAATCGACGACAACCGCATCAGCGCCAGGATCAGCCCCAATGTCAGCCCGAACACGAACGCCAGCAGTGTGTAGACGATCGTGTTGCGCAACGCCACGGTGATCGCCCCGGGGAACATGCTGCGGGCGATGTCGAGCCGGAAGAACGCCTCGGACAGGCGCCCCCAGTCGGCGGCGGCCACCACGACGGCGATCACCAGGGCGAACACGAGATAGCCGGCGACCTGTGCGATCCGTCGCCGGCGGCGGGGACTCAACCTCATGTGGTGGGCTTGTCCCCGATCCAGGTGGCGTAGATCTTGTCGTACGTGCCGTCGGTCCGTGCCGCCGCGAGCACCTCGTTGACGGTCTTGAGCAGCGCGGTGTTGCCCTTCTTGACGGCGAAGCCGTACTGCTCTCCGGTGTCGAACCCGGCGGCGACGGTGACCTTGCCGGGGTTGGCCTTGATGTACTCGTTCCAGACCGGCAGGTCGTTGACCGCCGCCACGACCTGGTTGGTGGCGAGCGCCTGCTGGAGGGCGGCGAGGTCCTTGTAGGAGACGACCTCGATGTCGAGCTTCTTCTCCGCCACCTGCTTCTTGATGTAGTCCTCGCCGGTGGTGCCGCCCTGCACGCCGAGCCGCTTGCCGACCAGTTCCTCCAGGGTCTTGACCGGGCTGCCGGTGAGCACGGCGAGCGCTTGGGTGGCGTCGAAGTAGGGATCGGAGAAGTCGAGCACCTTCTTGCGCTCGTCAGTGATGGTCATCCCGGCCGCGGCCACGTCGCACTTGCCGGAGTTGAGGTCCGAGCCGGACTTGATGCCCTCGAACGGCGTGTCGACGATCTCCTGGGTGACGCCGAGTTTCGTGGCGACCAGGTCGATGAGCGCCACGTCGAAGCCGACGACCTTGCCGCTGGAGTCCTTGGACTGGAACGGCGCGTAGGGAAGGTGGGTGCAGGTGGTCAGCGCACCCGTCTTGATCAGTGGGACGCCGCTCTCGCTGGTCCCGCCGGTGTCCTCCTTGGCACACCCCGCGACCAGCACCGCGGCGGCCGCCACAACGACGATTTTCTGGAAGTATCCCTGCCTGTTCACTGGATCAGATTAATCCAATGTGGCCGATCTGGGAGGTTCCTGATCCGCCGACGCTCGCCGGGCCGGCGCGGAGTCCGCGCCGGCCCCTCGGGTGTCAGACCGGGACGGTCACCCGCTGGAGGCGGATCTGCCACACGTCCGGACCGTCCTGGAGCCATTCGGTGGCCACCTGGCCGTGGTAGCGGGCGTCGATCTCGGCGAGCAGCGGCATCGGGGCGTGCGGCGCCACCAGTACCAGCGCCCCGTCGGCGGGGAGCGCGTCGATCGCTGCCAGCACCCGGGCGTGCCGCTGCCCGTGCGGCAGGTCGCGGACGTCCAGGCGCGGGTCGATGCTCAGCACCGCGGCCGGTCCCTCGCTGGGCGCGTCGCCGCCGCAGCCGCAGTGACCGCCGCAGCCCTCCTGCCCGCCGCCGCCGATCAGGTCGTGCATGCCGTCGAGCAGGTCGGCCAGGCTGACGTCGGCGGCGGCCACCAGCAGGGGTACGACCAGGTCGTTCTCCTTGGCCAGATGCGTCGTGAAGACGGCCTGCAGGGCGCGGGCCGCGGCCGCCGCGGCGACCGGCGCGCTGGTCTCCTCCAGTTCGGCGACCAGGGCCGCGATGGTCCGGTGCTCGTCGAGCATGCCGTCGACCAGCAGCCTGCCTTCGGGCCGGGCGGCGGCCGCCGGATACATGGCGTTCTCCTCGGCGTACGCGTGGGGCAGCAGTTCGGTGTGCAGCCAGCCGAGGAGGGCGTCGCGGTGGTGCCAGACCTGCCGCAGGCCGCCCATCTCCGCGGCCGTAACGAGGTCGGTGACGTGCCCGGTCAGCGCGGCGGCCAGTTGCCGGTGGTGGGTCACCACGGCCTGGGCGGCGCGGGCGTCGGCATCGGTGTTGTGGGACATGAGCCCTCCTGGTTTCAACGCTGTTCTACGTTATAACGTTATTGACCGTGGAAACCATGCGAGTAGGGCCGAACGGCGGGACTACGGAAACTCCCCGGCACCGGGCCCTGGGGTCGGACAGCCGGGTGACGATCCTGGGATTGATCCGTGCGGCGGCCGGCGGGCTGACCGCGGCCGACATCGCCGAGCGGACCGGTCAGCATCTGTCGACGACCCGCGCCCACCTGGAGCGGCTGGTCGACGCCGGTCTGCTGGTCAAGGCGCGGGCCAGCGGCGGTCTGCCCGGCCGTCCGGCGTGGCGGTACCGTGCCACCGCGGCCGATCCGGTGCCCGCTCCGTACCGGGCGCTGGCCGCCGCCCTGCTGGACCATGTCACCGGCGAGGGCGCGGACGTGCGCGCGACCGCCGGCCGGGTGGGCCGCGACTGGGGTAGGCAGTTGGCCGCGGCCGCTCCCGGAACCGGCGATCCGGTCGAGGCCGTCACCACGGTTCTCGACGGGCTGGGCTTCGCCCCGTCGGTCCAGCCGCCCACCGAGACCGGCCAGATCCCGGTGCATCTGCACACGTGCCCGTTCCTGGACCTGGTCGGCAAGAACCCGGACGCGATGTGCGCCCTGCACGCCGGAGTGATCCGCGGCATCCTCGAAAAGCACGGCGCCCCCACCGACGGCGCCACCCTGGAGCCGTTCGGCGCCCCCGCCGCATGTGTCGTCCGCTTGCCCCGGCCTGATGCAATGGCGCGCGTTGAAGATCACCTAGACGGGTAGGGGCCCTGACGTCGACCACGGCGAACGCGCACGGCGACTTCCGCAAAAGCGTGACGGCCACGACGACCGGCACGTACAAGGCCGTTTACCGGGGCAACACCAAGCGCAAGCGGGCCACCGCCGCCGACACCCTCACCGTCTCCGACGACCTGGATCCGAGCAGCGCGAGGTGTGCAAGCTGCTGGAACGCGACCCGGCCCGGCTAGGCCCCGCCCAGCTCACCACGCTGCGGCGGCATTTCGCGTCCCGGATCAAGACGGCCCGGGCGCAGGCGCCGGAGAAGCCGTACCGGGAGTTGCTGGCCGAGGTCCTGGACTACCGGCAGTGGCGGGTGTTCGCCTTCACCCTGCACCGGCCGGGATCCAGCGCCGAGCCGTTGACCCGGGCCCGGCACAGCCAGCTGTCCGGCGGCGAGCAGTCGGTGTCGCTGCATCTGCCGTTGTTCGCGGCGGCGAACGCGCTGTTCGGTTCGGCCCGCCCGGACGCGCCCCGGCTGTTGGGCCTGGACGAGGCGTTCGCCGGGGTCGACGACAACGGCCGCGGCGAGTTGATGTCGCTGGCCAAGCAGTTCGACCTGGACCTGTTCATGACCGGCTACGACCTGTGGGCCACCCATCCGGCGGTCACCGGTTGCGCCCACTACGACCTGTCCCACTCCACGGTGGACCACGCGGTGTCGACGGTCCTGCTGGTCTGGGA
This sequence comes from Actinoplanes lobatus, assembly GCF_014205215.1. Taxonomy (NCBI): domain Bacteria; kingdom Bacillati; phylum Actinomycetota; class Actinomycetes; order Micromonosporales; family Micromonosporaceae; genus Actinoplanes; species Actinoplanes lobatus. The sequence goes on from NZ_JACHNC010000001.1 coordinate 10,180,347, forward strand.
CGGCACGATGAACGTGGCCGACTTCGACGGCACCCTCGCCCGTGCCCTCGGCTCCCCCGAAACCCGCAAGGCCCCCGCCGATGCCTGACGTGCCCGCCGGTCCGGGCTGGGGCCGGCTGCTGGCGGCCGCGCGGCGCAGCCTGGAACGTACCGGTGGGAGTCTCGCCGGGTCGGTGTCGCTGTCGGCGCCGGACGAGGCGGAACGGCACGTCGTCATCGGGGTGACCGGGGTGCACCGGCCCGCCGGCGTCGCCCGGGTGTCGGTGCGGCTCGCCGAGCTGGACGCCTACCTGCGCGACGCCCACGGCCTCGATCTGGCGTCGGCGGTGGGCCCGTTCCGTGACCGTCCCGGCGAGCGTGCCGCCCTCTCGGTCGCCCGCGGCACCGTCCTGGCCCAAGCGACGTCGAGCCGGCACGCCGGGCAACCGTGGTTCGACCGCTGGCTCGATACGCTCCGCCGTGACGGGACACTCACCCGGATCACCCGCAGTGGCTTGCCGTTTCCGCAGGTGCTGGCGGTGCTGGATGCTCTCCCGGCCGCTACGGAGCCGATGCCGGTCTTCGCCGAACGGGTCCTCGGCGACACCAAGGCCCTGGCCGACGGCCCGCTACGCGGCCTGATCCAGCGGGCGCTCGCGGCATGGCACGAGGTCCCGGCTCCGACCGGCGCCGAGCAGGAGCGGGCGGTGTGGGAGCTGGCCGGGGTGGTCCCGGACGACCTGGCCAGCCAGGTGCTGGTGCTGAACCTCCCGGCGTCCGGCGGCCTGCTCGGCGACTGGCTGTCGTCGGCCGCCGCCGCGCACGTCCCGCTCCGGGTCACCCTGCACCAGTTGCGGCTGGCCCCGCTCGTACTCGATGTCCCGGAGATCTTCGTGTGCGAGAACCCGGCCGTGCTGCGCGCCGCCGCCGGCACGGCCACCGCCCCGCTGATCTGCACCGAAGGCGTCCCGTCCACGGCGGTCCACACCCTGCTGTCCCACCGTCGTCCCGGCACGGTGATCCACTGGCGCAACGACTTCGACTGGACCGGGGTGCGCCTGACCGCCGCCGCCCTGACCCGCTACCCCAGCGTATTCCCGTGGCGCATGTCGAGCACCGACTACGCGGCAGCCGACGGCCCCGGAATCCCGCTGACCGGCACCCCGGCCCCAACCGCATGGGATCCCGCGCTGTCCCGGCTCATGGCCGGCACGGGACGCGCGGTGATGGAGGAGCGGCTCCTCGACATCCTTCTGTCCGACCTTCGCGACTCGCCCGGACCGTAGTCACGCGATTCCGCGGTGTCCAGGTCACTCCGGAGTGACGCCCGCTGGGGAGCCGGTTACGGTTGGCAACTATGACGACCTACTCCGGGCCGGCGAGGCTGATCCTTGCCGGCGGCACACAGGTGTCCGGCATGGCTTCGCTGAGTACCAACCAGCGAGGAGGCATCAACGGCTGGAGCGGCACCTTCCGTCCGGATCAGATCAGCGCGGAGATCCGGGACGCGAGTGACGGGCTGTATCTGGAGTTGCCCTACGATCAGGTCGGGGCTGTGGCCGTCACCGGTGTCCGGAAACTGCTCGCGACGCAGATTCTGATGACGCTCACCGGTAGTGGCCCTGCGCCGTTCTGATCCGTGAAACCAGCCTGATACCCGCCGCTGGCGGGTATCAGGGCGACGTCGGCACCATATTCCATCCGCATCCGCCGCCGGTCGTGCGCGAAAGGGTGACAGCCGTACGAGCCCGGGATGTGGTTGGTCGGTCGGGTTGGTGTCTAGGTCTTGGTAGGTGGCACGGTCCTGAGGACCGTGCGCGGCGGACTGGCGTGTCCGATTCTGCAGGGTCCTCAGGACCTTGCGCCTCCGGAAACCGCCCATTTTAAATGGGCGGTTTCCCTATTCGGATGGCTCCGGTATTTCATGGCACGGAAGGTCGATCAATCGAATACGCGAGCCCTTCCGGCCGTGCAGCCACCACACCGGATCCGCCGGGGAGAGCCCCGTAGCGATGGCGTGGTCGCCCGCAGCGGTGGCCACCAGTCCGGGAGCGTCCATGTCCGCCAGGAGACGGTGCAGGTTGAGTTCCCGGTGGGCGGACGGCAGCCAGAACAACACCGGCCACCGCCAGCGGGTCAGTTCGGCGAGACGGGCGTAGTTGTCCACCTTCCCGGTGAGGACGGACAGAGATTCGGTGCCGCGGTCCATCTCGAGCAGGAACGGCACCTGACGGTCGCCGTCGGCCCAGACGCCGTGCCCGTCGGGGCGGGGCACGGTGGTGAGCAGCATCAGGGTCGGGTCGTCGCCCGTACGGAAGAAGGCTCCTCTCTGTTGAAAGGCCGAAGCAGGGCGCCAGGCGACGAGGCGGGTGCCGGGGTGGGTCCGCTCGTGCGCGGCGAGGTCGGCGAAGAACTGGTTGGTGGCCAGCAGGTGCGGCAGGTTCGCCCGGGAGGTGAGGTGCTGGCGGCGTTGCCGGGCCTGGTCCCGGCGTGGCAGCGGGTCACCGCGCTGGGCCGCGACGATGTCGGTGCCGAGCTGGTCGAGCAGGTAGTGGTAGGGGTAGGAGCCGCCTTCCCAGCGTTGCGGCCGGAATCGGGTCAGCACGCCGAGGTCGACGAGCCTGAGCAGCCGCCGCTGACAGAACGTGAGCGAGCCGAACAGGGCGGCGTCGATCTGTTCGGTGGTCAGGACGCCGTGGTCGTAGAGCCAGTCGAGCAGCCGCAGATCGCGGTGGGTCAGGGCTGCCTGCGCCTTCAACAGGCGCTGTTCATTGCTGGTGCGCATAGCCATCACCCCCCTGGGGAGACCCGGACAGAGGTCTGTCGGAGCAAACCTCTGATGTTCGGAAGTGGCGGTTGACCTGCACTGACAGGCCGGTAGAGGGGGTCGGTCCGGGGGTAGGTCTCCAGACCCACCCCCGGACCGACTCCCGGACGAACACCGGAATCGACGCCCGGACGCCGATGAACCGGTCACGTCCGTGACGCAACGGGCTCCTCCGCCGCCGTTTCAGCCGTGCCGGGCTGCTCGCGGATCAGCTTGACGAGCGCGGATACGCGTGCGTTCGACATGGCGTGACCCTGTCCACGTAGGACCTCGGCCAGCGCCTCCCGGGACAGCGGACGGCCCTGCCGAGCGAGGCTGTCCGCGGCTTCCCGGGCCACCGGCAGCAGTTCGCGGACGTCAGGGCCGTCCGCCCCGGGAGTGGAAGGTGCCCCCGGTTGTCCGGGACCGTCCCGGACGACGCTGTCCGTAGTGCTCGATCCGTCCCGGACGGTGGGGACGACGCTGTCCGCAGATTCCCATCCGTCCGGGACGGTGGGGAACGCACTGTCCGCGGCCCTCGGCCTGTCCGGGACGGTGCGGACGACGCTGCCCGTAATCCCCGATCCGTCCGGGACAGCGGGGACCACACCCTCCGTGGCCCCTGATCCGTCTCGGACGGATTTGTCCGCGGCACCGGGACCGTCCCGGATCGCTGGGACACCGATTTCCCCAGCTTGGGGGTCGGTTCCGGCTCGTCCGAGCGCGATCTTCACCATCGCCAGGAACCCGACCGCGGGCAGCGCCGCCGCGATCCACCCGATGATCGACGGCTCCGCTTCCACGACCTGTGCGCCCAGGGACAGCACGACCGCCACTACCAGCACCACCGCCGGGAACCACAGCCGCGCGGCGACGCGTTTGCGGCGCCGCAGTTCCAGGCCGCCGGCGACCGACATCAATTCCAGGACCACGGCGTCGGCCCAGGCCAGCCACCCTGGCTGACCATGTGCCGCCGCGACGTCGTGCACGTGGGTGAACGACGCCGCCGCGGCGGCCGCTCCGATCGCCAGCATGATGACGATCTGAACGGCGCCCTCGGTACGCGCGGCACGGTCCGCACGCGTCGAGGATGGTGTGCGAACTCGGCTCATTCGCGCCACCGGCATGGCGGGGAGGCCCGGTCGTGCCGGGCGGCGAGGGCTGTTCCGTTCGCTGTGACAGACCGTGTCAGACGGCGAACGGGCTCGGACCGGCCTGTGTGACAGGTCCGGCGGGTAGCATGCCCTCCCCAAACGAAGTGACGTTGATCGATAATCATGGCGGCGCCCTCCAGACATGACGACGAACCCGTACCGCGACTGCGGCCGGTACAGGAGAAGGGGAATGCCGGGCGCCGGTTTGGACACGACCCGTACAAGATCTTTTGAGCGATCACACCGCGACGGGGGTTGGTGGTGCAGCCGAACGAATTGACGGCTCTCTCCCCGATGGCGCTTCCAGGATGCTGGGACGGACCCCTGTTCGACTGGTTCCTGGACCGCTTCGCCATGCTCGACTGGACCATCCCGGCCGGCCACTTCGCCCCGGGGCTGCCGCCACGGGACATGCGTCCCCGTACGCTGCTGCGTTTCCTGCTCGAAGACGCCGACTACGCACAGCGCGACGAGATCTGGGCCGCCGTCATCACCGGGGCGCGGCGGCCGGGCACCGCGGAGGCGTACCGGATTCTCTCGATCGGTCTGGCCGCCCGCGGCCTGCGCGGTTCCCGCAAGCGTGTCCCCGTAGCCCACCGTGACGAAGCCGAGGACGTCGACCACGATCTGGTCCTGGGTTTCCTGCGCCGCCTGGAGACCATCGACGTCGGCGTCACCAACCTCGGCCTCAGGCTCATCGACAGCGGCGTCACCCACGCCAAGAGCCGGCAGCGCTCACGGCTAAGGCCGACCGCGTCCGAGCTCGATCCCGCCGGCTCGGACGTTCCGGAGGACGACATCGCGACCATGTTCAACGCGGTCCTGACCGAACTCGCGACCGCCGGCAGGCCGCTGGCCGAGCAGGACGTCAAACTGCTCACTCTCACCGGCTTCGACGGGCTGAGCATCAAGGACGCGGCCCAGCGACTCGGCATCGGCGTGCAGGCCGCCTACAAGCGCCACCAGCGCGCCCACGCACGGATCCGCGAACACCTGGCGGCCCGCGACCAGGAACCGGCTACCGCCGTTCGCGATGCCAGGGCATCGGTGGCGGCGGAGGGATCGTCGACTCGTCGAACGGTTCCGATCCCTGACCGACCGCGATCAACTCGGAGATCAACGCCGAGAGCTCGGACTGCCACCCCGGATCACGATCAACCCGCAGCACACCCCGAATCCGGTCCGACAACACGAGCACCGGGCCACCCGAGCGACCGGCAACGCTGAAATCCGGACCGTGCACCAGCACCACAGATCCCGCGACCCCGCCCCGTACCGAAACCCCGTCGGGGGACGATCCGGACCGCGCGATATCCCATAGCGTGACCACAATGTCCGCGAGCTCAGGCTCATCCTCGATGAACGCGACGTAGGAGCTGGTCGCCCCACGGGACCGATCGGCCCACACCGAGGCCGTCATGTCCCGCAACTCAGCGGCCAACATGCCAGCCAGCGCTGTACGCCCGGACGCGGAGCCGCTAGGTGACGCTGGTGTCCCCTCGTCGGATTGGTCCCGCATTCCGGTCACGCCGATTAGCCTGCCATCAATCACCCCACGCCGATAGCCGGGCGGGCGGCAAGGCACGCGTACGATTCACGAGATCAAGGCCCGGGGCAATACGCTTGCTCCGGGCCTTGATCTCGACCACTGGCAAGCCATTACCGTTGCCGCGCATCCATCTCATCGTCGCCTTCCGGAGCAACCAGCCCGGACCATAGCTAGAAGCGGTCGAGGCAGATGCCGGAAAGCGTCACTTCGTCCGCACATGGCTGCCGCGCCGCTTCGCGGCTTGCCACCGAGAGAGGTGGTCACCGCGGGCGGGATGCCGGCGGACCGCCGAGCGGAACCGGATCATCAGACCCGTCGACTCGCCCGTCGGCTGGAAGAACCGTAACGGAAGATTCCTGTTGCGCAGCAGGCACACCGCTGATCGCGCCCGGCTCGACGGAGCATTCAGCCGGGCGCGATCAGGCCGGCTATGCCACGAAGCGGGAACGGCGGCGGCGTCCGATCAGGTAGCCGGCACCGCCGAGGAGCAGGAGCGCACCGCCGACGCCGGCCACAGTCCCGGTGTCTGCACCGGTCAGGGGTAGCCCACCACCCTCGCCGTCGGGGGTGTCCGCGCTGGCGGAGGAGCTGGGAACAGGTGTGGCGGTCGTCGTGGCGCTGGGCGTGGCGCTCGGTGTCGCGCTGGGTGTGGCGCTCGGTGTGGGCTGAGACGCGCAGTCAAGCGCACGCGCGGCGTACAGACCCTCGTTCAGGTAAGCCAGGGAAGCATCGATGGTCCCGTTGTCGAGCACCTTCTGCGCGGCCGCCTGCACGTTGGCGCCGGCGCCGGTCAGCGTTCGGGTGACCGAGATCCGCAGATCCGCCGTCCAGGCGGTATTCATGCCCTTCTTGAGGAAGGCCCGCAGGTCCTCCGCGGTGCCCTCCAGCCGCTCCTGCATCGCGCGAGGCAGGACGGGCAACGAGTCGGCTTTCGCCGCAGCCAGGATCTGTTTGGCAACAACCAGGATCTCCGCATCGGCGGCGGTGTCCGGGTCGATGGTGACCAACTCGCGGATGTCCGTGTAGAGCTTGCGTTCGACCGTTTGGCAGGCCGTGTCGAGCCCGGACGTTTCGGCTTGTGCTGCCGCTGGTGCCGCGGGGATCAGTAGAACCAGCGCCATCAGGACACCGGCCGAAAGCTTTCGTCGCATGTGGGTCTTCCCCCCGTTGAAGGCCAAAGCCCGGAGATACTACCGTCGATGGCCTGATAGGCAAGACGGGGGATCTCGTCAATGCTCATCTCCGGCGGGCGGTGGGGGCAGATCAGCCCTTTGCTTCGCGGACGTCCGTTCCCTGCTCGGCGAACGCCTTGAAGTCTTGCATGTGCTGCTGTGACTGTTTACGGAAGGCGCTGGGCATCAACAGCCCCACCAGCCGCATCAACAAGCCGCTGAACCGGTATTCGTTCTCGCTCACCCAGAGCGTCGTCTCCGGGCCGGCTTCGGTAAACCGGTCACGCACGGCGCTCCAAATGCCCTTGGCGACGATTTCGCGGTCGAAGTGAACGACGCTTTCTTTCGGGATCCCGTGTAGGTCTGTCGGCTCCCGGCGCGTGATGGTCTCGGTGCACTCCATCGCCTGCTGCCCCATCTGCATCACGACGCGTGACTCGGTACCAACGTACCCGTGCATCCCATTCAGCGGCTCGTGCACCAGGCCTCGCAGCCAGTTCGGCATGTGTGCCGGGTCGGCGAGCATCTGGACCACCCTCTCCCGCGGCAGGGCGATCTCGATCGAGACGGTGTACTTCATGGTGGAGCGCTCCAGGTTCCTGAGTGAAAGGCAGGCACACACCAATAGCCTCGCCCTAAATTAGTCCAGTCATGTTCTACAGGCTCCCCGATCGGCGCACGCTATGGCCGATTCGTGCTCGCACGTCGCCCAGCGCGGTCACGCTCGGTAGGTGGCGCGCTTCCATCTAGCATCCGAACCTGCCAATGTGGACGCACGGCCCGGCCCGGTTAGTTGAGTTGTGAGTCCCACCAACGCGGCAAGTCGTCGTTCGGCTCCTCCGGACTGGCGAAGTGGAACGGCACACCGACATGCTGAGCAACGGCCCGTCCCTGCTCAATCGCCTGCTGCGCTTCCGGCCAGGGCGGCACCTGTCCCGTAAACAGGCGGAGATCGCCGCCGAACTGCAGCACCGTCAACAACACTTCATCGAAGCAATCGTGGCGCCCGCCCGGCCGTCGCACAATTGCGACAAGGACGACGAACCAGCCCTCTGTGTCGCCGTCCCAAAAGGCTTCGACGGCGAGGACCGGCGCGGTGGCGGCTTCCACCTTCTCGATCAGCTGTGCTGTCGTCGGTGGTGGCGTTGGCGGAAGGAGTCCCTGCCGGTCGAGTTCGGCGCGTCGCTCGATCAACAGATCCTGCGCCTCGTATAGGCCGGGCTGCGGTTGCTGTCCGCCTTCATCGCGCAGGAGTTTGACCGCCGGGATCAACCGACCCTTGCACAGCAACTCGTCTAAACGCTCAAGCAGCCCGGGATCGATCGTCTTCCACCAGGTGCCTGGATGCATGCCGCCATTATCGCCGACCGCGTTCAGCGCCACGACCTAGCCATGATCCGATGCACCTCAATCGACGGGTGCCGTCACCAACAGTGGCGCTCCTCCGTCGACGATTACCCGCTGCGGCCACGATCACCTCGACCACGCCACTGACAAGCAGACGACCACTACGAATCAGACGTTACTCGGAGCGCCCAGCCCAGGAACCGGTTGTAGAGATCGGGCACGGTTCCCACGCCGTGCCGGGCGAAGTCGTCGATCGCCTCGGTCAGGAACCCGGACAGGAACAGCAGTAACGCCAGCCGGTCGAACGGACGCTCGCTCAGCAGTCTGGCCTTGCGCTCCGGACACGGCCATGGCTCGGCGCAATCCTCGCAGTCCCAGCTCGGCCGGACCGCCCGGTGCGCTCCCGCTGAGGTCGCGCTATCCATGACCGACCTCGAACCGCGGCACCTGCTGAGACGCTCCCTTCGTCACACGGCGGCGATAGGCGCAGACCATTTCATGGGTACGGGCATCGGCCTTGTTCAGCACCCGGTTCGCCGGACTCCGCAGGTCGTTGAGCGCCTGTCTACGCAGCGTCGGCGTCGTACTCATCTCCATTGCCGACCACAGCGCTGCCGCGTCGTCCTGGCGGCCGCACCGTCCCAGCAGCCTGAGGCACAGGATCTGCGCCACGACAACGTCGCCATGCTGTCCTCCGCCGGCCCGGCGCAGCACCGCTACCGCGTCGCCACAGGAGCCCAAGCTGTGCAGGCACTGCGCCCAATACAGCCTGGCCCAATTCGCGAGGTCCCGCTGTTGCCGCTGTTCCGCTCCGAGCACCGCGACCTCCCACGCCGCCGCGGCCTCCCGAACGCGACCCAGATGCAGACACAGCCGCCCCAACTCGGTGTTCGCCGCGCAGGACCGCTCCGACAACGGACACGCCAGGACGGTCGTGGCCCGTTGGGCGTATCGCAGCCACGCCAACGCCTGATCGTCCGGGCCCTCGCCCGCCTCACCGAATCGCAGGATCGCCGCCTCGGCCAGGTCCAGGATCCAGCCGGTCACCGTCGGATCGACGGACTCGAGCAGGCCCTCCAACTCGCCCATCCTTTGGGTGTCGAAGTCATCGGACCCTGCCGGAGTCTTCATCACCGCATCCGGGGTCGGCCACTGCTCGCCGACGACCGCCGTCGAGTCATTCACCAGGTCGGTCATCGCCGCCCGCTCCGTCCTCGCCGGGTCCGGCGCTCAACGGCCCCGACAACGCGTCGGTGCCGTCCGGAAGGGGCAGTAGCCCCGCCACCTGTACGAAAACCGATCGCCGCTCGATCGCCGAGCCGTCCGGGCCGAGAACGTAGCCGTCGATCCACCGCCATCCGACGTAGGTCGGCCGCGGATCCACCCGTATCACCCGCAGCACAAGTGCCCGGTCCCCCGCGAACTGCACGCTCGCCGCCGGCCCCACATAGAACACGTCTCCGGGGCGGGGCCCATCGCGATGCACCGCTAACCAGCCAGCAGAGCCAGAGCACCGACACGCACCGCACCGACCAACCCCGGAAGACTCGTCCCCGGACGCTGGACCAGCAGCCGCAGCGTCCGAGAGAAGACCACCACCGCGTTCTCCCGACGCCAACACGGCCCCATGGAACCGCAGGCCAGACACCGACCCGTCGCGCTCGACGTCACATGCTCGTCGAGGAGCGCCTGGGTTTTCCTCAGCTGATCCGCCGACTTCGCGTAGTTCGCAGTCGTCCAGTCTGAGCTTGACGTAGGAGCGGAGAAACGCCTCCCCGTCGGCGCCGGCTCCTGGCAGCATTACCCCATAGGCAAGGCTGAGTGTCGCCCGATGCAGGTAGGCAGCCCAGCCAGCCGGGGCGGCCTCGGTGGAAACGTCGATCGCCAGTCTTACAAGCAACTCGGCCATGTCCCGAATCTCAGGGTCGACGGCGGTCAAGTAGGGGTTTCGTCGCTGCAGGAATCCTCGAAGCAGGGCGATCGCTGCGGGTACGTCAACGGAGCTCACACGACGAGCGCGGTCCAGGTGTGCAGTAGCGTTGCTCATCTCCGCCTCATCACGGGCAAATAGGGCGCAGTGACGCAGCGCGCGTTGATCAACTCCGGGTTGCTGGCTCCGGGCCGACGCTCGGGAAGGCGCAGACTTCGCGAGAAGATCGCAACGGCGCTCTCCCGCCTCCAGCACGGGCCCGGCGTCCCACAAGCCAGGCACCGGCCCGTGGCACTGGACGTGACATGCGTATCGAGGATCCCTTGAGCCTCGCTCAGTTGCCTCTCGGCCGAAGCCGCATAGTAGGTGTTTTCATCCATTTCCCGCCTCCCGTTTGGTGAGTGAGCGGTTGTCGTGACCCCTCGCCAGCGCGCCAGGTCGAAAACCTAAGTTGGACTCCTAATATTTGCCCTCGCGTGTGACGCTACCGTCGAGTCTGAAAAATAGGAACCCAAGTCGCACTATCAAGCAAGGAAGGGGATGATGGCTCCGGACGTGGACGTCCGCACCTCGGCTCAATGAAGGAGCAGTCGCTTTGGTCAACCCGACCATCCAAAGACGACGCCTCGGCATCGCACTCAAACACGCTCGTGAGCAGGCCGGCATGACGCAGGACGAGGCTGCCGCGGCCATCGAGTCCGCGGCCAGCAAGATCAGCCGCATCGAGCTCGGTCAGAGCGGCGTGCGTCCGACAGACCTCACGCTGCTGATCAACGCCTACGGGGTGCCGGAAGCCGTGGCCACATCGATGCGCGAGCTGGCGAAAGCCGGACGGCAACGCGGCCGTTGGAGCAGCTATCGCGAGCAGTTGCCCGCCTGGTTCCGCACCTTCGTCGACCTGGAGGGTGACGCTTCGGAGATCCGCTCCTACCAGGCCGAGATCATCCCCGGCACGCTGCAGACCGAGGCATACATCCGAGCCATCCTCACCAGTCCGGGCACGCCCGACGAGGAAGCGCTCAACCAGCAGGTGAAAATCAGGCTGGCAAGGCAGTCGATCATCGATGAGCACACCGAACTCGCCTACGTTCTGAGCGAGTCAGCGGTACGGCGCATGGTCGGCGGCCCGGACACGATGCGTGATCAACTGGCCCATCTGGTCGCGCTGAGCCAGCGGCCCCACGTGACCATCCAGGTTTTGCCCTTCGCTGCGCAGACCTACGCCGTCTCCTCGTTCAGCTTCGTCATCCTGCGGTTCGACCAAGACTCGGCATCGGACGTGATCTACACCGAGACTTTCACGGACGCCGACTACCTCGACCGGCCCGATCTGGTCCGGGCCTACACTAAATTGTGGGATGACCTGCGAGCTGCGGCCCTCGGGCCCAGGGCTGTTGCATTCTCGGAGCGTGATGCGCTGACCAGGTATTTTGTGGAGTGAGTGGCCTCTGTGGAGGCAGTTGGGGTGGGTGAAGCCCTCAAGGTGATCATGGAGTTCTTCACGCTGCACGACCACCGAGGACTCCACCCGCCGATGGCATCATCTCTGATCTCCGCACTGACCGTGACTACCCCTGGGCCGGACACGCCTACAAGGCCGGTCACCGACAGTGAACGCCGAGGACTCCTCGACGCCGTAAGCCTGGTCCCGGACCCGCGGAACCCTCGTGGCATCCGGTATCCCCTGGCAGCGTTGCTGACCGTCGCGGTCTGCGCGGTCCTGGCCGGCGCCTCATCGTTCACTGCGATCACCGACTGGCTGTACGACCTCGACGAACCTGCGCAGGCCCGACTCGGGTTCACCCGTGGAATACCGGCCGGAACAACGGTGTGGCGACTGTTGACCCGCCTCGATGACGCCCTGGTCAGCGCGGTCCTGGCCGGCTGGCTTCGCGCTCGGGCGCAGCCGGCGCCCGAACGGCCGCACCGCTACCGGACGGTGATCGCCGTCGACGGCAAAACACTCAGGGGCGCCCGGCTGGCTGAGGGGCGTCAGGTGCATCTGCTGTCCGCGCTGGACACCAGCACCGGCATCGTTCTGGCCCAAGTCACCGTCGACACCAAGTCGAACGAAATCCCAGCATTCACCCCGCTACTCAACGCCGTCGAGAAAATCCTCGGCGACCTGGCCGGGGTGCTGTTCGTCGCCGACGCACTGCATACCCAGACCGATCACGCCCGGCAGATCACCGCCCGCGGAGCCCACCTGCTCCTGCAGGCAAAAGGCAACCAGCCCACCCTGTTCGCCCAGCTCAAGGCCGTTCCCTGGGCACAAATCCCGGTCGGTGACCGGACCCGCGATCGTGGCCACGGCCGCAAAGAGACCCGCACCGTCAAAGCCGTCACTGTGCACATCCCGGGCGGTATCGCGTTTCCGCACGCCCAGCAGGCCGTCCGGATCACCCGTACCCGCACCGTCGACGGCAAGACCAGCCGCGAGACCGCCTACCTGATCACCTCCCTGCCCGCCGCCCACGCCCAACCCGCCGACCTGCAGAAATGGGCGAGAGCAGAATGGCTGATCGAAAACCAGGTACACAACGTCCGAGATGTCACGTTCCGTGAAGACCAACATCAAGCCCGGACCGGCACCGGACCCGCCATCATGGCCACCCTGCGTAACACCGCCATCGGCTGGCACCGCATCAACGGCGCAACCAACATCGCCCGCGCCAACCGACGCGCTGACCGCCGCTCAAACGACCTCATACAGGCCGTGACCAGCATCTATCCCAACACGCAATGACCCTGCCCTCGGGCCCGTAGAGTCGCGGCTCCTCATCGAGCAGCTTGGCGATCCATCCTGAAAGAGTTGGCCATGAGCACCGCAGACCTCAGTCGCGCAGTCTGGAACAAGAGCACCCGATCCGACGGCAACGGCGGCAACTGCGTCGAGGTCGCCCGCAACCTTCCCGACATCGTCGCGGTCCGCGACTCCAAAGACCGGAGAGGCCCCGCGCTGATCTTCACCTCCGACGAATGGATCGCCTTCCTCGCCGGAGTCAAGACCGGCGAGTTTGACCTGCCAAGCTGACCGGAAGCACGTACTTATCTGTTCGGCGAGGGTCAGGCCCCGGCCTCGGGTGCACGTGAGTTGACATTTCCGAACGAGATGCCGCCTTGCACGTCGCGGGCCTGCACGACGTTGCCTCCGACCGAACCGGAGAGGTTGTTGACGACCCCGTCGCTGCCGGCCTGTAGGTAAGGGGTGAGATCTTGCCAGAGTCGGCGGAGTTCATGGTCAAAGGCGGGGTCCTCGGCGGCAGCCTGTGCGAGTTCCTCGCGAAGTGACTCAATGCGGGTGTCGTCCGATGGGTCGACCTCAGCCTCGGCGAGGGCCGTCTGCGCCGCATCGTCGCCCTGGAAACGGCGCTTGACCAGGCGGGCGAGCGCGGCGAACACGGCCCTGCCGCCCTCCGCCAGCGCTTCGGATGATTTGGTCGCCAACGTCAGCGCGACCGCGGCCAAAATCTCCTCGCCTGCCATCGTGACTCCCCGTTTCCCTCGCTCGGAGGCTACGCCGATCAGATAGCCTTCTCGCTCCGCGAGACCATCGACGTACGTGAGCGTAGATGCATGTGTCGCCGTAGTCGAAGGCTCCAGTCAACATCCTGACGCCGGAGACATGCCCTACTGACCTCAGGCGGTCCGCATCGATGTGCGGCAATCCGTTCGCGACGTGTCCCGTCGGCGACCGTCAAGATCGAAGTCCTGCCTCCGCCGTGCCCACTATGGATTACCCTGTGTGCGTGAATGGCCTGGTCGGCCCATGAACGCCTATTTGCGGAGCCATGCCGTCTGCCAGCATGTTTGACCCCCATTCGGCCGTCATGATAGCGTCACCCAGAGTAATAGAATCGCTCGGGATGATATGGGGAAGCATGGCTGAAAAATGGGAGGCTGATTCCTCGGCGTCATTCTTGCGGCGACTGGGGAAGTCGTCGCATGAGCTTGGGCAAACCTCCGGTGATGGAAGCTGCCCGGATATCTGGGAACTTGATAACGGTGACGTCGTCGTCATTGGTGCGGACCTGACCACGTCGTATGAATCCAGGCTGCCGGACGGTGTCAGTATTGACCCCGGAGAGCGTTTGGTCGTGATTCCTCGCGCGACGATCCTCGCCGCCAAGGCGGACATTCCGGATGCATGATCTCTTCGGTGGCGCCGCAGGCGAGCGGCTGGAGCTGGCTACCTACTACGCTGACTTTGAAACAGATCTGTGGTCGACTTCTGCGCCCGGCTTCTGGAAGCTGGAGCGTCAGCAGTTCTTCAAAGAGCCCGGAAATGCAAGCTGGGAAGCCTTCGATAAAGGCGACTGGCAGGAGTCGATGCGCATCATCGAGGCTGGGCGCTCTGACATGAGCGAGTATTATCGGAAGATTGATGAATACGGTTTCATCAATCGGCGAGTCCGTGTGGTCGAGCAGCCCATCATTCCCTATCTCCAATGGGAGCTTCATATTCTACGGATGCGCGACCAGTACGGCGGAAAGGTACGGGTCGTCACCGCGGAGCAAATCGCGGACTTTGAACGAAAGACCCCACTACCGGAGATCTACACCCACGGAACGACGGTCATGTACCAGGCCGTCTACGACGACGATGGAGTCCTGGAGTCCGCACGCAGGTTCACCGACAGTGACCTTGTAGCGCGCTGCCAGCGGTTCATCCAGGACCTGTACGAGATCGGCCAGCCGCTGGAGTCGTTCTTCGCCGAAAACGTCGCGGTTCTTCCCCCTCCGCGCATGCCGTAGCCGTCCTTTCACCTGACCGGACACAGCGATGCCTACCGAAGAGCCCGCCGACCGGGAGGAGACGGTGTGGCACGGCAACCGCATGGCAGCGGGCGGTACCGGCGATATCGTGCAGGCCCGCGATGTACATGGCGGTGTGCACTTCTACCGGTCCGAACCCGTAGCAGAAGCGACGTTCGCGATAACACCGTCGCAGCTGCCCGGTGACGTACGCGGATTCGTCAACCGGCACGCCGAGATGGCCTACCTCACCAACGCCCTGGCTGTGGACCCCGAGGAGCCCTCGGCTGCCGCCCTGATGGTCCTCACCGGAACGGCCGGGGTGGGAAAGACCTCCCTGGCACTGCACTGGGCCCACGGTGTCCGCCACCAGTTCCCCGATGGACAGCTCTACGTCAACCTGCGCGGCTACGACCCCGGTACGCCGGCCACACCCGAGCAGGTGCTCGACCGGTTCCTCCGCGATCTCGGAGTACCGGTGACCGCCATCCCGGTTCATCTGGACGACCGCGCGTCGCTGTACCGCTCGCTGCTGGCTGATCGCCGGATCCTGGTGATCCTCGACAATGCCGCTACCGTCGGGCAAGTTCGGCCACTCCTGCCCGGAACGGCCAGTTGCCTTGCCCTGGTGACCAGCCGCAGCCGGCTCTCCGGCCTGATCGCCCGGCACGGTGCTCTGCGGGTCGGCGTTGACATCCTGCAGGAGGACGACGCCGTTGCTTTACTGGGAAATGTGACGGCACGATACCGAGTCGACGACCAGCGACACGAGCTGGTGGAGCTGGCCCGGCTCTGTGCTCGGCTGCCGTTGGCCTTGCGGATCGCCGCCGAACGCGCCGCCAGCCGACCCATGATGCGACTCGACGAACTCATCGCCGACCTGCGCGACGAGTCGGGGCTCTGGGACGCGCTGACCGCCGACAGCGAGGACGACACCGACGCCGTCCGCACGGTGTTCGCCTGGTCGTACCGGGCACTGCCGGAACCCGCGGCGCGACTGTTCCGCCTTCTCGGCCTCCATCCTGGCAACGAGTTCGGCCTACCCGCCGCGGCGGCCCTCGCCGGTACCGACACCAGGTCCGTACGCCGGCACCTGGACGTACTGGTCGGTGCGCACCTACTCGAACAACCGGCCCCCGGTCGGTATCAGTTCCACGACCTGCTCCGCGCGTACGCGCTCGATCAGGTCCGCCTCCTCGAACCCGCCGACATCCACGCCGAGGTGCTGCATCGCGTTCTCGGCTGGTATCTGCACACCGCCGACGCCGCCCAGTCCCGTATCTCTCCCTTCGACCGATACCACCTGACCGAACCCGTCCCGCCCGACGTGCACCCGCTCGCCTTCGACGACTACACCACCGCACTGCGGTGGTACCAGACCGAGGCCGCCAACCTCGTCGGCGCGACCCGGGCCGCCGCCGAGGCGGAGTTGCACACCCTCGCCTGGCAACTCGCCGCTGTGCTGCGCGCCATCTACATCCACCAGAACGCCTTCGACGACTGGCTGACCACCAGCCGCATCGGCGTCGACTCCGCCACCCGGTCCGGTGACCGCACCGGACAGGCCGAAGCATGGGAAAACGTCGGCAAGGCATGCTTCCAGTCCCGTCGGCTCGACGAGGCCGAGACCAGCCACCGCGCTGCGCTGAGCATCCGCCAGAGCCTGGGCGACCGGTTCGGGGAAGCCAAGTCCACCAACGCACTGGGCCTGATCGGTCTGCGGCGCCGACGACTCACCGACGCCCGGTCATTCTTCGACCAGAGCCGGGCGATCTTCCACGACCTCGGTGAGCGCCGCTGGGAAGCACTCATGCAGAGCAACCTGGCCGAGACGCTGTGCGAACTTCATGATCCGCAGGCCGCCGCCGAGATCCTCCATGAGGCGCTGACGGTGTTCCGGGATCTCGGTGACCGATTCGGCGAAGGCAACGCGCTGTTCCTGCTCAGCTGGGTCCAGCGCGGACTCGGCGACATCACCCGCGCTCGCGCCGCCATCGACACGGCCCTCACCATCGCCGAGGATGACGAGAACCAGGTGTGGCAGGCGCACTGGCTGGTCGAACTGGGTGAAGTCCAGCGCGCCGCCGAGCAGCCCGCCGACGCGCTGATCTCCTATCAACGGGCAGCATCGATCCAGCGGCAACTCAGCGACCGCAGCCGCGAAGCCTTCGCGATCGAGGGCGCCGGCCGGGCCTATCAGCAGCTCGGCCGCCTCTCCGAGGCAACTGACTTCTATCGGGTAGCCGCCGAGACCCATCGCACGCTCGGCGACCGGTGGCGGCAGGCACTGTGCCTGCACCGCCTCGCGAACGTCCTCGAACAGCAGAATTCCCGAGACGAGGCCAGGTCCTGTCGGGGGCAGGCACTCCCCTTGCTCGCAGACTTCGATGACCCCGAGGCCAGCTCACTACGCCAGCGCATCACCCAAGCGCTCAGCGACGGATAGCGGGCGGCTCCGTGGATGCCGACTCGACAATCCAGATTGGCCCGTCGGCACACTCGGCTCGGGTCCCGTCCGCCGGATCCAGCCGTGTCCGGAGCACCTTCAGCCACTGGTCACCGACTTTGGCGACCGGAGCATGTTCCGGTCCCATGAAGCCGAACATCCGTACCTGGTTGTGCACCTGCGCCGAGGTCCGCGACCAGTCCACCACGGAGAACTCAGGCTCCACGAACCCCGCGTACGACGTACCCGCCTCATCCTGAGGAATCCCGGGAAACCCCCGCTCCACCTTGTCCAACGCGACCGTGAGCACCTCGTCGAGAACCGGGCTGACCCGCTGCCACAACGTGTGCCGGCTGACGTCTTCCTCCAAGGGGATCCCACCCCGCTGAGCGAGAATCGGACCGGTGTCGAACTGTTCATCCATCCGATGGACCGTCAACCCAATCTCCGGATCGCCGTTCCGGATCGCCCACAGCACCGGTGCCGGCCCCCGGTACCGGGGCAACAACGACGAGTGAACATTGATGACGCCTGCTCGGGGTACGCGTAACGCGGACGCGGGTAGCTTCCAGTTGAAGCCGTAGACCACCAGGAGATCAAGCCGGTATCCGCCCAAAGAGTCGGCCAGACCTTCGGCAGTACCGGGCAGCAAGAGATCCATACCGGCTGGCATCGCCTCAAGCACGCGGCCGACGGCCACTGCCGTACGAGCGTCCGTACGGCCCCTCGGCTTCATCGAACGGCAATACACATACGCGACGGGCTCGTGGCCCGCCGCAACGCAGGTTGTGTAGAGGGCTGCGAACTCCTCGACTCCGAACGTCGCAAGGCCAACGCGCATCGAAGCGGCCACGACGCTGACACTACCCGGCCGAGGCCCTGAACATCCTCAGCTCCTACCGGCTGGCGGCAGAGCGGACCGACGAACCCGCCGCCGCCAGTCAGCGAATCACCGTGAAGGCGGCGACCCGTCCAGGACCGCCTGCTCGACATCGGACAGTACACACCGCTGACCAGCGTGCATCGCACGTCATTCGACAGCACCGGCACCACCGTCGAGCACTCCGACAACCCGTATCGGGCCGACCCCTACGCCATCAAGGTGACGGTCTTCAATCACTGACCTACCGACCGTTCACACATTTTCCAACACCAGGTTCTCGGTGTCCGCCCCTGTTGACACGGAAGGTGAATATTGCGAGTGTTCGTCCAGCATGTTTCCTGTTTGAGTCTGTGGACTTGTCTCTCCGGGAGCACACCTCATGTCACTGAAAACCCGTGCACTGCTGGGCACCATACTCCTTTCGCTTGCATGTGTGAACGTTCCCACATCGGCTTCAGCCGGGCCTTCGCCGACCGCGTGCGCCACCACCGGGTCGGTCGACTTCGGCGTGGATCTGGCCGGCGACGGCTGGAAGTTCACCACCGGCGACGATCCGGCCTGGTCGGACCCGTCCTTCGCCGACACGGCCTGGCGGGACTGGAGCGTTCCCGACAACTGGGGCGCGCACAGCGACCTCACCTCGTACGACGGCTTCGCCTGGTATCGCAAGACGTTCACCCTGCCGGCGCGACCGGACGGGGTCACCGACGCGGCCGTCGTCGCCGCACTCGGCAAGATCGACGACGCGGATCAGGCGTTCCTCAACGGGCAGGAGATCGGGCGGACCGGGGGCTTCCCGCCCACCTTCGACTCCACCTGGGAGGTGCCGCGCGAGTACTACCCGGCGGACGGCCTGCTGAAATGGGGCGCCACCAACGTCCTCGCCGTGCGGGCCTACGACGGCACCGGTGGCGGGGGCTTCTACCAGGGACCGGTCGGGCTCTACTCGAAGGCGCGGCTACGGGCCCTTGCCGGCAACACGGGGACGGCTGCCACCCGTACCCAATTGGCTCATGCCTGTGCCGTGCTGGACCGGCAGCATCGCGCCGTCGCCGCCGGGGACGTCCGCGGCTATGCCGCGACGCTGGCCGACGGGTTCTTCCACCAGGGCGACACCGCCCTGCGCCGCGTCGCTGAGCTGCGGGAGCTACTGAAGGCCGGAAAGGTGACACTGACCGACGCGCAGGCCGAGGTGTTCGTGGACGGCCAGGGCCGGCTCGTCGTCGACACCATCCGCAGCTGGACCGGGCTGCCGCCGACCCGGGAGCTGCTCTACCTCGACCCGCGCAGACCGGTCGAGCTGGGTGACCACTCCCGGTTCTTCCGCGACGACTACCCGTCGGCGGCGATGGGCCGGCGTGCGCAGTTCAACGTGTACCTGCCGCCGGGCTACACCCGCACCAGCGCCAAGCGGTTCCCGGTCGTCTACATGTTGAACGGGTTCAACGGCAGCAACATTGAGTGGGAAGCCCGCAATATTGACAGTGTCCTGGACAAGCTCGGCGTCGAGGCGATCGTGGTGTTCCCGGACGGTGGCAGCGGCTGGTATGTCGACACGTCCGCCGGCAGATACCGGACGATGATCGTGGACGAGATCGTGCCGCTGGTGGACCGGGCGTACCGGACCGTCGCCGACCGGGAGCATCGCGGGATCAGCGGCGTGTCGATGGGCGGGCAGGGGGCGTTCACGCTCGGGCTGCTAAACCCGGCGGTGTTCAGCTCGATCGCCAGTCACATGGGCGCGCTGAGCCTGCCGCCGCTGGTCGGGACGTCCGCCGAGCAGGCCGCCAACGCCGGGCTGCGGCCGCTCACACTGGTCGCCGGGATGCCGGTGGCCGACCTCGACCGGCACCGGTACTACTTCGACGGCGGCGACTCCGACGAGTACCGGTTCGGGGCGGCGGCGCAGCAGATGAGCACGGCGTTGGCCGCTAAGGGCGTGCGGCACGACTATCAGCTGGGTGCCGGGCGGCACGATGACGCGTACTGGATGCCGAAGCTGGACCGGTCCTTCGGGCTGCACGCCGAGCAGTTCGCGGCCCATCCGGTGAAGCAGCCGCACGAGCCGAAGCCGGTCCGGTCGCCGTACGTCTGGCCGTGATCGTGGTCGCCGGGCCGCCCACCCCGGCCCGGCGACCATCCCCGCCGCCGCGTCCAATCACCGCGGCTGCCTCCACCCCGGATTTCGAAGCCCGCGCAAACCGTTTGCCCCTCCGGTCAAGGCCGGACACCATGGCCGTCATGCCGCCGCCTGAACTCAGCGTGAACGAGGCCGCTTCCTGAACGACCCGATCGACGAGTGGCCCGACAACCTCCAAATCGCGTTGGACAGGTACGGCGAGCCGCTGCCGCGTTGATCGGGCCTGCGCCTCGCCGTGATCCACAACCCGCGCACACGTCGTCGCCGAATGGCACGGGTGGCACCAGCGGGTCAGCGGTCACGGTGTCCAGGACTCGCTGGTGAAGGAACCGTCCGGGGAGACGAGAACGACGTGGATTCCCGCCAGGCCGCGCCCGGTTCGGGTCCGTTCGGTGAGATCCCGGTATCGGCGGTAATCCGGCAGGACCATCAACGTCTCGTGGCCGGGATGGCTGTCCAGCAGCATCATCGCCTTGAACAGGGCCTGGCTGAACCAGTGACCGGCCTGGGTGCTCGGCTGGGTCCGTTTCGTCTCCGCCGCTCGCCGGGGATCGGCGTACCCGTCGGACGGCCAGCCCTTGACCTCCGCCCCGAGTCTCCGGCCGCTTCTGGTCGCGAGCACGTCGACACCTCGCGCCTTCGTCGCGGTGTCGGCTTCCGAATCGATCGCCCATCCGTGACGCCGCAGAACATCGACGAAGACGGCCTGGACACTGCCCTCCCAGGGCCATCGCGACGACGTGCCGACACCAACCTCCACGTTCACCACAGCAGGTGGCGCCAGCCGGGTTGCCGGTACGCGGAGCCGGTATGTGCCCCGGTCAAGGCGTTCCAGGTCAGCGAAGGTGGTGCCGTGGTGGTCCGGCGCATTAGCACACATTCGGGAGACGACGTGGGTACGAATCGTCGACTCGGCGTACCGGCTGCCGCGGCGGCGCATCTCCGTCAGCACGTCCTGCAACGTGAAGTCGTCTCGACCGGACCGTCGGAGCAGATCCGCGATCGCGGCAAGGATCTCCTCCCGGCAGGTGAACGGCACAACGGTCACTTCCTTTCCGTGCTGTCGGTGTGCAGGGCCTCCACCAGGCCCTGAACTTCGGATTGCAGGTGGCGCAACTCCGCCGCGGTGGGCGCGAGTTCGTAGCCGTGGTGATGGCCGGCCCTGGACAACGCCCACCACAGGTAGGCGGCCCGGCTGGCGGTTTCCGCGCCGGCATACCGCCGGAGGGCGAGCAGTTGGGCGCGCCGACTGCGGCACTGGCCGACTGGCGGGGCGACCTCCTGCCAGTACCGGTCGAGGGCCGCCTCCAGGGCAAGTCGGAGCAACCAGACGCTGGCCCGCGGCCACAGACCGCGGGTTCCAGTGACCGGCTTCGTCATCAGGCCGGCGGCGTTGATCAAGTAGTTCTCGACGGTGATCACTTGAGCCTCGCTACAAGCCGGGCCACGTCGGTGACGAGCTGTTCGGGGTCGGCGACGGCGGCGCCGTGAGCGCCTTCCTTGCAGGCACGCAGGGCATCCGCGGCCCACGGACCGTGCGCGTTGTTGAGCCTGCCGAGAACCTGGCCGCCGGCGGTGACGTCGTCGAAGAGTGCCAGGGCCGCGACCTGGGTGGTGGTGCGGGCGGTGGCGAGCAGGGCGTCGACGTCACGATGGTTCTCGCCGCGCCCGATGCGGCGGGCGCGGATGATCTGGTGACACCGCGCTTCCAGCGCGGACCGGCAATAGGTGACGACCACGGGCGTACGGATGGGCATCGGCATGTCCTCGGTCCTGGCGAGGGCCTTGGCGTCGTCGAGGTAGCGCTCGACCGGGTCGATGTTCTTGCGGATCTCCACGGTGGAGTTCTCCCGGCGGGTGACCTCCCAGATGGTGGCGTCGAGTTCGAGACGGCGGACGGCCTCGGGGAGCCGGTCATCGTGGGTGAAGACGACGATCTGGCGGGTGGCGGCGAGGTCGGCGAGCACGCGGGCCAGGCCGTCGACCTTGGCCGGGTCCATGCTCTGCACCGGGTCGTCGATGATCAGGAACCGGAACGGGCTGGCGTCGGCGCTGGCCCGGGGCAGGAAGACGGCGAGTCCGAGCGCCTGCATCTCGCCCTGGCTCATGACGGACATGGCGCTGGTGGCGGTGCCGTCGACGGTGGCCGGGAAGGCGACGCGGCGGCGGGTGCTGGTGCCGTCGAGTTTCATGCCGGCGAGTTCGACGTTGCTCTCCTGGCGCAGTTCCTCCCAGATCTGCTGCGATCGGGCGGCGAACGGTGCGAGTTGCTGAGCCCGCAGGTTCTCGATGACCGGCTTGTACCAGTCGATGGCCTCTTTCAACCAGGCGAGTGGCGCCTCGTGCACGCGGGCCTCGTGGGCTTCGACAAGCCACTGCTGCAGTTGTGCGGCGACGTCGCGCCACTGATCGTGCCGGTTCCGCAGCCAGTCGACGGCGGCCTCGCGAACGGCGGCAACTGCTGCGATCAGGTTGGGGTAGGTACTGGTGAGGTGGACGGCGACGGCGTCGGGGTCGGCGTCCGCGATGAGACCGGCCCAGGCGGTCCAGGTGGCGTGGAGCCGTTCGCGCGGTTCCGCCGGGAAGCTGCCGGGCAGGTTGGTGGGTACGGCCGGCCCGACGGGGAGTGCGGTGACGGCCCGACGGGCGGTGGTCAGCGCGCGGCCGGCTTCGTCGCGGGCGGCGGCATCGCGACGGACGGCGGCGAGTCGCTCGGCGGTATCGGTACGCCAGGACTCGTCCAGTGTGCCGCGATGGCACAGCGGGCAGGGGCCGTCGCCGTGGGTGTCGTAGTGGTCGGCGGCCGCTTCGAGCAGCCGGGCAAGCGCTTCGGCCGTACCGGTGGCGGGTGTTTCGCGCAGTTGCCGGGCTGCTGCGGTGAGCCGGTCGGCGGCTTCGGTGACCTCGGCGAGGGCCGGCAGTTCCGGCAGCGCGGTGAGCCGCCGGTACGCCGTCGTCTCCGGATCGGAGTCATCGATACCGGCGAGCAGATCGTCGACGGCGTCGAGGTCCGGGCGGGTGGAGGCGAGCAGTTTCGCGGCGATGCGGGCGCGGTCGTCGTCGATGCCGTTGAGGAGCTGGCGGAGGTTCTTGCGCCGGTCGGAAACGGCGCGGACCTGGGTGTCGAGTTCGCGGCGGAGGCGTTTGAGCAGGTTGTCGGCGTCCGTGACGGGTTCGATGGCGAGCAGCGGGGCGAGCGCGTCGAACAGGTCGCTGGGGCGTGAGGAGATGAGCCGGCCCAGGTCGTTGGCGGTCAGCAGGGGACGGTAGGCCTCCAACGGCTGGCGCCAGCCGAGTTCGTCGATGTCGGCGTACCGATGGTTGCCGTGCCGGATCTCGACGTTCGCCTGGCCCGGTTCGGTGTCGTCGTCGCGCCAGTGGCGCCGTAGCCGTACCGGTTCCGGGTCGCCGTCGAACCGGGCGGTGAGTTCGATGGCGGCCTGGGACGGGCTGTGCAGGTTGCGCCAGCCTTCCCGGAAGATCCGGTTGTTCTCGGCCCAGCGCTTGCTGTCGCCGGTGAGCGACAGCTCGACGGCTTCGGCGAAGCTGGACTTGCCGGAGCCGTTGCGGCCGATGACCAAGGTCAGGCCGGGCTGCGCCGTGAGGTGGAGGGTGGCTTTGGCGCCGATGCCGCGGAATCCGGCCACGGTGATCCGGTCGAGGTAGACGTGCCGCTGCTCGGCTACCGGGCTGTCACGTTCGGGAAGGTCAGCGGGCGCGCCCTCGAGGACGGCGCGAAGCTGTCGCTCTCCGGCGTAGGCGCCGAGGACGGTCTCGGCGGCCTGGTCGGGGGTGTGCTGCTCGGCCAAACGGTCGAAAAGATGCTCCAGGAGTGCGTGTTTCGTGCTCACCGTCTGCTCCTATGCCGACGTTACGGTGGGCAGCCCTGGGGGTGGCGGCCGACAGAAAGACTGGGGATTGCTGGAACTTGCTGGAAGACTGTACGGTACGGGCATGGAACAAGTCGAGGCCCTCGATCGACGGATCCAGGCACTGCGCACCGAGGTACGCAGAGCACTGACCGGCGGCGACCGCGAGCGCGTCACCAGCCTGCGCAAGCAACTACGGCAGGCGGAGCGCGAGTGGGACGCCCTCCTCGATGAGGAACTGGCGGACCAGACCCCGCCAGTCACGGTTCCGCGCCCGGCGCCCGGCCCGCTTCTTCCGGTACGCGAACAGGTGCACCAGGCACTGACCCTGCTCGGCGCACCGGCCGCCCCGAAACTGGTGGTGGCCGTCCACGAGGCGTTCGCCACCGGCGAGCTGACCCCCACCAAACTCACCAGCCTGCGGCGCGACGAGGAACGTTCCTTCCACTCCTCGCCGTACGCCCGCCCGTACTATCTCTGCGCCGCCTTGACCGCCGACCACCTCGCGCCGGCCCGCGGCCTGATCGCTGTCTCGTCATGGCCGATGGCCACCCGGATCATCGGCCCGCTCAGCCCGCGCGTCGATTTCCTGACCGCCGCCATCCGCCTCGCCGAGCACCTCGACCGCCTACCGGAAACCGGCCCGAACGCACAACGGCTGCTGTGGCGCTTCGCCGCCACCATCCCCGGGGCCGCGGCCAGCGCGAACGCCATGACACCGGGTGCGGTCGCCGAGGCCGGCCGCGCGGAGCTGTCCATCCACCTCGACGCCGACCGGTCGCACCGCGAAGCGGCCGCGAAACGCGCCATCGACCAACTCAACCCCGCGCAGCAACTATTTGGCGCCCGCTTGGGCGATGCCGCCGCCACCGGCAGCTGATTCCCTATCCAGACCAGCAACGACGTTCTCCCGCGAAGGAACGAACGATGCACCACGACACCCAGGAGCGTCTGCGCCAGCTACGCGGTGCCACACCCGCGAAAAGCCACAACGCGCGTACGGTCGCCGCCCTCACCGGCAACCCGGGCTGCGTCCGCCGCGCCCTGCTCGACGCCGCCGGCATCGACAAGGACACCCTCGCCGCCCGGTTCGGTCAGTCGCCGTTCGCGATCACCCGCGGAAACGCCTTCGAAGCGCAGGTGAAGGCGAACGGTTTCGCCCAGCTGCTCACCCTGCTCCGGGAGACCCTCGGCCTGGAACTGGCCGAGGTCGGCGCCCAGGACCTTGAGGAGGTGGGCGGCAACAAGAACTCGGAACTGCGCTACACCCGTTCCCGCCAGGCGCTGAAGGCGGCGGTCGACGGCAGGGATGCGCCGACGTTCTTCGACCACCCGCTGCTCCGCCTCGACGTCGGCGGCAACGACGTCTACCTGGAGCCCGACCTGGTGGCGTTCCACCACGACGGCGTCCTCCACGTCGTGGAGATCAAGTCGTTCGCCATCATCGACAACCAGGCCGACGGTACGAAGGTGGCCGCCGCCGCCCGCCAGTCCGCCGTCTACGTACTGGCGCTGCGCCGCCTACTCGGTGACGACAAGGTGTCGCACGAGGTCGTACTGGTGTGCCCCAAGGACTTCTCCAACCAGCCCACCGCCGTGAAGATCGACGTCCGCAAGCAGCTGATCAACCTGGAACACCAGCTGACCCGGCTCGCCCGCATCGAAACCCTCGCCGGCCAGCTCCCGGACGGCCTGAGCCTCGATCCTGGTACGCACTCCCCCGCCGAACTGCTGGAGAACCTGTCCACCCTGGAGGCCAGGTATGCGCCGGCCTGCCTCGCCAGCTGCGAGATGGCGTTCCTCTGCCGGCACGAGGCCACCGGCTGCACCGACACCCTCGGCGCCACCGTCCGCGAGGAACTCGGCGGCGTCGAAACCGTGACGGAGGCACTCGGCCTGGCCCACGGCACCCGGGTGCCCGCCGACGACCAGCAGGAGGCGGCCACCATGCTGCGCAACACGGCCCGCATCTACGGCTCGGCGGCCGCCGCATGAGCGCGATCACCTCGTACGCCCGCGCACTCGCCGTCGACGCCGGCCGCGCCTTCCCGATCGCCGCCCGCCGCCACCTGCACCTGGCCGACCGACCACTGGTGTTCCTGCCGCTCACCCTGGCCGGCGAGGCCAACGCACCACTGGCCGCGATGCTCGGCACCGATCCAGCCAATCCACGCATCCTCGTGGTGCCGCAGCCCCGCAACCGCGACCTGCGGTTCGCGTTCGCCGCCGAGCTGGCCGACATCGTCGTGCCGTACATCGAAGGCCGCGCCCGCCAGGTGGAGACCTACGGCAGGCAGGGCCGCCTCCGGCATCTCGACGCCCCTCAGGTGCTGGTGCCCAACCCCGCCGGGCTCGCGTTCGTCCGCCTCTTCGGCCGCTCCACCCGGTTCCGCCGCACCACCGGCGAGTACGCCGTACCGATGCGCGTCCCGCTGCTCGGCCGCTGGCTCACCCACCTCGCCGAACGCGCCGAACACCCCGGGTCGTCGACGCTCGTCGCCATGACCAGCGCCCTGGGCCTGCACTGGGCCACCGGCCAGAGCGCCCTCGAGGACGCCAACCTCGCCACCCAACTCGCCTGGATCGACCCGCCCGCCGGCCTCACCGGCCCGGAAGCCGCCGCCCGCGCCGAAGACCCGATCGCGTTCCCACCCGCCGGCCCCACCACCGACCCGACCTTCGACTCCGAAGTGCTGGAACGCCTGATCCGCGCCTACCACGAAGGCGACCAGGACCGCGCCGTCGAACGCCTGACCGCGGCCCTGCGCACCCAGCTCGAGCCGACCTGGAACCTGATGTGGCAGGCCATCGACCTGCTGCGCGCCCTGCCAGCCGGCGACACCGTCGAGGACAGGTGGGCCACCGACCGCACCGAGTTCACCAACTTCCGCGAATACCTCAACCAGCCCGGCAGCCTGCCCCAGGCCCGGCGCGACGGCGCGGTCGCCGCAGCACGACGCTTGCAGCGTCTGGAGAAAGAGCAGTCGGCGTACGATGCCACGCGCGCCCTGGACGACCCCCTGGTGATGGCCGCCCACCGGGTCACCGGAGAAGCCTTCGCCGGCACGGTCGTGCAGACCGAACCCGCCCGCAAGATCGTCAGCGACAAGGGCCGCCGGGTGAACCGCCCGCTCATCGTGGTCCACACCACCGACCCGGTCCTACTCGTCCCGAACACCACCGTCCGCGCACCGAGCCGCCTCAAGCAGGACGCCACCGTGCTCGCCGTCGACGGCGACCGGATCACCCTGCAGATCGAGAACGGCATGGGCCGCGGTGCCAC
The DNA here is from genome assembly GCF_014205215.1 of Actinoplanes lobatus. Taxonomy (NCBI): domain Bacteria; kingdom Bacillati; phylum Actinomycetota; class Actinomycetes; order Micromonosporales; family Micromonosporaceae; genus Actinoplanes; species Actinoplanes lobatus. Next base: position 10,207,660 of record NZ_JACHNC010000001.1, read on the forward strand.
ACCCGCTCCCGGCAGCGTGCCGGAGGTGGGCGAGGAGATCACCTACACCAGCGTCTTCCCCGACGACATCCGCTCCCCCGACCTGCCATCCGCGGACGACACGCCCTGGACACACGGCGGGCCTCCCCGCCCCTACCAGCCCACCGACGACGACGCCCGGGAGGTGTGGGAGTGACCATCTTTGATCCCGCCGCCGCGGCTGAGGCCGCCACCCAGGCGATCCTCACTGATTTCCGCTCCGGCCCGCATCGTGGCGTGGTGGTCAACTCGCCGCCCGGCGCCGGCAAATCCACGCTGGTCGTGCGTGCTGCCGCCGAGTTGGTGGAGTCCGGCGAGCAGCTGATGATCGTCGCCCAGACGAACGAGCAGGTCGACGACCTGACCCTCAAACTGTCGCAACGGCTGCCAGGCGCGCTGATCGGCCGGCTCAGCAGTGCAGGCTATGTGCCCGCCGCCCGCATCGCCGGCCTGGCCAACGTCGCCTGCGACAAGGACGTCGCAGCCCTGTCCGGTTGCGCCGTCACCATCGCGACCGCCGCGAAGTGGGCGTACGTCAAGGACCGGTCGTGGCAGTGGGCGATCATCGACGAGGCGTACCAGATGCGCTCGGATGCCCTGCTGGCCATCGCGGCCCTGTTCGAGCGTGCCCTGTTCGTCGGTGACCCCGGCCAGCTCGACCCGTTCTCGGTGGTGGAAAACGACCGCTGGCGGGGTTTGACCTGGGACCCGATGCAGTCCGCGGTGGCCGGCCTGCTCCGTAACAACCCCGGCCTCCCCGAACACCAGCTCCCGGTGTCATGGCGCCTCCCGGTCTCCGCCGAGCCGGTGATCGCGCCCGCCTTCTATCCGTTCACCGGTTTCCGCACCGGTACCGGCCCCGGCGACCGCGAACTGACGTTCTCTACGCGCGCCTTCGGCCGTACCCCGGTGGACGCCGTCCTGGAGGAAGCCGCCACGAGTGGCTGGGGCTACTTGGAACTCCCGGCCCGCCACACTATGCGCACCGACGCCGAAGCCGTCGCGGCGGTCGCTGCCGTCGCCCGCCGTTTCGTGGAGCGAGGCGCGGTCGCCCGATCGGGTTCTTCCTCGGGCCCGGTGACACCGGAGCGGATCGCCGTAGGCGCAGCCCACCGCGACCAGGTGGCAGCCCTGCAGGCCGCGCTCACCGACGTTCCCGGCATCACGGTCGACACCGCCAACCGCCTCCAGGGCCGCGAGTATGAGGTAACGGTGGTGCTGCATCCGCTGTCCGGTCGCCGTGACGCCACCGCCTTCCACCTGGAAGCCGGCCGCCTGTGTGTGCTGGCCTCCCGCCATCGCCAGGCATGCGTACTGGTAGGCCGAGCTGGCATCCACGAACTCCTGGACGCCCACCCTTCGGCCGAACCCGTCCACCTCTACGAGCCGGTCAAGTTCCCAGACGGCTGGGCCGCCAACCAAAGCGTGATGACGTACCTCGAGAAACATCGCATCCCGATGTAATCACCGAGTTCGCTACGACTACGGTTCCTCTACCGACGACGCGACCCCCGAGCGGAGAGAGATGAGCAAGCTCACCACCATTCTGGATCAGATCGACAGCGGCACGATGCTGCTCCCCGAGTTCCAGCGAGGATATGTCTGGAATCGTGATCAGGTACGTGGATTGATGCGGTCGCTCTATCTCGGCTATCCAGTAGGTGCGCTGCTCGTATGGGAGACCGAGGCGGACCCCGGATCGGTTCGCGGTACGGGCCAAGTCGCTGCCGGCGTCAAGTTGCTGCTGCTCGACGGCCAGCAGCGCATCACGTCCCTCTACGGGGTGGTTCGGGGTCGCCCTCCGGCATTCTTCGAGGGTGACGCAGCGGCGTTCACCGGTCTCCGATTCAACGTCGAAGAACAGACATTCGAGTTCTACGCTCCGGCGAAGATGCGCGATGACCCGCGCTGGGTGGATGTAACTGCGCTCTTCCTCCACGGGCTCGCGCCGCAGATCACTGCCTTGAACTCCGATCCGGCACTGATGCCACACCTAGCCGAATATCTGACAAGACTCACCAAATTGCACAGCATCCTCGAACGCGACTTTCACCAGGAGAAGATCACTGGCCCGGGGATGGGCGTCGAGGCTGTCGTAGACATCTTCAACCGGGTCAACTCCGGCGGTACGAAGCTCTCCAAGGGTGACCTCGCCCTGGCCAAGATCTGCGCAGACTGGCCCGAAGCTCGCGGCGCCATGCGGGAGTCGCTGGGCACCTGGAAGAAGGCCGGCTACGACTTCAACCTCGACTGGCTGTTGCGCAACATCAACGCGGTGGCAACAGGCCGGGCCACATTCGACGCCCTGGAGAACGTCCCCTCTGCGGACTTCGAATCTGCCCTCACCTCATCAACTCGATACATCAGCGGCTTTCTCGACACGCTCTCGGGCAGGCTCGGGTTGGATCACAACCGAGTGCTGATGGGGCGCGGCGCCTTTCCCGTAGTCTCCCGGTTCCTGCACCTCAACGGTGGCAACTTCACCGACGGTGCTGAACGCGACAGGATGCTCTTCTGGTACATCCACTCAGCGCTGTGGGGCCGGTATGCCAGCGCTACCGAGACCGCACTGACCCAGGACTACGAGACGCTCAACGGCAACGGCATCGATGGGCTTATCAACAGTCTGATCCGCCGGCGCGGCGGCAACCTCACGATCGATGGTCAGGATTTCGAGGGCTTCGGCCGCGGGTCTCGCTTCTATCCACTGCTGTACCTGCTGACCCGCGTCCTCGGCGCCCGTGATCTCGGGACCGGTCTTCCGCTCAAGAGCGAGATGCTTGGTCACCTCACCTCCTTGCAGGTGCATCACATCTTCCCGAAGGCGCTCCTGTACAAATACGACTACCGGCGCGCCGACGTCAACGCCGTCGCCAACTTCTGCTTCCTGACCCAGCAGACCAACCTGAAGATCGGGAAGCGTTCGCCGAAGGAGTACTTCGTCGAGGTCGAGCAGAAGCATCCGGGCGCCCTGGCATCGCAGTGGATTCCTCTCGACCCCGATCTCTGGAAGCCGGAGAACTACCTGAGTTTCCTGGCCGCTCGCCGAAAGCTACTCGCAACCGCGGCGAACACCTTCCTTGCCGAACTGCGTGACGGAGCCACGGCCGCGGTCGAACCGCTTGGAAGGCTGGCCCTCCTTGGAGAGGAGGACTTCGATGATCAGGAACGCCAGGTGGAACAGCTGGTAGCCGAACTCACCGGTCTCGGGTGTGCTACGCCCGAGCTGGACTCCGAGATCGTCGATCCCGAAACCGGCCGAGCGCTGATCACGGCTGAGGCACTGTGGCCGGAGGGCCTACAGCCCGGCTTGGGAGATCCCGTCGTTCTCGAACTCGATGCTGGCAGCGAGCTGAGCCGGCTCAATGAACTCGGCTACCAGATCTTCACCTCCATTGACGCGTTGCGGCAGTTCGTCATCCGCCGCAACGCCCAAAGCGCAGGCACACCCCTCGACGTGATCACTCCGGAGCCGACATTCGTGGGATAGGACCTCATGACACGCGGGTGTGGACAGTCGCGATGATGTTCTCGTGGACCCACCGGCTGCTAGACACTATGCGTCGCCACCTGCTCGGACGGCACGTATAGGCCCGCGCTGAATATCCAGCATCTGTCGTCGAACGATCCTCGTAAGGAGTCTTGTGAGCGCCCTCGGTAGTTTCATCTGGTCGATCGCCGACCAGCTTCGGGGCCCCTACCGCCCCAACCAGTACGGCAACGTGATCCTCCCGCTCACAATCCTGCGACGCCTCGACTGCATCCTTGAGCCCGACCGGGAGACGGTGCGGGCGCTAGCGGCGAAGTACGACAACCCCAACCGGCTCAAGCTCGAGGTCAAGAAGGCGACCGGCCGGCCGTTCTACAACACCTCGAACTACTCCTTCGCCAACCTGCTGCAAGACGCCGATGGGCTGGCGGACAACCTGGCCGACTACATCGACCGGTTCTCGCCCGATGTCGACGTGTTCCAGAACTTCGAGTTCAAGAAGGAGATTCTCGCTCTGGAGAAGGCGGAACTGCTTCGCGAGGTCATCACGTCCTTCAAGGCCGTCGACCTGCATCCGGACGTCGTCTCCAACGCCGACATGGGTGACGCGTTCGAGTACATCATCCGTAAGTTCAACGAGGCCGCGAACGAGACCTCCGGTGACCACTACACCCCGCGGGACGCGATCCGGCTGCTGGTTGACCTTCTCTTCGCCGAGAGGGACGCCGATCTCACCGAGGCCAACATCGTCCGCTCGCTGTACGACCCCACCGCGGGCACCGGCGGCATGCTCTCCCTGGCCGAAGAACACCTGCTTGCGCAGAACCCCGAGGCGAAACTGAGCCTGTACGGCCAGGAGTACAACCCACAGTCGTACGCGATCTGCAAGTCCGACCTACTGGCCAAGGGCCACGACGCGACCAACATCGCCTCCGGCAACACCCTCACCGACGACGCGTTCAAGGGCCGCCAGTTCGACTTCTGCATGTCCAACCCGCCGTATGGCGTCGACTGGAAGCAGTACGCCAAGAAGGTCACCGCCGAACGCGACTCCGCCGGCCCCTACGGCCGGTTCGCCCCCGGCCTCCCGTCGACCTCAGATGGACAGATGCTCTTTCTGCTCCACCTGGCCCACAAGATGCGGGCGCCGGAGGACGGTGGCGGCCGAGTCGGCATCGTGATGAACGGCTCGCCGCTCTTCAATGGCGCCGCCGAGTCCGGCCCCTCCAATATTCGCAAGTGGTTGCTTGAAAACGACCTGGTCGATGCGATCGTCGCATTGCCGACCAATATGTTCTTCAACACGAGCATCGCCACCTACATCTGGATTCTCGACAACACCAAGCACCCCGACCGCAAGGGCCTAGTCCAGCTCATCGATGGCACGTCATTCTGGACCAGGATGCGGAAGAACCTCGGCTCCAAGGGCCGCGAAATCAGCGACGCCGACCGCGCCAAGGTGGTTAAGTTGTACTCCGACTTCACCGACGCCGACCCGGATTGCTCCAAGGTTCTCCGCGACGACGAGTTCGGCTACTGGACCATCACCGTCGAGCGTCCGCTGCTGGACGAGGCCGGGAAGCCGGTGCTCGACCGCAAGGGCAAACCCAAGCCGGACCCGAAGAAGCGCGACACCGAAAACGTCCCGTTCACCTATGGCGGCTCGACGATCGGTAGGGAAAGCAAGGTCGAGGTCATCCAGGCATACTTCGATGCCGAGGTGAAGCCGCACGTCCCCGACGCTTGGATTGACTGGACAAAGGTCAAAACCGGCTACGAGATCCCCTTCACCCGCCACTTCTACAAGTACGTCCCGCCCCGCCCCCTCGCCGAGATTGACGCCGACTTGGACAAACAGGCCGCCAAGATTCTCGACTTGCTGCGGGAGGTCGAGAAGTGAGTAGAACGGCTCTGTCTGAACCGTGGACGCCAACCCGTATCGGCTGGCTGTTCCAGCCGGTCTCCGATCGCGGCCACGAAAAGGCGATGGTCCTCAGCGTGTACCGCGACCACGGCGTTATCCCAAAGGACAGCCGCACTGATAACTTTAATCGCACACCCGAGAATCTGAGCAACTACCAGCTCGTGCAGCCCGGCGACCTCGTCGTAAATCGGATGAAGGCATGGCAGGGCTCGCTCGGGATCTCTGAGCATCAGGGCATCGTCAGCCCTGACTATGAGGTACTTCGGCCAACTACCCTCGAGTATGATCGCCGGTTCCTCCACAGTCTGCTCCGCTCACGTGCCCTGATCGACCAGTACGCCCTCCGTTCCACGGGCATCCGCCCGTCCCAGTGGCGCTTGTATTGGGACGAGATGAAGACGATCGAGATTTCCCTGCCCGCAGCCGAGCAGCAGCGCACCATCGCTGACTACCTCGACCGCGAGACCGCCCGCATCGACACGCTCATCGATGAGCAGCAGCGCCTGATCGATATGCTCCGCGAACGCCGTCAGGCACTTGTGACCCGCGCTGTCTGCTTCGGTGTGGACGGGGCCGTCGAACTCCGCGACAGTGGTGACGATCTAGTCGGTCTGGTCCCGCAGCATTGGACCGTCAAGTCCGTCCGACACTGGATGGAGAGTCTCGACGGTCAGCGCATCCCGCTGAGCGGCGAGGAGCGTGCCGACCGTCGCGGTGACTTCGACTACTACGGAGCGTCCGGAGTGATCGACCATGTCGACGGCTACTTGTTCGATGAACCGCTCGTGTTGGTCTCTGAGGACGGCGCCAATCTCCTGATGCGCTCTACACCTATATCCTTCGCTGCCAAAGGGCGCTATTGGGTAAACAACCACGCCCACGTCCTTCGCCCTCGGGGCGAAGGCGACGTCGACTTCTGGGCCCAAAGACTGGAGGCTCTCGACGTCACCACCGTCGTTTCTGGGGCGACGCAGCCCAAGTTGACCGCTGGAGCCCTGATGGGACTCCGGGTTTCTGCACCCGACGATATCGACGAACAGCGACAGATCGCTGCGTACCTGGCCGAACAGACCTCGAAGATTGACCTGCTGATCGCAGAGTCGGAGCGGTTCGTTGAACTATCGCGTGAGCGGCGAGCTGCACTGATCACGGCGGCGGTGACGGGGCAGATCGATGTACAGGAGATGGCTTGATGGCCGATCACAACGAAGTCGTCTTTGAGTCCGAGATCTGCGCGTACCTGGAGTCCCACGGGTGGCTCTATTCGGCGAGTGACACCGGCTACGACCGCGAGCGAGCGCTCTTCCCCGAGGACCTGTTCGCCTGGCTGGAGGAGACCCAGAAGCCGGCGTACGAGAAGGCATTGAGGGCCGCGGGGTCGCAGGCGAAGTTCCTCGACGTGTTGACCACAGCGCTCGACAAGCCTCTCGAGCATGGTGGCGGGACGCTGAACATCCTGCGTAACGGGGTGCAGTACATCGGTGGTGGCCGGTTGAAGATGGCGCAGTTCCGGCCTGAGACCAGTCTGAACGCGACCACCAACGAGCAGTACGCCGCGATGCGGGTGCGGGTGATGCGGCAGGTTCATTTCTCCACCGCCGACCAGCGCAGCATCGATCTCGTGTTCTTCGTCAACGGGCTCCCGGTCGCCACCGTCGAGTTGAAGACCGATTTCACCCAGTCTCTCGATGAGGCGATCAACCAGTACCGCAAGAACCGGCATCCGCTGACCAACGGGCGGCCGGAGCCGCTGTTGTCGTTTGGGCACCGGGCACTGGTGCACTTCGCGGTCTCCAACGACCTGGCCGCGATGACCACCAAGTTGGAGGGCGAGAAGACGCACTTCCTGCCGTTCAACATGGGCCACGAGAAGGGCGCGGGGAATCCTCCCGGTGAGGACGGCCGGTCGGCGACGGCGTACCTGTGGGAACGGGTTTGGGAGAAGGACGCCTGGCTCAACATCATCGGCCGGCTGATGATCGTGGAGACCAAGGAGGAGTGGGACGTCGCCACCGGTACCTCGGTGCGGCGTACAAGCATGCTCTTCCCTCGGTTCCATCAGTGGGAGGCCCTGACGAACATCGTGGCCGCAGTGCGCGAGGAGGGGGTGGGCTATCGCTACCTGATCGAGCACTCGGCTGGGTCGGGAAAGACGAACACCATCGCCTGGACCGCACACCGGCTGGCGCGGCTGCATGTGAACAACGAGAAGGTCTTCGACTCGGTGATTGTTGTCGTGGACCGCACCGTCCTTGACGGGCAGCTCCAGGAGGCAATCCGGCAAATCGACGGGTCAGGGAAGATCGTAACCACGATCAGCCCGGAGGACGTTCGCAAAGCGGGAGCGAAGTCGAAGTCCGGGCTGCTGGCGACCGCGCTGAAGAACGGGGAGCTGATCATCGCGGTGACGGTGCAGACCTTCCCGTTCGCCCTTGACGAGATCCGGGCGGACAAGGGTCTGAAGGGCAAGCGGTTCGCGGTGATCGCCGACGAGGCGCATTCCTCACAGTCCGGCCAGATCTCCTCCAAACTCAAGGCTGTACTCACCGCGGAGGAGATCAAAGAGATCGAGGAGGGCGGCGAGGTCGACGTCGAGGCGATTCTGGCCTCGGAGATGACCGAGCGCGCCGAGTCCAAGAACATCTCCTACTTCGCGTTCACTGCAACACCGAAGAACAAGACCCTGGATCTCTTCGGCCGCAAGGGTCCGGACGGGAAGCCGGTCGAGTTCCACCTCTATTCGATGCGGCAGGCGATCGAAGAGGGCTACATCCTCGACGTGCTCAGGGGCTACCAGTCCTACGACACCGCGCTGAAGATCGCCGGCAAGGCTGAGAGCGGCGACGGTGGCGAGGTGGAGGAGTCTGCAGCGCGCAAAGGGCTGATGCGGTGGGTGAAGCTGCACCCGACCAACATCAGCCAGAAGGTGCAGATCATCGTTGAGCACTTCCACGCCAACGTCGCCTACCTGCTGGAGGGTAAGGCGAAGGCGATGGTGGTAACCGATTCACGCAAGGCCGCAGTGAAGTACAAGAAGGCGATAGATGCCTATATCGCCAAGCGGGCCACCATTGACCCCTCGTACAACTACCGCACTCTGGTCGCCTTCTCCGGCTCGGTGACCATGGCCGAGGACGAGAAGTGGGCTTCGGACTGGGGGCCGCAGCCGAGTAAGGACGACGAGTTCACCGAGGCCAACCTGAACCCCGGTGCCGGCTCGGACCTGGCCGCCGCGTTCAAGGGCACGACGTACCAAATCATGCTGGTCGCCAACAAGTTCCAGACAGGGTTCGACCAGCCGCTGCTCTCGGCCATGTACGTCGACAAGAAGCTCTCCGGGGTGGCTGCCGTTCAGACGCTTTCCCGGCTCAATCGCACCCACCGCACTGCGGGCGGGGAGCAGAAACGTAAGACATTCGTCATCGACTTCGTGAACAAGCCGGAGGACGTCCGGTCTGCGTTCGAGCCGTACTTCACCAATGCCACCCTGGAGACCGAGACCGACCTCTACATCGTCGCCCACCTCGCCAACAAGCTCGCCCAGGCCGCGATCTACACGCCGGAGCAGGTGCGCAAGGTCGCCGAACTGTGGGTCACCAGGAAGGGCAACAACGCGCTCTCGGCTGCGATCAGCCCGGCCAAGAACGAGTTCGGCCGCCGCTACGCGGGGGCGATCGAGGCCGACGACAAGGTCACCCTCAACACCCTCGACCTGTTCCGCAAAGACGTCTCCACCTACGTCCGGCTCTACGACTTCATGAGCCAGATCGTCGACTACGGCGACCCGTACATGGAGGAGTTGTCGATCTTCCTCCGACTCCTGGAGAAGGTCATCGCAGACTCCTCCTGGGCTGCGGAGGTCGACCTCTCCGACGTGGTCCTGGTCGGGGTCAAGCACCACAAGGGCGTGGCGGTCGACATCTCGCTGACCGGCGATGGCGAACTCAAGGGTATCGGCGCCGCAGGCACCGGTGCCCGAAAGGAGCCGAAGTACGTCGCACTACAGGTCGTCATCGACAAGATGAACGACCTCTTCGGTGCCGAGTCGTTCTCCGCGTCTCAGATCCGCGAGTTCGTGCAGGGACTGGTGCTGCGGCTGCTCGCCTACCCGGACCTGGTCAACCAGGCCAAGGTGAACTCGAAGAAGCAGTTCATGGAATCGCAGGACTTCCAAGCGGCTGTCACCGAGGCGGTCGTCGACAACCAGGGGGCCCACAACACCATGGCCGACTACTTCTTCAGCGACGGCCCTAGTATCAGCGCCGTCATCATGGCGCTCGCGGACGCCTTCTACGAGGCGGCGATCGACCAGCAGGCCGACACGTAAGCATTCCTGGCCCTGGGGCCAGGTCCCCGAGACCAACCATGCATGGAGATCATCCTCGGCGTACCTCTACCGCAGGGGCGGCGCGGACGGCTCCTCCGCACCGCACGGTGACAAGGTTCGTACGGCATACGTTTCAGGATGGTGCCGGCCGCGGCGATGATCGGATCATCTATCGCGGGTCCGGCGTAGCGCCGCACCGGTGACAATGAGCCCGCCGACGGCGTCGCCCACGGCCACGGCGATGCCGAACATCGAGAACACGGCGACCGTTGCGGCGCTGTGGGTAAGCGCGACTACTGCCAACGCGATGACCACCGCTCCCAGCCGCAACCACGCGAGATTGACCAAGGCACGAGCAAGACCCTGGCCGCGCCGACCGCGCAGAAACGCGATCATCGCGAGCAGTGCGAGCACACCGCCGACCGCGGCCGACACGCCCATCACGATGAACGGCGCGGCCTCCGCACCGCTGAACCCACCGTCCCGGTAGCCCAGCCACGCCGTGGCGCCGAGTACTGCGAGCACGCCGTCAGCGAATGCCACCACCGCGCTCATGACGGCGAGCAGCACGTTGCTGGGCCGCTCGGTCCGTGCGGCCGTCACGCCGTGCCCGCCGGCGGCCAGTGCCCCCGAAAGAAGCCGGTGTCGTCGAATTTCTGCCGCAGCGTGGTGTTGGCCGACGTACAGGTCCGCTTGAGCGTCTCGCCGCCGATGATCAACGCCACCGAGGCGGTCACCGCCGCACCGGCCGCAATGAACGGCGCCGCGGGCACCCCGAAGATCGTGGCGCTGGAGGCGAGCGCACCGACGATGCCGACCGCCAGGGCGACCAGCGCCCCGGCCAACCCGGTCCAGAACAGAAAGACCCCGTTGTGCACCAGGTCCAACGCGGTTGCAAGGCCATCGGTGAGGACCGTCTTGACCTTCTCCAGCGCCGCTTTCTGCGACGGCAGCATCTGCCGGTACGCGTCCGCGGCATCCCCGTCCCAGTTGTCGTCGACGGTGAGCAACCCGGCGTCGGCGGCCTGCACCTGACCACTGACCGGCACCCCCACCCGGTCGCTCCAGGCTTGCGCGGTCGTCGACAATGCCGACAGCGAACCCATGTTGGACAGCATCGCAACCAGGTTGTCCCAGATGCGCCCCATAAACGCGCAGAACTCGTCCCAGCCCTGCCGAACCCGGGCCTGCACGGGTGCGGGAAGGAAGCCCATCTTGTCGTTGATCGAGTTCTGCAGCTCGACAGTCTTGCCGTCGATGCGACTGATGGTCGAGTTGATGCGTTCGAGCAGGACGGCTTCGGTGCTACTCACGGACTTCCCACGCTCCCTCAAGTCGTCGTGCGGCGCGTTCGTCGTTCGTCTCGTACTCGTAGGCGACCTTGTCGAGCTTCGCGCTCAACCCGCTGTACACCTCGCTCGCCTCCTCCAGCAACGCCACGACCTTCATCTGAAGTTCGGTGTAGGTGTCCAGCAGGCCGGTCGGCAGCGACGCCCAGGACAGCTCCCCCGCTCCCAGGTTCAACCGGCTCGCCTCGTCCGCGGCCTGCCGGGTCACCGACGCGACCTGCTCCCACGAGGCCGCGTCCCGGTGCAGCGCGTCCAGCGCGGCCCGCAGCGTCATCGGCCGACCATCCCGAACCGGCGGGCGAGCCCGAACGGATCCTGCAACGCCCGCTGCGCCTCGCCCAACGGACCGTCGGCGATCAACCGCTGCACCCCATGCAAGGAAACCATTTCGTACGCCGCCCGAAAGGCCGCGGTCAGCTGCCGGGCGAGGTTCGCCTCATGGGCGTCACGCAGCCACACCCGGTTGCACCACACGGTGGTGACGTCGCCACCACCGGTCACTTCCACGGCCACCTCGCGGTATGGGCTGTGCCCCACGTGAGTCGCGCCCAAAGTCTGATCGAGTTTGCCGAAGACCTCGTCGAGGCCCCGCTCCATCGACTCGACCACCTCGAGCAGTGCCACCAGAGCGGCCTCCCGTTCGGCATCGGACAGCCGCGCGGAGCTGATCGAGTCCAGCCGCTGACGGAACGCACTCGTCGAGGTCACCGATGCGGGTGTGGCAGGCTCGGCGTACGCGTCACCCCATGCGATAAGGCGCCGCTCCGAGGCGTCGCGGACTGCTTCGACGACAGCCTCGCCCAACTGTCCGTCCGCCAGTTCCGCTCGCCAGCGGCTCGCCACGTGCACCGTCGCGACACGGCCGTACTCGTCCAACGTCACCGTCACCGAGCCGGTTGCATCCGCTCCCGGTACGCCGGGCGCTGCCACAGCGGCCTGCGCCCGTCGCAGCAGCGCCTCACCGTCGTCTCTCAGGCTGGCAAGAGCCTCCAAGCGGTCATCGAACATCGGTCATCCCCGTCTCGGCGACCCACACCACTTCGAACTGTCTCAATCCTGAGTACCCCGGGCGCCGACGACGGGTTCAACTCCACCGGTCATCCAGGGGCGAGGACATCGAGGCGGTCGAGCAGGGCACGATCGTCCATCTTCTCCGCGTACCGGTACAGGTCGTCCCACCCGGGAACCGTCACCTCCAGCTGCCCCGCCAGGTCGGCCAGCCGTTGTTCCACCTCGGCACGACGGCGCACGCCGCCGGCCCCGGCGATCGCCGCCGCCCGCACCAGCACGGCGTGCTGCCGTGCCGCCGCGTCCGCACACCAGAGCTGCATGAACGTCTGCTGCCGAACCTCGAAGGACCCAAGCTGCGCCCACCGCATCGCCTGACCGAAGGCAGCCGCCGGCAGCCCGGCCCGCAGCACCCGGTTGGGCATCCGCCGGATCCGGGCGTCCGGGAAGCCCTTGGCCTCCAGCCAGTTCCGCCACACCTCCACGTCATCGACCCGCGGCTCGGCGGCCAGAACCTCGGTCAGGTACGGCGTCACGATCGTCCCGAGGTGACGGTCCGGCCCGTCGACGGCTTTGATGAAGACCAGAAGCCCGGACACACATTCGACGATGTAGGCCGGCAACCAGGCCTGGCGCACCTCGAGCGGTTCCACCTCGGTGAGCGCCCCGGGCAGGTTGAACCGCTCCCGGTCGGGCCGGTCCGCCAGCTCCTGAATCGCACCGACCCGGAAGGCCGGCGACGCCGTCACCGGATGGAACGAGGTCCGGTCGGCCAGCCGCAGCGAAGGCTCGTCACACCATTCCGTCCCCGCGTAATGGCTCTTCGGCAGCGGCGCACAGGTGAACCCGTCCAGGTAGACGACCTGCCGATCCTCCTTGAGGACGTACCGGCACCCGTCCGCGACCGACCGCCGGCCGAGTTCGGTGAGCACCACCCCGGCACCGTCGCCGCGCAGGTGACCGACGGACTCCAGGTATCGCACGGCCCGCTCGATCAGGCCGACCTCGACGCCGAAGAACGCGGCGAGGCGCGCCGGTTCCCGAAGTCCCGCTCCCGCGACGGCACGCGAGACATACTGGTCGAACACCTCGTAGGGCTGTGCGTCGAGGACCACGGTCCGGATCTCCACGGCCCACATCGGCAGCAGAACCGGGAAGACGCGCAGAGGCTGGACATCGGACATACCGGCCACACGCTCCAGCACTCTCCGAACGGGAACGTGTGCGGGCCCGCTCACCGCGCCGCCGTCAAACGGTCCCGCAGCTCCTCGGCCGGCAGGACGTCGCCGTGCTGATCCGCGTACCGGAAGAGCTCACGGGCCAGATGGCGGAAGCCGGCGTCCCTGGCCCGGGTCAGCGTGCCGCGGTCTCCCACCAGGACGAGCTGGTCCCGCGCCCGGGTGATCGCGACGTTGAGTCTGCGCAGTTCACTGAGGAAGCCGACCGATCCACCCGCGTTGCTGCGGGTGAAGCTGAAGATCACGATGTCACGCTCCTGACCTTGGAAGGTGTCGACCGTGCCGACCCGCTCCCGGGTCGCCTCGTCGCCCAGCAGCGTCCGCAACCGGATGTCGATCAGCTGAACCTGGGCCTTGTACGGCGCGATCACCGCCCAGTCCCATCCGTGCGCGGCGTACCACTGCACCAGACGGACGACGAGCCCCGCCTCGGTGCGGTTGTCGCAGCCGGCGGCCTGCCAGGTCTCGGTGCGTTCCCGGCGCCGCTCGGACCGTTGCGGCTCGGGCAGCCCGGAGGTGTCGACGATCGCGAGCGGGCTGCGGAAGAGCGGTGACGGCGGCCGGTCCCCGTTCGCGGTCTTCAGCAGGCCGCGGTAGAACTGCCCGGAGACGAAGTCGGCCAGCACCGCCGGCATCCGGCGCTGCCGGTCGAGCAGGACCTGGTTGTCGTCCGGCGCCCGGAGCAGGAGCCGCTCGAAGGCGCTGTGCGTGAGCAGCTCCCGTACCAGATTCTCGTCCACGCCGGTCTTGTCCCGCTGCGCCAGCCATTCCCGGACGTCGTCGTCGACATAGGGCGGCAGCTGGTGATGGTCGCCGACGAGCACGGCACGGCGGGCCCGGGTCAGCGGAACGAGGGTGGACGGCAGGGGGATCTGCCCCGCCTCGTCGACGACGGCCAGGTCGAAGTCGAGGTCGGCGAGCCGGTTGCGCTGGACCCCGACCCCGATGCAGGTGGCGCCGATGACATCGGCGTAGCGGATCAGTTCGGCGTGCAACTGTTCGCTCGGCTGTTCCAGCCTGGCCCGCCAGTCGGCGAGGAGTTGCGCCCGTTCCCGCAGCAGTGGCGCCTGCGCTCGGCACCAGGTGGCGAAGGCGGCGACGTCGGGTTCCGGTGGCGGTGCCGGTTCCAGCCCGGCCACCAGGCGGGCCAACCGCCGCGCCGCCTGGCGGGCCGCTTCCCGCGACCGTTGTGCGGCCGTCTCCGCCTGCGTCGCGCGGTCCCTCGCCGCACACACCGAAAGATCATCTTTGATCGTACGATCGAGGCCCGCGCGCAGCGTCTCGTACTCCTGCCGTGCGGATCGGCCGGCGGCGTCGGCGGCGACGGCCCGGGGCGCGGCCCCGGCGAGCCGGTCGCGGTGCCGGCGAGCCGCCGAGCGGTACCAGAATCCCAGGATCCCCCCGGTACGGGACTCCGCCCGCCGCAGCCTCGTCTCCAGCCGGTGCACCGCCTCCGACGCCGACGCCGCGGCACGCTCAGCGGCCCGCAGTCCGGCCAGGCTCGCCCGCACCGGATCACCGTGCCGGGCCTCGACGGCCGCCTCGGCCGATCGCTGATCGGCCAGTGCGGCGTCATGCGCCACCATCGACGCGTCAGCCGAGGCGAGTTCCCCGGTGAGCCGATCGAGCCAGCGTACGGCGAGCGGCGCGTCGCCCAGCCAGGGTTCCAGCCGCTGCGCGGTCGCGTCGGTCCGGTCCGCGATACGGCGCTGCAACTCCCCGGCGGCCTGGGCGAGAGTGCGGCGCCGGGCCGCCTCGCTCATCCGGTCCTCGTTGCCCACCCGGATGGCGGTCAGTTCGGGCGGAAGCCGTTCGATGACGTTGTCCACGGCGGTGTTGGTCTGCGAGGCGATCAGCACTCGCTCACCCCGGGCCGCCGCCGCGCGGGCGATCTCGACGATCGTTCGGGTCTTGCCGGTTCCGGGCGGTCCGACCACACACAGCAGATCCGGTACGGCCAGGGCTCGCCGCAATGCGACAGCCTGGTTGTCGTCGAGGGGTTCGGCGGGTTCGACCGGCCGCTCGCGGTATCCGGCGAACGCCCCGTCGATGAGAACCGCGGCCAGGCTCGCGTTCAGCGCGGACCCGTTGCGCAGCTTGGCGACCGCATCGCCCTGTACCCGCGGCACGACATCGTTCGCGGCCGTGATGAGCTCGCCGCGTTCCGGGATCCTGCGCCGGTCGACCGGGCTGTCGAAGGCGACGGTCACCCGTTCCCCGTCGACCTCGCGCACCCGGCCCCGCAGGTCGGGTTGGCCCTGGATCTCCACCATCGAACCCGGCTGCGCCGGTCCGGGCCGGGAGAGCAGGAAGTCGTAGATCCCGGCGGCCGACTGCCGCGGCTGTGCCACGCTGCGCACCTCGTAGTAGGGCAGGATCCGTTCGGCCGGGTCCTTCGCCGCCTCGATCTGCCGACCACCCTCGATGACCAGGTCCAGCGCGTCGCAGAAGGCGTCGTAGCGGGCGGGCCGCGTCGGCGCCACCGGCACCTCGCGGGGTGTCCGCGCCTTCTGCCAGGCGGCGCGGATCTGTGCGTCCGGCGCCCGATAGCCGGACGGCACGTCCCGTAGCTGCGCCACGTAGTACCAGCCCGGACCGGTCAGCCGGAGCCTGCTGCGCGCCAGCCGGCCGTGATTGCGCAGTGTCATGGGTTCGACGAACTCGATCGAGTAGGCGTCGCCCTGTTTGGTCGGCCGCACGGCCACCGAGCCGCGTCGCGCGTAGAGGCGAAGCCACCGGTTCTTGTCGTCGAACGCGACCGGGAATCCGCCCTGCCCGCTGAGCCGGTGCAGGTCCGCCACGAGCGACGCGGGATCGGCGAGGTGGGGATACTCGCGGCGCGCGGCCGCGTACGACTGAGGAAGAGAGAGACCCGGCACCAGCGCGACCGGACCGCTCAGCCTGAGCAGCGACGGAGCGTCGATCAGCACCGGACCGTCCCACCCCGCCGCAGCGTCGCGCCGAGAGCGTGCACGAACTCCCCCAGGGCCGGCCGCCGATCCATCTCGTCCGCGAGCGCCCGCAGCAGCGGTTCCTCCAGCTCCGGCGCCAGCTCCGGCCGCAGCAGCCCGGGAGGCGGCGGGTCACCTCCCGGCGGCTCCCCGGTGGCCAGGTGGTAGACGATCGCGGCGAGCTGATAGACGTCGCTGGCCGGACCGGGCGGCGTGAGTATCGGCCGGTTCTGCTCGGGTGCCCGGTATTCGGCCGGCCCCTCACCCGCGACCGCCGGCATCGCGGCCAGACCGGCGTCACGCAGCCACAACCGATCACGCGACGCGATCAGTGCCTCGGGCCGCAGCGCGCGATGCGCCCGTCCGGACGCATGCAAGCCTTCGAGGGTACGGGCGACCTGCGGCAACCCGCGCACCAGCGTGTCCAGGGCGATCCTGGGATAGGGCGGCCGACCGTAGGCGCTGGGCAGCGGCTCCCCCGGCGGCGACGCGGTGACGAAGGCGAACGAGTTCGGCGTCTCGGCTCTGATCAGCACCCTCGGCAGGCCGGCGACCGTGTCGTGGAGCTTCGCCTCCTGCCGCAACTCCGCGATCTTCCGGGTCTCGGCCAGGATCTCCAGCCGGGTCACCCGAACCTCACGGGACGGCGCCGTGACATATCGGGCGCCCGACCGCAGCAGCCGGTAGGACCCGTCCGGCGCCTCCCGTTCCTCCGGCTCCCCGGTAAGCCGAAAACGAGAGCCGCCGATCTCGATCTCCCGATCGCCCCGATCCCGCACCACGACCGCCGACCGGATCGGCGCCGGCGTACGACGTGCCGCGGTGGCCTCGGTGGCGAGGACCAGCTCCCGCAGGTCGTCGATGCGCAAGGTCTGTGCTTCCTGACTCGGCCCCCGCCGCTCACGCACCGATCGCAGCGATCCGGTCAGCCGCGCAATCCGTTCCACGGGATCGATCGGTTCCTCGACGGCGGCCCGCTCGATGCGGCGCAGAAGCGCGGAGTAGCACTCGGCGGCATACTGCTCCTCCCGGCCCATCAGGGTGAGCGCTGCGGCCATGTTGCTGATGCCGATCGTGGTCATCTCCGGCCGCCGGGGCAGTGGCGGATCCGGCAGCGAGAGCGCACGCAGAAACCGCTCCCGCTCCGCGGCACCCACCCCGTCGAGGTCGATGTCCGAAAGTTTCCCCAGCGCATTCGTGGTGACACCGGAACTCGACACGAATGCACAGGTGCAGCGTTCGTCCATCGTCCGCCAGACCATGTGCAGGCCGCGAAGCGGTTCACCCAGCCTGCTCAGGGTCCAGTCACCGGTGCCGGGATCACGGTGCTTGACCGAGACCAGTTCCGGATCCCGGTCGTCGAAGGTCGCGATGTAGTCGGTGGACCATTCGACGACGACCGAGGTCAGACCACCGGACGCGAGGTTGGCGATGCAGCGCAGGGCAACACATTCGTCCTGATAGCGAAAGCGCCCCCGGGTGGCCCGGGCGGTATTGCGATCATCGAAATACATATCGACGTCAGCCGAATTCACCCGGCCACCATAGGGGCACGCTCCGCATCGAAGCAACGACACGCCGCGACCGCGGCGTACCTCAGCGCACCTGTTTGGCGCTGAACTGCATGCGCGGTGTGGCGTAGAAGTCCTGGGCCTGCACCAGACGGAGTTCGCGTTCGCCGGATCGGTAGGTCATGTCGATCAGGTCGAAAACGCTGGAAGCGGTACGTTCCAGCGCCACCGCCGCGTCCTTGGTCGCCACGTAGTGGGCGGTGAACAGCGCGGCCGTGACGTCGCCGGATCCGTTCGCCTTGAACGGCAGGTGTGGGGTGGTGACCAGCCAGGCGCCGGCGGCGTCCACGACGAGCATCTCGATCGTGCCCGCCTCCCGGTCCGGGCGCTCCACGCTGGTGACCAGCACGGTCGACGGCCCCATGGCACGGGCCAGGTCGGCCGACTCGATGGTCGACTCGATGCTTGCCGGCTCGGTGCCGGTCAGGAAGCCCAGCTCGAACTGGTTCGGGGTGATGATGTCGGCCACCGGCACGACCCGGTCGCGCAGCAGCACCGGGATCTCGGGCGCGACGAAGCATCCGGACTTGGCGTTGCCCATGACCGGGTCGCAGGCGTAGACGGCCGACGGGTTCGCGGCCTTCACCCGGCGCACCGCGTCGATGATGACGTCGGCGATGCCGGCCCCGCCCTGGTAGCCGGACAGCACGGCGTCGACCTGTGGAAAGATTCCGCGTTCCTCCACGCCGAGGATGATCTCGGCGACGTCCGACGGGGGAAGCAGCGGACCGCGCCAGGCCCCGTACCCGGTGTGGTTGGAGAAGTTGACCGTGGGAACCGGGACGACCTCGACACCGATGCGCTGGAGCGGGAACACGGCCGCGGAGTTTCCGACGTGGCCGTGGGCCACCGCCGACTGGATGGACAGAACCTTCATTCCCCCAGCCTAGAGATCCGCCTCCGGACGCACGTCAGGGTCTCGGGTGTGATGGTCGAGGGTCACCAGCGAGAGGATGGTGTCCGCGGGGGTGCCGGCCGGCGCGTACAGGCGCAGGTGGGTGTCGTTGTCGCGGTGCGGTGCGCGGTGGCGGATACAATTTCGGCCGGGAGTCCCTCTACGTCGGGACAGTCGCATGAACCTCGTTCCTGCCCCGAACGATCTGGATATCGACCGCATCGCCACCTCGCCCGAGCAGCAGGTGCGGCTGCGCGTTCGCGGTGACCTGGACAGGCACACCGCACACCTGCTGATGGCCGCTGTCGCCGACCCGCTCAGAGGATTTGATCTTCAGGGTCTTCGCGCCGGAACGCGCGCGCCGACCTGGCGCGGGCACTCGCCCGGGGTGCGGCGTGGGATCAGCAGGGTGGCCCCGAGTGCCGTGGCAGCGGTGAGAGCGGCGACGGCGAAGACGACGAGGTAGGCGTTCAGTGACGGCGCGGTGCCGCCGCCGGGGACGGTCATGGTCAGGTTGGCCAGGATCGTGGCGACCACAGCGCTGCAGACGGCCTGGCCGATCGATCGCATGAGGGTGTTGATGCCGTTGGCGGCGGCGGTCTCGTGGACCGGCACCGCCATCATGATCAGGCTCGGCAGCGCGGAGTAGGCCAGGGCGGTACCGGCGCCGACGAACAGGGTGCCCGCCACGATCGTCCACAGGGTCTCGCTGGTGAAGATCCGTACCGTGTATCCGGCGGCCATCACCACACAGGCCAGCATCAGCGTGAACCGTGGCCCACGGTGGGTGGAGATACGGCCGGAAACCGGTGACAGCAGCGCCATCGCCAAACCGCCGGGGATCAGGCACAGGCCGCTGACGATCACCGACAGGCCGAGCCCGTACCCGGTGGACTCCGGCTCCTGCACCAACTGCGCGGTCGACAGCGTGTTGGCATAGAAGGCGAAGCCGATGAGCAGGCTGGCCATGTTGGTGAACAGCACCGCGGGCCGGACCGTCGTACGCAGATCGACCAGGGGCTGCCGGGTGCGCAGTTCGAACCAGCCCCACAACGGGGCGATCAGGACGGCGGCGGCGAACAGTCCCCAGGTGCGCGGGGCGGACCAGCCCCACGCCGCGCCCTTCGACACCGCGGTCAGCAGGAAGACCAGGACCATGGTGAGGCCGAGAGCGCCGGGGATGTCGAAGCGGCCGGGCGTGCGCACCGACGATTCCGGCACGATCAGCCGGATCAGGACGATGAACAACAGGCTCAGGCCGGCGGCCACCCAGAACATGGTGTGCCAGTCGGCGAAGTGGACGACGGCTGCGGCGATCGGGATGCCGAAAGCGGCGCCGATACCCATGGTCGAACTCATGATCGCGGCCGCGGAGATCATCCGGTCCGGTGGCAGCTCGTCACGCAGGATGCTCATGCCCAACGGCACCACGGCCAGGGCGGCGCCCTGCAACGCCCGGCCGGTGATGAGGACGGCAAGGTGGGAGCTGACGGCACAGAGCAGGGAGCCGGCGACCAGCAGGCCGAGGACGCCGAGCAGGACGCGGCGTTTGCCGTACATGTCACCGGCCCGGCCGAGCAGCGGGGTGAAGACCGCGCCGGTGAGCAGGGTGACGGTGACCATCCAGCTGACGTCGGCGGGTGCGCTGTTCGTGAGCTTCGGCAGGGTCGGCAGCAGGGGAACGACGATGGTCTGCAGGATCGCCACGATGATGGCGGACGCGGCGAGCACGGCCAGGGTGAGCCGGGGACGCAAGGAGGTCATGCCTGGTGGGGTCCTTCGGTGACGAGCCCGGCACCGAGCAGGTCGAAGCCCTCACGGACGAGGACGCTCAGCCGGTCGTACTCCTGATCGGGCTGCCAGGTGGCGAAAGCGCTGCGCATCACGGTCATGGCCGAGCCGGTGAGCAGCCGGGCGTGCAGGCCCTCGCCGGGATGCCGGGCGGCGGCGCAGGCGGTCAGCGCCTTCTCGAGCACGCCACTGGGAGTGACGTTGCGGAACTGTTTGTGCAGGCGGAGTTTCGCCTCGTGAGTGGCGACGAAGCCGAGGACGATCTCGCGCATGCAGATCCAGACAGGAGCGTCGGGTGGCAGGGCGCGAACGATTGCGGCCAGGCGTTCCGGCTCTTCCGGGTCGGGGCCGAACAGCAGGTCTTCCTTGGTGTCGAAGTAGTTGAACAGCGTTCGTTTGGACACGCCGGCCGCGGCGGCGATCTCTTCGACGCTGACGTTCTCGACACCGCGTTCTGCGGCCAGCCGGAGCCCGGCCTCACGCAGCGCGGCCCAGGTCTGTCGCTTCTTGCGTTCCCGGAGGCCGCCGTCGGTTTCGGTCACACCGCCGAGACTAGACAAAAGATTTTACCGAGTGCAAGTTTTTACCTGGTGCAGGTGCGGCCCAAGACCAGGCAGGTCTGCCTAAAACCGGCTAAACAGGCGTAATAGCCGCATAAGATCAACATCCGGATCAGCGCTGGCCACGACCTCGTTGGACGACAGGCGCCGTGCCCGCCGAGACGGGGCGCACGGCGGGTGCAGAGAAAGGGCAGACATGGACTTCGCGCCCACCAAGACGGCCTGGATGACCCGCCGGCTACCGGCAGGGCTGGACGTGACCTGGTCGCCGGTCGGGTCTCCGACCGTCGGCGACGTACTGGCCTGTGAGGTGATCACCCTGTCCCTGCTACGACACCTCGACACCGCCGACGGCCGGCGCACCATGCTCTACCCCGGGGACCGGATCATGTGTGTGGTGGGCAACCGGTACTCGACGTCAGCATTGCAAGGACGCGGCCGCGTCACCGGGGACGTCACCGAAATGCTCAGTGCGTCCGGCCTCTGCGGTGAGGTGGTGGGGCGCAGCGCCGAGGTGGCCCCGCCGACGACGCTTCGGGTGCTCGCTCAGGCCCACCACGCGGACCGCCCGCTCAACGTTCGGTCGTTCCTCCTGCCGCCCGCCCAGCCGATCGGCCCGAAGCCGACCTGGATCGTGGTCGCCGGCTCGGCGATGGACGCCGGCAAGACAACCGCCTGCGCGTCGATCATCCACGGTCTCACCTGCGCCGGTTACCGCGTCGGCGCCGCCAAACTCACCGGTACGGCGAGCCCGCGCGACCTGTCGTCGTTCCGCGACGCCGGCGCCGACCCGGTCCTCGAATTCCTGGACATGGGCTGGCCGTCGACCGACGGCTGCGACCGGGCGGACCTCGCGGCGATCGTCGCCGGGCTGACCGGCCACCTTCAGGCCGCGGCAGTCCAGGTCGGGGTGCTGGAGATCGCCGATGGGCTGCTGCAACGCGAGACCGAGATGATCCTGCGAGCACTTTCCGGCTGGCTGGGACCGGCGCACATCGTGCTCGCGACCCGGGAAAGCCTCGCGGCCGTCGCCGGAGCCAGGCAGTTGCGCCAGATGGGCCACGACGTTCTCGCGGTCACCGGGGTCGTGACCAACAGTCCACTCGCCTGCCAGGAGGTCGAGCTGGCCGGGGCCGGGCCGTGCATTCCTACCGCGGGTCTCGGCACCGCCGTCGCATCGTTGGTCGAGCAACGGGGTGACCGGCACATCGGGCAGCCCGCACCGGTCGCCGTCGGGTGACCGCCGGCCGGCCCGGGGCCCGCGAATGTTGAAGGCGGCGTGGCGGTTCCGGCGGTTCCTGCTCCCGCACGCGCCGGCCCTCGGCGCCGGCGCGCTGCTGGTGGTGCTGGGAACACTGCTCGCCCTGGCGCAGCCGTGGCCACTGCAGGTGATCGTCGACGGGGTCGTCGGCGGCCAGGCCCAGGACGGCTGGCTTCCCACCCTGATCGCCGGATCGAGCGGCAACCGGTCCGTCGTCCTCATCCGGGCGCTGGCGGCGACCGTGCTCCTGGTCGGCCTGTCCGCGCTGATCGGCTACATCAGCGACCTGCTCATGAACCGGGCCGGGGCACGGACAATCGTCACCATCCGCGGCGCGCTGTTCGCCCACGTCCAGCGACTCTCGCTGTCGTTCCACCTCGACCAGCGGGTCGGCGACCTGGTCGCCCGGCTCACCACCGACATCGACCGCTCGCAGAACATGCTGGTGGCGATCTTCGACACGCTGATCCCGAACGCGGTGATGCTGGCCGGACTCGCCGCGGTGATGGTGCTGGTAGAACCGTCCTTCGGCCTGCTGGCGCTGAGCATCGCGCCGCCGCTGTTCCTGGTGACCTACCACTTCACCCGCAAAATCAGGCGCGCGTCCCGGTCGGCCAGGGAAGCCGATGCCGGCCTGGCGGCAATGACCAACGAGACGCTGGGCGCGATCCGGGTGGTGCAGGCGTTCGGCCGGGAACGGCTCGAGGACGACCGGTTCGCCGGCCACAGCCGGGAGAGCCTGACGGCCAGCCTCCGCGCGATCAAGCTCCGGGCCGGCCTGCCGCCACTGATCGAGCTGATATCACTCGCCGGCACCCTGCTGGTCACCTACGTCGGGGTCCAGCGCGTGCTCGACGGCCGGATGAGCCTGGGCGTGCTGCTGGTGTTCCTCAGCTACCTCCGGTCGCTGTACCGGCCGATGCGGGCACTGTCGAAGATGTCCTACGTCGTGAGTCAAGGCGTGGCCAGCGCGGAACGGGTCGATGCCATGCTGGGCACCGACGACACGATCCCCCAGGCCCGCGACGCCCGGCCGGTCCGCCGCCTGCGCGGGCGGGTGGAGTTGCGCAACGTCACCTTCGCCTACGACCCGGCGAAACCGCGAGTGCTGAACGCGGCCAGCCTGGCCGTCGAACCGGGCGAGCACGTCGGCATCGTGGGCCGCACCGGTGCCGGCAAGTCCACCCTGATCAGCCTGATCCCCCGGTTCTACGACCCGCAGGCCGGCAGCATCCTGCTCGACGGCATCGACATCCGGGACCTGCACCTGGCCGACCTGCGCCGGCAGATAAGCCTGGTGCTGCAGGAACCGTTCCTGTTCTACGGCACGATCCTGGACAACATCCGGTACGGCGATCCCGCGGCGTCGCTCGACCAGGTGTGGGAGGCGGCCACCAGGGCCCACGTGACCGAGTTCCTCGACCGGCTCCCCCAGGGACTCGACACCAGGATCGGCGAACGCGGCGGCACCCTGTCCGGCGGGCAGCGGCAGCGCATCGCCGTCGCCCGCGCCATGCTGCACGACGCCCCGATCCTCATCCTCGACGAGCCCACCACCGGCCTGGACCGCGACTCCGAGGCGCTGGTGCTCGACGGCCTGCACCGGCTCACCCGCGACCGCACCACGTTCGTCATCTCGCACCACCCCGCCGCACTGGCCCGGGTCGACCGGATCATCGAGGTCCGCGACGGGCACCTACTGCCGTCGGCACCGGCACCGCATCACCACTCGGCCGGTCTTCGCCTCACCCCGCAGGTGACCCGGCACCGGGCGGACACATGACCGCGGGACGGCCTTCGTCGGCGACACCCTGCTCGGCGGGGGAGAGTGAGCCGCACGGGCCTGACCCGCGTGTTGAAATAGAGCCCGGACAATCGGCGATTCCGATCTGCCCAGAACCATTCAACCGTGCGCGGAGGGAACCGTGTCGGCGGATCGAGGTTGAGGCCACCTCAGGGAATAGTCTCGGAGGATTGCCATTTAGGAAAAACCGACGGCGGCTCGCTGAACCAGTCGAGCCGCCGCCGGCAGTGGTGGGATCAGAGAGCCCGAATGTTCTCGGCCTGCGGGCCCTTCTGACCCTGGGTGATGTCGAACTCCACCCGCTGGTTCTCGTCAAGGCTGCGGAAGCCGCTCGCCGAGATCGCCGAGAAGTGGGCGAACACGTCGGGGCCGCCACCGTCCTGGCTGATGAAGCCGAAGCCCTTGTCGCCGTTGAACCACTTCACGGTACCTGTAGCCATGTCATTTCCTTAACAGCTGTCGGAGTCCGCACTGTGCGGACTCTCACGCCGCCGTGTTGATCACCCACGTCGAATCGACGCGGAAAACGAAAAAGCGCCTGGACGGGCTTCAGATAACCCATCAGGCGCCGAAAACGTCTACGGAAATCAAAACTGCAACGGGGCAACCGTAGCACAGAAATCCGCTGCCGGCCCCGGATCTTGCAACCAGTTTCCGGCTCGGCGATTTCCGGCGGTCCGGCCGGCGCTCCGAAGTCGCTCCGGAGGGTCCGTGAGGATAGGGCGGTGGACGTCGTGTCGATCCTGGCTTTTGTCCTCGCGACCGTCGCCGTCGTCGCGGTGGTGCGGTGGGTCGCCGGCCGGGCCGGTCTACGGGCTTCCTCCCCGGATCCTCACCGTGATTCAGGGTGAAGGCCTTTTGAACGACGCCACCGCGCTCACCATCCTGAGCGTCGCGGTCGCCGCGGCCATCGGTGACGGATTCTCGGCGCCGGCCGCGCTCGGCCAGTTCCTCATCGCCGCCGCGGGTGGCGTGGCCGTGGGCGTACTCGTCACTTTCGCTGCCCGCCTGCTGTCCCAGCCGCTCAGCGGCGATCCGATGCCGGCGAATGCCGTATCGCTGGCCACACCGTTCGGCGCCTGTCTTCTCGGTGAGGTGATATACGTCTCCGCCGGGTGGCCATCGATGCCCAACGGGAGGAGTTCCTGCGCTGGCGCGATGCCTGGCGGCTGCCCGACGAGGGTCCGCGTGTACCGGAACGCGAACTGGATCTTGAGGAGCGGCTGCCGCCGGACCGGCCGGCACGCCGGTGAACCCCGGCACACGCCTTCACGCATTCACGCAGGCCGGCACGGCCGGCACCCGACGGTTGTCATCGTCGGAGGGAGACGTGTCGAGCCACGAAGGCGGAACAGTGGACATTTCAAACGCGGAAATCGATGGTGCGATGCCGCCCGGAGACCGACAAAGTAAAGAATTCGCAATGGAGGAGAAGAGCACCGGAATTCGGATCTCTCTGGCCACCGGCCAGGACGCCGATACGACCGGCCGGCAATGAGCCGCCAGGTCACCCTGGGATCGCGCGGCACCGAAGCCTCACGCCTCGTGCGCCGACCCGCCCGCGTTCGCCGTGGCGCCACCTCGAATGGGTGGCGCGTCACCGACCGGGTCGCCCCGCCTGGCGGCGTGCTCGCCCCTCACACTACCCGCGCGGCACTGGATCGACCCTGATCAGAATTCGCGTCATCCTGTCCACCATATCTGGCACCTGAGGGATGTTCCGCCCGTGCTACGTTTGCGCTGCTGCAATTTTATTCTCCTTTCGCCGAACATCCGACAGGAATGTGATCCGTCAGATGTTCAGTCTTGATCTCCTGGACGCGGCCCCTCAGCTCGGCGGCACGCAAGAACGCCCGGCGCAGTCTCTGAAATTCAAGGGGTAATCATGATCTCCGGAACCATGAAATGGCTCAGCGCCGACAGGGGGTTTGGATTGATCACCCGCGATGACGGCGACACGGACGTTTTCGTACATTTCTCCGCCATCGCGGGATCCGGCGCCCAGGGCATCGAGAACAACCAGCGGGTCGAATTCGACATCGCGCAGAGCCGCAGAGAAATCCACGCGGTCAATATCCGCCCCATCCGGCCGTGACCTTCCGGGAGCATCGTGAGCAGCCGGCAAGATGGCGACGTGCCGTACATAGATCACTTTCGCAGAACGGAAGAACGGGCCGGCCTCCGCCGCCTGTAGGGTCGCCGCATGATGGTTCAACAGCACTGGTGGAACGGCAGCAGCACCGCTCGCTTCCGGCGCGATGTCTACATCCGCAGTGACGGCTCTCAGTGGGACGTCCTGGTCCAGATCGGCGGGACGGCGGGCAGCTATCGCGTGCAGCAGTGCCCGGGACGCGGAACGGCGCAGATCGTCGCCGACGCGTGGCGCGGCTCGAACGAGGCCTGGCAGGAGCTGAAACCGCAGGCCACCGCGGACTGAGAACGGCGAACCGAGTCACGGCGGGTATTCCGCCACCGGTACCACCGCACCCACGCCATCGTCGACCTCAGCGAACGTGGTGAGCAAGCCGGCAAGGGCGTCGAGGGCCGCGGCGCCGGTCAGGCCCAGATCGTGCACGAACTCGAGCAGCCCCTGGTCTCCGCAATGTCCGCCGGCCCGGTCCGAACCTCCGCCAATCCGCCGCGGTATCCCCGCCAGGCGAGCAGGGTGGCGATGATCTCGCACGGAAAACCGCTCGTCACCTGCTCGATGCGGTCGGCCGGCACCCCGTTCCAACGGCGCCCCGCCGGCCATGCAGCCGATCGAAGGCCGTCGAAGGGTTTCGTAACGCCGAACCGGGGCATCCCAGTCGCAGCACCGTTGCTCAGCGAGATGTCGTCAACCGACGAGGTCCGTGCGCGAGCGCGGGAGAGGAACGTCATGGGGCTCGACGACAAGATCGAGAACAAGGCGCAGGAAGCCACGGGCGAGGCGAAACAGACCATCGGCGAGGCCACCGACGACAAGGAACTCCAGGCCGAGGGCAAGGCGGACCAGAGGTCCGCAAATCTCAAGCAGGCCGGTCAGAAGATCAAGGACGCCTTCCGAAGGAAGTGACAGCCGTACGCCTCGACGGGGCCGGCTCCGGCTGCTGACCTCGTCGAGGGTGCGGGGCCGCTGGAAGCCGATCAACTCGGTTCCGGCCAGCGACACGAGACCTGTGGGCCGAGTGTCCATATTAGTCCAAAACATCCCGCTCGTACGGGCTTCGGACCAACCGCCTGATCGGAGCACGCCGGCCAGGGCCGCCATCGTGCGGCCACGAGGCGTTCACCGGTGTACGACCAGCAGGGTGGCGCCGAGCGCGCCGACCGTGATGAAGAGCGTGGCCGCCGCCGCGAGCAGGACCGAGCCCTTGCTGCGGCGTACCAGTGAGGCGAGGTGGACACTGGTGCCCATCCCGAATAGGGCGACGCCGAGCGCGATCGTCTGCAGCGTACCGATCCAGCCGAGCGCCGCCTGCGGCACGACGCCCGTGCTGCGCAATCCCGCGCAGGCGAGAAAGCCGAGGACGAACAGCGGGATCAGCGGAGGGCGTGCGGTCTCGCCGCCGGTACGGGATGACCGGATCCGCCGCAGCGCGCTCACACCGGCGACGACCGGGGCGAGAAGCAGTACCCGGGTGAGTTTCACGACGACCGCCACGGTGACGACGGCCGCACCGGCCGGACTGGCAGCGGCCACGACCTGACCGACCTCGTGCACCGACGCGCCGGTCCACACGCCGTACTGCACGTCGTCGAGACCGAACGGCGAGCGCAGCAGCGGAAACGCTGTCAGCGCGATCGTGCCGAACAGAGTGATCATCGCGATGGCGGTGGTGACGTCCTCCTCGTCGGCTTCGGCGGCGTCCTCCATGGCGGCGATGGCCGCCGCGCCGCAGATCGCCACACCGGTGCCGATGAGCAGGCTGCGCGGCCCGCCCAGGCGCATCCGCGTACCCAGCCAGGTGGTGCCCACGAGCGTGGCGAGCAGCATGCCGGCGACCGCGGCGATGACGGGTACGCCGAGCGCGGCTATCGCATCGATCGACACCGAGAACCCCAGCAATATCACGCCTGCTCGCAGCAGCCGCTTGGTCAGCCGGGTGAGAACGGCTCGGCCCCGCTGGGGCAGCAGGTTGAGGTTGGCGGCCGCGACGCCGAGGGCGACCGCCCAGGTGAGCACGCCGATCTGGGGAACGATCCGGTGGCCGAGCAGCGCCCCGCCGAGGCCGGCCGCGGCCATCAGCAGGCCGGGCGCGAGACCCGGCTGCTGGTGGCGGCCGGCCGGGGCCTGGGCGGCGACGTCCGTCGCGGTCAACGACCGGCCAGTTCGCGCTTGAGGATCTTGCCGGTCGCCGTCATCGGCAGCTCGTCGACGAACTCGACGATGCGGGGGTATTTGTAGGACGCCATGGTCTCGCGGCACCAGGCGATCAGTTCGCCTTCGGTGACCGCACCGGTACGGATCACGAAGGCCTTGACCTCCTCGCCGTAGCAGGCGTGCGGCACCCCGACGACGGCGGCGAGGGACACCGCCGGGTGGGTCAGCAGCACCTCCTCGATCTCACGGGGGTACACGTTGAAGCCACCCCGGATGATCATGTCTTTGGCGCGGTCGACGATGTAGTAGAAGCCGTCCTCGTCCCGCCGGGCCAGGTCCCCGGTGCGGAACCAGCCGTCCCGCATCACCTCGGCGGTCGCCTCCGGCCGCCGGTGGTAACCCTTCATGATGTTGTGGCCGCGGATGGCGATCTCGCCGATCTGGTCCGCGCCCTCGACGGTCTTCCATTCGGCGTCGATCAGTTTCACCTCGACACCCCAGATCGGTACGCCGATGGAGCCGGGCCGGGGCTCGCGCTCCGGGTCGCTGAAGGTGGCCACGGGCGAGGTCTCCGACAGCCCGTACCCTTCCAGGATCTGCACCCCGAACCGCTCCCGGACCTGGTTGATGATCTCCACCGGGAGCGACGCCCCGCCCGAGACGGCCACCCGCATGTTGCGGGCGATCTCCGCCACGTCAACGCCCTCGTGCAGCGCACCGAGCAGGCCCCAGTACATCGTCGGCACCCCGGCAAAGAAGGTGATCTTCTCCCGTTGCAGCAGCTCCACCGCCTGCTCCGCCTGGAAGCGGGGCAGCAGCACGAGCGTGGAGGCGACCGCGAACCCGGCGTTCATCTGCACGGTCGAACCGAACGAGTGGAACAGCGGCAGCGTGATCAGATGCCGCTCGTGGTCGGTGGCGAGGTTGCCGA
This sequence comes from Actinoplanes lobatus, assembly GCF_014205215.1. NCBI lineage: Bacteria > Bacillati > Actinomycetota > Actinomycetes > Micromonosporales > Micromonosporaceae > Actinoplanes > Actinoplanes lobatus. The sequence goes on from NZ_JACHNC010000001.1 coordinate 10,237,081, forward strand.
ACAGGCGGTTGCAGGTGAGCGCGTTGAACACCAGGTTGCCGTGCGACAGTTCGGCGCCTTTGGGCTGCCCGGTCGTTCCGCTGGTGTAGAGGATGACCGCGGTGTCGGTCTCGTTCGTGGCCGCCGTCTCGAAGGCGCCGGACCTGCCGGCGAGCGCCTGGCCGAGTGTCCGCGCGCCCTCGATCGGCGAGGCCGCCGCCGGGTCGGCCGTAATGAGCAGGAACTGCTCGCACCCGGGCGTCTGCTGGAAGCCGGCGAACCCCTCGGCGCCCATCGCCAGCTCGGCGGTGCCCTCGAAGCACAGGTACGCCGCGGCCTGCGAGTCCGCCAGGTGATAGGCGATTTCGCGGCCTTTGAGAAGCACATTCAACGGTACGACGACCGCGCCCGCTTTGAGGATGCCGTAGTAGGCGATCGGGAAGTACGGCAGGTTCGGGCAGGACAGGGCGACCCGGTCGCCCGGCTGGACTCCCAGGTCCACCAGCAGACCGGCCACCTGATCAGCGGCCCGGTCGACATCGGCGTACGACAGCCGGGTGTCGCCGAGCACGACCGCGTCGCGGTCCGGGTGCCGTCGGGCGCTGTCTTCCAGCAGGGTGGCGAGATTGAGGATCATGGCAGTGCCTTCACGTGGTCGAGTTCGTTGATCAGCGGTTCGGCGCCGGGCCACGCGCCGTAACCGGATGCCGGGTTGAGATGGCCCACGGCGCCGAGCTCGTGGTAGCGGCTGCCCCAGGCGCCGGCGAGGGCGCGGACCCGTGCCGGGTCGCCGAGTGAGTCGTCGGAGCTGGCCGCCACGATGCTGGGGAACGGCAATGGCAGCCGGGGTATCGGCAGCCAGCCCTGGTCGGCCAGGGTGGACAGCGAGGGGTAGACCGCGGGTAGTGGCGCCGCCAGGTCCGGTGGAGTGGCCAGTAGCGCGCCCCGCACCTGCCGGGCGGTTGCGGGATGGCGGGCGGCCCAGTGGACGGTGACGATCACGCCGGCGCTGTGCGCCACGATCACGACCGGTTCGCCGGCCGCCTCGACCGCGATGTGCAGTGCCGTCACCCGCTCGTCCAGGCTCGGATTCTCCCGTCCGAGCGGCATGACGGGCCGAACGTTCGCCAGGCCGTCGGCGAGCCTGGTCTGCCAGTGGTCGGGTACGTGCCCGCGGAGCCCGGGCACTGTAATGATCACCGTGCCCGGGCCGGGGGTCACGCGGTGTCCCCGTCCTGAGCGTCGGTGGCTGCCGCGGGTTCGAGTCGGCGGATGCTGGACGGGTAGGCCTGGCGTCCGGCGATCAGCAGGATGACGGCGCCGACCGCGGCGAGTGGGACGTATCGCATGGCGGTTTCCAGGCCAAACCGGTCGGCGAGGATGCCCGTCACGAGCGAGCCGGCGGCCAGGCCGAGCACGTTGTTGAAGAAGGTGAGGGTGCCGAACGCGGTGGCCCGGATCGACTCGTGGGTCAGCCGCGCCACCATCGCGCCCGTCGGTCCGGTGGTACCGGCGGCGAAGAAGCAGCCGACCGCGAGTAGCAGCTTCTGCGGTCCGCCCGGTTGCATCGCGAAGCCCGCGCCGAGGAAGACCAGGGTCAGGGCGGCGAAGACGATGGCGACGGTCCACTTGCCGAGTGGCTGGACCCGCCCGACACGGTCGGTGACCATGCCGCAGACGACCATGCCGGCCCCGATGACCAGGATGTACAGCGCGGCAACCTTCGCCGCCCGGTCCGGTGCCAGGTCGTACGCCCGGTTGAAGTAGCTGGGCAGCCAGGCGAACAGCGAGCCGGTGATGAACAGTTGCAGCCCGCCACCGAGGTAGGCGAAGACCACCGCCGGGGTGGAGAAGAGCGTGGCCAGGCGGGCGCGCTGCTCTCCGGCGGCCAGCGACGGCCCGGTCTCAGCGTCATCGTCGATCTTGTGGGCGGTCAGTTTCCGCTCGGTGATCAGGGCCCGGTACAGGACGGCGAGGACGAGGCCGAAGATGCCCATGGCGGCGAAGGCCCAGCGCCAGCCGAAGTGGACGGCGAGGACGCCGCCGAGGGCGACGCCGAGCACTGATCCGAAGGAGCCGGCGGCCATGAACGCGCCGGTGAGTGAGGCGCGCCGCTTCGCGGAGAAGACGGCGAGGACGACGGCGAGGCCGACGCTGCCGTACGCGGCCTCGCCCACGCCGATGAGCAGGCGGGCCGCGAGTAGATGTCCGTATCCGGCGGCGAGGGCGCAGCCGAGGGTGGCGAGGCTCCAGACGACGGCCATGACGACGATCGCCCGCACCCGTCCCCATCGGTCGCCGACCAGTGACAGCGGGACCGCGAGAACGCCGACGGTGAGGGCGACGATGCTGGTCAGGCTGCCCAGCTGGGTGTCGGTGAGCCCCCATTCCTCCTTCAGGAAGGGAAAGACCGCCGACAGGACCTGCCGGGACATGTAGTCCGACAGCAGCAGCCCGAAGGTGAGCGTGAAGACGACCCAGGGGAAGACCCGGGAGACCCGGGAGAGGGGGGAGGCCGGGGCCACGACGCCCGCACTGACTGGCAAGGCCATGCTCGCTCCAAGAATGAGCCGGGAGGGGAAGGTGCTATGAGAGACCAGAAGGGGGTGAAGGCGTGGGGTACGACACGGCGCACCCCACGCGAGCGAACAGGGGGATCCGGGCTCAGGCGTGGAAGGTGAAGCCGACCTGGCCGGGTTTGCGGTTGGGGGCGTAGCCGAGCTTGGCGAGGGCTTCGTCGGCGCTGTCCCAGTACTCGCCGATCTTGTAGATGTCGCGGGCTTCCTTGCCGTCGGCGATCTTGCGGCCGAGTTCGCCGGCGATCCGGACGAGTTGTTCGACCTGCCGGACGGAGGTCATCTTCTCGCCCTTGGCGTACCAGAGGTTGTCCTCGTTGCCGCAGCGGGTGTGCAGGCCCATGGCGATGCCCATGGTGTTGATCGGCAGCACCGCGCGCATGATCGATTCCATGGTCAGGCTCGCGCCGTCGGGCACCCGGCGGATGAAATCCATCATGGTGTACGGGTTCGGGCCGTCGAAGCCGCCACCGATCGCGACCCAGCTGATGTTGAGCGGCCCGGTGTAGACACCGCGACGCACCAGCCGTTCCACGGTTTCGAGTTGGGCGCTGTGGGCGAGCTGGAAATGCGGTTGGATACCGGCCGCACGCAGTCGCTTGAGGTGTTCCTCGACCCAGGCGGGTTCGGCGGGGACGACCATGTTACGGAACGCCTCGTGCAGTGCGGGTCGTTCGAAGGAGGTGCCGGCGATGTCGTCGGCGGTCATCAACTCCACGATGTTCATCTGGCTGGTGTTGATGGCGATGGTGACCTGATCCGGGGCCGGGTCGAGGGTGGTCAGCAGGTGCCGGGCCTCGTCCTCGAGCCACTTGGCGGCCTCACCGTCGTTCTCCGGGGTGAACGAGATCGAGCCGCCGATCTGCAAAATCATGTCGGGTACGGCGTCGCGCAGCCGGCCGAGCAACTCGTTGAACATCGACATCCGCTTCGAGCCCTTGCCGTTGAGCTCACGAACGTGGATGTGCAGGACGGTGGCGCCGGCGTTGTAGCAGTCGACCGCGGCCTGAACCTGCTGGTCCATGGTGACCGGGATGTCCTCGGGGAAGTCGCCCGGCTCCCATTCCGGCCCGTAGGGAGCCGCGGTGATGACCAGCTTCTCCTGGGTTTCCGGCCACAGTGAATCGTCATGGAAATGCATGAGGGGGGTCTCCTGTCCAAGGGGGGAGGGAGGGGGTTTAGAATGTTTTGTCGCCGATGACCCCGGCGCGTTCCATCTTGCGGACGGCGGGCCAGTAGTCCTGTACGGCGTAGTGCTGGGTGCTGCGGTTGTCCCAGATCGCGAAGCTGTTGCGCGTCCACCGCCAGCGCACCTGATACTCCGGTACGGCGGCCTGACGGATCAGATAGTTGAGCAGTTCACTGCCGCCGGGGGTGTAGTCGAACCCGAACCGCACGTTCGCCGGCGTGTGGAAGTTGGTGAAATGCGTGGTGAACGCGTTGACGAACAGCACCTTCTCCCCGGTCTCCGGATGCGTGCGGACCACCGGATGTTCGGCCTCGGGGAACCGCTGGTGCAGGGCGAGACGCTGCTCGATCGGCATGTTCGCCCCGAAGGACGCCTCGATGCTGTGCCGCGCCCGCAACCCCTCGATCCGGGCCTTCACCTCGTCGGGCAGCCGCCGATAGGCCTCGGCCATGTTCACCCAGATCGTGTCACCACCCACCGGCGGGCCTTCGACCATCCGCAGCACACAACCCAGCGGCGGGGCTTCCCGCCAGGTCGCATCACAGTGGTAGGCGTTCTCGTAGTGTTCGGCCGGGCTGTCCAGGTCCTTGTAGATACGCACCAGACCGGGATGGTCCGGGTCGCTGCCGGCCACCGGATGGTCCTCCAGGGGCCCGAACCGTTCCGCCAAAGCCACATGCTCGGCCCGGCTGATGTCCTGATCACGGACGAACAACACCTTGTACCGCAGCAGCAGCGACCGGAGCTCGGCGAACAGTTCGTCGCTGCGCGAGACCTCGGCCAGATCCACGCCGCGCAGCTCAGCGCCGATGTGCACCGTCAGCGGATGCACCTCGAACGGGCTCTCGGGCGCTGCCACCGGCTCGACGGCCGCGGCGATGGTGTCCTGCATGGAATTCCTCCGATGTCAGTCGACGGTGAAGACCGAGGAGCCGATGCTGCGACCGGCCTCGAGGTCCCGGTGGGCGGCGACGGCGTCCTCCAACCGGAACCGCTGATTGATCTGGATCTTGATCCGGCCGGACGCGACGTGGTCGAACAGTTCGCCGGCGAGTTCGGCCCGCTCGCTCTCGTCCGCGATGTAGTCCGCCAGCGCCGGCCGGGTGACGAACACCGAGCCGTGGATCGCCAGCTGCATCGCGTCGATCGGCGGCACCGGGCCGGACGAGGTACCGAAACACACCAGCAGCCCGCGGCGCCGCAACGACCTCAGCGACTGGTGGAACGTGGTCGCGCCGATGCTGTCGTAGACCACCGGCACACCGGCGCCGTCGGTCAGTTCGCGGACCCGGGCGGCCACATCCTCACGCGGGTAGACGATGGTGTGCGCGCAACCGTGCGCCCGGGCGACCGCGGCCTTCTCATCGGTGGAGACCGTGCCGATCACGTTGATACCGAGCAGACTCGCCCACTGCGTGAAGATCAGACCGACACCACCGGCCGCCGCGTGCAGCAGCACCGTGTCACCCGGCGCCAACGTGGCGATACGCCGCAGCAGATAGGCCGAGGTCAGGCCACGCATGGTCATCGCGGCCGCGGTCTCGAACGAGATCGCATCCGGCAGCCTGATCAACGAAGCCGCCGGCATAACCCGGCTGGTGCTGTACGCACCGAGCGGACTACCGGTATAGGTCACCCGATCACCGACCGCGAAGGCCGCGACACCGGGCCCGACCGCCTCGACGACACCGGCCGCCTCCACACCCAGACCGGCGGGCAGTACGGCCGGGTAGAGCCCACTGCGGAAGTAGGTGTCGGCGAAATTGAGACCGACCGCGTGATGCCGTACCCGAACCTCACCCGGACCCGGCTCACCCACCTCCACCGACTCCCACCGCATGACCTCCGGCCCGCCGGACCGGTAGAAGCGGATGGCCTTCGCCACGGATTACCTCCAGGGGTAGCGTGCCGCCCACAGCAGCTGCGGTTGGACTCACAAACGGCGCTCGCAAGGGGCGAACGTCCTGTGACACCGGCAACAGTAGGCGTGACGCTCACCACATGCTTTACTCAGCGGGACATATTTCTTGCCCTACCGGGACACCACGGAGGGATGTTTGCGACCTTCTCTCAGATACGCGACATTGAGTGGCTATCTACAGCTCGCTCAGGCGTTTGACATCGATCCCGATGCCCTGATGCTCGCCGTCGACCTCGATCCGGCGGATCTGGCCACCCCTGACAAATGGGTGCCGGCAGTCCGTGTCGCCCGCCTGCTGGAGCTGTCCGCCCGAGCTTGCGGGCACGCCGATTTCGGGCTCAGGCTGGCCGAGTACCGCCGGCTGTCGACGCTGGGCCCGCTGAGTCTCGCCCTGCGCGGGGAGAGCACCCTGCGGGACGCGCTCAGTCTGCTGATCCGCTACGAGCACAGCTACAACGAGGCGATCCGCATCCGGCTCGTGGAGGCGGAAGGGCTCGCGTCCGTACGCCTGTGGTTCGAAATGGGTGAGCCGGCGCCGTCGGCGCAGGCCGAGGAACTCGCGGTCGGCGCCCTGCACGGCATCGTCCGCGAGGTCATCGGATCCCGATGGCAACCGCTGGCGGCGTGTTTCACGCACGACGCACCGGAGAACGTCGACACCTACCACCGGCTGTTCGGCGGGCGTGTGCATTTCGGCCACGACTTCACCGGCCTGGTCTTCTACGCCAAGGACCTCGGCTCGGCGAACATACTCGCCGGCGCGGAACCGGTCAGCCGCCATGACGGAATGTTCGATTCGCTGGCCGCTCCACGAGGTGTCACCACCACGGACCGGGTCAGGGACCTGGTGGAGGTGTTGTTGCCGACCGGCCGCTGTGGCGCCGAACAGGTAGCTCACAGCCTGGGCATGGACCGGCGGACCCTGCACCGGCATCTGGCCGCCACCGGGGAGACCTTCACCTCGACAGTGGACCTGGTCCGGGCCGGACTGGCCGAACGCTACCTGTCCAACAAGCGCTACCGTCTCACCGAGATCTCCGACCTGCTGGGCTTCGCCGCCCCCAGTGCCTTCACCCGCTGGTTCCGCCGCCGGTTCGGCGACAGCCCGAGCAAATGGCGGGCCCGCCGAACGGAGCTGCCGGCCGGCTGAAGAGCGACCAGCGGCTGCGAACATAAGGAAAAATCTTGCCAAAAGTGGCATCATCCGGTACGTGGCTGAGGAGCTGCTGTACCTGAGCGACCGGACACAGGTGACCCGCCACACCCCGTCCGACGGTCCCGCCGTGGTCTGCAAACACGCCACCGGGACCGGCGCGGCCCGTCGCATCGAGCATGAACGTGCCGTACTGGAAAAGCTCGCCGGCCTGCCCGGCGTCCCCCGCCTCGCCGCGAACCAGGCGCGCCGGACCCTGGTCATACAGGATGACGGCGGCGCTCCACCGCCGGCCGGGCCGATGCCCCTGCCCGACCTGGTCCGTACCGCACACGCCCTGGCCACCACGATCGCCGCGGTCCACCGTGCCGGCGTCCTGCACCGCGACATCGCCCCGGCCAACGTCGTGCTGCGCCCAGACGCTCCTCCGCTGCTCATCGACTTCGACCTGGCGCTCACCGGCGCCCCTGAACCGGACGAGGGCCCCGTCGGCACTCTCGGGTTCCTGGCGCCCGAACAGACCGGCCGTACCGGCCTGAGCACCGACCGTCGCGCCGACCTCTACGGCCTCGGCGCCACCCTGTACACCCTCGCCACCGGCACTCCCCCGGTCACCGGCCACGACCCTCTGGAGCTGGTACGCGGCACCCTGGTCGGCACCCCGTCCGCCTCGGGCCTGCCACCACGGCTGGGCGACATCATCATGCGGCTGCTGGAGAAGGACCCGGACCGGCGCTATCAGAGCGCCGAGGGCCTGGCCTACGATCTCGCCCGCTGGACGGCCGACCCGGACGGCGACTGGACGCCGGGCGACCGGGACTTCCCGCTGTTCCTGCCGGCGCCGCCGATCCTGGTCGGCCGGGACCCGCAGATCGGCGCACTGGTCACGGCCCTGGACCGGGCGCTGGCCGGCGACGGCCGGGCCGTGCTGGTCAGCGGGCCGGCCGGAATCGGCAAGAGCGCCCTGATACAAACGCTGCGACCGCTGATCGCCGCTCGCGGCGGCTGGTTTCTCGCCGGCAAGTATGAGCAGTTCCGCACCGGTGTCGACGCCGACGGCACGAGCCAGGTGATCAGAAACCTGGCCAGGCTGCTGCTCGCCCTGCCGGAGGCGGAACTGGCCGGCCACCGGGAACGGCTGGTCGCCGCGCTGAATCCGGTCGGCAAGGTGTTGTCCGGCGCGGTGCCCGAGCTGGACATACTTCTCGGCGGGCAGGAGGCGGCCGAGCCGCTGGACCTGGTCACCCCGCCGACCTGGGCCAGCGGGACCTCGGTCACGCTGCTGCGCACCGTGGCGGCGCACCGCCCCCTGGTCATGGTGGTCGACGACCTGCAATGGGCGACCAGCACATCGCTGCGGGTGCTGGACGGCCTGGTGACCGCTGGGCCGGTCCCCGGGCTGCTGGTCGTGTGCGCCTACCGGGACGAGAAAAGCGACGCCGGCCGTCCGCTCGCCGGCCTCACCTCGCGCTGGGAACGCGACGGACTCGCCGATCCGCCGTTGCGGCTGGCCGGGCTGGATCGGACCGGGCTGGCCGAGCTGACCGGGACGGTGCTGCGTCTGGAGCCCTCGGCCGCGGAGTCGCTCGCCGACCTGATCGGCACGGCGACCTCCGGGAATCCGTACGCCACGGTGGCACTGATCAACGGCCTCCGCGCAGAGGGTCTGCTGACACCGGCGGAAGGCGGCTGGGACTGGGACCCTGATCCGGTACGGAATTTCGTCACCCGCCACCGCCTGCCGCAACTGCTCACCGCCCGCCTGGAGCAACAGCCGGAGACGACCCGGCGCCTACTGGTCGCGCTGACCTGTCTCGGCAGCGACGTCCCCCCGGAGCTGCTCGCCACCGCCACCGCGACCCCGCCCGGAACCCTCCCGGCACACCTCGCTCCCGCCGTCACCGATGGCCTGATCAGCGCGGACAAAACCGTCAAGTTCTGCCACGACCTGGTCCTGCAGGCGGCCCGGGATCTGCTTCCGGCCGCCGAGATGGATCGATCGCGGCTTTCCATGGCCCGCCTCCTGGCCGCACACGGCGACTACGAACAGCAGGCCGCCGAGCAGTACCTCGCGGTCACCGGCCTCATCCGCGACGACGGCGAGCGCCGGACCGCATCGGCTGTGCTGCACCAGGCCGGCCGCCACGCCGCGCGGATGACCAACTATCCGAGTGCCGACGAACTGCTGACCGCCGCCGACCGGGTCCTCGCCCCCGGCGCCGCCGCGGACCGCGACGCGATCGCCGTGGACCGGCACACCGCGCTCTTCTGCCTGGGCCGGCACGCCGAGGCCGACCGGATCTACCACGATCTCGCCGCTCGCACCCCGGACCCACTCGTCCTGGCCACGGCCACCGCCGTACAGATCAACAGTCTGACCCAGCGCGACGAGTGCCACGCGGCGATCGCTCTCGGGCTCGACGCGCTGCGGCGGTTCGGCATCGCCCCGCCGGCCGATCTGGAAGCGGACAACCAGCGCGCCGTGCTCGAGCTCCGGGACTGGGTGGCCGACCGCGGACCGGCCTACCCGACGAGGGAGTCCACCGATCCGCGGATCATCGCGGTGGCCCGAATTCTGCAGCGGATGCTCGTGCCCACCTTCGTGGCCGACCCGAACCTCCACGCCTGGCTGGTGCTACGGACACACGTGCTGTGGCAACAGAACGGGGTGTGCTCGCCGCTGACCGGCACCCTCGGCGGGGCCATCCGGGTGACGAGCTGGCTCCTCGACGACCACCGCACCGGATACCTGCTGACCGGTCACGCGCTGCGGGCCGCTCGCGAGCACGGTTACCACGCGGCGGCGGCGGTGGCCGCCTACCAGCACCTGATGCTGGCCGCGCCCTGGTTCGAACCGCTCGAAGAGGTCGTCGAGGGCTGCTGGCAGGCCCGCGACGAGCTTCTCGCGGTCGGCGACGTGCAGATCGCCGGATGGCACTGGGCGCGGCTGCTGGTCCTGCTGATGGAGACCGAGGACTCGTTGCAGACCTGCGCCGAGGAGACCGCGGCGGTGCTGGCCTTCGCGGAGCAGACCGGCAACTGGTACGCCCGGATGATCGTTCTCGGACACCGGCAGCTGATCCGGGTGTTGCGTGGGCAACCCGCTGTGCCGGGACCGTTCGACGGCGAGGGCTTCGACGAGGCGGCCTACCTGGACGAAATCGGCGAAAACTCGGCCCTGGTGGCCGGCCATCACCTGGACCAGGCGCTGGCCGCGCTGCTCAGCGACGACACCGAGGCCCTGGAGAAGCACTCGGCCGCGGCGATGGCGCACTGCAAGGCGATCCGCGGGTTCTACGCCAGTGCGCTCGCCCGGGTCACCCGCTGCCTCAGCGACCCCTCCCCCGCAACGGCCGACGCTCGGGACTGGCTGGCCCGGCGGGCCGCCGACACGCCCCGCAACTTCCGGCCGCTGCTACTGCTCGTGGACGCCGAGATCGCCCGGGCCGGTGGCGACGCCGTCGCCGCGATCCGCCTGTTCGACGAGGGCCTGAACGAGGTGACGGGCCGCCCGTGGCATCACGCCCTGCTCGCCGAGCGGGCCGCCCGCCTGCATCTGGAGCAGGGGCTGACCCACGCCGGGCGCCGGCTGCTGGTCGAGGCGCGCGACGCGTACCAGGCGTGGGGTGCCGGCGGCCCGGTCGCACGCCTCGAGGCCGAGCACCCGTTCCTGCGGAACATGGCAGGCATCGGCCCGGGCAGCGGCGCCGACCGCCTGGACCTGAGGGCGATCCTGCGCGCGTCGCGGGCGCTCAGCTCGAAGACCACCCTCGCCGGACTGACCACGCAGGTGATCGATGTGCTGTGCGCGATGACCGGGGCCACCGACGTGCACCTGTCGCTGCGGGACCGCACCGTCTCCGGCTCCTCCACCAACGGCCTGCCGTCGTCCGCCGTCCGTTACGTCCAGCGCACCCACCAGCCGCTGCTGGTCGCCGACGCGACCCGGGACGACCGGTTCTCGCAAGATCCGTACCTGAACGGTCTCGAGGTCTGCAGCCTGCTGGTCATCCCGGTGCCCTGCCAGAGCACCAAGGACGCCGTCCTGGTCCTCGCCAACCACCGGCAGCCCGGTGTCTTCTCCACCGGCCGCCTGGAGACCGTCGAGCTGATCGCCGGCCAGCTGGCCGTCTCCCTGGACAACGCCCTGCACTACGACTCCCTGGAGAGCGAGGTCCGGGCCCGCACCGCGGAGATCGCCGACCGCAACCACGAGCTGGAGGCCGCCAACCAGCTCAAGGCCGACCTGATCGGCATACTCGGCCACGAGATCAACAATCCCCTGGCCACGATCCTCGGCATCCTCGACCTGGTCCTGACCGGCGATCCCCTGCCGCCGTCGGCCGAGCAACTGCTCGGCCGGATGCAGGGCGCCACCCGGCGGCTGGCCGGCATCGTCGAGGAGGTACTCGCCCTCGTCAGCATCGACGCCGGCCGACTCACCGCGACCCCGCGCCCGGTCCGGGTAGCCGACCACATCGAGGCCGTACTCGGCGCCACCGCCACCACCGCGGTCACCGTCTCCTGCCCGCCCGACCTCGTCGCCGCCGTCCAGCCCGGCCACCTCGACCAGATCCTCACCAACCTGATCAGCAACGCGGACAAGTACGGCGGCGGCGTCGAGACGATCGACGTGCACGGCTCCAACGGCGGCCCCGTGACCATCGACGTAGCCGACCGGGGCCCAGGCGTGCCGCCGGAGTTCCGCGACCGGCTGTTCGACCGTTTCGCACGCGCCGAGAGCACCGCCGGAAAGGTCGCCGGCACCGGCCTGGGCCTGTACATCGTCCGCGAACTGGCTCGCGCCAACGGCGGCGACATCCGCTATCGCCACTCACCCGAGCACGGATCGACTTTCGTCGTCTCCCTGCCACCGGCAACCGTCGTCACGGCGGGAACTCACCCGGACACGAACCGCCCCTGACCTCAGACGGCCAACGGCCCCTTTGCGGCGTGGTTCGAACCGGCCGAAGTCGTTGGCGCTGCTGGGCTCGGGCGCCATAACGTCGATGGACGGCTCGATACACGCCGCCGTAGCCACCATCGCAAGTGGACCTGACCCCGACGTGAACGCCCGCTACGGCGAGCTCGAGAACGGCACCCACGCTCGGATCACCAGGACCGATCAGTCTGGTCGCCTCCTGGGCGCGTCTGGTTGCCATCCGGGCTGAGGCATCCCAGAGCCGCCCGGTCCAGGGCGGGCAGCCCTGGCCGCCGGAGGCTTTCCCCGGGTGCAGGGCCGGGAGGTCCTGCCCGCCGGAGACACGGCTCTTGTCACTGATCACGCGAAGCCCCGGACGTTCCCGAGTGCGAACGTTCGGGCTTCGGCGTGTCCAGCGGTCGTCGCGCGGCTGGATGCCGGCTCGCGCTGTGGCCGCCCGCGGCCTAAAGCGCGAACGGCCGGCAGATCCCGGCTGGCGTGCGGGCCGAAGGCCCGCCTTGAAGATGTAGAGAAAAGTTCTCACCGTAGCGGCGATCCGTGCCCGCCCAGAAGAATGGCGAGGAACGAGGGGCAGGGTGTTCGGCCGCCGCGGTGGACTCCGAAGATCCCTGGTCAGGCCGCTGGCCGGTTCCTCGTCCTATAGGCAACCAATTCGGACTCGTCTGGGCGATCCTCGTAGTACGAGACCTGGACCGATTGGAAGCCCCCGGCAGGAGCACCGTTGATCGTGAAGCTGAAACCTCTGGTGGTGTCAATCGCAGTCCGGCACTCACTGTCCGCTCCGACCGGAATTCCTTCGCCGGTAGCATTCGGTCCGAAGTACGCGACAACGCAGGCGCGGGTTGTGACGTTACCGCCTGAAGCACAACAGAGGTCTTTGACCCAGCCGCTGATGCCAACCGAGCGGTTGTACCAAGTGACCTGAACCTGGTTGGAGCCCCAGGGGCCGCCAAACTCCGGGAACAGGGTGACCGGGTAGGCGGCGAGCGCAGGCTGTGCGGAAGTGGCCAACACTGCGACAGTGCTGATGGCTGCGGCGGTCACCGACCGTAGCATTTTCACGCGAGTCTCCCTTGTGTAGCGTCGAGATCATGATCATCGTATGTGAATGCTCCGATCTCTGCTGCCCCGTCGATTCGTTTCGTGCGCGGTAACGGGGCTGTCTACTGCCAATCCTCGGCGATCAGCTGCACCCCGTCATGGAGGCGAACCGCGACATTGGTGGTGTCCAGCGCGTCCAGGACGCGGACGGCGAATGTCTCGCTCATGTGCTCGGTGACCTCGTCGGCGGTCCACCAGGCGACGGCGGCGCTCTCGTCGGTGGGGCCGGGTTTGCCGCTGACGACTCGGGCGCGGAAGACCAGGGCAACAACGCCAAGCCGGAGGTTCTTGTAGACGCCGGTCAGGCACTCCGGCTCGATGCTGACGCCGGTTTCCTCCTCAACCTCCCGGCGTACGCCTGCGGGCACGGACTCGTTCAGTTCGAGGATGCCGCCGGGGATCTCCCACTTGCCGGTGTCGCGCCGCTGGACGACGAGTACCCGGGAAGCCTCGTCGGTGATGACTGCGGCGACGCTGACGGAGTGCCGTGGACGATCCACCTGAGTCATAGGTCGGGTCCGATCAAGAGGGCGCGGAGATGGCTCGCTGGAACAGGGCACCAGATCCGCGGTGCGGCAGGTCAATCGTCCGCACGTGCCGGAACCCGTGGCCTAGGTAGTAGGCGTGTAGGTGCGGGTTCGTGCGCCACGCGTCCAGCCGAAGCCAGTGCCGCCCCGCCTCGGCGGCTTTCTCTGACACCCACGCGAGCAGCTTGCCGCCAATGCCCAGTCCGGCATGGCTGCGCGCCACGATCATCCGAGGTACGTATAACGCATCACTACGTATAACGCATCACCGGGATCGTCCACGTCCAGCCAGAACTCCGGGTCGCCCGGTGGCGGATGAGTCAGGGTTCGCCGGTGGCCGTGCTGGATCGGCTGCTCCGCGCGGAAGATCGTCTCCCAGATTTCTCCCGAACGGGTGGGAGAAACAATTCAGGACCGGTCCGCGTTTCCGCGATACCGGCCCTGACCTGCTGATTTAATCGTCGGGCTGACAGGATTTGAACATGCGACCCCTTGACCCCCAGGCCGTTGGAGTCGACGTTTGCGCACGTCAAGCGCGATGCGCATCGTTCAAACGGGTGTCGAGTGTGGAGGTCCGTGTGCTGCCGCGCTTACCGTGTGGTCCCCAGATGGTTCCAGGCGGTTTCGAGAGGGCCAACGAGTGCAAACCGAACCCAGCCGCTCACGCCGATCGCGGCCGGACCTCAACGCCGGGGGTGGTAGAAGTCGTCCGCCGGCAGCAGCGAGAGCAGCCCTCGGGGATTCACCACATACCCACGCCGCCGCACCCCCGCTACAGTCGGCTACCGAAAGAGAGCGGAGCGTCCGCGGTGCATCTCTAAGCCGTACTACGAGCGAAGGACCCCAGGGCCCCGGCAAAGTCCTAAATGAGGCCGAGGAGTGTCAACGGGCGGTTGCTGTCGCGGGCGTGATGGCGGGTGGCGGCGGCGATGTTGGTGGTTCCGGCTGCCCGTAATGCGCTGATGGCAGCGTCGCGGAGGGCGGCCATGACGTGTGGTCCGGTGCCGGTACGGATTTGGCTGCGGTCTTCTGCGTAGGTGACGTCGCGAACCCAGTGGATCTTGTTTTCGATGGTCCAGTGCCCGCGGATCCAGGCTGCCAGTTGGGCAGGTTTTGCCTGGTGGACGTGTAGGTCGGTGATGGCGTAGACGGTTTGGGTGGTGAAGCGCCGTGGCTGGTCGAGGCGGCGTCTACGACGGCGGATCTGCAGGGCTTGGACGGCATGCGGGAAGTCGATGCCTGCGGCGACGGTCACGATCCTCAGGGTGCGGATCTCCCGGCGGCCGTGGCCGCGGTCATCCTGGCGGGCAGCTTGCGGGACTTGCCGCCAGGGCAGACGGGAGAGCTGTTTGTGCAGGTGCGGTTGGTTGCCTTTGACGGTCAGGATCCAATGGGCGCCCCGTTCGGCGAGGTAGTCGACGTGTTCGCGCTGGCAGTGCATCGCGTCGGCGGTGATCACGGCGTCTCGTAGGTCGCCGATCTGGTCCAGCAGAGGCGCGAATCGGGTGATCTCATTGGTCTTGCTGTCGATATCGGTGCTGGCCAGGACCATGCCGGCGTTCTGATCGCAGGCGGCCAGCAGGTGCCGGGCGGTGCTGTCGCCGGTGCGGGATCCGCGCAGTGTCTTGCCGTCGACCGCGATGGCCTGCCGGCTTGTCGAGGTCTCGGCCCGGCCTACGAGCCAGACAGCGATCGCCGTGGTCAGCAGCTGCGCATCGAGGGCCTGCAGCAATCGGCGGATCATCGCTTCAGAGGGGCGCCGGTCAGGGGCGATACCCAGGGCGAGAGCTGTCGAGGCCGGAACGTCGGCGACCCATTCGGCGATCGCCGTATAGGAACGGCAGCCGGCGATCACGGCACAGACTGCTGCGATCACTACCGCCGTCAACCGGTGCCGGACCCCACGACGTGCCCGCGGATCAGGCAGGCAATCGAGCACTGCCACCAGGCCGCCAGCGGTTTCGGGCACGGTCAGAGCCGGTGCGCAGGACAAAGAGGAGATCAGCGATGATGGCAGTGCGGGCATGACTCACTTCGGATAGATCATCGTGGCGTAGGAACCTTGATGATCTTTCGAACCGGTCATGCCCGTCTTGCTACACCCAACAGCGGCGCTTCTACTCCAGATCCCCCAAGTCGGACACCGTCACGACTTTGCCGGGGCCCTGCGAAGGACCCCGTATGACTACAGCGGCGAGGATCCCACTCCCCCCAGATGTTCTGAGCTACATACGAGAGGTGTTCGCCACCGCGAACGAGCGGGTCACCTCCCGCCTCGACCGAATGCCCACCACACACGAGGAAACTCTCGACTTCGCCTTCATCGACGCCTTGGTCGAAGCCAGGGGGCCGCACCTGACGATGTCTGGAACGGTGGTCGATATTGACGCCCACTTCGTGGGGGGCGGTTGGCACTGGCAGCGGTGGGAGATCGCCGACCTGGGCCTAATCATCAACTTCCGGCAAAGGGGCAACCTCCTGCGCACAAAGGTCGTTCTCCTGCAAAGCAAACGCCTGTATCCACGTGAAGCCGAATTTACAGAAGACTTAGGACTGGCCCGCCCTGGCGGATTTGGCTCCTTGATGGCGAAATCCCTGCCTGCCACGGTTGGCCCTCGAGTCTTCCGCTTCGATGATTCGTGTCGCTACCGCGCCCTGCAGGTGGGGGACGACCAATGGCAATCTATCGCGAAATACGAGACGACATTTGGACTGCCGATTCACTACATGCTATATCACCCTCGCGCAATGCCATCTCAGTCATCTATTCCCGTTCAGCTACCCTTCAATCCACCTACCATTCCGCTGGTGACAGGATCGCGAGTAATGTCCGCGAGCGCCATACGCGCATCAACCTCACATTTCAGTAGGAACTACGCGCCGGCTTTCGGTGAGCTTCGAGGCGGAAGTGCCGCACCAGGTGCTCCCATTCAAGACTTCATCGTGGACGAAGTACTCGCCTGCCACGAGGGGTATGTTGTAGATGACGGTGCTGAAAATGAGGGCCTAGTTCGCGTCTTCAGCCAACGTGGCGCGCCTATTGCAGCAGCGGTCCGCATCGACATCGACCTTCCGGGCTAGGAGCGCAGCGCCTCACTGTAGAACTCGCTAACCGTTTAAACGGCGTCGAGCATGATGCTCGAGTCCGCCGAACGCATGACCGACGCTGCTTGACCCGCGGTCAAGGTGCAGTACCGCGTAGCGCACTTGACCATCGCGGTCCCCAAGACACGCAGTATGCCGGCCCTGGAACCGGACCGGCATACTGACCTGCATCTTTGCACTGTCGGGCTGACAGGATTTGAACCTGCAACCGCTTGTTACCGACCACGACGATCCGAAGCTTGTCATCCATTGCCGAAACTTGCGGTTGACCTGCACCAATACCGTCAACCAGCGGTCATATTTGTCACTCGATGTCACTAGTCGGACGTAGTTTTCGAGGGGTAACCGGGGGCCAGATCGGCCGCCAATCGAACAACGACGGGAACTACCGGCCGTGACCAATGCCCATGCGGCCAACGGCAGGACCCGCACGGCCGAGGCCCGTTGGAGTCCGCGCTTCCGCACGTCAAGCCCGATGCGCGCTGTTCACCCCGATGCCAAGCGTGTAGACCAACGCAGTGCCGCGCATGGCGTGTGGTCTCCACATGGTCCCCACCACCTGCTCAGCCGCCGAACGAGGCCTAGTCTGACAGCCCTGTCCGCCTGTCACACACCGTTCCCGCAGGTGAGACGCCAGAGCAAAGTTTGCGCTTCACGAATGACCGTACTCAATACCGCCGAGTCGACCAACGGACAAATGATCGCCAAACTGAATGATTGCCGGTTCGAATCAGGGAGAAAGGCGCCTCATCGGCTCCGTCCCAGATAGCGAACCACCGTGAAATACCGAAGTCATCGTCGGCAACCTCACGCGCCAGTCGCTGGCAAACTTTCGCCTCATTTGATCCCGCCAGCACCTCTTCCGCGGCATATGCGAGCCTTCGAATTACACGGGAACGCCCCTCTTCGGCCGCCTCCGTCGAAAGAGTCTTTATAATTTTCAAAGTCTCCACTGCTCGTGGATCGAGCGTGCCACCAAGGTCCCTCTCAACGACTACACCGGTAGCTGTATCAAGAAACAGGAAGCGCCACGGATCACACCATGTTGGATTAATAAGTAGCGGCTTACCGAGGCTATCTACAGGGAATTTGTTGGACTTATATCTATTGCAGCCCGTACAGACATAGAGAAAGTTCTTCCACTTAAAAGCTTCTTCAGAATATCCCACAATGGGCTTGAAGTGTTCAATGTCTGTCCCCCGCGAGTCGCTACAGTAGTAGCAACGAGCGCGCGTACCGGCCATAAAAGCTAGCCTTTCGGCTACAGCATTTCCAGCAACCGTCTTTCTAAAATTTTCCCATTCCTTTGCGACGTCGCCCGTTGCCGCAGCTTGGATCTGTCGGCGAAATAACGCCTCGGTCAATGGTCGTGCGAGCTCTTCACGATGGATGAATCTCACGATCACACCGTCGTAAATAGTGACAACTGCTCCATCTCCTGCTCTTCCCCCTCGCTAAGCCTGCGCATACGCGCTTTCGCTCTGAGTTGAGCATGCCTCCGCCGAGACTCCACTGCCCGCGGCGACCGTGTATGCTCTAGCCCAAAAGCAGGAGTCAATAGGATCTCATCAGCCTTCCCTGCGATCACCTTATTGAATTCATCTTCAGTTAGGATGAACGGCTCGCCTACTCCAGGCTGCGGCAAGTGATAGATTCGACCGTTGTCCGCCGCCTGACAAACTAGAGGGCTGTGCGTAGTTACAATGAATTGAATCAACGGGAAGTGGCGCTTGAGCCAAAAGCCAATCT
This sequence comes from Actinoplanes lobatus, assembly GCF_014205215.1. Lineage (NCBI taxonomy): Bacteria > Bacillati > Actinomycetota > Actinomycetes > Micromonosporales > Micromonosporaceae > Actinoplanes > Actinoplanes lobatus. Next base: position 10,255,323 of record NZ_JACHNC010000001.1, read on the forward strand.
CACGCTGCCAAGCAGGGTGCAAATGTGCGTCCACTTCGTCGATAATGACCACTCCGGGCCTGCGGAGAAAGACGCCATTTGGCCCTTCCTCAAGAAGACCATCGGGTCCATACACATCCACCATATGGCGAAAAATATCCATCAGCATAGCCAGAGCCGAGCGATACCCTTCGCTCATATCGGTCAATGACATCCGGCGGCCGGCCTGATCCAGCAGCCAAATTCCATCCGAATTTACGTCCTTGATCGTCATCCCCTGCCGAAGGAAGTCATCCCTCAATAGAGTTAGAAGCATGTCGAGGGTTTTGCGCTCATGCTCACGCTGCTCAAGCTTGCGGTACATGAGCTGCTTCGCCCACTCTTCCACCTCACCGAGAGTGGCGTCTTCTTTGAACAGGGTGGCAAATCTTGGGATTCTACCGGGAATTACCATCAATCGCTGCGCATCCGGCGAGCTCCCATACAACCGCCGAAAAGGGCCGTACCCTAATGCAAACCACCCATTGGTTGACAACGACCATGGCCCAGTGAAAGCACCTTTCTTCTTATTGCGAAAGATATCTGTCGGCGCAAGGTCCCACGTCGGCCCATTCCGGGTCACTTCGACTTCAGCCCAGAAGGTCCCCTGTACAGGATTTCCCCCGCGAACCGTTTTGTCCCACTCGTGATTTGGCTTAATTTCTACCGAAATACTTCCAGACTCCTGCCCTTCGGTTACCCATCCTCGTAGGTCAGGGACAATACTCCTTGCCTGGTCGGGACCCAGGATCGCCAGCGAAATTGCCTTGATGAATGCAGTCTTACCAGCGCCATTGTCGCCTGTGACGACAGCCCAGCCGGGATACTCGTCGCCGTCCGGGCACAGGTCGATATCCGCCTGTTCAAAACCTTTGATGTTATTGAGAACCACGCGCTTTATATACATGTGCCCCTCGCTTGATCCGGGTCCTGTAAGAGTAAAGCAGCCGCAAACTGCTGGGAACCCTCCGACAACTCAGGTACTCCCCGGCTCGCAGAACATCCTGCTCCTTGAGTAGATCCTTGGCTTCGGAGGATCTGGCGCCTCAGCGCTTCCGCTATTTCCCTCATGGAGGTTACTACCGCATCGGCACCAGCAAGGGCTTCGACCTTCCAGAGCCGGTGAGAACCGATGCCGACGTCTGCCGCCAGAGCCGCCCCGATATCCGAAAGCAGGTCGCCGATCAGGGTGCAGGAGGAGGCGTGGACGGTTCAGCATCCTGGCAGCAGGCAAGGCAAGTTCTGACATGTGCCCGTGACGACGACATGTGAGCGGGGTCGCTGACGGGGTACAGCGGCGCGCCTATTCGGTCAGGCCGGCTGAACTCGCCCTGGTTACAATCAGTCGCAACGCCCCGCCGCCGTCGCTTGCGACACGTAGCGACGTCGGAGAATAGCCCGGACACAGGGCGCTTTGGCCCCGACGACGCAACGCGTGCTACGGGGCGACCTTGGGATGGCCTTGCCTGTCTCCACCCTGGACTGACGCGGCTGGCGGCCGAACAGCACTGCGGGTGCCGAAAGCTTCATCCGCCCTGGTCACGGCCACCCTGGTCGCCGACGCGTGCGACCGGGGCCGCAGCGGACACCAGCGGCAAGACCGCGACGGTGATCTCTGCAGAGCATTCCGTGAGGATGTTCTGTTGTGCTGCTGCGACTGACATACCTCGGCGTGACTAGGCCGTATCTGGCGGATCATGGACGTCGGTCGTTATACGAGTCGTGGCGCGTTTCGATCTGACGGACGACGAGTGGGCGATCTTGGAGCCGTTGCTGCCTCAGGGTGGTAAACGAGGAGGTCGTTGGCGTGATCACCGGCAGGTGATCAACGGGATCTGCTGAGTGAAACGGACCGGGTCGCCGTGGGCGGACATGCCGGAGCGGTACGGGCCTCACCAGACTGCTTATGACCGGTTCGCCAAATGGCGCGACGACGGCACCTGGGCCCGGCTTAAGCAAGCGGTGATCGCGTTGGCCGAGGCCGACGAGGACATCGACTGGAACGCGCAGGTCGATTCGACGGTCGTGCGCGCGCATCAGCACGCCGCGGGCGCCCGTAAAGAGGGCTGGACGCGAAGGAGTCGCAGGTACGTCAAGGTCTGGGTCGCTCCCGCGGGGGACTGACCACGAAGGTGCACACTATCGGCGATGGCCGGGGCCGGTCGCTCGCCACGCGTATCACCCCGGGTCAGGCTGCCGACACCAAGCAGCTCAAGCCGTTGCTCGACGATGTCGCGGTCCGGCGTCCTGGTGGGGTCGGTCGTCCTCGTAAGCGCCCGGACTCGGTCAGCGCGGACAAGGCGTACTCCAGCAAGGCCAACCGTGCTGACCTGCGCCGCCGGAGGATCACGACGGTGATCCCGGAGCGTAAGGATCAGCAGGCCAACCGGGCGAAGAAGGGTTCCGCCGGCGGGCGGCCGCCGAACTTCGACGCCGAGGCGTACAAGAAACGCAACCAGATCGAGCGGGGCTTCAGCCGGCGCAAGCAGTGGCGTGGGGTAGCGACCCGGTATGACAAGCGCGGTGATTCGTACAAGGCAGTCCTGGACCTTGCTGAAACCCTCGACTGGCTACGAGCCAAACCGGATCGCACCCGTTGATCCACCAGATACGGCCTAACACTCTTGCTCTGCTACGGCTGCCGCCGATGAACGACCGCGACAAGGACACCGAGATCCTCGCGTTGCGGCATCAGATCATGGTCCTGCATCGGCAGCTGCACGGCGATCGGGCCGGTTCACCTCGATCGACCGGGCCTGGCCAGCGGCCCTGCTGCACCCGCTACCACGAACCGTGCTGAACCAACTGCGGCTGCTCGTACGCCCGGAGACCGTACTGCGCTGGCACCGCGATCTGATCGCCCGCCGGCACGCCCGACAGCCCGTCCCGGACGGCCGCCGACGAACCGATCGATCCGCGCGCTGGTACTGCGCCTAGCATCGGAGAACACCGGCTGGAGATACCGGCGCATCCACGGCGAACTCGTCGTCCTCGGTGCGAAGGTCGCCGCCTCGACCATCTGAGAGATCCTCAAAGACGCCGGGATCGACCCGAGACGACACGGACCGTGGACGTATCACGCAGGTGGGTCCCAGGTACGGCATATCGATTCGTCGGTGAGCGTGGCTGGCCCGACCTCGACAAGCCGGGCTGCGCCATCCAGTGGGCGTATAAACCTGTGAATCAGGTCGACGCTGGGCAGCGTCGAATACGCGATCGTGCGGGTGTTTCCCGCAGACCGGTGGCAGGCTCAATCGGCTAGACCAGTCTTTGGATGTTGGGGTCAGCATCAAATTTTGAGGCGCCTGTATCCGATCAGGTGACAAGGCTATTTTGGTTCCGTGCCCCCAAGTTGCCCCCAAACAAGAAAGGGGCCTTACCCAGTGACTACCGGGAAAGACCCTCTGACCTGCGTCGGGCTGACAGGATTTGAACCTGCGACCCCTTGACCCCCAGCAGCTGAAAGGCCCAGCGACGTGCTCGACAACGTTTTACCAGGTCACCGATAAGCATACCAGGGCGAGTTAAGGTGTCGCTACCAGAAGCCTCGACCGCGCTCCAAACAAGGCATTCTAGCTGCGGTTATGCAGAGTGGATTCTCAGAGCGGCGATTCTCATAGATTATCAGCACGTTCCGGTGCCACCCTGCCACCTGACTCAACGGGGGCGAGCGGCGGGCTAGAAAGTTGATCAGTAGAACCCTAGGCCCGGGCCGTCCCCATAAGGCATATCTCCTCTATTTAGAGAACCAATATTTTGATGAGAATGTACCCTTTGAAGCTCCTCATTGACTCTCAAACAGGACCTCGGGATTCGGTTCCCAATCCCGGCCGCTCGATTCCGTGCGCGCTTTGTTCGATGCGTTATACGGCCATACGGAACCGGCGGCATCCTGTTGTACCGCTCCGGCGACATGCTCAGGCCGCGAGATGTCGTGTCGGTGGCGCCACCAAGTCGGCGATCTCGTGGGCGACTTGCAGGCGTCGAGCGGCGTCGACGCAGACATAGCAACGAATCAGGGTTGCGGCGTCGTGGCCGAGCCGTTCGGCGACCTCGTGGATGCCGCGCCCAGCGTCGATCAGGTTCGACGCGATCGAATGCTGGACCTGATGGGGGACGAGCTGCTCGATCATCACTGATCAAGCGGTCGACATCCAGGATCCCTATCCGACATTTCGCTACATAAACGGCAATCGGTCCGGCGCAAACCACATCCCGTTCCGTTCGGCAGCAGATCATTGAAGGGGCCGAGGTCGAGGCCGGTCGCAAACCTGCCGTCGCCAGTCAAACCGAAACGGGTCAATTGCTGAGCCGATCTCCCGTCGCCTATAGCGGTGAGCAACCTTGCCCAGGCGAATCCTGCACCTCGGTCACCCAGGTCTACGGCGCGCAGGTACATGGCCATAGCACCTGCCGGATCCCCTGCCTCTACCCGAACCTCAGCCAGCTCGTGGAGGGCATCCATGTCGCCATGATCGGCGGCAAGCAGACGTAGCTCATCGGCGCCGACATCGTCACCACTCCCCTCGCGCAGCCCAGCCAGCCAGAACAGCAAATGCGGCTGACCTCGGTGCGCAGCTTCCCGGCAGACCTCTTCGACGCCGGCCATATCTCCCGCGTCGAGCATCAGCCGTGCCAGTGGTCGCCAGGCCTTACCGGAACCGAGGTCGACTGCCTGGCGATACAGGTTGGTGGCCCCGTCGACGTCGCCGATCTCGGCATGCATCCTGGCTAAAGCGATCACCGCATCTGGCATGCCGTATATCGCAGCCTGACGGTAGTAGGCCTCAGCGCCCATGAAGTCATCGCACCGTTCCCGAAGGCCAGCCCAGACCATCCATGCCTCGCTAGACCCGCGCGCCGTGTAGGTCCGACACAGGCTCTCGGCTCCGGCAAGGTCTTCGCGCATCACACGACGGTGGACGAGAAATTGCAGTGCAAATGTCTCACCAGCGTCGGCACCCTGTTCCAGCAGGGCCTCACAAGCTGCATCGTCCCCGAGCCGATCACGGATACCCGCCAGCGCGAGTAGCCCACCGCTGACACGACGGTCAACTGCTTGTCGGCAAAGCGCTTCGGCACCGGTCAGATCGCCCGCGTTACGGCACAGGTCGGCGGCACGCAGCAGCGACGCTCCATCGCCGCGAGTAGCCGCCCGCTGGTACAACACCATCGCATCGTCAAGGTTCCCCGCACGTTCACACCGCTGGGCAAGCGCCACCGCTGCACTGACAGATCCGCCGTCGAGCGCAAGCTGATACAGCCGCTCGGCGCCAACTGTCTCTCCCGCGCCCTCGAGCACTCCGGCAATGCTGGTCAGGGCATCGGCATCGCCCAGGTCGGCCGCTTTGAGATACAGCCGGATCGCTTCCTGCAAGCGCAGCCGTGATCCCGCCTGATTGCCCAGCCGCCGTAGCACAACCGGGTCCACAGTGGCAGCCGGGTCAATGTCGGTGGTGCTGAACGCCTGCCACAGGCTGTCAGGCGGGTACACGCTGGCGCGCTCAGTGCGGCCAAGTTGTTCGAGGTAGTCGGCCAGCCGGTAGCAGGGCTGCCCGCCCGCCGACGGCGGTTCGCCGTGGCGGGGCCGGATCCGGGTCAGCGGACTGCGGGCGCCTTTGCACGGCTGGGCGGTGTAGGCCAGCGCCTGCTCGAGCCAGTCATCTCCGCATGCGTCCCAGTCGTGATCGGTGAGGTAGCCGGGGGCCGCCTGTTCCAGCAGAGCGTGCGGTAACGCGACCGGGTAACCGAGGCGGCGGGCGTCGATGGCCACCTGCAGGATCGCCCGGGCCGCTGGTGGTGCGGTGCGGTAACGATCTTCCAAGGCGGGAGCACCAGCCAAATACTGCGTAATCCGGCCGCTCTCGGCCTGCTTGGCGGCGTACCGCAGCCGCACGTCGACGCCTGGGCCAACCAGTCCCGCGAGTTCGGCGGGGGTGAACGTGTCGCCGAGGTCAACCTTGACGCTGAGGGCCAATAGCTCCCGGACCTGCCCATACACATCCGCTCCCGGCTCGGAAGGCCGGCTGGTCAGGGTATTCCAATAGTCCGTCCACATGGTGGACAGGACTAGCACCGGGCCCCGGCTCGGCTCGGTCAACAAGGTCCGTAACCCTGCGGCGATCCGCTCCCCCAGGGCGGTGTCGGGAGGCATCAGATAGTCCTGGGCCTCGTTCAGCCACACGATCGTCTCCGGGCCCGCATTCGCCAGATTCGCCAGGGCCGCCTGCGGGCGGGTCGGATCGAACGGATGCCACAACCGCCACCTGCCCGGCCGCTGGTTCTTCAAATACTGGGCCAGCTCCCAGCCGGTCCGGGTCTTGCCTGTCGACGACCCACCCACCAATGTCACCAGCCGCGACCGGCCATCGGCCAGCATCCCGTCGACCAACTCCCGCAGCCGTCCATCGTGGGCCCTCGGCATGTAACGGGGCAGCACATCGGCCGTAACCTCCCAGGGGACCTGGATCGCCGGGTGTACCCCCAACACGAGGGGGTCGCATTCACCGATCGGCCAGCCCAGCCGATCATAAGTCGTCGCGGAAGGCTCGGCCGTGGCGGCGGCTATCCACAGCTGGCGGACCTGCTCCGCGACATGCGCAACATCCCGGCACCCGGCGGCCCAGGCCAAAACGGTCGCGACAGTCACCGTGTCCTGCTGGCCCGCTAACCCGTCGCCACTGATGATTTTGCCGATCAGATCCTTGCCCGGCGAACCGGGTAGATCATTGTCCTCGGCGATCTTTCGGGCGAGTTCGGCCAACTGCGGCCGATCTGCCTCCGCGTACAACCGGTAGACCGCGTCTCGCAGGTCCCGGGCCAGCCCGGCAGGCAGCGGCTTCTTCTCCACGGGCCTCGCACGGCGGCCCGACAGCGGTCGGGACTCATCGGCACTCATCGCCGACCAGGATGCCCGAACCGACCCCGCCAGCACACCAATCGACACTCATCGGCACCAAGAATCGCCCATCAGGAAGGGATCGACCCTGGGATGCACAGCCGCGCTACCTCCCACATCCCAAGCACAGCAACCTGACGGAGCAACCCGATGACCCAGATCCAACAGACCCCTAACGGCCCGCAGAGAAACCGGATCCGCATCGCCCTGGCTGCCCTTACCGGCGTCCTTGCCGGCGCCAGCCGCGCGATCACTGACTGGCTACTGCACCACCTCGACACGTAACTCGCAGGGGCGGACCACCCAGGGTCGGGTCGCCCGAAGGGATTTCACCTCCGGGCTCCCACGGAACGGAGCGTGACAGTCTCCCGTCACTCCGCTCGTACCACCCTGGCCATCATCAGAGGATTACGGACCCAGGCCCAGTGTGCGAAGTAGCGCGGGTGTTGCGAGATGATGCGTTCCCACACGACTCGTGCCTTGCGTCGGGGTCGTAGCCGCCGGTACTTCTTGCGGATCCAGCGCACCAGGTAGGAATTGATACGCGCCAGGAAGGTGTAGAGCGCGGAGCGGTAGAACCGTCCGTAGTAGCTCATCCACCCGCGTACGACCGGGTTGATCATCTCGGCGAGTTCGGCCCAGCTCAGGTCCAACCGGCGGTGGATCTGCCAGCGCAGGACGGTACGGCTGAGTCGCTTGAGAGCGTCCTTGCTGACCGCCGGGAGGAATGCGATAAACAGCTCTCCATGGCGGTCCTTGGCCCCGCGCGGACGGAACGTGTATCCGAGGAACGTGAACGAGGTGTCCGGGTGGATGCCTCGCCGGTTGGTGTCCTTGCAATACACGATCTTGGTCTTGTCCGGGTGCAAACGCAGCCCGACCTCAACCATCCTGTCCTCGATCGCCTGGCGCACCACGTGCGCCTGGCGTTCGCTGGCGCAGTGCACCACCGCGTCGTCGGCGTAACGTTCGAACGGCACGGACGGAAACGTCCGGACCATCCAGGTGTCGAACGCGTAGTGCAGGAACAGGTTCGCCAGCACGGGTGAGACCGCGGACCCTTGCGGGGTTCCCCGGTCTCGGGGTTGCAGGCTGCCGTCGGGCTGCTGCATCGGGGCGGTGAGCCACCGCTTGACGTACAGCAGCACCCAGGGCAGGTCGGTGTTCGCCTCCACCGCTTTGATCATGAGGTCGTGGTCGATGCTGTCGAAGAACGCCTGGACGTCCAGATCGACGACCCAGTCGTAACGCCAGCACCGTTGCCGGCATGCCGCTACCGCGTCCAGCGCCGACCGTCGCGGCCAGTAGCCGTAGGAGTCGGGGTGGAAGATCGGTTCGACCTTCTCCTCGATCCTGCGGGCCACCACGGTCTGCGCCACTCGATCACCCACAGTGGGCACACCGAGTGTTCTGACCCCACCCTGCGATTTCGGTATCTGCACCGCTTTCACCAGAGGCGGGAAGTAGCTGCCCTTGGGTTCCTGGTCGGTGCGCGAGGTGTCACCCGGCCCGTCCCAGTCCGAACGCTGCCCCGATGGATGCCCTTGTGTGCTTGGGTCATTTTCGGGCCGCCCTCGGCGCGTGGGGCATCGAGGGCGGTCGGGCAGCATGGCCGTCGTTCAGCTGGCGATGATTCCGGCGGCGATGAGGATGAGCAGGATGATCAGTCCGGCGATGAGCAGCGAGGCATCGTCGCCGTCGCCGGTAGGGGTGGACTGGCTTGTGGTGACGGTGCGTTGGTGGCTGCGGACGTAGGTGCCGTCACTGCGGTAGTGGGCGCGGACGCGGGTGGTTCCGGCCGTTTTGGGTGTGGTGCGTCGGGTGTGTGGGCGGACGTAGCTGCCGTTTCGTCGGTAGTGGCCTCGGACGTGGGTCATGATCACCCTTCTGTGATCAACTTGTTACTTTCCGCCCAAGATGGTTACACCTACCTCCGACATGAACTGCGGCATGAAACTGAGTCGATCAATGCATTTACGGCTTCTGGTGCGCTCCTTGACGTTTCGTCACTCTGCGCACGGCCGACGACCGAACTGGTCGCCTACCGGCGAGCCCCGTGTTGGGAAGTGAGTGATGTCTCCCACCGACAACGTGCGGGACGGCCGCCTGGTCCGGCTACTCCGGTTTGGGCGTAGCAGCGCCAAAAGAAGCCCTGCCGGATGGTGCGGTGCAGCACGAGGGTGGCGTTCCCGCAGGCGCCGCATGTCGGTGGAGCGGAGATGGCGCGGGCTTGTTCATGGTCGAGCAGTTTGCGGGCGAAGTGTTCGCCTTCCATGACGAGCATGACTTCGCGGCTGCTGCTCTGCGACAGTGCGTTGAGGCTGCCGAAGAGCACGATGCGTTCGTCGATGACGATGATCTTCTGGTGCATCTTGAACACTTCCACCACGGCAGGCACGACCGTCCGAAGGACGGTGACCTGTTGTTGATATAGGGGTTGTCCTTGGTTGTGGTCGCTGGAGTCGCGGACGAAGACGACCGTCTTGACGCCGCGGCTGGCTACGTCGGCGATCGCCGGTAGGACTTTCGTAAGTCGGCTGGCGGTCCAGGTGGCCCAGATCCATAGGCTGTGCTGGGCGGATCGCAGGTGGGTAGTGAACGTTTCGTAGAACTGGCGCTCGTCCTGGATCGCGGTGATGCGCACGTGTTGGGCGAGGATGTCCGCGAGGTCCTTGCCGACCAGGCCCAGGCTGGCCTGTCGGCGTGTGTCGCGCGGGTCTGCTGGCAGACCGAGTAGGAGGCGGGCGGGGACGGTCCGCACGGTTGTGCCGAGAGCGGCAATGGCGCCGAGCGCGGTGCCGGGTGCGGCGTCGATGATGAGGTTGCGGCTACCGATCAGGTAGAGGCGGTGTTTGGTGCGGGTGATCGCGACGGTGAACAATCGCAGGCCGTCTCGGCCGAAGGAGCCTTCATGGGGGCCGGCTGCGGCCATCCAGCGGGGAGTGGTGCCGTCTTCGACGAGGTCGAAGACGGCGATATCGAACTGGCGGCCTTGGAAGCGGTGGGCGGTGCCGACGTCGGTGGGGTTGTTGTCGTCGTGTTCGCGGTCGCGGAAGGCTTCAAGGGTTGCTTCGGCCTGGTGCTTGTACGGGGTGAGGACGCCGACGTCCTCGCCTTGGCCGCGGTGGTAGTCGGCGAGAACCCGGGCGATGAGTACTCCGATCGGCCACCATCCGGTCCTGGGTCCGGTGGGTCGGACTTCGGCGAGGTCGTCAATGTCGTCGGTGTCGATCAGGACGATTTCGGGGTCGTTGGGGTCGTGGTCGCGGATCTCGTCGCCGGCGGTGAGTTGCCCGTCGTAGGCGATGGTGTTGGCCAGGTTCATGATCTGTGGGCCGAAGCGATGCTGGATGTCCAGGGTGGTGCAGCCGGGGTGGGCGCGTGCTTCGGCAGGGACGGTGATGCCGGTCAGGGCGAAGACGTCGCGGAACAGCCACCGGCGTACGTCGGGGTCTTTCGTGTTCTTGATGGGGCCGGTGATCACGGCGCCGAGTTGCAGGAAATCCCCCAGTAGGATTGCGGTCGTGCGGGCGCGAGAGACGGCGAGCAGGACTTCGGGCAAGGTAGCGGCGCCGACCTCGTCGATGAGGACGACGTCGTAGGGGCCGTCGAGCAGCGTTTTGCTGGTCCGCATTCGTGCGAGGGTGGTGGCTACCACGGTGGCTTTTTTGATCAGTTCGGTCTCGGCGTCGCGGCGTAGCCGGTCGAATTCGTCCTGGGCCTCGGCGTATTGCTGTTCGAGGCGTTGACGGCTGGCTTCGGCGGTGGCGGCATCGGCACGCATGATCAGCAGTTGTTCGTGCCGGCGTGGCAGGTCGTCACGGGCGGCGCGTTCAACGGCGGCGCGTTCGGCGTCGGTGGGTGGTGGTGTGGCTTCGGCTGCGGTCAGCTCGGCTTCGGCCGCGCGCAGGCGTTCGTCGAGGCCGGCTTCCTGGTCGGCGATGGCGTCGCGGTAGGCGCGTGCTTTTGCCAGAGCGGCATGCTTCTGGGAGATCTGTTCGTCGGTGTAGCGCACTCGCTGGCGCAGATTGGTGATCTGTTCTTCGGTCGATATGCGGACGCGGGCAAGAACCTCGCGATTGTGCTGGTCGCGGCGTTCGGCCTCGTCGGCGAGGCTGCGTTGAGTGCGTACGCCGGCCTCGAGAGCGGTAATGGTGTTGCGATTGCGCCATCGCTGCAGCTTGGTGCCGGCCATGGCGGCGCGTAGTTCACCGGCAAGGCGGTCGGCTTCAGCACGGGAGGTCATGGCGGTGACGCTGATCTGATCGCCTGCGTTCTGGGTAGCTGTCCATTCGCGGTTCAGGTCGGCGATAGAGCCGAGCGCCTGGAGGGTTTCGGCGGTGTCCGCGACCGCTGCTTCCGCGACGCCGATCAGTTCGTCGGCGCGGGCGAGAGCTGCCTGACCGGTTCGGTGCTCACGCCTCGCCTGTTGCAGCGCGGCGGTGAGGTGCGGGATCTGGTCGGTCTTGGCGATCAGCGTGCGGATGCGGATGTGTTCGGTGGGGTCGAACCCGGCCAGGGCGTTCTCGGCTGCGGCGAGGTCGTCGGCGGCGCGGCGAAGAGTAAGAAGGTGCTGGTTGAGCTGGTCGCGGCGTTGTTCGACCGTGGTGAGCCGGTTGCGGACGAGGTTGGTCAAGGACACGTCTGGGTCGGCGGCTATCGCGCGTAGATGCGGTGCGCCGACACGTACGAGCTCGCCTGGCCGGTGCCTGCGGTGGCGTAATACCCCCAGCAGGGCGTTGTCGACGGCCACGTTTGTGGCCGAGACCAGCAGTACGCGTTTGCCGGCGGCAGCCAAGGCGTTGATGGCCTCGCTGAGCACCCACGTTTTGCCGGTTCCAGGTGGCCCCCACACCAGCCGGACCCCGGGAGCGAGGCAGGAGGCGTATGCCTGACGCTGCGCGAAGGAGAACCCGGCAATCTTGGGCGGATCAGCTGGGGCGGCGGCGAGCCGGCCGGCGACGAGATCGTGGGCGAGGCTCGTGTCGCCGATGGCGCGCAGGCCGTCACGTAGCTGGGTCAACAGATATGTGGCCGGCTGGCGTTGCCGCCACAGATGCGCGTCCTTCAGGGCGACGAATTCGGCGACACGTACGCGTAACCGCCGGCCGTCGTAGATGACGTCCAGTGGTGCATAGCCTTGGCCGGGCTGGGGAGGGTTTCGGCCGGCCAGGCGGAGCCCTTCGGCCCGGTCGGGGTCGAAGGCGGAAGATCGAAGGTCGACCGCGTACCAGCCGGCTTCTGCTTCCCCGCAGGCCACGCCGACCAACGTAAGACCTGGTCGGCCAGGGCCGGAACGCCTGTCACCAGCGTCGCCGCCTTCCGTCTGGAGCCAGGTTTCGACTGCTGCGCATACCTCATCACGCCAGTCAGGCAGAGCACACCTCCAGCCAGACAAATCCGAATCAAGACAGAAAGTAATCCAGCAACCACCTAGAGCAATATATTGCTGTCGATGTTCTGACGGATGAATCACCAGGCGCCGAGGCGAATCGCTGACGACCACGGCCTACGCGACTACCCGACCCGCCGGATGCATGAAGAACAGAGGCACCCCGGGCGAGACCCAGCAGGCAGAGCGGCGGCCCGACTGCAACCCCTCACATATCTGAACTACTTCAGATATGCTGGTGGCATGTCGGTGCAAAGCTTCTCGTACAGCTCCTTTCTTCGAGGGCCTTCCCAGGTCCTGCCGTCGCTCACCGACGCTGACGTCATCCTTGAGCGCCGCGACGAGGAGAACCTCATACTCAGCCGCGCCGAGCGGTTCGAAGCCGTCGCCACCGGGCTTCGCATTGCCGCGCGATCGCTGGCGATCCTCGCCCGCCGCCACCGCGACCTGGCCGAAGAGGCACTCGCCGAAGAACTCCCCTGGCTGACCTGGCTCCCAGCCGAGGAACGCCTCACCTGTGTACGCGAGCTGCTCGCCGACCTCGTCGCCGGCGCCGACACCGGCCTTCTCATCCCCTTCGCCCGCAATCTCGCATCCTGGCGCTCGACCGCCGAAGCGTGGTCCGACCCCCAGCTCGCCCGCGAGCTCCAGGGCCCGTTCGACGGCGACGGTCCCACCCTCGACCGCCCGGCAGGAAACCTGGCATGAGCGGACGCGGCGCAGAGCTCCCCCGGCCCAACCCGTGGACCGTGCGAGCAGCGGACCGTCAGGCATATCAGGGCTGGCAGCGGCTCCTGACAGCGATCCCGGACAACCTCGACCGGGCCTGGACGGCGCTAACCAGCGACCCTCGTCACGTCGACCAGCGGCAACATCCATTGAAGGGCCAGCTCGGCGTCGTCAAGGTCGGTGGAGCACCCCTTGAGCAGTGGCAGTATGAGGTCACCGGCGCGGGCCGCATCTGGTACGCCATCGACGATGACGCCCGCACGCTCTGGATCACCCGAGCCGGCGCGGGCCACCCGAAGCAAACAGACACCCGCGGCAGATAGCCCCAGGCCAGTGCTGGGCGACCTCACGGCCACGAGGCCGTCGATTCGATCAAATCTGCACCCAAGATGCGAGAACATGCGCAGGAATGGATTCCTGCGCGACGCGCCCTCGCGTTTCTCGGACGGTGGCGGTCTGCTGCCAGAGGTGTTCTCCGAGCCATCCTCGACCGGGTATCGCTGACCAGTCGACGTTTCCGATGTTCTGGACGGGGCGCTCGGCCATGGCGGCCCACAGGGCCGCGGCAGGTTTGATGTCGGGCAGTCCGGCGGCGGCTGCGGCTGCTGCGGCGTCGGAGGCGATCGTGAGTCCGGCGGGGTCCAGGTCGCCCCAGTACCAGACGGTTCCGGTGACGGGGCCGCGGCCACCGATGTCGACGCCGAGGGCGGCAACCTGTGAGGGAAAGGCGTTGCCGCAACCCCAGGCGACCGCGCCGACGCGGTGGGTTTGGCTGTTTCGCAGAGTGTCGGCGGCGACCCAGTAGGTGTCGCTGTTCTCGACGACCAGAATGTCCGGTCCTGCGCCGACTACGACGGCGGGTATCGGCGGGGGTATGCGCACGCAGGCCAGCAGGTCGAAGCTGAGTCGGCCGGGGCCGAACAGGTTGGTCCGGGCCATGCCGTCCAGGCACTTCTCGTCGCCGAAGATTTCGGCCGATCGGTAGCGCACCGGGACAACCTCGGTTTTGCCGCCGTCGGTGTGTGCAAGCCATTCGTTGACGGCGATGAGTTCCCGCAGTCGCGCGTCGGAGAGTGTCAGCAGGGAGGCGATCCAGCCGAGTTCGTGGCGCCACGGGAACCTGATCCATTGCTTGGCGCGGAGGGCACGGCGGGCGGCCGGGATCGTGACCGACCGTGGCAGCGGAGGTGTCGTTGACGTGTCCCAGGCGGTAGTCGGCATTTCCAGCAGGCCGCGGGATTCGAGGTCGCGTAGGGCCGCTTCAAGGGCCGCGGCCTGGATCGCCTCGCCGATCAGACGTGGGGCGGCCGTGGTCCACAGAGTCCAGACCTGAGGCAGTGGCACGCGGACGGATCCGGTCCGGGCCAGCGCGTCAGCGAGGGCGTTGACTTCGGCCGGCCGGGTGAGGGTGGATGTCATCGGCGGATCTCGTAGGTGGTGGCGTCGACCCAGTTTTTCGGTTCGTTCGGGTCGCGGCCGGCGGTGAGGGTGGCGGCGATGTCGATGCCGTCGACGATGCGGGCGCGTAGTCGCAGGAAGGACAGGTTGCGTCGTAGGTCGCCGTCGTTGCGGAGTTTGACGACGACGGATCCGGGGCCGGTGAAGGCGGCGTCGACGCCGGCGTCGTGCAGGCCGGTGGCGCAGACCAGTTGCAGGCCGGTGTGGGCGGCGAGCCGGTGTTGCATGGCGATGAGGGTCTCGGCGGATGCGGCGCCGAAGGGGTTGTCCAGTAGCAGGGTGCCGGGTGGCCGGGCGCCGCCGGGGCGGTGTGTGCTGCGCACGCCGGACAGGGCGCAGTAGACGAGGACGGCGAGGGTGAGGACTTGGCCGCCGGAGAATTCCTGTGGGATGCGGTCGGGTGGGCAGTAGATGACTTTGCCGTCGATGCGGGGTTTGAGGATTTCGATGGACCAGGCGCCGGCGCGGAGGCGGTCGATGACGGTGTCGCGGACGGCGTCGGCGAGCCAGCGGGCGCGGACGTCGGCTGAGGAGGCGCGTTTGGGGTTGGCGGCAAGTTCGGTGGCCCACGCGTCGATGCGGTCGGCCAGCCGGACGGCTGATTCGTCGTCGGCGGCTTCCTCGAAGCGGATCTTGATGGCGGGGTGGTCGGAGAATTCGCCGAGTCCGGTGGGCAGGCGGGAGGCGCGGGTTACTTCGCGCAGCAGCCGGCGTTGTTCGCGGCAGAGGGTGAGTAGTCCGTCGCGGAGGATGGCGCGGTGGGTGTCGAGGTCGTTGAGGTCGGCGCGGGCGGATTCGGCCATGGATTGGATCCGGCGGGCGAGGGTGTCTGCTTCGGTGATCAGGTCGGTGTCGGGCAGGGTTCGGACTCGGGCGGCGGCTGGGGCGTCCAGGTCGCGCCAGCGGGGTTCGTTGGCGCCGGCGCGGACGTTGGTGACGGCTTCGCCCAGCAGGTCACGTGCGGTGCGTTCGGCGGTTTCGGCTTGGCGGTGGGCTTGGAACAGTGTTCGCATGTCGGTCCTGGCGGTGTCTTTGCCGCCGGCGTAGATGCGGCCGGTGTGCATGAGTTCGGCGGGCCACATGCCGATGGTGTCGCTGAATGCGCTGATGTCGGCCAGGACGGCGGCGTGCAGCTCTTCGGCGTCGTGCTGGGCTTGCTCGGCGGCTTCGCGGCGGGCGAGCTGTTCTGCGTTGTGGATCTCGAGTCGTTCCAGCAGGTGCGGGATGTCGGTGGGTGTGGCCGGTAGCCACTGCGGTGTGTTGGACAGGTCGATGTGGTTCTGCCGGTCGTTGGAGGCCGGTGCCGCCTCCCGTACCTCGGTAGTGGCGCTTTCCTGTTCAGTGGCTGCTCGAAGGTGGGCTTTCTCGGCTTCGGTCGCCTGGGCCCGGGCCCGGTTTTGCGCGGCGATCAGCGCGTCACGTGATGAGGCGGAGGTGGAGCGGGCCAGAACGTCGGCTCGCTGCACGATCGGCGGGGCGAACCGGTCACGGCGTTCGATGGCCTGGTCAAGATGTAGTTGCGCGCGGTTGAGGAATTCGGCCTCTCGCAGGCCTTGTTCGGCGGAGTTGAGTTCCCTGCGCAGTGAGTCCCAGGCGGCTTGGACGACAGCGAGGTTGCCGCCGGGGTCGGCTGCGGCGTGTTCGACGCCCAGTTCGTCGCGCGATGTCTGCCAGGTTCGGCGGTCCGCGCGGGCTTGAGCGGCGGCGCCAAGGCCGGCGGACATCCTGGCTTTGGCGGCGGCTCGGTTCTGTTCGGCGAGGGCGAGCTGGCGTACGGCGTCAGCCTCGGCCGTCACGATGTGTGTTCGCTGGTCAGTTGCGGTAGTGGCGGCGTCGGCGATGGCGACGAGTTGCTCTGCCTGTGTGGAGGTGTCTCGTGCCAGTTGGCGTTCGCGTCGTGCTTGGTCAGCGAGGCGGCGGTGTTGGGCGGCTGCTTGGCGTTGGCGGTCCCGTTCGATGCCCAGGGCGGTCTTGTGACGTACGGATGATTCGACTTGGTCGGCTGAGCTTGTCGAGGTTGCGAGCAGTGCGGATCGTGTGGTGGCGGGCCAGGTGTCGGTGAAGGCGGAGCATGATGCGGCTGCTGTCCGGTGTGCTTCGGCGGCGGTGCGGGCTTCGGACAGCTTCTTGGCCTGCTGTTGTTCGGTGGTTTCGAGTTCAGTGCGGGTGGCGCGGGCCCATTCACGGTCCCAAGTTGCGCGGTGCGGCACGACCACGTGCTGCGGTCCGGCGTTGGTTCGGGTGGTGGCGCTGTTCGTCGACGTGGGTGGGACGGTGACTGTGACCGGCACGCGGGTTCGTGGCTTCACCTGCGCGAGATGGGTGATGGCCGCGGCGAACCGGTTCGGGTCGGAGACGATGACGGCGCCGGCAATCTCCGGACGGGCGGTGATGAATGCGGGTCGATCGGTGGGCTCGATGATGTTGCGTTCGATCCAGTCCAGGCCGGTGACTGCTCCGATGCGCTCGGCCAGGAGGATGTCCAGGATGGCGAGTACGTCGGCGCCGGTGGGGGCGGTGCCTGTCTCGTCAAGGTGTGCCAGTTCGTCGCGGGCGGCTCGGACTTGGCGCTCGTGGTCGGCTGCGCGCTCGTCGGCACGCCGGGCGGCCTGTCCGGCCAGCTCGACGGCGCGGCCGATGTCGGCTACGTCGGCGGGCGCGCCGCCGAGCAGTGCGGTCACGGTGTCGTTCGCGGTGAGCGCGGCGAGTTGGGCGTCGAAGGCCTCCAGCTTGATGCGGTCGGCGTTGGCCGCGGTGCGCAGTCCGACAAGCTGTTCCTCACGGTCGGCCAGGTCTGTCTGAAGGTCGTCGAAGGCGGTCTCGGCGGCCTCGGCCAGGCCGTCTTGGCGTTCCGCCTCGGCGGCGGCCGTCCCGATCGCATCGTGCCACCGGCGCAGGCATCGCACGGGACGCTCGCCGGGTAGCAGCCACCCTGCTTCATAGGCTGCTTCGGTGGCCGTTTCGGCGGCTTGGACGGCGGCGTCGATGCGGGCCAGCTCCTGACGTGCCGCGTCGCGGGCGCCCTCTGCCTCCTTCTCGAGGTCGAAGGCTTTACCGAGGGCCTGCTCGCCCTCCCGCGCTTGTTCGTCGGCGGCTTCAGCGACGGCATCAGCCTCGGCGATCAGACCGTTCAGACGGCCCGCGAGTGCTGCCGCGGCTCTGGTGACTTGGTCGCGCAGGGGTGCCAGCTCCGCGTGAGCAGTTTCGTAGGCGATCTTCGCGGCGTCGCGTTGTTCACGGGCCACGTCC
The DNA here is from genome assembly GCF_014205215.1 of Actinoplanes lobatus. Lineage (NCBI taxonomy): Bacteria > Bacillati > Actinomycetota > Actinomycetes > Micromonosporales > Micromonosporaceae > Actinoplanes > Actinoplanes lobatus. The sequence continues at coordinate 10,273,067 of NZ_JACHNC010000001.1, forward strand.
ACCTCGAGAACGCGGTCGACCGCCTCCCACGCGTCTCTTTCCGAGGCGGCATCGGTGGCCAGGCCGGCGCGGTGCAGAACGGCGGCGTTTGCTTCAGCGAGCCGATGGCGTGCACGTTCCAGTTGCAACTGCAACCGGATGTCGCTGATCTGGCCGTACTCCCGGCGCGCAGCGGCCAGCTCCCGGACGGCGGCCTCGACGGCGTTGCTTAGATCGGTCAGCGCAGCGGTGTCCTGTGCCACGCGGTTGGACAGTGCGGCCGCGTGTTCGCCGCCGGCGACCTTGGCCTTGAGGGCCAGGGAAGCCTTCTCATCCAGCGCGGCTTTGCGTTGGGCCAGCAGTTCGACCCGTGGGGCGAGTTCCGTGCCGAATCCGGCGAGTGCGTCCAGGTAGGGCCGCTGGGCGGCGAGTTCGGCGTAGGGGCCGAGTTTGCCGGTGAAGTCGGCGATCTCCCGGTCGTCGTTGAGCGCGGCGATGAAGAACCGCACCACATTGTCCGGCGAGTCGAAGCTGGCGAGCAGTTTCTCGGCGCCGGCCTCGGAGTCGTTCATGCGCATCTGGTAGCTGAACAGCACCGGGTCGATGCTGGTGCGGTCCTGCAGCGCCTGCGTCCACTCGGTTTGGACCCGGGTGAGGACCCATTGCGTACGAGAATGGGCGGACATCAGCCCGGTCACCTGCGCAAGGTAGTTCTCCAGGCCCGTACGGCGACCGTCGGCGACAAACGGCAGGTCGTCGATGCCAGGCAGACCCGGCCCGGTGCGGAACAGGTACCAGGCCCGGTGCATGTTGGTGGTAGAGCGTTGTTTGTGGCCGGGCTGCCGGCGGCCGTCCTTCCATTCCATCACCGCGCCGGTGATGGTGCGGGTTCCGGTCGTGGCGTCCTCCCATTCGCAGAGGATGTGGGACGTGTCGCCAGTGAGGACGTAGTCGCCCAGGTTCTTCCCGCCGACCTGGGCCCGGGAGGCGGGTACGACCAGGCTGCACACCAACGTGATCAGCGTGGATTTCCCGCCGGTGTTCGTCAACGACAGCAACACCCGGGAGGCGGCGCCGTCGCTGGTGGTGAAGTCCAGATCGAGCGGGTCGAATCGGGCGCCGTCGGGTCCGACGCCGTGCAGGCGGATACGGCGCAGCCGCAACGGCGGAATTGGAAGCCGGTCTGCTGGTTGCTCGGCGGCCTGGGTGAAAAGGTCGGCAGCAGCGATCGTGTGGTGCGGGCCGAGGTCGGTCACGGGCGGTCCTCATCGACATCGGTGAGCTGGTTGACGATCGCGTACAGGTCGGAGTCCTCACACAGCACGGTGACCGCGTGCCGGAAACGTGGCCGGGCCAGCCAGGTGCCGCCGTCGGTGTCGCCGCGGGCGGTCAGGTATCCGGCGTCGGTCAGCATGCGGCACACCCGGTTCACGAGGCCCGGGCGGTCGTTGGCGGAGCGGCGTCGCGCGTTCGGGCGTGCGATCTGCAGGCCGGCCCATTGCCGCCAGGCCTCGACCAGGTCGTCGTCGACGGGGCCGTCCTCGCCGGTAGCCTCGGCGTGGGCCTGCACGGCACGGTCGAGGGCATCGACGACCGACTGGGTGGTGAACACGGCCACCCGGTCCGGGTCGTCGAGCATCGCAGCGTCCGGGTATGCGGTGCGGGCGATCGTGAGGATGACCGCTCCGATCGCCGCCCGGTGCGCTGGTTGTGCCCGCTTGACGACGTCGGACGCGGTGACTCGTAGCGGTGAGTCTGCGTTGGCGGTGGCCACGATCCCATCGCGGTCGTCGACCAGCAAGTAGAGGCCGGCGCCGGTGAAGACCGCGTCGACGGTGGCGGCGAAGTCCGGCTCGTTGCGGTACCGGGCCACTACCCGGTGGTAGTCGTCGTGGCGGCCCGGTGTTTCTCGCGGCCGGCCGGCCCATGCCAGCATCCGGCCGACGTCGACGCTGTCATTGTTGGCGCTCATGCTGCCTCCGCGGTGTCCGGGACATCGATGCGCCCGGCTGCCGGTTCCTCGATGTCGGCGGTGACCCATCCCGGTAGCAGCAGGAGGTCGGCCGTCCGGAGCAGGTCGGTGCTGAGTTGTTCGCCGGTGTCCACGGCGACGAGGACCCGGTCGCCGGCCGTCCGGCCTGCCAGCCGCGCCGCCCATGCCCGGTGGGCGGCGTGCACCATCGCCGCCGCGAGCAGATCGGCGTCCAGCGGCTCGCCGTCATCGTCGCTGACCTGCGCAGCAAGCTGATCGGCCCGGGCGATCAACTGGGACAGGCGTACCGGCTCTTCGACCGCCTCGAAGATCGCCTCGACGGTGTCCTCGTAGGTTTCCCACCACTCCGGCGTCTCATCGTCGTCGAATTCCGGCGGCTCGAACTGCTCCCCCGGCTCCGGCACCCGGACCGGGGCGCACAGCTCGTCGGTCAGGACGGCCAACGAGGGCAGCCACCGGGCTGTCAGCCCACCCACGACCGCCACCAGTCGATCGGCCAGCACGGCTGCCGTCCCCGTCGGTGCGGCCAGGTAGGGGTTGAGCAGGTCCCGGCCGAGGTCGGAACGGTGCGTCGAGCGCGGGGCACGAACGAATCGGTCGTCTAGCGCCTCCCGCAGACGGGTCCGCGCACCAATCAGGTGGGTGTGCAGCTCGTCGTGCCGGTGACGGCATTCGCGGAGGATCTCGATCAGCGTGTTCGCTGCCTGCACCTTGGTTCTGTCATCCAGTTCGAACCGTCGCTCGGCGACCGCCTCCAGCAAGGAGGACTCACCCGCCAGGCGCTCCCGGACGTGCAGCAGCGCTGCATCGAGCAGCGCCGGGACCTCGCCCACCCAGTCGTGGGTGTCCGGGTCGATGAGGGTGTCGGCGATGATCCGGCGGATTCGTTCCTGATACTGGATCGACTGGTAGCGGGCGTAACGGGCGATCTGCACCGCGGATTCGATCGCGCCACGGGCGATCAACGCGGTCAGCTGCGCTTCGGTGGCGATCTGTGCCGCCTCGATGTCCAGGTCCAACGCGTCGATGAAGATGTTGATCGCCTGCTCGGAGGCGCGCAGATACTCGGCCGCGTCACCACCGGCATGCACATACAGCAGCCGGAAACGCTGTGCCCGCCATTGCGGCCCCGCCTCGGTGTACGTCAGATAGGGGACGGTCTCGATGTCGGTGGTCACCAGCGACACGACGACACGCTCGGCCACCGCCGTCCATTGGCTGCCGTCGGCGTCCGGCGCCTGGCGGGCAGCCTGGCTCGTGGCGTAGTCGACCGTCTCGTCCCACGTCTTGCCGGCCGAGATCCCCATCGCGAGCGCTACCTGGTCGATCACGGCAAGCGCGATGGTGAACAGGTCGTAGCGGTGCCAGAAGTCGCCATCGAGGCTTGTCTTGGTCCGCTCGATGTCGGTCAGAACTTGAATCGGTGCGAGTGCGCGCCGGCGGCGGGCGATGGAGGTGTCATCGGTTGGGATCGTGATGTCCCAGTCGATGGGCTCCACCGGCACGTCCCACTCGGTTGGCACTCGAAAGTCTCCTTCCCAGCACGTATCTACGGCGGCATCTGGCCTGACACGCCGTCATTCTAGGAGAGGGGTCCGACACTGTTGGTGAGCAAACCGGTCGATCTGGAATCCCCGGATGAGTGAATCAGCTAGCCCCTGGCCCCTTTACTTCCAGCCGACTCGCGGATAGAGCAGGGCATCCATTTCCGGACTCAGGTGATAGAAGACGACGGTGCTGAACATACGCTGCGGGTAGCCGACCGAGGCTGGACGCGGGCTGGCTGCTGGGCGATGTGTCCTCGATCGGCGAGGTGACACACCGCCCAGCAGCGAGTCGAAGATGCCGAGGTAGATGAGGTGAACGGGCGGCGAATCGCCGTCAGGCGGCTCTGCGGGGTGTATTCGTGCTGCGCGTTCTCAGATCCGCAAGGTCGGATACTTCCGCTTCCAGCCATGCCGCGCAGTCGGCTTGCCGGGTATGTTCCGTATTTCGTCTGACGTCCAGTAGGACCGGGCGGGCTCCGGGCAGGCATTGCGTCATGGCTCGCCGCAGCAGATGGAGGGTCGCGGCCGTGGCGCGGGCGGTGGGTGGGTCGAGGCGTAGGTAGAGCTTGACGGCGTCGTAGGTTCCGTTTTCGCGGCGGATGGCGAGGTCGGGAGTTACTCGTACGGTGAGGTCGGATACATGCCATCGGCCGGTCGGGAGGTCGATAATCGTGTCGGCGTTGCATGATGCGACGTAGCGCAGCCAGCCGTCGGCGAGTTCTTGGTAGTTCTGTTTCTTGTTGCGGGGGCAGGACGCGAGGACGCCGTCCATCGCGAGGTGGTCTTTGTTCATGCGCCGGCCGGATTTGATGGCGGCGCGGATCTGGCGGTAGAAGTCGCGTTCGGGCTCGTAGTCGTCGTCGATGCCGGCGGCCAGGGCGTTGCGTTTCTTGGTGGAGGTGGTGTCGACGAAGGCGATGAGCGTGCTCATGCTGATCGTCGTCGGTGGGGTGGGTGGGGTCGTTGGTTCCGCCACTGCCGGTGCCCTTTCGTGGCCCTGTCGTACAGGGCAGTCCGGCGCACGGCGCTGGCGGGTGTCGATCGTGTCACGACCCCCGTTCGTGGGGTCGCGCTGATCCACAGCAGCCAGTAGGGTCGAATCCAGCGACTGATCGAGCCCCCAGTGCGACGTCCTGCCCCGAGGCAGACGGTCTGCCTGGGGCCGTCTGCTGTCAGCAGGCGACACCGGTGACGCATTCCCGGGCGCTGATCTCTTGAAGTGCGGCCGCGCTGCTCATCGGATACGCAGGCGTCACGGTGAGCCGTTCGCGTTTGAGGGCTTTCGGCGCTTGCCGGCTGCGGCGCGTCCGCGGTCTCGCCAGTGGCGGGCGCGGCATCGTGCCGAGCAGAACTCGGCCGAGGGATCTCGGTCGTCGCTTCCCCAACATCGATCGCATCCCCGGCAGCGGATCATGAAATCCGATGAGGTCGGTCTTTCAGAGTCGCTGCGGCGGCTGCGGTAGGCCCTTGTTCGGCATTTCGGCGAGCAGTAGACGGCGTCTCTGCGCTTTCGAAGAGGCATGGGACCGCCGCATTGAGGGCACACCACCACCGCCGCCACAAACCGAAAGTATCTGAACGAGCACCTTATGTCACCATCGCGATTGCGGTGATCACCGCGTCGGCGGGCAAGAGCCCCGCTCCTCACCTCACAACGCCGGACTCGCCCCGAGGCCCTGCACTGCCGGCGGCGTCAGCCGTTCGAGGACTGACTCCCTCACCGTGGACACCACTGGCCGCCGAAAACGGGCAAGCCCTGCCCCATGGCTTCGATCGAATTGCGTAAGATATCGTTCTGCGTCCGCTGGCAGGCAGGCCGAGCCGGCCGACGGCAGTCCTGCACGTTCCGCGGGCCGGCGGCGGATATGGCGCTCGCGGCGAAGACGCTCGCCGAGCCCCGGCATCACCTGGAGCGGGTGCCGAAAGCGCGACCACACTGCGACCACAATGGCCCAAATACAGAACAGCGGATATTCCCAATCAGGAATATCCGCTGGTCAGATTGGTCGGGCTGACAGGATTTGAACCTGCGACCCCTTGACCCCCAGTCAAGTGCGCTACCAAGCTGCGCTACAGCCCGATCCCGCCCGGAACCTCAGCCCCGCGCGACATCTCCTAAAGACTACCAACCTCACCCGTGGGCTTTTCCGCGACCCCCCGGCCCTGTCTTCTTGCGGGGCTTCACCGAGACCTCCACCGGCGTACCCTCGAAGCCGAACTCCTCGCGCAGCTTGCGCTCGATGAAGCGCAGGTAGCCGGCGTCGAACGGGCCGGTCGTGAACAACACGAACCGCGGCGGTGCCACTCCGGCCTGCGTCGCGAAGAGGACCCGCGGCGCGCGACCTCCACGAACGGGGTGTGGTGTGGCCTGTGTCAGCGCGGTCAGCCACTGGTTGAGGGCGCCGGTCGGGACCCGGGTCTCCCACGACGCCAGGGCACGGCGGATCGCCGGGGCCAGCTTGTCGACGGCGCGGCCGGTCTTCGCGGAGATGTTCACCCGGACGGCCCAGGTGACCCGCTTGAGGTCCCGGTCGATCTCCTTGTCGAGGTAGAACCGGCGCTCCTCGTCCACCAGGTCCCACTTGTTGAAGGCGATGACGAGGGCCCGCCCGGACTCGATGACCTGGGTGATCACGCGCTGGTCCTGCTCGCTGATCACGTCGCCGGAGTCGAGGAGGACGACCGCGACCTCGGCGGCCTCGACGGCGCCGGCGGTGCGCAGGGACGCGTAGTACTCCGTACCGGAGGCCTGGTGCACCCGTTTGCGGAGTCCGGCGGTGTCGACGAACTGCCAGATGTCGCCGTCCATCTCGACCAGGCTGTCGACCGGGTCGACAGTGGTGCCGGCGACCGAGTCGACGACCGCCCGCTCCTCCTTGGCGACCCGGTTGAGCAGGCTCGACTTGCCCACGTTCGGGCGGCCGACCAGCGCCACCCGGCGCGGACCGCGGGGGCCACCTTCGGTGACCGGCGGCGTCGGCGGCAGCGAGTCCAGGATCTGGTCCAGCAGGTCGCCGGAGCCACGGCCGTGCAGAGCCGAGATCGGGTACGGCTCCCCGAGCCCCAGCGACCACAGCGAGACGGCCTCGAGCTCGAGGTTCTGGTTGTCCGCCTTGTTGGCGACCAGGATGACCGGCTTGTGGCTGCGCCGCAGCATCTTGACGGCAGCCTCGTCGACATCCGTGGCGCCGACCGACACGTCGACCACGAACACGACCACATCGGCGGTCTGCACCGCGATCTCGGCCTGGTTCGCGATGGCCGCGGCACGGTCCTTGGCGTCGGGTTCCCAGCCGCCGGTGTCGACGACGGTGAACCGCCGCCCACTCCACTGGGCGTCGTAGGGCACCCGGTCGCGGGTCACGCCGGGCTTGTCCTCGACGACCGCCTGGCGGCGGCCGATGATCCGGTTGACCAGCGTGGATTTGCCCACGTTGGGCCGCCCGACGACGGCGACGACAGGCACCGGGCCGGTGAATTCCTCGGACGAGGAATCAGGAGACGAGGAGTCGGAAAACTCGAACCCGCCCTCGAAGTCGTTGAGATCGAGGCCGGCGGGAAGTTCAGTCACTTACTTACCTTGCTGTTGAGTAGACCGAGAAGATGCTGGACGACCTCGTCGATACCCATACCGGTGGTGTCGACCTCAATGGCGTCGGACGCCTGCTTGAGCGGGTCGACGGCACGGCTGGAGTCGAGCTTGTCGCGGCGGGCCAGGTCGGCCTCGGTCGCGGCGACGTCGGTGGCGTTCTCGGCGCTGCGGCGGGCGGCGCGGGCGGCGGCCGACGCGGTCAGGTAGACCTTGAGGTCGGCGTCGGGGGCGACCACGGAGGCGATGTCGCGGCCCTCGACGATGATCCGCGGGTGGGCCGCGATGATCGCCCGTTGGAGCGCGACCAGGTGCTTGCGGACCGCGGGAACGGCGGCGACCGCGGAGACCGCGCCGGTCACCTCGGAGCCGCGGATGGGTTCGTCGACGTTGATGCCGTTGGCGGCGAAGTGCGGGGCCGTCGGGTCGGTGCCGATCGACAGCTCGGTCTCCAGCGCGATCTTGGCGATCGCGTCGGGGTCTGCCAGGTCAGCGCCACCCTGGAGGACCGCCCAGGTGATCGCCCGGTACATCGCGCCGGTGTCGAGGTAGACCCCGTCGACAGCGCTGGCCAGTCGCCGGGAGACGGTGGACTTGCCCGATCCGGACGGGCCGTCGACGGCCACCACGCACTTCTCCGGCCGTTCCGAAAGCGCCACCGTTCCTCCTGAGGGGTTCTCATGGCAAACCAACCCTCCCATTGTGCCGGGGCTCGGAGCCATCGACGAACCGGGGCCGGTCCGCTATGTTACCGACAGGTAACTAAGGAGGCCCGACATGCCGACCCTTGACCGCCACGACGACGTCTACGTCCTCGACCTCGGCGACACCGAGAACCGGCTCCATCCCGACATGCTCACCGCGCTCAACAAACTGCTCGACGAGATCGAGGCGGACACCCGGAACGCGCCACGCCCGGTAGCCCTGGTCACCACCGCGAGCGGCCGCCACTACAGCCTCGGGCTCGACCTCGACTGGCTGGCCGGCCACCCCCAGGAGCGCCTGGCGTACGCCATCTCCGTACACGATCTCCTCGCCCGGATCCTGACCCTCCCGATGGTGACCGTCGCCGCGATGCCCGGCCACGTCTTCGCCGGAGGCGCCATGCTCTCGCTCGCCCACGACCTGCGCGTCATGCGCGCCGACCGCGGCTTCTGGTGCCTGCCGGAAGCGGACATCAACCTGCCCTTCACCCCCGGCATGAGCGCTCTCATCCAGGCCCGCCTCACTCCGCAGACCGCACACGAGGCGATGGTCACCGCCCGCCGCTACGGCGGCCTCGACGCTGCTGAGCTGCGCATCATCGACCAGGCCGTCCCCGCCGACGACGTCCTGCCGACCGCGGTCTCGCTCGCCGCGTCGCTGGCGAGCAAGGCCGGCCCCGCGCTCGGCACGATCAAAACCCGCCTGTACCCCGACGTCCTGCAAGCGTTGCGCTCACCCCAGCTCTAGACGTACGCCCCAAGCGCACCGCCCCGCGAAAAGGCAGGGTCATCCACCGGCTTCCCGTCAGCCAGGAAGCCGGTGGTGGTCCACCGGCCGGATCGGCTCACCGCGCCCGGATTCAGCCACGGGTCGCCTCGGCGGGCTCGGGATCGTGGGCCCGGGTTCAGCCGCGGGTCGCCTCGGCGGGCTCGGGGTGACGGGCTCGAGTGGGGCGGCTGCGGGAGACGGCCACACCGGCCAGGCACAGGGCGCCGCCGGCCAGGGTCAGCCAGCCGGGCACCTCGCCGAGGATCAGCCAGGACATCAGGACGACCACGGCCGGGACCGCGTATGCGGCGGAGCCCATCTTTCCCGCGGTGGTGCGGGCCAGGGCGTATGCCCATGTCGTGAACGCGATCGCGGTGGGGAAGACGCCCAGGTAGACGACGTTCAGGGTGATCGCGACGGGGGCCGCCCGGACGTCGGCGATCAGCTGGCCGGCGAACGGGAGGCAGGCGAACGCGCCGATCACGCAGCCGAACGTGGTCGCCTGCAATGCTGACGCGTGCTTCAAGGCGGGCTTCTGGGCCACCACCCCGGCCGCGTAGGTGACCGCTGCCACCAGGCACAGGACCACTCCCAGGACCGAGGAACCGCCGCTGCCGGACATCGAATAGCCGACGATGACCGTTCCGGCGAAGGACACCGCCATTCCGGCCAGCAGGCGTGGCGGGAAACCCTCGTGCAGCAGCCATCCGGCCAGCAGGGCCATGATCGCCGGGCCGACGTTGACCAGCAGGGCGGCGGTGCCGGCGTCGACGAGTTCCTCGCCCCAGTTCAGGGCGACCATGTAGCCGCCGAACCACACCACCCCGGAGATCACGATGCCCGGCCAGGCGGCCCGCGGCGGCAGGCCCTGGCGGCTGATCAGCAGGAAGATCAGCAGGGTGACGGCGCCGGCCAGCAGACGGCCCAGGGCCAGCGAGCCGGGGGCGAAATGTGGGGCGGCCGCCCGGATTCCGACGAACGCGGACGCCCACAACACCACCGTCACGGCTGCGGCTATGACGGCGGAACGCTCCGGGCGTACAGAATCTGGTGTCACGTGGGACAGCTAAGCGTGCCGCGCGGCACGCGGCTAGCGAGAATCGGACGTCGCGTTGAACACAGCCTCGCGTCCGGCAGCGGCGTGCGGATCAGGGTGCGGTCAGGAGGCCGAGGGACTGGATCGCGTCGAAGGCGTCTTTACGGACCGCGTAGCGGGTGATGCCCCAGCGCTTCTCGTGGCGTTCGATCGCGGCGCGGATCTCGGCGGGCGTGCCGATCAGCACGAACGGCGCGGCCAGGACGTCGGCGACCGTCATGCCGATGCGTTCGGCGTGGGGTGCGGCTTCGGCCTCGGCGTCGTCGGTGACCGCCACGATCTGGACGAGAGCCTCCAGGGCGGGCGGGGTGTCGCGGCCTGCCGCACCCGCGGTGACCTGCTCGATCTGGTGGTCGATCTGGTCGGCCAGCCAGCGGGGCTCATGGCGGTGGCCGTCCTCGAGGGTGCGGCCCAGGCCGCTCAGGCCCACGATGTCGGCGTGTTCGCCGGCCCAGCGCAGCATGCGGGAGTTGGCGGTGCCCAGGAGCAGCGGGATCCGTTCCTGCACCGGGCGGGGCTTGGCGAGATGGGCCTCGTGCATGTCCAGTCCGGCCTGGTGGACGGTGACGGTGTCGCCGGCGAGCAGGGCCTGGGTGGCCTCGGCTACGGCCAGGCAGCGGTCCACCCGTTCGGTGACGCCAGGTCGTTGCCGGCCGATCGCCTGCCATTCGGCGGGGGTGTGCCCGGCGCCGAGGCCGAGCCAGGCCCGGCCGCCGGAGACCACGTCCAGGGTGGCGGCGTCGACGGCCAGGTGGATCGGCTCGCGTACGCCCGCATTGGACACATACGCGCAGAGGGCGATCCGTTCGGTGACCGCCGCCGCGGCGGCGAGGGCCACGCTCGGGGCGGCGCAGGATCCGGGGTGGTCGGGCGAGTAGAGGGCGTCGAATCCGGCGGCCTCGGCCCGTCTCGCCAGGGCGAGCCAGGAGGCGGCATCTTCGGGTACGGCCTGGAGCGCGAAGGTCGTCACCCGTTCGAGCCTGGCAGCGCGCCACTCCCCCGGGAACCCGATTATGCGGACGGCAGACGATGTTGCGGAACTGCGTGCGCTCCTGATCGCAGCCGGAAAGCTGACACGCGGACGTACTTCCTGTCAGTTTGACAAGAAGCTACATTGCATCCATGGACGACGATTCCTGGGTGCCGCCGGCCGTGCTCATCGCGGTCGATCTCGTCATCTTCACGCTGCGCGAATCCCGCCTTCAGGTGCTCCTCGTGGAGCGCGGCGTCGACCCGTTCCGCGGCGCTCTCGCCCTGCCCGGCGGCTTCCTCGCCCACGCCGAGGAGGATCTGCTCGCCGCCGCCCACCGAGAGCTGGCCGAGGAAGCCGGGTTCGCCGCCGACCAGCTGCATCTGGAACAGCTCAGCGTCTACGGGACGCCGGGCCGTGACCCGCGCGGCCGGGTCGTGTCGGTGGCGTACCTCGCCATCACACCGCGCCTGCCCGAGCCGGTCGCCGGCACTGACGCGTCCGACGCCTGGTGGATCCCCACCGACCGGGCGCTGTCACCGGACACCCGGCTCGCCTTCGACCATCGACGGATCGTCGCCGACGGCGTCGAGCGGGCACGCACCAAGCTGGAGCACTCGGCTCTGGCTACCGCGTTCTGCCCGCCGCTGTTCACGATCAGCGAGTTGCAGGAGGTCTACGAGGCGGTGTGGGGCGTCCGCCTCGATCCCCGCAACTTCTACCGCAAGGTTCAGAGCGTCAACGGCTTCATTGAACCGGCTGGTCCCGTCCGCAAGACGGAGAACGGGCGGCCCGCGCGGCTGTTCCGGCCCGGCCCACGCCAAGCGCTGCATCCCCCGATGAACCGGCCACCCGAGCCGGGCGCCAGCGAGAGGAGACCCATATGACCAGCGACCTCGTCGTCATCCTCACCGCGCTGAACCTCGAGTACGAGGCGGTCCGCGGCAAGCTCGACAACCCACGGGTCCACTGGCATCCGGCGGGCACCCGCTTCGAGACCGGGCGGCTGGGCCGCGACGGCTGCCGCGTGGCGCTGGGGCTCGTCGGCAAGGGCAACCATCCGGCGGCCGTGCTGGCCGAGCGTGCCATCGCCGAGTTCTCCCCCGCCGCGGTGCTCTTCGCCGGCGTCGCCGGAGGACTGTGGCCGAGCATCAAACTCGGCGACCTCGTGGTCGCCTCGCAGGTGTACGCGTACCACGGTGGGACCAGCGAGGACGACGGACTGAAAGCGCGGCCGCGTGCATGGGAGATCCCGCATCGGGCCGGGCAGATCGCACAGCATCTGATCCGCAGCGAGGAGTGGCTGGACCCGTCGGTCGGCGGCGAGCGGCCGACCGTGCACTTCGGGCCGATCGCGGCCGGTGAGGTGGTGCAGGACTCCAGCGTCTCCGAACACGCCCGGTGGGTGCGGGAGCACTACAACGACGCGCTCGCCATCGAGATGGAGGCGGCCGGGGTCGCTCAGGCGGCGCATCTCAACGAGGCGCTTCCGATCGTGGTGATCCGCGGCATCAGCGACCGGGCCGACGGCACCAAGTCATCGACGGACGGACAGAACTGGCAGCCGCGGGCCGCCGCGAATGCCGCCGCCTTCGCCGTCGCACTGGCTCAGCAACTGGTCACCGACAGCACCGCTGGACAGGAGAGGAACTCCGAGATGGGACCGAGCTTCCGCAACATCGCCACCGGGAACGCGCGAGTGGGCGTACAGGCTGGGCAAATCTTCGGTGGGGCGCACGTCGGGGATCGTGCGGATCAGCCGGTCGACATCGTGGCGGCGATCGCGGAGCTGCGCCGGCTGGTGCGGGCCGCACACCAGGACGGGCGGCTCGACGACGACACGTACAAGGCCGCGGAGGCGGAGCTCGACGACGCCACCGACCGCGCCTCGTCCGGGCGTGGCGGCCTTCTGGTGACGCTCAAGCGGCTCAGCGGACTGGTCGCCGACGTCGCCGAGGTCGCCGCGCGCCTGTCAGCGGTGATCGTCGCGGTCCGGGACCTGTCATGACCATGACGGATTTCACCAACACCGCCTCCGGCGACGCGCGGGTCGGCTACCAGGCCGGGATCGTGGTGAATGTGAACGGCAGCTACAAGGTGCCGCCGGGCGCCACGCCGGAGGAGATCTTCCGGATCGGTGTCGAGTTCTTGAAGGCCCGGATGCCGCTCGAAGCCCGGAAGCTGATCGCGAAGGCGATCGCGCTCGGCCACGCCACCGAGGAGGTCCACTTCTACCGGCTGCTGGCGCAACTCAGCGGCAAAAATCTGCGCGAGCTGAACAGCGACGACATGGAGGGTCTGAAGACGATCTGCGCGGAACTTCCCACGCCGCACGGCAACGACGACTGGACCGTAGGACTCCGGTCGGTGGCGTCGATGCTCACCTACTTCTCCGGCGCCGACGAGCCCGCGTTACTGGACAAGGAACTGGCCGGCCTGCCTCCGCTCCAGCGGGAACTGATCGTCGACCACCTCGGCGAACTGCTCGACGGATCGGTTCAGGACCGGATGTGGCTGCGGTCCGTCGAACGCGCCGGCCAGTTGCAGCTGGCGAACGACCGGGAGAACCGGGTCTGGATCTTCTTCGAGCCGGAGCCCCGGCGCCCCCGGCGGCGGTATGCCGGACGCCCCAGGTTCCGCTTCGCTGATCTACTCCTGGCGATCATCAGCGGCGGGGCGTTCCTGTACGCGGTCGGCAGCATCGGCTGGCTGCTCGCCCAGGGCGGCAAAGCCACGCTCCTGCTCGCCTATGCCGCCGCCGTCGCCGGAACCGCCGTGTCCCTCTGGTCCGGCTCGGCATGGCACTTCCGGGCGCAACGGGTGCGGGCCAAGGACGCCGAACTCGTGCCGTCCCGGCGTCGCCGCCGGGACGCTCCGGCGGGTGGTTTCGCCCGCAAGGTGGACCAGATCTTCGACGACTGTTTCGGTCGCTACGTGCCCCGCGACACCGACCGCTCCTACTGGCTGAAACAGACCCGGGGCCTCCGGGAGCGCCTACGCGACGAAGTGGTGGACATGTACCGGGACCAGCCGGTCAAGGCCGACGAGATCGCCTGGTTGATCCGTCACCTCGTCGCCGACGTCAAACAGCGATGGCAGAAGGACACGCTGACCGCCTACCGGCAACGGTGGCGCACTCCGGCACGAATCCAGGCGACCTGTCTCGCCGGGTTGCTGGCCCTCGCCGGCGGTTGTTTCCACATCGTCCCCGCCATCGTTTCCGAGTCGCCGATCGCTGGGACGGGCTGGGTAGCGCTCGCTCTGATCGCAGCGGTGATCTGTGCCCCCGCGCTGTTCGCCATCCTCGGCGAGTACCGGCGGATCCCAGCCGACCAGACCGAGTACGACGAGCAGTACCGGACTCGCTCGCTGGCCTATCAACGGTGGGCGGACAAGCTGGCGCCCCGGCCCTCGGATCGGGAGATGGCCGACTGGCTGGAATGCGATCGCAAACTTCTCGTCGACAAGGCCCTCCGGCAGTACCGGCTCAGAGCCAGTCAGGTGATCGCGCACGCCTTCATCGAGGCGCCGCAAAGGGGCACCAAACGGGCCCGGGTTCAGCACGGGCCGTTGCGCTACTCGAAATACCAGATGCTGCTGTTCCTGTTGACCGACGACGGTGTCCGGCAGGTCAACTTCCTGCACGACTTCGAGAATGCCGACTCCTTCCCCATCGTGCGCCTGAACTACCGCTTCGACGCGGTCGCCGCGGTCCGGGTCCACGGCTCACCGACCAGCCGCCAGCACTTCGAACTGACGCTCGTCAACGGTGCACCGATCACCGCCCTGATCAGCGAGACCATCGACGAGAACATCCGGCCCGACGAGGACGTCACCGCCCTGTCCGAGGCCACGCTCGATGCCTCGGGTCTCCCGCGCACCCTCAACGTGCTGGAGGGCGTCGCCGCCGAGGGAAAGGAGTGGATCAGGTACCAGCAGCGGCGGATAGAGCACCGCTTGGAGGTTCTCGGCGACATCCTCGGACCGTTCCGGAGTACACGGAGATGATCGCGGGTGGGGAGTGAGGGCCGACCGGATTCGAACCGGTGTCCTCCGCCTGTGCAGGGCGGCGCGACGACCTCTGCGCTACGGTCCCCACTCGCGCGACAGCCTAGCGGCCACCGGGGTCGAAGTGTTCGGCCAGTTCCCGTAGGACGGTTGAGCGGTGGCGCAGCGTCTCGTCGGCCGTCTGGTCGGCGGCTGCCCGGCACTGCGCGGCCTGCATTCGCAGCCGGGGGCCGTGGTGGCGCATCTCCTCCGACGGTTCCAGGGACGCGGCCAGGAAGGTCACCAGGTCCATGTCCTCGCTCTCGACGACGTGGCCGAACGCTTCCGGGGTGATCAGCGCGCCTTCCGCGGCCAGGCGGCGGGCCAGGTGGGCGTCGGCCGCGTGGGCGCCGACGCGCAGGGTGTTCGTCACCGGGACGCGGCGGGTGAGCAGCCACTCGACGGCCGGGAGATGGCGGTTGGCCAGTGCGATGTCGATCGGGGTGAGGCCGTTGCGGACCGGTTCGGCGACGTCGCAGCCGGCCGCGGCCAGGCGGTCGAGCAGGTCGATGTCGCCGGTCGCGGCGGCGCGGTCGAGGCCGATGCGCCGCATTCGGGGCTGTGCGGCGATCTCGGCCCGTGCCAGCGCCGCGCGCCAGTCGAGAATCGTCGAGCGGGCCAGATTCCGAAGTTTCGCGGCCACGTCCGGTGATTCTTCGCCGAGTTCGTCGATCGCGTCGCGTAGTTCGATGCCGGAATCGCCGCCGTTCCACGGGTCGTCTTCGAGGGCCAGTCGTCCGAACAGTTCGCCCAGTCCGGGCGCCAGCGCCGCGGCGTGGTCACCGGTTTCGAGTTCCCATCCGGGTGGGAGTCCCTGCTGCCAGTAGACGACGGCGCCGTCGCCTTCGGTGTCCACATAGAATCGGTCGAGGTATTCGAATCCGCCGAACGGCAGGTACCGCAGCTTTGCCGATCCGGCCAGCTCGGTCTCGTGGTCGATCCATCCCCACAGGTCGTGATAGCCGTCGTGGGAACCGAACACCTCGCTGAACGAGACGGGCGCGTCCAGGTCGTAGTCGAGTCGGCCGCCGAATGCGCTCCGCCACAGTGCGACCAGTTCCACCGGAATGGTTCCGGAACACCGGGCCGCCACGGCCGCGAGGGTTTCGGCGTCGATCGGCGGTTCCGCTTCGGTGATGATCCGGTTCGCGAAAACCACGATCCCGGCTTCGGCGGCGGTTTCTTGGTCTCTTTCGCTCAGCACGGGGCCACTCTCTCAAATTCATCACCCCTTTTCTGGTACGGGACTGGCAATTCCGCCATATTTGCCCCGTTCCCGGAAGCTCCCGGCGATCATCTGCCGGGGCGCGCCCGTGCGGCCGCATCCGGGCTCAGCTGCCGAAACAGGCCGCGAAACAACGGGCCGGGCTACCTCAGCAGGCCGCGATCACCGCGGCCGGCAGTCCGGAGGCCTGGCAGCCGTACCATCTCTGCTGGTATCCGTCGACCTTGACGGTGAGGGAGTCGGAGGAGTCGGCGTACCGGAGCAGTTCGATGGTGCCGGTGGTCCCCCAGACCGGATATTTCAGGTTGATCGTCGACTCGGACACCTCGAAGGTGAAGGTTTTCTGGCTCTGTACCGGCCACGCGGTCTGGCTGGGTAGATAGCTTGTCGAATACCCGCTGCCGGTGTCGGAGTCGAAATGCCAGATCAGCGACGGGGTGAACTGGTCGCCTCCCGGCTGGTACCAGGTTTCGCTGTCGCTGTCGGCGCTGGCCGGTGCAGCGATCAGCAGGCTCGCGAGAAATCCCGCCAGAACCGCCATCCGCCTGATCGTCGCCGTTCCCATGGCATCCCCGCCTTCCGTAGCCGATGCACACCACGGTATTCGCAGCATTACCGACGGTGAACGGAATTCATTCCGGGGAGCGGTTCACGACCGTCCACCGGGTTACCGGCATTGCGATCACCGACCCGGATGTGGTGGCCGTTGCCGCAGCCGGGCCCGCAGCGGGCCTACGGCCTTGACCCGGCAGACGGCCGCCCCGAACCGGCGGGGCGGCCGTCGTTGTGGTTGTGGCGCGCGGTCACCCGTACCGGAAAGGGGTGGTTTTCTACAGGCCGTAGGTCTTGCCGATGATGTCGCGCTGGATTTCGCTGGTGCCGCCGTAGATCGTCGAAACCAGGGTGGCGCGGACGTGGCGTTCCATGTCGTATTCGGTGGCGTAGCCGTAGCCGCCCATCATCTGCATGCCGGCCAGCGCCACCTGGCGGGCGACCTCGGTGGTCTTGAGTTTGACCATGGAGCTTTCGCGCGGGAGGACCTTGTGGGGGTCGCGGTCGGCGAGGGTGGCGACGCGGTGGACGAGCAGGCGGCAGCATTCGATCTCGGTGGCCAGATCGGCGACGCGGTGGCGCAGGGCCTGGAAGGAGCCGACCGGGCGGCCGAACTGTTTGCGCTGCTTGATGAAGTCGAGGGCGTCGTCGAAGGCGCGCTGGGCGGTGCCGAGCATGAGGGCGGCGAGGATGAGGCGCTCGACGTTGAGGCCGGCCATGAGTTGCTGCCAGCCGCGGTCGACGGTGCCGACGACGGCGTCGGCGGGGACCACGACGTCGGTGAAGTAGAGGTCGTTGACCTCGCGGCCGCCCATCGTCTCGATGCCGCTGATCCGCAGGCCGGCGGCGTCGGTGGGGACCAGCAGCATGGTGAGGCCGTGGTGGTCGCCGGGGTGTCCTCCGGTGCGGGCGACCAGCAGGATGGCGTCGGCGATGTGGGCGTTGGAGCACCACGTCTTCTGGCCGTTGATGACGTAGCCGTCGTCGGTGAGCACGGCGCGGCAGGAGAGGTTGGCGACGTCGGAGCCGGCTTCCGGTTCGGACATGGCGATGGCGTAGACGCGGCCGGTGGCGAGGCCGCCGAGGACGGTCTTCTTCTGGGGTTCGCTGCCGGAGCGTTCGACGGCGGCGGCCACGATGGCGCTGGTGGTGAAGCCGCCGACGGGGGCCTGGCCGTAGCCGACCTGTTCGAGGAAGAGGCAGGTGTCGACCATGCCGGCGCCGGCGCCGCCGTACTGGTCGGGGACGGTGACGCCGAGCCAGCCGAGGTCGGCCATCTTGCGGTAGATGTCGGGGTGGTGGGGGCCGTCGCCGCGCTGTTCGCGGGTGCCGGTCTCGCGCCGGCAGAAGTCGGCGACGGCGTCCACGAAAGCCCGCTGCTCATCCGTTAGATCGATGCTCATGTCGTCACCTTCCGATGGTTTGTGCAGGTGGGGCGTAATGTTGACAGCGACCGTAACATATCAAATATCAAATTTTCAGCGTCGGGAGTTCGCCATGGGCACTGTCTTGCGCTCCTACTCACCCGGCACCACGGACGTCGTCGGGGAGTACCCGTTCGCCGATTCCGAGGCTGTCCGGGCCGCCGTCGACCGGGCTCGGGACGCCGCCCGCTGGTGGGGTGGCCTGAGCTTCAAGGAGCGCCGGGTGCGCCTGCTCGCCTGGAAGCGGGCGATCGCCACCCGGATCGAGGAACTGGCCGCACTGGTGTCGGCGGAGACCGGGAAACCGGTCGACGACGCCGTCCTGGAGGTGATGCTCGCGGTCGAGCATCTGGACTGGGCGGCCCGCAGCGCCGGCAAGGTGCTGGGCCGGCGGAAGGTGCCGTCCGGGATGCTGGCGGCCAACCATGCGGCGACCCTGGAGTACCTGCCGCTCGGTGTGGTCGGGGTGATCGGGCCGTGGAACTATCCGGTCTACACGCCGCTGGGCTCAGTGTCGTACGCGCTGGCCGCCGGCAACGCGGTCGTGTTCAAGCCGAGCGAGCACACCCCGGGCACCGGGCAGTGGCTGGCCGAGGCGTGGCCGGGTGAGCAGCCGGTGCTCCAGGCCGTGGTGGGCGACGGCACGACCGGGGCGGCCCTGTGCTGGTCCGGAGTGGACAAGATCGCGTTCACCGGGTCGGCGGCGACCGCCCGCAAGGTGATGGCGGCCTGCGCGGAGACGCTGACGCCGCTGGTGGTGGAGGGCGGCGGCAAGGACGCGCTGATCGTGGCGGCCGACGCCGACCTGGACGCGGCGGCGCGGGCGGCGGCGTTCGGCGGGTTCGGCAACTCCGGGCAGACGTGCGCGGGCGTGGAGCGGGTGTACGTGGTCCGGTCCGTCTACGAGGACTTCCTGAACCGGTTACAGAAGCTGGCCGAGTCGGCGTCGTACGGCCCGATGACCACCCCGGAGCAGCCGGCGATCGTCCTGTCGCACGTGGAGGACGCGCTGGCCCGCGGCGGCCGGGCCATCGTCGGCGGGCCGGAGTCGGTGCAGGGCGCCCGGATCGCGCCGGTCGTACTGGCCGACGTGCCGGAGGACTCGACGGCGGTGACCGAGGAGACGTTCGGCCCGACGCTGGTGGTGAACCCGGTCGCCGACCTCGACGAGGCGGTCCGCCGGGCGAACGCGGTGAAGTACGGCCTGGCCGCGTCGATCTTCTCGAAGGACGGGCACGCGGCGGCCGGCATCGCGCGGCGGCTGCGGACCGGGGCGGCGTCGATCAACGCGGTGCTGGGGTTCGCCGGGGTGCCGTCACTGCCGTTCGGCGGGGTGGGCGACTCCGGGTTCGGCCGCATCCACGGGGCGGACGGGCTGCGCGAGTTCTCCCGGGCGCAGTCGGTGACCCGGCAGCGCTTTCACGCGCCGCTGGATCTGATGCGGCTGGACCGGGATCCGAAGGTGATGGCGC
This sequence comes from Actinoplanes lobatus, assembly GCF_014205215.1. Taxonomy (NCBI): domain Bacteria; kingdom Bacillati; phylum Actinomycetota; class Actinomycetes; order Micromonosporales; family Micromonosporaceae; genus Actinoplanes; species Actinoplanes lobatus. Next base: position 10,292,434 of record NZ_JACHNC010000001.1, read on the forward strand.
GGGCGGTGAAGCTCTTCCGGATGCGCCACGGACGTTAGCCGCCCCAGATGCCCAGGCCGTCGAGGTGTTTGACCAGGCGCTCCGCCCCATCGGTGAAGTGCCTGGTCATCGCGGTGCGGGCGCCGGCCGCGTCGGCTTCGGCGAAGGCGGTGAGCAGCGCCTCGTGGTCGGTGCGCATGCCGTCGCGCCAGCCGGGGTCGGCGGAGTAGACGCGGGCCGGGGTGTAGCGGGTGGCGGTGCGCAGGAACCAGCTGAGCTTGCGGGAGTGGGCCATCCGGTTCACGGCGCGGTGGAACTCGTACTCGTACGTCTCGACGTCGGCGGCGCGGCGGGCGCGGGCCACCTTGGCATGCGCCACCCGCAGCTCGGCCAGCTGGGCCTCGCCGATCGCGACGGCCACCCGGGCGGCCAGCTCACCGGCGATGTCGCCCTGCAACTGGAAGACGTCGAGAATGTCCTGCCGGGACAGTGGGGCCACCACATATCCTTTGCGCGGCTCCAGGATGACCATGTCCTCGCCGCGCAGTGTCAGCAATGCCTCCCGGACCGGGGTGATACTGACCCCGAGGCCGGCGGCGACCTCCTCGAGCCTGATGCGGGCGCCGGGGCGAAGGTCTCCGGACATGATCCTGGTCCGCAGTGCGGATGCGACCTCTTCGGAGAGCATGTCCGTCTACCTCTCGCTTTATCAGGCTTCACCGTATCAAATATCAAAAAACACGGGAGGTTCGACGATGCGCCTGGCAACGACACTGATGTATGCGGGAGACCCGCGGACGACCGCGGACGAGGTGGCCGGCTGGGAGCGGGCGGGCCTCGACATCCTGTGGGTGGCGGAGGCGTACGGGTTCGACGCTCCCACGATCATGGGCTATCTCGCGGCGAAGACCGAGCGGGTGCAGATCGGCTCGGCGATCCTGCCGATCTATTCGCGTACGCCGGCGCTGCTCGCGCAGACAGCGGCCGGTCTGGACGCGATGTCCGGCGGCCGGGCCATCCTCGGCCTGGGCGCGTCCGGGCCGCAGGTCGTGGAGGGCTGGCACGGCGTGCCCTACGACAAACCGATCGGCCGGACCCGGGAGATCATCGAGATCTGCCGGGCGATCTGGCGGCGCGAGGTGATCGACCACGACGGCCTCTACCGGATGCCGCTGCCCGGCGGCCTCGGCAAGCCGCTGAAGATCCTCACCCACCCGGTGCGCGACCGGATCCCGGTCTACGTGGCGTCGCTCGGCGCGGCCAACGTACGGATGACCGCCGAGCTCGCCGACGGCTGGCTGCCGTTCCTCTACATCCCGGAACGCGCCGCCGACGTGTGGGGCAAGCCGCTGGCCGAGGGCACGGCAAAACGAGACGCCGACCTGGCGCCGCTGGAGGTGGTGGCCGGCGGCCCGCTGGCGATCGGCGACGACGTCACCGGTCTGCGGGATCTGGCCCGGCCGATCGTCGCCCTGTACGTCGGCGGGATGGGCGCCAAGGGCCGCAACTTCTACCACGACGTGGTCAGCCGGTACGGGTTCGAGGCCGCCGCCGACCGCATTCAGGAGCTGTACCTGTCCGGACACAAACAGGAGGCGGCGGCCGCGGTTCCCGACGAGCTGCTGGAGCTGACCAGCCTGATCGGCCCGGAGTCGTACGTCCGGGACCGGATCGCCGCGTACAAGGAGGCCGGAGTGACCGTGCTGAACGTGATCCCGTTCGGTGACCCGCTGCGCCAGATCGCCCGTGTGAAGGAGTTGATCAGCTGAGATGGGCCGTTTCGACCTGGCGAGACGCATCGCCGCGCTGGACCCCGAGAAGGACCACCTGGAGATCTACCAGATCTCCTCCGGACAGGAGTTCCCCTGGGACTACACCCGGGCGCTGGAGTTCGCCCTGTTCCGCACCTACTGCGTGCCGAGCATCTCGAAGCTGCTCGCGGCGACCGGCGAGTTCCGGGACAGAGCACAGCGACGGTACGACGACACGGCGCTGCTGATGGCGGAGATGGCGGCGCACGGCTACGACTCGGACCGCGGCCGGGAGGCGCTGAAGGTGGTGAACCGGGCGCACGGCCGCTATGCGATCAGCAACGACGACATGCTGTACGTGCTGTCGACGTTCATCTACGACCCGATCGACTGGATCACCCGCTACGGCTGGCGGCCGCTGCACTCCAACGAGAAGCTGGCGGCCTACTTCTACTACCGCGAGGTCGGCAAGCGGATGGGGATCAAGGACATCCCGCAGACCTTTCCGGATTTCCGGAACTTCAAGGATTCGTACGAGGAGAGGCACTTCGTCTATTCGGACACCAACCGTGAGATCGGGGAGTACACGGTCGGCCTGTTCGCGGGCTGGTTCCCCGCCCCGATGAGGCCGGCCGTGCGCCTGGGGGTCCGCGGGATGCTCGACGACCGGATGCTGCGGGCGTTCGGGTTCGAGCCGGCGCCCGCGTGGGTCGGCGCCCTGGCCGGGGCCGGTCTGAAAGCCCGCGCCGGGGCGCTGCGGTTCTTCCCGCCGCGCCGCGAGTCGGTGCTCGGCAACCCGAAGAGCAACCACACGTACCCGGGTTATCCGACCGGTTACCGGCCCTCGGACCTGGGTGCGCCGCCTCCGCCGGACGATCTGCCGGAGGAGCTGCGGCGGCCATCACGTCAGGACCAGGGGAATATTGACATGGCCTGACGCATTGCTGACCTTCGATCCCTGGGGGTTTGCTGTGAGCACTGTCTTCCCCAGATCCGGAGGTCGTTCATGAGACGACGGTCCTTCGCGGTGCTCGCCGCGGTCGCGATGTGCGCGACCGCGGCGATCAGCGCCTCCTCCCCCGCCACCGCCGAGACGGTGCCCGACCCCGCCGGCGAGTACGAGATCTACGACGTCCGCACGCTGGCCCAGCGCAACACGATCACCCGTACCGGTGTGGCGATCGACGACATCGAACACGGTGTCGCGACGGTGACCGCCACCGGCGCCGAGGTGTCCCGGCTCAAGCGGCTCGGCTTCACCATCGAACCGGTGCTGCGCACGCTCGACTTCCCGCCCGCCGACTCGGCCTACCACAACTACGCCGAGACGATCGCCCAGATCAACTCGGTGGTGGCCGCGTACCCGGCGATCGCCAGCAAGCGGGTGCTCGGCACGTCGTACGAGGGCCGGCAGATCGTGGCCGTGAAGATCTCCGACAACGTGGGCACCGACGAGTCCGAGCCCGAGGTGCTGTACGACGCCAACCACCACGCCCGTGAGCACCTGACCGTGGAGCAGGCGCTCTACCTGCTCGGCCAGTTCACCGGGTCGTACGCCACCGACACCCGAATCAAGAACATTGTGGACACCCGGGAGATCTGGATCGTCCCGATGGTCAACCCGGACGGCGTCGAATACGACATCGCCACCGGCAGCTACCGGTCGTGGCGCAAGAACCGGCAGCCCAACAGCGGTTCCAGCTACGTCGGCACCGACCTGAACCGCAACTACAGCTACAACTGGGGCTGCTGCGGCGGCTCGTCCGGCACCACGTCGTCGGCCACCTACCGCGGTCCGTCCGCGTTCTCGGCGCCGGAGACCCGGGTCATCCGGGACTTCGTCAACAGCCGGGTCGTCGGCGGGGTGCAGCAGATCAAGGCGGCCATCGACTTCCACTCCTACTCGCAGCTGGTGCTGTGGCCGTACGGGCACACCACGGCGAACACCGCCACCGGCATGAACGCCGACCAGGCCAACACGTTCGCCACGCTGGGCCGGCAGTTCGCGGCCACCAACGGCTACACCCCGCAGCAGTCCAGCGACCTCTACATCACCGACGGTGACTCGCTTGACTGGCTGTGGGGCGTGCACAAGATCTTCGCGTACACCTTCGAGCTGTACCCCGGCAGCTCCGGCGGTGGCGGCTTCTACCCGCCGGCCAGCGTGATCCCGGCGCAGACCTCCCGCAACCGGGAGGCGGCGCTGCTGCTGGCGGAGGCGGCGGACTGCCCCTACAAGGTGATCAACAAGCAGTCCACGTACTGCTGAGCCTCGCACGTGCGGGCGGTTCCGGCTCCGGCCGGGACCGCCCGCTCGCGATATAAGCGAGCCGGGATGTTTATATCGATGTACATCAATGACAAACTCGGTGCACCCCAGAATCAGAGGAGAACCGAGATGCGCAGATGGCGAACCCTTCTGGCGATACTGGCCGCGGTCGTCACCGCCGCCACCATGTCCCCCAGCCCGGCGGCGGCCTCGGACCCCGTCACCCCGTACGTCGTCGGCGGCACCCGGGCCGCCCTGGGTGAGTTCCCGTTCATGGTCCGCCTGTCGATGGGCTGCGGCGGCGCACTCTACAGCCCGACCCTGGTGCTGACCGCGGCACACTGCGTCAGCGGCACCGGCACCAACACGTCGATCACCGCCACATTCGGCGCCGTCGATCTGCAGTCTTCCACCCGGGTCACCCGCAAGTCGAACTACGTCTACCGGGCGCCGGGCTACAACGGCAACGGCGACGACTGGGCGTTCATCCGCCTTGCCAGCGCGGTCACCCTCGGCACCAACATCGGCACGCTGCCGATCACCACGTCCACCACGTACGACACCGGCACGTTCACCATCGCCGGCTGGGGCTCGGCCAGCGAGGGCGGCTCCCAGCAGCGCTACCTGCTCAAGGCCACCGTGCCGTTCGTCAGCGACGCCACCTGCAACTCCTCCGCCATGTACGGCGGCGACGTGATCGCCGCCGAGGAGATCTGCGCCGGCTACACCGCCGGCGGCGTCGACACCTGCCAGGGCGACTCCGGCGGCCCGATGTTCCGCCAGGGCGCGTCCGGCTGGGTCCAGGTCGGCATCGTCAGCTGGGGCGAGGGTTGCGCCCGCGCGAACAAGCCGGGCGTCTACACCCAGGTCAGCTACTTCTCCGCCGCCATCCGCTCCGCCGCCACCAGCCTCGGCGGCTGACCGGCCCTCCCGTTCCCCACGCTCCGGGCGCCCGCCGTTCATCCGGCGGGCGCCCGGGTGTTTGCTGGGGGGATGACGATCAAGCCCACCCGGACACTGGAGCCGGACCGGCTCGCGGAGCGGGTCCTCAATCTGTTCGCGTCGCTGAACATGTGTGTGCTGGCCACCAGTGACCCGGACGGGGCGCCGCACGCCACCCCGGTCCGCTACTTCTCTCGGGACTTCACGCTGGTCTTCACGGCGCTCGGCAGCTCGCCGAAGATCCGGAACCTGCGGGCCGACCCGCGGATCTCGGCCGGGGTCTTCGCGCCGCTCGCCGGGCCGGAGAGCAGCCGTGGGGCGCAGCTCTTCGGGACCGCGCGGGTGCTGGCGCCCGGCGATCCCGGCTTCGACGAGCACTGGGCGATCGTCAGCCCGCGGATCGACGAGGCCGAACGCGCCAGTTTCCTCGCCGACCCGTCACGCTGTGTGCTCGGGGTGATCAGCCCGGACCGGATCGTCTACACCGATCACTGGCTCAAACGGGACGGGTACGCGCCCCGTCAGACTCTGAAGCTCTCCTGAGGAAGGCGACCGCACCGGCCACCGCCTCGGCACGGGCGGCGGCGCCCGCCGGATCGTCCGGGAACAGGTGATGGTGCTCGACGGCGTCGCCGAGGGTGCTGCCCGTCGCGCCCGGAATCAGGTCGAGGTAGCGCAGCGCGATCTGCTCGGGCGGGGTGATCACGTCGGCGCCGGCCCAGCGGATCTCCACCGGGCGGTTCACCGCGCGCAGGCTCACCTCGTCGGCCATCCCGCCGTCGCCCGGGCAGATCAGGTAGGCGGCCCGCACCCGGTCGTCGCTCTGGTCGGCGGCCGCCTCGGCCAGGAACGCGCCGATCGTCTCTCGCGTGACGGCGCCGCGCAGCCACTCGAACGCGGTCGGGAACTCGGGCATCGCCGGTTCGGGCACCCGGCCCTCGGCCAGCAGCCGCAGCGACGCCGGGTCGAGACGGACACCGACCAGGGCGGCCGACGCGTAGCCGCCGGCCGAGAATCCGGCCGCGGCCACCCAGCCGATCCGGTGCTCGGCCTCGATCACGTCGAGCGCGTGCCGCAGATCGGCGGGCCGCTCCCAGATCCGCAGGAACGCCGGCGCCAGGTAGCCGTCCACCCAGTTGTTGCCGTGGTGGTCCACCGCGGCGACCAGGAAACCGGCCCGGGCCAGCGGCTCGGCGAGCCAGGCCAGATCCTGTCCGGCGGCGCCGGTGCCGTGCGACAGCAGCACCAGCCGGGCCGGGTCGCCGGTGGCCGGGCCGTCCGGCTCCCACAGGTGGATCCGCACCGGCCGGGCCCGCTCCGGGTCCTCGAAGGACGGACGGCTCCGGTCGATGGACTCGATGGTCCGCGGCGTGGGCACGGACGGACGTTACCGCAACTCCTCGCGCACCCGCATGAGCGCGAATCCCAGCAGGTTGAGGCCGCGCCAGCGGGACGGGGCCGAGGCGGCGTCGTCGTCGCGGGACAGGCCGATGCCCCAGATCCGGTCCCGCGGGCTGGCCTCGACCAGGATCCGGTCGCCGGTGCCCAGCAGATAGGTGCGCAGCGCCGGGTCACCGCCGAACTTCGCCAGGTTGCCGGCCACCACGATCGGTACGCGGTGATCGTTCCACGTCCTCTGATCGAACCCGGCCACCCGGCCGCCCAGCTTCTTCGCCTCGTGCGGATGCCCGGCGGCCAGGATCCGCTGTGCCATGGCGCCGTCGCCGAACAGCACCGCCTTGCGCCACATCATGTAGTGCTCGGCCGTGGCGAACCGGGTGCCGTCGACGGTGAACGGCGACGGGAACCACTGGCTGAGACAGCCGGCGCCGATGCTGCCGTCGTGCTCGGGCTGGTGCCCCCAGAAGAACAGGAATTTCAGCCGCTGCTCGGTGACCTCCGCCACCACCAGGTCATCAACGGTACGCATCGCTCCGGACATGCCCGGAAGTCTGCCCGCCCCGGTCACAAAAGGCCCACGGTTTTCTCCGCCCGTACGATCGGAATCAACCGCTGAAGCGGGGGCTGCGGGCCATGGCCTGGTAGGCGGTCAGCGCGGCGGAGTCGGTGTCGAAGCGGAAGTTGTGGTCGGTGCCCTCCTGGATGTCGGTGTCGAACCAGACGACGGCGCCGACCGCGGGGGTCTTCTCGACCCAGGAATGCAGCTGCTTGATCCACTTGGCCTTGCCCTGGACCGCGGCGGTCTCCGACAGGATGATCGGCTTCTTGCCGCCGAACCGGTCGGTGACCGGGTCGAACAGGGTCGACGGGGTCTCGTTGAAGAAGTTGTAGCCGGAGATGCCGACCCAGTCGACGTAGTCGTCGCCGGGGTAGTAGCCCTGCACCCTGTTCCAGGAGTCGCCGGGTGACGAGTTCCAGTTGGGACTCCACACCCAGGACACGTTGTCGGCGCCCTGCTCGGCGAAGATGCGGTGCAGGCGACGCCACACCTTCACGTAGTTCGCGGCGCTCTGCCCGTTCTGTGCGCCGCCCCACTCGAACCAGTCGCCGTTCATCTCCCAGCCCCAGCGCAGCAGGATGGGGCGTTTCATGCCCTTGAGCTTGCGGGCGACCGAGCGGATGTTGCCGTCCGAGCCGCCGTCGAGGATGCCCGCGTAGGGGGCGCCGTGCCAGGAGACCATCAGAACGCTGCTCTTGGCGACCTCCGGCTCGGAGGTGGGCACGTAGCCGTCCCACGGGTAGAAGCGGTGGACGATCCGCTGCTCCCGGCCCAGCTGCCGGCGGCGCAGGGCGAGGCTCTGCTGGAGGCTCTTGCCGCCGAGCGCCAGATAGGAGCCGAGCATCACCCGGTCGGCCGGGGCCTGGACGGCACCACCGAGACCGGAGGACGCCACGGTGGACGCCGAGGCGGATGGGGCCGCAGCGCTGGAGGTGACGGTCATCGCCGGGCCGAGCCGGGCGGTCGCCCCGGGGGACGCGGACGGCGGCACGGACGGCGGCGCGACTCCTCCCGCCTGTACGGACGGCGTCTCCGCCGACGACGCCGAGCCACAGCCGGCGGCGCCGGTGAGAGCCAGCAGGGTCAGCAGCTGACGGCGCTTCAGCACACGCCCGTTGCCCGGCTCCAAAACGACACCCACCCCCGATGAGACGACCTGTGAATCCGCCTCATCATGCCCTACCGCCACGGAACGCGTCTCACCTGAACAGCCGGATGACCCAGCCCACAGCCGGATCCCGGGCACTTTCCATCATGTCCGACAAAGCCTCCGCGGGCATTCTTGTCCGGTTGTCACCGGACCGTCCGCGACCGTCTCGGCCGTTTCCCGGACGGTGACCGAAATGGCACGTAACTTCATCGGCGAGTGCCGGGGACGCTGTTCCAGCGGTCTCGGTGAGAATCAGGAGATTTGTTTATGAGAATTCGTAAGAATCGTGTTCTGGCCACCGGGTGCCTCGTCCTGGCGACTGCCGGGCTCGCCCTCACCACCGCCGCTCCGGCCGTGGCCGCGCCGGGCACCGTCGTCGTGGGAGCGGACTATCCGCCACCCGGCGACCCGTACGGCGACGGTTATCCCGGCGGGGGCGGCTACCCCGGCGGAGGCGACTATGGCGGAGGCAACTATCCGGGCGGGGGCGGCTACCCCGGCGGGGGTGGCTATCCCGGCGGAGGTGGCTACCCCGGCGGAGGCGGCGAACCGGGCGGAGGCGGCTACCCCGGCGGCGACTACCAGGGCGACAGCGGAATGCCTGGTGGTGGCTACCAGGACGACAACCGCAAGCCCGGCGGCTACCAGGACGACTACCGCAACACCGGGAAGGCGTCGAAGAAGCAGTTCAAGAAGGGCTTCAAAGAGGGCTTCAAGGACGGCCTCAAGCTGTCCAAGAGGTCGTGCAAGCGCCCGTCGAGCTTCCGGGAAGCGCCGGCGAAGAGCGGCGGCGCCTTCGAGCGCGGCTATGCGCAGGGATTCGACTCGGGCTTCACGAAGGGGTCCGGCAAGAACTGCCACTGATTGATACCACTCCGCGGGTTCGCTCGCGCGCTGTTACCTGAACGACCTCAGAATTCCGGCCGAACGTCTCTACCACACCGTTTCGCCGGATGCCCGCGGACTTGGAGCGTAGCTTTTTTGCCGAGTGCCGGAACACCGCAAAAGGCTCCGGCGACAACGGGGAGAGATTCATGAAACTTCGCAAGAGTTGTGTCCTGGCCGCCAGCACGCTCGTCCTGGCGACAGTCGGAACGTCACTGACCGGATCGCCCGCGATGGCGGCGCCGAACACCAGCGCCGCGAACACCGTCGCCTCGGTCTACCCGCCGCCGGGCGGCGACGACGACGAGTACGACTACGGCTACCGGGACCGTTACCGCGACCGCTACGACGACACCTACCGCGGCTACGGCGAGCGTTACGCCTTCCGGGCGGGCTTCGACCGCGGCTACGAGGAAGGCTTCCGTCAGGCCAAGCGGTTCTGCCGCAAGGCGCGCGAATACAACTACCGGTACGGCGGCGGCTACCGCAGCGCCTACGAGCGTGGTTACGAGCGCGGCTACGACACCGGCTTCGCGCGGGGATGGCGCATCTTCTGCTACCACTGAGTGCTAGTTGACGTCACCGGCCGGAACAGCACTGTTCCGGCCGGTGCCGTTCATCCGCCGTACAGTGCGCCGATCTCGCCGGCGTAGCGCTCCTGGATCACCCGGCGGCGCAGTTTCAGCGTCGGGGTGAGCTCCCCGGTCTCCGGGGTCCACGAGCGCGACAGGATCCGGAACGTCTTGACCTGCTCCGGACGGGACAGTTTCGCGTTGGCGACCGCCACCGCCGCCTCGATCTCGGCGATCAGCACCGGATCGTTCGCGAGCTCGGCGACGGCGCTGGACGGCAGCCCTTTGGACCGGGCCCAGAGCGGGGCGATCTCCTCGTCCAGGACGATCAGCGCGGTCACGTACGGCCGCCGGTCACCCACCGCGACCGCCTGCGCGATGAGCGGATGCGCCCGCAGCAGGTTCTCGATCTGCGCGGGTGAGATGTTCTTCCCGCTCGAGTTGATGATCAGTTCCTTCTTGCGGTCGGTGATGGTGAGGAAGCCCTCGTCGTCGAGGACGCCCACATCACCGGTGGCCAGCCAGCCGTCGGCGTCGGTGATCGGCTCGACGCCGCCGTCGGCGCGCAGGTAGCCGGCGCAGACCAGCGGCCCGCGGACCAGGATCTCCCCGTCCTCGGCGAGCCGGATCTCCATGCCGCCGTTGGGCCGGCCGACCGATCCGGTACGGAAGTGCTCCGGCGTGTTGATCGTCGCCGTACCGGTGGTCTCGGTCAGGCCCCACACCTCCAGCACGTCGATCCCGATGCTGGCCAGGTAGTCGAGCACCTCGACCGGGATCGGCGCCGCACCGCTGCCGGCCCACAGCATGTTGTCCATGCCGAGCCGGGCGCGCAGCGGCTTGAGCACCTGGGCGTCCAGGGTGGCGTGCTTGGCGGCCAGTTCCTCGGGGACCGGCTGTTCGGCCCCGCGCAGCCGGTAGACCTGGAGGGCGACCTCCCGGGCCATGTCGACGGCCGCCTTGATCTGCGGGTCGGCGGCGGCGAGCTGCCCCTGCACGCCGGCGACCATCTTCTCCCAGATCCGCGGTACGCCGAAGAACGACATCGGCCGGATCTTGACCAGCCCGCCGAGCAGCTGGGCCGGGTCGGAGCAGATGGTGACGTGCCCGGCCCGGTAGATCGGGTTGTAGACGCCGAGGACGCGTTCGGCGATGTGCGCGAGCGGCAGGTACGCCAGCGACTCGGTGTGCTCCGGGGTGTCGATGGTGTGCTGCATGACCACGGTCTGGTAGATCACGTTGTGGTGGGTGAGCACGACGCCCTTGGGGTCGCCGGTGGTGCCGGAGGTGTAGAGCAGGGTGACCGGCTGGTCCGGCCGGACCTCCCGCCACGCCTTCTCGAACGCGGCCGGGTCGGCCTGATGCGCGGCGGAACCGCGGACGGCGACCTGGCGCAGCGAGACCACCCGGTCGGCGCCGGTGTCGCCGGTGTTCTCCGCGTCGACCACCACCACTCGGCGGATCTCCGGTACGTCGTCGAGGATCGGCTGCCAGCGTTCCAGCGCCGCCCGGTTCTCCAGGACGACGATCTCGGCGTGGCTGTGCCGGGCCAGGTAGCGCAGCTGGTCGGTGGAGAGGGTGGCGTAGACGGTGGACGGGACGGCGCCCAGGTGGGCGGCGGCGAGGTCGACGATCCAGTGTTCGGGCCGGCTGGACATCATGATCAGCAGCCGGTCGCCGGAGCTCAGCCCCAGGTCGGCGAGCCCGCGGGAGACCACGGTGATCTCGTCGCGCAGCTGCCGCCAGGTCAGCGTCTCTGGTGAGCCGAGCCGGCTGAGCGCCGGCAGATCGGGGTGTTCGGTCGCGTTGCGGTGCACCAGTGCGGGAATCGTCAGATCGCGGGCGATGTCTGAGCATCGCTGTGCAAGGGCGGGATCCATGAGCTGCCTCCTGGAGAGCCGAAGACGGACGGCTATGGCGCGACTGTAAACGCGCACTAACTTCCTGGGAAGGCAAGGAGCGAATCCGGCCTAACTTTTTCGGCGCGGATCAGGCACGGAGCACCGTCAGAGCGAGCCGGACGAGGTGCCGGTCCATACCCGAGCGACGATCGAAACGAACCAGCCGGCTCAGGTCGGTGACCAGGTTGAGACCGGCATGGACCAGCACCCGGGCCTCCGGCACGGGCAGTCCGGGGCGCAGCCGGCCGAGCAGCCGGACCCACTCCTCCACATGCAGCCGCTGCACCTTGCGCAGCTCATGCCGGTCGGCCTCGGGCAGGTTGTTGTTCTCCGCGAGGTAGACCGACACCAGCGCGCTGCGCTCGAAGGTCAGCTCCACGTAGGACTCCGCCATCCGGCGCAGCGCGTCCTCGTCGTCGGTCGCGCCGGCCAGGGCGGCGGCGGTCGACTCGGCCACCCGCTCCGAGGCCCGATAGAAGGCGGCCGCGAGGATGTCGGCTTTGCCGGGGAAGTAACGATAGACACTGGACGCGTTGATCCCCGCGGCACGACCGATGTCCTCCACACCGACGGCGTGGTAGCCGTACCGATGGAAGAGCTTGACCGACTCGGCCAGCAGGATCTCCCGGCGCGCGGTCACCCCCAGCGTCGGCTCCGGTTCCGGGTACTCCGTCGTGGGCGCCGCCGGCGTCGCCGGCTCGTCGCGCAGCACCGCCCAGGCCACGCGGCGCAGGACGGCCTCACCCCGGCCCCGCGCGATCACCGCCCGGTGCGTGCCCAGGCTGCCGAACACGCTGAGAGCGGCGCGGACCATGGCGGCCGCGTCCCGGCCGGAGAGCTCGGGCCGCAGACCCCGCAACGGTACGGCGAGACGCTCCGCCAGCACCCCGAGGTCCACCATGAACTCCTCCCGGTGCTCGGGCGCCAGATAGCGCCACTCCCACTGGTAGAGCCCGGCCACCCGGCGGTGCTCGACGGCCAGCCGGGCCAGCACCACCAGCAACCGGTCGAGCCGCTGCTCCGGATCGGGACCGTCGGGCAGGTCGGTGGCGGCCAGCACCGCGTCGGCGAGCTGGCGGGTGGCGTGGATCAGCATCGCGTACTTGTTCGGGAAGTGGCGGTAGATGGCCGGACCGCTGATCCCGACCACGGTGGCGATCTCGTCGAGACTCACCCCGTGGTAACCCCGGTCACAGAACATCTCCGCAGCGGCCAGGGCGAGCTGCGTCTTACGGTTCTTCGGCCGCTTGCGGACCTCGGCTGGGGCCGGCTCGCCGGCCGCGGCGATGCTCATGACGCACAGCCTATCGGTGATCTGTGGTTCGCCCGACCTTCGTCGCCATATCCTTGACACCTAGCGGAAACATCGGCAAAAGTTAGCCGCAATTCGCATCCAGGGGAGCAGTCGATGACGACCGAGGCCTATCTGTACGACGCCGTGCGCACGCCGCGCGGCCGGGGGAAGAAGACCGGATCCCTGCACGGGGTGAAACCCATCTCACTGGTGGTGGGTTTGATCGACGAGCTGCGGCGACGTTACCCGGGCGTGGACCCGGCCGACATCGAGGACGTGGTCCTCGGCGTGGTGTCCCCGCTCGGCGACCAGGGCTCCGACATCGCCAAGACCGCCGCGCTGGCCGCCGGCCTGCCGTACGAGTCGGCCGGCGTCCAGCTCAACCGCTTCTGCGGCTCCGGCCTGGAGGCGGTCAACATCGCCGCCCAGAAGATCCGCTCCGGCTGGGAGGACCTGGTCCTCGCCGGCGGTGTCGAGTCGATGTCGCGGGTGCCGATGGGCTCCGACGGCGGCGCCTGGGCGATGGACCCGGACACCGCGCTGAACACCGACTTCATCCCGCAGGGCATCAGCGCCGACCTGATCGCCACGATGGACGGGTTCAGCCGTGAGGACGTCGACGCCTTCGCCGTCGGCTCCCAGCAGAAGGCGGCGAAGGCCTGGCAGAACGGGTACTTCGACCGTTCCGTCGTCCCGGTCCGTGACCGCAACGGCCTGCTCATCCTCGACCGCGACGAGCACATCCGCGCGGACAGCACGGTGCAGAGCCTGGGCAAACTGCCCGCCTCCTTCGCCACCATCGGCGACCAGGGCGGCTTCGACGCCGTGGCGCTCCAGAAATACCACTGGGTCGAGAAGATCAACCACGTGCACAGCGCCGGCAACTCCTCCGGCATCGTGGACGGCGCGGCACTGGTCATGATCGGCTCCGAGCGGGCCGGGCAGCGCGCCGGGCTCACCCCGCGCGCCCGCATCGTCTCCGCCGCGCTCAGCGGCGCCGACCCCACGATCATGCTGACCGGCCCGGCCCCGGCCGCCCGCAAGGCGCTCGCCAAGGCCGGCCTGACCGTCGACGACCTCGACCTCGTCGAGATCAACGAGGCGTTCGCGGCCGTCGTGCTGCACTTCATCGACGACCTCAAACTCGACCCGGAGAAGGTCAACGTCAACGGCGGCGCGATCGCCATGGGCCACCCGCTGGGCGCCACCGGCGCCATGATCCTCGGCACCCTCGTCGACGAGCTGGAGCGGCGCGGTGGCCGGTACGGCCTGGCCACGCTCTGTATCGGCGGCGGCATGGGCATCGCCACCATCGTCGAACGGCTCTGAGGGGAAAACCGACAGTGACTGACACCATTCGCTACGACCGCGGTGACGACGGCATCGTCGTGCTCACCCTCGACGACCCGCGCCGCGGCGCCAACACCATGAACGACGCGTACGTCGCCAGCATGGAGGCCACCGTCTCCCGCCTGGAGGCCGAGCGCGACCAGATCACCGGCGTCATCATCACCTCGGCGAAGAACTCCTGGTTCGCCGGCGGTGACCTGGACCAGCTCGGCTCCGTACCGGCCGACCAGGGCCAGGACGTCTTCGACCTGTCCACCCGGGTCAAGGGCCAGCTGCGGCGGCTCGAGACGCTCGGCAAGCCGGTCGTCGCCGCCATCAACGGCTCCGCGCTCGGCGGTGGACTGGAGCTGGCGCTGTCCTGCCACCGGCGGATCGCGCTGAACAACCCGAAGACCGAGATCGGCCTGCCCGAGGTCACCCTCGGACTCCTCCCGGCCGGTGGCGGCGTCGTCCGTACCGTCCGGTTGCTCGGTCTTGTCAATGCTCTGACCCAGGTGTTGCTCCAGGGCACCCGGCACCGGATCGCTGCGGCGCTCAAATTGGGCCTCGTCGACCAGGTCGTGGACACCCCGGACGAGCTGATCGCCGCGGCCCGCGAGTGGATCGCCGCCAACCCGGCCGCCGCCCAGCCGTGGGACACCAAGGGCTACAAGATCCCCGGCGGCACCCCGTCCACCCCGGCGCTCGCCTCGATGCTGCCCGCCTTCCCGGCGAACCTGCGCAAGCAGCTCAAGGGCGCGTTCTACCCGGCGCCGCGCAACATCCTGTCGGCCGCCGTCGAGGGCGCCCAGGTCGATGTGGACACCGCGTTCGTCATCGAGACCCGCTACTTCGTCGAGCTGGTCACCGGCCCGGTCGCCAAGAACATGATCAAGGCGTTCTTCTTCGACCTGAACGAGGTCAGCCAGCGCGACATCGGCGAGGTGCCGCCGATCACCAAGGTGGCCGTCCTCGGCGCCGGCATGATGGGCGCCGCCATCGCGTACGTCTGCGCCCGCGCCGGCCTGCCGGTGGTCCTGCGCGACGTCTCCCTCGACGGCGCCGTCCGCGGCAAGGGCTACGCCGAGAAGATCGTCGCCAAGGACGTCGGCCGCGGCCGGATCAGCGAGGACAAGGGCCGCGCCCTGCTCGGCCTGATCACCGCCACCGACCAGGTGGCCGACCTGGCCGGCGCCGACCTGGTGATCGAGGCCGTCTTCGAGGACCCGGCCCTCAAGCACAAGGTCTTCGCCGAGATCGAGGGCATCGTGGCGCCCGACGCGCTGCTCTGCTCCAACACCTCCACGCTGCCGATCACCGCGCTCGCCGACGGCGTCCAGCGCCAGGCCGACTTCATCGGCCTGCACTTCTTCTCCCCGGTCGACAAGATGCCCCTGGTCGAGGTGATCAAGGGCGAGAAGACCAGCGACCTGACCGTACGCCGGGCGCTCGACGTGGTCCGCAGGCTGCGCAAGACGCCGATCGTGGTCAACGACAGCCGCGGCTTCTTCACCAGCCGGGTGATCGGCACCTTCACCAACGAGGGCATCGCGATGCTCGCCGAGGGTGTCGCGCCGGCCAGCATCGAGCAGGCCAGCAGCCAGGCCGGTTACCCGGCCCCGGTGCTCCAGCTGATGGACGAGCTGACCCTCACCCTGCCCCGCAAGATCCGCAACGAGTACCGGGCCGCCGCCTCGGCCGCCGGCCAGCAGTGGGAGGCGCACCCCGCCGACGAGGTCATCGACCGGATGATCGACGAGTTCGGGCGGCCCGGCCGCTCCGGCGGGGCCGGCTTCTACGAGTACGCCGACGGCCGGCGCACCGGGCTGTGGGCGGGCCTGTCCGCCTTCGCCAAGCCCGACGTGACCATCCCGTTCGAGGACCTCAAGGAGCGGATGCTCTTCATCGAGGCGATCGAGACGGTGAAATGCCTTGACGAGGGGGTGCTGCTGTCGGTCGCCGAGGCCAACATCGGCTCCATCTTCGGCATCGGCTACCCCGGCTGGACCGGCGGTGTGCTCCAGTACATCAACCAGTACGAGGGCGGCCTGCCCGGCTTCGTGGCCCGTGCCCGGCAGCTCGCCGAGCGCTACGGCGACCGGTTCACCCCGCCGCCGCTGCTGATCGCCAAGGCGGACGCGGGCGAGATCTTCGCCTGAGTCTCCTCCGGGCCCGCTCCCCTGAGAAAGGGGGGCGGGCCTGGGCGATATCCGTCACTTGACGGCGGCCGGTAGGACACCCGGCCGATGCATGATCCATGATCTCCGGACTACCGTCCATGCCGGAGGTTGATCATGAATCAGGACGAGGAGTTACCGGGCGAGCCGTGGACCCCCGCGGTCGAGGCCCTGCTGCGGCACCTGGCGGACGCCGGGTTCGACGGCGCGCCGCCGGTCGAGGAGCAGACCCTCCGGGGCGTACGCACCGGAACCGTGCTCCCCTGGCCCGAATGGACCCGCCAGGACGACACCCTCTGGCAGGTCGCCCAGTGGCTGCGCGAATACCACGAGGCCGTCGCCGACTTCGTCCCGCCCGACGACGCGATCTGGCGCAAGGGCGGCGCCTGGGAACCCGGGCTCGTCATCGGCCACAACGACGTGGCGCCCTACAACGCCACCCGGGCCGGGCAGCGCCTCACCGGCTTCGTCGGCTGGGACTTCGCCGGCCCTGTCACCCGCGCCGCCGACCTCGCCTTCACCGCCTTCGCCTGGGTGCCGCTCAACGCCCGCGACGTCGGCTTCGCCGAGGGCTGGACCGCCTTCGCCGACCGGCCCCGCCGGCTGCGCATGCTGCTCGACGCCTACCGCTGGCAGGGCACCGCCGCCGACATGATCCGCGAGGTCCGCGACCGCATCAGCGCCGCCATCCACGACATCCGCCGCCTCGCCACCGCCGGCGACCACGACTGCCGCGAACTCGTCCACTCCGGATTCGACGCCCGCCTCGCCATGGCCGTGAAGGAGCTGGCCACCTTCCCGGGGTGACCCTGGGGTAACCCGGACAAGTGACCCGTGAGCATCCGGCGAGCACACGGCCCCAGCATGAGACCATGCTCACCGAACTCGGCACCATCCTGGGCGTCTGGGCGCACCCCGACGACGAGGCCTACCTGTCCGGCGGCCTGATGGCCCTGGCCCGCGACGCCGGCTCCCGGGTGGTCTGCGTCACCGCCACCCGCGGCGAACGCGGCACCCCCGACCCGCACACCTGGCCACCACACCGCCTGGCCGAGCGCCGCACCACCGAACTCGACGCCTGCCTGCGCCTGCTCGGCGTCGAGGAACACCACTGGCTCGGCTACCCCGACGGCCGGTGCGCCGAAATCCCGCCATCCGCGGCCGTCGACCGGCTCAGCACCCTGATCGCCGAGATCCGCCCGGACACCGTCGTCAGCTTCGGCCCCGACGGCAACACCGGCCACCCCGACCACCAGGCCGTCGCCCGCTGGACCGCCACCGCCGTCGACCACGCGGCCCCCGCACACACCCGCCTGCTCCAGACCGCGGTATCCGCCACCTGGGCCGACCGGTGGCGCACGGTCAACGACCGCTTCCGGATCTTCCTCCCCGGCTACCCCAAAACCCGGCCGGAACAGGCTTTGACCCTGCACCTCACCCTCGACGAACCCACTGTGGACCGCAAACTGCGCGCCCTGGCCGCCCAGACCACCCAGACCTCGGCCCTCATCGCCGAGATGGGCCCAGCCGCCTACGCCGCATGGATCGCCGAGGAGGCCTTCACCGAGGCGGCGCCCCTCCCCCACCATCCCTGCCCCCGCTGCTGGTGGAACCCCGACGAGGCCCGCTGGAGGTGCGCCACTCCCTCGTGAAAACCCGCATCGGTACGACCAACCCCGTCCCCAACCGCATCCACCCCGTCCCCCAGCTGTCCGCCACCTGATCCCCGGTCCATCAGGCGAGGCCCGCACCGGCCCGATCCGCGACTCACCCTCCGGGCCCTACCCCACCCACAGCATCCGGCCCGCCCCACAACCAGCCCGGCCCGCCACCCCACCTTCACGGCGCCCAACCCCCACGCCCAACCCCCGCGCCCCGCCACCGACACAGCCCCGGCCAGCCCTCGGTGCCCAACCAGCCGCGTTCCGCACCGCCCACCAACCACCCACACCCTCACCACCAAGCCCCACGCCACCACCACCCAGCCACACCCACACCACCCATCGCCCAGCCGCGCCTACACCACCCATCGCCCAGCCGCGCCTACACCACTCGTCAAGCCGGCACCCGACCCAGCCGAACCCCAGCCACTCACCACCGCGGCACCCGACCGGCCAGGACCGATTGCGATCAGGTGAATCACGCATGCATCCTGCTGCCGGCAACCTGGCGAGAATCGTGTCGACAATTTCCGAACGGATCGCATCTCCCAAATTGGCATGATCGACTTCTTGTACGGCCTTACACTTTTCCTTCTGGGCGCAGGACAATTTATGCATGGCCCAGATCCAGTTGTTCACTGCGAGTGAGCTTGCCACAATGCGCGATCGACGCGCACGTCGCAATTACTCTCCGGCGGCTGAGGAATTCCGCCGCGAGCATGAGCGTCATCGCGCATGGGGTCTAGGCCAGCGTCACGCACAGCGCTTGCGCCGCGCCCGCACGCAGGCAATTCCGTGGCCCCACACCCCCGCCGACCCCGTGCCCGAGGCCCACACCGACACCGTGCCCGACACCGAGGCCCAGACCCAGGCCCAGGCCGCGCCCGACACCGAGGCCCACACCGCCACCGCGCCCGACACCGAGGCCCAGACCCAGGCCCAGGCCGCGCCCGACACCGAGGCCCACACCGCCACCGCGCCCGGCACCGAGGCCCACGCGGACACCCGCGCTCAAACCCTTCCCGACACCTCCGCCGATGCCGAGGCCCACGCTGGCGTCTGCACTCAAACCCTTCCTACAGCCCGGGCCCTTGCCGGGGCCAAGAGCCGTGACCAGCGCGAAGGTGACATCCACGCCGATCAGGCCGCTGGATCGCCCCACATTTGCGTTCGAGCCCGTCACTTCGAAGCGTCGGCGTGGCGCCCAACCAGCTCACCGACGGTCGCCGGCCGGGCCACGACGCCCGGTCGACGAGCGGTCATGGGATCCCAGCTCTCGACAGCCGAAGGTAGAACTCAAACCCTCATCGGCGTGGAGCCTCTGGGACTCGGCCGACCCGGCGCCACTCCAGGACAGAGACCCGAGCAGGGCCGTTCAGCGACGGTACCCACCAGTGAAGACAGGGCCGCTGCTGGGCTAGCGGGTCTACCTTCACCCGTCAGCTGTTCTGCCATGCGGGCCACTCGCGAACGAGACTCCATCGCACGCCCGCTACGACGACCAGCCGGTGGCCGGCCAAGCCCACTGATCAGCCCAGCGCACCAAAGGCGGGTCATAGGCCGGCCAGTCCTACGCAGCCGCTTCCTAAACCATCCCAACCCTTTTATTCAGGTACAAACAAACTCACACGACTGGAGATCGAATCTATCCGGAAGCCCGCCCTGCATTTCGGTGGGCGCGACCACCCACAGGAATTTTCGCCTCGTGGTTTGCGACGGAAACCGAGCATCCCGCTTCACGCTTGATTCCTCGCCTGCCGCACTTTTTCTGGCAGGTCATCCGGAATGGCGTCGCGCCTCAATGACGGCACCATGAAGCGGGGCGCTCGAATCCGACACGCAATGCGCGGGAACGGTTTGGGCGTGTCCGTTTTCCGGTGGCTGTGCGCTGAGGCCGAGATTGTCCGGCTGGTCCTGGCTGCTATCTCAACGGCGCCGAGACGGCGCTCGAAGCAGTACCCGGGCGCGGACGAAGTTGACCGGGCAACCCAACCCGGCGCGCGGCACGCGGACGGGGAAGCGCGGGGTGGGCAACCCGGCCCGGCACGCGGCAACCGCCCGGGCAGCACGCGGACGGGGAAGCGCAGGCGGACAGTCCGGCCCGGCACGCGGACGGGGAAGCGCGGGTCGGCAGTCCGGCCCGGCACGCGGCAAACGCCCGAGCGGCACGCGGACGGGGAAGTGCGGGTGGGCAACCCAGCCCGGCACGCGGCAAACGCCCGAACGGCACGCGGGCGGGGAAGCACGGGTCGGCAGTCCGGCCCGGCACGCGGGCGGGGAAGCGCGGGTCGGCAGTCCGGCCCGGCGCGCGGCAAACGCCTGAGCGGCGGCCGGGTGTGGAAGAGGGTGGGCGGGTAACCCAGCTCGGAGCACAACGAGCGGCTGAGGGGGTCGTGGGTGTAGGTGAGGGTGAGTTGGGGCCCGGCCCGGCGTGCGGCGAACGACTGAAGGGGTTGTGGGTGTTGGTGAGGGTGAGTGGGCAGCTCAGCCCGGCGGGGGCGGCACGGGCTTGAGTGGGGACTGGGTCGCGGGAGATGGCGGAGCGGTCATAGGAAGGGGGACGGCGTCACTCGTACGATCGATGGGGTTTGATCTGCCAGGGAGCGGTAGTAAGGGTCGGAGCGCTGCAACTCGCTGTGTGTGCCTGTGGCTGTCACCACGCCCGCGTCGATGACCAGGATCTGGTCGGCGGAGCGGATGGTGGTGGAGCGGTGGGCGATCACCATGAGTGAGCAGACCGCGGAGACCTCGCGGAGGGTGGCCGTCAAGGCCCGTTCGCTGTCGGGGTCCAGGTGGGCGGTGGGCTCGTCCAGCAGGATCAGCTCGGGGCGGGCCAGCAGGCAGCGGGCGATCGCGACGCGCTGGCGCTGGCCTCCGGAGAGGCGGCGGCCCCGTTCTCCTACCGGGGTGTCCAGGCCCAGCGGGAGGGCGGAAACGACCGGGAGCAGGCCGGTCATCGCCAGGACGCGGCTCAGTTCGTGGTCGTCGGGCCGGGTGGCGCCGTAGAGGAGGTTCTCGCGGAGGGTTCCGGCCAGCAGGGGGCAGTCCTGTTCGACCAGGCCCACCGTGGCGCGGTGGTGGGCGTAGCGGGTCCAGCGGGCGTCGCGGCCGTTCAGCAGGACGGTGCCGCGGTCCGGGTCGTAGAAGCGTTCGGCCAGGGCGAAGATCGTCGACTTGCCGGCGCCGGACGGGCCGACCAGGGCCGTCTGGCCGCGGGACGGGACGGTGAAGCCGATGCCGCGCAGCACCGGGCGGCCGGGCTCGTAGCCGAACCAGACGTCGCGGAACTCCAGGACCGGCGACGGACGGCGGGTGGCGCCGCGGACCCGGGCCACCGCGATCGGGCGGTCGCCCTCGACCGGCAGGGACAGCACCTCGTTGATCCGGTGCAGCGCGCCGGAGCCCTGCTGGACGGCGCTCACCGCCTGGAAGATCTCGTAGATGGGGGCCGCCAGGTAGGTCATCGCCAGGGTGAAGCCGACCAGTTCGCCCAGGGTGATCGCGCCGGACGACACCCGGGACGCGCCGACCAGCAGGACCGCCAGGAACGCGCCGCTGACCGCCAGGTCGTTGGCCGGGCCGCTGAGGGCGACCATGCCGGCCATCCGCAGATTCGCCAGGTAGGCGTGCCGCGCCGACGAGTCCAGGCGGTCGGCTTCGGCCCGTTCCGCCCGGCAGGCCCGCACCACCCGGATGCCGCCGAGGACGCGTTCCAGATCGGACAGCAGCATCCCCTCCGCTGACTGGGCGGTACGCGACGCGATCCGCACCCGGCGCACCACCGCCAGCAGCGCCCCGAACGAGCCGCCGAACAGCACCACGACGGCGGCCAGCAGCCACGGGTCCAGCCACGCGAGCACGCCGACCGC
Source organism: Actinoplanes lobatus (assembly GCF_014205215.1). Taxonomy (NCBI): domain Bacteria; kingdom Bacillati; phylum Actinomycetota; class Actinomycetes; order Micromonosporales; family Micromonosporaceae; genus Actinoplanes; species Actinoplanes lobatus. Next base: position 10,314,173 of record NZ_JACHNC010000001.1, read on the forward strand.
CGCGATCAGGCCGATCAGCCCGGCCACGCCGGTGCCGAGGCTCTGCGCGATCAGCGTCTTCACGGCGGCCGTGTCGCCGCAGGCGCGGGCGATCAGATCCCCGGTACGTCCACGCTCCAGCACCGACAGCCGCACCCGCAGCAGGTGGCCGGTCACGTCCCGGCGCAGGTCACGGGTCATCGTCTCGCCGGTGTGCGCCTGGACGTACCGGGCCAGGGCCAGGGCGCTGGCCTGCGCCGCGAACAGGGCGGCCAGTGCGCCGATCACCGGCCAGGGCAGCCGGCCGGCCGCGGCGCCGTCGACCGCGAGCCGGGCCAGCAGCGGCTGGGTGAGCGCCAGCAGGGTTCCGAAGAGACTGAGTGCGGCCGCTCCCAGGATGCGCCCGCGATAGCCGCGGGCCAGCCGGTGCAGGTCCCGCCACCGGGCCAGGTCAGCCATCCCACCGCCCCTCTCACCAGGGGATTTGGACACCAGTAGATTTAGACCGTAGGCAGACGTTTCGGACAGCGACAACGCCGGTGCCCGGATCCCAGGCGCGGCAAGGGGCGAGCCGTCGCACTTTCGTAGGATCCGGTCATGCCGTTGCTCACCGCACTGCACGAAGCCGCCGACCTGGAAGCGGCGGTGACCGCGCCGGACGGGTCGCTGTCCCGTCACGAGTTGCTGGACCGGGCCGGGCGGGTGGCCGCCGAGATCGCCGGGGCGCCGATCGTGGCGGTGGATGCGACGCCGAGCCTGTCGACGATCGTGGCGGTGACCGGGGCGCTGCTGGCGGGGGTGCCGATCGTGCCGATCCCACCGGACGCGGGTGTTCTGGAGCGGCGGCACATCCTGGAGGATTCGCGAGCAGCGCTCATTTTGCCCGATTTTATCCCTCTAAATCCGGGCAAGTCGGAGGTCTCCGCGGCGCTCGTCCTCTACACCAGCGGCACCACCGGCGCCCCCAAGGGCGTCGTGATCTCCGAAGAGGCCATCGCCGCCGACCTGGACGCCCTGGCCGCCGCCTGGCAGTGGACCCCCGACGACACCCTGGTCCACGGCCTGCCCCTCTACCACGTCCACGGACTGGTCCTGGGCATCCTGGGACCCCTGCGCCTGGGATGCCGCCTGATCCACACCGGCCGCCCCACCCCGGCCAACTACGCGGCCGCCGCCGGAACCATGTACTTCGGCGTACCCACCGTCTGGTCCCGGATCGCCGCCGACCCCACCGCCGCGAAGGCGCTGGAACCCGCCCGCCTGCTGGTCTCCGGCAGCGCCCCGCTCCCGCCCTCGGTCTTCGACGGTCTCGCCACGCTGACCGGGCAGTCCCCGGTCGAGCGGTACGGCATGACCGAAACCCTGATCACGGTGAGCACCCGCGCCGACGGCGAACGCCGCCCCGGCCAGGTGGGCACTCCCCTGCCCGGGATCGCGACCCGGCTGGCCGACGAGTCCGGCGCACCGCTGCCCGCCGACGGCGAGACCATCGGCCACCTCCAGGTGACCGGGCCCACCCTGCTCGACGGCTATCTGCGCGACGGCGGCGTACGGGCCCCCGACCTGGTCGACGGCTGGTACCCGACCGGCGACGTGGCGACGATCGCCCCCGACGGCTGGCACCGCATCGTCGGCCGCGCCTCCACCGACCTGATCAAGACCGGCGGCTACCGGGTCGGCGCCGGCGAGGTGGAGGACGCCCTGCTGCTGCACCCGGCGGTACGGGAGGCCGCGGTGATCGGCACCCCGCACGCCGACCTGGGGGAGCAGATCACCGCGTACGTGGTCGGCGATCCGGTCACCGAGCAGGAACTGATCGCCTTCGTCGCCGAACGCCTGGCCGCCCACAAACGGCCCCGCCGGGTACGCCACGTCGCAGAACTGCCCCGCAACGCCATGGGCAAGGTGCAAAAAGGTTTGCTCTCCTCGGATTGACTCAACCGGCGGCCCACCGTTGCCGATCGAGCCGCCGTGACGAAACCATCCCTGCGCACCGCCACCGGGCTGGCCGTGTGCGCGGCGGCCTGGGTGCTGGCCGCCTTCATCATCGCCGTCGTCGGCATGCTGCGACCGGTGCCGTCCTGGCTGCTCTGGCCCGCCGCCGTCGGCAGCGTCGGCACCGCGATCGCGGCCTGCCGGGTCGCCGCGGCCGGCGGGAAGGGACCGGTCCGTCTCCTCTGGCGGCGGTTCTCGATCGCCTGCGCGCTGCTGCTCGCCGGCATCGGGGTGCAGATCGTCAGCCAGGCGGTTCTCGGTGCCGCCCTGAGGCCGATGAGCCCGATCACGGCGGCCCTGTTCGCCATCGCGGCCGGCTACGCCATGCTGGCGGTCTTCCGGCTGCCGACGGCCCGTGGCAGCTGGCGGACCACCCTCGCGACCTTCCTGGACGTCGCGATCGTCGGGGTGGCCGCGGCGGTCGTCCTCACCCACTTCCTCGTGCGTACCACCCCTGACGGCTCCGGTAGCCCGATCACCGCCGCGCTGCTGGTCACCGTGGTGCTGGTCGCGTCGTCGACGATCGTCATGGTGCTCAAGGTGGGCGTCACCGGCGCCGCACCGGTCCTGGCTCCGGCCCTGTGGGCGCTCGCCCCGACCGGCCTGCTCGGCCCGGTCGCCTGGCTGCTGCGGCCCGCCCTGGACCCGTGGCCGCACCTGAGCGGCGCCGTCATCGCGCTGCCGATCGCCGGTCTCCTGTTCACTCTGGCCGCCTGGGTCCAGACCCGGACCGTGGCGTCCGAGCCCCGCCCCGCCACACGCCGGATCAGCCTCGTCCCGTACATCGCGGTCGCGGTGGTCGTCATCCTGCTGATCACCGTCACCCTGCGCACCGGCTTCCTGCCGCCCCGCCTGGCCGGCGGGTCCGTGGCGCTGACCGTCCTCGTGATGATCCGGCAGCTCGCCGCGCTGCTCGACAACTCGGTGCTGCTCGACCGGATGGAGGACCAGGCCCAGCACGACGAACTGACCGGCCTGCCGAACCGGCGGCTGTTCACCACCACCCTGGCGGAACGCACCGCGCCGACCACGGTCGCGGTCTGCGACCTGGACGGGTTCGCGGCGCTCAACGACCAGCTCGGCGACGACGTCGGCGACATCCTGCTGCGCGCCGCCGCCGAACGGGTCGCCGCGGTCACCGGCGGCGCCGTGGTGGTGGCCCGGCTGCTCGGCGACGAGTTCGGCGTCCTGATGCCCGGCATCGACGCCGACCTCGCCGAAACCCTGGTGGACGCGTTCCGCACCCCGTTGCGGGTGGACGACCGGGTTCTCCTGGTGACCGTCACGTCCGGGGTGGCGACCGGCGCCGGGGAGGCGGTGCCGGACCTGCTGCGCCGCGCCGAGCTGGCCCTCCAGGCGGCGAAGTACACCGGCGCGGACCGGGCCCGCGAGCACACCAGCGCTCTCGACGCCACCGCCCAGCACCACGCCGAACTGGCCGCCGGCCTGCGCCGCGGTCTCGAACGGGGCGAGTTCAAGCTGCTCTACCAGCCGATCGTGGAACTGCCCAGCGGCTCGGTCGCCGCTGTCGAGGCACTGATCCGCTGGCAGCCGAACGACCAGCCGGTGATCTCGCCGGCCGAGTTCATCCCGGTCGCCGAGCACAGCGGCCTGATCATCGACCTGGGCGCCTGGATCATCGACACCGCCTGCGCCGACGCCGCCGCCTGGCAGCTGCGGTACGGCACCGCCGGACCACTCGTCAGCATCAACGTCTCGGCCCGGCAGCTGCTCGACCCGGACCTGCCCGGCATGGTCGCCGACGCGCTGTCCCGGCACGGGCTCACCCCGGACCGGATCACCATCGAGATCACCGAGACCGCGGTGTTCGCCGGCGGCGCGGCCATGGAGACCGTCCGCGAGCTCCGCGAACTCGGCGTCGGCGTGGCGCTGGACGACTTCGGCACCGGGCACAGCTCGCTCACCCTGCTGCGTACCTGCCCGGTCACCACTCTCAAGGTGGACAAGTCGTTCATCGACGACCTCAACGGCACCGCCGAGCAGGAGGCGATCGCCTCGTCGCTGAGCACCATCGCGGCGACGCTCGGCCTGCGCGCCGTGGCCGAGGGTGTGGAGACCCAGGACCAGGCGGACCGGCTGCACGCGCTCGGCTACCGGTACGCCCAGGGCTTCCACTTCTCCCGCCCGATCCCGGCCCCGGACATCGATGCCCTGCTCAACGCCCCGGTGCTGACCGCATGAGTCTCAACACCGCTGACATATGACAGGGCTATAGTCCTCGCCCGTGCCGCCTCTCTTCGCCGCCAGTGACATGCACGGACACCGAACCGAGTTCCGCGACGCCCTGCACGAAGCCGGCCTGATCGACGCGGCCGGCGACTGGTGCGGCGCGGACGCCCGGCTGTGGCTGCTCGGCGACTACTTCGACCGCGGCCCCGACGGCCTCGGCATCGTCGACGACATCCGCCGCCTGCACGCCCAGTCCGGCGGCAACGTCCGGGCGCTGCTCGGCAACCACGAGGTGTTCCTGCTGGCCGCACACCGCTTCGGCACCGATCCGGTGCCGGGCTGGCCGGCGTCGGAGGGCGGCTACTACGGGGCCTGGCGCCTCTACGGCGGCCGCGAGAACGACCTGCGCGGCCTCACCCCCGACCACCTGGCGTGGCTGGCCACCCTCCCGGCGCTGACCGTCGCCGACGACCACCTGCTGACCCACTGCGACAGCACCGCGTACCTGGAGTTCGGCGCCTCCCTCACCGCCGTCAACGATCACGTGGCCGGCGCACTGGCCAGCAGCGACCCGTACATCTGGCTGCACCTGTGGTCCCGCTTCTGCGGCCGCGGCGACCTCCGCTCCCCCGCCGCCGTCGACAAACTGCTGTCCGCCTACGGCGGTTCGACCATCGTGCACGGCCACAGCACGCTGCTCAGCCACTTCGGCCTCACCCCGGCCCAGGCCGTCTCGGCCCACCGCTACAACGGCGGCCGCGTCATCGCCGTCGACGGCGGCGTCTTCGAGGGCGGCCGCATCCTGGTCACCCGTCTGACCTGACACGGCTCGCTCCGCTTCGCCTCTTTCCAGCTTTTGTACGGCTACGCGCCCCCATTCGTGCGGGCGGCGACCTGATTGCCACGCGCGCCCGCGAGGCCCACGCCGGGCGTAGATCGTGTGCCCCCACCTCACCCCTTCGACAGCCCCGGCCAAGACCCGGGCGTGGCGGGCGAGGGCGCGGGTACGGTGCGGGTGTGAGTCTGTGTCCCGAATGCGGCGTGGCCGGGGTACCACTGATCTTCGGCCTTCCGGTGCCGGAGGCGCTCGCGGCCGCGCAAAACGGAGAGCTGGCACTCGGTGGTTGTCTCATGCCCCCGCGGCCACCCAACTGGGAGTGCCCCGGCGGGCACCGATGGCGCGACGGGGACGAGACCGCGTTCGACGAGCGGCTGCTGACGGTTCTCGCCGCGCACGGGTACCGCCCCGATTGAGCCCGGGCCACGACCCTCCGATCACGCACAGCTGCCACACAGCAACGCATGTCGTACCTGCTGATGACTCATCGTGCCGTCTCGAATACCGAGACCCGTTGGGCTCGCCCTGGCTTGCGACGGTCATGTACCGTTCCGTCGCGCCGGGGTCGGGTGGGCATCACCGTCGATACCGGTATGTCCGCTATCGGGGTGAACGGGGAACCGGGTGAAGAGACGTGTGTGCGTGATGGCCTCGGCTGTCGTGGTGCTCCTGGGCGGCTGTACGTCGGAGGGCGAACAGGCGCAGACCCCGGAGCTCGAGGCCCGCGGGACCGTGCTCACCACCGTTCAGCCGACACGGCAGGATCTGGTGAACCAGATCAGCCTGGCCGGGAAGGTGACCATCAACCCGACGTTCGGGATCGTCGCCCCGGCCGAGGGCGAGCTGCGGTTCACCGACCGGCAGCCGACGACCGTGCCGGTGGTGCGGGACACGTGGGTGGCGTCGGTGTGGGCCGGTGGTGCCCCGCGCCGGGTGTACATCCCGGAGGGCTCGATCATGGCCGGGCGGCTGATGGCCGACAAGTCGCCGGTGTCGAAGGGCATGCCGATCATCTCGGCGAAGCACGTCGGCTACGGCATCGTGGCCGACATCGACAGCGCGCAGGCGTACCGGATCTCCGGTTCCGTGAAGTCGATCAAGGCGCAGATCAAGAACGGTCCGGGGCCGTTCAACTGCGAGCCGATCGGCACCATCGCGGCGCTGCCCGCCGGGACACTGCCGGAGCCCGAGCCGGATCCCACCACGCAGCCGACCGCGAACCCGTCGGCGCCCCCGGTGACCCCGGAGGAGCCGGCGCCCGACGCCGGTGGCGCGACCGGTTCCGACCCGACCGGCCTTCAGGTGGTCTGTGTCGCCCCGGCCAAGATCAAGCTGATCAACGGCTCGGACGTCACCCTCGACGTGATCACCGGCCGGTCCGAGGACGCGCTGGTCCTGCCGGTCGAGGCGGTCGCCGGTTCGCAGGGTAAGGGCAAGGTCGACCTGGTCATCGGCGAGGATCGGCGGCGCAAGACGATCGACGTGACGCTGGGCATCTCGGACGGCAAGGTCATCGAGATCAAGAAGGGCCTCCAGGGGAACGAGACCATCGCTGTTCCCGGGCCGAACCTGCCGACCCCGCCGCCGGGCGAGGTGACCGGGTGACGGCCATCATCGAACTGAACGGCATCACCAAGGTCCTCAAGGGACAGGAGAAGCCGCGGACGATCCTCGACGGCGTCGGCCTGAGCGTGCACCCCGGGGAGAGCCTGGCCATCGTCGGCCGGTCCGGTTCCGGCAAGAGCACCCTGCTCAGTGTGCTGGGCCTGTTCGACCGCCCGGACCAGGGCAGCTACCTGCTGGACGGCACCGAGATCAGCCGGCTGCCGGAGCGCCGGGCCGCGAAGCTGCGCAGTTCCCACTTCGGTTTCGTGTTCCAGCGGTTCTTCCTTCTCAAGCATCTGACCGCCGCGCAGAACGTGGCGATGGCGCTGGTCAACGGCCAGGGCTGGCTGCCCCGCCGGCAGCGCCGGGCCAAGGTCATGGACGCCCTGGAGGAGGTCGGCATCGCGCATCTGGCCAAGAACCGGCCGGCCAAGATGTCCGGCGGCGAGCAGCAGCGGGTGGCGATCGCCCGCGCGCTGGTGCGGCAGCCGCGGATCCTGCTGGCCGACGAGCCGACCGGCGCCCTGGACACCGAGACCGGCACGCTGGTGATCGACGCCCTCCAGGGGGTCACCGCCCGCGGGTGCGCGCTCATCCTGGTCACCCACGACCGGGACCACGCCGCCCGGATGGGCCGGATCCTGCACCTCAACGAGGGTGTCCTGGCCGAGCAGGTCGCCGCATGATCCGTCTGTCGGGGCGCTTCCGCTCGGCTCTCATCATCGGGTTGCAGGGCATCCGGTCCCGCAAGACCCGCACCCTGCTGTCCATGATCAGCCTCTTCCTCGGTGTGCTCGCCGTCGTGGTGGTGCAGGCCGGCGCCAGCATCGCCGAGCGGGCCCTGCTCGCCGACATGGAGCTCCAGCGCGGCATCGACGGCACCAAGGTCATGAGCATGGCCCCGCAGCCGCGGGTCAGCGAGATCATCATGGACACCGTTCCCGGCCGGGACGACGCGGTGGCCATGGTGGGCGTCTCGGCGATCATCGGTGAGCCCGGGGTCCGGCCGGTCAACCCGAACGCCTCGCCGTTCGACGAGACCGGGTTCTACGGCATGCCGATGGTGTGCGACGCGACCGGCAACTGCCGGGAGCAGACCCCCGCGGAGGCCGGTCCGGAAGGGCAGGCCATCGAGGTACGGCTGACCGCGCTCACCGGCGACATCCGCCAGTTCAAGCCCTTCCGCCCGGAGTCCGGCCACTGGCTCGACTTCGATTCGATGCCGATGATGGCGCCGCGGCTGGTCCTCAACAAGGAGGCGGCCAAGGGCTTCGAGCGCTACCGGGTGCCGGCCGAGATGCGCGTGCCGGGTGCCAGTGCGAACCTGACGCCGCAGCTCATCGGTGTGGTCGACGACGGGGACTACTCGCCGCGGGCGTACGTGCGGATGGACGAGATGGCCAACTGGATCCCGGCCACGAAACTCGTCGACCCGTCGATGGGCGAGATGAACGTGCTGATGACCGGGAACACGCCGGTCGAGCAGGTGCTCACCAGCAAGCTCAAGGCGATCAACGCGGAGCCGTACGTCGATCTGATCAACTCGCGCAAGGACCAGGAGAAGGAACTGGCCCTGATGCGGCTGATCTTCCTGTCGATGGCCGGCCTGGTCCTGCTGATCGGTGTGGCCGGCATCCTGAACGTCGGTCTGGCCACCGTCGGCGAACGGGTCGAGGAGTTCGCGCTGCGCCGTGCGGTCGGCACACCCCGCGCCCTGCTGGCCGGCATCGTCCTGGCCGAGACGCTGATCACCGGCCTGCTCACCGCGGCCCTGGCGATCGGGGTGAGCGCCGTGGCCCTCAAGGGTTTGGTCATGCTGGCCGGCAACTCCGAGCCGTTCCTGAAGGGTGTCGTCTTCCCCTGGGACGCCGGGGTGGCCGGGGTGATCGCCGGCCTGATCGCCGGTGTGCTCGGCGGCTTCGTCCCGGCGATCCGGGCGGCCGGAATCCCCATCGCCACGGTCATGAGAGCGTGATCATTTGTGGCGCCGGCGGTGGTTTCCGCTGCTGGCGCCACATGGGGTAGAGCCCCGATCAACGCGTTGTTATCGTCAACACCCGTTCCGGGATTGATGATCGCCGTTGACGGGGGATTCACCGATGCGCAGACGTTTGTTCATATCACTCGGAGCCGCCGGCATGTGCTCGGTGCTGGCCGGCTGCGGGACCGACGAGCAAGAGGGCTTCAACCTGCGGGACGTCCCCAGCGGCCCGATCGTCCTGGGGTTCTCCCAGGTCGGCTCGGAGAGCGGCTGGCGTGAGGCGAACACCGCGTCGATCAAGAAAGCGGCCGAGCGCAACCGGATCACGCTGAAATTCGACAACGCCGAGGGCGACCAGAAGAAGCAGATAGCGGCGATCCAGTCGTACATCGCCGCGAAGGTGAACGTGATCGCCTTCTCGCCGGTGGTGGAGACCGGCTGGGACGACGTACTGCGCCAGGCCCGCGACGCCGGAATCCCGGTGGTGCTCACCGACCGGCTCATCGAGACCTTGGACGAATCGCTGTACGTCAGCTCGATCGGCGCCGAGTTCGCGTCCGAGGGCAACCTGGCGGCGCTCTACCTGGAGAACGACTACGAGGGCACGAGCGGCCACGTCAACGTCGTGGAGCTGCTCGGCACCCGCGGATCGTCGCCGACGAAACTGCGTACCGAGGGCTTCCGGGAGACCGCCTCCCGGCACGGCAAGCTGCGGGTGATGGACAGCGAGACCGGCAACTGGACCGTGGCCGGCGGTGAGGCGGCCATGAAGAAGCTGCTGCGCCGGGTCAAGACCATCGACGCCGTCTTCGCGCAGAACGACGACATGGGCCTGGGCGCGATCAAGGCGTTGCAGGCCGCCGGAAAGAAGCCCGGCACCGACGTCCGCATCGTCACCGTGGACGCCACCAGGGCCGGGTTGACGGCCCTGGCGGCGGGCAAGCTGAACTACGTCGTCGAGTGCAGCCCGGAGATCGGTGAGCAGCTGATGGCGGTGGTCGTCGACCTGTTCTTCGGCGGCCAGGTGCAGAAGCGCGTGGAGTCGGAGAAGGCCGTCTTCGACTCCGACAGTGCGGCCGACGCGCTGCCCGACCGCACCTACTAGTCGCCGACCGCCTTGAACAGGGCGGCGACCTCCGCCTGCGACAGGTGGCGGAACCCGCCGGGCCGCAGGTCGCCGAGGCGGATCGGGCCCACCGCCGTCCGGATGAGCCGGGTGACCGGGTGCCCCACGGCGTCCATCATCCGGCGGACGATGTGCTTGCGGCCCTCGTGCAGCACGATCTCCACCTGGGCGGTCTTGCCGATCGCGTCGACCAGCCGGAAGGAGTCCACCTTCGCCGGGCCGTCCTCCAGCTCGATGCCCTTCTGGAGGGCCCGGCCCACGGTGCGCGGCAGCGGCCCGACCACCTCGGCCAGGTACGTCTTGTTGATCTCGTACGACGGGTGCATCAGCTTGTGCGCCAGCCCGCCGTCGTTGGTGAACAGCAGCAGCCCCTCGGACTCGGCGTCGAGCCGGCCCACGTGGAACAGCCGCTGCTCGAAGTTGGCGCCGAGGAAGTCGGCCAGCTCGGTGCGGCCCTTCTCGTCGTCGAGGCTGGAGACGACGCCGCGCGGCTTGTTCAGCGCCACGTAGACGAGCTTGGTGTTGGTGATCACCCGCTGCCCGTCGACGTGGATCTCCGCCGTGGCGGGGTCGACCTTGTCGCCGAGCTTGGCGACCCGGCCGTTGACGGTCACGCGCCGCCGGAAGATCAGGTCTTCGCAGGCGCGCCGGGATCCAACACCGGCCGCAGCCAGGACTTTCTGGAGGCGTTCGGCGGTGTCAGCCTGAGGCATCGAGCACTTCTTCCACATCGTCGGGCAGGAATGGGGCGAGCGGCGGCAGCTGGTCGACCGAGTTGAGGCCGAGCTTCTCGAGGAACAGCGACGTCGTCCGGTACAGGTATGCCCCGGTTTCCGGTTCGGTGCCGCACTCCTCGATCAGGCCGCGAGTGACCAGCGTACGCATCACCCCGTCACAGTTCACACCGCGGATGGCCGAGATGCGCGATCGGGTCACCGGCTGTTTGTAGGCGACTACGGCGAGTGTCTCCAGGGCGGCCTGGGTGAGCCGGACCGATTGGCCGTCGAGGACGAACCGTTCGACGTACTGCGCGTACTCCGGGCGGGTGTAGAGACGCCACCCGCCGGCCGCCCGCCGCAGGTCGATGCCGTGCCCGGCCGCGGTGTAGCGCGCCGAGACGTCCTCCAGGACGCGGGCGATCCGCTCCACCGGCTGCTCCAGGACCTGCGCCAACTGCAACTCGCCCACCGGCTCGTCGACCACCAGCATGATCGATTCGAGGGCCGCCGCCAGCTCTGCGTCGTCCATCACAACAGCGGGGGTACGGGTCGGAGCGGGCGGTTCCTCCCGCCGTGGCCGCGCCTGGGCGGGAACCGCGGCCCTGGGTTCCGGCCGCGAAGGCGCCGCCTCGGGCTCGGGTTCCGAAGGCCCGGATTCCGAAAGCTCGGGTTCCGAAGACTCGGGCTCGGATTCCGAGAGCTCCGCCTCGGGCTGCGGAAGCTCCGGCTCAGCCAAAGGCTCGGGCTCCGTCTCGGTGGAAAGCTCGGCCTCCGCCTCGGCGGAAAACTCGGGCTCCGCCTCAGCCGAAAGCTCGGCCTCCGCCTCAGCCGAAAGCTCGGCCTCCGCCTCAGCGGGAAGCTCGGCCTCCGCCTCAGCCGAAAGCTCGGCCTCCGCCTCAGCGGGAAGCTCGGGCTCCGCCGAAGGCGAAGGCGCAAGCTCGGACTCGGCCGCGTCCTGGTACTCCCGGTCCGGCTCCCGGCGCCGCTCCCACGGCGGCACCCACGCGGCCGCCTGCGCCGCCAGCGACTCGGGACGCTCCTCGCTGCTCACGAACTCTCCTCCACAGCCACCGGGGCCTCATCACCCGTGCCAAGATCGCCATCAGAGCCGGGATCGTCAAGCCGTTCCGCCGGTGTTTCGCCCGATTCGGCACTTTCGGCCTCCGGTTTGCTGCCCTCGTAGTCGTCGATGTCGAGCTCGACGTCCGAGTCACCGCCGATCCATCGGACGGTCAGCTCGTCCAGCGACACCGGCTGCTCGAACTCGATCAGCCCTTCCCGGTACAGCTCCAGCAGGGCCAGGAACCGGGCCACCACCTCGAGGGTGTTGTCACAGTCGGCGACCAGCAGGCTGAACGTGGCGGTGCCGGCCCGGCGCAACCGGTCGCGCAGCAGCGTGGCGTGTTCCTTGACGCTCACCCGCACCTGGTGGATGTGAGCGATCGACACCTGCGGCGGGCCGGGCTTGGGCAGGAAGCTCTTCAGCGCCAGTTTCAGCAGCCGTTGCGGGCCGACTCCGAGGACCAACTCGGGGAGCGCGTCCGCGTACCGCTGCTCCAGGGTGACCAGCCGCGGCCAGCGACGCGCCCCGGTGGCCTCGAGCTCCGCGATGTGCGCGGCCGCCTCTTTGAAGGCCTTGTACTGCAGGAGCCGGGCGAACAGCAGGTCGCGGGCCTCCAGCAGGGCCAGGTCCTCCTCGTCCTCGACCTCGGCGGCGGGCAGCAGCCGGGCCGCCTTGAGGTCCAGCAGGGTCGCCGCGACCAGCAGGAACTCGCTGGCCTCGTCGAGGTCCCAGTCGTCGCCCATGGCCCGGATGTAGGCGATGAAGTCGTCGGTGACCTGATGCAGCGCCACCTCGGTGACATCCAGCTTGTGCTTGCCGATCAGCTGCAGAAGCAGATCGAACGGCCCGGTGAAATTCTCCAACCGGACCGTGAAGCCACCAGTGGGCTCCGTCTCCTCTTCAAGCACGTGCCGACCGTAGACCATGCCTATGCCGAGTTCCTCCGAGCGCACTCCTTTCCAACGTCACAGACGTTGCCGGGTTACCGGCCGGTTACATTCCTTCACAATCCCCGTTACGCTGCGGCGATGCGGTCACTGATCTCGCCACGGCTGCTTCTGCGTGAGTGGGAGGAGAAGGACATCGACTTCCTCCTCGACATGTACTCGCGCTGGGAGGTGGCCCGCTATCTCGGCTCGGCGCCACGCGCCCTCACCGGCCACGACGACGCCGTCGCCACGTTGACCCGGTGGCGGGCCCGGCAGGACGACGTGCACACGATCTGGGCGATCCAGGACCGGGCGACCGGTCACCTGCTCGGCACCGCGCTGCTGGTCCCGCTGCTCGGCTCCGGCGAGAAGCTGGCCCCCACCGGCGAGACCGAGATCGGCTGGCACCTGCATCCGGACGCGTGGGGCAAGGGGTACGCCACCGAGGCGGCCAACGCCGTGATGGCGTACGCGGCCCGGTCCGGCGTCTCGCCCGTGCTGGCCGTCACCTGGCCGGAGAACACCGCGTCGCAGGCGGTCTGCCAACGGCTCGGAATGCGCCACCTGGGGCAGACGGACCGGTACTACAACAGGACTTGCGAACTGTTCACGAACGCATCGTGAAACGGACCGCCGCGTGATTGCGCGGCGGTCCGGCGAATCACTTCTTCTTGGACTTCTTGTCCTTCTTGGACTTCTTCTCGGCCTTGGCGGGAGCGGCCTCCACGGGAGCCTCCTCGACGGGAGCGGCCTCCACGGGAGCCTCCTCGACGGGGGCGGCCTCGACGACGGCCGCCTTCTCCTTCTTGGCCTTCTTGACCTTGGCCTCGACGACCGGCGCCTCGACAACCGGCGCGGCCTCGACCACTACCGCCTTCTTGGCCTTCTCTTTGGTCTTACCCACGTCGGCCTCCTTTCGCATGACTGCTTCACGCGACCCGGCCGGCGCGCGTGTGCACGCGACTGTAGTGGATCTTGGGATATCTGTGGTTGGTGTGATGGAAGTGAAATGTTCACCATCCGGCTAACCGGAAAGCCCGCCGGACGCCGGACCAAAATCGACTCCCCGTGACACATCCCGACGTAGGGTGGGCCGGTGATCCGCAAACACGTCCTCGCCGAAGGCCTGGTGCAGGGCGTCTTCTTCCGCGATTCGTGCCGCCGCGTCGCCTGCCGGCACGCGGTCCGCGGCTGGGTGCGCAACCTGCCGGACGGCCGGGTCGAGGCGGTCTTCGAGGGCGATCCGGAGGGCGTCGCGCAGCTGGTCAGCTGGGCGCGGACCGGCCCGACCGGCGCCCGCGTGGACAACCTGGAGGTTCACGAGGAGCCGGCCGAGGGCTTCGACGCCTTCACGATCCGCTGACCACTGTCCAGCTCGGACGATGAAACGGCTACGACGGTTCGGGCCGGCTGAACAGGATCGAGCACTCCACGGCACGCCGCCAGTTCGCGTATTCGCCGGCACGCCGGGCCGCGTCCATCCGGGGCCGCCACCGGCCGGCCATGTGCCGGTTGGCGTGCAGGTCCCGCAGATCCGACCAGTAGCCGACGGCCAGCCCGGCCGCATAGGCGGCGCCCAGCGACACCGTCTCGGCGACCATCGGCCGCAGCACCGGGACCTCCAGGAAGTCGGCGACGATCTGCATGAGCAGGTTGTCCGCGGTCATGCCACCGTCCACGTTGAGCGCGGTCAGCGCCAGGCCGGAGTCGGCGTTCATGGCGTCGACCACGTCGCGGGTCTGCCAGCCGGTCGCCTCCAGCACCGCACGGGCCAGGTGCGCCTTCGTGATGTACGAGGTCAGCCCCACGATGACGCCCCGCGCCTCGCTCTGCCAGTAGGGCGCGAACAGGCCGGAGAACGCCGGCACGATGTAGCAGCCGCCGTTGTCACGGACCGTCCCGGCCAGGGTCTCGATCTCCGAGGCGGTGCCGATCAGGCCCAGGTTGTCACGGACCCACTGGACCAGCGACCCGGCGATCGCGATCGATCCCTCCAGCGCGAAGACCGGCTTCTCGGCGCCGATCCGGTAGCCGACCGTGGTGATCAGCCCATGACTCGACCGGACCTGTTTCGTACCGGTGTTCATCAGCAGGAATCCGCCGGTGCCGTAGGTGCACTTGGCCTCGCCCGGCTCGAAACACGTCTGCCCGAACAGTGCGGCCTGCTGGTCGCCGATGGCGGCGGCGATCGGCACTCCGGGCAGGACGGCTTCGGCGGTGCCGTAGACCTCGGCCGATGATCGGATCTCGGGAAGCATCGCCCGCGGGATCCGGAACAGCCGGAGCAGTTCGTCGTCCCAATCGAGATCGTTCAAATTCATCAGCATGGTACGGCTGGCGTTGGTCACGTCGGTGAGGTGCCGTCCGCCGGTCAGGTTCCAGATCAGCCACGAGTCGACGGTCCCGAACAGCACCTCACCGCGTTCGGCGCGCTCCCGCAGCCCGGGGGTGTGCTCCAGCAGCCACTGGATCTTCGTGGCCGAGAAGTAGGTGGCCGGCGGCAACCCGGTCCGGCTCGTCACGAGATCCGCGTCGATGTCGCCGGTGGCCGCGCGGGTGTCCTGCCAGACGATCGCCGGCGCCACCGGCACCCCGGTCGCCCGGTCCCACAGCACCGTCGTCTCCCGCTGGTTGGCGATCCCGATGGCCGCCACCTCGGATGGAGCGACGCCGGCCTCCCGCAACGCCCGCTCGATCAGCCGCCGCACGTCCCGCCAGATCCGGGCCGCGTCGTGCTCCACCCAGCCGGGCCGCGGATACGACTGCGAATGCTCGGCCCGCACCACCGACACGACGGTCGCCCGCCGGTCGAACAGGATGCACCGCGTCGACGTCGTCCCCTGATCCACCGCCAGCACGTAGCTCATGACTCCGCCCCCTCCCGGTCGCCCGCACGCCCGCTCATGACCCGGACACGTCCCGCGAGATCGACCGGGCGGCCGCCACCACGTGCTCGACCAGGCCGGGCCGGGCCTGCCGCCGCGTGTCGGTGAGCCGCTCCACCGGCCCGGCGATCCCGACCGCGCCGACGACCAGCCCGCCCGAGGTGCGCACCGGCGCGGCGATCGCGGCCAGGCCCGGCCGCCACTCCTCCACCGAGAGGCCCCAGCCCCGGGCGCGGGTCTCGGCGAGTGCCCGGGCGAGGGCTTTCCGGTCGGTCACCGTCCTTCGGGTGTACGCGTCCAGCCCACCCGCCACGGCGGCCTCGGTGGCCGTCGCGTCGTGGGCGAGCAGCACCTGACCGAGCGCCGTCGCATGGGCGGGCAGCCGCACCCCGGTGTCGAGTGACTGGGCCGAGTCGTCGGGCCGGAACACGTGGTGCACCACGACCACCTCACCGTCGCGCAGCACGCCGAGCCGAACCTCCTCGCCGCTGCGGGCGGCCAGCGCGTCCGCCCAGTTGAGGGCGCGCCCGCGCAGTTCGTTGGCGTCGATCCCGGTGGAGCCCAGTTCGAGCAGCCCGCGGCCGAGCCGGTACCGGGCGGTCCGCGGGTCCTGCTCGACGAACCCGACGTGCTCCAGGGTCCGCAGGATGCTGTGTGCCGTGGATTTCGGCAGGCCGAGCGCGTCCGCGATCTCCTTGACGCGCAGCCGGTCCTCCCCCGCCGCGAGCAGGCGCAACACGGCCGAGGACCGCTCGATGGACTGGATCATGCCGGGCACGTGCGACATTGTCGCACGAGGGCCGTTGCCCCGCCCCGCTGTGCTCCCTAACGTCCGCGTCGTCGAGGACGGGAGGCACTTGTGGCGCACTACATCGGCGCGCTCGATCAGGGCACCACCAGCACGCGGTTCATGATCTTCGACCGGGCCGGTCGTGAGATCGGCCGCCACCAGCTGGAACACCGGCAGATCCAGCCACGCTCCGGCTGGGTCGAACACGATCCGGCGGAGATCTGGGAGAACACCCTCAAGTGCATCGAGGGGGCGCTCGCCGGCGCCGGGCTGACCCCGGCCGACCTGGCCGCCATCGGGATCACCAACCAGCGGGAGACCGCGGTGCTGTGGGACCGGGCGACCGGCACGGCGGTGGCTCCCGCGATCGTGTGGCAGGACACCCGTACCGATTATCTGGTCTCCGCTCTCGATCCTGACCTGATCCGGGAGCGCACCGGGTTACCGCCGGCCACCTACTTCTCGGCCACGAAGATCCAGTGGCTGCTGGAGCACACCCCCGGCCTGCGGGAGCGCGCCGAACGCGGTGAGGTGCTGTTCGGGACCGTCGACTCGTGGCTGATCTGGAACCTGACCGGCGGACGGCACCTCACCGACGTGACCAACGCCAGCCGTACCATGCTGATGAATTTGAACGATCTCGATTGGGACGACGAACTGCTCCGGCTGTTCCGGATCCCACGGGCGATGCTCCCCGAGATCCGATCATCGGCCGAGGTCTACGGCACCGCCGAAGCCGTCCTGCCCGGAGTGCCGATCGCCGCCGCCATCGGCGACCAGCAGGCCGCACTGTTCGGGCAGGCCTGTTTCGAACCGGGCGAGGCCAAGTGCACCTACGGCACCGGCGGATTCCTGCTCATGAACACCGGCACCACACCGGTCCGGTCCAGCCACGGCCTGATCACCACGGTCGGCTACCGCTTCGGCGCCGAGAAGCCGGTCTTCGCACTGGAAGGCTCGATCGCGGCGTGCGGATCCGCCATCCAGTGGCTGCGCGACCAGCTCGGCGTCCTGGACAGCGCCGCCGACAGCGAAACCCTCGCCCAACAGGTCGACGACAGCGCCGGCGTCTGCTTCGTCCCGGCGTTCTCCGGCCTGTTCGCGCCCTACTGGCGGCCGGACGCGCGGGCCGCCATCGTCGGGCTGTCCCGCTTCCACACCGCCGCCCACATCACCCGGGCCGCGCTGGAGGCCGTCTGCTACCAGACCCGCGACGTGGTCGAGGCGATGGCCCAGGACTCCGGCACCGTCCTCGACTGCCTCCAGGTCGACGGCGGCGTCACCGCCAACGCGCTCTGCATGCAGTTGCAGGCCGACATCCTCGGCGTACCGGTCAGCCGCCCGGTGGTCGCCGAGACCACCGCCCTCGGCGCCGCCTACGCGGCCGGGCTCGCGGTCGGCTTCTGGACCTCCCTCGACGAGCTGCGCGCCAACCGCCACGAGGACCGGCGCTGGCAGCCGTCCTGGTCCGCGGCCCGGCGCACCGAAGGCATCACCCGCTGGCGAGCGGCCATCGACCGCACCCTCGACTGGGTCAGCGTCGGCTGACCAAATTTCCGGAAGGAACAGAATGAAAACCGGAGTGATCTCGCCCCAGGCCCGTGCCAAGGCCCTTGAAGTCATGTCGTCCGGCGACGAACTGGACGTGCTGGTCGTCGGCGCCGGAGTGGTCGGGGCCGGCTCGGCCCTGGACGCCGCCACCCGTGGCCTGTCCGTCGGCCTCCTGGAAGCCCGCGACTTCGCCAGCGGCACCTCCAGCCGGTCCAGCAAGCTCATCCACGGCGGCCTGCGCTACCTGGAGATGCTCGACTTCAGCCTGGTCCGGGAGGCACTGCGGGAACGCGGCCTGCTGATCCAGAAACTCGCCCCGCACCTGGTCCGCCCGGTGCCGTTCCTCTACCCGCTGCAACGCCGGGCGTGGGAGCGCCTCTACGTCGGCGCCGGCGTCGCCCTCTACGACATCCTGGCCCTCTCCGGCGGCGGCGCGGGCGTGCCCGTGCACCGGCACCTGAGCCGGGTCGAGGCGCTCAAGGCGTTCCCGTCGCTGCGCCCGGAGACGCTGGTCGGCGCGATCCGCTACTACGACGCGCAGGTCGACGACGCCCGGCACACCATGTTCCTGGTCCGCACGGCGGCCGCGCACGGGGCGCACGTGGCGTCGCGTACCGAGGTGGTCGGCTTCCTGCGGGAGGGCCGCCGGGTCGTCGGCGTCCGGGCCCGCGACCTGGAGACCGGCGCCGAGTTCGAGATCCGCGCCCGCACGGTGATCAACGCGACCGGTGTGTGGACCGGCGACAGCCAGGCCCTGCTCACCGGTGAACGCGGCGAATTCAAGATCACCGCGAGCAAGGGCATCCACCTGGTGGTGCCGCGCGACCGGATCGCCGGCCGCACCGGCATGATTCTGCGTACGGCGACGAGCGTGCTGTTCGTGATCCCGTGGGACCGGCACTGGATCATCGGCACCACCGACACCAAGTGGAACCTCGACAAGTCCGACCCGGCGGCGTCCGGCCAGGACGTCGACTACCTGCTCGACGAGGTCAACAAGGCCCTCGCCACGCCACTGACCAGGGACGATGTGCAGGGTGTCTACGCCGGCCTGCGCCCACTGCTGTCGGCCGAGGCGGCCAGCACCGCCAAACTGTCCCGCGAGCACGCGGTCGGCAACCCGGTCCCCGGGCTGATCGTGGTCGCCGGCGGCAAGTACACGACGTACCGGGTGATGGCCAAGGACGCGGTCGACGCCGCCGCCCGCGACCTCGCCACCCGCGTGCCGGCGTCCTGCACCGACCAGGTGCCGCTGCTCGGCGCCGACGGCTACCGCGCCGCCTGGAACCGGCGCGCCGCCCTGGCCCGCGCCCACGGCCTGCACGTCACCCGGGTGGAGAACCTGCTCCGCCGCTACGGCACCCTGATCGACGAGGTGCTCACCCTCATCGAGGACGACCCGGCCCTCGGCCTCCCGCTGGACGGCGCACCCGGCCACCTGCGTGCCGAGATCGTCTACGCGGCCAGCCACGAGGGCGCCCGCCACCTCGACGACGTACTGGCACGGCGTACCCGGATCGCTTTCGAAACCCCCGACCGGGGCGTCGCCGCATCCCGCGCGGCCGCCGCCCTGATCGCGCCGGTCCTGGGCTGGTCGCAGGAGGAGACGGACCGCGAGGCCGCCACCTACGAATCCCACGTGATCGCCGAACTGGCCGCCCAGTCCCAGCCCGACGACGAATCCGCCGACGCCACCCTCCGCGGCACGGCCCTCACCCCGGCCTGACCGACCCGGCGCTCCGGCGTGCGAGGGGGCACGCCGGAGCGCCTCACCTCAGCAATGCGCGGCGCACCACCGGGTCGCGCAGGACCCGCACGATCTCCGGCACCTTCCGGAAGACGACCGCCGCGCCCGGCGACTCGACCTGGCGCAACATGGCCTGGCAGACATCCGCGCAGGGCTGCTCCCTGATGATGTGCGACAGGGCGTCCGGCTCGTAGAGGCCCGAGCCTCGCTCGGCCTCGCGCCACTGCCGCAGGCACATCACCACCACGGCGAACGCCTGAAGCCGACCGCGCGCCAGAATCGGGCGGTTCAGGCCGAAGACCTCGATGCTGCGGGTGCCCTTCTCTGTGAGCGGCCGGTATTCGCCGACCGACAACGACAGCAGCAGGTGCTCGAAGGGGTCCTCGGCGCTCGGATCGATCAGCAGCGGACGCCCGTCATCGTCCACCGGGTACCGGTCACGCTTGTGGTGGCTGTTGCAGTGCGAACAGGCGAGCAGGTGGTTCAGCCAGTCGAAGGTGCGCAGCGGGTTGCAGGCCAGCGGCTCGTGATGGTCGATGTCGGTGCCCTGGTTGTCACCGCAGTACATGCAGCGTTCGGCTCCGGGCGCCATCCGTGCGAGCAGTGCCCGGACCGGTGTGGTGACGTCGGTCCTCGTGCTGCTACGCCGCCATGTCTCCCGTGCCGTCGCGGCCCGGCCGGAGGGTTCCACCGCGCGGATCTCGCCTGTCAGGACCGCCATGCGGTTGCCGACGTCAGTCGGCAGGTCGGCCCGGATGATCGGGATCACCGCTCGGGACGGTCCCGGTCGGCGACGATCCGGGCCGCGAGTTCCTCGACTCTGGCAACCGGTGAACTGGTGAGCTTGTCCCGCAACTGTTCATACCGGCGGACGGCGTCCGCGCCGGCCCGGCCGAGGAGGACGTCCGTCTCCAGGTCGACCAGTTCGCGTCGCAAGCGCAGGGCCACGTCCGAGTACGGCGTGTCGAGGCCGAACAACTCGGACATGACCGCGTCGTCGCCGCTGCCGTAGACGATCCGCTCGTACATGTCCCGCCCTACGATGCGCGGTGGCTGCTCCTCCTCCGGCCCCGGCAGACGGATCAGGCCGTTCTCGTCCGCGGCCTGGCAGATGTACGGACTGTGCGTGGTCACTATGAACTGGATCCGCGGGAAGTGCGTCTTGAGCCAGCCACCGATCCGCTGCTGCCAGGACACGTGCAGGTGCGCGTCCACCTCGTCGATCAGGACCACCCCCGGTGCGGTGATGACGATCGACCCGTCGCGCTCGTCGACCGGCAGCCGGCCGTGGGCATCATGAATCTGCTTGAGGAGATCGACGACGAGGGCGGCCACGGTCCGGTACCCGTCACTCATCTCGCGGAGCGCGAACCTGTTCCCGTCCCGCTCGACCCAGAGTCCTTCCGAGTCGACATCACAAACCTGATAACGGTCGGGCAGCAGTCCATCTCCGAGGACCGCAAGCGCGGCATCCTTGAGTTCCTCCGCGCCGGGTCGCTGCTCCAGAGCTCGGAGATGTTGCTCGATCAACCAGGTCACGCCGTCCGCCAGCGAGGCGTCCTCGTAGAAGAGGCTGGCCATCCGGGCCGCGGGAACACGACTCGACTTGAGCCGCTGCGCATCGCCCGAACCACCGGCAAGCCGCCGGAACGGCCCGTACCCCACGCACAGCCACCCCAGCGGGTTCTGCCTCCAGGGTCCACGCCGAGAAGCATCCCCGTGGATGTCCGGCTCATCGGGATCCGCATCGGGCCCGGTCAGGAACCGCACCGGCATCAGTGCCGGCTGGTTCTCCGGGTGGCCGGCCATCATGAAAGGGATATTCGACCAGGCCAGTCCGGCACGGAAGGATTCGTCAGGTGGACGGTGGCTGTTGGCGAAACGATCGACGGCCGGGTCGAACTCGAGCCGCACGGTCACCATCGCATTGTCGACACCGATCGATATCCAGGATCCGAAGTCGGCCACCAGATTGCGGGCGACGTCCGGCCCGGCGGCGGCGAGTGCCACCGCTCGAAGAAGCGAGGTCTTGCCGGAACCGTTACGGCCGGCGATGACCGTCCATCCGGCTAACGATCCATCCGGGCGAGTGAGATCCAGCCGGAAACTTCGGGAGCCATGGAAGCCCCGGATATCCGCAAGCTCGATCTCCTTGATGTACATGGGGCCAGATTAGCGAGCAGCGCCCTCGCTCTCCCGCCATCACGGCCCACACCGCCGACCGCACGCCGGCCGGCGCGCACGCGGCGGGCCTCCGAGCGGAGCCGGGTCAGCGGTCGGGGCCGGCCACCCGGCGCGGGGTCGCGTAACGATGGCGGGCCGCCGGGCGGGGCGGAGCCGGGGCCGATGGGCCGGCCGGTAAGCGCGGCCGCCGGATGCGGGAGGCCGTGCCGAGGGCGAAGGCGACCGCCGCCGCGACGGTGACGCCGCCGCACAGCAGGAGGGTTCCGGTGTAGCCGAGGATTTCGACGGCCCCGCCGGCCACGATGCCGGCGATCACCATCCCGGCCGTGGTGGCGTTGGCGAACAGGGTGGTGGCGCGCCCGGTGGCCGGCGCCATCACGTCCTGGAAGTAGCGGATCCCGGCCGCGCCGACGACGGCCACCGCCACGCCGCGTACCACCTGGCCGGCGATCAGCAGGGGCAGGCCGCGGGCCAGGACGGTGAGGCCGAAGAAGAACACGAAGCAGCCCATCCCGGCGAGGATGACCAGTCGCTGGCTGACGTGCCCGGGTACGGCGGCAAGCGCGAGCGCGGCCACCACCTCGACGGCCGCGCAGACGCTGAACAGCACGCCGACGGCCGAGTACGGCTGGTGCAGTTCCCGGGTGACGTACAGCGGCATGGCGACCGACCCGGCGAACATGGCGGTGAAGAACAGGGTGACGCCGAGTGTCAGCAGGACGGTGGCGATCCGTGGCAGGGGCCCGCCGGCCGGCGCACCCACCAGCGCACCGGCCGGCGGGTCGTGGCGGGGTGCCGGGACGGCGGCGAGCACCCAGGCGGCCGCCACGGCGAGGACGGCTCCGGCGTACCGGGGTATGGCGGCGTGCCCGGCGGTGGCCAGCACCGCGGTGCCGAGCAGTGGGCCGAGTGCCCAGGCCAGCGACCACACCGACCGCAGCAGTGGCACCGAGCTCCGGGCTGCCGGGCCGCCGCCGGGCAGGGTGCGGGCGAGGGCGAACAGTTGGGGGAAGGCGGCGGCGAGCGCGCCGAGCAGGGTGACGGCCAGCAGGATGAGCAGCGGGAACGAGGTGATCACGGTCATCAGGCAGAGGGCCACGCCGCCGGAGAGCATGGCCGCGGCGGCGTAGCCGCGGGATGGTCGCCGGTCGAATCCGCGGCCGGCCAGCCAGCTGAGGAGGATGCCGCCGACTCCGTGGACGGAGACGAAGACGCCGGTCTGCCAGGGGCTGAGCCCGATCACATCGGTGACGAACAGGACGAAGTACGAGCCGACCATCGAATCGGCGACGCCGAGCAGCAGCACAGCGACAGCCAGTGACATCGACATCGCTCAAACACTAGCTGTGCCGAGCGGGAAAAATCAGGCCCAGATCCGCAGGAAAAGTGCACCCAGGAAGTCGATGATCATGACGATGATCGGGTAGCCGGTCGGGAAGAAGGCGCAGATCAGGAGGATCAGGACACCGATGTTCTTGTCCTCGAGCCAGAGCCGCATCCAGTTCATGCTCGGGCCGGGCGTACGCAGCGCGTTCCACAGGACGCCGAACCCGTCCAAAGGCGGAATCGGAATGAGCGCCAGCAGACCGAAGGCGAGCAGCCCCACGCCCAACGACAGGACCACCTGCTGCACGTACGGCAGGAATCCGGCCCCGAAGAGCACATCCCCGACATTCAGCTGGTCGAGCGGATTGTCCGGGAACGCCAGCGAGTACCCCGCGATGATCACCTCACCGCTGAGGATGCAGGCCACCGGCCCGGCCGCGAACACCGCCGCCGCCCGGCCCCGGCCCCGCCAGCGGGACACCTCGTCGACCGACACCACCTTGCCCCAGCCGGTACCGCCGACCGCCGCCGCGACCGCCCCGAACGGGTCGATGTCCTCGCGCAGCCGCAACCGCAGCGACTGCCGGCGCTCGGCCAGCCCGACGGTGCGCGCGGTGAACCGCATGGCCGCGGCACGCAGCCACAGGGCCAGCAGAAAGGCGACCAGCAGAGAAGCGAACGCCACCGGATCGCCGAGCGCGAAGAGCACGGGTGCGGAACCTAGCCTCGATCTGCCTGGGCGGCGATGACCTCGCGAGCGAGCTGACGGTAGTTACGGGCACCGGAGGAGGCAGGATCCAGCGTAGTGATCGGGGCGCCCGCCACGGTCGACTCGGGGAACTTCACCGTCTTGGTGATGACCGTCTGGTACACCTTGTCGCCGAACGCCTCGACCACCCGCTGCAACACCTGGCGGCAGTGGGTGGTCCGGGAGTCGTACATGGTGGCGAGGATGCCCTCGAGCTCCAGGTCGAAGTTGAGCCGCTCACGCACCTTGTCGATGGTGTCCAGCAGCAGGGCCACACCGCGCAGCGAGAAGAACTCGCACTCCAGCGGGATGAGCACGCCGTGCGCGATGGTCAGCGCGTTGATCGCCAGCAGGCCCAGCGAGGGCTGGCAGTCGATCAGGATGAAGTCGTACTCCTTGCGGACCGAGCGCAGCGCCCGGGCCAGCGCCATCTCCCGGGCCACCTCGTTGACCAGCTGGATCTCGGCCGCCGAGAGGTCGATGTTGGCGGGCAGCAGGTGCAGGCCGGCCACATCACTCTTGATGATGACGTCCTCGGTGGTGACGTCGTCCTGCATGAGCAGGTTGTAGACGCTCAGGTCGAGGTTGTGCGGGTTGACGCCCAGGCCGACCGAGCAGGCGCCCTGCGGGTCGAAGTCGACGAGCAGGACCTTGCGCCCGTACTCCGCGAGGGCGGCGCCCAGGTTGATCGTGGTGGTCGTCTTGCCGACGCCACCCTTCTGGTTCGCCAGGGCGATGATCCGGGCCGGGCCGTGCTTGTCGGTCGGCATCGGCTCGGGGATCGGGCGGCGCATCGTGTACGCCGTGGGGTCGGCGGGACCCAGATCGGCACCGAGATCCAGGGAGCTCTGCTGTTCCCGGAGCGCGGAAGTCCAGGCCTCTGCGCGCTCGCCGTTCCCTGACATCGTCCCCGCCCCCTTCCGACCCGTGTCGGAGCCGATGCCCGACTGTACGCCACGCACACTGCCCCTTCGGGGTCAGCCGTTCGGCGTGTCGCGCCTACGCATCCATAGCCTCTAACGAGCCCGCGGGTGTGTGGTCGCGTACACCTCACGGAGGCGCTCGACGGTCACCAGGGTATACACCTGCGTCGTGGTGACCGAGGCGTGTCCCAGCAGTTCTTGCACCACCCGAACGTCAGCCCCACCATCGAGCAGATGCGTCGCGTACGAGTGACGCAGCGTGTGCGGACTCACCGCATAGGGACCGTCCACCGGGAGACCCACGGCGCTGGCCCACCGGTGCAGTACGGCCCACGCGCTCTGCCGGGACAGCCGGCCGCCCCGGGAGTTCAGGAACACCGCCGGCGTCCCGCGACCGCCAATGATCAGGGTGGGCCTCGCCCGTACCAGATAGGCCCGCATCGCGGCCCGCGCGTAACCGCCCACCGGGACCAGCCGGGTCTTGCCGCCCTTGCCCCGCAGCACCACCGCGGGATCGACGTCCAGGGCCAGGTCGTCGATGTCGGCGCCGACCGCCTCGGAGATCCGCGCCCCGGTGCCGTAGAGGAACTCCAGCAGCGCCCGGTCCCGCAGGCCCAGCGGCGAGTCGCTGTCGGGCGCCGCCAGCAGCCGCTCCACCTGGTCCACGTCGAGCGCCTTGGGCAGCCGCCTCGGCGGGGCCGGCGGGCGCACGTCGGCCGCCACGTCGTGCGGTACCAGCCGCTCGCGGACCGCGAAGCGGTGCAGGCCGCGCACCGCGGAGACGGCCCGCGCCGCCGACGCCGACGCCAGCCCCTCCTCGCGCAACCGGGCCAGGTGCCCGGCCACGTCCGACGCCCGCACCCCGGCCAGGTCGGTGATGCCCGCCGCGGTCAGCCCTTCGGCGTACCGGTCCAGGTCGCGGCGGTAGGAGGCCACGGTGTTGCGGGACAGGCCCCGCTCCACGCTCAGATGGTCCAGATAGGTTCGGATCGCCCGGTCCAGGCTCAGTGGAGCACCTCCGTCAGGGCGATCGACCGCATCCCGTGCGCCTCGGCGACCGGACCGCAGACCACTTCGCCGCCGAACGTGTTCAGCCCCGCGGCCAGCGCCGGGTCGCCCCGCAGGGCGTCGCGCCAGCCGAGGTTGGCCAGTTCGAGAGCGTACGGCAGGGTCACGTTGGTCAGCGCGTAGGTGCTGGTGTGCGGCACCGCCCCGGGCATGTTCGCGACGCAGTAGAACATCGACCCGTGCACCCGGTAGGTCGGGTCGTCGTGCGTGGTCGGGTGCGAGTCCTCGAAACAGCCGCCCTGGTCGATCGAGATGTCGACCAGCACGGTGCCCGGTTTCATCCGCGCCACCAGATCGTTCGGGATCAACGTCGGCGCCTTCGCGCCGGGCACCAGCACCGCGCCCACCACCAGGTCCGCGTCCAGGACGGCCTTCTCGATCTCGTACGCGTTGGAGGCGATCGTCTGGACGTGCCCGCGATAGTCGGCGTCCACCGCCCGCAGCCGGGCCACGTTCTTGTCCAGCAGCAGCACCTCGGCCTGCATGCCGAGCGCGATGGCGGCCGCGTTCAGCCCGGACACGCCGGCGCCGATCACCACCACCTTCGCGGCGTACACCCCGGGCACCCCGCCCATCAGCACGCCGCGCCCGCCGCCCTGCCGCATCAGGTGGTAGGCGCCCACCTGCGGGGCGAGCCGTCCGGCCACCTCGGACATCGGGGCCAGCAGCGGCAGCGACCGGTCCGGCAGCTCGACCGTCTCGTACGCGATCCCGGTCACCCGGCGGTCCAGCAGCGCGTCGGTGCACTCCTTGGACGCCGCCAGATGCAGGTACGTGAACAGCACCTGACCCGGGCGCATCCGGGCGTACTCCTCGGGGAGGGGTTCCTTGACCTTGAGGACGAGATCGCCGGCCTCCCAGACGGCGTCCGCGCCGGGCAGGATCGACGCACCGGCGGCCCGGTAGTCGGCGTCGCTGATCGACGATCCGTCACCGGCGCCTGACTGCACGCTGACCTGGTGTCCGGCCCGGACGAACTCGTTGACCCCGGCCGGGGTGACGGCCACCCGGTACTCGTTGTTCTTGACCTCGGTGGGTATCCCGACCCTCATATCCGGCCAGCGTACGCCTGACCTGCGGATCTTTCCGGATTCGTGCACCGGTATCCCCCGGTCGACGGTCCGGGCTGTACGGTTCCACCCGATGAGCGGCTTTCCCTGGCTTCTGGTGGACCAGAACAGCGACGACGGTGAACTCGTCATCGCCGCCTGCTCCGACGTCGACGGCCTGTTCGTCGATGCACCGCAACCGCCGGTCGAGCGGTACAGCCTGCTCGGCTGCGAACCGGCCGGACGGCTGCGCGACGCGTGCGACGGCTTCGGCGCCGGCTGGCTGGGCAACATCGGCCTGGACGCCATCCACCCGCCGCACTCCAAGCACCCGGCGCACTGCTGGCACTGCGCCGAGGAGCTGCTCGACATCAGGGTGCTGGGCGCCCGCCCCTCACTGCTCGGCTCCCGCCTGCTGGACGTGACACTGGAGGGCCGCCTGCGGATCGAGGAGCTGGCCCGGTTCGCCCGCGGCGCGGACCGCGCGCCGGAGGCCGACGGCTACCTTCTGGTCGGCGTGACCGGCCACGGCGACGAGGACTTCGGCTCCTGCCGCGAGGTGGACGGGGTGTTCCGCAACCGGCCGGCGCCGTCGCCCCGGGGCGCCGCCCTGATCGGCTGCCGGCCCGAGCCGCCGCTGCAACGGGCGCTGGACGCGCTGGCCCGCGGCGGCGCCCGGCGGCGGCGCTGGATCCAGGCGTCGATCTTCAGCGTGGACCGGGACGGCACGGCGGTCGGCATGGTCGGCGCCGCGATCGGCGCGGAGGTCGCCGCGGTCCGCCCGTCCCGGCTCGGCGACGGGCTGGTCGACGTCACCCTGGAACCCACGTACGGCGACGCCATCGGCGCCCCCCGCCCGACCGGCGCCCGCTCGGTGTGGCACCGCTGGCGGGCCGGCCGCCCGGACGTGGTCGGCGAGTGGGCCGAGTACGACGCCGACCTGCGCCACGAATGGGCCGGTGTGGCGCTGGCCCACCATCACCACGGCCGCCCGGACCGCCCGGCCGGGGCCACCTACCACCTGGCCGGACGCCACATCACCGACGTCGAGGGCTTCTTCTGCGCGATCGGCGAGGCGATCAACGGCCCCGGCGGCTACTTCGGCTGGAACCTGGGCGCCCTGCACGACTGCGCGGGCGGCGGCTGGGGCGCGGGCCCCGGCTTCCGGCTGGTCTGGCACGACTCCGAGGTGGCCCGCACGAACCTGGTCCCGGGCTACGACCGCCGCTTCTGGACGCCGGCCGTGACGATGGACGACCTGCTCGGCTACCTGGCCGACTCGAACGTCGACGTCGAGCTGCGCTGACCGATTCCGCCCACACCGCCTCAGGTGCTGACGTCGCGCTTGTTCGCGGTCAGCGTGTGCGCGTCCTGGTCCGGCTGGCCGAGGCCGAACGAGATGATCCGCCGCGGGTGGATCCGGATGATCGGCTCCGGCCCGTCGACCGCCTCCCCACGGCCGCGGATCTCCAGGCAGCGCACCCGCCACGGGTTCACCGACGGCACGTCGTCGACCACGAACGCGACCCGGCCGTTCGCGGCCACGTTCCGGTACTTGCGGCTGGCCGCCATCTTCCAGCCCCGGACGTCGATCGTCGCGGTCTCCGGGTTGTAGGTGAAGCCGACCGGGCTGACCTGCAACGTCCCGTCCGGCTGGACGGTGGCCAGACGGCCGAGCCGTTGTCCGGCGAGATACGCGAGCTCCTCAGCGGTGAATGCCATGAACCCACCTTGCGACCTCAACAAAGGTTGAGGTCAAGACTACGATGTATCGATGCGTGTCCTCTTCGTCTCCGCGCCGCTGACAGGACACGCCTTTCCGCTGGTCCCCCTGGCCCGGGCGGT
Source organism: Actinoplanes lobatus (assembly GCF_014205215.1). Taxonomy (NCBI): domain Bacteria; kingdom Bacillati; phylum Actinomycetota; class Actinomycetes; order Micromonosporales; family Micromonosporaceae; genus Actinoplanes; species Actinoplanes lobatus. The sequence goes on from NZ_JACHNC010000001.1 coordinate 10,342,714, forward strand.
CCGCGAGGCGGGCCACGAGGTGCTGCTGGCCACCGCCGGCGACGGGTTGCGGGCCGATCTGCCGGTGCGGGACGTGGCTCCCGGGTTCCGGTTCGGTGCGGTGGCGGCGGCCACGATGGTGCGGCATCCGCTGCTGATCCGCTCCGAGCTGGCCGGCACCGGCGGCACCCGGATGGTGGGCCACCTGTTCGGCGCGGTCAACGACCGGCTGATCCCCGGGGTGCTGGCCGCCGCCCGCCAGTGGCGCCCGGACCGGATCGTCTACGAGCCGCTCGCCGCGGCCGGGGCGGTGGCCGCGGCCGCCGAGGACGTGCCCGGCATCCTGCACGAGAACTCGCTGTACGACGGCCCCGTCCTGCTCGCCGCGACCCGGCTGCGCGGCCGTCCGGCCCTGGCCGCCCCGGCCGCGGTGATCCGGATCGCGCCGGCCAGCGTCGCCGGTCGAGGGCTCCACCTGCCGATGCGACCGATTCCGCACACCGGCGGCGAGCCGCTCCCGGCGTGGCTGGCCGAACCGCCGCGGCGCCCGCGCGTACTGGTCAGCCGCAGCACCGTCGCCCAGCCCGGCCCGGACCGGCTGATGTCCCGGGTGGCCGCCGCCGCGGAATCCGTCGACGCCGACGTCGTACTGGTCCGCCCGGACCGCCGGGCCGCCGCCCGGACGCTGCCGCCGAACGTGCGCACCACCGGCTGGATCCCGATCGCCACCGCCCTGGCCGCCGGCGCCGCGATCGTCCACCACGGCGGCGCCGGCACCTGCCTGGCCGCGCTCACCGCGGGCGTGCCACAGCTGATCGTCCGGGGCGCCGGCGACCGGCGGCACAACGCCGAGCTGGTCGCGGCCCGCGGCGCCGGCATCGCCACCGACGAGCGCGACATCACGCCCGAACTGCTGACCCGCCTGATCACCGATCCGGTGGTGGCGGCCGCGGCCCGCGAGGTCAGCGCCGAGATCGCCGCCATGCCGCCGCCCGAGCAGCTGATCGAGGCGATCCGGCAGGCCGGCCGATGACACTGATCAAGTGGGTGACCTGCGCGGTCACCGACACGGACCGCTTCCACACCGGACAGTCCGGCTGGGGTGAGCTGCGGGCGCGGCCCGGCTTCCTCGGCCAGTCCGGCGGCTGGAGCCGCAACACGCCCGGCTACGCGCACGTCTTCGGCCTCTGGCACGACCACGCGGCCTACCGGGCGTTCATGGCCGGACCGCACGACCGGCTCGCCGCCGCCCAGGCCGGGACCTACCGGTCCATCGAGACACGTCTCTTCGAGGCGATCGAGACCGACCTCACGGCGGCCGGGCTGGTGCGGCTCGCCCACTGTCGCGTCCATCCCGGCCTCGACCACGATTTCGTACGCGCACAGCAGACCGTCTGGACCCCCGGCATGGCCGCCGCCCCCGGTTTCCGCGGCTGCTCGTACGGCACCGCCGACGCGCCCGGCCGCCCCGGCCAGATCGAGTTCCTGGTGCTCTCCGGCTGGGCGTCCGCCGCCGACCACGACCTCTACCGCCGGGACCGCTTCCCCGGCCTGTACCGCCGCTCCGGCGCCGCCGGCCACCTGGCCGCGATCGACGGCGACCTGATCGACACGGTCCCGGAGTGGACCGTCTGAAGACCTTCCGGTGGTCGAGGTCCGCGGTTTCGCTTCCGCCCCTTCCCGGTACACGTGACGCCGTCCCGCCTCATCCGCCCCGTCCCGTCCGGTCGGCGCGATCTCCCTGCCCGCTCCCGCCCGTGCCGCGCCCGCCGGGCTCAGATCGGTGCCCGGGCAGGCCGGCCAGGCCACCACTTCCTCAATTGCCGCCGGCTCACCTTCCGGGTCACACCAGGCGAATGGCCGCGGTGCCGCCGGCCTGCCCACTCCCAGCCGCAACGCCGGGTGGGTGGTTGCGGTGGCGGTCGCCAGGCAACCCGGGGCGCTACTCCCAGCCATCACGCCAGTCACGCCAGGCGGGTGGTTACGGTAGTGATCGCCAGGCACCCAAGACGCTGCCCCGGCCATCACGCCAGTCACGCCAGGCGGGTGGTTACGGTACTGATCGCCAGGCAACCGGGGCGCTGCTCCCGGCCGTCACGCCGGTCGCGCTGCGGGAAGCCGTTGGGAGTCACTCCCCGTGACTATGGCGGTGAGCGAGTGGAGGCGCGTGGTACATCGGTGCTGTTCCGGCAAGCTCGATCTTCCACAAGGGTCGGTGAACGGGGTCCCTCGCTTACACGGAGTGCCGGCCGGCCGGGTTTGTGGGGTGAGCGCGCACGAAAGCCGTCGAGTGGGCGGCCGTCCCGGCGATGGGCGGGGTGGGCGCACACGCTAGCGATGTCGTGGTCGCCTACCTGCCCTATAACGGTGGTGGCCGCACATGCGGCGACTTGCGTGTGCGGCCGCCGGCCCCGACGGGACCGCGGATGACGATCGCCGTGACCGGCGCAACGGCCGAGAGCGGCAACCCGGGTGCCTGGCCAGCAAGACCGCAACCGCCCACCCCGGGCGACCGGCGGCACGGCCAAGAGCAGGCACCCGAATGCCTGGCAACCACCACCGCAACCACCCACCCGGGGCGACCGGGCGCAGAGGACGGGGAGCCGGCCGTGAGCGGCGGCAGACAGGGGGTGACGGCGACCAGCCGGGCCCGCCCGGACACCGATCTACGCCCGGCGGGGGCGGCACAGGCGGGAGCGGGCAGCAAGCGTGCACCGACCGGACGGGACAGGACACATGAGGCGGGACAAGGTCACGCGTACCGGAAAGAAGTGAAACGCGGACCTCGACCACGAACGATCTCTAGGCGGTCGCGGCGGCCGGGACGTTGCGGGGTGTCCGCTCGACCCAGCGCACCACCGGCAGGCACAGCGCACCGCACAGCGCGAAGACCCCGCCGATCACCCACCAGCCCCAGCCGCCGGTCTCGATGGCCAGGATGGTGAACCCGGCCGGCCCGACCATCTTGGCGAGCCCGCCCACCGACCGGCTCATCCCCACATAGGCGCCGCGCTGCCCGGCCGGCGGCAGTTCGGTGTTCAGATACCACTGTGCCGACGACAGCCACAGTTCGGTGCCGGTGAACAGCACCACCGCCACCGCCAGCACGGCGACCGTCACCCAGCCCCCGGTCCACCCGCTGAGCGCCACGATCGGGCAGGCCACCGCGGCCGCCACCGCCGACCACCGCAGCAGCCGGGTGGACCCGGTCAGCGTGTCGGCGCCCCGCGCGGCCCGCACCTGGAGCAGCACCGCCATCGCCGTGTTCAGGGCGAAGAGCGCTCCGAGGACCGGTTTCGGCGCGTCGGTCATGGTGATCGCCCACAGTGGCAGGATCTCCGCCCAGACGGTGCTGTGCAGCCAGAGCACCCCGAAGAGCACGGCCAGGCCGGTGAACGGGCGGTCCCGCAGCACACCCCATGGGCTGGGCCGCTCCCCGTCGGCGGGCGGCGGCGCCACGGCGGGCGGCATCCGGGCCACGAAGACGGCGTTGAGGGCGGTGCCGGCGGCCGCGGTCAGCACCAGGATCAGCAGGCCGGGCCGGGAGTCCAGGGCCAGCGCGAGGGCGCCGATGCCGGAGCCGACGGTGAACCCCACGTTCAGGTACGCCCGGGCGAACGCCATGACGCGTACCCGGTTCTCCTTGGGCACGACGGCCGCGGTGTAGACGACCCGGCCCGCGTTCGCCAGTGTCTCGGCCGCCGTCTGCGTGCTGATCACCAGCAGGAACAGCGCGAATCCGTCGGCCAGCGGGTACGCCGCGAATGCCGCCGCCTCGGCGATCGCCCCGGCCACCCAGGCGCGCCGGCCGCCGATCCGGTCGGCGAGGTGCCCGAACGGGAACGATCCGGCCAGTCCGACGAACCCGGCCACGGACAGGCCGATGCCGATCTGGACCGGTTCGAGGCCGACGTACAGGCTGAAGAAGACCACGCTCCCGGTGAGGAAGGTGCCGTTGCCGACCGCGTAGAGCGCCGACTGGAACGCGAGCGCACGCGGCAGCCCCGGCGGCGGCAGGATCTTCCCGATTCTTCCCCAGAGCGCATTCATCAACACCTATAAGATCATTGCCCACCGCCCCGGAAGAAGAGGGGTGGCTCAACGACGTAACGCGGCCAGCGCCAGATCGAGCAGGCCGTCCGCGTACTCCTCGGTGAGCGGCCCGGTCCGCAGCATCCACCGGTGGTACATCGGCCCGATGAGCAGCTCGACGGCCTGATCGAGGTCGGCGTCCGCCCGCAGGTCACCGGCCTCTCGGGCGGACCGCAGCCGCGCCACGATCGTGCCGAGCTGTGGCCGCAGCAGCCGGTCGCGGACCTGCTCGGCGAAGGTCTCGCTGGTCAGCGCCTCGACGGTGAGCGCCCGGGTGGTGGCCGACAGCCGCGGGTCGGCCAGTTCGGCGACGATGGCCCGGATGACCGGCCGCAGATCCGCCTCGAGGTCGCCGGTGTCCGGCAGCGGCGGCGGTTCGGACGCGCCGGCCTGCTCGACGAGCGCGTCGAGAACCACCGCGCCGCGTCCGGACCACCAGCGGTAGATGGTCTGTTTGCCGACGCCGGCGCGGGCGGCGATCGCCTCGATGGTCAGGTCGGCGTATCCCGACTCGTGCAGCAGGGCCAGCGCGGACTCCAGGATCGCCTGGCGGGAGCGTTCGCTGCGGCGGGCGGCGTTGGGCATGACGGCATTTTACAACGAGACGCTACGTCTCGTCTTGACAGCCCGGCGTGAAAACGAGACGCTACGTCTCGTCTAGTTGAAAGGGAGAACCTCATGCCGCACATCGCCATGGTCAGCATCCCCGCGCCCGGACACGTCAACCCGAGCGCCGAGGTGATCCGGGAACTCGTCGCCCGCGGCCACCGGGTCACCTACGCCAACGACGTGAGCTGGGCCGACGCCCTGACCGCCACCGGGGCCGAGTTCAAGCCGTACACGTCGACGCTGCCCGCCGCCGGCAACGGCGCCGACGGCGACATGATCGACCAGCTCACGCTCTTCCTCGACGACGCGATCGCGATGCTCCCGCAGCTGCGCGAGGCGTACGGGAACGACCGCCCCGACCTGTTCCTCTACGACATCGCGGCCGCACCGGTCCGGCTGCTCGCCGAACAGTGGGGCATCCCCGCGATACAGATCTCCCCCACCTACGTCGCCTGGGACGGCTACGAACAGGAGATGGCGCCCTACGTCGACCAGATGCGCGCCGACCCACGCGGCGCCGGCTACTACCGCCGCTTCGAACAGTGGCTGCACGACAACGGCTCCTCGATCACCGACAGCGCCGCCTTCCAGGGCCGCCCCGACCGCGCGCTGGTGCTCATCCCCCGGCACATGCAGCCGAACGCCGACCGCGTCGACGACAAGGTCTACTCGTTCGCCGGGCCGGTCCTCGGCGACCGCGCCGCCCAGGGCACCTGGACCCGTCCCGCGGAGGCCGCGAACGTGCTGCTCATCTCCCTGGGCTCGGCCTTCACCGAGCACCCGGAGTTCTACCGCCGCTCGATCCGGGCCTTCGGCGACCTGCCCGGCTGGCACGTCGTGCTCCAGATCGGCTCGAAGGTCGAGGAGTCCGAACTCGGCGACATCCCCGCGAACATCGAGGTCCACCCGTGGGTGCCGCAACTGGAGATCCTGCGCCGGGCGGACGCGTTCCTCACCCACGGCGGCATGGGCGGCAGCGTCGAGGGCCTCTTCTGCGGCACCCCGATGCTCGTCGCACCGCAGGCCGCCGACCAGTTCGGCAACGCCGACCGACTGGTCGAGCTGGGCGTCGCCCGGCGGATCGACACCGCCGGGATCACCGCGGATCAGTTGCGCTCCGCGTTCCTCACCCTGATCGACGATCCCGGCGTACGCGCGACGAGCACCCGGATCAGCCGGGAACTGCACACGTCCGGTGGCGCCGGATACGCCGCGGCGCTCATCGAGGCGGAACTGCCCCGATGAGCGCCACGGTAGGACTCAGGAACCCAGCAGGGCCCAGCCGGAGTCGCGGGCCCGGGCGGCGGCCAGCAGGCCGCAGACCGCCGCGGCGTTGGTGATCTCGCCGCGGAAGACCATAGCGACGCACTCGTCCAGGTCGACCCGGCGCACCTGGAGGTCGGCCTCCTCGGCGGTCCGCACGTGCCGGTCCGCCTCGGGCACCGGCGACAGGTCGCGGGCCAGGAAGACCCGGACGAACTCGTCGGCGAAACCGGGCGAGGTGTGCAGGTCGATCAGCGGCTCGATCCGCCCGGCCGTCAGGTCGGCCTCCTCGGCCAGCTCGCGGCCGGCGGTGAGCGCCTCGTCCTCGCCGACCACGTCGCGCAGCCCGGCCGGCAGCTCCCACAGGTGCTGCCCGACCGGATGCCGGTACTGACGGATCAGCACCACCCGGTCCTGCTCGTCGAGGGCGACCACGACGACGGCGCCACGGTTCTCCACCACGTCGCGGGCCGCGGTGCCGCCGTCGGACATGGTGACCTCGTCGGTGTAGACCGAGAAGATCGCACCGTGGTACCGCTCCTCCCGGGACAGCCTCTCGTGTGCGAAGGCCATGTCAGGAGGCCTCGACCGGCAGCTCGTCGGCGGAGGCGTAGACGATCGCCGCCTTGACCAGCCCGTCGAAGAGCGGGTGCGGCCGGGTCGGGCGGCTCTTCAGCTCCGGGTGCGCCTGGGTCGCCACGAAGTACGGGTGCACCTCCCGGTCCAGCTCGATGAACTCGACCAGCCGGCCGTCCGGCGACGTGCCGGAGAAGACCAGCCCGGACTGCGAGAGCTTGTCCCGGAAGTCGTTGTTCACCTCGTAGCGGTGCCGGTGCCGCTCGGAGATCTCCGTCGCGCCGTACACCTCGGCCACGATGGAGCCGTCCTTGAGCTTCGCCGGGTAGGCGCCCAGCCGCATGGTGCCGCCCATGTCGCCCTTGCCGGCGACGATGTCCTGCTGGTCGGCCATCGTCGAGATGACCGGGTACTGGGCCTCCTCGTCGAACTCGACCGAGTTGGCGCCGGCGAGCCCGGCCAGGTTGCGGGCCGCGTCGATGGTCATGCACTGGAGACCGAGGCACAGGCCGAGGATCGGGATCCGGTTCTCACGCGCGTACCGGGAGGTGTTGACCTTGCCCTCGATGCCGCGGACGCCGAACCCGCCCGGAATGACGATGCCGTCGACGCCCTTCAGGGCGGCGGCCGCGCCGGCCGGCGTCTGGCAGTCGTCGCTCGGCACCCAGCGGATCGAGATCTTGACGCTGTTGCCGAAGCCGGCCGCCCGGATCGCCTCGCTCACCGACAGGTACGCGTCCGGCAGGTCCACGTACTTGCCGACCAGCGCGACGGTGATGGTCCGCTTCGGGTGGTGGACCCGCACCAGCAGGTCGTTCCAGGTCTTCCAGTTGACGTCCCGGAAAGACAGACCCAGACGGCGTACGACGTACGCGTCCAGCCCCTCGTCGTGCAGCACCTTCGGGATGTCGTAGATGCTCGGCGCGTCCGGGCAGGCGATGACCGCTTCGGCGTCCACGTCGCAGTAGAGCGCCAGCTTGTGCTTCATCTTCTCCGGGATCTCCCGGTCGCTGCGGCAGATCAGCGCGTCCGGCTGGATACCGATGTTGCGCAGCGCCGCCACCGAGTGCTGCGTCGGCTTGGTCTTCAGCTCGCCGGACGGGGCCAGGTACGGCACCAGCGACACGTGCAGGTAGAAGACGTGGTCCCGGCCGACCTCGTGCCGGACCTGGCGGATCGCCTCGAGGAACGGCAGCGACTCCATGTCGCCGACCGTGCCGCCGACCTCGGTGATCACCACGTCCGGGACGTTGCCGTCCTCGTCCGGGTCGGCCATCGCGAAGATCCGGCTCTTGATCTCGTTCGTGATGTGCGGGATGACCTGCACGGTGTCGCCCAGGTACTCGCCGCGCCGCTCCCGGGCGATGACCGCCGAGTACACCTGGCCGGTGGTCACGTTCGCTTTGCCGGAGAGGTCCCGGTCGAGGAAGCGCTCGTAGTGGCCGACGTCGAGGTCGGTCTCCGCGCCGTCCTCGGTGACGAACACCTCACCGTGCTGGAACGGGTTCATCGTCCCAGGGTCGACATTGAGGTACGGATCCAGCTTCTGCATCACGACGCGGAGACCGCGGGCGGTGAGCAGATTGCCGAGGCTGGAGGCGGTGAGGCCCTTGCCCAGCGAGGAGGCGACGCCCCCGGTGACGAAGATGTGCCGCGTGTCGCGCACTGTAGAGGCCAACGCCCGCTCCCGTGGTCGCCGATGTTCCGGTTCTTGCGGCCGGGGCCTGGCCCCATCCACGGGAGTTCACCGTAACACTGTTTGCCGGGGCCGCCATGTTCGGGCTGGTCGGCGTGCGTGTCAGTGAGGCTTGTTCACGACCCGCCGCGCGCGGCGCCCAGCGGGGAGGCGGCTAAGATGCGCCTCCCCGTGGCGAAGAAGCCGCCGTTACGGCACCCGAACCGGGTCATCGTCCGATTTGCGGAGCAACGGACCGCCCGGACCGTCGGTCTCACCCGGCGGTGGGGTCCGGTCGGCGGCGTGCAGCAGCACCCGCAGCGCCGTGAGAACCGCCACCGGCACCGCGGCGGCCGCCGCCGCACCGGCCGCACCCAGCGCTGTGCCGCCCAGCACCCCGGCGATCAGGGTGGCCACCACGGTTCCGGCCATCCCGGCCCGGACCGCCGGATGCAGGCCGTAGACCCGGTTCAGGCCACCCCACGGCGAGAACTGGCAGAACACCAGCATCGCCGCCCCGAGCAGCGCCAGCAGGCTCAGCGGGCTGTCCAGCAGCGCCAGCCCGTTGGCCGCGGCGGCCCGCTGCATGGCCGGGCCGGCCGTGCCGTCGCCGAGCGCGGTCAGGAACCGGCCGAGCGTGCCCTGTTCCAGCGGCGCCCGGCTCAGGTCCAGCACCGCGAACGTGATGGTCACCGCGATGCCGGTCATCGCCGCCCAGGCGAACCGGGGGAAGGTCAGCCAGCCGCCGGTGCTGATCGCCGCGGCCACACACACCCCGGCCGTCACCGCGATCGCACCGACCGGGTCGGCGCCCAGGTACGGGCTGCCCACCATGACCACACCCAGCCCGCCGAAGGTGACCACGACCAGCGGCCGCCACCGCCGGCTCACCCACTGCGCCAGCGACCCGGCCAGCAGCAGCAGACCGGCCACGAACACGCCCAGGCCGACACTGCCCAGCCCGGCGTACCGGATCCCGTGGATCGCCGAGTACCCGGCCACCCCGTTGAGCTGCAACCGCGCCCCGGTGAGCAGGTCCACCGCCACCACCAGCACGCTGACCGTGGCCACCGCGGCCATCGGCCACAGGGTCCGCTCGTACCGCGGCGCCAGCCGGATCAGCAGCGTCCCCACGGCCATCAGCACGGCCGTCGCCGCCCCGAACATCCACGCCGGGTGCTCGCTGCCCCACCACGGCACCACGTCGGCCAGCAGCGCCGCCGGAATGGCCAGCCCGGCCGCGATCAGCGCCAGCTCGGCCAGGACGACGAGACGGCGCGGCGGCAGCGGCGGCCCGAGCGGCCCGGCGTGCCGCCGGGCCCGGATCAGCACCGGGACGACGGCGGCGAACAGCAGCAGCTGCACGATCGCCAGCACGGTGAAGAAGATCTCAGCGACACCGCGCTGGGCGATGGCCCGCCGGTCGGCGTCCCGGTCGCCCTGCATCGCCTTGCCCGGGTCGTCGGGGCGGCCCGGCAGGACGGTCGCCGCGTACCCGGCGAACAGCTTCTCCGGGGCCGGCCGGCCCAGCGCCGACAGCACGGTCGGGGCCAGGTCGACCAGTTGCAGGTAGCCCTCCCGGCCGGTGCCGGCCGAGGTGAGCCAGCCGCCCTCCCAGCCGGGGCCCTCCGCGATCGCCACGTGCAGGCGCGAGGTGCTCTCGGTGTCGGCCAGGCCGGCGATCAGCATCAGCGAGCGCGGCGGGCGGGCCGCCAGGACCCGGGCCAGGGTCCGGTCGGCGGCCGCGACGGCGGCCTCCCGCTCGGCGCCCTCGCCGGTGATCGTGCCGAGGTCGACGACGTTCAGCACACAGTCGCCGAGCAGTTTCGCCGGGTCCTCGGGCAGCTCGGGCACGTACCGGTCGACGCGGCCGAACGGGCGGGCCGCGGCGATGGCGGCTCCCGGCCCGACCGCCACCGAGCAGCGCACCGATTCGGCCAGGGCGCCCGGCGTGGTCCCGTACGGAAGCCGGTTCTGGTTGCTGCGGACCACGTTCGGCTGGTCGGTGACGTTGGCGCCGATCCCGTCCGGCTGGGTGAGCCGGGGTTCGGCCGCCGGGCACCGGCCGGGCACCGCCCGCGTGTCCCAGGCCGCGTAGTTGCCCGCGCCCAGGGTCAGCCAGCCGTCCGCCGGGCAGGTCACCTCGTGCGCGGAGCGGACCGACAGCCAGCCCACCGAACCGTCGGTCGCCTCCTGCCACAGTGCCGGGGTGCGCTGCGGGTCCAGGTCCTCCCAGCGCAGCCCGGCGGCGGCCGCCACGATCACGTAGTCGGCGTCGCCGTGCCGTGCCGGTTCGGCCGGCCGGACCGACAGCCCGGCGACGGCCGCCGCGACCACCACGGCGATCAGCACGAACGGCACCCAGGCGGCGGCCATCGGCCCGCGCGGGGTGCCCGGTGGGCGGACCCGCCGCACCCGGTCGAGCCTGCGTGGGCCGATCACCGCCGGACCGCCGCGACGTCCGCGTAGGCCGAGCGCACGTCGGCGACCACGTCCGCCTCGCCCGGCCAGGTGGCCGCCCTCAGCGGGCCACGGGCCGCGTAGTCGGCGCGCAGCCCGGGGTCGGCCAGCAGCCGCCGGACCGCCTCGTCGAGCGCGTCCAGGTCACCCGGCGGGATCTGCACCGCCGCGTCGCCGACCAGGCCGGGCAGCCCGCCGACCGCCGTGGTGACCAGCGGCACCCCGGCGTGCAGCGCCTCCTGCGCGAACAGCTGCCGTGCCTCCCAGTCACTGGTGATCACCGCGAGGTCCGCGCCGGCCAGCAGGTCGGGCACGTCGGTGCGGTGCCCGAGCAGGTGGACCGGGGCGTGCAGCCGGGACGCCCGCTGCGCCAGCGGCATGTAGCTGGGCCCGGACCCGGCGATCGCCACCACCGGCGGGTGTTCCAGCTCCCGCCACCGGGCGGCGGCGTCGACCAGCAGGTCGTAGTGCTTCTGCGGGTGCAGGCGGCCGACCGACAGGATGAACGGCGTCTCGCCCCGCAGCCGGAACTCGGCGCGCACCGCCGTCCGGGTCCGCTTCGGCGGCGCGAGCTGCGGTGTCGCGACCGGGCCGAGCCGCGCGTTGCGCGCGCCGAGCGCGACGGCCCGCTCCACCAGATCCTCCGACGCGCCCAGCGTCAGCGCGGCGTTGCGTGCCACGATCCGTTCCAGCAGCGCGCCGGCCTGGCCTCTGAGACCACGCGCGAGCACGGCGTTGTGCCAGGTCACCACGAGGGGTACGCCGGTGCGCGCGACCGAGGCCACGAAGGCCGCCCGCAGCCCGTGCGCGTGGATCACCTCGGCGTCCCGCCCGGCGATCGCCCGTCGCAGCTGCCGGATCGCGCCGGAGTCCTGCGGTCCGGGGTCGGCCGGGATCTCCACGACCGAGTACTCGATGCCGCCGGCCGTGAACCCGAAGTGCTGATCCACCGCGGCCGGCCCGCACACCAGCACCCGGCACCCTCCGGCGACCAGCCCACGGGCGAGTGAGGCGACGTGCTGACCGATCCCGCCGGTACTCGACGCGACCACCAGCACGACCGAGCCGCGCCAACCCTCGTCGCTGCTCACGACCTCGACTACCCCTCTCGTCCGGCGACCGCAGGCACGATCGCTGGTCCTTGCACGGCACACACGGCGTCGGCGGTGGGTGGCGTGGACACGTCGCCTATCGGCGAAGCCGCCGCCCAAGTGTGCTCACCAGCGGGCCGATGTCCCGCCGGTCCAGCACGAAGGCCAGCGCGGCGAAGACGCCCGCGACGACCGCCCCGCCCAGCATGCCCGCAACAATGCTGCCGAACACGCCCGGGGTGGGCCACACCGTCGCCTCCAGCGCCCGCACCACACCCCACCCGGCGAGCCCGGCCACGGCGGCCGCGACGACCGCGGCCGCACCGGCCCGGCCCAGACCGGCGAGCGCGGCCCGGCCGGCGTGCCGCCGCACCGCCAGGACCAGCAACAACCCGGTGACCGACATGCCGACGGCATTGGCCAGCCCGAGACCGTACACCTCCCGCGGACCGTCGGCGACCGCTGTGGCGACGATCACGGCGGCGCCCGCGGTGAGCCAGCCCACCGCCGAGGCGACCGCGGCGGCCACGGTCGCGCCACGGGCGTACAGAGCCCGGGAGAGCAGCGCGAACAGGGCGTAACCGAGCAGCCCGGGCGCGAACCCGACCACACCGGGCACCGCGTCCGGAACCTCCATGAGCCGCGTCATCGGGATCGCCAGCCCGGCCAGCGCGGCCGTGCCGAACCCGGCGAGCAGCACCACCGAACGCGCGGTCGCGGACAGCGAGGCCGCGTACCCCGTCTCGTCGCCCTCGGAGGCCGCCGCCGACAGCCGCGGATAGACCGCGGTGGCCAGCGGCACCGCGAGCACCGCCCACGGCAGCAGGAACAGCGTCTGCGCACCGCTGTAGGGCGCCATCTGCCGGGCCGCGAACACCACGATCAGCGCGGCCACCACCTGCTGCGCCCCGACCGTGACCGCGCCGGCCCAGCCGAGCCGGACCGCCTGACGGCCCTCGCCGCCCGGGAACCGCAACGACGGCCGCAACCGCAGCCGCAGCCGCGACACCGGGATCAGCAGGCAGAGACTGAGCGCCACCACCCCGAGGGTGGTGCCCACCGACAGGGTGAGCTCCCCGGCCCGGCTCAGCCCGGCGAAGTCGGATCCGACGCCGTCGATCCCGGCATAGGTGAGATAGGCGGTCATCACCACCACGCTGGACAGCAGCGGCGCGATCACCGGCCAGGCGAACCGGTGATGCGCCTGCAACACCCCGGTCAGCACGATCCCGATGCCGTAGAGCGGCAGCTGCGGCGCGAAGACCCGCAGCATCCGGGCGGCGACCTCGTGGTGCTCCGGTGCGATGTCGAAGAGCCCGGTGATCGGCCCGGAGATCAGAAAGACCAGGACCGCCAGGGGTACGGTGAGCACGATCACCCACGTGAGCAGCGCCGACACGACCCGGTCGACCCGTCGGCGATCCCCGGCGGCGACCGCGCCGGCGAGCAGCGGCACCACGAGGCTGGCCAGCGCACCGCCCGCCGCGAGTTCGAAGACGATGTTCGGCACCAGGTTGGTGGCGAGGTAGACGTCGGCCAGGCTGTCGTCGCCGACGGTGTAGAAGAACACCGCGGTCCGCCCGAACCCGGCGAGCCGCGCCAGGATCGTGAGCACCGAGATCAGCGCGGCCGCGCCGGCGAGCCTGGCGCCCGTACCCCGAAGGTGTGTGGAGACCCGCGCTGGAGCCGCGCCCGTTTCGGAAGGCTTGGTCACGCCGGTGGCCGGCGGCCGAGTTCGTCGACGGCCCGCAGCCACGGCGTGTCCTGGATGACCTTGGTGAAGCTGACCTTCTCGCTGGCCGCGGTCAGCCCCGCCAGCGCGGCCAGCGCGGCGACCCGTCCGGCCGTCCCGCTGCGGGCGACCAGCGCCACCCCGAGCAGCGCGCCCAGCGCGTTCGCCCCGGCGTCACCGAGCATGATCTCCTCGCCCAGGTCGGCGGGCAGCAGCGCCGTCGCCGCGCCGAGGGTGCCGGCGGTCATCGACGCGTTGCGCCCGACCGCGAGCGGCGCCCCGGCGATCAGCCCGGCCTTGATCGCCCGCCCAGGCCGCAGGTCGAGCAGGTTGAGCAGATTGGCCGCCCCGGCGATCACCCCGGCGCCGAGCAGCACGTCGAAGCCCCGCCCGGACCGCGTGGACCGGCCGCTGCCGATCAGCGCGGACGCGGCGAGCCCGGCCGCACCCACCCCCGCGATCTTGACGAGCCCACTCGTGACCCGCCCCTCCCGCAGCGCGCCGAGATGCCCGGCGAAGCCCTTGGCCGCCTTCTGCTCCGGCCGGTTGCCGACGATGTCGTCGTAGAAACCGACCGCCCCGCTGACCGCCCCGGCCGCGACCGCCGCCGCGGCGAGCCGCCCGGTCGGGGCCCCGGAGGCCGCGCCGACCGTGGCGCCGACCGCGAGGGCCGGGCCACCGGCGAGCGTCACGGTCCGCCCGTGGAAGTTGGTCCGGCGCAGCCCGCCCGCTTTCGGGTCGTGCCGCACCCAGCCGAGCACGGCCCGCGCGACCGAGGAGCCGATGCCGAAGGAGCGGAGGTACGCCATGGCCGCAGAGTCTAGACGGGCGCGGCTACGGCGCGGCCGACGGCACGATGGACGTGGCGCCCGCGCCCAGGCCGTACTGACCGACCTTGTTCTGCACCAGCCGCTCGGCCGTGACCAGCGCGGTCGCGACCTGCCCCTGCACGGTGATCACGTTGTCCACGGTGGAGATGTCCTGGACGAGGGTCGGGTCGCTGCGGATGGCGGAGACCAGGTTTCCCTCGCCGGCGCTGTCCCCGGCGACCACGAGCGGCCGGTTCCGGTGGAACTGGGAGGCCACCGTGACCGTGGCCTTGCTCTTCTTGTCGGCTTCCTTGTCGGTGGCCGGCGCCCCGGCGACGAGCACGATCGTCTCGGCGCCGCCGGTCGCGCCGTCCTCGGCGGTGAGGTAGCCGGGCTGCGCGAAGGCCGCCAGCACCGCGGTCACGTCACCGGGAGTGGGCTGTGACGGGCCGCTGCCCTGCTGGAGGGCGAGCGCGAGCAGCGCGGCGGCGGTCTCGACACCGTCGCTGTTCTGCGGCAGGCCGGCCGCCGAGATGCTCGGCTGCGACGACTGGTCGGCCAGCTGGAGCAGCTCGGTGGCGAAGTTCGAGTCGAGGAACTTGTCCTCGACCTGGAGCCGGGCGGTGATCGTGGCGCCGGCCACGGTCAGCATCTCGGCGACGCCGTCGGCCGGGTCGTCCGCGCCGGGCAGCGCCACCACCGCGACCTTGCGGCCGGCCAACTGGCCGTCCAGCAGCATGGGCGCGATCTGCTTGGCGAAGTCCTGGTTGCGGTTGACCTCTTCGTTGAGCTTGTTG
Organism: Actinoplanes lobatus; assembly: GCF_014205215.1. Lineage (NCBI taxonomy): Bacteria > Bacillati > Actinomycetota > Actinomycetes > Micromonosporales > Micromonosporaceae > Actinoplanes > Actinoplanes lobatus. The sequence continues at coordinate 10,357,797 of NZ_JACHNC010000001.1, forward strand.
ACCTGCTCACGACGGACGTTGTTGTCCTTGTTGAGCTGGGCCAGGTTGTCCCGCAGGTTCTCGGAGACCGGGCCGTTGAGGGCCGCGGTGCCGACCACCAGGCCGATCGCCAGCGCGAGGAACACCGCGGTGAGCGACACCACGTGGTACCGGAAGTTGATCACGACGCCCTCAGAAAAGATTGCCCAGCTGGAAGACGAAATTGTCCCACCACTCGGACACGACGGTGAGATACGCCTTCCCCACGGTGGAGACCGCCACGGCCGAGGCCATCGCGGCGAGCGCGGACAGCACCAGCAGCAGCACCGCCGACCCGGAGACGCTCTGCCGGTAGAGCCGGCTCACGCCCTTCGCGTCGACCAGCTTGCCGCCGACCTTGAGCCGGGTGAGGAAGGTGGAGGCCATGCCGCCGCGGCCCTTGTCCAGGAACTCGACCAGGTTCGCGTGCGTGCCGACGGCCACGATCAGGGACGCCCCCTTCTCGTCGGCGAGCAGCATCGCCAGGTCCTCGCTGGTGGCGGCGGCCGGGAAGGTCAGGCCGTCGACACCCAGATTCTGCACCCGCTGCAGGCCCGGGGCGCGCCCGTCCGGGTACGCGTGGACGACCACCTCGGCGCCGCAGCGCAGCACGTCGTCGGTGACCGAGTCCATGTCCCCGATGATCATGTCGGGGGTGTAGCCGTTCTCCACCAGCGCGTCCGCGCCGCCGTCGACCCCGATCAGGACCGGCTTGTACTCCCGGATGTACGGCCGGAGAACCTCCAGGTCCTCCTTGTAGTCGTAGCCACGGACCACGATCAGCACATGCCGGCCGCCGATGCGGGTCTGCACGTCCGGCACGCCGACGCCGTCGAGCAGCAGGTCCCGCTCCTGCTTGAGGTAGTCCATGGTGTTCGCGGCGAACGCCTCGAGCTGCACCGACAGACCCTCGCGGGCCTCGGCCATCGACTTGGCCACGGTCTCCGCGTCCTGCCGGACACCGGAGGCGACCGGCTCGCCGTCGAGCAGCACGGCGCCGCCCTCGATGCTGACCACCCGGCCCTCACGCAGGCCGGCGAACACGTCCTCACCCAGGTCGTCGACGAGGATCACGCCGCCCTGGATCAGCACCTCGGGGCCGAGATTCGGATAACGGCCGGAGATCGACGGCTTGGCGTTGAGCACCGCCATCACCCCGGAGGCGACGAGCGAGTCGGCCGCGACCCGGTCCAGGTCGACGTGATCGATCACGGCGATCTCACCGGGCCGCAGACGGCCGGTCAGGCGCTTGGTCCGCCGGTCCAGCCGGGCCACGCCGGAGACCGGACCGGGCTCAGCGCCCCTGGTCCGGCGGAGGGTGGGAATGGGAAGTCGCATCCCGGCCATCCTGACATGCCGTCGCACCCACTTCCCCAGCGACATGCTCCAGCTCACCTTTTCTAGGCGCGCTTCTCCCGAGCCGCCACGGAGAGCAACTCCTCCGCATGGGCGATACCCAGGTCCGAATCGGGCAGACCAGCCAGCATTCTGGACAATTCCCTAGCCCGTTCGGTCTCTTCCACGATCCGAACACCACTCGTGGTGATCGCCCCACCGGTGTCCTTCGCGACCACGAGATGACGATCGGCGAATGCCGCGACCTGCGGCAGGTGCGTCACGACCAACACCTGATGGGTACGCGCGAGCCGCGCCAACCGCTTGCCGATCTCGACCGCGGCCGTGCCGCCGACACCCGAGTCCACCTCGTCGAACACCAGGGTGGGCGGACCGCCCGCCCCGGCGAACACCACCTCGATGGCCAGCATCACCCGGGACAGCTCACCACCGGAGGCGCCCTTCTGCAGCGGCAGCGCGGGCGCGCCCGGGTGGGCCAGCAGCCGCAGCTCCACCTCGTCGGCGCCGTCCGCCCCGGCGGCCACCGTCGCACCGTCGACCGTCACGGCCGGCTCGTCCCGCGACGGTGCCCGGGTGAGCACCGCCACCTCGACCCGGGCGTGCGGCATCGCCAGCCCGGCCAGCTCGACGCTGACCGCCTCGGAGAACCGGCCGGCCGCCTCCCGCCGGGCCGCGGTCAGCCGCCCGGCCAGCTCGGCCACCGACGCCTCCAGCCGCTGGCGCTCCCGGTCCAGCTCCTCCAGCAGCTCGTCGGAGGTGTCCAGCTCACCCAGCTTGGTCTTCGCGTGCTCCGCCCAGGCGATGACACCGTCGATGTCGTCCGCGTACTTCCGGGTCAGCCCCCGCAGCGCGGCCCGCCGCTCGTAGATCGCCTCCAGCCGGGCCGGATCGGCATCGAGCGTCCCCAGATAGGCGGACAACTCGGACGACACGTCACCGACCAGGGTGGCCGCCTCCTCGATCCGCGCCGCCAGGTCGGCGAGCGACGGGTCGACCTGCGACTGCCCCTCCAGGGTGCGCCGGGCCAGCCCGAGCAGCTGGGTGGCGTCGGGGGTGTCGTCGGCCACCTCCACCCCACCGGCCAGCGCCTGCCCCGCCAGGGTGGCCGCGACCCGCAGCCCCTCGGCATGCTCCAGCCGCTGCACCTCGTTACGCAGATCCTCGTCCTCACCGGGCTGCGGATCGACCCGGGTGATCTCGTCGAGGCCCAGCTTGAGAAGGTCCGCCTCCTGCGAGCGCTGCCGGGCGTTGCGCCGCCGGTCGGCCAGGTCGTCGACCACCGAACGCCAGCGGCCGAACGCCTCCCGATACGACTCCAGCAGCTTCTCGTGCTCCGGGCCGGCGAACCGGTCCAGTGCGGACCGCTGCTCCGACGGGCGCAGCAGGCGCAACTGGTCGGACTGACCGTGCACGGCCAAGATCTGCTCGCCCAGCTCGCTCAACGTCGACACCGGCATGCTCCGGCCGCCGACGTGCGCCCGGGACCGGCCCTCCGCCGTCACCGTGCGGCTCAACAGGACCGAGCCGTCGTCGTCGGCCTCGCCACCGGCGTCGGTGATCCGGGTCCGCACGGCGTCGCCCAGAGTCCCGCCGAGCTTGAGCCGGCCCTCGACCACGGCCCGCCCCGGGTCGGCCCGGACCCGGCCGGCGTCGGCCCGGCCACCGAACAGCAGTCCGAGACCGGTCACCACCATGGTCTTACCGGCGCCGGTCTCACCGGTGATCACGTTCATTCCCGACGAGAGGCGCAGCGTCGTGTCGTCGATGACGCCGAGCCCGGTGATGCGCAGTTCCTCCAGCACAGGCGAACAGTATCGGGACCCACCGACAAAAGCCCACCGCGGGGGTTTCTGATCAGCGTCGATTGCCCCGCCAGCCGACCACCGGAAGCCCGAACTTCGCCACCAGCGTGTCGGTGAACGGGCGCGGCGCGAGACGGACCAGGCGGACCGGCAGCCGCCCGCGCTCCACGGTCACCGTCGATCCCGGCGGCAGGTCCCAGGTGCGGCGCCCGTCACAGCACAGCACCGCGAACGACGTGTACGGGTCCACCGTCAACACGAACGTCGACGTAGGCGCCGTCACGATCGGGCGACTGAACAGGGCGTGCGCGCTGATCGGCACCAGCAGCAGCGCCTCCACCTCGGGCCACACCACCGGCCCGCCGGCGGAGAACGCGTACGCCGTCGACCCGGTCGGGGTGGCACACACCACACCGTCGCAGCCGTACCGGGACAGCGGCCGCCCGTCCACGTCCACGAGCAGCTCGAGCATCTGCGCCCGCTGCCCCTTCTCCACGGTCACCTCGTTGAGCGCCCACGACTCGGCGATCAGCCGTCCGTCGTACTCCGCCCGGACGTCCAGGGTGAGCCGCTCGTCCACCGTGTAGTCCCCGGCCACCACGTCGGCGACCGCCTGGTCGATGTGGTCGATCTCGGCCTCCGCCAGGAAGCCGACCTTGCCCAGGTTGATGCCGAGCAGCGGCGTCTTCGACGGGCGGGCCAGCTCCGCCGCCCGCAGGAACGTGCCGTCCCCGCCGAGCGCCATCACGATCTCCACGCCCTCGGCCGCGTCCGGGCCGTCGACCGGCTGCACACCCTCCGGCAGCTCCAGGTCGGCGACCTCGTCGGCGATCACCCGCACCTCGAACCCGGCCGCGATCAGGTCCAGCGCCACCGCCCGGGCGTGCTGGGTACTCTGCCTGCGCCCGGTGTGCGTCACCAGCAGGGCCGAGCGCGTCATTTCTCCTCCACGAAGGCAACCGGGCCGGCTTCGACGACGGCCTCGATCCGAGCTGGGTCAGCGGGCGGGGCGTCCCGCCGGAACCACACGAAGAACTCCACATTGCCGCTCGGCCCCGGCAGCGGGCTAGCCGTCACGGCCGCCACCCCGAGGCCCAGCCCGGACGCGGCCGCCGCCACGTCCAGCACCGCCTCGGCGCGCAGCCGCCAGTCACGCACCACCCCACCCGAGCCGACACGTTCCTTACCCACCTCGAACTGGGGCTTCACCATCAGCGCCAGATCGCCGTCCGGCCCGGTGCACCCGGCCAGCGCCGGCAGCACCAGCCGCAACGAGATGAACGACAGATCCGCCACGGTCAGATCCACCGGGCCGCCGATCGACTCCGGGGTGATCGACCGCACGTTCGTCCGCTCCTGCACCACCACCCGCTCGTCGGTACGGATCGGCCAGGCCAACTGCCCGTACCCGACGTCGACCGCCACCACCTGCCGGGCCCCGGCGCGCAGCAGCACGTCGGTGAACCCGCCGGTCGAGGCGCCCGCGTCCAGGCAGCGCCGGCCGGTCACGGTCAGCCCCTGCGGACCGAACGCGGCCAGCGCCCCGGCGAGTTTGTGGCCGCCCCGCGACACGTACTCGTCCTTCGGGTCCTCGCCGGTCACCACGATCGGATCGGCGGGGTCGACCATCGCGGCGACCTTCGCCGCGGTGGTGCCGCGCACCAGCACACGGCCGGCCGCGACGAGCGTGGCGGCCTGCTCCCGGGAGCGGGCGAGCTTACGACGGACGAGCTCGGCGTCGAGACGCGCACGGCGGGCCATCAAAATCCCTTTTCGAGGTACGGGTGGTTCGTTACAGCCTGCACAACCTACTCGCCGCCGGTCGTGCCCCGGCCTCAGCGGTCGATGCCGGCCAGGGTCTCCTGAAGCACCTGGTGGGCGGCCTCGTACTCGGCGATCTGCTCGGCCGGCGCCAGCCGTGCCGCGTTGGCCAGCGACCGGAGCACCGCGTCGACCGCCGGATGCCCGGTGTCCTCCCCGCCACCGCCCCGGGAGACGTCCGTCCCACCGGCGAGGGAAACACCCGGCGGCGGTCCCGGACGCGGACCGGGCTGTGCGGAACTGGGATATGTCACAGCCTCATGCCTCCGGGCTCGCCGTCCGGCCGACGTTCTCCGCCGCCGGGGTCGACTGGGTCGGCACCTGAGCCTTCCGCGGCGCGCGCTTACGCGGCGCGGGCGGCGGCTCGGCCGCCGCGGTCCTCTTGGCCGGCGCCCGCTTCCGCGGCGCGGGCGGCACCTCGGCCGCCGCGGCCTTCCTGGCCGGCGCCCGCTTGGCCGCGGCCTTCTTCACCGGAGCCCGCTCATCGGCGGGCTGGGCCGGCACGGCCTTCGCCGCGGTCTTGCGAGGCGCCCGCTTGACCGGCGCGGCCTTGACCGGCGCGGCCTGCACCGGAGCGGCCTCGCCCGGCGTCGCGGCGTTCCCCGGCACCGCGGCCGGCGCGGTAGCCGCCGCCGGCATCGCGTTCGGCTTGGCCTTGACCGCCTTCTTCGCGACCGCCTTCTTCACGGGCGCGGGAGCGGGCGTGGGCGCCGGCTTGTCCAGCCGGGTCCCGCCCACCGACTCGGCGGCGCTGGCCCGGGCCTGCGCCTCGCGCAGCTGCCGCTCCAGGTCGTGCACCCGCGAGGTGAGCTCGGAAACCTCCTCGGCGGTGGCCAGACCCACCCGCCCGAGCGCCCGGTCCACCTCGTACCGCACGATGCTGGTCAGCGCCTCCCGGTTGGCGACACCCGCGGTCAGCAGGTCCTCCACCAGGCCCTGAACCTGCACCGCGGTGGCCCCGCCCCGGTTGAGCAACTCCCCGGCGACCTGTTGCGCCCTCTTCCGGGGAGCCTCCGTCAAACCGAGTGCCAGGTCCAGATATGCCCGCCATGCGTCCGGCATGTCCCGCCTCCTCTCGCCACGTCGGGTGCCACGCTACCGGGCACTTCCGGGAAAACTACTGGGGTACCGTGCTGGTGTCGTGAGGCTGGTGTCACCGGAAAGGATGCTGATGGCCACCGTGGAGGAGTGCCGGCAGGCACTGAACGACCTCGCCGCCCGGCTCGCCGCCAACGCCGAGGCCCAGGGGAAGCTGGATCTCGACCGCACCCTGGCCTGCCGGCTCACCGATCTCGGCGCGGCGTTCCACGGCCGGATCACCGGCGGGCGGCTGGTCGACATCACCGACGGCGACGACCCGAAGGCGAAGATCGCCCTGGTGATCACGAGCGACGACCTGATCGCCCTGGTCGACGGCAGGCTGGAGCTCACGCGCGTGATCTCGTCCATCCGGGCGAACCCGTTCGACCTGCTCAAGCTCCGCAAACTCCTCTGAAACACGTCGACCGGCCGGGCCCAGGGATACGGGCGCGGCCGGCCGGCGGTTCAACGGGTCAGTATTCGGCGGTCGTGGAGAGCGCCTCCAGCCCGGTGAGGACCTGGCCGGCGGCCGCCGTGGCGGTGGACAGCTGGATGGTCACCTCGGCCAGCACGGCGGCCTGCTCCTCCACCGAGGACGCGATGTTCAGCTGGAGCTCGTGGATGCCGTCGACGGCCCCGGCCGTGGACGCGAAGGTGTGCGCCACGTCCCCGGTCTCCGCCACGATCGCGGTGATCACCTGATTGACCCGTTCCACCGAGGTGGCCGTCTCCCGGGCCAGGTCCTTGACCTCCCCGGCCACCACGGCGAAGCCCTTGCCCAGTTCACCGGCGCGGGCCGCCTCGATGGTGGCGTTCAGCGCGAGCAGGTTGGTCTGCTCGGCCAACGAGGCGATGATCGCGTTCACGTCGGCGATCTCCCCCACCGACCGCTCCAGCTGCCGGACCTTCTGCCCCGCCGACTCGGCCGCCTCCTTGCCGGTCGACGCCGTGCCGGCGGCCTGCGCCGACCGTTCGGCGATGTCGCGCACCGCCGCGGTCAGCGCCGCCAGCTCCCGGTCCACGGCGGCGACCGCCGAGATCGCGGCGGTCGCCTCGCCGCTGATGCCGGCCACGTCCGCGGCGATCCGGCGGGCATTCTCGGCCGCCCTCTCGGACCGCTCGTGCAACTCCTCCGCCGCCCGTTCCCGGCTCTCCCGCTCGGCCCGGTCCACCTCGTGCCGCGCCTGCTCGGCCTCCTTGGCCAGCTCCTCGTTCTCCCGTTCCGCCTCCTCCGCGAAGTGCCAGAACACGAGGATCCCGGCCACCTCGAGGGTGAGCAGCCCGGCGTGCGCCACGACCATGGTGAGGGCGGTGGCGACCTCCATGTGGTGTTCTCCGAACACCCGCTCCGGCGCCATCAGGCCGAGCACCCCGTGATGCACGACAACCACCACGATCGCCCACACCAGCGGCGCCCACTGCTGGTAGAGCGCCACGAAGATCAGTACGGCGTACAGGTGGATGTGCGCGGTCATCTGCCCGCCGGTCAGTTCGATCGCCACGAACGTGCACGCGATCAGCCCGACGCTGACATACGAGGCCTGCGCCTTGCGCGACCGCCAGAGCGGCGTCGCCGCGGCCCACGCGACCGGGGCCGCGGCCAGCAGCACGGCCTCCCACACCGGCCGCGGTCCGAGCACACCGATCACCAGGAAGAACGGCGCGTGCAACCAGAGCAACCGGCTCACGATCCGGTGTCTGGCCTGCCACGACGCTTCGGACAGATGGCCGCCACGCGGCAACGTAAACGAACTCACACCAACCTGATCGACCACGGAACAGGCCTCTTGACCCTTCGGGGCAAATGACCGAAGGCCTTCGGGATTTGCCACGGACGGTGCCACGATGGAGTTCAGGGAATGGAACGGCCGGCGACCGGCCGGCCCCCGAACCGGGGAGCGATCATGCGACATGCCCGACGCCGCCGGCCCGCCGATCTCCACGAGGTCGCCGAGCAACTGGCCGTACCTTCGTTCGACTGGATGAGCACCCCGATGGTCGCCGTCGTCGACGGTTTCCTGCACATCGACCCTGATGCGCCCCTGCCGCAGCCCCACCGCCCCGGCTTGGCGCCGGCTCCCGGCACGGGCTCGGCCGACGTTCATCCCGACGACGCCGCCCACAACGCTTCCCACCTGCTGGCCGGCTTGACCCGCATACGCCCATAAACATTTTGGTACGCCTACGCGCACCCGATCCTGCCGACAGCGACCATCTGCCACGCAGGGCCGCAGCGCCCGCATCCGGGCTGACCGGGTGGTCCCGTCCAACCCCAGAAGCACATCGTGGGCCTCCCTACCGGGAGACCCACGACCAAACCCACAACATCACTCACCGAGCCCGTGTGCCGACCGGGAGTCCGAACTCCCAGGCCGCCAGGTCTCACGCGCCTCCGGACAGCGACTCGAACGCCGACCGGGAGGCCGAACTCCCCACCCAGCCGGCGGGCCAGCGCCTCCGGGGAGAACGGCTCGAACGTCAGCCAGGAGCCTGAACGCCCCAGGCCGCCAGTACCTCGCGCGCCTCCGGGGAGCGCGGCTCGATCGCGGACGGGGCCACGCCGTCCCAGGTCACACCGCACAGCAGGCGCAGGGCGTCGACCGGATCGCCGGAGCCGTCCAGGGTGACGCCGCCACCGTCCCGGGTGACCCGCCAGCCGCCGGCCGTGTCGCCGGGCGCCGGGACCAGCGCGTCCTCGGCCCCGCGGAACAGGCCGGACAGATCCGCCGCCACGTAGGTCGGGCGACGGTCCTCCGGCGCGGCCAGCAGGTCCGCCGGACCACTGACACCGGTCAGCACCAGCAGACTGTCCATGCCCGCGCCGACCGCACCCTGGATGTCGGTGTCCAGCCGATCGCCGACCGACAACGGCCGCCGTGCCCCGGCGACCGTCGCCGCCGTCGTGAAAAGGCCCGGCTGCGGCTTGCCGACCACCACGTCCGGATCCCGGTCGAGCGCCGTCCGCAGCACCGCGACCAGCGAGCCGTTGCCCGGCAGCGGCCCACGCGGACTGGGCAGGGTCCGGTCGGTGTTGGTGGCGTACCAGACGGCGCCGGCCCGGACCGCCAGCGCCGCCTCGGCCAGAATCTTCCAGCCGACCTCGGGCCCGTACCCCTGAAGAACCGCGACCGGCTCCTCCTCGGCCGAGGCGACCGGCTCGAGACCCGCGTCGCGGACCTCGGCGCGAAGCGCCTCCGCACCCACCACCAGCACCTTCGCACCGGCCGGCAACCGGTCGGCGAGCAGCGCCGCCGCGGCGCCGGCCGAGGTGAGGACCTCGGCCGGCTCCGCGCTCACACCCATGCCGGTCAGCAGCGCCGCCACCTCGGCGGCCCGCCGCGACGCGTTGTTCGTCGCGTACGCGATCGACGTCGAGCCGGCACGCAGCCGCTCGACCGCGTCGGCGGCCCCCGGGATCGGCTTGTCGATCAGGAAGACGACGCCGTCCAGGTCGAAGATGACCAGGTCGTAGCCACCGGCGAGGTGATCCGTCATGCCTGCGGCTTGTCCTCGCCGGCCTGTCCCACGTACTCGTCCGCCTGCGCCTTCTCGTCCTGCTCGCCCCGAAGCCCGTCGGTGTTCACGTCGGTCTCCGCGACGGCCACCGGCGCGTCCTCGTCCTCGTCCTCGTCAGCCGCGCGGTCCGAGTCCGGGGTGTCGACGGCGGCCCGCTCACGGTCCTCGTCGTCCTCGTCCTCGTCCTCGTCCTCGTCCTCGAAGTCGTCGTCTTCGTCGTCTTCGTCTTCGTCGGCGTCGAAGTCGTCGTCACCGTCGAGGTCGTCCTCGTCGTCCTCGTCAGCCGCGCGGTCCGAGTCGGGGGTGTCGGCGGCGGCCCGCTCACGGTCCTCGCCGTCCTCGTCCTCGAACTCGTCGTCGCCCTCGATGGTGACGCCGTCGAGCTCGAGCAGCCGCTCGGCCGCGTCGGTGACCTGCTCCTCGTCGATGGAGGCGGCCCGGGCGAACCACTCCCGCGCCTCGTCCCGGCGGCCCGCCCCCAGCAGGGCGTCGGCGTAGGCGTACCGCAGACGCGCCGCCCACTCGGCGTCGTCGTCCCCGGTCAGCTCCTTGACCTGGAGCATCGCCACGGCCGCGTCGTGCTGACCCAGGTCGCCCCGGGCGCCCGCCGCGACGATGAGCAGCTCGATGGCGCCCGCCTTCTCCAGGTTCGCCGCGTCCGCGCCGCGGTACAGGTCGATGGCCCGCTCGGGACGGCCCAGCGCCCGCTCGCAGTCGGCCAGCTCGGCCAGGTGCGTCTGCCGCCCGGTCATCCGGTGGTAGGTCCGCAGCTCGGCGATCGCGGTCGTCCAGTCACCCGCCGCGTACGCCGCAAGCCCGACCGCCTCCCGCACCACCGCAATCCGCGAGGCCAGCCGCCGCGCCGCGATCGCGTGCAGCAGCGCCACCTCGGAGTCCTCGTCGATGATCTGGCCGGCCGCCACCAGGTGCCGCGCGACCTTCTCGGCGATGTCCCGGGCCAGGCTCAGCAGCTCCGCACGGACCTCCTGGTCGAGGTCGTTGGCGGTGATGTCCTCGGGGATCTCCGGCGCCACGAACGCCGGCTGTCCACCGGTCTCGCCGTCCGTGCCCCGGCCGCCGTCGGCCTGGTAGCCACCACGGTCCCGGTCGTCCCGGCGGAAGCCGCCACGGTCGCCGCCACCCTGGTAGCCGCCACGGTCACGGTCGCCGCCACCCTGGTAGCCGCCACGGTCACGGTCTCCACCACGGAACCCACCGCGGTCACCGCCACCCTGGTAGCCGGGCCGGTCGCCGCTCGGACGCCCACCCTGGTAACCACCCCGGTCACGGTCCCCACCACGGAAACCACCGCGGTCGCCGCCACCCTGGTAACCACCACGGTCGCCACCACCCTGGTAGCCGCCACGGTCGCGGTCGCCGCCACGGAACCCACCGCGGTCACCGCCACCCTGGTAGCCCGGACGGTCGCCACTCGGACGCCCACCCTGGTAACCACCACGGTCACGGTCGCCACCACGGAAACCACCGCGGTCACCGCCACCCTGGTAGCCCGGACGGTCGCCACTCGGACGCCCACCCTGGTAACCACCACGGTCACGGTCCCCACCACGGAACCCACCGCGGTCACCGCCACCCTGGTAGCCCGGACGGTCGCCACTCGGACGCCCACCCTGGTAACCACCACGGTCACGGTCCCCACCACGGAACCCACCGCGGTCACCGCCACCCTGGTAACCCGGCCGGTCGCCACCACGGAAACCACCGCGGTCACCGCCACCCTGGTAACCCGGCCGGTCGCCACTCGGACGCCCACCACGGTCACCGCCGGCGCCGCCGCGGTCGTCCCGGCGGAAGCCACCGCGGTCGCCGCCGCCCTGGTAGCCCGGACGGTCGCCGCTCGGACGCCCACCCTGGTAGCCGCCACGGTCACGGTCGCCGCCACGGAACCCGCCGCGGTCGCCGCCACCCTGGTAACCACCACGGTCACCGCCGGCGCCGCCACGGTCGTCCCGGCGGAAGCCACCGCGGTCGCCGCCACCCTGGTAGCCCGGACGGTCGCCACTCGGACGCCCACCCTGGTAGCCCGGACGGTCGCCACTCGGACGCCCACCCTGGTAGCCCGGACGGTCGCCACTCGGACGCCCACCCTGGTAGCCCGGACGGTCGCCACTCGGACGCCCACCCTGGTAACCACCACGGTCACGGTCCCCACCACGGAACCCACCACGGTCGCCACCGCCCTGGTAACCACCACGGTCACGGTCGCCGCCACGGGAGCCGCCGCCCTGGTAGCCGCCACGCTCTACGCCACGGTCGCCACCGGCGCTGCCTCGGTCGTCCCGGCGGAAGCCGCCACGGTCGCCGCCACCCTGGTAGCCGCCACGGTCACGGTCCCCACCACGGAACCCACCGCGGTCACCGCCACCCTGGTAGCCCGGACGGTCGCCACTCGGACGCCCACCCTGGTAGCCACCACGGTCACGGTCGCCACCACGGGAGCCACCGCCCTGGTAGCCGCCGCGCGAGCCGCCCCGGTCGCCGCCACCCTGGTAGCCGCCACGGGAACCGCTGCGGTCACCGCCGCCCTGGTAGCCGCCCCGGTCACCGCGGCGCCCGTCGTTACCTCCGTCGCGGCCACTGCCGGAACGGCGGTCGTCGTCGCGGTTGCTGGAGCCGCCGTCCTGCGGTCCTGTACTCACGGATCATTCCTTCCAGTACGGCGGCGGGCTACTTCGGCCCGGGTGGCCTTGCTCCGACACACGCTGTTCTCGATACACAAAGTTACTAGGCGATCTGCCCATAAACGCAGTCGAGGGCCGACCCCGTAGTTGGGGCGGCCCTCGACCGA